>DAIOXE010000005.1:0-192706 GCA_036758125.1 Mucilaginibacter sp.
TGATAAGATTTACTGCGGCTTTTAGTATTAACCCTTTTTACATCTATAATTCAATCCTATAATCACCAAATCCTAAAAATCTTAGTCCATGGTAACCTATGCTGATTATTTAATGGTCATTACCCCGCCTGAAAGTATAATTAAGGAGATCAGCCGGTATAAACGCGCATCAGTAAATATTATAGGACATTTTGAAGGAATGTATAAGACCCCGCAGATTACAATAACCCATCAGACCAGGTGCAATCCGCATTTAGTAAAACCGGCTATTGATCAAATGGCTAAAAGGTTAAGCACTATGCCGCCGGTTGAACTGCAGATAAATGGATTTAGTTTTTTTAGTCATGGTCAAACCGCCAAAACGATTTATGCGGTAGTTGAGGGAACAGTCCACGCGGATAACTGGTTCAAATTACTAACAAATCAGATGGGCATTAAGGTTAAAGACTTTATGCCGCATATTGCTATCGCCAAAAATATTCCGGTAACTTCCTTTAATAAACTTTGGCCGCATTTTGAGAATAGGATATTGTCAGAAACCTTTATGACCAATAGTTTAACCATATTGCATAGGGAAACCTACGTTGAGTATTGCGAATGGCGGGTATACAAAGAATTATTTTTTACAAATAGGTTGAAGGAAATGTTTTAATTAGTGGTTGATTAGGTTGATTGGGTGAGTTGTTGATTAAGTTGAATAGATTTTTACCACTCACTTAATCAACCTAATCAACTTATAACCAACCTCCCAACCTTTTTTAATAAATTTATTAACCCAAAAACAAAGGTTTTTATATCTTTGCGGCGGGGTAAGTCTTTTACGGCCAGCTCCTCTTGAACTCCCCCAGGGTGGGAACGCAGCAAGGGTAGAGAGTTGAGCGGCGCGATAAAAGTAGCTTACCCTTTTTTTGTGCCTTTATAGTTTGGTCGTTCTGCCGACTCGCTATTTTATATTAACTTAGCTCATCTTAGCAGCATAGTTTATGACGAATAGGCCTTTCACCTATATTTTGTTCCCGATTGCAGTATTTTTCAGTTTGATTGCACATAGTCAAACTATTGTGAATGACGATATAGTGGCGTCTATTCATAGGTTCAAACAAAACATCAGCATTAAATCTGTTGTTCCATTTGATAAGCGGTTTCTTTGTCTTGATGAAGACGAGAAATTGTTTTTTGTTGACTCAAATTCCAGCCAGATAGATTCATCCATAAATAAATACTCTACAGATTATTATTTTGAGAAACTAAAGGTTATTAATAATGTGGTAGTCGGTACTGAAGGTTATCAGGATAAATTTCGAAGTTATTCTCTTGATCTACAAAAGAAAAAATGGAAGCGCTATCGTTTCAAAAAGCATATTTATCCGGGCACCCTAATATTTCAGGATGATGAATATTTAATTTCAAATACTTGCTCCGGCGAATGGGGAGGCACAATATATTTTACAAATAAAAAGACATCCAAAATATATGAGAGCGAATGTACATGTGCGGTAAATGTCATTAAACGGCCTGATTATTATAATGTTACGGCATCATTGCTTCATGGCGTAGGGTTCACAACGATTTTTAATGTTAGAGATCCAACGAAGTTGAAATTGCATAGAAATCGAATTCCGCTTTACCTTTCAGATTCGTTGAAAGCTAAAGGGATATCCAATAAAGAGAGTTATTCGAGCAAAGGTGTCGAAAAACTTATTGACACCCTTGAAGCGACCTGTGCAGGAAGTTTTAAGTTTAATAATTCTATATTATATATTATAGAATACAGACCTTTTTTACATTCATCTTCTGTTTGGATAGATAGCATTAAAAACAACAAGTTGATTCGGTTATACGATTTAACTAAGCTGGGCCTATCGGAGACTGGCTATGATAATTTCAGTTATAATGAAACGTCAATAAGCCCCTTTGACAATAGTGATTTTTCCGGTTTCATTTGCATCGTCAACAACAAGATGGACCTGTATATCTTCGACCGACTAAAGAAATAATACTTAATATCGTCCTCATCGATTATAGCCTTATAGGTAACAGGCTTCTTTATCATTCTAAATTCATTATGCAATATTCGTTATTCCCTAATCCTTCCTAACCTCTAATCTCCAATCACTAATCACTATCTTCGCCAAATGCTCGATATTTTCATCATAGGCGGCGGCCCCATTGGTATAGCCTGCGGACTTGCGGCACAAAAAGCAAATCTTAGCTTTTTGATCGTTGAAAAAGGTTGCCTCGTTAATTCATTATATAATTATCCTTCCACGATGACCTTTTTTTCAACTTCCGAAAAACTGGAAATTGGAGGCATACCCTTTGTCACCATCAGCAATAAACCAAACCGGGCAGAAGCATTGGAGTATTACAGGCGTGTAGCAACATCCAATCATTTACCCATAAATTTATTTGAAGAGGTAACCGGCGTAAAAAAAGATGGCGATATTTTTACTATCACAACTGCTAAAACTACTTACCAGGCTAAAAATGTGATCTTGTCGACCGGGTTTTATGACATTTCGGTAAAACTCAATATCCCCGGCGAGGACCTGCCGAAAGTAATGCATTATTATAAAGACCCCCATTATTACTCCATGCAAAGGGTGGTCGTGGTAGGTTCAAGCAATTCGGCTATCGACGTAGCGTTAGAAACCTACCGCAAGGGGGCGGAAGTAACCCTGGTTATCCGCGATGCAGAGATCAGTCACAGGGTAAAATATTGGGTAAGGCCAGATATACTCAACCGGATAAAAGAAGGCAGCATCAAAGCTTATTTTAATTCAAATTTAAAAGCTATCCGCGAACAGGAGGTTGATATTGAAACATCTGAAGGCCTGATAACTATCCGCAATGATTTTGTAATGGCTATGACAGGTTACCGGCCAAATTTTGAATTCCTGAAAAAAATGGGCATTAGATTAACCCAAGACAAATTCATCCCTGATTACAATCCTGAAACAATGGAAACTAACTTACCGGGTTTGTACCTTGCCGGTGTAGTTTGCGGAGGTATGGATACGCATTTATGGTTCATTGAAAATTCGCGGGTACATGCCGATATGATTGTGGGGGATATTGTGGAGAAGATGTGAATGGTTGATTAAGTTTATTAAGTGAGTGGTTAATAGTGCCGATCATCCAACCACTCACCTAATCAACTCCATCAACCAATAAACTAATTCACTTTTTTCTTGCATAAGTAAAAATTAATGCAATAATTTGCACCAAATTTAAAAAACAATAAAAACACCTCTAAAATGAACCAGCAAAGCTTAAATAAGCCAATGATCAGAGCAATATTTGCTCCGGTTGCTGCTGCATGGGTTTTAACTGTTGCCTTATTTTCCCCATCCCGACGAAGGCCTTATATGCCAAGGGTTTGATTTGCCCGTTTTCTCTAACTCAAAAACGACGTAAATGCGCAATATTTTGCGTCGCCCCCAGCCAAAGATCATCCGATTATTTAACGCTGTAATAAGCAATTTAAAGATAATTTTTCTATTTCAATGACCATACAAGATTTTGATATACGTGTTGCAAGTGCTGCTGATGTAGATTGTGCCCAGCTTATTTGTGACGAAATGGCCGAATCGGCAAAAGCGCGCGGCACAGGTATAGCCCAGCGCTCGCCCGAATATGTTGCCAATAAAATGCTGGAAGGCAAGGCGATTATCGCTTTTCATAAAGATGGCACATGGGCTGGTTTTTGTTACATAGAAACCTGGAGCCATGGAGATTTCGTAGCCAATTCCGGTTTGATCGTTAGTCCCCGGTTCAGAAAAGAAGGCCTGGCAAAAGCTATTAAAGAACGCATTTTTAAACTTTCCCGCGAAAAATATCCTGATGCTAAAATATTCGGGCTAACCACAGGGCTTGCAGTAATGAAGATAAATTCAGATCTCGGCTACGAACCGGTTACCTATTCGGAACTTACCCAGGACGAAGATTTTTGGGCGGGCTGCAAAAGCTGCGTTAATTATGATATACTTACCAGTAAGGGCCGCAAAAATTGCATGTGCACTGCAATGCTGTTTGATCCTGCCGAAAAGCAGAAGGAATACGAGGATAAAATAAAGAAGGTCACTCATAAAGCGACCTTACTGGAGCGCATTGAGAATGCGATAAAAAAAACAATAGGCCAGAATCATCTTTAGGTGAAAGGCGAAAGGTAAAGGGCGAAAGGTAAAAAATGAGAGATTATAGAAAACTTGATGTTTGGAAAAAATCGCATTTGTTGACAAAGCAAATATATGCTGATGTTTTACCTATTATGCCCATTGATGAGAGATTTACTCTAACAAATCAACTACGACGATCTACCTATTCGATTCCGCTAAATATTGTGGAAGGATGTGGCAAAAATTCAGATAAAGACTTTACTCACTATTTGGATAATGCTTTAGGCTCAGCGCACGAAGTTGAATATACTTGTTATTTGATTCATGATCTTGGATATATTTCAAGAGATATTTACAATATTATAAATAGTGCAATTAACGAAGTAAAGGCTATGTTAATTGCTTTTATAAAATTTTTAAGGGGCGAATAACCTTTTACCTTTCGCCTTTTACCATTCACCTTAAAAGAAATGAAGAAAAAAGTAGTTTTAGCGTATAGTGGAGGTTTAGACACGTCATTCTGTTGTATTTACCTGACCCAAGATTTAGGTTACGAAGTGCATTCTGTTATTGTGAACACAGGCGGCTTTAGCGATGAAGAACTTAAGGGCGTTGAAGAACGTGCTTATAAAATGGGCGTTACTTCGCACCATGTAGTGGACGATACAGAAAATTTTTATAATACCTGTATTCGTTTTCTAATCTATGGTAATGTTTTAAAAAACAACACCTATCCCCTTTCCGTAAGCGCCGAGCGCGTAAGCCAGGCAACGGCTATTGCTAATTACGCTAAAGAGATCGGCGCCGAATTTGTGGCCCATGGCAGCACGGGCGCCGGTAACGACCAGGTGCGTTTTGATATGATCTTCAACATCCTGGTTCCTGAAGTGGGGATCATTACCCCGATCCGTGATTTGAAATTAAGCCGCGAAGAAGAGATACAATACCTGAAGGATCACGGCGTGGAAATGAATTTCGAAAAAAATAAATACTCTATCAATAAAGGTATTTGGGGTACTTCCGTTGGCGGCAAGGAAACCTTAACTTCCAACTTAGGACTACCCGAAGAGGCCTGGCCAACCCAGGTTACCTCCTCAGAAGTTAAAAATTTGGAATTGGTTTTTGAAAAAGGCGAGTTAATTGGTATTGATGAGGAGAAGTACAGTCATCCAACCAAGGCTATACAGGCGCTGCAGGCCATTGCGCAACCCTATGGCATTGGCAGGGATATACATGTTGGTGATACCATTATCGGTATAAAAGGACGTGTCGGCTTTGAAGCTGCTGCGCCGATGATCATTATTAAGGCGCATCATACACTTGAAAAACACGTATTAACCAAATGGCAGTTATCATGGAAAGACCAGCTTTCTACATTTTATGGTAACTGGCTGCATGAAGGCCAGTTTCATGATCCGGTGATGCGCAACATCGAGGCGTTTTTAACCGATACCCAGAAAAACGTGAGCGGAAAAGTATTTGTACAATTGCATCCATATCGTTTCCAGGTTATAGGCATCGAATCATCGCATGATCTGATGTCTAATAAATTTGGTACCTATGGCGAGATGAACAACGCATGGACCGGTGAGGATGTGAAAGGTTTCTCAAAAATTTTTGGAAACCAGGTTATGATCTATCATAAGGTTAACCCCCCAACCCCCTGAAGGGGGAGTTTTTGATTATAACAAATTAAAGAATTATGGAGACAACAAATAGTAAATACGCTTATAAAGCGCCCCCTTTAGGGGGCGGGGGGGGTAAGATTTTAGCGGGAATAGTAGGCGGGGCCGGATATACCGGCGGCGAAATGCTGCGTATCTTAATAAACCATCCCAATGTTGAAATTGCTTTTGTACATAGCACAAGCAGCGCGGGAAAACATGTTTATGAGGTTCATACTGATCTTTTTGGTGACACCGATTTGAAGTTTGCCGCTGAACTGGCTTACAATATAGATGTGGTCTTTCTTTGTCTTGGGCATGGAGATGCCAGAAAGTTTCTTGAGCCAAACCCAATTCCTGACCATATCAAAATCATAGACCTTAGCCAGGACTTTAGATTAGCCCAAAGCGCAAAATATAAAGCAAAAAGCTTTGTTTACGGGTTGCCGGAGTTAAACCGTGAAGCCATTAAACAAGCACACAACATTGCGAATCCGGGTTGTTTCGCCACTTGTTTAGAGTTAGGGTTATTGCCGCTTGCCGAAAAAGGTTTGTTGAAAAACGAAGTGCACATCACCGCGACTACCGGTTCAACAGGCGCCGGGCAAAGCTTATCTGGTACCACCCACTTTACCTGGCGTAATGACAACCTTTCTGTTTATAAGGCATTTGAGCACCAGCATTTAAATGAGGTTGGGCAGTCGCTAAAACAATTGCAGCCTGGTTTTGATAAAGCAATTAATTTTATTCCTTATCGGGGAGATTTTACAAGAGGCATAATTGCGTCAATCTATACTGATAGTGACCTTACAGAAGCAGAAGCATTAAAGCTGTATCAGCATTTTTATGCAGAGCATCCTTTTACACACGTTACCCATCACGATATTGATCTAAAACAAATAGTTAATACCAATAAATGCTTTTTGCAAGTAAAGAAACACAGAAATAAATTACTGATCGTCAGTATATTAGATAACCTGTTAAAAGGAGCCTCAGGGCAAGCCGTGCAAAACATGAATTTGATGTTTGGTTTGGATGAAAAATCTGGATTGCGATTAAAGGCGACAGGGTTTTGAGTTAGGTGAAAGGCGAAAGGTAAAAGGTAAAAATGAGAGATTATAAGAAACTTGATATTTGGGGAAAATCGCATTTATTGACAAAGCAAATTTATGCGGATGTTTTACCTATTATGCCCGTTGATGAACGATTTGCATTAACAAATCAATTACGACGATCAACCTATTCAATTCCACTGAATATTGTGGAAGGATGTGGTAAGAATTCAAATAAGGATTTTGCCCATTATTTGGACAATGCTTTAGGTTCGGCCCATGAAGTAGAATATACCTGCTTTTTGATTTATGACATGGGATTTATTACACAAGAACTTTACGATAATGTAAACAATGCGATTAATGAAGTGAAAGCTATGTTAATTGCCTTTATAAAATTTTTACGGGGCGAATGAAAACCTTTTACCTTTCGCCTTTTACCTTTCACCTCCAATGAAATGAAACTATTCGACGTATATCCTATCAATCCAATAAACATTGTAAAAGGTGTTGGCAGTTTGGTTTATGACGATAAAGGCCAGGAATATCTGGACCTTTATGGTGGCCATGCTGTTATTTCAATCGGCCATACCAATCCTCACTACGTTAAAAGACTAGAGGATCAACTGCACCAGATTGGCTTTTACTCAAATTCTGTTGAGATACCGATACAAAAGCAATTGGCCGAAAAGCTTGGGCGTGTTTCAGGTAAGGAAGATTACCAACTGTTTCTTTGCAATTCTGGCGCTGAGGCTAACGAGAACGCCCTAAAACTTGCCTCATTTTATAATGGTAAAAAGAAGGTGATCGCATTTAGCGGATCGTTTCATGGGCGGACTTCGCTGGCGGTCGCAGTTACAGATAATCGTAAGATAGTCGCCCCGGTTAACGAAACAGATAACGTCATCTTTGTGCCATGGTGCGATGAAGCTGCACTAGAGCAGGCTTTTGCGGCTAATGAAATTTCATCAGTAATTATTGAAGGGATACAAGGTGTTGGCGGAATACAGGTAGCAAAGGAAAGCTTTTTACAAAAAATACGCGCATTATGTGACATCAATAATGCTGTTTTTATAGCAGATTCTGTCCAATGCGGATACGGGCGGACAGGCAAATTCTTTTCGCATGATTTTGCCGCGATAAATGCCGATATTTATACGATGGCTAAGGGCATGGGCAACGGCTTTCCGGTTGGAGGAATCATCATATCGCCCAAAATAAAACCTGCTTATGGTATGCTGGGAACTACATTTGGAGGTAACCA
Organism: Mucilaginibacter sp.; assembly: GCA_036758125.1. GTDB lineage: Bacteria > Bacteroidota > Bacteroidia > Sphingobacteriales > Sphingobacteriaceae > Mucilaginibacter. The sequence goes on from DAIOXE010000005.1 coordinate 8,099, forward strand.
TTTAGCCTGTGCCGCCGGCTTAGCCGTATTGGAAGTAATGGAACGGGACAACCTGATGCAAAATGCGGCGGAAGTTGGCGGCTATTTAATAGCCGAACTTAAAAAATTCAAACAGGTAAAAGAAGTGCGTGGCCGTGGGTTAATGATTGGCATCGAGTTGCCGGCTGAATTAGCACATGTACGTAAAGATTTATTGTTTAAGCACCATATTTTTACGGGTGAGGCAAAACCGAATGTGGTAAGACTATTACCGGCGTTGAACCTGACAAAAACACATGCCGATAGATTTTTAGAAGCTTTTGCAGCAATGTTAACATAATTTAACTTTTTAAAGCCCCTTTAGGGGTTTGGGGCCTATGAAACAATTTTCTTCAGTACACGATGTAGCGGATATTAAAGCTATTGTTGCGGAAGCATTGCAGCTTAAGCAAAACCCATATGCCTTTAAGCATTTAGGGCAGAATAAAACCATAGCGCTTGTTTTCCTGAATCCAAGTCTGCGTACCCGTATGAGCACCCAAAAGGCAGCGCTTAATCTCGGCATGAATGTAATGGTGCTGAACATGGACAAAGAAGGATGGGCATTGGAGCTAAAGGATGATGTTATTATGAACGGCAATACTGTAGAGCACATCCGTGAAGCCGCTGCGGTTATGGGACAATATGCAGATATTATTGGCGTACGTTCTTTCCCCGGACTTAAAGACCGAGAAGAAGATTACAATGAAACGATCTTTAATAAGTTTGTGCAATTTTGCGATGTACCAGTAGTGAGCCTCGAATCTGCCACACGCCATCCGTTGCAAAGCCTGGCCGATTTAGTAACTATTGAAGAATTAAAAACCCGCAACCGGCCAAAGGTTGTATTAACCTGGGCGCCGCATATAAAGCCATTGCCGCAAGCAGTCCCCAATTCATTTGCTGAGTGGATGTGCAGAGCAGATGTTGATTTTACAATAACTCACCCGAAAGGCTATGAGCTTTGTACTGATTTCACGCAAGGGGCAACCATCACCCATAACCAGGACAAAGCTTTAGCCGATGCAGATTTCATCTATGTAAAAAACTGGTCGGCTTATGAGCCTTATGGTAAGATACTGCCTGGTAATGAAGACTGGATGCTTACAAACGATAAACTGAAGATCAGTAATAAAGCAAAAATAATGCATTGCTTGCCGGTAAGGCGTAATTTAGAATTATCAGCAGAGATATTGGATGGGGAAAACTCTATTGTGATCCATGAAGCAGCAAACCGTGTTTGGGCGGCGCAGGCGGTTTTGAAGCGGATGCTGGAGGGGGAAATTGGTTGATTAAGAGAGTGGTTGATTGAGTTGGTATTCGCAATATAACTACTCACCTAATAAACTTAATCAACTATTCACTAATTTCACAAAATGTATATCCCATCGTTCAATAAATTCGAAGACATGCAGGATGCCATCCGCTTTATGCAGCGTTATAGTTTTGCTACTATCATATCGGTTAAAGATGGTTTACCAGTTGCTACTCACCTCCCCTTTTTAATAAAAGAAAAAGGAGATAAAATTATTCTGTCATCCCATTTTGCAAAAGCTAATCCGCAATCATCCGATATTATAAACAATAATGCTTTGGTGATATTTACTGAACCGCACGCTTATATCTCTCCCAGCAATTACGAAAAAGAGCAAAATGTACCCACTTGGAATTATCTTGCGGTACACGCGTATGGCAAATGCTTTTTATTGGACGGCGAAGAAAATAAAATGGCATTGTTGAAAGAAATGATCAAATATTACGATGCCGGTTATTTAAAACAATGGAACAGCCTGCCCGATGATTACAAACAAAAAATGATGAAAGGAATTGTCGCTTTTGAAATGGTAGTTGATGACCTGCAGGCCAAAGCAAAATTAAGCCAGAACCGCACCGAAAAAGAACGGGAAAACATTATTAATGAATTAGATGATGCCGAAAATACAAACGAGAGGGAAATTGCTGAGTACATGAAATCGTTAAAAGGTTGATTAGGTGAATAGTTGATTGAGTGAGTGGTTTATAACTTAATCAACTCAATCTAACTTAATCAACCCAATCAACTACCTCGACTCCACCTCCGTCATTCTCGTTTGCGTATTAAAATACCTAACTACCAATCTGTTATCACTATTTTTTGTAAGATAATTCATAGCCCATCTAAGCAATACGATGCCTTTGTTGGCAAAACCAGCCAGCGACATGATGTGCACCAAACCCCATAACAGCCACGCAAAAAATCCCTGGAAATGGAATCTGTCCAGGTCGGCTACCGCTTTATTACGGCCTATGGTAGCCAATGAGCCTTTATCACGATATTTAAAAGGCTCCGTTGGTTCGCCTTTTATTAAATGTACCAGGTTTTTGGCAAGTGCTTTCCCTTGTTGTATGGCAACAGGTGCAACACCGGGCAGGCCGTTCGGGGTTTCGTTGGTAATCATAGCCGAAACATCACCAATTGCAAAAATGTTTTCACAGCCCTCTACCCTGTTTATTTGGTCTACAAATAACCGGTTCCCTTTTGCAAGAGCATCAGCGGGCATACCCTCCGGTATTTCTCCTTTTACCCCCGCCGCCCATAATACATTGCGGGTCTTTATGGTCTTGCCGTTATCAATTTTTAAATAAAAGCCGTCATAGCTTTCCACATGTGCGTTGTTATAAATGATAACATCCCCTTTGCTTAGAAATTCTTTAGCTTTTGCTGATGCCATAGGCGACATAGCTGCCAGTAACCTGTCTTTACCTTCAACCAGGTAAATCCGCATATCGTATTTGCTCAGGCCATGGTAATCCTTCATCAATATTAAATGCCTCATCTCCGCTATCGCCCCCGATAGTTCGACGCCGGTGGGCCCTCCTCCAACAACTACGAACGTCATCAGCGCAAATTTCTCCCGCTGGTCGCTGGTAACTAAAGCAGTCTCCAGGTTTTGTAGGATCAGGCTTCTTATATTTAATGCTTCCGGAATATTTTTCATCGGCATGGCAAAATGTTCGGTCTCTTTATTGCCAAAAAAATTAGTGTTCGAGCCGGTGGCAATCACCAGGTAATCATAATGAATTGTGCCGATATTGGTGTCGAGGGTATTGCTTTCAGGATTGATCATTTGCACTTCGGCCATATTAAAGCTGAAATTATCTTGTTTTATAAATATTCTCCGAATAGGAAAGCCAATGGAATCAGCTTCTAACGAGCCTATTGCGACTTGATAAAGCAAGGGCTGAAAAGTATGATAATTATGTTTATCAAGCATCAGTACATCAACCGGTGCGTTTTTTAATTTTTTTGCAACTTGTAATCCGCCGAAACCACCTCCCACGATTACTACCCTTGGTTTTGATTTCCGATTTTGATGCTGGGTTGCGACTGTAAACATAGATGCATATAAATTCCAATTATACGTAATCTTTCGTTTATTAAGTGAGTGGTTGATTAAGTTGATCAAGTGAGTGGTGAGTAGGGAGTTGGCAGTAGGCAAATAGCAGTAGGCCGCCGGTTTCACTTCGCCTTTCACCACTCACTAGTCACCATTCACGACTCACTACTCACTACTCACTTAATCAACTAATTCGCCAAATAACCAATAAATAACCATTTATTTATAAAAACAGGCTGTTTTTTACTATTTTTAGCCAAAATCGGTATATAATAGAAGGATTTCATATTCAAATTGTTTATAAAAGCGCTGATATGAGCAAAAATGATACGGTTTCAACTCAAGCGAGCAAGGCCAAGGCCGCTATGAACCTGTATGTTATAAAAATAGGCGGAAATGTTATCGATAATTCTGAAAGTCTGTATCGTTTTTTAAAAGATTTCACAGCTTTAAATGGTTATAAGATACTTGTGCACGGGGGTGGCAAAGTCGCTACGCAGATTTCGGAAACATTGGGCGTTGAAACCAAATTAGTCGATGGCCGCAGGATAACTGATATTGAAACATTAAGGGTTGTGACCATGGTTTACGGCGGGCTCATTAATAAAAATATTGTAGCCCAATTACAGCGTTTTGGCAATAACGCCATCGGCCTTACCGGCGCCGATGGCGATTTTATACGCACAAAAAAACGGCCGGTGAAAACCATTGATTATGGCTTTGTCGGTGATATTGATGATAATTCTATTAATCCGCAAAGCATTAGCAACCTGATGTACGCAGGGTTTACACCAGTTTTTTGTGCACTAACCCATGACGGCGAAGGCCAGTTATTGAACACGAATGCCGATACAATTGCCTCGGCATTAGCTGTCGCCCTGGCTAAAATGTATGATACTACCCTTATTTATTGTTTCGAGAAAAAGGGTGTATTAAAAGATATTAATGATGAAAGCACGCTGTTAAATAAAATTGATCATAAAAGTTATGAAGAATTAAAAGCTTCGCAAATTATACACAGCGGCATGCTGCCGAAGATGGATAATGCCTTTTCAGCAATATCATGCGGCGTTAAGTCGGTAATTATCGGCCATTCGGACGACCTGGGCAACTTAAAAAAGAATAAACCATTTGGAACACGTTTAACTGAAAATCTATGAATTTACAACAACATATAGCCATATTGGGCAGCGGCAATATTGGCTTGTCGCTGGCTAAAGGCCTCGTAAAATCGGGAATATGCAAGCCACAGCAAATTTCACTTACGCGCAGAAATATAACGGCATTGTCGGGATTAGCTGAAGAAGGTTATCATACAACAGATAATAACCTTAAGGCGGTAAGGAAGGCCGATTTTATTGTATTGGCAGTATTGCCCCAGCAATTAAACAAGTTATTGGATGAGATAAGGCCATCCATAAAACCTGAAAAGCAGCTGCTTATATCTGTTGTTTCGGGGGTAAGCTGCGGGGATATACGTACACAGCTTGATTTAAATGTACAGATCATACGCGCTATGCCAAATACAGCAATAGCAATCGGGCAATCAATGACCTGTATAGCAACCGATAACGGCACAACGAAGAATATTAATTTTGTACGGTCGCTTTTTGAAACCGTTGGTATGACGATACAAATCAATGAGGAATTAATGACCTCGGCTACCGCCCTTTGCGCCTGTGGTATCGCTTTCTTTTTACGATCTATCCGTGCCGCTTCGCAGGGTGGTACCGAAATTGGTTTCCATGCGCACGATGCGTTGAAAATGGCCGCCCAAACCGCTAAGGGCGCAGCCGATCTGCTATTACAGCTTTCCTCCCATCCCGAACAGGAAATTGACAAGGTAACTTCGCCAAGCGGCTGTACAATTGCCGGTTTAAACGAAATGGAGCACAATGGTTTTAGTTCGGCAATGATAAAAGGAATTAAGCTTTCTGCCGAAAAAGCGGGGGATCTGTATAAGAAAGTTGAATAGAGATTAGAGGTTGGAGATCAGTTGAAATGCGGAAGTCGGGATGCCAATTGCGGAATGGAAATTTTTCTGTTTTCGGACTAATCTCTAACCTCCAGCCTCTAATCTCCCTAAAATAAAAAAATGTTAACAGTAGAAAAAATTGGCGGTACATCCATGACCGCATTAAGCGATGTCATAAAAAACATCATTCTTTTTGAGCGTAGCGGAAAACAACTCTATAACCGCATTTTTGTAGTATCAGCATTTTCGGGGGTTACTAACCTGCTGCTCGAAAATAAAAAAACAAGGGAACCGGGTGTTTATCACCGGCTTGCCAATTATAAAGACTTTCATAAACCATTAAGCGGCCTTATTTTCAAGCTAAAACAAATCAACAAGAATTATGAAAATCTTGGATTAAATATAGCGGAAGCGGACCAGTTTATCGAGAAAAGAATAAATGATGCGCGGGCTTACCTTGATAACCTCGCCAACATCCTGGCATCTGGATATGTAAGCAAGGAAGGGATACTGCAGGCCGCACGCGAAATACTGGCCTCAATCGGAGAAAGCCATTCAGCTTTTAATTTCTGCAATATTTTGCAGAACATCGGTATCAATGCAACGCTCGTTGATTTGAGTGGTTTTGATGACCCCAGGTCGCTAACTATTGACCAACGCATAAAAAAAGATCTGCAAAAGATTGATTTCGAAAATACAATATGTATAGCAACAGGATATGCTAAAGGCACGGAAGGCATTATGCGCGAGTTCGACCGCGGCTACTCGGAAGTTACATTTAGTAAAATTGCCGTTGAAGTTAAACCGGATGAGGCAATTATTCATAAAGAATACCACTTATGTACTGCCGATCCTGAATTAGTTGGCATTAATAATTGTTACCCGGTTGGAAACACTAATTATGATGTTGCCGACCAGCTGGCGGATGTCGGGATGGAAGCTATTCACCCAAAAGCATCAAAGCCTTTGGAGATCAATAATATCAATCTCCGTATAAAAAATACATTCGACCCTGAGCACCCCGGCACCCTGATCACCAGGGAATATATTTGCAAAACAAAAAGGGTTGAAGTAATTACCGGTACAGATAAAGTGATCCTGATTGATATTTACGACCCTTCGATGGTGGGCAATGTGGGCAGTGATTTGCAGATCATGCAGCTATTTTCTAAGTATAATATCAGTTACACTTTTAAAGCGACCAGCGCCAACAGCATATCGATAGTGATCTGGGAAAAGGATTTTAACAAAAAACTGATCCATGAGCTTGAAAACAACTATGAAAAAGTCACTGTAGAAAAAATGGCGATGGTTTGTCTCTTAGGCACCAATATGGACCAGCCGGGCCTCCTGGCCAAGTCAGCCGCTGCATTTGCCGATAATGGTATTGATATTAAAAGCGCCGGATTTGCCCTGCGAAAGGTGAACATTCAATTTTTAGTGGCAAGGGAAGATTTTGAAGGAGCGATTATTGCGTTGAATAAAGCGATGGGGTGAGGATGTGTGAAAGGCGAACGGTCAAAGGCGAAAGATGAACTTTCCCAAACCTTTTACCTTTAACCTTTCGCCCTTAACCTTTTATCTCCTATCACTCCAAATAATAATGCCTCAACCCGTTCAATTCTTCATCGAGTTCATAAATTAAGGGAATGCCGGTTGGGATTTCCAGTTTAATACAGTCTTCGTCAGACAAATGATCAATATACTGCACCAATGCCCGCAGGCTGTTGCCATGCGCTGAAACTATGACTTTTTCATCTTTGCGGATAACTGGCACAATAAATTCGTTCCAAAACGGTAATACCCTTTCCATAGTTTCGGTTAGGTTTTCGGTAAGCGGTAGTTCGCGCTCCGTCAAATCTTTATAACGAGGGTCTTTCCCGGGATAGCGTTCATCACTTTTTGCAATAGCCGGCGGATGTTCGTGCGGGTCCCGGCGCCATTTCTGGACCTGTTCCGCACCGTATTTGGCAGCAGTTTCTGACTTATTAAATCCCTGCAGCGCTCCATAGAAACGCTCATTCAACCGCCACGATTTTTGAACAGGTATCCACAAATTATCTACCTCTTCCAGCGCAATATCAAGGGTTTTTATGGCCCGTTTTAAAACAGATGTGAATCCAATATCAAAACTAAAGTCATGTTTTTTTAATAATTGTCCGGCGTTTTTGGCCTGGTTAAACCCTTCTTCCGAGAGGTCGACATCAGTCCAGCCGGTGAAGCGGTTTTCTTTGTTCCATATACTTTCGCCGTGGCGAAGCAATACTAATTTTTGCATAGATAACTATTGAATTTAAAGGGGAAACACATCAAAATAACCCTAATTTGCCACATTAATTAAAGAAAAAGTACTTTTTTTTACCCTCTTTCTGCCGCAGGCAAAGAGAGGGTGGTCGAGCGAAGCAAAGACCGGGTGAGTAAACTATGGAAAGCGGCATTAACGCAAATGAATGGCGCACAGTTTACTCACCCCGAATGCGCTGCGCTGTTCGATCCTCTCTTCCGCAAGCGGGAAAGAGGGTAAAAAAAGATTTAAAAACTTTTTCCTTTACAAATGAAATTGCTCCATCTCACCTCCTATTGAATTTGTTTGCCCTTGTCACCGCTAATTTACTGATCCGTTTTATAAAAAAAATTGCTAAATGCAATTCATTAATCTAAATTGCATTAAAAACCAATTTAAACCCTTTAAAATCATGATTCCAACAACACCTGTTCCGGCAAAAGATGGCATTGCCAACCCTGCCCCGCTCGGTCTCTGCGCCTTTGGTATGACTACCGTTTTATTAAATCTGCATAATGCGGGTTTCTTTCCGCTTAATTCGATGATACTGGCGATGGGTATTTTTTACGGCGGCCTGGCCCAGGTGATTGCCGGGTACATTGAATCGAAAAAGAATAATACTTTTGGTTTAACTGCATTTACCTCCTATGGATTTTTCTGGATCTCGCTGGCAGGTTTAATTATTATGCCAAAATTAGGGTGGGGCGCCGCAGCATCCGATAGCGCCATGTGCGCTTACCTGGCACTCTGGGGCATTTTTACCTTGTTCCTTTTTATTGGCACTTTAAAACTAAACCGTGCCCTGCAAGTTGTTTTTGCTACGTTGGTTATCTTGTTCTTTTTACTGGCTGCCGAACATGCAACAGGAAATGAAAGTATAGGCAAATTTGCCGGTTATGAAGGTTTAGTGTGCGGTGCATCAGCAATTTATGCCGGCATGGCCAATTTATTGAATGAAGTTTACGGGAGAACGGTACTGCCGTTGGGATAATAAACCTGGATTAAACGGATTTGACGGATTAGATTGGATGAATTCTTTAATATATCCATAAAATCCGTTTAATCCTGGTTCAGAACTGCTACTGCTACTGCTACTAAAACCTGCTACTAAACTCAGCTTCTCGGATGAAATTGTATAATAGTCCCCTTCAAATATTCTCTGTCCAGATGTGTGTATATCTCTGTAGTGGTAATGCTTTCATGTCCCAGCATTTCCTGTACTGCGCGCAGATCGGCGCCGCCTTCAACCAAATGTGTCGCAAAAGAGTGCCTGAAAGTGTGTGGACTTATTGTTTTATTTATTCCGGTAAGTGCCGCTAACTGTTTAATAACCAAAAAGATATACACCCGGCTCAACCTTCCTCCTCTCCTATTTAAAAAAACCAGGTCTTCTTCACCCTTTTTTATGGGGATATGTACCCTTATATTATCTATCCAAATTTTTAAGGCTTTAACCGCGGAGCCGCCGATGGGAACCAGCCGCTCTTTACTGCCTTTGCCCGTTACCTTTATAAATTCAATATCGAGGTATAGGTTTGATAATTTAAGTTCCGTTAGTTCTGATACGCGCAGGCCGCAGCCGTACAGTACTTCCAGTATAGCTTTGTTACGTGCACCTTCTGGTTTTGATAAATCAATGGCATCTATCAGCCTATTTATATCATTAATGCTTAAAGTATCCGGAAGTTTTCTTTGAATTTTGGGCGATTCAAGCAATTCCGATGGGTCGCTTTTTATCAAATCTTCCATTAGCAAATATTTATAAAAAGATTTTATGCCTGATAATATCCTCGCCTGTGAGGACGGGATCATCCCAAGCTCGCTCGCCCACACGATAAATTGACGTAAATGTGTTAAAGTAATACTTTCAGGATTTAATTTAGTAGATTGTATATCAGCAAATTGATATAATTTATCAATATCCCTGCTGTACGCTTCAATAGAATTTTCAGAAAGGGACCTTTCTAATTTTAAATAAGCCCGAAAACCTTTTATCGCCGAACGCCAATCCAATTGATTTTTTTTAATGTTTTTATTTATGTTTGATCTGATGAAGATACAAATTATTAATGGCCCGAATTTAAACTTGCTGGGCGTGCGTGAGAAATCAATTTATGGAAATATCGATTTTGAAACATACCTCAACGACCTTCGCAAACGTTATACAAATTTGGTGATTGATTATTACCAGAGTAATGTTGAAGGCGAAATTATTAATAAATTACATGAAGTTGGGTTTAATTATGACGGCATTGTATTGAATGCCGGCGCATACACCCATACTTCTATCGCCATAGCCGATGCCATAGCCGCAATTAATGCGCCTGTTATTGAAGTCCATATATCAAATGTTTATAAACGCGAAGAGTTTAGGCATAACTCGATGCTGGCGGCTAATTGCAAAGGTGTAATTGCAGGCTTTGGTATGGATTCGTACCGTTTGGCCGTTGAAAGCTTTTTGATCAAATAGAAACATGCGCAAAATAATTAAATTATTCCCGCTTATTATATTATTAGTTGCAATTCTCTCTTCATTTAATGGTTTTGCACAACCTAAAAAAAAGAAGCAGGCAACCATAAAAAGAGAAGCCGAAAGAAGGACGATGCACTCGCGCGATTCTCTAATGCGGGCGCTTAACAAATCGGACACTTCTATAAACAGCCTGCTGCAAAGGGTTGAACAATACACCAATACATTTAACCAGATAAATAACAACTTATCAGAGGGGCTGGATACTGCTGATGTAAGCCTGGGATTGCCCCCCGTATTAAAAAGAATAAATAAGATTGACAGCCTTATACATACGCATAAATCAAGCACGTTACGCTATCTGTTTGTTTTAAGAGATAATTTAGACCGCCAGCAGGATATATTGGAAGGATGGCAGACGGACATGGAAGACGTTAGCACTAAACTGATCCAAAACCAAACCGAGCTTATCAAATTCACGAAGGATACATCATTAAAAATTGTTCCTTCAGATAGTGTACTAAGGAGCACTTTTTTGGCCCGGCGAAGAGTTGTTATGCAGTTATTCCGCGAAACGGACGCTGCCAACCGCGCCAACCTGTTAAAAGTTAGCCTGCTCCAGGACAAGATAACCGTTGCCTACACTAGGATACTTGACGAAACCGACCACATAGATTCAAAAATAAAGAAATTTGCCGAGAAGGCTTTTGCAGGTGAATCTGATTATATATGGAACGCAGGTCTTGAATACAACGATTTTAAATCCGCTTTTAAGAGTACGATCAAGCTGAATCGCATACTATTTAATTATTTCATCAAAAATGAAACGGTTACACATTATATCGGGTTGGTTTTTTTCTTCCTTATATTTAGCTGGATAGTCTTTTCCCGCAGAAAAACTTTGCGGCATAATGAAAGCCCCGAAACAATACTTAACCAGGCAAATTATATTTACAAAAGACCGGTAATAGCATCATTGCTTGTTGCTGCCGCTATCATCCCTTATTTTTATGCCCGGTCGCCGGAAGTTATTTTGGAAATGTTCTTTTTAGTATCAATGATCTTATCACTTATGCTGGTGAAAAAGAATTTTCCGTCGCTTACCTTTAATTTCCTTTTCCGTCTATTTTGGATAACTGTTATTTACGGTCTAAGTAACTTATTCATCCAAATCTCAAATATCGACAGGTATCTTATTTTATTGTTAAGCGTTGCTGCGATAACCGCAGCCTTACTATTTCTCAATAAAGTAAAAAGATCACCAGGGGAACATCTCCCCTATACCTCTGTTGCTTTAAAAATATTTATTGGAATGCAAGTTATGTCCCTCCTGCTTAATATTACCGGCAGGTTTAGCCTCGCTAAAATAATTGGGGTAACGGCCATTTTTAACCTATGGTTTTTAGTGACCCTTTTCTTTGTAGTCCAAATAATTATGCAGGCGTTATTTTTGCAGTTCCAGGTAAAAAAAGGTGAAAATAGTATTATTAACTGGATTGACTACGATGCTGTTCAAAATAAATTCAGAAATATACTGGTTACGCTTGCCGGCTTATTGTGGATATTCTTTCTGCTGCAAAATTTAAACATCGATGACTGGGCGAGCGACAATGTCAGCGATATTTTAAGTCAGTCGCGTACGGTAGGCAGCGCGTCTTTTACGATTGGCGGATTTGTTATTTTTATCGCTGTTATATGGCTGTCCTCCATAGTATCACGCGTTATAAGTTACCTTTACGATGTTTCGGCCCAGCGTGTTTCTGATCTTTCTGTTGCAAAAAAGAAAAATCGCACTTCTACCCTTCTAATCAGAATGGGCGTTTTTTCAATCGGCTTCCTGCTCGCAGTCGCGGCTTCGGACTTTCCCTTAGATAAACTGACCATAATTATCAGCGCCTTTGGCGTGGGTATTGGTTTTGGCCTCCAAAATATTGTAAATAATCTGGTATCAGGCTTAATATTGGCATTTGAGAAACCAATCCAAATTGGCGATATTATTGAGGTTGGCAACCGGTCGGGGACGATGAAAGAAATAGGAATACGGTCAAGCAAAATATTGACCGGCGATGGCTCAGAAGTTATTATACCTAATGGTGACCTGATATCGCAAACGGTGGTAAACTGGACCCTAAGCAATACTAACCGGCAGATTGGATTGGTAATCAATATAGCCTATGGTGCAGATGTTGATAAGATTAAAGAATTATTGAAAAACTTATTAAGTAACAGGGACGATATTATGGCTAATCCCGGTCCCTCAATTTTCATAAATAATGTAAGCCTCGGATCTATAGAATTCAAGGTCTTTTTCTGGGCGGCGGATATCAGTGCAACCGCGGAATTAAGAAGCCGGATTTTAGCGGATATTTACCATGCGTTTAAAAAAGCGGGCATAGAGATGCCGTCACCGCAAAAGGATTTTTACTTGCACTTCCCAGATGGAGTGCCCGTGGCAAACACCGACGAAAAAACCAGTAAAGAAAAAGACAAAAAAAAAACCGGAGAAAAAGCTAATAAAAATCTGCCGGATCAAGCTCAGTAAAATGCCTTTTCTTTTGCTTAAAGAAAGCCCATACGATGCTGCCTTTGTATATTCCCTTTAATGGATATTTTTTAGTTTGCAGTTGGCGGTTTGCGGTTGGCTGTTGATCTATTTCTGACTTCTGACTTCCGACTTCCGACTTCCGGCTTCTGAAAAGCTGTTTAAAAACAAAATTCTGATGTGCCCGGCTAACTGCCCAGGCATCCTTGCGCTTGCCTTCGCTTAAAAAACGGAATAAAGCCAAAAGGTCCATCCCAATTCGTAGAGTAATGATAAAAAAGGCCCGCCAGAACGGTAGGTTATTCTGGAGCAATAGCAGATTGTTCCTGAAATTAAGGAAAGTTTTAAATGGGTTCTCGACATTGAGCGTTCCGCCGCCCAGGTGAAACACTTCCGATTCGGCGCAATACATTACTTTATAGCCGATATTTTTTAAGCGCCAGCAAAGGTCTATCTCTTCCATGTGCGCAAAAAATCGGTCGTCAAAGCCATTTGCTTCATCCCAGCAATGTTTTTTGATAAACATGGCGGCGCCGGTAGCCCAAAATACCTCGTGCGACTGCTCATATTGTCCCCTATCCTCTTCGATCTCATAAAACATTCGTCCCTGGCAAAACGGATACCCGAATTTGTCAATAAAGCCTCCCGCAGCGCCTGCATGTTCAAAATGGGCTCTTTGTGTATATGCTTTTATTTTAGGTGCCGCGGCAGCTATTAAAGGGTCGCTCTTCATTAAATTGATCACCGGCGCTATCCAGCCCGGCGACACTTCCACATCCGAATTAAGTAGGATATAATAATCTGCATCTACCTGTGCCAATACTTTATTATAACCACCTGTAAAGCCATAATTCTGGTCATTTTGGATAATGCGGACAGAGGGGTACTCCTGCCTTATAAACTCAACGGAACCATCGGATGATGCATTATCACCTACTACGACAGCAAGATTTGGCCAGGCGGATGACATTACAGAAGGAAGAAACTGGCGAAGGTGCTTAACGCCGTTCCAGTTTAAAATAACTACGGCAACTTTGGGGGGATTAGTCATTGGTCATTAGTCATTGGTCATTGGGTTGGATAGCGGCTTTATCAACCTGATTCCCAATATGCTTTATGTACGCGTTAAGCTTCGTATGAATGATGCTTAACTTGTTTAAATATTCAGAATGAAGATTTTCGGATATTAATTCTCTTGTTTTAGCTTTGTTTATCCAACCTTTCGTTTCAATGAGGGATCCGCGGCTAAAGTAACAGAAGTTTTTATTTTCTTTATAATGGTATCGGCCAAAGCCTTCTGCAATGTTTGCACCGATTGAATCAGCGGCCCTTACTAATTGTTTTCCTAAAGTATCCTTTGCAAAATAATCCCATTCTAAAACAATAAACCAAACCTCATCTGAAAATGACTCCGCTAATGAATATATTTCTAAATCTTCTAAACGATTACTCATATTGACCTTATTTAAATAATTGAATCAATTTATTAAACATACCAATGACCAATGACTAATGAACAATGACACCCAGGGGCTTTATTTTCCATCTCCGGTGCGACCATAGCCAGTATTCGGGTTTTTCTCTGATTAACGATTCCAGGTATTTCACGTGTATTTCAGTGATCTCGTATGGTTTGGTAATTTTTGGCTCTTCCACTAAAGGGACAAAGGTATAAGTATAATGGCCTCTTTTTACTAAATCGATCCGATAAAATATTACCGCGCAATCTCTTACTTTTGTCAGCTTTTCAACACCGAGGAACACGGCTGTTTGCTGGTTAAGGAAGTTTGTAAAATATTTAGCATCCTCGCGGGTTGGCGTTTGATCGGATGCAAGCACGGTAAAGGTCAGTTCGTTTTTATATTCGATCATTTTACGAAGAGTTTGCCTCATAGAGATCATTGTTGCCCCAAAACGTGACCGCGTCCTGTTAAAAAAGTCGGTATAAACATCATTCGATTGCGGTTTATAAACAATTAGCCTTCTTTTATCTGTTAAAAAACCAAAGCTTAAACAGGCCATCTCCCAGTTGCCGTAGTGACCTGCGGCAGCGATAATGCTTTTTCCTTTACTAAAATAATACTCCATTAATTCCGGGTTGATGCAGATCATCCGGCGGTGGACCGATTTTGCGGACATGCTGACAGATTTTATCGTTTCCATCATCAGGTCGGCCATGTATTTGAAATATTTTTTTTCGATGAATTTGCGTTCTTCTTCCGATTTTTCGGGAAAAGAATTGCGGAGGTTCTCCTGTACAACCCTTCGGCGATAGCCTGTAACGTAATAAAGCAGGATAAATAAAAGATCAGCTATTAAGTATAAAAACCAAAAAGGCAATAACGAAACAAGGTATAAAAAGAATGTACCTAACCTTGAAAGCCCTTTTTTTATCATTATTTTCGTCGGATTTTAGCTGCAAACATAAAATATATGATTGAAAAAGGCGCTGTATTACCTATGTTTTATCTTCCACCGGTTGAATATTTCGTTCAGCTAAATACTTATAAGGCCGGTATCCTGATAGAAAGAGAAGAACATTTCCCAAAACAAACCTACCGTAACCGCGCCAATATTTTTTCACCCGATGGCGTGCTGGTATTGACAGTACCGGTTGTAAAAGGTTCAAAAAAGCATACCAAGGTAAAAGATGTAAAAATAAGCTACGATTTTAACTGGCAGCGTTTGCATTGGCAAAGCCTGCAGGCTTGTTACCGGCGTTCTGCTTATTTTGAATATTACGAGGATGAACTTGCCCCATTTTACGAAAAAAAATTTGATTTTCTTTTTGATTACGACGAGCAGCTTTTACAATTTATATTAAAATTGATAAAGCTTAAGATTGAGATAACCTACACCGAAAGTTACGAAGCTGAATATCAGTCACTTGCTGATTTTAGGAATACCATCAGCCCCAAGAAGGAATCAGGTTTTGATCAGAAACCATACTTCCAGGTCTTTGAAGAGAGAAAAGGTTTTCAGAAAAACTTGAGTATTGTCGATTTGCTGTTTAACCAGGGGCCAAATGCAGTTATTTATTTGTAAAAATAACTTGCTCTCTTCCCACCTGTTCTTTGTGTCCCCACAAACAACACATAAAACCGTTTTATTTTGGCATGTCGCACAAGGTTGCTTTATCATCAGACAGAAGGATTGCCCTGATGCGGTCAATATGAACCTGGGACATCTTTGCCCTTTCACGCGCTACTCGCGATGATGCATCATTCTTGTTATGTGCCACTGTGGTGAGCAGGTTTCTTCTTTCTTCAAACATTCGGAGCGCTATCCACATTGTTTCTTCAATTTTCTTTGTTTGTTCAGCCAGAAGTACATTAGCAGTATAAGCATGGCCGGTATGACAGCGGTATCTCAAAGGGCCATCCCCTGTTTTCCACAGCACTCCCCCGCAACCAGGGCAATTGAATGGCGCCTGTACACCCAAAGCGTTTACTGACGCCAGGTCGCTTAAAACATGTTCCGCGATCTTCGCCTCTCTCCGAATATCTTCCGGTACCGGCTTTCGCTTACCCAGTTTTCTTGACATCAGCTCAAAAAGAAGGCCGCCCATTTCGACAATAGGAACACAAAAGTCAGGCTTTAGCTGGTTGAGTGCATTTTTGGGCATATCCGGATATTCAGCATCACTTGGATCCTGCACTATACAGGTGCCTCCGCATCTTTGAATAGCAATTAATCCGGCCGTGCCGTCGTCCAGGTAACCGGTTAATAAAACACCTGTTACCTTGTTTCCAAATGCAACTGCGGCCGAACGGAACAGCGGATCGATGCCCGGGCGGGAACGATTTTCCTGTGCGCCTTTGGTAACCTGTAGCCGCCCATTTTTTATTACCATAAGGTGGTGATCAGAAGGCGCCAGGTAAACATGGCCCGGTTTTATCATTTCTTCGTGAACCGCATGTGTACATTTAAGTTTTTTATGCTTATTTAAAGCATCCAAAAGCACATTGCCTGTAGCATCAGGAGAAATGTGCTGTACAATTAACACCGGCGCAGGGAAATCTTCCGGCAACTGTTCAATTAAAGCATTTAATGCATGCAATCCACCAGCAGACGCGCCTGCAACTAAAACGTGGCCATTATATTCAGCACTAACCGTATTACTTTTTTTCATTTTGATACAACACAAATAATGCCGAACAGTTTCCTTTCTGGTCGAAGTTCGACTTCGTCGTAATATTCAGCTTACGTCTTAAGAGTGATAGTCTGGCCAGTAGTAATTTTGAGGTAATTTTTTTTTCTCCGCAAAAATTTATTTCTTTGCAACAATAACGTTACTATAACTATTATTAGCAAATTCTGATGAAATTTGTAGGAGTTTTGTCGTTAACCAACAGCACGGTTTTTTGAAATATGCATAAATTCAAATCAGCTCAAATATTTTTCTGTCTTGCCGTATTACTGTTTGTTGCAAACCCATTTTTAGGCTTTACCATATTTAGCCGCTTGCATCCTCCTTCCGAAGAAAATATCCTCGCAAAGGCCTTTACTAAACCCAAGCTTGAAGACCCTGAGAACAGCCATTCCAAATCAAGGGCCATCCAAAAAAAATTAGCCGAACCGGTTCAATACTTTGTCTTACGTTTTACTTTTCTGTTAAGTATTATTTTCCCTGCCGTTTTCGCTTCAAAAGCCAACATTACAAATGGTTTTTTACGAAGGCTAAAATTCGGCCTTGTTCCCTGCCGGCAAACCTATTTATTTAACGGTAAATTCATTATTTGATATTCTTTTGTTAACCGCAGCCTGCGGTAATTTGCAAACTGGAGTAGTTTATTTTCAACTGCTTACTGGTTTATCTGTTATTTTTTTCATTAATTAATTTTCGAACTAAAAATGTTAAGTTTTAAAAGATGCTTGTGTATGGCTTTATTGCTCGTTATGGCAATTGCAGCCGATGCACAGCAATCACCGCCTGTTACATTAAAAGAATTATTAAACAGGGTCGATCAAAAAGCGCCGCAGCTAATCACTGATTCCGCCGCTATCCTTATCCGCAAATCCCAGGCGGCTGAAGTACGCAACAACTGGCTGCCAAATCTATGGCTGAATTACCAGGCTGATATTGGTACCAGCAATAATGTGATCGGACCGTATTTTGGCTATGGTCTTGTCCCTTCAAGTTCAAGCGGTATACATAATACAAATGTTACCACTGCTGCATCGGCCAACCTGGGCATTGCCTCGCTTCAATGGGAAGTTTACAACTTCGGCGGTTACCGTGCTGAAAACAAAGTAGCCAACTCTAACATCACGGTTGAGCAAAACCAGTTTGCTACATCAAAATATGATTTGCATGCTTATACAATAGGTAATTATTTACAGTTACTTCGTTTACAGGATCTTTTGGGTATACAATTCCGGAACATTCAGCGTAATCAACAAATCATGCGCTCTATTCATTCGCTGGCTGTAAGCGGGGTTAAAGCAGGTGTTGATACCAGTATCGCCGAAGCTGAATTGTCAAAAGCGAGATTAAATTATATTGAACTGAACAATCAACTAAAACAGGTTCAATTACAGCTTTCTTCCGTTACTGGCGTCCCATACCAGTCAATAATACCGGATTCGACAGTTGAGATAAACCTGATCAATCAACCTTCGGCTTATTTATTCCCGGCTGATACTGCCAATCATCCCCTCATTAATTTTTACAAGTCCGTTTATCAAAACAGCTTGCAAAGAGAGGCCCTGGTAAAAAAGCAGTATAACCCCAAAATACTGCTGCAGGCAGCTACCTGGGGGCGCGGGTCGAGTATAAGCCCTAATGATCAATATAACAGCCTTTCGACCGGGTATGGATTTGAAAGGAGTAATTACCTGGTTGGTTTAGGAATATCGTATAACTTGTTCGACCTGAGACGAAGGCAATTAAAATTGCAAACTCAGAAAGCGGCTACAGATTACGCTGTAAAAAAGCTTCAGGAACAACAGCAATTGCTTTCTATCAGTGCAAGCCAGGCTGATGCGGAGATGCAAACGGCACTGGACCGCCTTAAGGAGATCCCAAACCAACTAAGGGCGGCAAATGCAAGTTATAGGCAACAACTATCGCTGTACAAGAACGGGTTATCAAATGTTGTGGACCTCGATGCAGCCCTGAACATACTTTACCGTGCCGAAACAGATTATATGCAGGCCAGATATGACTATGCCAGTGCGCTATTCCAAAAAGCAATTACCGAGAACCAGGTTAACACAATCTTAAACTTATTAAAATAATCAAATTATGTCAATGGTCACCTCCGCACTGAAAAGGCCGATTACCGTAGTGGTAATCACCATGAGCCTTTTAATATTTGCAGTGCTCAGTGCAATAAATATACCGATAGATATTTTCCCGAAGCTCAACCTGCCTACTATTTATATTATCGAATCTTATGGCGGCATGTCGCCGCGGCAGATGGAAGGGTTTTTCTCCACCCGTATGCAGGATCAATTCCTCTATATCAACGGTGTAAAAACAATTACGAGTAAAAACATAACCGGTTTAACGCTTATCAAACTGTCGTTTTATGAAAGTACCAATATGGCCGAAGCCTCGGCCGAGGTTGCTTTGCAGGTAAACCGTGCGATGAAGTTTTTCCCTCCCGGCGCTTTGCCGCCCCAGGTAATCCGCTTTGATGCTTCTTCCCTGCCGGTTGGTGAGTTAGTAATGTCGGCAAAGGGCCGCAGCCTCAAAGATATTTATGACATGGCAACCACGCGGATAAGGCCCTTGTTTGCATCGGTGCCCGGTTTATCAGCGCCGCCCCCTTTCGGCGCCAACTCGCGGTCAATAGTTGTGAGTGTTGATCCGGACAAGCTGCGCAGTTACAATTTAACTGCGGATGAGGTGGTGGAAGCGCTGGCGAAATTTAATGTAATGTCTCCTTCAGGTTACCTTCGCCTGAATAATGTCATGTTTACCACCACCGTTAATACCCTGGAAAAAAAATCAGAAGACTTCGGTAATATCCCGGTAAAAACTCAAAACGGTGTCCCTGTCTTTATAAAAGATGTGGCAAGGGTGGCTGATGCAGCGGATGTTACGGTTGATTACGCTCTTATCAACGGCAAACGTTCGGTCTATATCCCGGTAATAAAAACGGCCGACGCCTCTACCTGGTCAGTAGTGCAGGACCTTAAGAAGAAAATACCAGAAATGCAGAGTTTGCTGCCTGACGATGTAAAGATATCATACGAATTCGACCAGTCTGTCTTCGTGGCTAATGCAGTGAAAAGTTTAATGACTGAAGGCTGTCTTGGCGCTTTGCTTACCGGCTTGATGGTATTGCTATTCCTCCGTGATCTGCGCAGCAGCTTGATCGTGGTCATTACTATTCCTGTTTCCATCCTGATCGGTGTGCTTTTATTAAGCTTATGCGGGCAAACCATCAACATCATGACCCTTAGTGGTTTGGCTCTTGCCATCGGTATCCTTGTCGACCAGGCGACGGTAACCATAGAAAACATACACCAGCACCTGGAGATGGGTAAATCAAAACGATTGGCGGTCTATGATGCCTGCGAGGAGATATCCTTTCCCCTGCTGCTGATATTATTATGTATCCTCGCGGTATTTGCCCCGTCCTTCCTGATGAATGGCGTTCCTAAGGCCATGTTTTTACCCTTATCGCTGTCTATTGGTTTAACTATGATCGTTTCCTACGTTTTAGCGCAAACATTGGTGCCTATATTAAGTAACTGGATGATAAAAGCTGAACGTTACCAGGTGTATCATCATGACAAGATACATGCCCATGCAGGCCAGGCGTTAGACAGGAAGCAGGAGATCCAGATAAACAAGCACCTCATAGAAGAACAGCAGCATCCCGAACAAAATAATTTTTTTGAAAAGGTAAAAATGCGGTTCATCGGCATAATCACCCGCTTAATGCCCTATAAGAAACTCATAATTCCGGTTTATTTGATTAGCATGATTGCGCTCGCCGGGATTTGCTTTGTAGTTATTGGCAAGGATATGATGCCAAAAATAAATAACGGACAATTCCAGATCCGGATTAAAGAGCCTGATGGCACGCGGTTGGAAAGAACCGAAGATGCCTTAAAGCAGGTATTACATATTATTGATAAAACAGTTGACCACCATGTATCCATAAGTTCGGCTTATGTGGGCCTGGTACCCAGCAGTTATGGCACCAGTAACCTCTATGTTTTTAATGCCGGCACCAATGAAGCTGTGCTGCAGGTTGAGCTCGATCAGAGTTACAAAATTAATACAGATGAGCTAAAGGATGCGCTACGGAAAAACATTGCTTATGCTTTGCCTGATCTCAGAATAACATTTGAACCAATAGATTTGACCGAAAAGATCATGAGCCAAGGCGCCTCTACCCCTATTGAGGTTAGGGTGGCTGGAAAAGATATGGGTCAGATTGAAAATTATGCAAGTAAAGTTGTTGATAAAATGAAGCATGTCAGTTACCTGAGAGATGTGCAGATTGCGCAACCGCTTAAAGTGCCTGTAATTGCTATTACGCTCGACAGGCTTAAAGTGGCTCAGTTTGGATTAAATGTAACAGATATAGGCCGTTCCGTTACTGCCAGTACTTCATCGAGCCGTTTTACTGAAAAAAATCAATGGCTGGATGAAAAAGTAGCTTATACTTACCAGATACAGGTGGAAATACCCGAATATGTGATGAATACAATGGACGAACTGAAAGAAATCCCTTTGTTAAAGGGGAAAAGCAGCCCCACCCTGGCAGACATAGCCGATTTTAAAGTTGACTATGAACCCGGTGAATATGACAGGACCGGCCCGCGGAGATTTATTACAGTAAGCGCCAATATCTATAAAAAAGATTTGGGAACAGCCACAACCGAAGTGCAAAATATTTTAAAATCAGTGGGCACACCACCAAAAGGCTTGGTTGCTGAAGTAAAGGGAATGTCAAGTTTGCTTACGGATACATTAAGCAGCCTTCAAAATGGCCTGATGTTCGCTATCCTGGTTATATTTTTACTACTGGCAGCCAACTATCAATCATTTAAGTTATCACTGACTGTGCTTGTTACTATTCCGGCAGTAATATTGGGGTCATTAACAGCATTATTATTAACAGGTTCAACGCTCAATCTGCAATCCTATATGGGCATGATCATGAGTACAGGGGTTTCTGTTGCCAATGCCATATTAATAGTTACGACCGGCGAAACGCTGCGTTTAGAGTACCGCGATTCAACCCGTGCAGCTATTACCAGCGCCTCCGTCCGGTTACGCCCTATATTAATGACCAGTTTTGCCATGATAGCGGGTATGATCCCTATGGCTTCGGGTATGGGTGAAGCCGGAGAGCAATCGGCACCGCTGGGCCGTGCTGTTATCGGCGGCCTATTTGCTTCAACTTTTGCCGCCTTATTTATATTACCCATGGTATTTGCCTGGATTCAAAATAAAACCACCTATAAACATCCATCATTAATGCCCCAGGAAGCAACTGAAACCTCAAATTTTAATATTGAAAAAAAATGAAATACAGATCATATTTAATAATAACCGTAGGCGGCTTATTTGCCGCCTGTTCGGGTAATCAAAAACCGGCTGACCTTACCGCCGCAGCAAAGCAAACTGATAGTAAATACCAGTTAAGTAACGTAGTTGAAAAGGCGCTGTCAAGCTCGGCCCGCCTTCCAGGCCGTTTAATTCCTTTTAATGAGGTAAATATTTACCCTAAAGTTAACGGGTTCGTAAAAGGGTTATATGTTGACCGTGGATCAATCGTAAAAAAGGGGCAGCTGCTGGTTGTTCTTGAAGCTCCGGAAATGGAATCGCAACTCCAATCCGCCAATTCCAGGTACGTGCAAGCGCAGGAAAATGCGGAGGCAGGTAAAGAAAAATATGAACGTTTAAAGGAAGCTGCTAAAGAACCTGGCTCTGTATCTCCTTTGGACCTTGACAATGCAAGGTCGCAAATGAAGGCAGAACAGGCAATGGCGCAGTCCGAACGCTCAAATGTAGAATCGGTAAAAGCGATGCTGGGCTATCTTCGCATTTACGCACCGTTTGATGGTATGATCATCCAACGGAATGTTTCGCCCGGCGCGCTTGTTGCACCCGGTAAAACCGGCGACCAGCCTATACTTATCCTGCAGGATATTCATAAAATGCGGCTTACGGTTGACATTCCGGAAGATTATGTGGATAAAGTTGACCTCACACAACCCGTTTCTTTCACTTTTAATGCGTTGCCAGGACAAGTGCAAACCGCAAAAATAAGCCGGTCAGCAAACTCTCTGGGCAATATGCAGCAGGAAGCTATTGAAATTGATGTGCTGAACAAAAACGGCCAGCTAAAACCAGGTATGTACGCTGAAGTGCGGGTACCTATGTTATCAGGCGCGAAATCGTTATTGGTCCCTAACAACGCTATAGTCCGTTCTACCGAACATGAATATGTGGTTAAGGACAGTAGCGGAAAGGCTATCCTTGTGAATATTAAAGAAGGATTGGTGAGTAACGATTCAACCGAAGTTTTTGGCGACCTGAAAGCCAATGATAAAGTTGTGCTTCATGCATCCGATGAGATAAAACAAGGAGATAATATATAATAAAACATGAGGTTGTTTTATTGTTCTATTACCGGCAACTGTGAAAAGCTGCCGGTTTTTTGTTTTATATCTACTTCAAAGTCAAATAAATATAAATTAATCTAATATTTTTTAAGTAAATATTTGTGAATTTAAATATTCGCTATATCTTTACACTACTAAATAGATAGATTTTATAGATATTAAGCAAGTGAAACATTCAAAGCTATTCCGGCGATTTATTCTTCTTCCTTTCAGCTATTACAAATTCGCAAGCTGTTATATGTGTTGCTGTTGTTGCTGATGCGACTTCAACTCAATGCATAACATTATTTAAACACACTTTTCACGACTAATCTAAACACATGAAATTACGTTACGTAATCAAAACGGGACTCCTATTGGGTATACTTTTCACAGCTATTATCTCAAAAGCACAGCAGCCCGATACCATCCGCGACGGTGATCTGACTAACATACTTCTCAAAAAGAATGTTATAAGCCAGAAAGAGGCCGATTCGCTCCGTGCAGATCAGGCCTTAAAAGAACAAGCCAGGAGAGATAAAGAAAACCAGCATGGGATAACCATTGGCAGCAGGGCCCTGCAGATAAGCGGCCTGTTACAGACAGAATATGAAGGGTTTGAGCAAACAAGCGTAAATAACACTTTTCTCCTCCACCGTGCGCGTTTGGATGTAAAAGGCGATATTGACGATAACTGGAATTATGAAGTGTACACAGAATTTGCAGGCACCACAAAACTGCTGGATGCTTATACGACTTACAAAATAGCTGACTTTTTAAAATTTACAGCCGGTCAGTTTAAAGTCCCCTTCTCGCTTGAGAGTCTTGTACAGGATAGTCAGCTTGAATTTATTGACCGCTCCCAGGTTGTCAATGCGCTTGCCGGAAGGTCAACTGATGTTATTGGCAATCAAAATGGCCGTGACATCGGTATCCAGATGAACGGAAGCTTTGCAAAGGTTGATGGGCGTTATCTGTTTGATTATACTTTAGGTGTTTTTAATGGCGCGGGATACGATGTAACAACCGACAATAACAGCCACAAAGACATTGCAGGAAGATTTAGCGTACATCCGGTTGCCAACCTTACTGTTTCAGCTGATTTTTATAACGGACAAGGCAATTACGGAACCCCGGCAAAAAATTATCTCCGTAATCGCGGAGGTTTTGACGCGAGATATATAATTGGCGGATTATCGCTAACCGCAGAATATGGTAAAGGCACTGACGGATTAATAAAAAGAGACGGCTGGTACGGCCAGGCCGCTTATTTTGTTATTCCTAAAAAACTACAACTGACCGCTAAATACGATACTTATGACCCAAACAAGGTAGTGACAACTGATCGGACATGGATATATACGGGCGGCGTAAACTACTTCTTTAACGGTTGGGCAAAACTTACGCTTAATTACCTTGACCGCCGTGAAGAGATTATCCTGATACCCAACAATATTTTTGAACCGCAGTTGCAACTGACATTTTAAGGAAAATATACATCAAATCGGGTCAATAAGACAAACAAACCCCATCGGGGTTAGAGGTCGGTAGAAAAAATAAGTCATAAAATATTCCGTGCCGTCAGTACGGAACTTCGTACGCATACTATACACCATGCTTTTCGGAACACAAGAATATATAAAAGGATATATTCAGAAACTTAATTTTGATCGGAATTTCTCAAAAAATATATAATCCAATAGTCTTTTGAGCTTTTTCAGATAAAATAAATTGATTTTTATATTAAATATGCCTTTCAAAACTCATTCTATTTGTAAATTAACAAAAACCTACAACTTCTCTATATTTTCCCCGTATATTGCGCATTTATTACTAAAATGGCCTATAATTATCAACGGATCATTATAAAAATCGGATCAAACGTTATTACCCAAAAAGACGGCTTGCCCAATCTGAACCGGATAAATCACCTGGTTGAACAAATCGCCAAAATAAAAAAACAGGGCAAAGAGGTTACATTGGTTTCTTCGGGAGCCGTTGCTTCAGGCCGGAGCTTGATTAATATTTCTGAAAAATTTGATTCCGTTGCAACGAGACAGTTATTGGCTTCAATAGGCCAGGTTAAGCTCATCAATACCTATGCGGCAGAGTTTGAAAAATATAATATCCTCTGCTCCCAGGTATTGGTGACCAAAGAAGATTTCAGGGATAGGGTGCATTATCTTAACATGAAAAACTGCCTCAATATCTTATTGCAGCACCAAGTTATCCCTGTTGTAAATGAAAATGATGTAGTATCGGTTACGGAACTGATGTTTACCGACAATGATGAACTGGCCGGGCTCATTGCCTCCATGCTGAACGCACAGGCGCTGATCGTATTGACAAACGTAGACGGTATATACGATGGTGATCCAAACGATGTGAGCGCAGAGGTGATTGAAGAGGTTAACGGGAAAGCCCTTGATTTTTCGTCATTTATAAGTACCGGCCGTTCCCAGTTTGGGCGCGGCGGCATGATTACAAAGTCGACCATGGCGCAAAAAGTGGCGCAATTGGGCATTGCTGTTCACATCGCCAACGGTACAAAAGAAAATATTTTGACCGATGTATTGGAAAATAAGGCTGTACACACTTATTTTGTACCAAATAAATCGGCTTCGGGGAAAAAGAAATGGATTGCCCATGCCGGAAATTACGCCAAAGGCGTGGTACAGGTTAATGAAGGTGCAAAAGCAGCGCTAACTTCCGCTAAAGCATCAAGTTTGCTGCCCGTTGGAATTATCAATATTATGGCCGATTTTAAAAAAGGCGATATTATCAGGCTGGTTGATGAAAACAACAAACCTATTGGATTAGGAATTGCCGAATATGGCTCTGATAAAGCTGCTGAAATGATCGGTAAAAAAAATCAAAAACCGCTTATACATTATGATTATCTTTACATGGAATGTTGAACAGGTATACAAAATATTTTGAAAATGCCCGCATCGCAGGTCGGAAAAGCATCGAACCCGCGCTTGTAGACCAGGTATTAAAAGACCTTGCCGCTACAGCTATCGACCAGACCGATTACTTGTTAGAAGAAAATAAAAAAGACCTGGACCGTATGGATCCTGACGATCCGAAATATGACCGTTTAAAACTCACAACCAGCCGTATTGAAGCTATTGCGAAGGAAATTAACAACATAGTTCAGCTCGAGAGCCCGATTGGTCATATCCTTTCGGAAAAAATAATGTCGAATGGGCTACAAATTTCAAAAATAAGAGTGCCCCTTGGTGTGATCGGAGTGATTTATGAAGCAAGGCCAAACGTTACTTTCGATGTATTTTCACTTTGCTTTAAAACCGGCAATGTATCTGTTTTAAAAGGCGGCAGTGATGCTGATTACTCCAACAGAGCCATTATTTCCATCATTCACGAGGTTTTATCAGCGCATGATATAGATGTTAATCTAGTTACCCTCCTTCCGCCCGAACGTGAAGCTACAGATGCCCTGTTAAATGCTATCGGCTTTATTGACGTAGTGATACCCCGGGGAAGCCAGCAACTGATAGCTCATGTCAGGAATAACAGTAAGGTTCCCGTAATTGAAACCGGCGCCGGGATCGTTCATACTTATTTTGATGAATTTGCCGATCTGGAAAAAGGTAAAAACATCATATTCAATGCCAAAACGCGTCGTGTAAGTGTTTGTAACGCGCTTGATTGCCTAATCGTTCATTACAGCAGACTGCGAGATTTGCCAAAACTTGTTAAGCCTTTAGGCGAAAAACAAGTTGAGATTTATGCCGATGAAACAGCTTACATGATACTTGAGGACCATTATCCTGACGGGTGCTTAAAACATGCCACGCCTGAACATTTTGGGACAGAGTTTTTATCGATGAAATTAGCCATTAAAGTTGTAGATAGCTTTGAAGATGCGCTTAATCATATTGCTACCTATAGTTCAAAACATAGTGAAGCAATAATTTCAGAAGATCAAGAGCGAATAAAAACCTTTTTAAACCAGGTTGATGCTGCCGCTGTTTACGTAAATGCTTCTACTGCCTTCACTGACGGCGCCGAGTTCGGTTTAGGCGCCGAAATTGGCATAAGTACCCAAAAGCTCCATGCCCGCGGCCCCATGGGCTTAGAAGAATTGTGCAGTTATAAATGGATCATCATAGGAGACGGCCAGGTACGAAATCCGTAGGTTACTGCGCCAAGAATAACTGGTTATAAGACAGAGCGTGCAACCAGCCAAATTTAAATTTGCGTTCGCGTCTCAAATACACC
The DNA here is from genome assembly GCA_036758125.1 of Mucilaginibacter sp. Taxonomy (GTDB): domain Bacteria; phylum Bacteroidota; class Bacteroidia; order Sphingobacteriales; family Sphingobacteriaceae; genus Mucilaginibacter. The sequence continues at coordinate 35,585 of DAIOXE010000005.1, forward strand.
CAATTTAACGGATAGGTTTTTATTAAACAGGTCACATTATTCGTTTTATAACCATATGCATGACCCGTAGGGTCAACCGCTGTGTAGAAACACAGCCACATATTTTTTTGCCTCGTAGAGGTTACCCTTATCCGCCTGACAAAGTATTAAACATATATTGGTAATGATAATTCAACAGCCTGACAGGTTATCATGATATCCTTAGCGAAACGGCTATTTACTATTGCTCGATCCTTTTTTAAAATGCTGCGCGATTAAGGATGGCCTCTACGAGGCAATAGATTTTACATCGTTTTTTTCTACAAAGCGGTTATCCCTACGGGATATTTTAGAGCAATGCAATAATTGCTGGTTGATTTTGATCAGGTTAGTAAAATTTTCTAACACCCTGTACCAAACGGCGAACCAAATAAATCCAATGATAAAAATCAAACACGGCTTAAACTTATTCATTAAATAAATAGTGTAACAAATTGATTAATAATATATATTAACTTAAACGAAATACAAATTATGATTATCATAATCACATTTTACCCTCCCCTGACCAACAATTTCCGTCAACATAAATGCAAAGGCTTATCTTTGGGGCATAATGAGTAAGCATGGCAGGATATTAGTGGCGATGAGCGGCGGGGTGGATAGCTCAGTGGCAGCAGTAATGCTCCATGAGCAGGGTTATGAAGTTATCGGGCTGACCATGAAAACCTGGGACTACGCCTCATCGGGCGGAAGCTCAAAGGAAACTGGCTGTTGTAGTCTGGACAGTATTAACGATGCCCGCGCCTTGGCGGTTGGATATGGCTTCCCGCATTATATACTGGATATACGGAATGAATTCGGCGATTTCGTGATCGATAATTTTGTTGATGAATACCTTGCAGGCCGTACCCCTAACCCATGCGTTTTGTGTAACACCCATATTAAATGGGAAGCATTGCTAAAACGGGCGGATAAGCTGGATTGTGAATTTATTGCAACTGGCCATTACGCCAATATCCGGCTACAGGATAATGGCAGGTACGTGATCTCGAAAGGTAAAGATGAAAATAAAGATCAGTCGTACGTGCTTTGGGGGGTATCTCAAAAAAACCTTTCGCGCACAAAATTCCCGTTAGGCAGTTTTTCCAAACCCGAGATCAGGCAAATGGCAATGGATATGGGGCAGGTTGAGCTCGCCGGGAAAAGTGAAAGCTATGAAATATGCTTCGTGCCTGATAATGACTACAGGGCCTTTTTAAGACATAAAGTTGAAGACTTGGATGCCAAGGTTGCCGGGGGCGATTTTGTTTTAACAGATGGCGCCATAGTAGGCAAACACCGGGGCTATCCGTTTTATACCATCGGCCAGCGCAAAGGACTCGGGATTGCTTTAGGTCAGCCCATGTTTGTAACCAATATACAGCCCGAAACCAACACAGTTGTATTAGGTACCATTGAAGAACTTGAACGCAAGCAGGCCTGGGTTAAGAATTTAAACCTGGTTAAATACGAAAATATAAGTGAACCAATAGAAGCCGTTACCAAAATAAGATATAAGGATGCCGGTACGCAAAGCACCATTGTACAAATGGGCGAACATATGAAGGTTGATTTCCATCATACGGTTTCGGGCATAGCTCCCGGCCAGTCTGCTGTGTTTTATGAAGGGGATGATCTGTTGGGGGGTGGGTTTTTGATGTGAGGAATTGTTGGAAGGTTATTTTTTGTAGTTATCGAAGCTTTTTCCTTTTGACATTTTCTTCTGATAGAAATATTTTCATTGGATTGTAAACTGCCTGATGAAGTCTTTTATCTATTTTGTCCCATTTGACTTTACCGTCTATTAATTTTACAGGAACTGTGTGATCTATATCATTAAAATATAATAGGCTGTTTCCCGCTATTTGAACGTTAACATTTGGATATTTCTGTTCATAAGCTTCACCTATAAATCGGAAAGACCTATGCTCTAACAAATAGTACATATCAACAAAATCCTTGAGTCTGTTCCCGCTGCCTGCAATGGCATTCAGCTTCATTGCTCCTATGTCTTCCAGCGATGACATTCTAAGGGCTTAATTAAGGGATATTTATGCGCTATAATATCAATCTTAACTTTATCAATAAATCCAAAAACCCCATTTCCGATAGTCTTAGCATCTGTCATTTGGTGCTGCTGCTCCAGATACTGCCTGAGAGAACCAGCATTAAAATCCTTTTCTATGAATAGGTCGACATCAATAGATATACGATGGCCTATTAATAATGAAAGAGCAGTTCCGCCCACCATGAAAAAATCCTGTAGTTCAGCATCCGCCATAAGGCGTTTGATCAGATCCAGTGTGCCGGTCTCGACTGTTTCCGTATGTAACATAGCATTTCTTCTTTAGGAATTGGAAAATATTTAGAAGCCTCCTCAATGGCGTAATCCGGAAGATATACTATTTCATTTTTTAAAGCATTAAAAACTTTATCCCTGCCATAGAAACGGATAAGTTCTATCCATTCTTTTTCATTGCCTCTCTCTATGATACGGGCAATGATTGTTTTATAGGAAGCTTGCCAATCTATTTTGCTGTAGTCAAAATCCCAAAACCACTTTGGAGCAAAGTCAGGCTTTCCACTTGAATAATTATTGTCCATACGCAAAAATACAAAAAATTCAGGCTATCGGTATGAATATGATTACTTCAAATCAAGACAAAAAACCAATTTAAAGGCTGGGTGCTGAAAACCACCCTAAAACACATTTTTACCTATGTATTAATTATCGTTAACCTTAAAAAATCTCAACAATGTAAATACCGATTTCCCCATCTTCCCAACTTTCTAACCTTTCAACATTACAACAACCTTCCAGCACTCCAGCCGTACAATGGCACAACAAACCGCAAAACAAATTTGCGTTTCGCTTTCTTTATGTTTTCTTTGCAAAAAATTGTTGCTTAAATGGCTAAAAATTTACTAATAGTTGAATCTCCGGCGAAAGCCAAAACCATTGAAGGATATCTTGGCAAGGACTTTACGGTTAAGTCGAGTTATGGGCATATCCGCGACCTGGTTAAGTCTGACGATGCTATTGATATTGCGCATGACTTCAAACAAAAATATGAAGTTCCGCCTGATAAAAAGCAGGTGGTGAGCGAATTAAAGAAATTGTCTAAGGAGGCTGATATGGTTTGGCTTGCATCGGACGAGGACCGCGAAGGAGAAGCCATATCCTGGCATCTGTTTGAGACTTTAGGCTTAAAAGATGCTACAACCAAACGGATTGTTTTCCACGAAATAACGAAGCCTGCCATTTTGCGTGCAATTGAAACCCCGCGGAAGATAGACTATAATCTCGTTAATGCACAACAAGCCCGCCGTGTTTTAGACAGATTGGTTGGCTTTGAGCTCTCCCCCGTTTTATGGAAAAAAGTAAAACCGTCGCTTTCAGCAGGCCGCGTACAGTCGGTAGCGGTAAGGCTTATTGTTGACAGGGAACGTGAGATCAATAAATTTAAATCAGAAGCTGCATTTAAGATAACCGCCATTTTTGGCAAGGGAAAGGAGGCTTTTAAAGCAGAATTGCCCGAACGCTTTAGCAAGCAGGATGACGCTGAAAAAATTTTAAAAGATTGCATAGGGGCTGATTTTGATGTTAAATCATTGGAAGTTAAGCCTGCTAAACGTTCTCCGGCAGCGCCCTTTACCACCTCAACCCTGCAGCAGGAAGCCAGCAGAAAATTAGGTTATTCTGTCTCGCGCACCATGCAGGTGGCGCAAAAACTATATGAATCGGGCCATATAACCTATATGCGTACCGATTCCGTTAATTTGTCTGATACAGCATTAAATGGTGCAGCGCAGGAAATAATATCGGCCTACGGCAATAAATACCACCAGCATCGTCAATATAAAACAAAAAATGCAAGCGCCCAGGAAGCGCACGAAGCCATACGGCCAACTTATTTTGGTCAGCATACCATTAAAGGCGACCCGAGCGAAATGCGGCTTTATGAGCTGATCTGGAAACGTGCTATAGCCTCGCAGATGAGTGAAGCGGAATTTGAGAAAACTGTGGCAAAGATCAGCATATCAACCCGTAAGGAAGAATTGGTTGCCAACGGTGAAGTAATGAAATTTGATGGCTTCCTGAAAGTTTACCTTGAATCGAGCGATGAGGAGGAGGATAACCTGAAAGATGGCGAAAATGCAATGTTGCCGCCGTTAAGCAAAGGGCAGCGCCTGGAATTGCAGGAAATGTCGGCAACCGAACGTTTTTCGCGGCCGCCTGCAAGATATACCGAGGCAAGTTTGGTAAAAAAATTAGAAGAGCTTGGCATCGGCCGGCCATCTACGTACGCCCCTACTATCTCTACTATCCAGAATCGCGGTTATGTGGTAAAAGAAGAACGTGAAGGTAAACAAAGGGCTTTCCGGGTTTTAACACTAAAAGCGGGTAACATAATAAAAGAAGAAAAGACCGAAAATACGGGAGCAGAAAAGGGCAAATTATTCCCTACGGATATCGGCGCAGTTGTGAATGATTTCCTGGTGCAATATTTCCAGGAAATTGTTGATTTTAATTTTACAGCGAACGTTGAAAAGCAATTTGACGAAATTGCCCAGGGCCTGACAGTGTGGACCGATATGATCAGGGGTTTTTATACGCCTTTTCACAAGGATATTGAGAGCACAATTCAAACTGCCTATAAGGCAACTGGCGAAAGGGAATTAGGCGTTCATCCGGTAAACGGCAAAAAAGTATCAGTGCGCATTGGCCGTTATGGCCCTTTTGTACAGGTTGGGGACAGCATTGGCGATAGTGAAACAGAAGATAAACCATTATACGCCAGTCTGCGCAGCGGGCAAAGTATAGAAACAATTACACTTGAAGAAGGGCTTGAACTGTTTAAACTGCCAAAAAAAATAGGTATTTTTGAAGATAAGGAGATGACGGTTGCCATAGGCAAGTTTGGCCCGTACATAAGACATAACAGTGCATTTTATTCACTACCAAAAGATATTGATCCGTTAGATGTATCCGAAGAAAAAGCGATTGAACTGATCATCGAAAAGCGTAAAAAAGACGCCGAGAAACTCATCAGGTCATTTGATGAAGACCCATCGGTTAAAGTTTTAAATGGCCGGTTTGGGCCGTACATTGAATTTGGCAAACAAAACGTTAAAATACCGAAGGGAAAAGATCCTGGTTCATTAACATTTGAAGAATGTAAGGAATTGGCTGCCGCTGCTGAAAAGGAACCGAAAAAATCCGGCAAAAGATTTGTGAAGAAAAAGTAATTGGTTGATTAGGTTGATTAGGTGAATGGTTGATTAGGTTAGAAGCAACTACTCACCTAATCAACCCAATCAACTTAATCAACCAACAATGATAAAAGACCTGCCCAAAAATATAGTTAAAGATATTGCAATAGCCGTGGCGCTTGAGAAAGAAAGCGCGGAGAGTAAAATATGGTATGTTTATTTAATTAACCTTAAAAACGTGCCCATTGAAAACGTATTGGTCACCTCGAAAGGATACGGTGAAAAAAACGGCGAAAAAGTAAAAACCTCTACCCTGCGGCACATGTTCCCTGTGGTCGAAAATGGCTCCTACAAACTTATTGAACCCATCGACGAGCAAACTTTCGGCTTAAATAATGAATATTGGCTCAGTTATTATGTCGACGGGAATATTTATGATAAAAAATTCATCTTTTTACCCGAAAGCATTGTTGAAGTAAATTTTATTAAACTGCCTGTGGTAAATAAGGTTGGGGTGATGATTAAATGATTTAGGTTAGTCCGAAAGTCAGTAAAGTCCGGAAGTCCGAAAGAAGCTGCACTTTAGTAGATGTTTAGCAAAATAAACAAATTAATCAACGCTGCGATTATACATATCAACCTGCTCTTTCACCCATTCCTGGATTCTTTCAGCTTTAAATGCAAACCATTTCTCCCTGTATTCGCCGGAATTATCAATAACCCATTTAAATTTACTGAATGGTTTTCTCTGATTTAATACGTTGATAAGTTCCCGTCTTAATTTAATAGAGTCAACACTATCAGCAAAACCCTCCATAATCTTAAACGAATCCCATGACTCCATTTTTTCAATTTCTAAATAATCACCAGGTTTTTTTTCTATTTTTTTGCGATCATCAGCCCAGGAGTCGTCGTCTTCCTCAAAAAAATCATCTTCATCCCCATATAAAGATATTATCTCCCTGGTTTTCTTGTTTATGAAGCAGCTAAAACCGCAATCAAGCTGTTCAGCAATTTCTTTTATTTGTTCTACAGTAAGTAATATCATTTTGTTCGCCATTTACTTTTAGCTTTTCTGTTTTTCGCGATTATATTAAGCTCGTTCTCACTTAAAACTCCTTTGGTGATTTTAAATTCACATCCAAAATTAAATATTTCTCCTGTTGATTTACAAGATCAATCAGCGAAATCATAAAGTCATCCTAAATCTGTGATATATTTTCGCAAACTTTATTTATTGTCATAAATTTATTAATTACATCGTAATAAATAAATATTCGATGGGAACAGATGACCCGTTTTCGACATCAGAATCCGATTACCGGGACATAAGGGACGACCGGGTATACACTTATTTCAGCATACCCGAAGGGAAGGAGGTTACTTATCATATAATGCTTAACGCTGCGTACACCGGCAAATGTTACCTGCCTGCAACGTATTGCGAGGCGATGTATAATCATTCTATTAATGCGCTGTTGAAGGGGGAATGGGTGGAGGTGGCGAAGTGAGGTGAATTAGTTGAATGGGTTGATTAAGGGTTCACAGATTAGCCCAATCCAATAAACACGATAGCTAGATAAAAAGAATTACATTTATACTTTAATAAAGAAGTAAAACATTGAATTGAAATAGCGAGAATAAGGATTTATTTGTAACGATCCTACACAAATATGGGCTTACAGGTTTCTTTTTTATTTATAATCGAAGTTAGCCGACCTATAAAAAACGAAGTATATGGCCTACAGTTCAATAGAATTTAAAAATCTTGAAAGTAAATACGGTGAAGTTTCGACTTGGGCAATTTGGGAGCATTCAAAATATCGAATAATGGAAAAATCAGTTAAATGTATTGCTGAAAACTTGACGTTGCTACATAGTAAATATGTTTTGATAGGTTTAAATGCCTCAAGAAAAATTGAGGGTGAAAAATGGAACAATTTCAGAGGCGGCCGACATGATAGGAAACTAAAATATGCTCTTAATGACACGGATTTAAGGGGGGCTTATATGACTGATTTGTTCAAAGAAATTGTTAATCCAAAATCCGTAGATTTTTATAATTATATCAAAACAAATGGTGAATTTATAATGAAAAACGTTTTATCATTTAAACAGGAAATGAGTGATATTAGGATTTCACCTGAAACTACTTTTATAATTTGGGGAACGGAAAACAGTTTAACGGCGAGGCTCTACAAACAACATTTTGAAATTCATTTTTCTGATATCAAAACAATTTACCATAAACACTACTCAAGCCGGGGATTTGATAAAGATTGGGTTGAAAGTATTTGGAGAACATTGAGAGTTGACGCTGATTTTACTAAAACGAAGGGGTTATACAATTAAACTTGGGCCTGAAGACGCGAGATTTTAGTGCCTCGGGGAACAAAACGCATTTTTTTTTCTCCAAATTAATATTCTAAACACGTTGTAAATGAACAGAAGAGTTTTAACACTAATTTTTTGTGTGTTCAATGTTTGGAGTTGTAACATTTTCTCAATCGAGTCACTCGAAGGGAAAAAACTATATTTTCTTTATAAGAAGGAAACAACTATTTATGGAATTAGTATCCCAGTTTACGTTGAGGAGCTGGAATTTTATTTTGTTACTAAGGATGAAGTGCAAGTAGTTCCGACCGTGTTTTATGGCATTGGTGCTGAATATGCCAACAAAAGTTTGAAGTTAAATTATACTTACAAGGATGATTATTTAACAATTTCAGGAATCAATGCCGGGAGTGTAAAATTAACAGAAAGTGACAATTTCTATAGCACGGATGCGGGTGAAACATATTATAAGAATTCAATATTAGAGTTGTCACAAGAACAAAAAAGAGATAGAATAAAAAAAACACTGATTTCAACATCACTCAACATAGATTCTAATTTCTTACAAAAAGAGACAGTTTTTCACAATTAACGGCCGGGTTTTTTAAATAGGTCTATAAGAAGATATAACAAGTTCAACTAACAAAAAGAATTATTTCCTCCGAGTGCGAACGCAGCGTCGGTTAAAGTATAACACATGACAACAGCCACAATTTTACTTGTTTATGGACTCGATTTTAAAAACACAACTATGATTAACTAATTGTTGCCAATCGCAACTATAAAAATCGAAAATTTGAGATGGTTGACTGTAAAATAAATAATAAACAAATTTCTTTAATAACAAAACCTTATGAAAATACTACTTACTATTATCTGCTTACTCCCTTTTTTATATTCCTGTAACTCACAACCTGATTCATCAGCTGATAAAAAATTAGCTATTGGGGATACTATTACAGATAAAAAAACTGACATTGCAGATACTACCCCTGTCGGTTTAGACGGAGTTGTGGATTCTCCTAAAAGAGAAATAAGAAGTAGAACACCAGAATTAAATATATTTGAAAAACTTGTAGGTAGGTGGGTTTTTGTTAAGAGTTTCTTAGGTAAAGGACGCTCGATTGATGTACCTTCATTTACTATTGTTAGAAGAAACATTGAATCGGCCGGATATGCTTATTTTGTTCACTTTTCAGATGATTCTCAAGAGTACCTCCTTTCTAAACAAGATGAGAGTACGCTTACATATGGAGATTATGGCTACGGAACGTTTGAATTTGATTCTTCGACGGGCCATCTCGTTGTAAAAATAAGTGACATTTCTAATGCAGAATATAAAAAATCAAATGAATGAAATTTTTTATTGTCATTAGTCACGGACAAGATAAGGACGTCTTTTCTCATGGTTTTAAAACTTCATCGTTAGGATCATAAGGATAATTACCTATTTGAGCTTTCAATTCTTTTAGGACTTCAGTCTGCTCCTCCATCAAGTCATTCTGTCGTTGCAAAAGACCTGTTTGTGCCTCTTGGTTTCTAACAATAACATCGACTCGCCAATACCATAATAGGATACTTCTGATGGCTAAAAATACAATTGCTAAAAATGCCAAGGCAAATAATCCTATAATTATTTGTTGTGCTCCTATACCTGAAGATTCTTGAAGTAATATAAACATAAACTTTAACTGATAGGTTCGGTATAAAACTACTGACTTGTAATGAGATATGCAAATTCACTGAAAATCTATAAAACTTCATTTATTTTTAGTAATTTAGAATTATGATAACAAAACCTGATGTTACTGAGCAACAACAAAATAAATTCAAGGAAGAACTTGATAAAATAGTTAAACAAGCACCCGAAGAAGTGCAAAAACTATGGAATGATAATAATGTAATAACTTGGATATCAAATATTCCAACTATTCATGGTAATGTTCATCTACATTTAAAAGGTAAGCTACAAGATCAATTTATTTCTTTAATGAATAAATTAAAGGGAAGACGACTGTAATATAGCCCAAATTAAAAAAGTCTCCCCAACCGGTGGAGATTTAGAGTGGGCTTTATTATATTTGTCTATGCCCAAAACCCAACCACCTACCCCTGGAAAATACATCGACCCATTAGTTGATTTCGCCTTTAAGAAAATATTTGGCAGCGACCCTAATAAAGATTTGCTGATTTCCTTCTTAAATGAGGTTTTCAGGGTGCAGCATATTACAGCTACCATATATTAAGGTTCAGCAAAAAATATATCTAATGGCCGTTGTTAACCTGTTACTAAAATTTTGTAAATTTGTTAGTATTAAATAATGAGAAAGCTTTAATTAAGTTATTAGGATTATGGAACGGATAGTATTAGAAGTAGATGATACGGTGGGGAAAATATACAAAGGCTTTAGCGAGGAAAGCAAACAGCAATTTAACCAAACGGTAAGCCTTATGGTTAAAAAAGCAGTGAATGATGCGACGTTTGCTGAATATTCAAAGCTACTGGATGAAACCGGGAACGAAGCCGTAAAGAATGGCCTTACCCCTGAATTATTGGAAGCGCTATTAGCCTCCGATGATTAAGATATTTGTTTTTGATACCAATATCCTGATCAGCGCCAACCTTTCGCCTGGTTCTGTTAATCGTAAAGCTTATGACCGGGCCCGTGAAATTGGGATACCTGTTTATTCTAACAGTACTTTAGCCGAATTTGCTGAAACGTTACTTCGCACCAAATTCGACAAATACATATCCGTTGAGAAACGGCTTGAGGCTATCGCGGCTTATGAAAAGCGAGGCCAACTTATAGGTGTTTCTGTCAACATTGATCTTTGCCGCGATCCGAAGGATAATAAATTTCTGGAACTGGCTTATGAAGCAGGCGCAGCATGTATTGTTACCGGTGATAAAGATTTATTGGTTTTAAATCCGTTTGAAGACATTCCAATATTAACTGCAGGTGAATTCCTGAAAGTTTTCTAGAAGTAAATTAATATTGGGTTGTAACGCAAATTAAAAAAGTCTCCCCAACCGGGGGAGATTTAGAGGGGGCTTTTACTATATTTGTCAATGCCCAAAACCAAACCACCTACCGTCGGAAAATACATCGACCCATTAGTTGATTTCGCCTTTAAAAAAATATTTGGCAGCGACCCTAATAAAGATTTGCTGATCGCCTTTTTAAATGAAGTTTTCAGGGGACGTAAGCACATTGTAGATTTGATCTACAACAAAAATGAACATCATGGCGATTTAAAAGACGACGGCGCTGCCATATTTGATCTGCTATGCACGGGAGATAACGGTGAACAGTTTATTATAGAAGTACAACGTGGCCAGCAAGGTCGCTTTAAAGAAAGAGCTTTATTTTATACCTCCCGGCTAATCAGCGACCAGGCGCCAAAAGGCAAACGGGCAGAATGGGGTTATGACATAACCGAAGTTTATTTGGTGGCGCTGCTTGAAGATTTTACCCTTGAGGACAGTCCAGGTGGGGAATATTTGCACGATATTTGCCTTTGTAACAGGGATACCGGCGAAATATTTTATGATAAGCTGGGTTATACTTACATAGAATTACGTAAATTTGTTAAAACGGAAACAGAATTAGAAACTGATCTGGATAGGTGGCTTCATGTATTAAAGAACATGAACCGGTTTGAGAAAATACCGGTTTACCTGCGGAAACCGATATTTGAGAAACTGTTTAGCATCGCTGAATACACTAATTTAAGTAAGGAGGAAAAAGAAATGTACGATAGCAGCATGAAACATAAGTGGGATAATAAGCATGTGCTGGATACAGCAGTACAGGAAGCAAAACTTGAAGGTAAACTGGAAGGCAAACTGGAAGGCAAACTGGAAGGTAAGCTGGAAGAAGCAAGAGAAATTGCCCGTGAACTCAAAAAAGAAGGATTGGCTATTGAATTTATCGCAAGAACAACCAAGCTATCTATTGAAGAAATAGAAAAACTGTAAGCTTATGTACAATTGCGGCATGAAATATAAATGGGACAATAAGAATGTGCGTGATTATGCCATTGAACAAGCCAGACTGGAAGGTAGAGAAGAAGGGAAACTGAATGTAGCAAGAAGGGTTGCCCTTGCACTTAAAAAAGAGGGCTTTACTATTGAATTTATTGTGAAAACCACGGGGCTTACTCTTGAAAAAATTGAAAAACTGTAACCGCAAATCCAACCGAAAAGTGTAAACCCTGGCAAATGGTGTAAACCATCTAAAGTACTGTTGTTCAGCAATATACAACGATGTAAACCTGAAAAAGTGTAAACTTTTGTAAACCCTGTTATTGTGCATTATGCAACGAGGGAAGCCGAACAAAAAGGCCAGGTATATTGCCTCTTTAACACGATTATCTCCCTCTTCGCACGCGACAAACTTAAGTTTTGGAAACTTCGATTAAGTTTAAAGGGTTATTCAACCAGTCGCTTAATCAACCCAATCAACTTAATCCACCTTAAAAAGTCCATACTTAAATATACAATAAATCGCCCTCACACCATCTTTCCAACCTATCTTCTTCCCATCGTAATAAGTACGGCCATAGTAAGATATGCCTACTTCATATATCCTGATGTTTGGCACACGGGCGATTTTTTGGGTTACTTCCGGCTCAAAGCCGAAGCGCGGCTCGGTTAATTTTATGGATTGGATAAGTTTGGTATCAAATAGTTTATAACAGGTTTCCATATCGGTAAGGTTAAGATTGGAGAACATATTTGATAAAAACGTAAGCCAGCGATTGCCTATGGTATGCCAGAAAAACAGGATGCGGTGAGGGTTGCTGCCCATAAAACGGGAGCCATATACTACATCGGCAAAGCCACCGCAAACGGGTTTTAAAAGGTCATTGTATTCTTCCGGGTCATATTCAAGGTCGGCATCCTGGATAATCAAATATTCGCCGGTGGCTTTTGATATGCCGGTATGCAGGGACGCCCCCTTGCCTTTGTTGGTTTCATGTTTAAAATGGTTGATCTCCAGGTCAGGATTATTCTGTTTATAATCAGCTATGGCTTGTTCGGTATGGTCGGTAGAACAGTCGTTAATAATTATTATTTCTTTTTGGATATTATCTACCAGGATAACCGCTTTAATTTTATTTAAAATCAAATGTATCGTGTTACCTTCGTTGTAGGCCGGGATAATAATTGACAACTTCTGTATTTTCATCTAATTATAAAATGCGATCGGGTTTAAATCGAATAAAAAGCTATTTAAAAAAACCAAAAGTACTAATAATACTTGCGTTTTTATTGGTTTCAGGCCTCACCTTCTGGTTTTGCCTGCCTAATCCCTTATTTAACAGCCCGACATCCTATGTAATTGACGATGCGGATGGACAATTACTTGGCGCAGCCCTGATAAACTTTCCTGGGGCGAAATGGCAGCTATGGCGGTATTACCAAACTCGCCATCATTGGTCCATCCTGGCAGGAACCGAACAATCTTACTGGAAAAACGAAACTTATTGCTTGATAAACTGCATCAGCAGGGCATCATTGATTCCGCCACGGCTGCGCTTGCTAAATTAGAACCCGTGCCCGACCGGCCGGTAACGCTGCCCCAGCTTGCCCCTCACTTGCTGGTACGTTTCAGGGCCGACCATCCCGGTAATAAACATGGAGAAACAAGGCTCAAAACAAGTATAAAAGCTTCATTGCAGCAACAGGTAAACCAAATTATAGAGCGGCATCACCAAATTTTAAAAGCAAATGACATTAATAATATCGCTGCCGTTGTTTTGGACGTAGAAACCGGTGCAACACTTGCCTATGCTGGCAATATTTCGCACCCCGAAGATACCACGATGCAAAGCGATGTTGATGTGGTAAATGCGCCGCGAAGTCCCGGCAGTACGCTAAAACCACTTTTGTATGCTTCGGCGATGCACGATGGTTTGATATTACCGAATAGTCTGTTGCCCGATATTCCAACCCAAATTCTAAGCTTTCACCCTAAAAATTTTGACCTGGTTTATGACGGGGCAGTACCTGCTTCAAAGGCTTTGTCGCGCTCACTAAACGTCCCGGCAGTAAAATTATTACGGCAATTTAAAACAGACCGCTTTTATGATTTTTTACACCGGATAGGCATCACCACGCTAAACAAACCTGCTGATCATTACGGCCTGTCGCTAATTTTAGGCGGAGGCGAAAATACGCTTTGGGAACTGACAGGCGCTTATGCGGATATGGCGCGTGTGCTTAATCATTATACCAAATATAATGGCAAATATGATCCGGCTGATTACCATAACCCGGTGTATGCCATATCAACCGCAAAAAAGCCTGATCTGCAAAAATCAGGGTTATTGGATGCGGGCTCAATTTATTACACGCTACAGGCAATGGAAGAGGTAATGCGCCCCGGCGAAGAAATACTTTGGCAGCAATTCAGCTCAAGTCAGCGGGTGGCATGGAAAACGGGTACAAGTTTTGGCTTTCGGGATGGATGGGCCATCGGCATAACTCCTAAATATGTAGTTGGCGTTTGGGTGGGTAATACTGACGGCGAGGGCAGGCCAAACCTTACCGGAATAAACACTGCGGCCCCTGCCCTCTTTGAAATTTTCAGGCTGCTGCCTGTTACCCGCGATTGGTTTGAAATGCCCGTTGGAGAAATGGTAAAAATTAAGGTATGCCGCCAAAGCGGTTACCGTGCAGGTGAATATTGTGATGATACCGACGATGAATGGGTACCAAAAGGGGGGCTGAAAGCTCGTGTTTGCCCCTATCATCAACTGGTGCACTTAAGCGCTGACGCGAAATGGCAGGTAACCGGCAATTGCGTGCCGCCTGGTCAAATCCTCAATAAAAGCTGGTTTGTGCTGCCGCCATCAATGGAATACTATTATAAAACCAAAAATTACCAATACCATGTGCTGCCGCCTTTCAGGCCGGATTGTGTACAGGCTGAAAATGCTAACCCGATGGAGATAATTTATCCAAAAGACGGCGCAAAAATATACGTTCCGCTGGAGGCAGATGGTAGTCGCGGCAGGGTGATCTTTAACGCAGCCCACCGGCAGCGCGGCGAAAAAATATTCTGGCACATAGATGATCGATATGCAGGCGAAACAAAAGATTTTCATCAAATAGCCTTAAACCCTGAGCCCGGTAAGCATATATTAACTTTGGTTGACGGGAATGGGAATACCGTTCATATTGGGTTTGAGGTGCTGAGCCCCCTCTAAATCTCCCCCGGAAGGGGAGACTTTTTAAAATGTTTTTATTCAAAGATTATTCTATTTTTGAAAGGAAAACTTAAGTTCTGCTTACACGGGAAGTTAGGGGTAACTAAATTGTTTATTTTTATCGAAAAAATTAAAGTCTCCCCTACCGGGGGAGATTTAGAGGGGGCTTATGCTTGAACAATACGACCTTCATAACCTTATGGTGATTGATATTGAGACTGTTCCGCAATACAGCAGTTTTGATAAAGTGCCGGAGCATTTTCAAAAACTGTGGGACCTGAAAACACAATACCAGCGAAAGGAAGAAACATCCCGGGAGTTTTATGAGCGGGCAGGTATTTGGGCGGAATTTGGAAAGATCATCTGCATTTCGGTCGGCATATTTACAGGCGGTAAAAATATTGGGTTAAGGGTTAAATCTTTCGCCTCACATGATGAAAAGGAATTGCTGGAGAATTTTTCAGCATTATTAGCAAGTCAGCCGGCGAGTTTGATTTTATGCGCGCATAACGGTAAAGAGTTTGATTTTCCATACATCTGCCGGCGCTTGCTGGTGAATGGTTTGAAAATTCCTTCGCAGCTTGAAATATCAGGCAAAAAACCCTGGGAAGTAAATCACCTGGATACCATGGAATTGTGGAAGTTTGGGGATTATAAAAGTTATACCTCGCTAAGTTTACTGGCTGCTATTTTTGATATTCCTACCCCAAAGGATGATATTGACGGGAGCATGGTGGGCCACGTTTATTGGGTTGAAAACCAACTGGAGCGGATTTGCTTGTATTGCCAGAAAGATGTTGTGGCCACCGCGCAATTACTAAGGCGTTACCGCGGGGAAGATTTGATAATGGATGACTGTATAACTTTAGTGGGCTAATAATGCTTAAAGTAACTGATCTTAACGTCAAATTTAAAACACAAAATGGCTTATTTGAGGCGGTTAGAGGTGTCTCTTTTAATTTGGATAAAGGTGAGACTCTTGGCATTGTCGGTGAATCGGGGTCGGGCAAATCGGTTACTTCACTGGCATTGATGCGTTTGTTGAATGAAAATGAAACGGTGATCAGCGGCAACGTTCTACTAAATGGCAAAAGTTTATGCCAATTGCCTGAACCCGAGATGCGCAAGATCCGCGGTCATCAAATGGCGATGATATTTCAGGAACCGATGACATCGCTCAACCCGGTTTTAACTTGCGGTTTCCAGATCACCGAAGCTATACGGCTGCACCTCGGAAGCAGTAAAGCAGGAGCAAAGCAAAAAACAA
Organism: Mucilaginibacter sp.; assembly: GCA_036758125.1. Lineage (GTDB taxonomy): Bacteria > Bacteroidota > Bacteroidia > Sphingobacteriales > Sphingobacteriaceae > Mucilaginibacter. The sequence continues at coordinate 51,636 of DAIOXE010000005.1, forward strand.
TTGAACTTTTTAAAGAAGTACAACTCCCCCGCCCCGATGCTATTTTTAAAAGCTATCCTCATCAAATTTCGGGAGGACAAAAGCAGCGGGTAATGATCGCCATGGCCCTCTCCTGCAACCCGGAGATACTTATTGCCGATGAACCGACAACGGCGCTTGACGTGACCGTACAAAAAACCATCATCGAACTATTGTTGAAGCTAAAGAAGGAGCGCAACATGAGCCTGATATTTATTTCGCATGACCTGGGAGTGATCAGTGAAATCGCCGACCGCGTTTTGGTGATGTACAAGGGTGAAGTGGTAGAGGAAGCGCCTGTTAAAAAATTATTCGCCCATCCAAAGCATCCCTATACAAAAGGATTGCTGGCCTGCCGCCCGTCACCGGATTATCATTTAAAAAAAACTGCCCATTATTGCTGATTTTTTAGATGCCGGTTCAAAAAAAGCCATAAGCGTTGAAAAGATAAGGGAAGGTTATTTGTATCCTGCTAATGAGATCAAAGAAAGAAAAAGGCATTTGTATGCACAGCAACCCTTATTAAAAATTAACGGACTTAATACCTGGTTCCCGGCTGGTTCAGGCTTTTTCAGCCGGTCGAAAGAAGTTGTAAAAGCCGTTAACCATGTTAGTTTTGATGTTTATCCCGGTGAAACGCTTGGATTGGTTGGGGAATCGGGTTGCGGAAAAACCACTTTAGGCAGGAGCATCCTGCGTTTGATAGAACCAACCTCGGGCAGCATAAATTTCGAAAATACGGATCTGCGGGCCCTAAAAAAAAATGACCTGCGCGAGATCCGCCGGGATATACAGATCATTTTCCAGGACCCTTATTCATCTCTAAACCCGCGTTTAACCGTTGGCGATTCGTTGATGGAGCCGCTACAGGTACACCAGTTTTATACCAACAATACCAAACGCAAAAAAAGGGTTTTGGAGCTCCTGGAGCGCGTAAACCTGCTGCCCGAACATTTTAACCGTTACCCGCATGAGTTTTCCGGCGGTCAGAGGCAGCGAATTGTTATTGCCCGCGCATTGGCATTGCAGCCTAAGTTTATTATTTGTGACGAGTCGGTATCAGCATTAGATGTTTCGGTACAGGCGCAGGTGCTGAATCTTATCCGCGAACTGCAGGAGGAGTTTAACCTGACCTATATTTTTATATCTCATGATTTGGCTGTCATCAAGCACATTTCAGATAGGATGATGGTGATGAATAAGGGTGAGATTGTTGAGATGGGTGATCCCGATGAGATTTATTATCATCCGAAGGAGGAATATACTAAAAAATTGATTGCGTCTATTCCTGGCAGGGTAGCCTGATGATACGCTAATTGTTGCGCCCGATAATCTTTATATTTGTACAATATAATTCGTGAAAATTCGTGTGTTATTTTATGGAAGTTAGTGATGTCGTAAAAGTTGATAAAGATATTTTAGGCGGAACCCCCGTTTTTAGAGGAACAAGGGTTCCAATAAAAAATTTCTTTGATTATTTAAAAGCCGGAGATTCCTTAAATGATTTTTTAAATGAGTTTAATTATATTCCGAGGGAATCTTGCTATGTCATACTGAAAGCCGCAGAACAGTTGTTTATTGAAGCTCAATTACATGAGAATATTAATTCATGAGCAACCGAGTTCCTCAAAGCGAATTATCACTTATTTGATTTTTATATGTATTTTTGGGATATGTGGACTAAGTTAGTCCTTCTATTTTAAGTTACAATAAATGATACGCACGTCAATTACACCAGAAAAACAGGATGTATCTATACATATACCTAAAAATTACATTGGCAAGCAAATAGAAGTACTATTGTATGCTGTTGATGAATTAAATGAGCCGGAAAATTTAAAAAAGACAAAGCCATCCGATTTCAGGGGTGCTTTAAAATTGACTGACGAGCAGTATGAAGATTTTCAATCTCACTTAAAATTGAAATAAGAAAAATTTATCGGTTAAAGCTTCCCGATGCAATTATCGCTGCAACTGCTGCGACAAAAAATCTCAAACTGCTTACAAGGAACTTAAAAGATTTTGAAAGAATTATTGAACTCGAATGTATTGATCCATATCAATTATAAGGTTTATTAATAGAATTTCATTTTCTCGCATTCTGCAATCCGCATTCAAAACCCTTATCTTTGCCTGATACATCCATCTACCTATGTCTAAAAACAAAACCCACCCATCCATCAACCAGGTACTCACCCAGATGGTACTTGATATATTCGAACAAAACGGCAATGCGCCATTAAATTATAAACAGGTTTCTTCTAAATTAAATGTCCGCGACCCTGAAGCGCGCGAAGTGATTTTCGATATTCTGAAAGATGAATGTAAAAAGGGAACTTTAAAGGAGATATCTCCCGGCAAATTCCAGTTGCTGGTTCTGAAAACATTTATTGAAGGCGTGGTTGATATGACTAACGACGGCTCGGCTTTTATTGTTACCGGCGATGAATTTGAAGACGATATTTTTGTAGCCCCCCGCAAGTTGCGCAACGCTTTAAACGGCGACCGGGTAAAAGTTTATGTGTACGCCAAAAGCAAGGGTAAAAATAAGGAAGGCGAGGTAATAGAAATATTGCAGCGTGCCAAAATGGAGTTTACAGGCATCGTAAAGCTTTCGGAACGGTTTGCATTTTTTATCCCCGACGACCGTAAAATGATGCACGATATTTTTATCCCAATTAGCGAACTGCATGGCGCTAAAAACGGGATAAAAGCGATTGCCGAAATTACAGACTGGCCCGCTGATGCCAAAAACCCGATAGGCCGCATTAAACATATTTTGGGTAAACAGGGTGAGAATGACACCGAAATGAACGCCATTCTTGCTGAATATGGCTTTCCACTGTCTTTTGCCGCTGAAGTCGAAGATGAATCCAAAGAAATAGCCGATGTGATAACCAATGAAGAGATCGCTAAAAGGCGTGATTTCCGTAATGTCGCCACTTTCACCATCGACCCATTTGACGCTAAAGATTTCGATGATGCGCTATCGTTCAAACAATTAGGCAATGGGAATTACGAGATTGGCGTTCATATCGCCGACGTTTCGCATTACATCAAACCGGATTCGGCCCTGGATAAAGAAGCGGAAGACCGCGGTACATCGGTTTATCTTGTCGACAGGGTGATCCCGATGCTTCCTGAACGTTTATCAAATGGTTTATGCTCTTTACGGCCAAAAGAAGATAAACTTTGCTTTTCGGCCGTATTTGAGATGAATGAAGATGCACATGTTATAAAAGAGTGGTTTGGTAAAACAGTTATTCATTCTGACAGGCGGTTTGCTTATGAAGAAGTGCAGGAAGTGATTGAAAATAAGGCAGGCGATTTTGTAAACGAAATATTAAAACTGAATGTCCTGGCCTATAAATTGCGCGAACGGAAATTTAAAAACGGCGCCATCAGCTTTGAGACTACCGAAGTAAAGTTTAAGCTGGATGAAGACGGAAAACCTACCGGCGTGTATGTTAAAGAACGCAAGGACGCCCATAAGCTCATTGAAGATTTTATGTTGCTCGCCAATCGTAAAGTTGCCGAATATGTGAGTAAAATGGGTAAGGGCAAACATAAATATACTTTCGTTTATCGTGTGCACGACACCCCAAAACCAGAGGCGCTGGCTAATTTCGCGCAGTTTGCCGCCAGGTTTGGTTATAAGATCAACACAAAATCAGACAAAGAAACCGCCAAATCTCTCAATTATCTGCTGGAAGATGTTGAAGGCACAAAAGAGCAGAATGTGCTGACCCAATTAGCCATTCGCTCTATGGCTAAAGCTATTTATACCACAAAAAGCAGCAGTCACTATGGTTTGGCATTTGATCATTATACGCACTTTACTTCCCCAATCCGCCGTTATCCTGATGTGATGGCGCACCGGCTTCTGTTTCATTATTTGAATGGCGGGCAATCGGCCAATGCGGAACATTACGAGAAACTATGCCAGCACAGTTCGCAAATGGAAAAAAAAGCGGCTGACGCCGAACGCGCGTCAGTAAAATACAAACAGGCTGAATTTTTAAAGGACCAGGTAGGGACTGTCTACAGCGGTGTGATCTCGGGCGTGACCGAATGGGGAATGTATGTTGAAATTATTGAAAATAAGTGCGAAGGCATGATCCGCCTGCGTGATATATCAGACGACTTTTATACTTTAGACGAAAAAAATTATGCCATCATCGGCCAGCGTAAAAAGAAGGTTTACCAGCTTGGCGACGAGGTAACGATCAAAGTGAAAAACGTTGATCTTACTAAGAAGCAGATTGATTTTTCGTTAGTGAATTAGTGAGTGGTTGATTAGGTTGATTAAGTTGATTGGGTTAGATTAAGTTAAAAAACATTCATAACCGCTTACCTAATCAATTCAATCAACCAATTTTCCCAACCACTCACCTAGTCAACCTAATCAACTCAATCAACCAATTTATGAGAAAACTCGAAGATTTGCAGGCAATAATCGGTGAGGCGATTGATAAACTTGCTTTCCCCGAAAATCCTGCAGCATTATATGCGCCGATAAGCTATATCCTTTCGCTTGGCGGTAAACGGATGCGGCCCACACTGCTTTTAATGGCCTGCGACCTGTTTGGGGGCGATGTAGAAGCCGCTATTTCACCGGCGCTGGCTATTGAAATATTCCACAATTTCACCTTAATGCATGATGATATTATGGACAATGCACCCTTACGGAGAGGCATGGTGACCGTACATGAGCGATGGAACAAAAGTGTTGGAATACTGTCTGGCGATGTTATGCTGGTAGAGAGTTATAAATTAATGATGCGGGTTGAGTACCGATTATTGCGCACTGTTCTTGATGTTTTTAATACCACTGCTGTTGGCGTGTGCGAGGGGCAGCAACTGGATATGGAGTTTGAGGACCGTAATAATGTTAGTATCGATGAATATATAAACATGATCCGTCTTAAAACGGCTGTATTGTTAGGCGGGGCGTTAAAGATCGGCGCCCTTATTGGCGGCGCTGATAGTAAAGATGCCGAACTATTAGGCAGTTTCGGGCAGCATTTGGGCATTGCTTTTCAATTACAAGACGACATCCTTGACGTATACGGCGACCCGGAAAAATTTGGCAAACAGGTCGGCGGCGATATCATATCCAACAAAAAAACTTATTTACTGATAAAGGCGCTTGAATTAGCCAATGCCGGACAAGCAAAAGGATTAACAGATTGGATAAACCTTAAACAGTTTGACAATACAGAAAAAGTAAGGGCTGTAACGGCTATTTACAATACGCTGGAGGTACGCCAACATGCTGAAAACACCATGCAGGCATACACCGATAAAGCATTCGAGGCCCTTGATGAGATCAACCTGACTGATGAACGTAAACAATACTTGCGTAATTTTGCAGATGGGTTGTTGGTGAGGGAGCATTGAACTAAGATTTATAGGATTAAAGGATTTTAGGATTGGAGTACCGTTCATCTTCTATATTCTGACGATGGAAAATCTAAAAAAAAGTCTAAAAAGTCTCCTCAACCGGGGGAGATTTAGAGGGGGCTTTTTATTGACTATTATTACTACTCTTCTTTCAATCAGTTTATATGCCCAAAAAACTGACACCCCAAAATATGCCGGTAACGATAAGATTTTCATCACCCCTGTTGAGGTAATGCCCGAATTTAAAGGCGGAATGGCCAGGTTTTATGCCCGGCTTGAAAATATTCCCTACCTGTTTTTAGACAGGATGAATAACCGTGAAGGGAAAACACTTGTAGTGCTGGTAATAGAGAAAGATGGAGATGTAAGTAATGTAAAAGTTGTTCACGGCATTTCGAAAAGGGAAGACGACGAAATGATAAGAGTGATTAAGCGTTTACAAAAATGGAAACCAGGCATGCAGGGCGGTAAACCGGTGAGGGTGCAATATGCTATTCCGATTAATTTTCGGATGGCGGAAGATTAGTGAAAGTAAAACCTAAAAATAACACGAGTTCGATGTAAGAATTGGATACCATCGCGATATGCCCCATCCGGGGCTACCTGTCTGAGATAAAATTGAATTTCATGTCGGCATAAAAAAAGCCCGGACTTTCACAAATCCGGGCTTTTTCAATATCATTAGCTTCTAATTACTCAGTAGCTTTTTCTTCTGTATCCGCTGCTTTCTTTTTAGGAGCCGCTTTCTTTGGTTTTGGAGCGTCCTCAACTGCTATTTCCGCAACCGGTGCTTCTTCAACTGCCACTGCTACTGCTTCTGCCACTGGAGCTTCGGCAACAGGCGCTTTTGCTTTAACTACCTTTTTTTCTGCTTTTACTGGTGCAGCCGGTGCAATATCTTCGGCAACAGGTGCAGCTTCAAAAGGCAATACCGAAACATACGAACGGTTATCTGCTTTCTTTTTAAAAGTTACAATACCCTCTGCCAGTGCGAATAAGGTATGGTCCCTGCCGATACCTACATTAAGGCCCGGATTATGTTTTGTACCACGCTGACGAACTATGATATTGCCCGCTATTGCCGGCTGACCACCGAAAATTTTGATACCTAAACGTTTGCTATGCGACTCGCGGCCGTTCCTGGAGCTGCCGGCCCCTTTTTTATGTGCCATTTCTTAATATCTTTTTATGGTCCCGATTTTAGTCGGGATCGATTAAACTTTAATTATAATGTGATACCGGTGATCTCGATCTTGGTAAACTGCTGACGGTGACCGTTTTTCTTTTTGTAACCTTTTCTTCTTTTCTTTTTGAAGATAATTACTTTATCACCCTTTAAATGAGACACTATCTTAGCGGAGACCTTAGCGCTTTTTAAATCAGTACCTAATTTAAATTTACCTTCGTTTTCGGCTAACAATACATTGTCAAATTCAATACTAGCGCCCTCATCCCCCTGTAACCTGTGTACAAAGAGCTGCTGGTCTTTTGCAACTTTAAATTGCTGTCCTGCTATACTTACTATTGCGTACATTGTTTGTTAATTATTGTTTTAAAATTCGAGGTGCAAATATAGAAACTTTTAATTTAAAAAACTATAGAATTTTAAACCTTAATTAGGGCAGATATTTTTCAAGGCATTTGTGTAATTTTCCGCTATTGGTTGTCCGCCCAATTTCTGACATTCATTATAAAATTTCCACGCATTTATACAATCCTTACTCAAAAAATAGCAAATAGATAGTTTGTAGGTGGTACTGGTGTTCTTTGGGTCAATAGAATACGACCGTTTTAAAAGGTCTAATGCGGTGTTTAACTTACTATTGTCCTGATCTTGCTGAAACTGTACAAAATAAAGCGTTGCTTTATCCGTCAATATAACAGAGCTTTCGGGATTGATGACTAAGCCCTTATCATATTGAACAATAGCAGCACTGTAGTCACTAAATGATCCGTAAATTGCGCCATAGCCCCAATAAACATTTTCATTTTTAGGATCAAGAAGCCAGGCCTGGTTAAATCGTTTCATTGCCGTTACCATATCTCCTTTTGACAAATAGGTAAAACCAAGTCTTACAAGATGGTCTGAACCTTTCCTTGGCGTAGTATCTTGTTTTAATACTAAGTCAACAAACGTTTGGTCTTCCTTTAACTCGCCTTGGGATTTCACTACGTTCCCATATTCCGGTCTCAAATTGATTTCCGATTGAGTCTCTTTTTTCCATTCATCATAACTCATCTGCTGGGCAAATGAGCAAACAAAAATCAGTGAAAAAAGGGTTGTAAAAATATATTTCATAAGGTGTTTACTTTTTCTGCTTGTCCTCTGCAGCTGCCAAAACATGCATAATTTCTTTAATCAATTGTTCATTTGCGTCTTTTAACTTTGGGTTGCCATTAAAGGAAGCATCGAACAATACTTTTTTACTTTTTCGCTTGTAATTAAACTCGATATAATAGCGCAGCGGCTTAACGCCTTTAAAGCCGGTGGTATCGTCACCAAACTCATTTGATGGGAAATCCCAGAGACCGAGATCTGCCGCTTTACGATGAAGGTAAAGCAAATCATCTTTGGTAAGAAACAATGTGGTTTTTACCAGCGAATCACGGTTATTTAAATAATGGTATTCACCTGTCGCTGAATTATAACTATTTATCATGCTATCCCGCGTGCCATATTTAAAAACGAATGATTTAAACTCGGTGAATTTGTAGGGTGCATTTTTCAATATCCCGGTATAGTAATACACACTATACACCATAAAGGAGCCAATTATTGTTAATGCAAGGAATATTTTTTTATTTCTATCAGACATGGGGGTTAATTAGTGAATTATTGAATTATTGAATAAATTAGTGAATTAGTGAGTTAGTGAATTAGTGATTGAGAAGAATTTTGAATTGTTGAATTATTGAGTGGGTTGTTTGTTTTTTGACACCGTTTTCCTGGAGGCAGATGCAATTCTAAGGATTTGGTTTGCCTCATCGGATAAATAAATTAGTTCTGAGGGCTTCACCACCTCAGCCTCTATTAAAATCTCCATCCAAAAAGCAGATTCATCGGCTTCTTCAACCACGGTTGATAGTTTTGAGTGAAATTCCGCTTGCGATCTGGCCCTGCATGCTGCCCGGTAGTTAGCACCTACCGATGATGATGACCTTAACAATTGTCGGCCAATAATTTTTGCTTCTTCCGTCTTCGGTAAAGTTCGGTAAAACTTAATATTGTCCACCACAAATTTCTTTGTCCGATTCCTGAATATTTCAGCAAAATCAGTTTTTTGGTTACTTTCAATCATAATTCACAAATATTAAAATCAATATAAATAATTAAGGTAATGATATACAAGTTGGGACAAACTAAAAATACAGCGTATGACTTCTGCCATTAAATTGAACAATTGATTTTTTGGTAGAGGGGCATACGAGCTTATTGTGGCTGTGTATGTAATATCTCAATAACAGAAATACATCTTCTAATAGTAGTTAAAATTTCATCTATTTTCTTCCTGTCGTACCATGCCGTTCTTGTTTTATGGCTATAAATGATTAATCCCACCTCATTATCGCACCTCGCTTTTCCTTCATCGGAAAAATTAACAAAATTGTGAGCAAAAAAATTACGTTCTTTCATTGTTGTATTCATATCAGCATGAAAATTAGGGTAAGATTTCCAAATAGCAGGATTTTGTCGTTCTAAAATAACATCTAATAACTTTCTTTTCCCATCTAAACTTATTCTATTATTACCAAGCACAAGCTCAACCATTTCATTAACCTTTTCCTGCTTTGTGCAGAAATAATAAGCTATATAAACATCTATCCATCGTTCAAGTATCGTTACCTCATTTATAATTAAACCCCTAAATTCTATTGAGTTTTTTAAAATCTTTTCTTTGGGTGTCATGTGATTTATATGGTTTATTTCGATAAAAATACTTTTTTTCAATCACTAATTCACTAACTCACTAATTCACTAATTACCTCCCCAATCACTAATTCACTAATTCACTAACTCACTAATTACTTTTTTTCAATCACTAATTCACTAACTCACTAATTCACTAATTATCCTCCAATCACTAATTCAATAATTAATTCAGTTCTCTTTCCCATTTACTTACGACCGCTGTCGCAACCGCGTTGCCTAATACGTTCGTTGCCGATCTTCCCATATCCAGCAATGGGTCAATCCCCAGCAAGAGCGCCAAACCCGCTTCCGGTATATTAAAAAGGGATAATGTTCCGGCTATAACCACCAGCGCTGCGCGGGGTACACCTGCAACCCCTTTACTCGTAAGCATTAATATAAGCAGCATGGTTAGCTGGTGGCCGAATGATAAATGGATATTATACGCCTGCGCCAGGAATAACGATGCAAAAGTCATATACATCATTGAACCATCAAGATTAAAAGAATAGCCCAGGGGTAAAACAAAGCTTACAATTTTATTATTACAGCCAAAACGTTCCAGCTCCAGCAACAGTTTTGGGTAGGCCGCTTCGCTGGTTGAGGTACCAAAGGCGACAAGCATGGCATCTTTTATATAGGCGACAAGCCTAAAGACTCTTTTACGCAGCACAAAATACCCGGCCAAAACAATAACGAGCCAGAGAATAATAAGCGCAAAATAAAACTCGCCTATAAAAACAGCATAGGTGGATAGAATCCCGGGGCCCTGCTTCGCAACTATGACAGTGATTGCTCCGAATACAGCCAGCGGGGCCAGCTTCATTACATAACCGGTTATTTTTAATATTACATGTGCAAAGGCATCCATTGCTTTTATAACAATTTCGCCCTTTTCGCCTATAGCGGAGGTAGCTATACCGAAAAACATGGAGAAAACCACTATTTGCAGTATCTCGTTATTGGTCATAGCCTCGAAAAAGCTTTTCGGGAATACATGATCTACAAAGTCCTTTAATGAGATGCCGGTCTTTTTTATATCGGTGCTCAAATGGCTGTCGGGCAGGGCCAGGTTTATGGCTTTGCCAGGTTCAAAATAATTAACCAGGAGAATTCCCAAAAGCAAAGAAATCAATGTCGCGCCTAAAAACCACAATAAAGTTTTACCGCCGATACGGCCAACGGCTTTAATATCGCCAACTTTTGCCACGCCAACAACCAGCGTAGTAAACACCAGCGGACCCACGATCATCTTTATTAAATTCAGGAATATCTTGCTTAGAATGGTAAAGCCGTCCAGTTTATCCTCGCGCTGGCTGTCGTTTTCTTTACGGATGCTCAGCTGGGCAATCCGTTGCGTTTTAAGTTCCTTGTAAGCAACTGTAGTCGAGTCTTTTAAACCTACTAAGCCGTTATCGATGCTTTTTATATTTGTTTCAGCAACAGCTATTTTAGTGTTAAGGGCATTAACTACATAAACATTATACACATATCCGGCCGCAACGCCCAAAATGAGGGCGACAAAAATATAAAAGGTGAGTTTGCTTTTTTGCATGGCCCTGGCTGAGGCAGCAAAGGTAGGAATATTGGTTGATTAAGTTGATTGAGTTAGCGGTTGATTAAGTCATTGAGTCATTAGGTCATTGAGTCATTAGATGATGGCACAAAATTTATAGCATCGTAACATAATCCAACCCAATCAACTTAATCCAACCTAGTCAACCTAATCTAACCCAATCAACTCACTTCAAATGCGACCGCAGCATCCAGGCCATTTTTTCGTGATCTTCCATCAGGCCGGTAATATAATCGCTGGTGCCGTAATCGTGATACCTGGCTGCAAAAGGCTCGATACTGCCCCTTATAAATTCTATAATGCCTTCATGATCTTCCAGCAGTTCCCTGATATAAGAAAGGCTGCTGTTCTTATCGCCGATCTTTTCGGTAAGGTGTGTAAGTTCAAGAAAACCTTTTAGCGTTGCCGGGGCATAATGGCCGAGGGTACGGATGCGTTCGGCGACGCTATCCATAATTTCGTCTAATTGTTCATACTGGCTTTCAAAAAATAAATGCATGGAGTGAAAGTCTTTGCCTTCTACATTCCAGTGCGCGTTGCGGGTTTTAGTGTATAAAATAAATTCATCGGCCAATAATTTTGATAGTTCGAAAGATACAGCGATCCGGCTGTCTTCTTCAATTCCAATCATAGTTTCCATATTAATAGTTGTTTTTAAATAACAAAATTCATAATTCAATATGGTTTAGTCAAATAAACAGGCTGATAATTTGAAACAAAAATCACAATTTACATTGCATTGATTTATTCAACGCTCAATTCAGCAATTTATTCCACGTGACTTGTCCTAACTTAATCAACCTAATCCAACTCAATCAACCTAATCAACCAATTTCCTCAACCAATTTCCTCAACCAATTTTCTCCACCACAACCGCAGTCCCATAAGCCAAAACCTCCGTTACACCTTGCAATACTTCATTGGCATCGTACCGCATATTGATAACTGCATTTGCGCCATGCTGCTGTGCGCGTTGAACCATTAATTCATAAGCCTCTTCGCGGGCTGTTTCGCAAAGTTCTGTGTAAATGGTATTCCTGCCGCCGAAAATGGTTTGCAGGCCACCCATAACGTTGCCGCCGACACCCCGTGAGCGTACAGTGATCCCTCTTATAATACCTAAATGCTGGGTAACTTTGTACCCCTCTAAAAATGTGCTGGTTGTAACGAGCATAGCCATTGAGTTATTGAATTAGTGAATTAGTGAGTTATTGAATTAGTGAATTAGTGAGTTAGTGAATTAGTGAATTAGTGAGTTAGTGAGTTAGTGAGTTAGTGAGTTTGCGGTTTAAAGATAGCTTTTTAATGTTATTTGCCTGGGAAATGTGTGTTAAATTAATTTGTTTTTTTGAAATAGAATGCTGATCTTCAAAGTTCTAAATTACTTATCATATGGCATTCAAAATCCTCTCTCTTGATGGCGGCGGCTCATGGGCATTGATCCAGGCCAGGGTATTAAAAGATATTTACGGCGATATTAGCGGCCACGAAGTTTTAAGGAAATTCGATCTCGCGATAGCAAATTCCGGCGGAAGCCTGGTATTGGCATCTTTATGTAATGATATGCGCCTTTCGGCTATTATTGATGTTTTTGAAAATCAACAGAAACGCCAGCAGGTATTTTCAAAAATGGACCTTGAAGAAAAGCTTCATCATTTAGCCTGTACATTCAGACTTGTAACAGACTTTGGCCCAAAATACAGCACTCGTGCGAAGCTAACGGGGCTGACCAGCGTTTTAGAAGATGAAGATCATCTTTATAAGGATGGGGAAATTACGCGGCCAATCGTAAAAACTTATCTTGATGAAATCCCTGGCATTATTGGCCCAAACTACAATAACCAGGATGTACAGTTGGTTATTGTGGGGTATGATTATTTTAGAAGACGAGCTAATTTCTTCAGGTCGCGGAGTCAAAGCGCTGCAAATAAATTCAGCCCGGAATTTTTCAGGGTGACGCTCGGGCATGCCATCCATGCTTCCAGTAACGCGCCGGTTAACTATTTTGATGATCCCGCTACGGTGACCATCAGCGCAAGCAGCGGGAACGACACCCGCACTACCTGGTATTGGGACGGCGCCGTTTCGGGTTTTAATAACCCGGTACTGGCGGGGCTTGTAGAAGCCACAACCAACGATGTAAAACCTGCCGATTGCCGGATACTGACCATCGGCACCGGGACGGGTGCAAGGGCAATCATTACCGATTATGGCACTTCTACCAATCCGGTTTTAAAAGATGTTTATGCGGCGAACCTTAACAACAACCTCGTCACTACCGATCACAAATTTAGCTTTACGAGGGATATAAAGGAACTGGCGACCAGCATTTTGGCCGATCCACCAGACTCTGATACGTTTATAGCCTATTCCATTATGCATCCCGACCTAAACCCGGGAGGTAATATCGTCAGGATCAACCCCTGTTTGACGCCCGCGCTGGATGCAGCTTCCAAAATCTACAAATGCCCGCCGGTCTACGATACGGACGATACCAGCAGGGCAAATTTTCAAACACTGCTCGATATGGATATGGATGCAGTAGAGCAGGCACAGGTTGACCTGATAACGGAACTATGCGATAAATTCATTGTAAATGACCCGACACTGCCGCGATTGCCCAACCAACTGATACGGGGCGACTTGAAAGCTGCTTACCTGGGCCAGCCGTATTATAAGGAAGCACGGGATAAATGGGATTTGATTGGTGGCGACTAATGTTGGCATAGCCTATCGGACAATGCAGACTTTGGATGGTGGGTTTTAAAAAACCTAAGCAAGGGCTACCAATCACGTCTGCCACCGCGACCAATTGACCTTGCTCTATAGGAAATCGCTTTGCGCCGCTCAACGAATTCCGTTCTTCTCCTTGCCAATCCCCCAAAAATTGCCTATCTTTGAGTCAATCCCAAAAGCATCCTCTTCTACAGCAAAACACACGCAAAAATATTTTTCACCGTTTTTTTTACAGTTTCTACTGCTGTTCTTTGAAATCTTTAGTATATTTTATTGATATACAACAACTTAAACAAATTTGCCCTTAATTTTTTATGACGGGCTAAACGCGTTTAGGCTGGCAAAACGAAAAAATTATGACGGGCTAAACGGCTTTAGGTTGGCAAATCAAAAAAATTATGACGGGCTAAACGCATTTAGGCTGGCAAAACGCAAAAATTATGACGGGCTAAACGGAGTTAGGCCGTCATAAAAATGAATTTATTGCAATAAATAGCCTTTTTAATTCCCTCCTTCGGGGAGGGGCGCGGTGGACAGTGAAGTGGCAGGGATGGGTTTATGCGCCATGCAAGCCGGTACGCTTAAGGGAGAAAGCGGGCATGATGGCTAAACCCCTCCCTACCCTCCCGAGGGAATCGCACGGGGCCGCCGCTTTTTAAAACTTTTCAACTATTCACCCAATCAACTTAATCTAACCCAATCAACTTAATCCAACTCTATCAACTCAATCAACTAATATTCCCCTTCTTAAATTCCTCTATCGCATGGCCCGCTGCCCTTGCCGTAAGCGCCATAAAGGTAAGCGACGGGTTTTGTACCCCGGTACTTGTCATGCAGGCGCCATCGGTAACAAAAACATTAGGACAGTTATGAAACTGGTTCCATTGGTTCAGCAGCGAGGTTTTAGGGTCTTTGCCCATTCGTACGCCGCCGATCTCGTGTATATCAAGGCCGGGGTTCCAACGGTTATCGCCCGGACTTATGTTTTTGCAGCCGGCTTTTTCAAGCATTTCGGTTCCCTGCTGTAAAAAATCGTTCATCAGCTTAACATCATTATCATCATAATCAACGGATACGGTAAGCAGGGGAACGCCCCAGTCGTCCTTTTGGTCTTTGCTCAAATAAACATGGTTGGTTGCTTTGGGGATGGTTTCGCCCTGCATCATCATATAAATATCCCATCCGCCCGGTTCGGATATGGCGTCCTTATAAGAAGCCCCTATCTGCGGGCCATCGGTTTCGTGGCCCCAGCCTGCGCGTGTGGCCGTATAAAACACCATATAGCCGCGCTTAAAGTCGGTTTCCTGATGGTGCACATTCCGGAAATTGGGCATCATTACCGCAGTCGGGCGGCGGCCATAATAATAACTATCCTCCGGCCCGTCGAATGTAGCGTTAATATAACCCCGGTAATTTTGGAATGCGATAAACTTGCCCAGCATGCCGTTATCATTACCAAAACCATTGGGGAAACGGGATGAAGTTGAATTGAGCAATATCAGGTTGGTATTTAACGCCGCGGCATTTACAAATATGATCTTTGCATAATATTCCGTGGCCTTTTTGGTATGGGCGTCGATAACCCTTACACCGGTAGCCTTGCCTTTTTTGTCATCATAAATAATGGAGTGCACCACCGAATTGGGAAGGATAGTGAGATTGCCGGTTTTGTTCGCCGTGGGTAAAGTGGATGAATTTGAACTAAAATATCCCCCGAACGGGCAACCCCGCTGGCAAAGGTTACGTGCCTGGCATTGGCCCCTGCCCTGCTCCAAATGGATATCTTTCGGCTGGGTTAAATGGGCGCAGCGGCCTATGATCACATTCCGGTCTTCGTAACTGTCCATTATTCGCTTTTGGATAATTTTTTCAACCGCGTTCATTTCCCATGGCGGTAAAAACTCACCATCGGGCAGCGTTTCGAGGCCATCGTGGTTACCACTTATACCAGCAAACAGCTCCACATGACTGTACCATGGCGCAAGGTCATCATACCGTATCGGCCAGTCGACGGCATAATTATCACGTGCCGGGCCTTCAAAATCAAACCTGCTCCAGCGCTGGGTTTGCCGGGCCCATAGCAATGATTTGCCGCCGACCTGGTACCCGCGTATCCAGTCGAACGGTTTTTGCTGGATGTAGGGGTGCTGTTTGTCCTTTACAAAAAAATGGTGGGTGCTTTCGTCAAAGGCGTAGCATTTGCTTACTACAGGGTTTTCTTCTTTTATTTTTAAAGTGTTATGTCCCCTGTGATTAAAATCCCATGGATTTTTTGTGGCTGTGGGATAATCCTTGAGGTGTTCCACCTTCTTGCCGCGCTCTAACACCAGGGTTTTTAGCCCGCCTTCGCATAGTTCTTTAGCAGCCCAGCCGCCGCTGATACCTGAACCGATAACAATGGCGTCATAGGTATGATCCTTGTTCGCAGTATAATTAAATTCGCCTGTTGACATAATTGAACGCTAAGATAGTGAATAGTTGATTAGGTTGATTGAGTTGGATTATGTTAGTAAATAGTTGATTAGGTTGATTAAGTTGGATTAAGTTAGTGAATACTTGATTGGGTTGATTGAGTTGGATTAGGTTACAAGATAATAAGTTTCCTTGCAATCATCCAATGACCAATGACTAATAATGACTCAATGACCAATAGTGACTCAATGACTAACTCAATCAACCACTCACCCAATCAACTTAATCAACTAATATTTATATTTTTGCTTTTAGTACCTCATTAGTTTTTCAATGCTGAAAATAAGCGAATTATACACCTACCCTATCAAATCATTACCGGGTATATCCTTAAAGGAAGCACGTGTTACGGAAACAGGTTTTGAATACGACAGGCGCTGGATGCTTGTAGATGAAAGCAATCGTTTTATTTCGCAAAGAACAGCACCTCAAATGACCCAATTGCTGGTATCGATTGAAAATGATGGCTTGCATATTAAGCATAAGACAAATGGCGGCTCAATAATAATCCCTTTTAATGCTCCCCCTTCAGGGGGTTGGGGGGTCCGGGGAACTGTCACTATTTGGGATGATACCTGCGAAGCGGAATTTGTAGGCGATGAAGCGGACCGATGGTTTACAGCTATGCTCGGTATAAACTGCCGTTTGGTCTATATGCCGGATGACTGCAAGCGAACGGTTGATCAGCGTTATGCACCGGGTGACAAGATTACTTCATTTTCTGATGCTTACCCGTTTATGATGATAGGCCAATCATCTTTGGACGACCTGAACAGCCGACTCAAAGAAGCCTTACCAACGGATAGGTTCAGGCCAAACATAGTTTTTACTGGCGGGCAGCCGTATGAAGAAGATTTAATGGGTCATTTTATTGCGGGAAACATAAACTTTTATGGTGTGAAATTATGCGCACGCTGTCCCATCCCCACAATTAACCAACAGGATGCCTCGATGGGGAAAGAACCCCTTAAAACATTGGCTGCCTACCGCCAAAAAAACAATAAAATTCTGTTTGGCCAAAACCTGGTGCATAGAGGCGACGGTATTGTTAGCATAGGCGATACGCTGGAGGTTTTAAAACTTAACCATGAAGAAAGGTTTATGATGCCTTCATTAATTAAATTTGCAAAATGAAACCTACCGTTACTATAGAATATTGCCCTAAATGCCATTGGTTGCTCCGGGCGGCCTACATGGCGCAGGAACTGCTTACTACATTTTCTGAAGAACTGTACGGCGTAACCCTTCGGCCCAGTGAAATTGAGGGACGGTATATTATCCGTATTGATGACAATCAAATTTTTGACCGCAAGGAACGAGGCCGTTTCCCCGAAATTAAAGAACTCAAGCAATTGGTAAGGGATGTAGTTTGCCCTGATAAAAATTTAGGCCATTCGGACAAGAAATAAAACGTTATATTTACACATTAAGCCAGGTTGATTGGTTGAATAGGTGAGTTGTTGATTAAGTTAGTATCAGGTTATTATTAGCACCCTTAACTTAATCAACTCAATCCAACCCAATCAACTAATAACCAATTTTTAAACATGTTAAGTATTGTTGATTGGGTTGATTAAGTGAATTGTTGATCAGGTTAAAATCATTGGTTGTATATTAGCACACTTAACTTAATCAACTCAATCCAACCCAATCAACTAATAACCAATTTTTAACCATGTTATCAAAAAAAACAAAATACGCTATCAAGGCGCTCGTCGTGCTTGGAAAAAACGTGGATCAGCCGCCAATGCAAATTTCGAGGATAGCGGAAGAAGAGCGGATACCAAAAAAATTTCTTGAACAGATATTGTTAGATCTGCGAAATGCGGGCTTCCTGTACAGTAAAAAAGGCGCCGGAGGCGGTTACAGCCTCAATAAGGACCCTAAAGACATCTATTTAGTAAGCATAATGCGCATTACCGACGGCCCGATAGCCATGGTGCCCTGCGCGAGCCTCAACTTTTACCATAAGTGCGAAGAATGCAAGCAGGAAACTACCTGCGGCATCCGCGATGTATTTGTCGAAGTAAGGGACGCTACGCTCAAAATACTATCTGAAACAAGTATTGCCGATGTTATTGCCCGTGAAAATACGCTGATCAATATTTAGTTTATTCAAATTTCAGTCCGGTCTATAATTGCGGGCTTCTAATATGGTAACCTATATCTCATTTTATTGTAGCATTACCCCGGTGTATTTCGTAAGGGTAATATAGGAGCTAACCAATTGGGAATCGTTATTAAAAACCATGAAAAATAAATACATTTTATTGGTCATTGCCAGCCTTATCTTCGCTTCAATTGCGTGCAAAAAGGAAAATAATTCAACGATTATTGGGAAATGGCAGGAAGTAAAAATCAGAATATACACAACAGCACCAGACGGGGTTATTGTAAACGATACCATTTATTCCGCGCGGACACTTACTGACCTGAATTATGTTCAATTTAACACTAACAGCACCTGTGTTATTGCAACAGATTATATTTACTACCCTGCTTACGTGGGTACGGTAAAGATTTCCGCAATTACGCCCACTATATCAACTTACAGCTACAGGATAATTAAATATAAGTCTGTTTTAATAGCGTATTCCTTGTTTCCCGGTAGTAATTATACAACAGACACAGCAGTATTTATGAACGCAAAAACGCTGCTTATACATTCTGTGTATTATCCCTATAATCCATTCTCTGCCATTGCTTCCCTGCCCCAAAAAACAATTTCTGATAGTTATTATTCAAGGTAAAAACGTTAATATTTCGGGTTAATCTCATTTATTTTTTGTAATCCCAAAGTAAAAAGCATTTTTTTTTAATTAAATTCTATAAGTTCCGTATACTATGTATATATTTGGGGAATAATATGAAAACTACGAACCCTGATTGTTTTAAAGCTATGATGTGTTGCTGTAATGCATGGTAATAAATAAGAGCCTTATTTAAGAATATTAAGAAAATATAAGCCTCTTTAGCCTTAGCCAAAGGGAGTTTTTTATATCACAAAATTAAAATAACATTATGCAAAGCTTCAGAACTGAACTTGAGGATCCAATTGTTGAAAAAGATATTATCGACCTCGAAAAAAAGATCAGGGCATTTCGGGAAGGGCAAATTCATGATGAAAAATTCAGGAGTTTGCGACTGGTGAGAGGAATTTACGGCCAAAGGCAGCCTGGTGTGCAAATGGTGCGGATAAAGCTTCCTTTTGGCAAGGTAACGTTTAAACAACTGTTGCGAATAGCCGACATTTCTGACGAATATGCAAGCCACAATTTGCATTTAACTACACGCCAAGATATTCAAATTCATTATGTAAGCCTCGACCGCACACCCCAATTATGGGCTGAATTGGAACAGGACGATATTACCATTCGCGAAGCATGCGGTAATACGGTAAGGAACGTTACCTCCTCTCCTGCTGCCGGCATCGATCCGGCAGAGCCATTTGATGTATCGCCCTACGCCCAGGCTACATTTGAATATTTTCTGCGCAACCCGATTTGCCAGGATATGGGCCGTAAATTCAAAATATCATTTTCATCAAGCGATGCCGATACAGCTTTCTCCTATGCCCATGATGTTGGCCTGATCCCCAAATTAAACAGCAATGGCGAACGCGGTTTTAAAGTATTGCTTGGTGGCGGTTTGGGCGCACAGCCCTTCATAGCAAGTATAGTGGAAGATTTTTTGCCTGAGGATAAACTGATCCCTTACATCGAGGCCATTATCCGTGTATTCGACCGTCATGGCGAACGCAATAACCGCAATAAAGCACGTTTAAAATACTTGATCCAAAAAATTAGCTTACCCGAGGTTTTACAGCTTGCTGAAAATGAAAGAAAAGCGCTTAAAGTAAAAACCTACACGATAAATCGTGATTCAATACCTGCTTCGGCTATTCCTGCACAAACAGAAATTGCTGAAGCAGTTATAAACAACCCTTTGCGCTATGAGCAATGGCTTATTACCAATGTGTTCGAGCAAAAGCAAAAAGGCTTTTACGGCGTGTATGTTAAAGTTCCGGTTGGCGATATACCATCGGCCACAGCCCGCAAATTGATTGATGTTATAAAACCTTATGTCGCTGATGATATCAGGATCACGCAGACGCAGGGCCTGCTGCTTAAATATGTGCGAAAAGAAGCCTTGCCTGCTTTATATAACGGTTTAACTGAATTGGATCTATCAACGCCCGGCATCAACAGTCCTGCGGACGTAACCACCTGCCCCGGTACGGATACATGCAACCTGGGCATATCCAACAGCATGACCCTTTCTCGTGTACTGGAAGATGTCATCTATAACGAATATGAGGAATTGATATTCAACCGTGAGATTAAAATAAAGATAAGCGGCTGTATGAATTCATGCGGACAGCATGGGCTTGCGCATATTGGTTTTCATGGCAGTTCATTAAAGGCTGGCGTTAGAGTGTTGCCCTCCGTGCAAGTGCTTTTAGGCGGCGGAACTGTTGGGGATGGTATTGGCCGGGCTGCCGAAAAAGTTATTAAAGTACCTGCCAAACGTGCAACTCATGTTTTAAGGGCCGTACTTGATAATTATAAAGACAATGCCTTGGAAGATGAAACCTTCCATGCCTATTACGACAGGCAGGGCAAGGATTATTTTTACCAGTTGCTAAAACCGCTGGCCGACCTTAGTACCCTTACCGACGACGAATTTGTAGACTGGGGGCACCAGGAAACATATGCTACTGCAATTGGCGTTGGCGAATGTGCTGGGGTGGTGATTGACCTTGTAGCTACTTTATTATACGAAGTGGATGAAAAATTTGGCTGGGCGAATGAAGCCTTTGCCGAGGGCAGATGGGCTGATGCCATTTATCATGCTTATAACGCTTTTATAACTGCCGCAAAAGCATTGTTGCTTGATAAAAACGTTAATTCAAGCACGCAAACCGGCATTATCCGCGAATTTGATAATCATTTTGTGAATACAGGCGAAATAAAAATAGAAGGCAATTTCAACGACCTGGTACTTCAGATCAATAAAAATGAGCCATCGGAGAGTTTTGCGAAAACATACATAAAAGAAGCCGGCGATTTTTTAGATGCCGTTAAAATAAAAAGAGAGGAACTGGTACAGTCATGATAATAACATCAACAGAAAAAAGCATTAAAGAAGCGCGGATTACCTTAGTTGGCGCCGGGCCTGGCGATGCCGAACTGATTACCTTAAAAGGCGTCAAAGCGCTGAAAACCGCTGATGTAGTTTTATACGATGCATTGGTAAATGAGGAGTTGCTGGAATTCGCGCCTGAACATGCAGTAAAAGTATATGTTGGCAAACGCTCTGGCGATCATTCTTACTCGCAGGATGCAGTTAATAAACTGATGATAGATTATGCCATAAATTATGGTCATGTTGTGCGTCTTAAAGGCGGCGATCCTTTTGTTTTCGGCCGGGGATTTGAAGAGATGGATTATGCGGCATCGTATAGTATTCCGGCACAGGTTATTCCGGGCATATCGAGTTCAATTGGCGTTCCGGGACTGCAGCATATACCTGTTACACATCGCGGTTTGAGCGAAAGTTTTTGGGTGGTAACAGGTACTACAATGAGCGGCAAAGTTTCAAACGATGTTTATGAAGCCGCACAGACCAAAGCAACCGTTGTAGTTTTAATGGGCATACATAAATTGGCAGAGATAGCCGAAATATTTAAAAAAGAGGGTAAAAACAAGCTTCCGGTCGCTGTTATTCAAAGCGGATCGACCGTTAACGAAAAGGTAGCTATCGGAGTTGTTGATACTATTGTTGAATTAGTTGAAGAAAAGAAGATCACATCCCCTGCCCTGATTGTTTTTGGCGAAGTAGTATCTTTGCATCCGCAGTTTCAATCTATTAAAGAATTTTATGACATTGTTGCCGAAGGATAGTGATATAAATATTATTCAGGATGAAAAGACCGGGAGTAATCCTTTATTTCCGGTCTTTTTAAAGCTGAATAAATTACATGCCGTACTGGTTGGTGCAGGTAGTGTCGGCCTTGAAAAGCTAACAGCTATTTTACACAATAGCCCGAATGCGAGCGTGACTATTATTGCCTTATCTGTTTTACCGCAAGTGCATATTTTGGCGGAGGAATTTGAAAGCGTAAACATAATACAAAAATCATTTACTGACAGCGATTTGGACAATGCCGACCTGGTAATAGCGGCTACAAACGACAGCGAGCTAAATAATTTTATCCGGCAATCGGCCCATGAGCGCAAACTGCTTATTAACGTTGCTGATAACCCGGAGCTTTGTGATTTCTATTTGGGTTCCGTTGTACAAAAAGGAGACCTGAAGATCGCTATTTCGACAAATGGTAAATCGCCAACCATAGCCAAACGCCTTAAAGAAGTTTTAAATACAGGTTTGCCTGATGAACTGGATGACTCCCTGCAGCAAATAAGTGTGCTGCGTAATTCTCTTAATGGTGATTTTGCTTATAAAGTTAAAAAGCTGAACGAGGTGACTTCCGTATTGGTTGAACCGAAACAACCAGTTAAAAAGAATCTTATATGGTTGATATGGGGTTCCATTATACTATCGGCAATAATTGCGGTAACGACTTTGTGGTTCAGACAGCCTGATTTTAGAATCTTTGTACAGGACGTAAACCCTAAATTTTACTATTTCCTTGGGGCTGGTTTCGTTTTTGCCTTGATCGATGGCGCTATTGGCATGTCATACGGGGTTACCTCAACAACATTCTCGTTATCAATGGGTATTCCACCTGCATCGGCGAGCATGGGCGTGCATTTATCCGAAATTATGAGCAACGGTATTGCAGGATGGATGCACTATCGTATGGGCAATATCAACTGGAAATTATTTAAAATGTTACTTATCCCCGGCATTATCGGCGCGGTAACAGGCGCTTACCTGCTTTCGTCATTAGAGCATTACAGCCAGTACACCAAACCCGTTGTATCACTATACACTTTGATATTAGGCCTCGTTATCCTGTCAAAAGCTTTCAAAACCGGGGCAAAAAGATCATCTGAAAAAATAAAAAGAATTCCGTTACTGGGATTAGGCGGCGGTTTTATTGATGCAGTTGGTGGCGGCGGATGGGGGTCTATCGTACTATCAACATTGATCGCCGGCGGCAGGCATGCCCGCTTTTCGTTGGGTACAGTGAAGCTGTCGAGGTTTTTTATTGCCGTGATGAGCTCCATAACTTTTTTTACAATGCTTAACACCCACCATTGGGAGGCTGCGGCAGGCCTGGTAATCGGGAGTGCTATCGCTTCGCCTATTGCCGCCAGGATATCAAATCGTATTTCGGTAAAAGCTATTATGATTTCAGTAGCGGTAATTGTTATTTTGATAAGTATAAAAAGCATATTCGCTTTTTTAGGAAAGGTAATATAAAATGAGTGTGTTTGCAGAAAATATAAAAAGAGAAATCATCGGGCTTGAGCCGGTAGAGGCATTAACCCTTTTGTCGGATATTTTTCATGACAAAATTGTTTTTTCAACCAGTTTTGGCTGGGAGGACCAGGCGATCACCCACATGATCTTTACCAACAACCTGCCCATAAAAGTTTTCACGCTTGAAACAGGCCGGCTGTTTCCTGAAACGTATTATGTTTGGAACCGCACGATGGATATCTACGGTAAACCGATACATGCGTACTATCCCCGCCACGAGCTTGTTGAACAAATGGTAAGCGCAAAGGGGCCGAATAGTTTTTATGAATCGGTAGAAAACCGGAAAGAATGCTGCGGAATTCGTAAAGTTGAGCCTTTAAACCGGGCTTTGGAAGGAAATAAATGCTGGATAACCGGCATTCGCGCCGAACAATCAGCCGACAGGCAGTCTATGGACAATGTAGAGTGGGACGAGCAGCATCAACTGGTAAAATTTCATCCTATTTACAGCTGGATATTAGATGAAGTGAAAGAGTATATCAAAAAATACAATATACCTTATAATACCTTGCACGACAGGGGTTTTCCAAGCATTGGCTGTGCCCCCTGCACCAGGGCGGTACAGCCCGGCGAAGATTTCAGGGCAGGCAGGTGGTGGTGGGAAGACCAGTCGAAAAAAGAGTGCGGGCTGCATGAAGTGAAGCAAGTATGAATTATTGAATTAGTGAATTAGTGAATTAGTGATTGAAAAAACAAGTTTGAATTAGTGAATTAGTGATTGAAAAAACAAGTTTGAATTATTGAATTAGTGAATTATTTATTGAGAAAATTCTTCAAATCAATAATTCAGTAATTCAATAATTCAATAATTAATTAACAAATGAAGCATCAACTGGATTATCTGGACGAATTGGAGGCGGAAGCCATTTATATCCTGCGGGAAGTAGCAGGTCAGTTTGAAAAACCTGCGCTGCTGTTTTCGGGAGGGAAAGATTCTATTACACTGGTACGTTTAGCCGAAAAGGCATTCAGGCCGGGCAAATTTCCGTTCCCGCTGGTACACATTGATACGGGGCATAATTTCGCCGAAACCATTGAATACCGTGATGCAATGATCAAGCGTATTGGCGAAAAGCTGATCATCGGTCATGTTCAGGATTCAATAGATGAAGGAAAAGTAGTGGAGCAAAAAGGCAAAAACGCCAGCCGCAACCCGTTGCAAACGGTTACTTTATTAGATACCATTGCTAAATACCAGTTTGATGCCTGTATAGGCGGTGCGCGCCGGGATGAGGAAAAAGCCAGGGCAAAAGAGCGTATTTTTTCCGTCCGTGATGAATTTGGGCAATGGGACCCAAAACGCCAGCGCCCGGAGCTTTGGAATATTTTTAACGGTAAAATACATAAAGGCGAAAATGTGAGGGTATTCCCCATAAGCAACTGGACCGAGCTTGATGTATGGAACTATATCCGCAGGGAAAAGATCGAACTGCCTTCTATCTATTTCGCACATAAGCGTGAAGTTATCACGCGTAACGGTCAATTAATGGCTGCTTCTCCTTTCCTGAATATGGATGAAGAAGATATTATTGAGAGCCGCAATGTCCGCTTTCGCACCGTGGGGGATATGACCTGCACAGCCGCTGTTGAATCATACGCTTATCATATCGATGATATTATTGAAGAAATAAGCGTGTCCAAAATAAGTGAACGCGGCGCCCGAATGGATGATAAGGTAAGCGAAGCCGCAATGGAAGACAGGAAAAAGGGAGGATATTTTTGAACTTACGATTTTAGATTTACGATTTCGGATGTAAAAGACAAGTTAGCGCCTCGGCGCCTTTGTTGGTGTTGTCACCAACAAACGGTTCGTCAGGGTTACCAATAAATAATGGAACTTGTTGATGATAACACCAACAAGGGCGCTAAATAATGGAACTTGTTGGTGATAACACCAACAAGGGCGCTAAAAAAAATATCTAAATCCGAAATCGTAAATCGTAAATCCGAAATATAAAAAGATGGATATATTAAAATTTATTACTGCAGGCAGTGTTGATGATGGTAAGAGTACCCTTATAGGACGGCTTTTGTATGATAGTGAGTCAATTTTAGCCGATCAGCTGGAGGCTTTGCACCGCTCAAACCGCAAAAATGACGATGGCAGTATCGACCTGGCTATTTTAACCGATGGGCTGAAAGCCGAACGTGAACAGGGTATCACCATTGATGTAGCCTATAAGTATTTCCAAACGGATAAACGCAAATTTATTATAGCCGATACACCGGGCCATATCCAGTACACCCGTAACATGGTAACCGGCGCATCAAATGCAAATTTGGCTATTATTTTAATCGATGCCAGGAAAGGTGTTATTGAGCAAACTATCCGCCATTCGTTTTTGGTGGCCCTTTTAGGCCTCCCGCAGGTGGTTGTTTGTATCAACAAGATGGATATGGTTGATTACAGCGAGGCTGTTTATAACAACATTGTAAAAGATTATAAAGCATTAGCGGAAAAAGTTGGCCTTAAAAATGTAAACTATATACCGGTAAGCGCTTTAAAAGGCGACAATATAGTTTACCCCTCGTTAAACATGAGCTGGCATAAAGGCGATAGTTTACTGCATTTCCTTGAGACAGTGGAAATAGAGATAGATGACAGCAAGGCACATGCCCGTTTCCCAGTTCAGTGGGTTATCCGTCCTCAAACTGCTGATCTGCACGATTACCGCGGCTATGCAGGCCGGGTATCAAGCGGATCGTTTAAGGTAAATGACAAGGTAACAGTGCTTCCGTCAGGTTTCCAATCAACTATAGATAAAATTGAATTGCTTGACGAGGAACCCAAAGAAGCTTTTGCCGGGATGTCGGTAACTATCCATTTAAAAGATGACATTGATATCAGCCGGGGTGATGTACTGGTTAATTCACAGTATCAGCCTGAAATATCACAACTGATCGAAGCCGACCTGTGCTGGATGGATACCCGCGCACTGGATACCTCACTCACCTATTTTATACAGCATAACAGTAAAGTAACCCGCTGCCGTATTCAGGAAACATTATACAAAGTAAATATCAACACCCTTGAAAAAGAATACAACGAAGATTTTAAACTGAATGACATTGGCCGCATCGTAATAAAAACCGCCGAACCTTTAGCTTTTGATCTTTACCAGGATAATAAGGCAAACGGCGGCGCAATAATTATCGATAGCCGAACCAACGTAACGGTAGGGGCGCTGATGCTAAGGGCAACGGTTGAGTAGGTCATTGGGTCATTAAGTCGTTGAGCCATTATTATGTAGTTGGATCAGACTTACTAAGTTTTAAAAACCTCGTAAATCTTACATGATAAAATTATCTTAGCGTACAATTTTGATTATGAATAGTAAATATTCTGGTATGACAGTAAATGAACGACTTTATGCAAGTGGCTTAATTAATAGCTTCTACATAGCCACTAACGAACGGGATATCAATAAGATAGTTTCTATTCTTAAAGAGGTTGAACTAACTGATATTTCTATTAATCCAATTTTAAAACAGTTAGGATTAATTGAAGACAAATAATGGAATCAGACGTACATGCCTAATCTCCAACCTCCAATCACTAACCCTACTTCAAAAACTCCGGTTTCAGTTCAGCTTTCATGGCCTTTCTGAATTTCATTACCTTTGGCTCTGATACGCTTGCTATATATGGATTATCCCCATGAAGCCTGTAATAGCCCTGGTGATATTTCTCGGCAGGATAAAATGCTTTAAACGGCACCACCTGTGTTACAATAGGGTCAGCGTAATGCTTTTCACCATTGATCTTTTTTATCACATCCAGTAAAATTGTTTTCTCCTCCTGCGTACGATAAAGTGCGATGGAGCGATAATCCGTTCCTTCATCAGGCCCCTGGTAGTTAAGTTCGGTAGGGTTGTGCGCAAAAAAGAAAGCGGTAGCCACAGTGATAAAGCTTATCACCTTTGGGTCATAATAAATCTGGACGCACTCAGCATGGCCTGTTGTTCGTGTACTTACCTCCTCATAAGTAGGATTTTTAGTAGTTCCGCCGGCATAACCGGACACGACCTTGTCCACCCCTTTCAGCTCCGACATCGCCTCGCTCATGCTCCAGAAACAGCCGCCGCCAAAAGTGGCGACTTCTTCTCCTGCTTTAGGCTTAGGCAATGCTGCAAACTCATTATCGCCTGATTGTCCCATTGCACAGCCGGCAAATATTAGAGAGCAAGCGGCATACAAAATAATTCGTTTCATATCATTTTTAAGTTTTATAACTAAATATACGTTGTTGATTGCTTGGCAGATGGTCATGGTTAAGTAATTTAGTTCAAGAAGTGAGTGGTTGATTAGGTGAGTGGTTGATTGGGTTAGAGTATTTATTTTTGAGGTTGTTCGGAACGTTCTTTAATTCCGGAAATTCTGGTTCATATAACTACTCACTTAATCAACTATTCACTCAATCAACTTAACGACTTTTTCACCATATCCAAAATGGCGGTTAACCCGTTAATTTTTATTTCATACACACTTCCAAGCATCATACCCAATTTACCAGGCGGGAACCCTTTGTTGTGCAGCCATTCCAAATAATAAACGGGCAGATCGCTTATCATTGTCCCTTTGTATTTACCAAATGGCATTCTAGTTTGCACGATGTCGATCAGTATTTTGGAATCCGGCGTTACTTTCTCCATACGGTAAAAATAAAATTATTTGGCAGGTTTTTTATACTAAGTTATTGTCAAAACATGACACACCGAAGATACAAGGGCATCAAACACTGACGCGTAATAATCGTTATATCCTTAATTTTACAAATATTATATGGAAAAACGTGAAATAGGGACTTCAGGTATAAAAATATATCCTTTTGCCTTTGGCGGAAACGTATTCGGATGGACCATTGATGAAAATGAATCTTTTAAAGTGCTTGATGATTTTGCAGAAGCAGGATTCAATTTTATTGATACAGCTGATGTTTATTCATCCTGGGCTCCCGGCAACAAAGGAGGCGAATCGGAAACCATTATAGGAAACTGGCTTAAACGATCCGGAAAACGCGATAAAGTTATTATTGCTACAAAAGTAGGCAAACCCATGGGCGAAGGTAAAAAAGGCTTATCGCGCAAATACATTACCCAGGCTGTTGAAGATTCTTTAAAAAGGCTGCAAACCGATTATATCGACCTGTACCAATCGCACGATGATGACAAGGATACGCCTTTATTTGAAACTATGGAAACCTTTACCGGATTAATAAAACAAGGCAAGGTTAAGGCTATTGGTGCATCAAATTATAGCGGGCTGCGGCTAAAAGAGGCTTTACAAGTAAGTAAGGAGAATGGTTTAGCCTCCTACCAATGCTTGCAGCCCGAATATAATTTATACGCCCGCGAACATTATGAAAAAGAGCTTGAATCCATTTGCCGGGAAAGAAATATTGGCGTGATCAGTTATTATTCGCTGGCAAGCGGATTTTTGACCGGCAAATACCGGTCAGAGAATGATTTGTCGCAAAGCGGCCGCGGACATGGGATAAAAAGATTTCTTAATCCGCGCGGCTATAAAATTTTGGCTGCATTAGATAAAGTAGCTGCGGAATATGAGGTAACACCTGCTAGTGTAGCCCTTGCCTGGATCATAGCCCGCCCCGGCATTACAGCGCCGATAGCCAGCGCTACCAGTATTAAACAGCTTAACGAACTGGTTAAAGCTACAGAACTTGATTTAAATAGTGATGCAATTGATCTTTTGAATAGTGCAAGTTCATATTGAACCGGGATTAAGGGATTTTACGGATTTTTGAGACAGTTTTTAAAATCAGCGAAATCCTATAATCAAAAATAATCAGCAATAAAAAAAGACCGCTTTACAGCAGCCTTTCTTATTATATATATGTATAGAGGAAATGTTAAAATTTAGTCATCCTATGATTGCCATAACCACGTTGAGGACTGTTTTGGCTAAAGTGCTCTCCGCCGCCCCTGGTATCCCTTGAACGATTATCATCCCGGTTTGATGGTTGATTATAACCACCTTGTCCCCTGTTGGGTTGTGATGGTTGATTATAACCACCTTGTCCCCTGTTATCAAAGTGTTGATTGTATCCGCCACGTTCCCTGTTAGGTTGCACCACCTGGTTATAACCGCCCTGTCCCCTGTTATCAAAGTGTTGATCACTTTTGTAACCTCCGTTTGAATAACCGTTGTAATGGTTGTCGTCACTACGAAGCTCAAATTCACCTATCTGGTGGCCATTATATCTCGACCTGTAAACATCATCGTGTAAATACGGACGTGACGCCCTTATTTCATACCTTGTTGAATTTCTCCAGTCATAGTTACTGTAAGCGCCTGGTAAGTATGCGGCTGAAATCCAGTCGTTGCCATCATAATAATAGTAGCATTGATCATTTACATCGTAATAAGCATCTACATCGGGTAAATAATAGTAGTCATCGCTGCTGTTGTCATAAACAGTTTGAGACTGATCATAAACGGGCGCCTGTTCAACTACTACCGGCTGAGGAGCGTAAACAACTCTGCGGGGAGCTAAACCGAATCCAATATGTATTCCAATTTGTGCGTTAGCGGTGTTATAAATTAAACCGCTTATTGCTATTGCTGATATTATAAATAACTTTTTCATTTTTTTTAATTTATATATCTATGACGAGATAGCAAGCTTGTGGTTTAATGAAACAGGGTATTATTGCATGTAACAAGTGTATTACAAAATATAATTCTGTAAATGAAATATTTATAAACATTTAATTTCAAACTGAGATACAGCGATTAAGCCTTATTTTTTTCCGTACCCCGGCCCTTTTATAAACCTGCCGGGTGTTGCGCCGGTATGGTCGCCATTCATTAATACTTGTACCCCGTTTACAAAAACATCGCTTATGCCGGTTGCATAGCGGTGAGGGTGCTCATAAGTTGCGTGGTCCTGCACCTTTAAAGGATCGAATATGACTATGTCTGCATAATAACCTTTTAATAGTGCGCCGCGTTTTTTGAGTTTTAAATTTGTTGCAGGCAGGTAAGCCAGTTTGCGGATAGCATCCTGTAAAGTAATTACTTTATCGTCGCGGGAGTATTTACCTATCACCCTTATAAAATTGCCATAGGCACGCGGATGGGGGTTTGATTTTAAAAATACGCCTTCATTCGCAAATGATCCTTCGTCAGAACCAAAACTTACCCATGATAAAGCCATTTGCTTTTTTACATTGTATTCATCCATTAAAAAGTAGGCGACTGAAATCCGGGTACTATCCTGTACGATGAGATCCATAGCAGTTTCTTCGGGCGATTTTCTTCTGATTTTTGCAACCTCCGCCAGTGTTTTGCCGGTGAATTTCTTTAGCGAATCCTGTTTAAAACCTAACAGCAATACTTTTTCGGGTGAGCCGGCACCATAATAAAGGTTTTCCCAATCGGATGGATTGCTGTCCATGGCCTTTGCCATTTGTGAACGAATAACAGGATCATGCAGCCTTTGCCAGAGCTTGCCAAAGCCGCCATCCTGCAATGAAGGTGGAAAGGCGGCAGTAAGGCCGGTAGCGCCTGCAAGGTAGGTGTACATATCGGCCGTAATATTCAGCCCTTGTTTACGTGCGTTTTCAATTTGGTGAATTACGCTGTCTAATTTGTTCCAGTTATTTTTACCGGCGACTTTCATGTGGTATACTTCAGCATGAATATTTGCCTCTCGGGCTATAGTGATCAGTTCATTCAACGCCTCGTTAACTCTGTTGCCTTCGCTGCGCATGTGCGAAATGTACATCCCCCCATAGGCTGAAGCCGCTTTGCATAAAGCCACTAACTCGTCGGTTTTTGCAAAAAAATCGGGCGGATAGATTAGTGAGGAACCAACCCCCATAGCGCCTTCCTGCATGGCCTGCTTTACTAATTGCTGCATTTGTTTAAGCTCAGCAGGTGTTGGCGGACGGTTATCTTCGCCAATAATATTTGTCCGTACAGTCCCGGCGCCGATAAATGAAGCTACATTGCAGGAAATTCCTTTCTTTTCGAGATAGCTAAGATATTCACCGAGAGTATTCCATTCAACTTTGTAGCGGATATCACCCTCGCCCGCTTCCCACTCAGCCTTCATTTTAGGGGTAAGCGGCCCCATGCTTGTCCCCTCACCCATTACTTCAAGGGTGACACCCTGCCTTATATCACTTTGCGAATGGCCATCTGCGATGAGGCTCTCCTGTGCCTGGCTCAACATATTAATAAAGCCGGGTGCAACAGCCATGCCATGTACGTCGATATTTTCTTTTGCATTTGAGGCAGACAGATCGCCTATTTCAGCAATTGTATCCGCGTTTATCGCAATGTCAGCTTTATAAGGTTCCCCGCCCCTGCCATCATAGATCAGGCCGTTGCTGATAATTTTGTCATATTGCTTTTTGTTGGTACAGCCAGCAAGTAATATTAGGGCAGGGATGAATAAGTAAAATTTATACATCATAAGTCAGGTTTTGTTTGGTTAAAGATACAATCTTAAATATCCTATACAATTTTGATATATTTAGACCAACCAATTTAAACAAAAAATATGAAAGCTTTTTTCACTTCGGCGTTGCTCGTGTTACTATTTTTTAATCCCGCTGCAGCGCAACGGGCAAATCCACAAGTTCAAATCAGCAACGGTACGCTCGAAGGCACATTTAACCCCGCTACCGGGATCAGGAGTTTTAAAGGCATCCCTTATGCCCAGCCGCCGGTTGGCGACCTGCGCTGGAAAGAACCGCAGCCGCCCGCAAACTGGGCAGGCGTGCTTAAAGCAGATCACTTTAGTCACATGCCGATGCAGAAGCGTATTTTCAGCGACATGATATTCCGTGCGGACACAATGAGTGAAGATTGCCTTTACCTGAACGTATGGACACCGGCAAAATCAAGCACAGAAAAATTGCCAGTGCTCGTGTATTTTTACGGCGGGGGTTTTAGCGCCGGCGACGGCTCCGAATCGCGTTACGATGGCGAAAGCATGGCCCAAAAGGGAATTGTTACGCTTACGGTAAATTACAGGCTCGGTATTTTTGGGTTCTTCGCCCATCCTGAGCTGACCCAGGAGTCCCCGCATCATGCATCCGGAAATTATGGACTGATGGACCAAACGGCTGCGTTGCGCTGGGTACAGGTTAATATAGCGGCATTTGGCGGCGATCCTGCCCATGTAACCATCGCAGGGGAATCGGCGGGATCGATAGCCGTATGCGCGCAAATGGCTTCGCCGCTTTCAAAAAATCTTTTTGCGGGCGCTATTGGCGAAAGCGGCGGCGCGATAAAACCAATATCACCGGTACTGCTTGCTGAGGGGGAGAAAATCGGAACCGGCTTCACAGCAAAAGTCGGCGCAAAATCATTGGCAGACCTCCGAGCCATACCTGCCGCCCAATTGCTTGATGATGCTTCAAAACCTGACGCTTACAGGCTATCGATGACTGTTGACGGCTATTTTTTGCCAAAATTACCGATAGAAATTTTTGAAGCCGGCGAACAGGCCCATGTTCCCCTGTTGGTCGGATGGAACTCTGCCGAAATACCTTATCAATCTTTTATGGGAGGCGACCTGCCAACTCCCGAAAACTATGCTAAAAAAGTAAAACAGCGCTTTGGCAGCGATGCTGATACAGTTCTAAAACTATATCCCGGCAATACGCAGGAGGAAGTGATTAAATCGGCCACCGCTTTAGCCAGCGACAATTTTATTGTTTACAGTACCTGGAAATGGGCCGATCTGCAAACTAAAACCGGCGGCAAACCGGTTTATCGATACGTGTTTTCATGCCCCAGGCCGCAAATGGTTGGCCAGCCCAACCCTCCCGCCGGTAAAATGCCGCCGCCATTGGTTGGCGCGTCCCATGCCTCGGAAATAGAGTTTGCTATGGGCAACCTGCCTTACAACAAAGTTTACGCCTGGACGCCTGATGATTATAAAGTTTCAGCAACTATTGAAAATTACTTCGCCAACTTTATAAAAACCGGCGACCCGAATGGCAAAGGCCTGCCAAAATGGAAACCAAATACCAATAGCAGCCCGGTTAGTTTTATGGATATTGATGTTAATACACACCTGGAGGCTGAAAATGACCGCGGAAGGTATTTGTTTTTGGATAAGATGTATATGAAGTAATGAGTAGTTGATTGGGTTGAATTAAGTTGATCAGGTTTGAAACATTAATTCCGGAGAAAGGTATTACTTTCATGTGGCCCTTCAAAAAAAAATCAAAACCTAAAAAAACGCGTACTGTAACGGCAACAACTGTTATATGTATACCGGGTTTGTGGAAGGATAAGGATGAAATCAAAAACACCATTGTTTCATCAAGCAATGGCGAATATATGGCTGTTGGCGAAATCCTGCTAAGCGTTAAAAGGGAACGGCACTATAAAATAGAAATACGCGGGAGGGATGAGCGGATGAAAGAGTCGTTCAAGTATTTAGGAAGAACGACCAGGATCACGGATGAATGTTTGAATAAAATTGAAAGCCACAACTTTGTCATCTACATCTCCGGTGAGACAGGTGGCTTAAAAGAAGCGGAAAATATAGCATTTGCCGGGACGGCTGTTCTGAAAGCGGGTGGCATCGCGATTAAAATAGAGACTACAGGCAAAGCATTTGAGAAAAATAAATGGCTTAATTTAATTGACAATTTTGAGGAGCCCGACCTTTATCAAATGTTTGTGGTTGATTCAATAACTGATAAAAACGGCAGTGTTTGGACATGCGGTATGCATAATTTAGGTTTACGGGATACTATTATTTCAGGCGAAGAATTTCAAACATCGGTTGACGTACTTTCAATTTTCGGATATTATCAAATTTTTGATAAGCCAATTCTACTACATGATCAAACTTTTCAAGCCGATCCGCAATCCCTAAAATATAGAATCACGGATGAGCCCGATCAGCCTAACAAAGACAATGAGCTATTTAGAAATCCTTATGGCATGTGGAGGCTGGCAAGGATTTAATAATTATCGGGGCGGCATTTTATCCCGTTATAGTAAGATTGGCAAAATCACTGTTCAGAGAAGCCGGTGAACGCCATAATTCAATCTTTCCCTCCTCAATGTTACAAAGCTTGTTCAATTTTGATTCAATCTTAAGCGATCATATCATCAGACCTTTTTATTTTATGATTTGGTCGTTTTTGCCGGCACTACGAAGTTTCTGAAACTTCGATATCTTTCCTTGGCCGCCTATTTCCAGATCGATCTTAACGACTTGATATTTACATTTTTAATTGCCACCCCATCATTGGTTTTTATCTGCATACGATCAAACTTTTGTCTTGGAAAAAACACCGCAGACATGTTTGTTAACCCGCCATCTGCAAACAATTCAACCGATGAAGCATCAGCAACCAGCATAACTCCGGAGCTTTGACTCTTTAATAAACGAGGCGCGCTCAATGGCTTTACAAACTCAGGGCTAAAATCGATTTTCCCCGATTTAGAACGGTCGATAAAATAACTATTATTTGCTTTGCTATAGCCGATGGTGAGCTCCTCTCCTGCTTCATTCGAAAGTAAAACGGAATAATCTGTAATTTTATTCAGATGGAATGAAAGGATGTATTGCGCCGGTAAATGACGCCTTATGAGCGGATCAGCGCCTACCACTTTTGATGAGATACTTTCTATCTCTTTTACAGGGTTTGATGTAAGTAAAATGTCATTTCCAACCTGTTTTAAAGCCAGTTCGCGCGGAACAGTCATTGCATTGCGCCAGGCTTTGGTAGGTACCTGGTTGGCGTACAGCCAGTTGCTCATCCACCCTAAAAATATCCTCCGGTCACCTGTATTAGCCCACGTAGCCCCGGCATAGTCGTCGGGGCCGTAATCTATCCATTTTATTTTTGTGCTTAGGGGTGTAAAGGTTTTTCCGTCAAAATCACCAATGAAATACTGTGTTGCCGAGCCGCCATTCGGGCCGCCGGGGTTAATGCTTACCAGCAATACCCAATAAGTTTTGTCATTCAATTTAAGCGGGAACAGGTCGGGGCACTCCCATACTCCGCCATGACCTCCTATGGATTTTCCAAATTCGCTTTCTTTTGTCCAGTCTTTTAAATTGGGTGATGAATAGAAGGATATCCTGTCTTTGGTTGCAAGCGTCATGAGCCATTTATTGCCGCGTGCATACCAACTGACTTTAGGGTCGCGGAAATCACGAATTCCCGGATTTTTTAAAACAGGATTGCCCGGGTATTTTGTCCAGGTATTGCCTTCATCAAGGCTATAAGCGATACTTTCGTTTTGAAATTTATCGCTCCCGGCTTTTTCAAGTATAGGATTATGGTGGGTAAATATGGCAACCATCGGTATTTGTCCATTTTTGCCGAAGCCCGAAGTATTTTTATAATCAATAACCGCGCTGCCCGAAAATATGTAGCCAAGGCTATCTGGGTATAAGGCTATTGGCAGCTGTTTCCAATGCATTAAATCCTTACTCACAGCGTGGCCCCAGTGCATTGGCCCCCACACAATGTCTTTTGGATAGTGCTGAAAAAATAAATGATAAACGCCTTTATAATAAACCATTCCGTTGGGGTCGTTCATCCATTTTTCCCTGGGAGAAAAATGAACCTGCGGACGGTAAGGTTCGTTGTAGGGTTTGATCTGCGCCCTGGTAAAAAGAGCCATTGATACACCAACGACTACTGCAAAAAAACGTTTAAAGGCCATATTTTTCAATTTTAAAACCTTGAACAGATTTTAGACGTTTAGAAAACATCGAAACGCTTATAAATCATCGGCCATATAGCGTATCCCTGCAATCCCCCTTATCTTATCCAAAGTTTCCATTAATGAAAGCGTATCAGCAAAAGTTACAACCGAACTCTCGGTAAGTCCCTTTCTTAAGCAATCGTTTACGTGTCTTGCTTCATATTGGTAACCAAAGCCCGGTTCTTTCGTTACAGAAATAATCTCTCTGTTATCGGCCCGGTCTTTGAAGAATTCAATGGTTGAAGAAGGTTCATAAAACCTCGACGTAAGTCTGATCCGGCCTTCGCTCCCGCAAATATCGGCCTCGGTCGCCAGGTTCGAAGAAAATGTAGAAAACATTTGCGCAAGCGCGCCATTTTTATATCTGAAAAGTATGGCGCACTGCTCGTCAACACCCGTTGAAGCAGGTGTCATTACAGCATCGATATGATCGGGCTTCCCAAGAACGCTCATAGCTATAAAAACATTATAAATACCAATATCCATTAATGTGCCTCCGCCTAATTCGGGGTCAAATAACCTCGCCGCTACGGGCGCAATTGGCTTAAAACCAAAGTTTACCAATACGGCTTTAATTTCGCCCAATAGCCCCTGCCCTATCATCTCCTGCATTTTTATGTAATGCGGGTGGAATTTTGTCCATAGCGCTTCCATTAAAAACACCTTCTTTTCTTTGGCCAAAGTAATCATCGCTTTAGTCTGCCGGGTATTCATAGCAAACGGCTTCTCGCACAAAACAGCTTTACCCTGTTGCAAGCAAAGCAGGGTGTTTTCATAATGCAGGTTATGCGGCGTGGCGATGTATATTACATCAACTTCCGGGTTTTGAGCCAGGGCCTCATAGCTATCGTGCACATACCTTAGGGGAAATTTCCGGCTGAAATCATCTGCTGATTGCTGAGAACGTGAACCAACGGCTATTAATTCAGCATCTTCAACCAACCGGAGATCAGTCGCGAATTTCTGCGCGATACGACCTGTACCTAAAATGCCCCATCGTATAGTTTTCATTTGTTATTTATATTCTTTGCCTTGTAATTTTACTGTTCATGCAAATCAAGGCCTGTTTCAAAGATACAGGAATAATGATTCCTGATCCGAATTATTAATTCTATTACAATAAAACATTTTCCCCTTTTAATCCTTACATCAAAGATGTTACTGCTTAGTATTTATGATGAATTTTCTTAAACCTTGGAGGTATTTGTTTCTCCCGGTTATTTTTGTGCTGCTTATCACGTCATCAACAAAGGCTTATTCAGTTCTCACTCACGAAGCAATTATTGATGCAAGCTGGCAGAAACATATCCTTCCATTATTAAAAAGTAAATATCCATTGGCTACCAATGAGGACTTGAAAAAGGCCCATGCCTATGCTTATGGAGGCTGCCTGCTTGCTGATATGGGTTATTATCCTTTCGGCAGCGTATATTTTACTAATTTGTTACACTATGCCCGCAGCGGCGATTTTGTAGAGGCATTGCTTTCCGAAGCACAAAATCTTGACGAATATGCGTTTGCGCTTGGTGCACTATGTCACTATATGGCTGATAAATACGGCCACTCCATAGCGGTAAACCATGTGGTGCCCATCGTTTATCCTAAAGTTGGGTACAAATTCGGGCCTGTGGTAACTTTTGAGGAGGATCATGCCGCGCATAGCAAGGTTGAGCTGTCATTTGATGTATTGCAAATGGCAAAAGGCAATTACGCCTCACAGGATTATCATGACCTTATTGGTTTTGAAGTATCAAGGCCTGTACTTGAACGGGCTTTTTTGAAAACCTACGGACAAGACATCAATACCGTATTTGGTGACCTTACCCTTGCCATTGGTACCTTTAGGTGGTCGGTAAAAAGCTTGTTGCCTGTTGCCGTCCGGACTGCCTGGGTGATTAAAAAACAAGATATTAAAAAACAAAACCCAAGCGCCAACGCTCACAGTTTTCATTACAAAATGAGTAAGAAACAATTTTACAAGGAGTTTGGACAAGCCAGGCAAAAGCCGGGTTTTAAAGCCGTGGTTCTATCTTTTTTTATTAGGATTATTCCCAAGGTCGGGCCCTTTCGGCCACTAAAATTCCGGGACGTCGGGCCCGAAGGCGAAAAATTATTTATAAAGAGTTTTGATACCACCTTGGTGCACTATGACAATGCGCTTACGAAATTACGCGATGGAAAGGTAACATTAGGGGACATCGATTATGATACAGGTAATCCTACCATCATTGAAGAATATGGGCTTACTGATAAAACTTATGGCGATCTGATGGATAAGCTCGTTGAGACGAAATTTAACAATCTCACTGCCCCATTAAAGCAAAATATACTTGCTTTTTACAGCACAGCTGATACGGTGAAACTCGGTCAAATATATCCGAAAGACTGGAAAAAAAAGCAAGAGGACCTTCAAGCTGTTAAAGCCGCCCAGCCAATAAAAATGGATAGTTTAAAAAACGCCAAAGGGAAATATTATAAATTTAATGAACCAGTGGCCCAGCCAACCGGAAAATAACTTCTTATAACATTTTTAGCTGTTATAAGAGTAATTTTTTGATGTAAAAAAAATCGCGTTGCCTATACTTTATATCATTTATTTTACTTAAATTTAATTTATTTATAAATTTTAATAACAAACAGTTATGAAAAGAAATCAACTTTACCTTTTTGTTTTATTGATTTTATTGTGCCAGTTTACAGCTTTGCTGGCTTCGGCACAAGCAAATCAACCCGTGATAGCTTACGTCACAATCGAAGGTATAAAGACCGGGCAATTTAAAGGCAGTGGCGTTGCCGAAGGAAATGAAGGCAAGATCGAGTGTATCGGTTTTAGGTATTCGGTGTCCGTTCCTCATGATTTAGGATCGGGCA
Organism: Mucilaginibacter sp.; assembly: GCA_036758125.1. Taxonomy (GTDB): domain Bacteria; phylum Bacteroidota; class Bacteroidia; order Sphingobacteriales; family Sphingobacteriaceae; genus Mucilaginibacter. Next base: position 90,786 of record DAIOXE010000005.1, read on the forward strand.
GGAATACTGGCAAACGTATGCATTCGCCATTGGTCATCATTAAAAATATTGACTATGCGACGCCACAATTACTGCAGGCGGCTTATACTAATGAAAACTTGAGATCTGTTGTGATTGAATTTTACAAAAAAGCTGCCGATGGACGGACATTCTTATCCCATAAAATAACGCTCACGAACGCTTCAATTTCGCTGATATCCCAGTATGGAGGTATAGTTTCGGCCGAAAATAGTAGTAATAATAATGGTAATGGGGTTGAGGAGGTCACTCTGACTTTCCAAAAAATAGAATTTGAAAACCCTGTAGGTAATACAATGACGGAAGATGAGTGGAGATAATTAAATGCCAAGCTAATTTTACCAAAGCTTTTTTAATATTCATGTGACCACAACCATTTAATAACGTGGCAAGCAGTCAAATTTCAATGTTTCGAAAAAAAACATTTTATTACCTTGTCAGTTAATTAATTAAAGGTTTCATGGCACGAAATGAAGAAGTTACTTTTTTATAGGTTTTCCGGAAATATTCTTATCCGCCTAATGGTTGGGTTAGTGTTTTTGTCAGAAGGTATACAGAAATTTTTATTTGCTGATGCAATGGGCATCGGACGTTTTGCGAAGATCGGGATACCTTATCCGTATTTTTTCGGCCCATTTGATGGTGCGACAGAAATTATCTGTGGCGTATTATTGATTATCGGGTTGTTGACACGCTTAGCTTCTATACCATTATTGATCGACATATCCGTTGCTATCTATTCAACAAAAACCCCAATCTTGCTCGAAAAAGGCTTCTGGCCCGCCGCCCATGAAGCCCGGACTGATTTTTGTATGTTGATGGGACTGATCTTTTTACTGATCTACGGCGCAGGCAAATATTCGGCAGACAGCTTATTTGTCAGAAACTAAAAATTGACCGTAAACAAATCAGGAATTTTTTAAACATCCTACTTCAACCCATAAACCACTACCTGGTTAGAAAACGTTGCAAGATAAACATGTCCATCGGCAACAGTTGGTGATGAAAATTTGGCATAGTAACCTACGCCATCCCCGACATTATCATTGCTATTCCAAAGCTCCTTGGTAACGTCATTCGCATCAAATGCCCTTAATATACCCGGACTAATCTGACTTCCTGCATCCCCGCTTATAGCGTAAGCGGCCCATAAAATGCCTGTCCCTGCAAGGGACCCACTTGAAGAAACCGACAGAAGGGCCCCGGAGCCTCCAGTTGGACCGTTCAATGTCGAAACGACCTGGTTAGCACCGAACGAATTGCTGCCCCGGTTAAACGAAAGAGCGCGCAATGGTTCATTTTCCGACCATACGTATACAAATTCGTTACTGCTCCCCTTATAATAGGATGGCTGGCAATGCATACTGCCACCCAATGGAATAGTTTGCTGTACCATGTTTGATGAAGTTGAAAAACCGCCCATATTATCCTTATTTAGCAAATACAAATTACCGTCTTTGCAACCGGTTAAATAGTAAGGGGAGTTGGGAATCAAAAATGTACCCATTACCCCGTAATCCAAATCATTTATGTTTAAATCCAGGTAATTTGAGGGGGTAAAGTAGCTGGTTATTTGTAAGGTAGCACCGGATGGTGTTAGTTTTAAAGCACTTTCAGCACGACCTATCGGGTCTGTTGGATCCGGACTGGCCGTTTTTTCAACTGTTCCATTTCCACCTCCCGAATACGGAGCATTTGTTCCAACTGTTCCGTTGCCTGAAACTACATAGAGGTTACCTTGCGCATCGGCAGCCATGCCCATACCGCTTTCCCATAAACCGCCGTTTTCACCGTTTGGGGTATCATTATATACGGTTTGCTGTTGCAGCGTTTGTGAATTATAACCCAAAATCCAACCGTGATAAGGGTTCCAGTCACAATGTGAAGAAAAGGAGATATATACTACGCCGTTCACAAGCGTTAATCCTTGCCGCTGATTATTACGCAGGGGGTCAAAGTTAACTACCCCGCTTACATTTCCATCGCCGGTTCCAGTTACGCTGGCTGTGATTTTCACCGGACTGCCTGCCCGGTCTGCGCCAGTCAGGATATTAATCGCGTGCAGGTATTGAAAAAAATGAGTGCCATCGGTTAGCCGCGTCATAAAATACATGGTTTGGGCTGTAGAATCTATTACCGGCGTACCGACAATGCCGATATTATTAAAAAAGTCAGTATATGGATGGCACCAGCCTGAAGACATGTCCGAGGACTTTGGCGGCCTCGTTCCAGGAGCGTTAAAGTTTACTTTCCAATATAAGCTCCCGTTGTCGCCATCGTAAGCATATATGGAATTATTTACGGTAGCGATAAATACCACATTATGATTGCCTGAATTGATTGGTAAATTACCAACAACAAGGGGCTGGGCATATACCTGATCGTCAACCGCCAAACTAAATAATTTCCCGAAGTGCTGGGGATTAACATTTGCTGTTGTTAATTTGGTTTCCTGGTTGTTTAACCCGGCGCGAGTATTATCATTATGCTGTGTAAGAACAGAAATGTGCTGCGTATTTGGAACCGGAGGCGGCGGGCTTACAATTGTATGATTGGGTTGCGTTTTTTTACAGCCAAGAAAAATCACGGTCGATACGACGACAAGGATAACAGTATATTTGTGCATTTAAATTGGTTAAAAGTTTCCTAATTTATAGAAGTTAAAAACAGCTGACAATGATCTTGGTCACGTATTTTACTGTTTAATTATCTTACGTACCAAATTATTTTGATAATCAGCTATAAATACATTACCTGCGGTATCCACAGCCACCCCCATCGGACTGCGAAAAGAAGCTGTTTTAACATCGCCGTTGATTGAACCGCGGGCCCTGTGTCCCGCAAGGGTTGTTACCATTCCATCCGGGTTTATCTTCCGGATGAGATTATTACCGGCATCAGCAACATAAATATTGCCATTTTTATCCACTGCTATTCCGGCCGGATGCGAAAATGAAGCTGCCGCGCCTTTACCGTTAGCCCATCCTTTTTTAAGCCTTCCTGCCAAAGTGGTAACAACGCCTGCGGGGTTTATCTTTCTGATCAGGTTATTATACGTATCTGAGACATATAGGTTCCCTTTCGAGTCAGCAGCTATGCCTCCCGGAACATAAAATGAGGCGGCAGTACCGATACCATCTTTTGAGCCGGGAGCGCCATTACCTGCAAAGGTAATGATCTTGCCGTCTGCCTTTATTTTACGAATTTTATCATGAAAACTATCGGTCACATAAATATTTCCTAATGAATCTGCAGCTACTCCGGTTGGATAGTCAAACAGAGGGAACCTTCCCCCGAAATCTTCATTTTTTTCCGTTCTGCCTGCGATCGTAGTAACCTGGCCACCGGGGCTGATTTTACGGATAAGATTATTTTGTTTATCCGCCACATAAACATTGCCATTTCTATCCACGGTTACCGCAACCGGGTTAAAAAAGGAAGCGGAGGCTCCCTTGCCATCAGCGGAACCCGCAGCGCCACTACCGGCGAGTGTGGTTACCTCTCCGTCCCGGTTTATCTTTCGTATCAGATTATTGCGCGAATCGGCCACGTATACATTGCCCTTATTATCTAAAGCTAAGCCCATGAGATTTGAAAAGGAAGCTTCAACGCCTTTGCCGTCTTTGGACCCCATAGCTCCTGAACCTGCAAAGGTGGTTACTATAAGCTGTTCTTTTTTCTTGCCGCACGCAACAATTAACAACATTCCGATAAATAGAAATGGTAATTTTTTTTTCATGAAAGATTAGTCCCGATAGTTTATTTAAAAGGCTTATAAAATTGGTTGTATTGTAGCGGCTTTTTCTTTAACTAAATATTTCTACCGGGTTTATTTGCAAAAATTCCTGCCAGGGAATGCCGCTATTACCAACTAATAACACTTTATATGGCGTGTATTTATTTTTAAATGCGGCCATTCCGAAAGTATCTCCGGCCGTGCTGCTTTTTACTTCCAAACCGATCACTTTACCTCGCTTTTCTAAAACAAAATCTATTTCATCATTCTTGTGACGCCAATAATTAACTGTGAAATTTTCTGTTAAGGAATGATTTATTAAGTGTGCGCCAATGGACGATTCCACAATCCGGCCCCATTGCGGTGGGTCTTCAACAATCTTTTTAAAAAATTCATTTCGTTGCGCACTAATCAAAGCTGTATTGTGAACCTGAAACTTAGGACTTGACGCCCGTTTACGGATAGCATCAGCGGCATAAATATCTAACCCTGCAAGCAAACCTGCGGTATCCAATAGGTTGAGGTAATGCGATAATGTTGTAGTATTGCCGGCATCCAGCAGTTGTCCCTGCATCTTGGTGTACGAAAGTATCTGTCCTGAATATAAGCACCCTAATTCAAACAACCGTTTCATTAATGCCGGTTTATCCACTCTTGTAAGCATTAATATATCTTTTGATATGCTTGTTTCAATCAATGAGTTATTAATATATTGCTTCCATCTTTCTTCATCATCTATTAGTGAAGCAGAACCTGGATACCCGCCAAACCAGGCATATTGATTAGCGCTCCAGCCAAACGCCTGCTGCATTTCGCTAAAACTCCAATGCCCTAAATAAGTGGTTTCAAAACGACCTGTTAATGACTCTGTTAAGCCTTTTTGAAGCAGCAACCGGGATGAGCCAAGGAGAATTACTTTTATATTTTTGCTTTGACGTGTGTCTTCGTCCCATAAACGTTTTACAATTTCGCTCCAATTATCAATTTTTTGAATTTCATCTACTATCAATAAAAATTCCGATGATTGATTTATTGTCATTTTCAGCCTTGCACTTTCCCATAATTGCTCCAGCCATACTGCATTTGAAGCGGGTACGGCATCCGCTGATTCAAATAAATAGGGTATAGTTATCTTTTTTAATAATTGAATTATCATAGTGGTTTTGCCCACCTGACGGGGACCCATCACCACTTGCATAAAACGTCTTTGTTCCTTTGTTCGTTTTATAAATTGCTGTAATTCAGGACGCTCAAACATTTTTTACATTTTACTCAATACAATGAGTAAAATTACTCAAATTTCTTCACTACCCCAAATTTCTTTCATTACTAAATTAAGATCTGTCAACGCTGCGCGGCAGTCACCATGAAAGGAAGAACCATGCATCGTTGCAAGAGTTTTTGGCTGAAGCTCCGCCAGAGAACTGAGCAATTTAGCAGTGTTATGCGTATAGGGGGTATATGCCATCAAAGGCCCCTTTTCAAATTCAAGCATGGAGTTTTTATGCGCCCCTAAAATATCTTTATCGGTTAAACTGACCACATCTCCGTTTTGATGAAATAAATCAGAGCACAATAGGGTTTTATTTGTTTCTTCAAACATCACACCCGCATCCCAACCGTGAGGTAAATGCGGGGTTCGAATAAAACGGTAAGCATATTTTCCGGTTTTCAAAACCATATTGTCTTGCATAGCATGAGCTGGTCTTATAGAAAAGTCGTTCATATTAACAATAGCCCCTGCCTCGCTGCAAACTGCTTTGGCATTAGGTGCCACTTGCAGCCAATCGTTAAGTGCCCCGCATTCATCTACCTCAAAATGACTAAAGCCAATCCATCTGATTTGTGATGGTGGAATGATTTTGCTGACAGCTTCCAATAATACAGGGAACATATGTTTCAGTCCTGCATGATAAAGCATTGGTTCTTCATCTTTAATCAAAAAATGATTAAACTGCAAATTAATTTCCGGCACAAAAACGGAAATCCGGTAAACGTCGGGCGCAATTTCTGAAGTGTTTATCATGGGAAATAGTTTTAGAATCGTCTTAATTTATAAACCTTTTTAATTTTGTTATAAGGTCATTAATTTTTGTCCAATAATTTTTCATTTATTTTTTGGACGTCTGGAATAAAAAGAATCTTCGGGAATAAATAGAAAGCAAAAATAGTTAAAAATATGGCAAGTCTCCACATTAGCCAAATTTTATTTTAAAATTGAATAATCGGGCGTTTACTTTCCGATACAGAACTTACTAAAAATATTTTCCAGTAGGTCTTCGGTAGTAACAGCTCCGGTAATTTCTCCAAGATAGTGCAGGGCCAGTTTAATATCCATCGCTAAAAAGTCGGAGGTTACGGTATCAATGCCTTTGAGCACCCTTGTTAAGGCGTCCTGGGTTTTTTGTAGCGCTTCCAGGTGCCGGATGTTGGTTACCAGGGTTTCATCGCCGGTTAATTTACCTTTTATTGCTGCAGAATATATTTTTTTCTTTAATTCGTCAATATGAAGCTTTTCTTTAGCAGATATGACAATGGCTTGCCTTGTGCGTGGCAGCGCTAATAACTGTTCTTCTGTCAATAGGTCTGCTTTATTCGCTACTACAAGCATGGTTATACCAGGTTTTTGCAAACTTTCAAGATCATTATTTAGATCCTCAATAGTAATCTCGTTAGCGTCGAACAAATAAACCAACACCGCCGACTGGCTGATCTTTTCCATCGTGCGCTCCACTCCCATCTGTTCAATGGAATCGGTAGCTTCCCGGATACCGGCAGTATCTATCAGCCTGAAATTGATACCGTTTATATTAAGCACTTCTTCTATTGTATCGCGCGTAGTGCCGGGTATATGGCTAACAATAGCGCGTTCTTCATTCAGCAGGGCATTCAAGAGGGTTGATTTACCTGCATTTGGCCTGCCGGCAATAACTGTATTCACCCCCAGTTTAATTGCATTGCCCAATTCAAATGAACGGATAAGGTTGCCAATTACAACATTGATCTCTCCGATTAGTTTTTTTAGCTGATCGCGGTTGGCAAATTCTACATCTTCTTCGGCAAAATCAAGTTCCAATTCAATGAGCGAAGCAAATTGCATTAACTGATCGCGTAATGATTGTAACTGACTACTGAAACCACCTCGTAGTTGCTGTAACGCTACCTGTTGTGAGGCTTTTGAATTTGATGCGATCAGATCGGCAACCGCTTCGGCTTGCGAAAGGTCTAACTGTCCATTCAAAAACGCTCTTAAGGTAAACTCGCCGGCTTTTGCAGAACGTGCGCCTTTTTTTATAAGCAGCTTAATGATGGATTCAATAATATAAGCCGAACCATGACAGGAAATCTCTACAACGTTTTCGCCGGTATAAGAACGGGGAGTAACGAACAAAGAAGCCAAAACCTCATCCAAAACAACATCGCCGTCAACAATATTCCCGAAATGTATTGTATGCGATGCCTGTTTAGTCAGATCTTTACCTTTGAAAACAGTATTGGCAATAGTAATAGCCTCCGGCCCTGAAAGGCGGATAATGCCTATGGCGCCAACGCCATTCGGAGTAGCAAGGGCAACGATTGTTTGGTCATCGGTCATTGGGTCATTGAGTCATTGAGTCATTGTTAAGGAAAAGCAAAAGTCGGTATTTAAGGGCAATCTTTTATTTTAAAACTAAATCCTGTTATTGACTATGAACCATGAAATATAAACAATCACAAACGCACTATAAACTATCGTCGACTATGGACGAAAAACCCTACTTTCGGTGCATATTTATGGTAACTTTTTTTGAAGCATCGCTCAATACTATTTCGGTACATCATGTTGGCAACCCATCGATAAACGAGATGTATTCCTTATCTGATCATCCGCTGGAACTGAAAGATGAAATTATCCCTAACCTGCTGATACAGTACTTTTTGAAACCTTTTGAAAAGGCAAACGAAGTTTATCACCTCACCCACAGCAGCGGCGACCTTAGCCTTAACGAGATCCACCATTTTGTGAGCCGGATTTTTGAGCAAAAAGAAAAATTTCATGAAGCTTCTGAGCTGATAGCTAAATTTCTTTATAAAGTAACCACACATCCTAATATTAAAGGCGGCGAATTGTACGTGGTATATTTTAACAAGGTGCAAATTGAAGGCAACCTGCTTGATGCTATCGGGATCTTTAAATCAGAAAACAAGGAAACATATTTAAAATTTTACCCTGATAAAGGTGGTTTCCAGGTCGACTATGAGGAAAATGCTATAAATATCAACAAGCTTGATAAAGGTGTCTTGATTTTCGATATTGAAAAGGAAAACGGTTATAAAGTTGTGGTAATTGATAAAAACAATAACGGGCAAGATGCCGCCGTGTATTGGAAAGATGATTTTTTACAGTTAAAGATCCGCAACGACAGTTTTAACCAAACCAGCAATACCCTGGGTATCTATAAAAACTTTGTCACCCAAAAGCTGGACGATGAATTTGAAATGAGCAAAGCTGACAAGATAGACCTGCTGAACCGCTCCATGAAGTACTTTAAAGAGAAAGATACTTTTGATATGGACGAGTTTACCGGCGAAGTAATTGGTAATCCCAAAGCAATTGAATCCTTCAAAACCTTTAAAAGTCAGTACGAACAAGAATTTGAAAGTCCTATTGCCGATACTTTTGAAATATCAGGAAGCGCAGTAAAAAAACAAAGCAGGGTTTATAAAAGTGTATTAAAGCTGGACAAGAATTTCCATATCTACATCCATGGCGACAAGGAACTGATTGAAAAGGGGTTTGATGACGATAAACATATGAATTATTATAAGGTTTATTTTAAGGAGGAACAGTGATTTCACCGATTATGCGGAGACTACACCGATTTAACTAAGCAATTTAATCTTTTGAATATAGTAACCTTGATCAACAACCCAAGTCTTTCCTTCCAAATGGTGTAAGTTAAATGCTATTAATTTATTGCTTTTTTTTTCAAAAAGATATATTTCATGCCAACCGTCTTCATCGTTAATACCGGGGTCGTCAATAATGTATTGGCCTTTAAAATAAAAGGGGTTAAGAATATCAGAGTTAAAAGTTCCGGTCCAGTTTTGACTATCGTCTTTTTTATATCGCTTTATTTTAATTGGTATATTCAGAATTGGGTTAAATAAATTCCACCAATTATATTTTAAGGTAAAAATCGTTTGATCTTTTTCGGGAAAATGTAAATAATCGCCGATAAAGCGATATACTTTTCTAAAAGCAATAAATTTTATAACGACAAAAATTAAATAGCCTGCAAGAATGTTTTCAAAAATAGAAAGCACGAAGTCCATATTCAAAACTAACCAATTTAAATTGAAAGCTTTTGTTTAAAAATCGGTGAAATCACTCATAAAATCGGTGAAATCTCAATCTAAAACCCCTCCTCCATTCCCAACCCAAAAAGCGCAAAATCATACTTCACAGGGTCATCCGGGTCAAATTCCCTTAATCGTTCGGTTAGTTCAAGCGCAGTTTGCCAGTTGGTTTGTTTGCCACGTGATGAGGTTGAGTTCGAAAGTATTCATTCAGATTCAAATTTTTCAGGATTTCTTTTGGTATAAAAAATAAGTTACGAAGACAGTATTTAAATTCTCATCGTACCAATAAATTAATACAAATGGGAATTTTTTTAATTGTATAAAGCGATGGTCAGAATTATATTTTATTGCGTAAAGCTCAGGGTGCAAATTTAAATGATTTAAAGCTTGCTTAACTTCTTGTCGGAATCTAATGGAAAGCCCTTTTTGGCGCTTCTCATACCATTCACAAGCATCAACAAGTTCGAGTTCTGCCCGTTTAAGAAGTTTAATTGTAGGCACGGTTCAGGTCTTTTTCAATATCTGTCCAGTCACGGGCAGTTGTTTTACCCTCTAAAAAGTCCCGTTTTGTTTTAATAAAACTCTTGATTTCTGCTTTGGAAAAAATAAATTCTTCATCACTGTCAACAGAATAAGATAATCCGAATCGATCCAATATTTCCTGCAAAACAGGAAGGTCTTTTTCATTTTGTATATTTACCGTTAGCGTCGTCATAGCCAAATTTACTAAAAATTTTCCCAATAGCGAAAAAAATAAAAGCGGTGAAATCCCCTATCCTAAAAGTTCTCCTCAATCCCCAACCCAAACAGCGCAAAGTCATATTTAACCGGATCAGTCGGGTCAAATTTCCTTAGGCGTTCGGTAAGTTCAACTGCGGTTTGCCAGTCGGTTTGTTTGCGGGTGATGAGGTTGAGTTTGCGGGCTACGCGGTCAACATGCAGGTCGCAGGGGCAAATGAGCTCTGATGGTTTTATATGGTTCCAGATACCGAAGTCTACGCCGCAATCATCTTTCCGAACCATCCAGCGTAAAAACATGTTTAACCGTTTACAAGTTGATTTTTGGGATGGAGAGGATATGTGTTTTTTTGTGCGGTTGGGGAAATCAGGCAGTGAAAAAAAATAGGAGCGAAAGTGATTTAGGTACTTTTCAATAGGTTCTTGTCCATTTATGTTTTGTTCCCCCTTTAGGGGGTTGGGGGGCAAAAATGCCGATTCCACTGATTCATAGTTTGAATAATGATGCTTGAAAAAAGAAATAAAATACAGTGTATCCACATCATTAAAAGTTCGGTGCTTAAATTTTAATAGCTTTTTAAGGTCGGTTTCCTGGTGATTGATGATAAAATCATAAGGCGCGCCATCCATCAGCGCGATCAGTTCACGGCATTTATTGATGATTGTTATGCGTTGCCCCCATGCCAATATCGCCGCCCAAAGGCCCATGATCTCTATATCCTGTTTTTTGCTGAACAGATGCGGGATGGATACAGGGTCGTTTTTTATGAAACCTGGGTTATTGTATTGGATTACTTTTGAATCGAGGAAAGCCTTTAACCCCCCAACCCCTTGAAGGGGGAGTTTTAATGTATCATGTTTTGACATAATCGAACTTCAAAAGCTCCCCCTTTAGGGGGTTAGGGGGCTAAGCGCTTGTTTTAAATCTTCCAGCAAATCATCCACGTCCTCCACTCCTACGCTTAAACGCAGTAAATTATCCACTACCCCGGCCTTTTCTCTTTCCGCTTTTGGTATTGACGCATGTGTCATAGTAACGGGGTGATTTATCAATGATTCCACACCCCCCAATGATTCCGCCAGTGCAAAAACTTTGAATGATGATGCAACGCGGAAGGTTTCTTTCAAATCGGCGCCTTTTAAAGTAATGGAGATCATCCCGCCAAAATCACGCATTTGTTTTTTGGCAATATTGTGATTAGGATGATCGGTAAACCCCGGCCAGTATATCTTATCAACTTTGGGATGTTTTTTTAAAAACTCCGCTATTTTACGACCGTTTTCGCAATGGGCCTTCATGCGCAGGTGCAACGTTTTAATGCCACGCAGCACTAAAAAGCTGTCCATTGGCCCCGGTGTTGCCCCGCAGGCGTTGTAAATGAACCAGAGCTTTTTATATAAATCTTCATCGTTCAGCATCAATGCGCCCATAACCACGTCACTATGGCCGCCAATATACTTTGTTACTGAATGCATCACTATATCAGCGCCTAAATCAATTGGGTTTTGCAGGAAAGGAGAAGCAAACGTGTTATCAACTGCTAAAAGAATGTTTTTCTCTTTGCTGATCTTCGCGACAGCCTCAATATCTACGATCTGCATCGTTGGATTCGTCGGCGTTTCTATCCAGATCAGTTTGGTATTTTCATTTACGTAACCGCGGATGATTTCCGGGTTTGACAAATCAAGGAAATGAAATTTGATGCCATAATTGGCAAATATTTTAGTAAACATACGGTAGGAACCGCCATAAAGGTCGTTACCTGTAATTACTTCATCACCAGGCAAAAGTAATTTCATCACCGCGTCAGTAGCACCCATGCCGCTTGAGAATGCCAGGCCAAACTTTGCATTTTCCAGGGCCGCCAGGCAATTTTCCAATGCCTTACGTGTTGGATTTGTACCCCGTGAGTATTCATACCCCTTATTATCACCCGGCGACTTTTGCCAGTAGGTAGATGTCTGGTATATCGGCGTCATCACCGCTCCGGTGGTTGGATCGGGCTCCTGGCCCGCGTGTATAGCTTTGGTTGCGAATTTCATAGAATTGGTTGATTGGGTTTATTAGGTTGATTAAGTGAGTGGTTGCTTTAATTAGTGAGTTGTTTATTAGGTTGACCAAGTGAATGGTTGTCATTGTCATTACTATAAATCATCACCTTTTTTATTTTTTAGGTATTGTGTGTAACCATTTAATAATCTCAAACAGCTTTCGTATTCTAATTGAAAGGATAATAGAACTCCTTCCGTAATAATTTTTTCATCAAGCGCGATCATCAAGTAGTCTAATGTTTCTGATAAAGAACCACGGGCCATTATACAAAAACGAATATTGTCCTGATAGTGAAACCGCCCGTGACCTTCGGCTAAATTATTACCTATCGATCTTGATGATCTTATAATTTGATCAGTTAGTCTATATTTTTCTTCGATGGGGAAAGTCCTAACTAATTCAGAAATCAATCTTCTTATTTTTCTCGACTGTTTCCAAACCTCTAAATCTGTAAAAGAAGCCATGTTAATTAGTTATCAGTTGATTGGGTTGATTAAGTGAATTGTTTTTATTATTAAGATTATGTAATTTCTTTTCAAACGAACCCACTACTCACTTTATCAACCTAATCAACCATTCTCCAATTAGATCAACCACTCACCTAATCAACTCAATCAACCACTCACCAATTCAATAAGCTCTTGCAAATATCACCCTTTGGCTCGACGGTTTCCCTGTCAGTACACACTTTCCTTCTTCCTGTTTATTGTTCAAAGGTATGCAGCGTATTGTAGCTTTAGTTTCATCTTTTATTTGTTGCTCAGTTTCAGGTGTGCCGTCCCAATGGGCGGATAAAAAGCCGGGCTCTTCATCCAGCATTCGTTTAAACTCGTCGTAACTGTCAACTTCCGTAGTATTTTCTGTTTTAAACTTTAATGCCTTTTGATAGATGTTTCGCTGTATCTCTTCTAAAAGTTGTTCAATACGTGTTGTTAAACCTTCCTTGCTTACTGTTTCCTTTGCTTTGGTATCACGGCGTGCCAGTTCAACAGTGCCGTTTTGCATATCGCGGCTTCCTATCGCTATACGTAAAGGCACACCCTTTAACTCATACTCTGCAAATTTAGCGCCGGGGCGATGGGTATCCCTGTTGTCAAATTTAACAGAAATGTTTTTTGCTTTCAGTTCCTTAGTCAGTTCTTTTACAAAGCCTGAGATGTTTTCCAATTCCTCATCATGCTTGTAAATTGGCACGATCACCACCTGAATAGGCGCCAGTTTTGGCGGCAACACCAGCCCTGCATCATCAGAGTGTGCCATGATCAGCGCCCCGATCAGCCTTGTGGATACGCCCCAGGAAGTTGCCCATACGTAGTCGAGCTTATTTTCTTTGTTAGTAAACTTAACATCAAAGGCCTTTGCAAAATTTTGTCCCAAAAAGTGGGATGTACCTGCCTGGAGGGCTTTTCCATCCTGCATTAATGCCTCAATGCAGTAAGTATCCAAAGCGCCGGCAAAACGTTCATTTGGCGTCTTTTTTCCGCGTATTACGGGCAGGGCCAGCCAGTTTTCAGCAAAATCAGCATAAACGTTAAGCATTTGTTCAGTTTCGGCGATGGCTTCTTCCGCTGTGGCGTGGGCCGTATGACCCTCCTGCCATAAAAATTCAGTGGTGCGTAAAAATAGTCGCGTACGCATTTCCCAGCGCACCACATTCGCCCATTGATTAACGAGGATAGGCAAGTCGCGGTAGGATTGTATCCAGCCTTTATAGGTGTTCCAGATAATTGTCTCGGATGTGGGGCGGATTATAAGTTCTTCTTCCAGTTTTGCATCTTCGTCTACAACTATGTTACCTTTCTCGTCATTTTTTAAACGGTAATGGGTTACCACGGCGCACTCCTTAGCAAAACCTTCCACATGGCTGGCTTCTTTCGAAAAGAAAGATTTTGGTATGAATAAAGGAAAGTAGGCATTGCTATGTCCTGTTTCTTTGAACATGGTATCAAGCACCGCCTGGATTTTTTCCCAGATAGAATAACCATAAGGCTTAATGATCATGCAGCCTTTTACCGGCGAATATTCGGCCATATCGGCTTTAATTACCAGGTCATTATACCATTGCGAATAATCTTCTTCTTTACTTACAACACCTTTGCTCATAAAATAATAAATATTGTTTTTTTGATACCAGCCGCCAAATTTATACATTTAGGCGGTAAGCAGTGTAAGTATGTCCGGTAAATTTAAATTAATGTGCTGGGTCTGTCTTGGCGCCTGGCTGGCGACAACAAGCGCTCAAAACATCAAACAACAAAATCCATCGCCACGGTTATTAATAATCGGCTCGTATTTTTCGAGTGATTTCGAAGGGAATGCAGAACGAAGGTACGAGGTGCTTCGCGCTTTTATCGTCAATTATTCTGATGATACTTTGAGATTTTGGAGTACAAACTGCCGCCCAACTGAATTTTTTGCAATAACAAATAATGATTATATGCATTTAGCCGATGAGGAATGCAATAATTCAGTGTTTGAGCAAATGGCTATACCGCCGCACAGGTCGCAGTTAATCCCATTGAAAATGTTGATTAAAAAGCTGCCTCATGAAATAGTCCGGTTAAAAGTCAGCTTGAAGTTTTACAGGTGGTTTCAGTCCGACCATTTTACAGAAGACAGAAAACACCACCAGCCGGAAATACTAACCGATACTATAGCATTGAAATACGAGAAGAATGGCAATGAATACTCTACAAGGGCAGACTGGAAAGAAGAAGAACAAAAAGAACAATTAAACATACCGACAACAAAACTTTACCTGCTTACGGCTGATGAAAGAAAACTTTATACTGTAACTGCTGATGAAACCAAAATAAGTAAAGCAGCTAAACGTGAATATTCTTACATCAAGGAAAAAGTTTTCAGTATACCCGTTACAGTTCATAATAACAGTAACAAGCCGTTAAAATACTATTCCATGACTTGTTCATGGCAGGATTTTTACCATATTGACAATAAAAATTTGGCGGTGTCGTCGTCTGTTTGCGAATACAATATCCCAACCGAAGTAATCGTGCCCGCACATTCGGTCCACACGGATATTGTTCCCTTTGTTTGTAAAAAAATTAACCTCAAAAGCCTGGAAAGTTTTAGAGTGGGGTTGAATATTAATAAAAATGTTCATAACGACCAGTTCGGCGGCTATGATGAGGAACTACGGCAATACAATATAGTTTGGAGTAATGAAGTTCAATTCATCAATAAATAGACGTTGGATTCATTTCGACGAGATGTGCCTTGTGGCTTATAATTCACACCTTTGTAAACTATGCATCTGAAACTTCTAACCGACGAACAATTTAACGGAGACATCTGGCGCATGGAGATTGATGAATTAACCGAAACAATTTTTGTTGAAATAAGGGATAGCGAAGAAAAGAAAGTTTCTTTCGGCGCAGTTAACCTGTCAAGTGGAAAAACTCTTTTTAATGACCTTACTACCGCTGAAAGATGGCTCACCGGCATTGAAGCGGCTTACGATGGTGTTTTACTTTTGCATTTTTACCAGTCGGAAACCGGCCCGGTACATAAGGGGCTACTGGCAGTAGATGCCATTACAGGCAAAACCTTGTGGAGTGATTACGCATATTCCTTTGATCACTTGTCTGTTAACGGGCCTGTTTTGTATGATGCCAGGATACAGCCGCGTAGATTATTTTTAGCGGATATAAAAACTGGTGCAACAACCCGTATCTATGAGCCGTCTGTTTACATGGAATTAAAAAGCAATATTATTTTGCCGGAACTGAAAAGCCCGGAAGATCTGCTTATAAGACCTTTACCGGCACACGCTTTCGGAAATGCCGTCCATTACCTCGAATACAATAATTTGAGAATTGTATCTTTGCACGCGCTAAAGGGAGGGGAATTAACCCAATCGCTCTATATTATGGATGGTGTTAATAAAGTTTATGAAGATTTATTAACCACGGGGATACAAAAAATCCAGCCGGAGGCGTTTATAATGCATAAAAACCGTTTAATTTATATAAAAAACAAGACGGAACTAAAAATTGTATCCCTCTAAATTATTGAACTATAATCTATTATGAAATTCAAGATTTTAATATTCACATTATCGTTATTCACCATTTCTATTTCGTTATACGCAAAACCCGCTACTGATTCAGTTGGCGTAAAAAACAATGACGGGAAAAAAATAATCCTTTTTAAAGTTAAAGCAAAAGATACTTATTACGCTATCGGGCGGCGCTACCACGTAAAACCTGCAGCAATAATGGAGTTTAACGGCAGCAAGAAAGAAACTTTATCCCTGGGCACGATTATTAAAGTACCTACCGAGACGCCCTATAAAAAATCGTCAGAAAAGATAGTTAAAGAAACTAAAAAAGAAAAAAAGGCCAGATTAGCAAGGGAGGCCGCGGAAGCTAAAGCTGCGAAAAAGCACAAACATACCAGCGCAGAAGAATACGCGTCAGATCCTGTGCCGCAACAACCAGTCCCCGTACACGAAACACAGCCTCCCGTACAAGTGGTACAACAGGTACAAAAAGATACTACTCCTCCAACTCAATATAAAGTATCGGCCGGTGAAACATTGTATGCAATAAGCAAACGGTTTAATACAACTGTGGAGGATATTACCAAATTAAATAAATTAACTTCAACCGCGCTTACACCGGGTCAGATATTATTGGTAAGAGCAGGGGAACAAACTCCCCGGCAGCCGGTGACAGCGTTAGTTAAACACGATTCAATGGTGTTAGCGCCCGTGATGGATAGCAGTAATGCAGAGCGCCATTTGAGCCCCAACCGTTTCGGTTTGTACGAGAAAAATGAAAAAGGCGTAGCTACCTGGATTGATGATCCGAGCCTTGATCCTAATAAAAAATTGGTGCTTCACCGTACTGCTCCTATCGGCACTGTTATAAAGATCACCAACCCAATGACTAACCGTACCACTTTTGCGAAAGTAGTTGGCAGGTTTACAGATAATGAAGCAACAAAAGATGTTATTATAGTAATGACAAAAAACGTTGCCGATTCATTAGGCGCTTTAGATAAACGTTTTCAGGTAAGTATCAGCTACGGCAGCCCGAATGAATAAGCCGTTTATCATCGGTATCGCCGGTGGAAGCGGCTCGGGAAAAACCTTTTTTTTAAAGTGTTTCCTTGAACATTTTAGCGATGCTGAAGTATGCCTGGTATCGCAGGATGATTACTATATTCCCGTGGCGCATAACATGACCGCCGAGGAAAACAAGCTGTATAATTTCGACCTGCCGTCAACTATCGATCACCGGCATTTTGAGGATGATATAGCAAGGCTGATGAACGGCGAAGTTATCCTTAAAAAAGAGTACACCTTCAACAACCCCGATATTGAGCCTAAAATGCTGGAAATAAAGCCTGCGCCGATCATGATCGTTGAGGGCTTGTTTATTCTTCATTTTAAAAAAATATCAGCCTCGCTTGACTTTAAAATTTTTATTGAGGCTAATGATGATATCGCCCTGCAACGCCGTTTAAAACGCGATTTAATAGAGCGCGGCTACTCGCACGATGATATAATTTACAAATGGATAAATCACGTTGTGCCGGCTTATAATGAGTTTCTATTGCCGTATAAGGATGAATGTGACACGGTGATCAGTAATAACTCACATGGGGCCGAGGATATTATTAGTGTAACGGCGGCGATTTCAAGGGAATTGAGGGAGAAGATTTTAATTTAAAAATGTGATAATTTGAAGATTGAAAATGTGTGCCTTTTTTCTATAATCTTCAAATTAACACATCTTCAAATTTTCAAATTAAATAATCATTTCCGGCACATCGCCTTCAATAATTAATTTTCCTGCTGTTGCTTTTTTTATCTCCTCAATACTTACGCCGGGAGCACGCTCTAATAGCTTAAAGCCGCCGCCGGGCAGCACATCAAACACAGCCAATTCAGTAACAATTTTTTTAACGCAGTTAATGCCGGTTAACGGCAGGATACATTTGGGCAATAATTTTGATTCGCCTGCTTTATTTACATGCTGCATAGCTACAATAATATTTTCGGCCGAGGCCACCAGGTCCATTGCGCCGCCCATTCCCTTAACCATTTTGCCCGGGATTTTCCAGCTTGCTATATCGCCGTTTTCTGATACTTCCATGGCGCCAAGGATGGTCAGGTTTACTTTTTTTGCACGGATCATACCAAAACTCATGGCTGAATCGAATACTGCCGAGCCTGGCAGCATGGTTATGGTTTGTTTGCCTGCATTTATGATATCAGCGTCCTCTTCACCTTCAAACGGGAACGGCCCCATGCCGAGCAAGCCATTTTCTGATTGCAGTACTACGTCTATATTATGAGGAATGTAATTGGCCACCAGGGTCGGTATGCCAATGCCAAGGTTAACATAGTAACCGTCTTTTATTTCTTTTGCTATTCTTTTGGCAATACCTTCTTTGTCAAGCATGATTTAATTTGAAAATTTGGCAATTTGAAGATTTGAAAATGAATTTATTCCTTTGAACCTGAAATGATCTTAGATAAGACTTTGATGATCACACCTAATTTATCAAGTACGGACTGATCAAATGGATAGGTTTTAGAGAATTGACAAAGTAATAAAAAGTATTCAGTTTCATCCGCTTCCTTTGCTGCGATTTTGAGTTTATGGATAAAATCGTTTTTGCTTTCGGCATTTTGCGCTTCACGCACATTAGCGCCAATGGAAGTGCCTGATCTAAGTATTTGTTTTGCAATCACATATTTTTTAACGTCCTCCAGTTCTTCTGAAAATTCAATTATGTTTAGTGCAAATTGAAAAGTTAAATTAACAATTAGGTTTTCTCTGTCGTTTCTCATGATTTAATTATCTAGGTTTTTAATTTTCAAATTAACACATTTTCAAATTTTCAAATTACATTCTTTTCCTTACTGTTCTTTGTTCTATTCTTTTCTCATAGTTTACACCTTGAAAAATCCTATGCACATAAATACCCGGTGTATGGATATGATCGGGATCAAGCTCACCTGGTTCAACCAATTCTTCAACTTCGGCGATAGTTACATTCCCGGCCATTGCCATAACCGCATTAAAATTGCGCGCCGTGGCCCGGTAAACTAAATTGCCCATGGTATCCCCTTTCCAGGCTTTTACGATGGCAAAATCAGCCTCAAAGGCTAGTTCCATTAAATAATCTTTGCCTTTAAAATTTCTTACTTCCTTGCCGATGGCTACCTCGGTGCCTATACCGGCTGGTGTAAAAATTGCAGGCATACCATAACCAGCTGCCATACAACGCGTTGCAAGGGTTCCTTGAGGGATTAGTTCAACCTCCAGTTCGCCGCTTAGTAATTGTCTTTCAAACTCGGCGTTTTCACCAACATACGATGAAACCATCTTTTTAACCTGCCTTTGTTTAAGCAGCAGGCCAATGCCAAAGTCATCAACCCCGGCGTTGTTTGATATGCAGGTTAGTCCGTTCACGCCTTTCCTTACCAGTGCGGCAATACAATTTTCCGGTAATCCGCATAGCCCAAACCCGCCAAGCATTAGCGTCATGCCATCTTTAATATCACGGATTGCTTCATCAGCGCCGTTAACTACTTTGTTCATGTTTAATAATTGGTTGGAGGTAAAATTAGTTTTTTTTGTCCATTCTTTTTTAGTACATAGACCATGGACTTTCCAAACAAAATCCAAACAATTTTAAAAGCGAAGCATTATTATTTATACATCAATAAACAAAACATGGAATTTGACAATGACGAGGTTTTGGATGACGGGGATAAGCATTCAAAACAAGGAGATGGTAAACCGAAGGCCTGGCGGGTTGAAGATGACAGCAACCTGGAAGAAAAGGATCTCGAAAAACATTTATTCGTGAACAGTGATAAAAAGAAGCCGGTTATGGAAGGCAAAGCCATGGGCGGTCATAGTTTTAATAAAGATAACCTGACGACTGCGGGAGATGATAAAAATAATCCATCGCAGAACGGCGGCTATACCAATGCTTATTTTGCCCGGACTGAGCCATCTGAAGAACATCCGGAGGATAGTAACTTCAAATTGAAAGCTCAGGACGGTAGTCCTGATTATAGCAAAGCCCAGCCTGCTCCCGGAACACAAAGTGAGGCATCAAAAGCAAGCGCACGTATCGATGATGACGAAAAAGAGCATATAGAGACGTGAGCCTGGTGATTAGAGGTTAGTTAATCAGAGGTTAGAGATCAGTGTCTCAGTCCAAAGAGAAAAACAATTTAGCTAATCTCTGATCTCTAACCTCCAGCCTCACCATTTAAAGCACTGCTCAATAAACCCTATGAGGTCATCGGCCATTGCCTGCTGTTCTTTTATGTTAGGGTGCCCGTTCGTGTTTTTATAAAGGATAAAATGTGTGTAAATATTGCTATCATTTAAGCCGGCAACCGCTTTTTCAATGTATCCGGGCCACGGCGAACCGGGTTTGGTTGCGTCCATGCTTCCCAATATGCAAAGGATCTTAGCGTTGGGGTATTTTGACCGGATAGTTTTTACAAAATTTGCGTAGGCATTGATAATAAATTCGGGCGTGGGCGGAGTCGTCCCAAACCTGGCTTTAAATTGGTCATTATTAGGAAGGTTTACTATCCACGAATCATTTTGAAACAGGTTGACAACCACCAAATCCGGCGTGTACTTTGAAAAATCCCATTTACTCGTAGAGTCTGTGGCATCGAGGCGGTCATACATTTCGGACATAATCAAAGGGAACCAGCTAACTGTAATGCCAATCCCGCTTTTTGAGGTATTGTAAAACTCCGCATTAAAATGGCGCGCGGTTATGGCTGCATAACTTAAATAACCGTCTTCGTACGGGCTGGTACCTCTATCCTGTCCTGTGGTATCTAAAACAGCATAACCGCAGCTGATGGAATTACCAAAAAATTCCATTTTTCGTTTATGGGTTGGCGTAACCGGCAGGGCTTTGCCCCCGTTTTCTATTTCAAAATTATATAACCAGGTCTTACCCATAGCCCATTCGGTACGTTTAAATAACTCAAGGGTATGTTCGCCGCCGGTTAAGCCATCAATCCTATGTTCAATTCTTTTGATGGAATTTTCGTGGTCAACTCCGATTATTTTTCCATCAAGTATCACGGTGATATAATTGTCGCCACGTTCATCTCTCATTTCATATCCTATGCCTCCGCCTTTAAAATTGATCGTTGCCGACGAACCTGACCATGATAGTACTACAGCGCTATCCGTTACAGCCACCCTACCCATATAATGGATATGAGGGTCGTTGGCTTTGACAATAGTTTGGGCGGTGCAATCAATGCTGATTGCAAGGCAAATGCAGAAAAGAAGGTGTTTAAAACCCATATAATTAATTTTTTACGTTGACTTTTTAAACTCCCCAATTCAAAAAGTCTCCCCAACCGGGGGAGATTTAGAGGGGGCTGGCTTACTTCAAATATACATAAGTGATCCCATCTCCGCCCCTGTCGGCATGTTCGTCTTCCATGCGGTCAACCTGTTCATATTTTTTCAGGTATTGCCGTATCATTTTGCGCAATATGCCGTCGCCTTTGCCGTGGATGATCTTTAAATTACCAAAACCCATCATTATTGCCCGGTCAAATAACCGTTCAACGGCGCTTAACGCATCTTCAGTCCGCATACCTCTTACATCAATTTCAGGGCTAAAACCGGCTATATCACTGGTATGGCTGTTAAAGCTTTTTCTTATTTCTTTTGGAACACTTGATTTGGCTACTTTAACCACACGTTTCTTTTTGGCAACTGTCCGCAGGTCGCCAATAGCAATAACAACACTGTCCTTTATGATTTCCATCACCTGCCCGGTAGTTTCGCTGTCTGTAAGTTTTACCCAATCGCCCGGCTTTAATTCTTCGTCTTCAGTTAAAGGCTTTGATATAGTCGGTTTAACGGTGTTTTTTTGCAGCTCGATATTTAAATTCTCACGCAGGCTGCGGGTTTTTTCCTTGTCGGCGTTGCTGCTTTTAATTTCGGATATAGTGTTTTCTACCAGTTTGTTAGCATTTAAAATGATATTTTTCGCCTGTTCCTTTGCATCTCTTATCAGTGCTTTTTTATTTTCTTCGAGGTAACTTTTCAGTTTTTCATTCTCGGCCAGCAGCGAGTTTACCTCTTTTTGTTGTTTATCCAGTTTTAATTTAGTGTCAAAAATTTCTTTTTTCTCCCGCTCAAGGTCAACCAGCAAAGTGTCTACTTTCTTTTGACCGGCGCTTACTTTATTTTTTGCCAGGTTAAGAACATTTTGAGGCAGTCCAATTTTTTGGGCGATCTCAAAGGCATACGAACTTCCCGGCTTACCAACTTCGAGCATATAAAGGGGTTGCATCGCCACGTTATTGAAAAGCATGGAGGCATTCTCTATCCCTTCTGTGTGGCTGGCAAATATTTTAAGGTTTGAATAGTGGGTGGTTACCATTCCTTTTACCTTTTTATGATTTAATGATTCCAGTACCGCCTCGGCTATCGGCCCGCCAAACTGGGGATCGGTACCGGTGCCAAATTCATCTATCAGCATCAAAGTTTTACTATTAGCCTGCTCTACAAATTCTTTCATTTTTGAAAGATGGGCGCTATAAGTGCTCAAATCACTTTCAATCGACTGGTCATCGCCTATGTCCACAAAAAGCTGCTTAAAAACTCCCATAACACTCGCGTCCGAGGCAGAAATCAGCAAACCTGCCTGTACCATCATCTGCAAAAGCCCAACCGTTTTCATACAAACAGACTTTCCGCCGGCATTTGGACCTGATACGACAATGATCCTTGCGTGCTCATCAATCTGAACATTTAAAGGCACCACCGCTTTTTGCTCCTTCTTAAAATTTAAAAGCAAAAGCGGGTGACGGGCGTTTGTTAGTTTTAGCCTTGGTTCATTTACTACTTCCGGCATTTCACCTTCAATGTCAATTGCAAAAAGCGCTTTAGCCCTCACAAAATCAAGCTTTGTAAGGAGGCTGTGATAGGACAGCAAAAGCGGAACATGGGGCCTCAAGTCATCAGTTAACGAGGTCAATATTTTTACAATTTCGCGCCTGCGCTCAAATTCAAGGTCGCGGATCTTATTATTTAGCGTGAAAACTTCTTCAGGTTCCATGTAAACGGTTTGACCGGATGAAGATTCATCATGAATAAAGCCTTTAAGTTTTCGCTTATTTTCGGCCAATACCGGGATACACAAACGCCCGTCGCGTACGGTTAATGAGCCATCGGCTGTCCAGCCGTTACTTGTAGCATTTTTAAAAATTTGGTCAATCTTTTTACGGGCCTCCTGTTCTGCTCTGGCAATTCCCGAAGTAATTTCCTGCAACTCGCGGGAAGCATTTGGCCTGATCTTGCCTTTTTCATCAATAACCTGGCCTATCTTTTTGAGTATAGTTTTTTCAATTGGCAGATGTTCAAACAAAGCTTCCAGATTCGGGTACTGGCCTTCACGCTCATTAAAATACGCAATCACGGCAAAAACTGTTGTCAGTGATGCCAACACCTGGTAAAATTCTTCTTCGCTTAAAAAAACGCCTTCGATTTTTGCCTTGTTAGCCAGCGTTTTTATATCAAAAAAATGATGAATCGGTAATGCCGCGTCATTTTCAAGTATATTTTTAAACTCATTTGCCTGGTTCAGAAACTTGCGGATATGGTCAAAGTTATCCATCACCCCTATCTTATCAACCATTTGCCGGCCCATTTCACTCAGGCAATGTGCTTTAATTAATTCCTTTACCTCGGTAAAACCCAGTTTATCAACACTATTTTTGGGGTAAAGCATTTTTCTGTTGTAGTTTATTCAGGGAATCGGTTTTCTGCTTAATGTTTGCCAACACCTTATCATACATAGCTTGCAATTCAACCGGCTGGGTGGTATAGTATTTAAGGCTTGCTTTAAATTGAGCCGAGTCGGTGTGGAATTTTTTAAATAAAGCTAAAAACCTGTCAGTTCCATATTTGTATAAGCTATCGGGATTTTGCTGTATAGAATACATACCACCATCAACAATATGTACTTCAGTTAATAAATTGACCATCCGGTCATGACTTATGATATCCCTGGTAGCTTTACCTCCTTTACAGGCAGATAAAAAAAGAGTTACTGAAAAAAACAAGGCGATATATTTATGCATTCTGTAATTTAGCGGCTTATAATCAGGCAAAATTACGGATAAATGAGCATTGCAGATAATATTAGACGTCTAAAAAAAGAAACCAGGCCAATAAATGTAACATTGGTAGCAGTATCGAAAACAAAACCTGTTGAAGATGTGCAGGAAGCTTATGACGCAGGACAGCGTTTATTTGGTGAAAACATGGTACAGGAACTGGTTGAGAAACAGGAACATTTGCCAAAAGACATACAATGGCACCTTATAGGCCACCTGCAAAGCAATAAGGTAAAATATATCTCCTCTTTTATCAGTATGATACAATCTGTCGACAGCCTGAAACTATTACAGGAAATAAATAAACATGCCGCAAAAAATAACAGGGTTATTGACTGCCTGTTACAGATATCTATTGCTGACGAAGAAACTAAATTCGGACTCGGATTTGATGAAGCTGTTGAGATGCTTCGGTCGGAAGATATGGCTGCATTAAAAAACGTACGTATCAGGGGATTAATGGGCATCGCCACCAACACCGAAAATGAAAAACAAATAAAAGACGAGTATTATGAACTGAAGACTTTTTTTGACGGCATAAAGCAAAGCTTTTTCAGAAAGGATGATGCTTTCGATACGCTTTCAATGGGAATGTCGGCTGATTATAAAATAGCTATTGACCAAGGCAGTAATATGGTAAGGCTGGGCGGCACTATTTTTGGAGCAAGGGTTATAAAGCACTGGAATAATAACTAAGATTTTTAGGATTTGAGGATTGCAGGATTCGGATTTATTTGCCTCACCCTGCCCTCTCCAAAGGAGAGGGTTAAAAAAAATCTTCAAAGTCCTCTCCTTTGGAGAGGTTTACTATAACTGATAACGAATGATCTTGGCATATAACCCCCGAGACCAATGAACTAATGAACCAATGAACATTGATATACGAATAGCAAAAAAAGAAGATTGTCCCCGTTTGCTGGAATTGGTAAATGAACTTGCGATTTTTGAAAGGGCGCCGGAAGAAGTTACGGTAACGTTGGAAGAATTTGAGAACGCCGGATTTGGTGAAAAACCCGTTTGGAAAGCTTTTGTGGCAGAAGCTGACGGGATAATAGCAGGCTTTGCTTTATATTATATCCGTTATTCTACCTGGAAGGGTTGCCGCATGTATCTTGAAGACCTTATAATTACCGAAAACATGCGCGGGAAAGGTATTGGCAAATTACTGTTTGACAGGCTTATTGTTGAGGCAAGGGAACTTGGCTTTAGCGGAATAACCTGGCAAGTGCTTGACTGGAATGAGCCGGCTATAAATTTTTATAAAAAATATGAGGCCAGCATTGAGGCGGGATGGCTTAATGGATCATTATCAAGAGAGCGGATATTAAATATGGAATTATGAAATTAAAGTATCTTATAATTAAATAATGCTTGTTTTTAAATTCGGAGGGGCATCCGTAAAAGACTCCAGGGGACTAGTTAACCTTGCCAATGTTATTAAAAGGTTTGAAGGTGAGCAATTGCTGATCGTGGTTTCGGCAATGGGTAAAACCACCAATGCGCTGGAGAAACTTACAAAGGCCTATGTTGACGGGGAAGATGATCTGGATGTAATTTTTGAAGACATAAAAAAATATCACTATTCCATTTTAGAACAGCTTTTTGAGCCTTCGCACCCGATATTTGATGAAGTTGCCAATACTTTTGTGGAGATCGACTGGATCATAGAAGACGAGCCCCATGACAATTATGATTTCAATTATGATCAAATAGTTTCTATCGGCGAGATGGTATCGACCCGAATAGTTAATGCCTGGTTAAATAAAACAGGAATAAAAAGCCAGTGGCTGGATGTAAGAGGGTACGTCCTTACAGATAATACCTACCGGGAGGGAATCGTACAGTGGGATAAAACCTGTACGTCAATCAGCCGGGATGTTCCGGGGCTTTTACAAAAAGGTTTAGTGGTGACCCAGGGTTTTTTGGGTGGTACTTCCGAGAATTTTACAACCACTTTGGGCCGGGAAGGATCGGATTATACTGCTTCTATATTTGCAGCATGTTTGGGCGCGGAATCGGTAACCACCTGGAAAGATGTGCCAGGCATATTAAATGCCGACCCCAAGTTTTTTGAAGATACCGTTAAATTTGATGAGCTTAGCTATACCGAAGCTATTGAAATGACTTATTATGGCGCGACCGTAATTCATCCTAAAACAATTAAGCCGCTGCAGAATGCCAAAATACCCCTGCTCGTAAGGCCTTTCACGGATCCGGACGCTCCCGGAACTATCATTAAGGATGACGTAGTCCACCAGTTTGTAAAACCTGTTATCATTCTCAAACAAGGTCAGGTATTATTGTCAATATCTGCAAAAGATTATTCTTTTATCTCTGAAAACCATTTAAGCTGCATTTTTGGTTTGTTTGCGCAATGCCAGGTTAAAGTGAATATGATGCAAACATCGGCCCTTAGTTTTACAGTTTGTTTTGACTTTTATGAGGAACGGTTTAAAAAACTTTTGAAAGGATTAAGCAATGACTTTAATGTGAAATATAATGATAACCTGACTTTAATTACCGTGAGGCATTATAACCAGGCCTCGTTAAAAGAACTAATAACAGCTAAAAATATATTGCTTGAGCAATTAAGCAGAAACACTGTTCAGTTAGTGGTTAAGGCATAGCATCAAGAACTACTTGACAAAGAATAAAGAGTCAAGAACCAAAACAAAAAAGATTCCATTCTTTTGAGGCTCATATTAAAACTTAAGTCCGTGTCAATTCGGCCTTATCCTTCGCAGCCATTTGTGGCTCTTGGCTCCATGACTCCTGGCTCCTTTTCCTGAGAACATAATTTAACCCTTTTTGTTAAGCTTTTAATATATGGAAAAACACACCTACAGTACAGGGATAATTGGGAATTGCGCCTATTTGGCGCACATAAATAAAAATACAAATGTCGATTGGTTATGCTGGCCCCGTTTTGACAGCACTTTTATTTTCGGTGGGCTGCTCGATAAAAAAAAGGGCGGCGGATTTTCAATATTACCTGTTGAAGAATATACTTCTCACCAGTATTATCTTGAAAATACCAATGTATTGATCACGGAAATTACTACAAAAAGCGGTGAAAAATATAGAATAACGGATTTTGCCCCCCGCTTTTACGAACACCAGCGCTATTACAAAGCCCTGATGCTGATCCGCAAGATAGAGCCATTGAACGGGTCGCCCAGGGTTAAAGTAAAATGCGAGCCCGTCTCTGATTACGGGGAAATAAAACTACGCGTTAATCGCGGCAGTAACCATATTCAATTTTTGGGCGGCGAAGAAGAGATGAGGCTGACAACCGATATCCCGATAAGTTACGTTTTTGATGAACAAGCCTTTGTATTAAATGACTGCCGGTACCTGGTACTTACCTATGGCGAACCCTTGGAGGCGCCATTGATCAGTACGGCTGAACGTTTTTTGCTGGAAACCATTCACTATTGGCGCATTTGGATAAAACATTCGTCGATAGCCACTTATTACCAGCCGTTTGTGATTCGTTCGGCCCTTGCTTTAAAAATTCATCAGTTTGAAGATACAGGTGCGATAATAGCGGCAAGCACAACAAGTTTGCCAGAGTCCCCCGGGAGCGGCCGTAACTGGGATTACCGCTATTGCTGGCTGCGCGATACCTATTATGTAATTACCGCACTTAATCACATTGGCCATTTTGAAGAGATGGAAAAATATTTTGGCTATGTAACTGACATCTCTTTCAAAGAAGATAGGCGTTACCAGCCATTGTACGGCATTACAGGTAAAAAAATATTAAAGGAAGAAATAATGACCGGCCTGGAAGGTTATCTGGGCAACCAGCCGGTTCGGGTCGGCAATCAGGCCTATGAGCACATTCAAAATGATATTTATGGGCAGGTAATGATATCCATGCTGCCTTTATACACCGATCATCGCTTTGTTTTTTCGGAAAGAAAGGATTCTGTGCAATGGATAGAGTTTTTATTGGGGAAAATTGAACGCACGATCGATGAAAAAGACGCCGGCATATGGGAATTCAGGAATACGGCCAATGTACATTGTTACAGCAATTTGTTTCAATGGGCAGGCGCATCAGCAGCCGAAAAAATGGCACGCACAATAAATAACAAAAAACTGATCCATAAAGCAATAAATTTAAAAAAACGTGCCGCGGCGCATATTGAGAGTTGTTATGATCCGGTAAGAAAAGTTTATACCAACTCGGCAGGCAGTTCAAACCTTGATGCCAGCACCTTGCAGCTGATCATGATGAATTACCTTAACCCAACATCGCAGCGCGCTAAAAATCATCTGATTGCATTGGAAAAAGAGTTAAAGACGCCTAATGGCTTATTTTACAGGTATTTATATAAGGATGATTTTGGCAAGCCAAAAACGACTTTCCTTATTTGCGCCTTCTGGTATGTTGAAGCCCTGGCAAGTGTAGGCCGGATGGATGATGCAACGCGCGAATTTGAGAATCTGCTTCAATTTTCAAATCACCTGCTGCTTTTCAGCGAAGATATTGATGAAAATGATGGCAGCCAGTGGGGTAATTTCCCGCAAGCTTACAGCCATGTGGGCCTGATGAACGCAGCCTACCGCATAGCTATGAAACTGGATAAGCCAATATTTTTATAGGTGAAAGGCGAAAGGTAAAAGGCGAAAAGTAAAAGGCGAAAGGTAAAACGTTTTGAACTTTTATTACTACCTTTTACCTTTCGCCTTTTACCTCATTTTTTACCCTAACTAACCGGTACATTTTTAGTAAACCCGGCAATCAGTTTGCGCACTTCGGCTGGGTTGCGTAAATAAAATTTTGCAGCCGATAGGTTGCCGCCTACTTTTATGCTTATTGCGCTGTCGGGCAGTGCTTTAAACAGGTCTTCGTCTGTAAAATCATCACCAAAGGCGATAATAAAATCATAGTTATTCTTTTCAATGAGGGTTAAAGCTGCTTTTCCCTTATTTATTTCAACATTTTTTATCTCAAGCACTTTATCACCCGATAAAAGCTGCAGGCCCTTGTCGCCGGCAAGGTATCTTAGGTTGTTCATCAGTTCATTTGCCCTTAGTTCGCCCAAACCTTTTTGGGCCTTGCGGTAATGCCATACCAGCGAGTAGCTTTTTTCTTCAATAAACGATCCGGGGGTACGGTCAACGTAAGTTTCCAATAAAGGATAAATATCGTGTTTCCAATTATCGCTTAATCCGCTAATTTTGTGCCAGCTGGTGTGCTGCTGCTTAAACCATGAACCATGTTCTGCAATCAGGTATATTTTACTATTACCGAACCACTCACTTAGGTTTTCGTGCTTGCGGCCGCTTATTAATACAACTTCGTTAGCAGGGTCGTCGGTCAGATCTTTCAGCAGATCGTACAATTCCTGGTCAGGGACCGCCTGCTCAATATTCGATCTGAACCAAACCAAAGTACCATCATAATCTAAAAATATGATACGCTTATTTGTGTTTTGATAACGGTTTATTATTGACTGTTCCGTTGCGCCGCTCACGTGCCGGGTTTGCATGGAGCGCTGCATCTGTTTAACCTCTTTCAACTTGTCCATGAATATTTTCACCCAATGCGAGATATTAAATTTGGTCACAATTTCCCGCATTGACGCCATTCGCTTTTGCTGCTCGTCCATTGGCATATTGATGGCGTTTATAATGGCATTGCATACTTCTTCGGCATTATTCGGGTTAACAATAAGCGCATCGATCAGTTCTTTTGACGCGCCTGCCATCTCGCTTAAAATTAAAACGCCATCGTTGTTGATCCGGCTGGCGACAAATTCTTTACTAACCAGGTTCATACCATCGCGCATGGGGGTAACCAGGCACACATCTGCAATGCTGTACAAAGCCGATAACATTTCGATGGGTATTGATCGATAATAATAATTTATGGGGCTCCATTCTATTGAGCGGTAAATTGAATTGATGTTCCCTACCCTCTTGTCTATCTCATCACGAAGCTGGGCATACTGGGAAACAGAATCGCGCGATGGAACAACGATCATGTAAAGCGCTATCGTACCTTTATATTCTGGATGGTTCTGTAATAAAAGTTCAAATGCCTGCAAACGCTGCAATATCCCTTTGCTGTAGTCAAGCCTGTCAATCGAGATGATAAGTTTGCAATCTTTAAAAGTACTTTTTATTAATTCCGCCTGTTTTTGCACCTTATGCTTCAGCGGAAGGGATGCATACTTTTTTTCATCAATGCCCATCGGGAAGGATTCAATAACTACCGACCTTTCTTCATGCGTAATAACATTTGCAGATGCGGTTACGGGTAAAAGGCGCGAGGCTGCATTTAAAAAGTGCTTTACGTCGTCAAACGTATGAAAACCAATAAGGTCGGCGCCCAGCATGCCTGCAAGCAACTCACTCCGCCAGGGAATAAGCCTGAACATTTCGTACGATGGAAAGGGTATATGCTGAAAAAACCCGATGGAGACATCGGGCATAACTGCTCTCACCAACGCGGGTACAAGCAACAGCTGGTAATCATGTATCCAAATAGTGTCACCAGGTTTGGCTGCCTTTAATATAGCCTCTTTGAACTTTTCATTTACTGCCTTGTAGTAATTCCAGTTTGATTTTTTATAATAAGCATAAGTTGATGCATAATAATGGAATACCGGCCATAATACATCGTTACAGAAGCCCTCATAATATTCATTTATTTCTTCCTGCGATAAAAATACAGGCTGTAGGTTCTCTTTGTCAAGCATGGCGGTAACGGTGTCCCGGTCTTCCCGGCCTGTAATTTCCAAACCGGGCCAGCCGATCCAGGTGTTGTTTTCCGACTTATATATAGACCCTAGTCCGGTAGCCAGCCCGCCTTCACTTGGCGACAATGTATATTCATCTTCATTCTTCGATACCTTTACGGGCAGCCTGTTCGAAACAATTATAGTTTTTGACATAAAGTTGATATGCACTAATTGACACGAACTTTTCCGAATTACACAAATGAATTTGGCAACACTCGTGTAGTTCCCGGAAAAGTTCGTGCCAATTAGTGTTTATCTTTAAAAGGTTTATTGTCGGCAGATTGTTTTAAATAGACACGAATTGCCCGAATTATTTAGGATTGCACTAACTTTTTTCGGCCTGGCACATACTTCTAAATTTGTGTGATTCGAAAAAATCGGTGAAAATTCGTTCCCATCAATAAAAAGGCCCCCAATCAGAAGATTGAAGGCCTGAACAATAAAATATTATAGAAGAATTATTTTACTTGCTTGAAAAATTCAAGATTCCCTGATCCGGTTACCCGTATCAAAACTTCGTGAGTGCTGCTTTTTAACTCGACAAAATATGAAGTTGGCTCAATATCGCGGTTCATATCTTCATTTGCCTGG
Organism: Mucilaginibacter sp.; assembly: GCA_036758125.1. GTDB lineage: Bacteria > Bacteroidota > Bacteroidia > Sphingobacteriales > Sphingobacteriaceae > Mucilaginibacter. The sequence goes on from DAIOXE010000005.1 coordinate 122,180, forward strand.
TAAACGATAACATCACCTGGCGTATAGCCTTTGTATTTCTCAGCGATCAATTTTTGTGATTTGGCAGGAATGGCATTATAACCTATAACCTGTGTAGTACCTAAGAAATCTCCAGTCAGAGTATAAAATGCAGTTTTCTTTACACCGTCGACAGTAAAGTCGGCTTTTTGGCAACTTTTGTCTTTGGACCATACTATATTTTGTGCATCGGCAAAATCGGCATAGAACTCTTGTTGTACAGTATAAGTAACTTTGGCAGAAGTTTCAGTTCCCTTTTTACCGCCATCGGCGGCAAAAACGTTTACGCTGAACAGTGCAGCGGTTGCGATTGTTAAAAATATCTTTTTCATGTTATGTTAAAATTTAAATCCATAACAAAAGTACACTAATGTTATCAATATCAAAATAATTAAATCACTTTTATGAATATTTAATAATTAAAGCCTTTTATTGATAAAAAATTCAAATTATGGCAAACCACTTAGTGTATTTTTTACAATATGTCAAGGAAAAAAGGCAGCAAAAACCGCCTTTACATTATTTTAATGGCCTTTTTACATAGAATTAACTTCAAAAATGCCACTTAAATGTCATTTAAACGGTTATGGGTAGAGCGTAAGGAGTTGTAAAGGTTGAAAAAGTTGTAGGGATTGAAATTGTTGTAAAGGTTAAATATTGGCAAACGACCCAATGACGAATGATCAACCGCTCACTTAATCAACCTAATCTAACTTAATCAACCAACATTAGCCATTATCCGCAAACCCGGGATACAAGGTCATTCCCCCATCTATGAAAATGGTAGTGCCGGTTATATAATCGGCCTCGTCGGATACAAGCCAGGCGGCGAGTTTGCCTATGTCATCAGGTTCGCCAATGCGGTTATAGGGTATCAGTGTTAATAATTTGGCTAAATCTTCGGGTGTATCCCAGGCAGATCTGTTTATTGGCGTTTGAATAGCGCCAGGGCCAATACCTACTACCCGTATCTTATGCGGCGCTAGTTCCTGCGCTATGCTTTTCATAAACATGCTGATACCGCCTTTGCTTGCCGCATAATTTACATGGCCCGCCCAAGGGATTACTTCATGCACACTGCTCATGCAAATTATTTTACCCGCTGCTTTACTACGTTCGGGCACTACCCCCCTTTTGATAAATTCTTTTGCCGCCTCGCGTGAGCATAAAAACTGGCCGGTGAGGTTTATACTGATCACCGTATTCCATTGCTCCAAAGTCATATCCACAAAATGCGAATCCCTTTGCAGGCCTGCATTGTTTATTAATATATCAATAGTGCCGTATTGCCTGTACATTTCGGCAAACATGGCCTGTACATCGGCTTCATTACTAATATCTGCATGTATGGCATAAGCGGCTCCGCCGGCTGCTGTTATTTCATTTACCGTTTGCTCCGCATTTTCGTGGGCGTCCACGTGGTTGATGATCACATTTGCCCCTGCTGCCGCCAGCGCTACTGCAACGCCCTTGCCTATGCCGCTATCTGCGCCGGTTACTAAGGCTGATTGTCCTTTTAGTGATTGTGAATTCATGGGTATAATTTTAAGACTTTAATATAAGCTTAATATTATTGGAGGGATAATGTTTCTGTTTGAACAAAATTAGTCCGAAAAGTCGGGAAAGTCCGAAAGAAGCTGCGGTTCTGAGCTTAACTTTTGTCTCTTTATTTGTATATTTGAGTAAATATTTAGGGATTATGCGCACATTAAACGTTTCTATATCGGAAATCGAGTACAATAAATTTGGCATAAAAAATGACAAATTGACTTTTACAGATTTTGTTGACATTGTTAGCAAGGAATTGACACGGCAAAATTTGAACAAGTGCCTGGAACTTGCCGAAAAATATGGGCTTTCGAAAATGACAATGGAGGAGATCACAAATGAAGTAAAAGCGGTTAGGCAAAATGCAAAAAATCGTAATTGATACAAACGTAATTGTATCATCAATTATTCAACGAGGTTACTCCTACAAAATCATAAATGAACTTTTCATTGAAGACAAATTTCAACTTTGTGTTTCGAGCGAACTAATGGCTGAATATTATGAAGTATTGTGCCGACCAAAATTTGCAAAATTTAATGACTTTTTTATTCGTGCCGAAGCGTTGCTTGTTGACATAGAAGACAAAGCGATAAAATTTGTTCCGACCATAAAACTCGACCTTATTTCTGATGCCGACGACAATATGATTTTAGAACTTGCAGATAAATGCGAGGCTGATTTTATAATTACCGGCAATACAACCGATTTCATATTTCCAATTTATAGGCAAACAAGAATTTTGACACCAAGAGAATATTGGGACAACTACCAACCTATTTAACCTTATTTAAAATTATGATTATTATTGTTCATGGAAACAAAAACTGAATTTAAATTCCCGCCTTTTTGGATTATGTTCATTAGTTTACTTACTTTTTCTCTCATCTATGGATGCTTTAGCAGCATTACAACACCGTCAATTAGTTGGGAGAATTTTTTGAGATGCTTACCCGCTATTTTAGTGGCTTTTTTTGTTCTTCCAATCACCATTAAGTTGATTTTTAATGTTCCTGCTCTTGTTTTGACAAATGATTGTTTGAAAAATAATTTTAGGGAATATTCAATTGAATGGAGTGATATAGCAGAAATACAACTTTACAAAGGGAATTATGTGAGTGGTTTCGCTAAATTGATTATTAATTTAAAAAATCCGGATGAATATTTTAACTCTCCTGTAAAAAAGGTTATTTATAAAACCAAACAGCTTTTTTTGGTTAACGATTTTACAATAATAGTGGATTTTGTTGCAGGGAACAATGAAGAAATTTTTGAAACGATAAAATCATATTGGACAAGAAAATCCGAGCATTAAAGGTTTTTCACATACTCCAAAAACAAATGCAAAGCTGTCCTTTTATCTTCTGCCAGCTCAAAATCGAGCTTATGCATCAAATAATCTTCAAAGTCAAAATCCAGTCTGTTGGGCAATTCTTTTAGTAATTCGGCCCTGTGGTCAAGCCCGTATTTTAAGGATTGGTTAAACTCCTTTATAAATTCACGCGGTATGGCTTTATTGGCTATCCACGCGGCAAACACAAATGGCAGGCCGGTAAATTTCTGCCATTCTTCAGCCAGGTCGTATACAAAGGGATAGCGTGCCTTTTTGCCAAAGGTTCGGTCCCCTATTTGTACAAAAGCGGTATGCGGATCGGGCGATTGTCCATAATCAGTGGCATCCTCTTCAATCATCAGATGATCTGCTTTCAAGAAATTTTTCAGCAAAACCTTCGCCAGATTATTAGAGGTGCGCGACTGCGGATCGAGTTGCAATGTCTTTACATCTTTTATGTCACAATTGCTGAAGATGAATACTGAATTTACTGCACCCGTCGCGCCGATACAGTAGTCGGATACGATTTGCCAGTGCTTAAGGTTTAAAGTGGCGGCCACGGGTATCAAGCCTATATCAACCACATTATCTATTAGTTTTTGGGCACAATCTGAGGGCGTGTCGAGGCTAAGTTCAATTTTTTGCAGAACTGCTGTATGCTGCAGGCCGTAAATAAAGGGTTTGGTATTGGTGTAGCTAACTGCTGATATTCTGATCTTGTTCACAAGTATTTATTTGGTGTATTGATATTGAAAAGGTACATGAACGGGGCAAAATAGTTCGATAAACCCCTCCCTACCCTCCCGAGGGAGGGAATCCCACGGTCCGGGCTGCAATATTGTAAAACTATAAAATGATTTCACGGATATAATTACAGGTGTTTTAAATGTTCGGAGTTGTTAAAGTCAACGATCTTATATTTTTTACCATCATAAGTAACTTTATATAAAACCAGGTTTTGGTGAGGAAAGTTGTCCATTTCTGTAAGTGGCTTTTTGGTAAGGATGCATAAAAGCAAGCGCAGCGCCCGGCCATGCATGCAAATAAGCACCGTTTTTTCTTCGGGGTGGCCGATGATAACTTTCATTGCTTCCAGTTGCCTTGCTTTCACCTCGTTTGGACTTTCGCCGCCTTCAAATTTTTCATCTAATTTGCCATCCATCCAATCGCGCATAATTTGCAGAAATTCCGCCCTGTTTTCAGGGGTGGCAGGTTGTCCTTCATGAATGCCCCAGCCCAATTCATCAAGGCCGGCTAATTTTTCGTAAGGGATCCCCAAATCTATAAACTGCTGTACGCTCTGCTGCGTTCGCTTAAGTGTTGATATGTAAATTTTATCGAACGGTACGGTTTTATAGGCGTCAAAAAAAAGCGCCGCCTGCTTTCGTCCTTCATCATTCAGGTTGGTATCCATGCCCCGGCCCTGTATGACGCCGCGTTTATTCAGATCAGTTTGCCCATGGCGGACGATGTACAATATTTTGTTCATTGGTTTATTGGTTCATTAGTTCATTAGTGTAAAGTGGTGAACTAAGGAAGTGGAAAGCGTTTAATAAATTATAAATATTTGCATGTGACATTATTAATTTAAAAATTTCATTTGGGATTTGTAATTAAGCCAATCTATCGAACTATCCAACCAATGAACTAATGAACCAGTGAACCAATGAACTAACTTATCACCGGCAGTTTATAAAATTGCGGCTTCACCTCATCCGGAAATTTAAAGTTGGAGTAATCAGTTACCACGTTATATAAAGTATCGCGCTCTATTGGTTGACGGCCTACATATCTAATCAATTCTACCAACTGTTTGGTGCTCATGCCGGGATGCTGCTCTTCTGCCCCGGCCATAGAATAAATTTTGGTGGTATCATCAAGCGTGCCGTCAATATCGTCCACACCAAAATTCAAAGACAACTGCGCTGTATCACGGCTGATCATGGCCCAGTAAGCTTTTATATGATCAAAATTATCAAGATAAATGCGGGCGATAGCATAATTACGCAAGTCCTCAACAACAGTTGATTCCGTCACATGCGACATTTGGTTATTCTCATTACGGAATTTTAACGGGATAAACGTTTGAAAGCCGCCGGTTTTATCCTGTAATTGGCGCAGACGTTCCATATGATCAACGCGGTGCCAGAATTTTTCGATATGGCCGTAAAGCATGGTTGCATTTGACCGTGCGCCCAGCTTATGCCATTCTTCATGTATGGCCAGCCATTGATCTGCCGTACATTTATCTTTGGCAATTTGCTCCCTTATTTCAGGATGGAATATTTCCGCCCCTCCGCCGGGTATCGACCCCAAACCGGCATCGAACATAAGGCGCATCCCGGTGGCATAATCAATTTTGGCTTTTTTAAATATATAATGGTATTCAACGGGAGTTAAAGCCTTGATATGCAGTTCGGGTCGGTGTTCCCTTATTTTGCTGAACAATTCGCTGTAAAAAGGCACATCGTACTGCGGCAATACCCCGCCTACAATGTGCACTTCCGTAACCGGTTCGCCATCGTATTTTTTTATCATATCCAGCATTTCGTCCATGGTGTACTCCCAGCCCTCCGAGCGCTGTTTGATCAGCCTGGAGTAGGAGCAAAATTTACAGTCGTACACACAAAGATTGGTAGGCTCGATATGAAAATTGCGGTTGAAATATGTTTTATTACCATGCCGCTTTTCACGGATATAATTGGCTAAAACGCCAAGATAACCGAGTTCACCCGTTTCATAAAGCAAAACCCCTTCATCGAAAGTGATACGCTCATTATGCAGCACCTTTTCGGCAATGTGTTTTAAATCAGCAGGTAAATATGGATTCTGCAGTAATAAGTGCAAATTTTCTTCAGCTTCCATTCAAAAAATTTTGGTAAAAATAGGAAATGTTTAGGTAATGGCCTGTAGGGACGCAATATTTTACGTTTCGGACACACATAGTCGGACTTCAAAGGAAGCCGCTGTGCAAATTTTAAATCTATAATCGTGCAAAATATTTATAATCGTGCAAAATATTGGTCATCACAATCACATGGTTCCGAGACGCAAAATATTGCGTCTCTACAAAAAACCTCTAAGTTTGCACAAATCATAATTCCATGAAAATCGAAACTATCGCCATACATGCCGGTAATCATATTGATGAAACCTCAAAAGCGGTAATACAGCCCATCATCCTATCAACCACCTTTGAACGCGCTGAAGATGGCACGTTTCCGGGCGGGCATATTTACAGCCGGTCGAGCAACCCAAACCGGGCTTTACTTGAAAATGTTTTAGCAAAACTTGAAGGCGGCGACGATGCCGCTTCCTTTGCATCAGGCAACGCAGCGGGTATGGCGGTTTTTCAATCGTTGTCGCCCGGTACACATGTCATTGCTCCGGATGATATGTACCATGGCCTGCGCAACCAGCTTAAACTTTTATTTAAAGGGATATTGACTTTCGATTTTATTGATGTTAATGATAGCAAAGTTTTGCTGCAGCACATTAAACCGGAAACGGGTTTAATATGGATAGAAACCCCTTCGAACCCATTGCTTAAAGTAACTGATATAAAAAAGGTTGTTGAAATTGCCCATAAACAAGGAATAAAAGTGGCCTGTGACAATACATTTGCCACACCCATCTGCCAGCAGCCACTCGCTTTGGGTGCAGATTTGGTGATGCACTCCTGCACCAAGTATTTTGGCGGCCACAGCGATTTGATGGGCGGCGCATTAATAACCAAAGAGAAAAACGACTGGTGGCAAAAAATACGCCAGGTACAGGAATACGGCGGCGCTATCCCCTCCCCGCTTGATTGCTACATGCTTGCCCGAAGCATAAAAACATTGCCTTACCGCATCCACGGGCATGTGCATAACGCACAATTATTGGCCGAATTTCTCGAAAAGCATCCCAAAGTTGAAAGCGTAATGTATCCCGGACTGCCATCGCACCCGCAGTATGAAATTGCAAGAGCACAGATGAGCAGCTTTGGCGGCATGCTTTCGTTTTGCGTAAAAGGCGGCCAGGAAGGAGCCAAAAGAGTGATAAACGGCCTTAAGCTATTTACCCGCGCCACCAGTCTTGGGGGTGTAGAAAGTTTGATTGAACACCGTGCCACCGTTGAAGGCCCGGACACCAAAACACCTTTCAATTTGTTACGTGTATCTGTTGGTTTGGAGCATATTGATGACTTGGTGGGCGATCTCGCGCAAGCCCTTGGGTAGAGATTAGAGGTTGGAGATAAGAGATTAGGAAGAATTAGATTGCTGCAACCCAAAGCCTTCTTCTTTCTGACTAAACTAATCTCTAACCTCCAATTTCTAACCTCTCTAACTATATTTCATCGCCTCTTTACCCAATCCCCTTCTCAAAATGCCGATCTGGCCGATGGTATAGGCCTGGTGATGGTTGATGAATGACCATAAACCTTCCGTGGTTTTAAAAGCGGGCAACGGAAATTCTATCGGTGTGTTTAAAGCTTCATCAGATAATTGTTCCAGACCCTCACGTATCGGCCCGGAGTAATGGTTCCACTCTTTTTTTATTTCTTCCAGTGTTGGCGCTTTAATATCCATATTGACCGGATGCTTTAGCTGGGTATTATACAGATCGATCCATGGAATATCTATTTGTACATTACCCATAGGGGCTAAACCCAGTTGCCCCCATACCAAATGGCCCGCCAGCCATTTGATGTTATTCATGGTAGGGACTAACCTTGTATTTGCTTCATCTTCGCTGATATCCACAATAACATTGTTAAATAAGGTGTTGTGAAGATCGTATTGCGCCAATAATTGTTTTTTTGCTGACATGGCTTTTTAAATTGATTATCCAAATCTACCGTAAAAAAAACAGCATTAATTGGGTGTAAAAACGACAATGTAAGGGGCGATTTGCGACGGAAAGGAGGTAAAAGGCGAAAGATTTTTCGACGTTGTTTCCTAACGCAAAGAGATAGTTTTTAGTTACATGTTGAGGCAAGAAATCCTACCTTTTACCCTTTACCTTTCACCTTTCACCAAAAAACTTCTGCCTTTTGCCTTTCGCCTTTAACCTTTAACCTCAAAAAGGAAAATTAAATTTGGAAAAATCAACGCAATCCGCTTATATTTGCAACAATATTTGGTAGTAATACCTTAATCATGACCTCCGCAAAAGGTTTTGATTTATAAAGAAGCGGCGAGAGATCAGGCTCAATGACCCGCTGGCAACCCTTCAATGTTGGAGTAGGTGCCAATTCCTGTCCCGGCAAATAACCCCGGGGAATATAAATTAACAACCATGAAAAGTTTGATTTACAACATTCTTCAAAACATTTTTAAGGCCCGCAAAAGCGTGCAACCTGCGTATTGTTATAGCTATGCCAATAGCTCTATGCATATGTGTTGCATTTGTTGAGCCCTAGCACGTTTTACTTTTTCTATTTCACGAAAAAATTTACGTGTTCTCGCAAGGGGTTAAAACCATTTGTGACAAATCCATTAAATCCATTGAAAAAATTATAAATCATTAAAACCTTGAAATCATGTCTGCTGAAAACTTAAAATTCGAAACCTTGCAGCTGCACGCTGGCCAGGAGGTTGGCGAAACTGGCGCACGCGCCGTGCCGTTGTATCAAACTACCTCTTATGTATTTAAAAATGCCGAACATGGTGCAAACCTATTCGCACTTAAGGAGTTTGGCAACATTTACACGCGTATAATGAACCCTACCACCGATGTTTTTGAAAAACGGGTTGCAGCATTGGAAGGCGGTGTGGCTGCTTTGGCGACCGGATCGGGCCAGGCCGCACAGTTTCTTGCCCTAAATAATATATTGCAAGTGGGCGACAATTTCGTGACCTCGCCTTTCCTTTATGGGGGGACTTACAACCAATTTAAGGTTGCCTTTAAACGTTTGGGCATTGACGTTCGTTTTGCAAAAGATGATACTGCCGAAGAGCTTGAGAAGCATATCGATAAAAAAACAAAGGCGCTTTATCTCGAGACCATTGGCAATCCCGGCTACAATATCGCCGATTTCGATAAAGTTGCCGCACTTGCCAAAAAGCACGACCTTCCTTTAATTGTTGATAATACCTTTGGCGCGGCGGGTTATTTATTCCGCCCGCTGGAGCATGGTGCGCATGTAGTCGTTGAATCCACCACAAAATGGATAGGCGGACACGGAACCACCATCGGCGGGGTAATTGTCGATGGCGGTAATTACAATTGGGGTAATGGTAAGTTCCCGCAGTTTACCGAGCCATCCGAAGGTTATCATGGTTTGATTTTTGCTGATGTATTTGGCATTGGCGGCCCTTTCGGCAATATCCAGTTTATCATCCGCGCACGGGTAGAGGGGTTGCGCGATTTTGGCCCGTCGCAATCTCCGTTCAATTCGTGGCTAAACATACAGGGGTTGGAAACGCTTTCACTGCGTGTTCAGCGTCACGTGGATAATGCGCTGGCGCTGGCCCAATGGCTCGACCAGCATCCGCAGGTAGCAAGTGTTAATTATCCCGGGTTACCTTCATCACCGCACCATGCGCTAGCTAAAAAGTATCTGAAAAATGGCTTTGGAGCAGTTTTATCATTCGAAATAAAAGGCAGTAAAGAAAATGCAAGTCAGGTAATAGATAATTTAAAATTAGTAAGCCACCTGGCCAATTTAGGCGATGCCAAAACGCTGATCATCCAGCCATCGGCCACTACCCATCAACAGTTATCAGATGAAGAGCAGCTGTCGGCTGGCGTATTGCCAAATTCGCTACGCGTAGCGGTTGGTATAGAGCATATTGATGATATAAAAGCCGATTTTGAACAAGCGTTTGCTAAAATAAAAGAGTTGGCGGAAGAATTAGTTTAGAGATTGGAGGTTAGAGATGGGAGATCAGAGGTTAGCCAAAAATGGCTAATGACTTAATGACCCAATGACTAACGAAGTGACCAATGACCAAATAAAAAATGAGTACAGAAATATTTAAATCCAAAAAGCCGTTCAAGCTTGAATCCGGCAAGTACTTAAAGGAACTTGAGATAGGTTTCAATACCTATGGCACATTAAATAAAAACCGGGACAATGTGGTATGGGTATGCCATGCCCTCACTGCAAACTCAGATGTGTTCGACTGGTGGAAGGGTCTTTTTGGAGAAAATACTTATTTTAATCCTGATGAGCATTTTATAGTTTGCGCCAATATATTAGGGTCTCCTTATGGCAGCACCAGTCCGTTAAGCATCAATCCGGTTACGAGCCAGCCGTATTACTTATCTTTCCCGCAAGTTACCGTAAGGGATATTGTTAAAGCTCATCAGCTATTGGCCGACCATCTGCAGATTGAAAATATTGAAATACTTATAGGCGGATCGCTTGGCGGCCAGCAGGTAATTGAATGGGGGATAATGGAGCCCGAACGCATTAAAAACCTTATTCTGATCGCTACTAATGCCAGGCACTCGCCATGGGGCATCGCTTTCAATGAATCACAGCGATTAGCGATTAGCGCCGACCGTACTTTTTATGCGGCTACCGCCAATGGTGGTAAAAAGGGATTAAAAGCTGCCAGGAGCATTGCGCTGCTATCCTACCGGGGCTATAAAACTTATTCCATCACCCAGCAGGAAGAAAAGGATAATCACGTTGACGATTATAAAGCATCATCCTACCAAAATTACCAGGGCGAAAAATTAGTGAACAGGTTTAACGCCTACAGCTACTGGTATTTATCAAAAAGCATGGACTCGCACAATGTGGGCCGTAACAGGCATGGCATTGAAAAAGCTTTAAGCCTTATTAAGGCGCGCACATTGGTGATCGGCATAAAATCGGATGTATTGTTTCCGATAGAGGAGCAGCAATACCTGTTCAGGCATATCCCAAAATCGGCGTTTGCCGAACTGGATTCGTTTTACGGGCATGATGGATTTTTAATTGAAACGGAGGCTTTAACAAACATCATCACATCGTTTTTGAAAACTGATGTAAAAGGAAAAATCATTGAATTACAACGTACCGCGTAATGAGTAAAAAATTAAACATAGGTCTTTTTGGCTTCGGCGTGGTTGGCCAGGGTTTATATGACATTATAAAAACCAAACACTTGAACCTCGAGATCGTTAAGATCGCCATAAAAGACCCGCATAAGCAGCGTACCCTTCCCTCCCATTTGTTTACTACCGACAGGGATGAATTGCTTAATAACCCTGAGATCAATACCATTGTTGAGCTGATCAATGATACCGAAGCAGCGTTTGAGATAGTTTCCAGGGCTCTATCCTCCGGCAAAAATGTAGTATCGTCCAGTAAAAAAATGGTCGCGCTTCATTTGAGTGAATTGATTGCGTTACAGCATAAATATGGCACTTCCTTATTATACGAGGGCGCGGTTTGCGGCAGTATACCTATCATCCGCAACCTGGAGGAGTATTATGATAATGAATTGCTGCATTCTATAAGCGGGATATTTAACGGCTCATCAAACTATATACTTTCGAAAGGCTTTAATGAAAATATGGACTACGATACTGCGCTACAGCAGGCGCAGGACCTGGGTTTTGCGGAAACCGACCCAACCAGCGATGTTGGCGGCTTTGACGCCAAATATAAACTGGTAATTGCCGCCGCGCATGCCTATGGTGTAGTTGTAAAGCCCGAAGATGTGTTTAACCTCGGCATACAAAACTTATCTGGCCACGACCTGCAGTATGCACGTGAGAAAAACCTTAAAATTAAACTGGTACCTGTTGCAAAAGAGTTAGACGACCGTCATGTTGCGTTGTTTGTGTTGCCTAAGTTTGTAAACGAAAAGGAGTTTTTATATAACGTTGAATACGAATATAATGGCGTAATAGTACAGGCGGCTTTTGCAGATCAGCAATTCTTTTTCGGTAAAGGAGCAGGCGGCCACCCTACAGGATCAGCAGTATTATCGGATATTGCCGCTTTGCGCTATGATTACCAATATGAATATAAAAAAGCAAAAGAGCGTACCGACCTGAACTTTACAAATAACATCGAGCTGAACATTTACTTACGGTATGAAGATGAAAGCCTGCTTGAAGCGTTAAATTTTAGTCATATCCATGAACGCTACTTTTCAGGCAGCTACAAATTTGTGATCGGGAAAGTCAATCTTCAAAGCCTCATCGATAACCAGCATCTTATTAATAGTAACAAGGCATTTATCGCTTTCGCTGATCAGCTTGCGGGGGTTAATTTGGCTAAGGAAGTGAAAGTGGCTGCGGAAGTTTTCTGATATTTTTGTGTTTATATGGTTTTTTTAGTTTTAAAAAAGGCTCCGTTCGGGGCCTTTTTTGTGCCTATTAAAAATTACAATTTGTTTATTACCAGATAATTTGCTTACTTAAAGAAATTATTTCAACCGCCCTTATTATGAAAAGATATTCGCTGTTTTTATTTCTTTTAATGGCCTGCTGTTGCTTGGTACGGGCCCAAAAAAACAATGTCGACAGTTTAACAAAAGCTTACAAAAAGAATAAGCAGGACACGACATTTGTTCAGTTGCTTGAGGAAAAAAGTGGTACGGTTTATCTTATTACCAACCACGACTCCGCAATCTTACTTGCACGGCAAAGCCTGGCTTTATCGCGTAAAATTCATTTTGAGAAAGGCGAGGTTAGGGCCCTTGCCCTGATAGCCACTTACCTCAACCGTAGCGGCGACCTGCCCGGCTCCTTAAAAACATCCTTTGAAACTTTGCCAAAGGCAAAAAAGATAAACGATACCAGTTTAATTATGGCGTGCTATAATACCATGGGACTTACTTATGCAATACTTAAGGACTACAAAAAGGCGCTCGACAGTTATTATGAATCCAAGAATATTGGCGAAAAAACTCATAGTAATGAAATTTTAATAAGTGTTTACAATAATATCGGCAGGGTATACCTGGATATGAACAGGCTCGATTCGGCGCTGTTTTATACCCGAAAAGCTTATGACTTCAGCTTAAAAAATAAAATGCATAATATTGGGTACGTGATCCGAAACTTTGGCATTATTCAATTTAAGAAAGGCAATCTCAAAGGCGCGATAGATTTTTATAAGAAGAGTATCAAAAATATACCCGGCGGGGACAATCATTATTTACTGAGCGAAGATTATCGTAGAATAGCCGAAGCATACCAGCGCGAAAATAAAATTGATTCGTGTATTTATTATGCAAAGCAAGCAGTTAAGCAGGCTAAACTGGATAAAGATCCCGATCAGTTAATGCGCGCTACTATCTTGTTAACAGATGTGTTTAAATCAAAAAATGACTTTAAGGAGGCGTTCAGCTATCAACAGATCATGCTTATTGCAAGGGACAGCTTGTTCAGCCAGCAAAAAACACTGCAAATACAAAATCTGACATTCGACGACGAACAACGCAGGCAGGAGATCGAAGCTGCCAGGTCAGATTATCAAAACAGGGTGCGTTTTTATACCCTCATAGCAGTTTCGGGTGTGTTTATTTTGATAGCGTCAATTCTGTTATTTGCCAACCAGAAAAGGAAAAGAGCCAACGCGTTACTCCGGCAGCGCAACGATCAGATCGAGCATCAGCATAAAGCCCTGGAAAAAACTGTAGCCGAACTTAAAACTACCCAAACCCAGCTCATCCAATCCGAAAAAATGGCTTCGCTTGGTGAGCTAACGGCAGGTATCGCCCATGAAATTCAGAACCCGTTGAACTTTGTGAACAATTTTTCGGAAGTGAATAGTGAGTTAATTGAAGAATTGCAGGAAGAACGAAAAAAGGGAATCCGTGATTTTAATAATGAAGATGGCATATTAAATGACATTAAGGGAAATGAGCAAAAAATAAACCTTCACGGCAGACGTGCGGATGGTATAGTTAAAAGCATGCTGGAACACTCCCGAAGCAGCAGCGGACAAAAGGAACTAACCGATTTAAACGTTATGGCCGATGAATATCTTCGCCTCTCCTACCACGGCTTAAGAGCAAAAGATAAAAGCTTTAACGCCGAAATGGTGGCTCATTTTGATAAAAACCTGCCAAAAGTTAATGTAATTCCTCAGGATATTGGCAGGGTACTGCTCAACCTGTTTAACAATGCCTTCTATGCTGTAAACCAAAAGCAAAAAGCAGCAGGCGCAGATTATAAGCCCGAAGTAATCGTGAGCACTTATTCTGAAAATAGCAATGTTATCATCAAAGTAAAAGATAATGGTACCGGTATCCCCGATGCTATTAAAGATAAAATCATGCAGCCATTTTTTACTACCAAACCTACGGGCGATGGAACAGGATTGGGTTTGTCCTTAACTTATGATATGGTGGTTAAGGGGCATGGGGGAAGCATACGGGTTAATAGCGTTGAAGGAGAAGGGTCAGAGTTTATTGTTCAATTGCCGATTTAACAAGTAGAGAAAAAGAGGCGTAGCCTCGACAAATATTATAACAACGGACTTTAATCCGTTGACGATGAAAATAACAATAATGAGAACCATAGGTTCGGCCCATATAAATAGTTATATAGCAAGAAATTAAAAATAAAATGGCAAACACTTATCATCAGATTTATTTGCAAACTGTTTTTGCGGTTAAATACCGCAAGGCAGTAATTGAAAACGAATGGAAAAACTAGTTCTTTGGCGTAATTGGTAATTTAATTAATGAGGCTAATTGCAAAAACCTTATTGTAAACGGCGTGGAAGACCATGTGCATTGTTTTATTGGCTTAAAACCCGCGGTTTCTGATTTAATGAAAAACGAGCACTTATACTCGTGGTGTTTACAAGCAACGGGTTAAAACCCGTTGTTACAATATTTTTCGAGCCGATGGCTCTTTAATGAAAAGACATTTAGGAATAGATTAATGTCAATGCCAAAATGAATATTGAAAAGGACAAAATCATGCAACCGTTTTTCACTACCAAACCAACCGGGGAAGGTACGGGTTTGGGGCTTTCCTTAACTTATGATATGGTGGTGAAAAGGGCATGGGGGAAGTATACAGGTTAACAGTGAAGAAGGCCAGGGCTTCGAATTTATAATTACCTTACCGCTTGGCGCTCAATAGTAAATTAAATTGAAGGGCTAAATTATTCGGTTTACTATATTTGCAACCTCACCGCTCAAATCAATGACGTCAAAACTCGCCAAACTTGTTTATAATAAACCTTTTGTATTTACTTTATATTTTGGCCTGAGTTTATTTGCGGTTGTTAAGAGCGTTGTCCTTAATCATATACACGACAATTACTTTGTATATAAATATGCCTTTATTAACATAATACACCGGCAAACTCCCTTCGGCTCCCTGCGCGGCCCATTACATGACCGGTTCCATTATGGCCCTGTTTTCGCGCTTTTAATGGCCCCGTTCGCTTTATTGCCTGACGGTTTGGGGGTGATCCTTTGGGTGATGTTCAACGCCTGGATTTTATTTATCGCGATAAAACTGCTGCCTCTAAAAGAAAACCAGTACGTTGTTATTTTACTGATATGCGCGCATGAGCTCATGACATCTTCCTCAAATGTAGAGATCAACCCTTTTATCGGCGCATTAATTATTTTGAGTTTTGTATTTATCCGCGATAAAAAAGAATTTTGGGCCGCATTCGTCATCGTCTTAGGAACGTTTATAAAACTTTACGGCGTTGTGGGGCTTGCGTTCTTTTTCCTTTCAAAAAATAAACCGAAGTTTATTTTAAGCCTGCTATTTTGGTCGGTGGTAATGTTTGTATTGCCGATAGCTATTTCCTCTCCATCATATATCATACAAACCTACCACGATTGGTACGGCGACCTGCTGGCAAAAAACCTGAATAATATAGGCCCAAGCCTGCAGGACATTTCTGCAATGGGTCTTATTCGTAATATCTTTAATTACAAACAGCTATCAAACCTAACCGTTTTGATCCCCGGCATTTTATTGTTTGCCTTATGGTACATAAGGGTAAGATGTTATGACGTGCTGCCTTACCAGCTTTTACTGCTGGCATCGACATTAATTTTTGTGATAATTTTCAGCAGTTCATCCGAGTCGCCAACATACATTATCGCCGTTGCCGGGGTTGGTATATGGTTTATGAATTTGGAAAGGCCTGGTACCCCTTTAGAAACGGGCTTATTAGTTTTCGCGCTGATCTTAACTGTCTTCTCCCCTTCTGATCTTTTTCCTAAGTACTTAAAAGTTCATTATGTAACACCGTACAAATTAAAGGCGCTGCCCTGCTTACTGATATGGCTAAAGATAATTTATGAGACTGTGACCAGGAAATTTGGTGTGAGAGATTGGAGGCTGGGGGTTAGAGATTAGCAGAATTGTTTTTCTTTTTAAATTTATCTAACTCTGATACATCGTACCAGTCCTTTTCACGATGGGTTAAAAGCTTCATTTTTCTCAAAAAATCGTAATCAACAACATTTAGTAATAGATTATTTCCGATGTCATGTTTGATCATTACTTTTTCAGCTTCGTTGAAGTTGATATTAGGATGAACAAATGTGAGGCAATCTATCGTATATGGCATTTCCCCAATCGTGCATTTAAAAAAAGTTGTAAAATCTTCGTCTCTATAATCAGATATTTCTTCCTCGGTGTAGCCTATGTCAAGCAAAACTTTATAAAAAAGATCACGGTTTTCATTTGTAGGTGCGAGCCAGATATCCATATCCTGCGTATTGCGCACTGGTCCATGAAAATTCACGGCAAGGCCCCCAATTAACATGTATCGAACCTGCCGATGTTGCAACGCTGTAAGAAATTCTACAAAAAAAGGGTCCGAAATATCAAGTTGCATCGTGCGAATGATAAATTTTAAATATTTTCCCTTTTGGATACGATCGCTTATTAAAGTTAACCATATCCCGTAGTTTAAAATAATACCTCAAACGTTCACCATACGAAAGGCCGGCAAAAAATTGCCTGCGTTCTTCTTCGTCTTCCTCCCAGGTGGTATTAAATTTAATTCGTTTCATTTTAATTGCCATACGTAGACGCAATGCATCGCGTCTCTACACGGTTAATGTTTCGTCAGCCTTCACCTCCCCCGCCCTCCCATTCTTAAACGCCTTTCTCGGTGTTAAGCCCAATAGATCAAACATAGCCATATCCGTATCAAATGCTGGGTTTGGTGTTGTTAAAAGTTTATCCCCGGCAAAAATGGAATTTGCCCCGGCCATAAAACAAAATGCCTGCTCAACCAATGTCATTTCTGTACGGCCCGCTGATAAACGCACTACTGTTTTTGGCATAATGATGCGTGTGGTGGCAATCATGCGTACCATATCCCAAACGGAAACCCTTGGCTGATCAGCCAGCGGCGTTCCCTTTATCGGCACCAAAGCATTGATGGGCACCGACTCAGGATGTTTGGGCAAATTCGACAATGTTTTAAGCATGGAGATACGGTCTTCAACAGTTTCTCCCAGACCAATGATGCCCCCGCTGCAAACGGTGATCTTTGCTTTGCGCACATGTTCCAACGTTTTTAAACGTTCGTCATAAGTGCGGGTGGTGATGATGCGCTTATAATCTTCTTCGGAGGTATCCAGGTTATGGTTATAGGCATACAGGCCCGCGTCCGCCAGCCTTTGCGCCTGCGGTTCGGTAAGCATGCCCAGCGTACAGCAAACTTCCATGTCAAGTTCGTTTACCGCCTTTACCATATCAATTACTTTGTCAAAGTCCCGGTTATCACGTACTTCACGCCAGGCGGCGCCCATGCACAGCCTTGAAGCGCCGCCATCTTTAGCTTTTTGGGCTGCGGCTATAACTTCGTCCTTCGGCATAATGGCATGTACATCAACCCCTGTATTGTAACGGGCCGCCTGCGGGCAATAAGCACAATCCTCGGGGCAGCCCCCGGTTTTTATGGATATTAATGAGCTGATCTGTACTTCCGAATAATCCTTGTTTTCACGATGTACCGTTGCGGCTTCATAAACCAGGTCTAATAATGGTTTATGATATATTTCGGAAATTTCTTCTTTTGTCCAGTTGTATCTAATTTCAGTCATGAAAATAATATTTAGCCTTGTTTATGCAAAGCCCAAATTTACAATAAAAGCCTATTTACAGCCTAATGTTTCAAAATAAGTTTGCTTGCAAACCACAGCGGAAAGAAAAAACCGGCGCAATCTGTAAAGGTTGTGATGATGATAGATGAAGCCACAGCCGGGTCGATCCCAACCCTTTTTAATACTAAGGGAATAGAAGCGCCCGTTAAACCAGCGACGATAAGATTGCCTGTCATGGCTAAAAACAAAACAAGGCCGAGCCAGGGATTTGCATCATAAAACAGGGCTATAAAAAAAACGATCAACCCATTGGCCGCGCCGTTTAACATCCCCACCAAAAATTCTTTTACAACAGTATTATATGATTGCTTGTCTGTAAGGTCACTTAATGAAATGCGCCTAACGGTTACCGCCAGCGCCTGTGTCGCAGCATTCCCTCCCATACCCGCAATAACTGTCATATAGGCAGCAATAACGGGTATTTTCTCTACCGTTGAACCGTAATGACGGATTACCGATGCTGCTAAATAGGCCGTAGCCAAGTTAATAACGAGCCATGGCAAACGGCTTTTAACCGCATCTTTCCAGTTACCGCTTAGTTCTTCATCTTCAGATACGCCCGAGAACTTTAAAATGTCTTCGGTGCTTTCCTGCTCTATTACATCTATAATATCATCAACCGTAACCCTTCCCAGCAATTTCATGTTATCGTCAACAACCGGGATGGTGGTTAAGTTGTATTGAGATATCAGGCTGGCCACTTCTTCCTGGTCAAGATCGGCTTTTACGTAAACAAATTCGGTAATTACCAAATCCCGGACGTGGGCATCCGGCTTTGCTTTTATAATTGATTTTATAGATAAAATACCCTGTAAAATGTCGTCATCATCAACTACATAAATGGTGTAAAATTCCTCCATCTCTTCCGACTGGCGGATAATCTCATCCAATGCATCTTTCTTATCGAGGTTTATATTCACTTTGATGATCTCGGAGTTCATCAAACCGCCTGCGGTATCCTCGTGATATTTTAACAGCGCGCGGATATTGTCTGCGTCCTCCTGGTCAATATCTTCTAATATTTCCTTTTGTTCATCTTCATCCAGTTGCGAAATAATATCCGTCGCATCATCATAATCCAGCTCTTCAATAATTTCGGACCGCTTTTCAGGATGAAGGCCAATCAGCAATTCGCCGGGATCCTGTTCTTCATGCATTTCGGAGATCACTTCTGAAGCAATCTCCGTTGGAAGGATATTGATGATTCTTTCTTTCGCTTCCTGCGAAAGCATTTCAAACAATAAGGCAATCTCCGAAGCATGATATTCCTTCAGAACAAGTTCCAATCCAGCATCATCGCCCTCAAGTGCGGTTTCAATGCGCAGCAGGTCGGATTTATCTATTTCAAAAGATTGCATATTCAACGAAAATACACTTTAATTACTTTGAATTTGAAAATTTGTTGATTTGAAAATTTGAAGATTAATTCTTCAAAATTATTTTCATTTTCAAATCTTCAAATTATAAAATCTTCAAATTAAAAAACTACTTTTGCCCGAAATAAGGACGCAGCTTTAAAACTGCGAAGATCATAAACAATTAAAATGGACGCAGGCCCGAGTTATAGTTATAAGCATGGATTTAAATATGCTAAACTGCTTGTCAAAAAAGGCAAACAGGACTGTGTGTTGCAAGCATACAGCCGCCTGTTTTGCACAGCTGTCAGCTAACCCCCAAAAAGCTGAAAGCATAAGCCATGCTCTTTATTTTTTCAGCATCGTCAATTTTAAAATCTACTTTTTCCCTCATTTCGGCTATCATTTGCATTGCGCAATAAGCGGTCCCGGCTGAATGTATTGACAAACTAACAACCACAACAAGTAAATGTTAGTTTGTGGTCAATTGTTTACAAATACATTTTTGAAATATCAGTGCGCGTTCGGTTCGATGCGCATAGTTCATTAAATTGGAGGACTAAATCATGTCGCCCGTTATAAAGAAAAAAATCAGGAAATACAGTTTCGCAAAACGGAATAATGAGCATAGCCCGCAGGAATTTGATACGGCGTCAATTACCAAGCTTAAAAGTATCGCTGTTTGCAGCAATGGTAAATCGCTTACTTTGTTGGAAACACATATTAACGGTTTGTCGGATGACGAGGTAGAAGACCGTTTACACTTATTCGGCTTAAATGAAGTAGTGCACGAAAAAGCGCCAAAGTGGTATATCCAGTTTTTACAGGCGTTTTTAAATCCGTTTATAGCAGTTTTATTTATCTTATCTATTATATCGCTGATAACTGATGTAATTATACAATCACCCGGCGACAGGGATTTTACAACTGTACTGGTTATAGGTACCATGGTGATGCTAAGCGCCATGCTGCGGTTTATACAAGAGTTTAGGAGCAACCGGGCGGCAGAAAAGCTAAAGTCGATGGTAAAAACAACGGCAACCGTTATCCGTAATGAAGAAAAAAGTGAGCTCGATATAAAAGAACTGGTTCCCGGTGATATTATCCAACTCTCAGCGGGGGATATGATACCTGCGGATGTGCGCATCCTCCAATCAAAAGACTTATTTGTAAGCCAGTCGATGTTAACCGGCGAGGCATTGCCGGTAGAAAAAACCTGGAATGCCGTTACCGATGCAGCGAGGCAATCACCTTTGGACTTGAATAATATCTGCTTTATGGGCACCAACGTGGTAAGCGGAACGGCAATGGCTACCGTAGTAAACACAGGAGCGGATACTTATTTTGGATCTCTTTCAAAATCGCTTGTGGGTAAACGCGCCGAAACAAGCTTTGATAAAGGTGTGAATAGTGTGAGCTGGTTGCTGATCCGCTTTATGCTAGTGATGGTTCCCCTGGTTTTTTTAATTAATGGTTTAACCAAACACGACTGGCTGGAGGCTTTCTTATTTGGCCTTTCAATTGCCGTTGGCCTTACGCCCGAAATGCTGCCAATGATCGTTACGGCGAACCTGGCTAAGGGCGCGGTAAATATGTCTAAACGAAAAGTGGTGGTTAAGCGATTAAATGCCATTCAAAATATTGGGGCCATGGATATCCTTTGTACCGATAAAACCGGTACGCTTACCCTGGATAAGATTGTTTTGGAACGTCACCTGAACGTTTACGGGCTGGAAGACAACGAAGTAATGAAGTGGGCCTACCTTAATAGCTTTCATCAAACAGGGCTCAAGAATTTGCTTGATGTTGCCGTATTAGAGCATGTTGATATACATTCGTGTTTGAAAGAAGGGGAAACCTATAAAAAAATTGATGAGATCCCCTTTGATTTTCAGCGCCGCCGTATGTCTGTTATTTTGGAGGGGGGAAATAATAAACACCTGCTGATCTGCAAAGGGGCTGTTGAAGAAGTATTAGACCTATGCAGCCATGCGTTTGACCCCGGCGAGGACAATAGTTTACAGATAGAAAAGGATGATGTTATCCCGATGGACGATAATATGCGGGAAACAGTTCTCAAAAAATCACAGCAGCTAAATGCCGAAGGCCTTAGGGTATTGCTGGTGGCGGTGAAGGAATATGAGGAAAGGCCGTTGAATTATACCGTAGCTGACGAAAACGGCATGATATTGACAGGTTTTATCGGCTTCTTAGACCCGGCAAAACCATCAGCAAGCCTGGCTATCGACGCCCTTCATAAATTAGGCATAAGTATAAAAGTGCTTACCGGCGATAACGAGATCGTGACTAAAAAAATATGTAAGGATGTCGGTATCCCCTTCTCTAATATTTTGTTAGGCCGGGACCTGGAAACGATGAGCGATGAAGAGCTGGCAAAACAGATCGATAATGTCAGCATTCTTGCTAAGTTAAGCCCTTTACAAAAATCGAGGGTGGTAAAGGTTTTACAGGCCAAGGGACATACTGTTGGCTTTATGGGCGATGGTATTAATGATGCGGCCGCCTTGCGGGATGCTGATGTGGGTATTTCGGTTGATACCGCGGTGGATATTGCCAAAGAAAGCGCAGACATTATCTTACTGGAAA
The DNA here is from genome assembly GCA_036758125.1 of Mucilaginibacter sp. GTDB lineage: Bacteria > Bacteroidota > Bacteroidia > Sphingobacteriales > Sphingobacteriaceae > Mucilaginibacter. The sequence goes on from DAIOXE010000005.1 coordinate 144,071, forward strand.
AAGACCTTATGGTTTTGCGCAAGGGCGTTATTTACGGTCGCAGGACGTTTGGCAACATTATCAAATACATTAAAATGACGGCAAGCAGTAATTTTGGCAATATGTTTAGCATGCTTGGTGCAAGCGCTCTGCTCCCATTTCTGCCAATGCTACCCATACAGATTCTGATCAATAATTTACTGTATGATATTTCACAGATATCTATTCCCTGGGATAGAATGGATGAAGACTATATTGAAAAACCACGTAAATGGGACGCTGGCGGGATTGGTAAATTCATGCTTTTTATTGGCCCCATAAGTTCAATTTTCGATTATGCAACTTTCGCGGTATTATGGTTTGTGTTTAAGGCAAACTCGCCGCAGCACCAGGGCTTTTTCCAAACAGGCTGGTTTATTGAAAGTTTGCTTTCACAAACATTAATTGTACACATGATACGCACCCGTAAAATACCATTTATACAAAGCTGGGCTACAGCGCCGGTGCTGGCATTAACAACAAGTATTATGGTTATTGCCATATTCCTGCCGTTCTCGCCCCTGGCAACGGCATTTAAATTGCAGCCGATGCCATTTATGTTTTTTCCGTGGTTGTTAGCCATATTGGTCGCTTATTGCTTTTTAACACAGCTGGTAAAGGGTTGGTTTATCAATAAATTTCATCAATGGCTGTAGACGCAATATTTTGCGTCTCATGCGTGTTCTGAATATTCCGAGACGCAAAATATTGCGTCTCTACGAGGTATGATCATATTTAACGGCGATATTCAGCTTATTGAACTTAACCATAGTCTGATTGACCTGGGCTTTCCTGACTGATACCTGCATACTGCAATTGTTATCAAATGCCTGGCTGATGATAGCCAGGCTATCATCTTTAATTACTTTCATTACATCATTCATTTGCAGATAATCGAAATTGATCGTGTAAATATCATTGACAGTTTTTTCAATAATTTTTGCCTGCTTCAGCGCTTCTTCCGTAGCTGTTTTATAGGCGTTGATCAACCCGGGAACTCCTAACAATGTCCCGCCAAAATACCGAACAACAATTACCGCTACGTTTGTGAGGTTATGGGAAAGCAGAGTATTCAAAATTGGCCTGCCTGCTGTTCCTGATGGTTCGCCATCATCATTTATCCGGAACACGGAGCGGTCAAGGCCCAAACGAATGGCCCAGCAGTGGTGGTTTGCTTTTGGATGTTCGGATTTTAATTGAGAAAGGATATTTTTTAATTCACTTTCCGAGTTTATGGGATAAGCAAATGCTATAAATTTGCTGCCGCGATCGCGGAATACACCTTCAGCAGGTTTTTCAATTGTCCGGTAACTATCATCGAATAACATTGGTTAGGATTGGTTGATTAAGTTGATTGGGTGAACAGTGAATAGAAATGGCGAATGGCGAGTATCACAGTTTACTCACTATTCACCATTCACCACTCACTCAATCAACCATTCTCCAATATTAGCAATTTATCGTGACCCACGGTATATTCTCCGGCAATTGAACCATTTATTCCTGGCGCCTTTATACCTTGTTTTAATTGCTTTGTTCCTGTAATAATACGGGCTTCATCCCATAATCCAGCCTCAATAAAAGTATTTAAAGTGTGGGCGCCGCCTTCAATTATTACAGATTGAATATCCTGCAGGTACAGCTGGTATAAAATGTATTGAGGCACATAGCGTTCAAAATCTTCAAGGGCGATATACTTATTTTTACCTTCTATCTCAGTCTTATTTTCATTAAATATCAATGTTTCAACCGATTGGTCAAATAGATTTAAGTTTTTATTTAATTCGAGTTTACGGTCAATAACAATACGCTTTGGCGATTTTCCCGGTCCGTATCTTACATTTAATCGCGGGTTATCTATAGCCGCTGTGTTTTTACCCACTAAAACTGCATCCTCTTCACTTCGCCATTGATGCACCAGCTTGCGGGATTCCATGCCGGTGATCCAGCACTGGCTATTATCGTCAGGAGCAAAGAAACCATCCGCTGTTTGCGCCCATTTGAGGATAATGTACGGGCGGTGTTTTTGTACCCTTGTAAAAAATCTCCTGTTCAGCCACTGGCATTCTTTTTCAAGCACACCGGTGATTACTTCAATCCCGGCATCTTGTAACTTTTCAATACCCCTGCCATTCACCTGCTCAAAAGGGTCGGGGCAGCCGATAACTACTTTTGGGATTTTATGTTTGATGATGAGATCCGCACAAGGTGGTGTTTTGCCGTAGTGTGCGCAAGGCTCTAATGAAACGTATAATGTGGATTGATCTAATAATTCGGCTGAATCACTAAAATTGCCGATAACCTGGTTTATAGCGTTCACCTCGGCATGTGCTTCGCCATATTTATGGTGATAACCTTCACCGATAATGGTGGTGTCCATTACGATAACCGCTCCTACCATTGGGTTAGGGCTAACGTTGCCCATACCCAATCCGGCAAGGTCAAGACAGCGCCGCATATATTTTTCATGTTCCGCCATGCTGCAAATATAGCATGAACGTTGTCTGAACTCGAATTTATCGGATTCTGTGATTTTTGGAATTGAAAAGTAAAATTCTACTAATTCGATAAATTCGGGTTCAGACTTTGTTACTTTGCCGCATGAAAACTATAAAGGATGTTTTTGCTGAATACCGGCATGGCCTTGATAAGCTTTATCATGCAAATGAGATCGAAGCAATCACCCTAATGGTTCTCATCGAAATATGCGGTTTATCCAAAGCAAAAATCAAAGCTTTTCCTGAATTGGAATTGTCCGAAGATCAAACTAAAAATGCTAAACATATTTTAAATGAGCTAAAAACCGGCAAACCCATCCAATACATTTTAGGCAAAACGGAGTTTTATGGTTTACCTTTCAAAGTTAATCCCTCGGTTCTTATCCCCCGCCCCGAGACCGAAGAATTAGTAGAATGGGTGATTTCATCAATTAGAAGTGGGCAGCTTTCAGTTGGCAGGGGACGATGGGCAATTGGCAGTGAACAGTTTGCAGTTGGCGGTTTGCAGTTGGCAACTGGAAGTATTTTGGATATTGGCACGGGCAGCGGCTGCATCGCGATTACTTTAAAAAAGAATTTGCCCGATTTTGACGTTTCTGCGATGGATATTTCAAGGAAAGCATTGCAAACCGCAAAAGAAAATGCCGAATTAAACAACGTTGACATTAATTTTATTGAAGCAGACATTTTAGATATTAAATCCGAAATCGAACATCCGAAATCCGAAATCATCATCAGCAACCCTCCATACGTCACAACGCACGATAAAAGTCAAATGCACACCAATGTAATCGATTTTGAACCGCACGCTGCCCTTTTTGTACCGGAGGATGATCCACTGATATTTTATAAAGCTATAGCTGATTTTGCTGCGATCCATCTTAATCCCGGTGGTTTATTATTTTTTGAGATCAACGAAAACTATGCTGAGCAAATAGTTGAGCTATTGAGGAATAAATTATTCAAAAACATTGAGTTAAGGAAGGATATCGGTGGCAGGGACAGGATGGTGAAAGCGGACCGCTGATTTATTTGATTAGGGGATTTCGCTGATTTAAAATATTTTTAAAAAAAAGTCAGCGAAATAAGGACAATCAAATAAATCAACGGTTCAGACAAAAAAAAACCGAAATCGAACATCCGAAATCCGAAATCAATTATATTTATACTGTGCTATGAAAGATTTTAAAAAATATTATCACATTCCAGCTAGTCCCGAAGAAATTTATATCGCTTTGACAAACCCGCTGACCATTGAGTTGTGGACGGACGAACCTGCAGTAATGTCAACAGAACCAGGTTCTGAATTTTCTATGTGGGAAGGGAATATCGTTGGTAAAAACCTGGAGTTTGAAGAAAATAAGAAAATAGTGCAGCAATGGTACTTTGACGGACAGCCCGAAGCATCTATTGTTACTATTAAGCTGCATCCTGATAAGAATGCAACCTCCGTAGAATTACGGCACACCAATATCCCCGATGCTGAATATAATGGTTTTGCTGAAGGATGGGACAGTAGTTATTTTGGCGCTTTGGCAGAGTTTTTTGATGATAGAGATTAGTCCGAAAGAAGCTGCAGTTTAGAGGTCAGTCTGATATTTCCGCAAAAATAGCTTATTTAAAGAGAGCATTGCTTATTTTTAAACACGGAGAACACTAAGAAGGCACAAAGAACGCAGAGAAATAAGATGAAACCGGAGAATTACAACTTGGCGCACTCTGTGTCTTCTCTGCATCTCTGCGGTAAAATTTTAAAGTTATATCGTCTTTCGAACCAAATGAAACTGTCTTCCAGACTTTACTGACTTTCGGACTACGCATGTATAAACAGTTGCCATTCTATTTCAGCGCCCGCTTTTGCCAGGGTCGCTGATGCAGAGCAATATTTGCCGAGCGACAGTTCAACTGCTTTCTTTGCTTTATCTTCATCAATATCACCGTATAAATGATACTCCAGCGTTATAGATTTCCATAAAGAGGGTTCCTTCCCGGTTTCACGCTCACCATTGATGATCATTTTGTAATCTTTCACTTCCTGGCGCTGTTTCTTCAAAATGGCGATCACATCAATAGCTGAACATCCCCCAATACTCATCAGTAATAATTGCATTGGCCTTACGCCATAGTCCAGTCCGCCGCTTTCGGGGCTGCTGTCCATTTTTACGGTATGGCCATTTTCATCGGTAGCTTCAAAGCCGAAGTCACCTTTAACGCGCGAAAGTTCTATTTTAGACATATTGATTTAATAATAAGGCGAAGGTAAGACTTTTGTCTCGGGGAATTTTAACATGGATGTAATTTTTGGATGAATTGGTGAATGGTTGATTAAGTTGATTAGGTGAGTGGTTATTGGAGAGGTTGTAAGGGTTGTAAAAGTTGTAAATGCTATAAAAGTTAAAAAGTATTGTACAGTTTGTAAATATGCAGATGTGTGAAATTTAAACCTTTACAACTACTGCAACCTCTATAACCCTTACAACCTCTACAACCCTTTTAACAAAATTAAAGATTAATTACCAAAAAACTTTATCTTCAAAGCCTGAACTCATGCTATGGCGCTTAATTATATTTGGGTAGGATTTTTTGCAATTGCTTTTATTATAGGCCTGATTAGGCTGGTGTTTTTCGGCGATACCGAGATCTTTATGCACCTTGTAAAAGCCATGTTCGATTCCTCGAAATCGTCAGTCATGGACATCGCTTTACCTTTGGCCGGCAATATGGCGCTTTGGCTAGGTATTATGAACATTGGCGAAAAGGCAGGCGCAATCAAATTTTTGTCGCGTATAGTGGGCCCTTTTTTCAGCCGTTTGTTTCCAGGGGTGCCGGCAGACCACCCGGCTACCGGGAATGTTATGATGAGCTTTTCGGCTAACTTGCTTGGGCTTGATAATGCCGCTACGCCACTTGGCTTAAAGGCTATGGATAGCTTACAGGAACTGAACCAGGATAAAGAAACTGCCTCAAACGCGCAGATCATGTACCTGGTACTGCTTACATCAGGCCTTCAAATATTGCCGGTTACCATTATTGCCCAGCGGGCTATCCTGCATGCCACAGACCCAACGGATATTTTTATTCCCTGTATCATTGCTACTTATGTTTCGGCAGTAGCCGGCATGCTTTTAGTCGCCGTAAAGCAAAAAATAAAGATTTGGGATCCTGTGATCATTAGCTGGATAGGGGGAATAACGGCAGGTATTACGTTAATGGTTTGGTACTTCACTAACTATCTGACTAAGGAAGAGATCGGTTTGGTATCAAGAGTTGCCAGTAATTTATTGTTATTTTTAGTACCTGTAATATTTATAACAGGCGCCTTGTTCCGAAAAATAAGTGTATTTGAAGTATTTATCGAAGGGGCAAAAAGAGGCTTTGAAACATCGGTAAAAATAATCCCTTACCTGGTGGCTATGTTGGTGGGTATCGCAGTTTTCCGCGCATGCGGCGCGTTGGATTATATGAATAATGGATTACGGTGGGTTTGCACCCAATTAAATTTAGACACGAGGTTTGTTGACGCAATGCCGGTCGCTTATATGAAACCCCTTAGCGGATCAGGTTCAAAGGCGATGATGCTCAATGTGATGCAGACCTTTGGCCCAAATAGTTTTGCGGGACGTTTAGGTTGCATTTTTAACGGCTCATCCGACACAACATTTTATATAGTAGCTTTATATTTTGGTTCGGTAGGGATTAAAAGATCGCGCTATGCCATACCTGCCGGTTTGTTTGCCGACCTGGCCGGCATTATAGCTGCTATTTTTGTAGCCTATTTATTTTTTGGATAAAAAACAAAAATCACATCGTAACGGTTTTGAGCTAAGGATTTGATTGTGAAAAAAGACTACTTATCAGAAAAAGCGCACAAAAAAAGGATCAGCCAGCAAGCTATGTGGGCCTTGTTTATTTTTATTGCACTTTTTGTATTGATCATTGTTCGTTTTGCCTTCCGGCCGGACGCGGCGGGGGGATTTTTTTCAAAACTGCCATCGGGGGATGATGCGTTTGAGATTGCGAGGGATTATATAAAATCAACATTAAAATTGGCCGACGTGGAATTTGCCGAGGGCGTATACCGATACGCGAAAGCTCCCGATTCGGTTTACATTGTCAAATCATACTTTGAAACAAAAGACACCGGCAACGGGAAGGTTAAAACAAATTTTACCGTCACAATAAAATATAATGGCGGATCAAATTTAAATAAAAGAAATTGGTCCTTATTGAACCTTGAAGAAAATTGATAAACCCGTTACCATCCACTCCTAATAAATCACCTGGAAACGAAATTCTACCGATAAAAAAGCGAGCCCCGAATACCCGGAGCCCACTTCAATCACTCTAAAACAATCACCTCTAAACTAGAAGTCTTCTTAATAATTAATATGGGAAGCCCTAACTACCTATTATTAAAATTACTTAGTCAAATATATTAATTAAGTTGTTTTGCTTTCCCGGATCCCTGACTTTTTACTAAGAGGTGACAAAGTGCTAATATTCACGAATTTAATAGTGTTCGTTCAATCACAGAGCGTTCTCTTTCATTCGTGAAATTCGTGCATCTTCATTCGTGAAAATTCGTGTTTACTTCAATCCTTTTATAAATATATCGCTCAGTAATAAGCGCCTTTTCCGGGTGTCCTCTAAATGTTCTTTATTCGGGAACATTGTTTTTTTCGGAGACAGCGCGCTTCCGCTTACTCCATGTAAAGCATCCAAAAAAAGCTCAACGATTTCATTTGGATCAGTAACCGGCTTTATCTTTCCTTTTGCAACCTCGGCATTAATAGCATTTACCAGCAAATCCCGCTCCGCCCGGTGTACCTCGTCAACTATTTCCCAAATCGTATCCGGTAAGTTTTGTTCATTAAGCCTGAAAAAATCGAAGAGGTTGTAATTACGCAAGATAAATTCATGCTGCGTGTTGATCTGGAATTCGAAAGCCTCTTTTAAACCGGTAAAAGTATTTTCTTTACTTCCTAAAATATTCAGGTAGTCGCAGGCTACTCTTCTCATAACAGCAATATAAAGCTGGCTTTTGTCGGGGAAATAATAATACAAAAGCGCTTTTGACATGCAGCGATCGCCGGCTATTTCATTCATCGTTGTTTTTGAATAACCGTAATGCAAAAAACGGTGATAAGCGGCTTCCAGGATCTTTTCTTTTTTTATGTCCTGCGGTTCATTTGTAACGATCATTGATATTTTGTATTCCTGACTTTTTTAACAAATTTATCAAATTTTCCAAATATAAAGCGTTGTTAAAATTTAAATCAATAATTAAAGATCATTGGTGGTTAACTCCCTCTCCTTTGGAGAGATTGGGGTGAAGCGAGACAGGTCCAACACACATCAAATAAAAAAAAAGCGGCATCTTTTTAAGACGCCGCTTTTTATTGTATTTTAATACAATATACGTTAAACCGTAACAGTATCCTCGTATTCGGGCACTTCAATCTTTTTCTTATGGCCGAACAATTTATTCTTCAGATCAACGCGGATGATGTACATGCAGGGCACCAGTATCAGGGTAATAATAGTAGCGAAACCTAATCCAAATATCATCGTCCATGATAAGGGTCCCCAGAATGCCGTGTTATCACCGCCGAAATAGATATGAGGCTGGAACGAGGTGAACAAGCCTGCAAAATCAATATTAAAGCCAACCGCGAGCGGGATCAATCCCAATATGGCCGCAGTGGCTGTTAAAAGTACTGGCGTCATCCTGATGCGCGCTGCTTCAACCACTGCATCATGTAAACTTGCCCCTTGTTCTATCAGCAGGTCGGTAAATTCAACCAGCAAGATACCGTTTCGCACCACGACCCCGGCTAATGCGATGATCCCGATGCCCGTCATCACAATGGACATGGTCATCCTGAATATCATTACCCCTAAAAGCACACCGATGATGCTGAAAAATATTTCGCTGATAATGATGAGTGTTTTTCCAAATGAATTAAACTGAAGCATGAGGATAATAATGATCATCGCAAATGATATTACTAAAGCAGTCATCAAAAATGTCGCGGCTTCGATCTGGTCTTCTTGTTCACCGCCCATCCGAACAGTCACCCCGTCAGGCAGTTTAAAATTATTAATCGCCTGTTTGATGTTGGCGTTTACTTCATTGGTATTAAATCCTGTTAAAACATTTGAAGTTAACGTGATCACCCGCTTTTGCTGCTTGCGCTTAATATTAGCATAAGTGTTGGTGTACCTGATATCTGAGAATGATGATATGGGCACCTGTCTTATCGCGCCGCCTGTTGCCATGTCGCGATAAGTCATCTTCATGTTTTTTATGGCATCGATGTTATTACGCTGATCATCCTGGGCACGCACAGTAATCTCATATTTGTCTTCCTTCGTATTTCTGAAATCTGCGGCTTTACTTCCGTAAATAGCCGTAAACAAATCTTTTGCGACAGTCCCAGTGTTTATGCCTTCCCGATTGGCCCGTTCCTTATCAATGTCAAAAACTATTTCAGGCTTATCGCTTTGAACATCCGGCCTTAAGTCTTCAATACCAGCGATATTTTGTTTAGCAATGTAGTTTTTTAAATTGTTCGCAGTATGCACCAGTGTATCCAGGTTATCACCGGCAATTTCAAGGCTGATTGCTTTCTGTGTAGGTGGCCCGCTTTGTTCCTGGTTTACAGCTATTTGTGCCCCGGGTATGCCCTGAACAGATGCGCGTATCTTCTTTAATATCTCTTTAGTGTCTTTACCATGCCTCTCACCATATTCAACAAAAGCAACTGTTATCTTCCCTTTGTTATAGTAGGTGCCCTGATCCTCGTCTTGCGGATCTGTTACGCTGACACTTACATTTGAGATGATTGATGATATGATGTCTTTATCCGGCCTTGTTACTTTAATTACCTGGTCTTCCAGTTTTTTTGTGACCGCGTTAGTATAATCCTGGTCGGTACCTACCGGCAAAGTAACATAAACGTAAACAAAATTTGGGTCGCCCTTTGGAAAGAATTCAACTTTTGGCGGAAATGCTTTCATAAATCCTATTGTAACAAAAAACAATAATACAATACTTGATACTATTAGCACAGGCCATTTAACCGCTTTTTCAAGCCGCCGGGCATACCAGGATTGAAATTTAGGCCATGCATTTTTTTGAAATCTGTCTACCGCATTGAGCAGTACAAAGTGATTTAGAAGATATAGAAAAGCTACAAAAACCACCAGGTTCCCAATACCCACGTTCATTAAATAGCCAAGGAAAGCGGCGGCTGCAAAAAATAGCAGCGTACGCATAACTCTGCGGTTAAACTTTGGATGCTCGTGTTCCCCTTTAATATGCGGCTTCATGAAGTCGACTGCAAATACCGGGTTTATGATGTAAGCGACCACCAGCGACGCCAATAACGTAATGATCAGCGTTATAGGTAAAAAGAACATAAAATGGCCTATTATACTATTCCAGAAAGCTAAAGGGATAAATGGGGCCAAAGTGGTCATGGTACCTGAAAATACAGGCATGAACACTTCTCCCGCAGCCATTTTAGCCGCCTGTTTAATCGGTACTTTACCGTTGTTGAATATCCGGTGCGTATTTTCTATAACAACAATGGCATCGTCAACAACTATTCCCAGCGCAAGCAGGAAGGAGAACAATACGATCATATTCAACGTAAAGCCAATGGCCGGCATTACTAAAAACGCAATAAAACACGATAGGGGTACCGACATTGCTACAAATATGGCATTGCTTACCCCCATAAAGAACATCAGGATAACCGTTACCAAAATAAAACCGATCACAATGGTGTTGATCAGATCGTGCAGCGTTGCCCTTGTTTTTTCCGATTGGTCGCCTGTTACAGTGATAGTTAAGCCTTTTGGAAAAACTGTCTTTTCCTTTTGGGCAATCATGTTTTGTATTTTATCTGAAGCCTGAATCAGGTTTTCTCCGGCACGCTTGGTTACCACGAGGGTAATTACATTTTTACCATACAAACGGGCATAACTTTCCTGGTCTTTAAAACCATCCTTAATTTCGGCAATATCCTTCAGATAAACTGCTTTTCCTGAAGGATTGCGGATAACCATTGCGGCAACCTGATCAGCATTTTTAAAATCCTGTTTAATATCAATAGCCCGTTGGACACCATCGATTTTAACAGCGCCCGCTGTTGAGATAATGTTCTCATTACCGATTGCCTGAGTAATATCGCTAAAACTAACCTGCGCTGCCGCCATCTTATTCATATCCACATTCACCTGGATATTTGGTTCCAGCGCGCCTACCTCTTTAACCTCCGATATTTCTTTATAGGACTCTATTTCGTCCTTCATGTTATCGGCGTATTCCTTCAGTTTTTTCAGGTCGTAATCACCTGATAAATTCACATACAGGATCGGAATATCAGCCACGTCAATATCTGAGATAACAGAAGGCCTTAAATTATTATCATTCTGTGGCAAGTCAGGCGTAGCTTTGTCAACAGCATCTTTAACATCCTGCTTTGCATCCCTTATAACCACATTTGCATTAAATTCAGCAGTGATGATCGAAACATTTTGCTGCGTATTTGAAGTTACTTTTTTTAACCCTTTAAGCGATTTCAGTTGTTTTTCTATCTGCCTGGTGACTAAGGTCTCAATATTTTGAGGAGATTGACCAAAATAGGTTGTAGTAATGTAGATTTTAGGGATCGCTATATCCGGAAAATTTTCTTTAGGCAGCGTATTATAGCTTACCAATCCTAAAACGGCAATAAAAAATACCAGGAAATAAACAGCTGTCTTATTGTTTATGGCCCAACTCGAGGGCTTAAACTCTTTTGCAATATCTTTCATAACAGTTTAATTTATTTTGTGATTAACTACCTGACTGTAAAACCCGCACCTTGTCGCCATCTTCAACTTCGCTGGCCCCTTCTGTCACTAATTGCTCGCCGGCTGTTAAACCGGATAATACCTCCGAAGTGCCGCCATAGGTGGCCCCAACTTTAATATTTCTTCTTTTCGCAACGCCATTCTCGTCAACAAAAACATAATCGCCGGCTTCCGATTTTTGGATAGCTTTTATCGGGATAACAACAGCATTTTTTTTGCTGTAATCTGCTATCTTCAATATAGCTGTCATATTTGGCCGCAAAGTTTTGTTACGCGGCAATTTTACCTCTACACCAAAACTGCGCGATGTCAGATCGATAACCTTTGCTGCAAATGTGATATTAGTGGCCAATGAATCGTTCGCGTCAGGAAAGAGGATCAAAACTTTATCGCCCTGGTTAACCCTGGTGGCGTAAGATTCCGGCACATCCGCCTTCACTTTCAAGTTATCTGCATTTACAATGCGTATGCCGGTTTGACCAGGCTGTGCCGCCTGACCAAGCTTAAGATCCATTTGATCAATAGTGCCATTAATGGGTGATGTGATGCGATACAGATCAGCTTGCTGACGTAATGACGCCACCTGCTTTAAAGAGCTTTCCAACGCTGTTTTGGCCTGCAAAAATTGAACCTCGGTTCCGATTTTCTGATCCCAAAGATTTTTTTGACGCTGATATAACGTACGGTTCAATTCAACCTGTGTTTCTGCCTGGGCAATGTTTTGTTTCAACACACTATTATCAAGCTGAACCAAAACCTGGCCCCTGCTTACATGTTGTCCCGGTTTTACATAAATTGCCGTAATCGCACCCGGCGACTGCGGATAAGCCGTAACATTATCCTGTGCATCTATTTTTCCCTGTATCTGCACATAATTTGTAAAATTACCGGTTTTTACTATATAAGTGCTCACATCAGTATATTTTACCGAATCTTTTTGACCAATAGCGGCCTGTAGTTTGGCAATTTTCGCGCTGATGTCTGCTTCCTGTTTTTTCAGATCAGCCAATTCCGCGGCCTTGTCCTTTGGTTTATTAGCGCAGGATGCTAAAATTATGATCGCTGAAAGATATATTAGTTTTTTCATGTCTTTATATAATATTTATCGTCTAAGTTTTAATTTATTTAATACGTCCGTATGCTTTATCAAGGTCCACTTTGCTAACCAGGGCATCGTATAGTCCCTGTATGTACGAGTTATCGGCCTGCTCGATAGCGGTTTGGGCTTGCGTAACCTCAATGCTCGATCCCACTCCTTGTTCGTATTTAATTTTTGATACACGGAGTACTTCTTCTGCTAAAGCCATGTTTTTTTTCTGATCGTTTAATGATTGTAATCCATTAATATAGGAAGTGCGGGCCTGGCTAACCTGCAGGTTTATGGTATTCTTCATATTGTACAAATCATTTTCAGATTTTAATAAGTTTATTCGTGATTGCTTATATTGATTAAGATGCTGCCAGCCGGTAAAAATAGGCACCGTTAAAGAAAGGCCGACATAGGCTGACGGATAAGCATTTGAATATAAATCACTAAAGCTATTGTTTTGAAAGGACGGCGTGTAACTCGCATTCGCCGTCAACTTAGGTAAAAAAGTTCCCTTTTTGAGTTTAATATCATATTGGTCGAGCTTATTTTGAGTCTCCAGCAAACCATATTCAATTCGGTTACGATACACAGTCGTGTCATTTGTAGCATCAGCGAGGCTTGCATCAAGTTGTATGTCTTCCGGTTTGTCTGTAAGTGTTAGTTCATCTTCAATCGGCATACCCATTTGAAATTTTAACAACTGATAATTTAACGCCAATAAACGATTGGTGTTTTCGCGGGTAGTTATCAAGGAATTATATTGAACAGTGGAACGGTCGACATCGATTTTTTCAACAAAGCCTTGCTTATTGCGAGCGATGGTTTCATCCAATTGCTGTTTAAGTTCCTTGATATTTGCTTCCAGCAGTTTCAGTTGTTCAACACTAACCAAAACCTGGTAATAAGCTTTCGTTACGTTTACATTAGCCTCAATTTTTGACCGGGTATAGCTGCGCTCGTAAAGTTGCTTGTACGTCTTTCTACCTTGTAAGCCAACAAGATAACTAGGGTCAAAAATAATTTGATTCGCATTAACGGAAAGGTTCGATTGATAAGTAACGCCAAACTTCAACGGTACAAAGGTCCCGGGTTTATTAAAAAATTCTCCTGGGATTAAAGTAACGGGGATTTTTAAATAATCGAGGAACGAGGCAGAACCGTTAATTTGAGGATACCCCTGCCCTATTATTTCTTTTACATGGTAGCCGGCGCTTGTAACATCGAGCTTTGAATTTTTTACATCAAGCTGGTGTTCATAAGCATAATTTATACAGTCGGCTACGGTGAAATGGTAAACCGTAGTAGTATCCTGCCTTGCTTGCTGCGCAAGGCCATTTGAAACTACTGCACATATAAGTGATGTTATTAATATTATATATTTCATTTTATAGTTGTGATTCGTTTGTATTACAATTAATAAGCGCTGATTTGGACATTATCCTCAAAATAAATTGTTAAGTATGACAACCCTATGTCAGCAGTTTAAATTATTCTTCATGAATATTTTTATACTGATTTAATAATTTATACCCTTTAAGAGTACAAACACCATAATTAAAATGTTCCAAAAATTGGTATTGCACTTTCCAGGTGTTAAACTCAGCAATTGGGAATATGCTTGTGTTAAACCCTAATTCAACCTGGCTCACGCGCATCCTGGCTAATATCTTTACATCAATATCAGGCCGGATGTAGCCTTGTTTTATTCCTTTTGTTAAAAGCTGCTCCAAAGTATGTACCAATACATCTGCCTTAAAAGTTTGAAATTGTTTCCATGCATCCGGATGATATTTTTGCATATCGTGTACAACTATCGGGTTGATCCTTGAAAATATGTCCTCAGAACATTTCATCATATTGATCATTTCTTCAATTACATTACCCGATTTACTGATGATATCGTTCATCTGTTCTTCATCCTCGCGCAGCTTTTTCTTAACCAAAGCTATCACCAACTCGTTTTTATCCTTAAAAAACTGGTAGATGGTTTTTTTCGACATGCCCAAATGCCGGGCTATGTCATCCATCGTTACGCTTTTGATCCCTGCTGTTAAAAACAGTTCTTCGCCGCCTTGTATTATTCGCTCTGTTTGACTCATTGACTTTCGTGGTCAAAACTATGGAAACATTTTTAGATTTCAAAGTTTCCATTGGAGTTTACATTTGCCTGACAATGTAGAGACGCAATATTTTGCGTCTCAGACCTTAATCTTCTGAAATAACTTCTAAAATGCTATCATTCGCTTCAGAGACGCAAAATATTGCGTCTCTACAAATGCTTGCAAAATCAAACAAATTTATTTCAAAAAAAGATTCCAGGCAGTGGGAGAAAACGACAATACGAGGGGCTTTTTGCGCCATCCAATTTCTAAAACTGCTACTGCTACTAACAAACTGCTACTGAATTATTACCTTTGTCAACATTCACTAATTCACTAATTCACTAATTCAATAATTCAATAATTCAACATGACCCTCACTCCTCTTTCAGCAATTTCCCCTATTGATGGCCGCTATCGAAATACAACTGCCGAGCTCGCTGCATATTTTTCAGAATACGCGCTAATCAAATACCGGGTGTTTGTTGAAATTGAATATTTCATTGCATTGTGCGAACATCCACTGCCCCAATTACAAAACTTTGATAAAAAAGCAACAGAAAAGTTACGGGACATCTACAAAAATTTTAACGAAGCAGATGCAGAAAGCATCAAACTGATTGAAAAAACCACTAATCATGATGTGAAAGCAGTTGAGTATTTTATTAAGAAGGAATTTGATAAACTTGGCCTTGAACAATATAAGGAGTTCATTCATTTCGGCTTAACATCGCAGGATATTAACAATACAGCCATACCCTACACTTTTAAGCTCGCATTAAATGACACTTATTACCCGGCTATTAATGCGTTAGTTAATTTGTTAAAAAAATATGCTGCTGATTGGGACCTTGTGCCCATGTTGGCCCATACCCATGGACAGCCGGCATCACCGAGCCGCTTAGGGAAAGAAATAAGAGTATTTATTGAGCGTTTAGAGAACCAATTGAACTTATTGTCCCCTATACCCTATTCGGCTAAATTTGGCGGAGCTACCGGTAACTTTAATGCGCACCACATTGCTTATCCGAATATCGACTGGAAAGCTTTCGGCAATCATTTTGTGAATAACGTTTTGGGTTTAAGCAGGTCACAGTTCACCACACAAATTGAACATTACGATAATTTCGCCGCCCAATGCGATGCCTTGAAGAGAATAAATAATATCATTATTGACCTTAACCGGGATATGTGGGCATATGTCTCCATGAATTATTTTAAGCAGCATATAAAGGAGGGCGAAATAGGTTCATCAGCTATGCCGCATAAAATAAACCCGATCGACTTTGAAAATTCGGAAGGCAATTTAGGTATCGCTAACGCTTTATTTGAACATTTTGCTGCTAAACTGCCAATATCCAGGCTACAGCGCGACCTTACCGACTCAACGGTCTTGCGTAATATTGGCGTTCCAGTAGCGCATACGCTGATCGCAATAAAATCAACCATAAAAGGTTTAAACAAATTACTGCTTAATACTGATGCTATAAATACCCATCTCGAAGCCAACTGGGCCGTAGTTGCCGAAGCCATTCAAACCGTATTACGCAGGGAAGGTTATCCAAACCCATATGAGGCTTTAAAGGAGTTAACCCGTACAAACCAGCAGGTTACCGCGTTAACAATAGCAGCTTTTGTTGATGGGTTAAATATTAACGCCGAGGTTAAAGAAGAAATTAAAAGGATAACACCTTTGAATTACACGGGGATTTGATGTGCAAATGCGTGGATGTGCAGATGTGCAAATGATCTTGTTTTCAATCTGCACATTTGTAATCTGCACATCTGCACATTGTAATTATCGGGTCATAACAAATTAATAGTATTATATTAATCAAAAACCTGCTTAACTTTGTTAGCTATTAATTAAAAACAAAATGAACATCAGCGTATATACAGAATCAACTCCCAACCCGGCAACAATGAAGTTCATTGTGAACAAACTGCTGATCAATGGCAGCGCCGACTTTGCCACCCGGGAAAGCGCTGAAAAATCGCCTTTTGCGAAAGAGTTATTCAAGTTTTCATTTGTCAACGGCGTTTTCTTTGCCAGCAACTTTGTTACCATCACTAAATTTGAGGGTGATAGCTGGGATGATCTGCTGCCAATACTTAAGGAGTTTGTAAAAGGGGCGGTTGAATCAGAATTAAAAGTACACGAAGAAGAACAGCCCGAAGCCGGGGATTTTGAAGGCACCGAAACTGAAGTAAAAATACAACAGATACTGAATGATTATGTACGCCCGGCTGTTGAACAGGACGGTGGCGCTATATCTTATAAATCGTATGAAGCCGGTGTAGTGACTGTTGAACTTAGAGGTTCTTGCAGTGGCTGCCCTTCGTCAATTGTAACATTAAAAGCGGGCATTGAAAATTTGCTGAAACGCATGGTGCCCGAAGTTACAGAGGTGGTATCCGAAGCTTTATAAATGATTGCACCGATTTTGGGAAGACGATTGCATCGATTTTTTGAAGTGATTTCACCGATTTTTTGGGGAAATGATTACACCGAAAAAATCAGTGGGATTAATATTTATAATCGGTGTAATCCCTGTTTTTATTATCGGTGAAATCCTTTTTTAATAATCGGTGAAATCACTTCAAAAAATCGGTGCAATCATCAGAAATATTTTTGGATGACGTTTAACATTTCCTCAGTTATCTTTCCATTGGTAGCCAACAATTCCCTTGTCTTTAGGCTTTCATCGCCACCTTTAAAATTTACAACTTCGCCTCCAGCCTGCCGCACTATGACAATACCTGCCGCTACATCCCAAGGATTTAAATTATATTCATAAAAGGCGTCAAATCGTCCGCAGGCGGTATAAACCAGGTCGACGGCGGCTGATCCCAAACGCCTTAAACCATGACAGCTTCTCATTAACTCCCTGAACAATTCCATGTAAGCGGATTGTTTTCCAAAATCGTAGTAGGGAAAGCCAGTGCCTATCAGGCTTTTATCAATGGTTGGCGTATTGCTCACTTTAATTTCATGGCCGTTAAGATATGCTGGTGACCCTTTCCATGCATAAAAACATTCATCCTGGTTAATTTCGTATACAACGCCCAAAACCAATTCATCAAATTCCTGTAAGGCAATGCTTACCGAATAAACAGGCAAACCATGTATAAAATTCGTTGTTCCATCGAGCGGATCAATTATCCAGTTATATCTTTCGCCCGTTTCATTTATTGTTTTTTCTTCGGTTAAAAAGCCTGCACCTGGTATAATATTTTTTAAAGCGGCAACAATTTTTTCTTCCGCGGTTTTATCAACATAGGATACCAGGTCGTTTAGCCCTTTAAATTCTATTTTATCAGGGGTAAATGTTTTTCTTTGGTCGCTGATAAAGGCGCCTGCTTCTTTGGCAATTGCAATTACTTTATGGGTTAATTCTTTAAATATCACAATTTTCACGAATTAAATACGGCACGAATTTCATGAATTAAAATCAGAAACTACCGCAGAATTAGTGAAATTCCACGCAATTCACGAAAATCAGTACTTATTATTTGTTGATCTGATGCCGTAAGGAAAGATTGAACGAAAAAAACTTGTGTATAAAATAGCTCAAAAAAAACAAACTTAAGGCAGCGGCAGGACGCGCCACAACCGGATTTATTTGGAGACTTTGGATAAAAAATTTTAAAACGATCAAATTAGCGAAATAACCGATTATGGCTACTGATACAAACCGGAAGAATTGTTTAAAGGGAGGTAATTTGGATTCTGAAAAAACAAAATACCTCGTGATTATGAAATTAGTGACGACCCCGAGAAAAAAAGAAATGGAAAAAGAGATCGTATAATTACGTACTGTAATGAAAATTATATGATAAGTGTGCCGGATCAGCAAATTGTGATAAAACAAATAAAACGCCGACACGTCAACCAAAAACCCAACTCCCGCTGAAAGCAGAAACCTTATAACCTGGTTTTTCAATAATTTATTTCCAGCGGTTACATCAGTCATGCTTGGTTGCCATCGCTTTTTTATTTAATTGTGTATAGCATAAAACAGCGCCTCCCACTACCATAAATATAGAGATCAGTTCAGCTTGTGTAAAGCTTATTCCAAAAACGTGGTATTTGGTATTAACCCTTATCAGTTCAATAAAAAAACGCTCAATGCCGGCAAGGATCATATAAACACCAAACATAACACCCGGAATTTTTATCCTGTCGCGAATACTCCATAAAAATAGAAATAACAAAATACAAATAACCGATTCGTAAAAAGACGTTGGGAATACCGGCACAGCCAATTCGTGGCAATATTTGCCCGTGCAGTTAAGCATGGGAACACCAACATTATTTACATTATGAGGAAATTTAAACGCCCATATCCAATCGGGCGCCCAACTTAACCAGTGTGGTTTTGGTGCAAGATTATTAACGCCCCAATCGCCGTCACCCGACATCTGGCAGCCAATTCGGCCTAAGCCATAAGCAAGCATCATCCCTGGTCCGCCTATATCAAGCATGGTTAAAGGCTTAATATCGTGTTTCCGGGTAATATATAAAACAGCAGCGCCGCCGCATATTAAGCCGCCATAAAATGTAAGGCCGCTAAATCCAATCAGCATGCCAACAGGATCGGCCAGGAAATCACCCCAGTTCTCCAGTGCGTTAAATATCTTCGCACCGACAAAACCGCAAATTGCCGCCCAAAGTAAAATGTTGCCCATTAACTCGTAAGGGTGAACTGTGACACGCTTTTTTTCAGGTTTTGGTAATTCCTGTTTTTTACTTTCATAGTAAGCCCAATAAGCAAAAACAATGGCGCCGATTATGCCACCGATCCAATTACCCCTTAGTGATAAAATAAAACCCTGCGTATCATCAATTAGTCCATGGTAGTGAAGCGCCATGTCTACCAATTTATAAGCCAATATAAATCCAAACAGGCCATTTAGCACTAATTCAGTTATTGATGCAGGCGCACCGACGGTTATTGTTTTTTCAAAAGGACGTATGTAACCCAGCTTTTCTTTTCGCTTAAATTCCTGAACAAAAGTCCAATAGCCCGCAAGAAAGGCGATAGCCACAAAAAAACCGAAAGTTTGAATTATCTGTAAAAATGGAATATCAAGGCCGGTAAGGTATTTGACAAGGTAATCTAAATTGGGGAACATAGGTTTTTAATTTGGCGCAATATAGCTGTTAATGTGCTAATATTTCTTCACTTTCAGTAATTTCAACATCACCGTCCGGTGACATTTGTGTTAACAGAACTGTTTTCAATTCGTTTACCAGCACCGGATCATATTTGGTTTTAATTTTTACATAATTCCGGGTAAACCCGTGCATAAAACCATCCTTAATATCACCTTCAAACAATACTTCGTCAGTTTTATTCAGCTGGCTTTCATAAAATGCCCTGCGTTTTTTATCGGATAATATATGAAGCATTTTACTGCGTTCGGCGCGTGTTGAACCTGGCACCACGCTGCTCATCTCACTTGCCAGTGTATTTTCCCTTTCCGAATAGGTAAATACATGCAAGTAGGAAACATTCAGCTCATTTAAAAAATTATAGGTATCGATAAAATCGTCGCGTGTTTCGCCGGGGAAACCTACGATCACATCAACCCCGATACAGCAATCAGGCATAAGTTGTTTAATTTTGGCCACCCGGCTTGTGTATACTTCGCGTTTATATCTGCGGCGCATTAAACCCAATATTTTGTCCGACCCGGATTGCAGGGGAATATGAAAATGCGGAACAAAGCGTTTTGACGTGGCGACAAATTCGATGATCTCATCGGTCAATAGATTTGGTTCGATAGATGATATACGTATCCTATTGATCCCTTCTACCCTATCCAATGCCTTAACCAGGTCGAAAAATTTATCCCGTCGTTGTTCGTTTCTTATCCCAAAATCACCCAGGTTAACCCCGGTTAATACTATCTCCTTTACACCGGAAATGGCTATTTCCCTGGCCTGTTCAATCACATGTTCAATAGTATCGCTCCGGCTGCTGCCGCGGGCCAATGGTATTGTACAAAAGGTACAGGAATAATCACAACCGTCCTGAACTTTTAAAAAGGTGCGCGTACGGTCGCCAAACGAATAGCCTGGAATAAAATCCTTGGCCTCTGATACCGGTTGGTTGTAAACTAACGCTTTTGGGGTTTTTGTAAGATCTGTAATATAGTCAACGATCTGAAATTTCTCGGCAGCGCCCAAAACCATATCCACGCCCGGAATTTCAGCAATTTCAGTTGGTTTTAGCTGTGCATAACACCCAACAATCGTGACGTAAGCATTCGGGGAAATTTTCAATGCTTCCTTCACTACTTTTCTGCACTTTTTATCGGCATGATCAGTAACGGAGCAGGTGTTGATAACAAATATATCGGGTGTATCGCTGAAATCGACAGTCTCAAAACCTGCCTTATTAAAAAGACGGCCAATAGATGATGTCTCCGAATAATTCAGTTTGCAGCCTAATGTATAAAATGCGACTTTTTTATTCATTTTTGAAGGCGCAAAGGTCGGAATTAATTTCGAATTTGAAACCTGGATCCCGCAGATTTTATTGATTTTTAGAATGCATTCATCATAAAAATCAATCAAATCAGCCTAATCAGGGTTTAGGCTTTAACGTCTGATGTGTTAAGTCGAAAGTTTAACTGACCGGAGCAGGTTGCAGTGGGCAGTTTGCATTGAGAAAGAACAACAGTTAACTGCAAACCGCCTATTGCAAACATTCCGAACCAGTCTTCCCCAATCTGGAGGTCCGCTGAAAAAGTGTAAACCCTGCAAATAATGTAAACCATGTATATTACTGAATATCAGTGATATACAACGATGTAAACCCTAAAATGTGTAAACCTTTGTAAACCCTCTTTTTCTGAAAATCTACGTTTAATCTTTTGTCACAACCTTAAACTGTTAGTATAGAAAAAACCGAATTTATATCTTTCGACTAAGACTGAATGAGACTAATCACCAACTAATCTCTAGTCCCTTTCACCAACTAATCTCAAATCTCTAACCACTATGACTTAAACACTGTATCATTACCGTACGCCCCTGTTACATTAGCGAACAGTATTTAATAAAGGTTTCACATATAAACAATTGATAATTAGTTAATTAATAGTTTGGTATGTTATTGATACCCTTACAGCATAATGAAACGAACGCTATTCGATCACTTTATTCATAAATTAGTCGGTGATTTCGGATTTCGGTACGAAGGACTCCTTTGGATATTTTCGATTTCGTATTTAATTTGAAGACACTAATTCACTAATTCACTAATTTACTAATTCACTAATTCACTAATTAAAAATGTTATCACTACAGCACGTATCAAAATATTACCAGGTTGGGGGCGCTAAAAACTTTGTTCTTAACGATGTTAATCTCGAAGTTGACGAAGGCGAGTTTATTTCAATTATGGGCCCATCCGGATCGGGCAAGTCAACGCTTTTAAACGTTATCGGGATGCTTGACGAGCCATCGGACGGCTATCATTACTTTGTTGGGAATGCAGTGCATCAGCTTAGAGAAAAACAGCGTTCGGCATTATATAAACAGTATATCGGTTTTGTTTTCCAGGCTTATCACCTTATTGATGAACTTACTGTTTATGAGAACATCGAAACCCCATTAATTTACCAGGATTATAAAGGATCAGAGCGTAAAGCTATGGTAGCGGATATCCTCGACCGTTTCCAGATCGTAGGAAAAAAAGACCTTTTTCCGGCACAGCTATCCGGTGGGCAGCAGCAACTGGTAGGCATAGCCCGTGCTTTAATTGCGAAGCCAAAATTACTGCTGGCCGATGAACCCACAGGCAATTTAAATTCAAAACAGGGCATGGAAATAATGGAACTTTTTAAAAAGCTAAATAAGGAAGACGGCGTCACCATTATACAAGTAACGCATTCCGAAAAAAATGCGGAGTATGGTACCCGTATTATTAATCTTTTGGATGGTAAAATTGATTCTTCGAGAAAGTTCTGAACAACAAACAATAGTATAACAAAAAATGCGATTTAGTAAATTTCTTTTAACACTTCTTTTTTTTACCTGCGGTTTTTTTGCGAATGCGCAGCAAAAATATACTTTAACACTGCAACAGTGTCTTGATACCGCTATAAAAAACAATTTAAATGTTAAACAAAATGGTCTGTTTATGGAACAGAACCGTATATATTTTAACCAGGCCAAAGACAATCTTTTGCCCTCGGTAAGCGGTAATATCAACCGCATGCTTAGCCAGGGCCGCGGACTTAGCTCTGTTACCAATACTTATGTAAACCAGTCCCAAACGTCTGACAATTATTCACTTGGCGCAAGTTTGACCATTTTTAACGGGCTGGCCCTGCAAAATGCAATAAAACAGGCATCGTTAGCCTACCAGGCCGGAAAAATGGATTTCCAGTCGGCCAAGGATCTGGTAACCGTAAATATCATCACCAACTATTTATTGATATTGGATGCAGAGGAAATATTAGGGTCGGCTAAAAGCCAATTGGCTGTTGCCAAAGAAAACGTCAACATATCTGAAATTCGCGAAAAAGAAGGCGCTAACAAGGTAGCATCAGATTTTACCGATTTCAAGGGTGCTTACGCCGGCAATCAGGTCGCCGTGGTGCAGGCCCAAAACTCGTTAGACGCTGCTAAGCTCAGCTTATTTCAGCTCATGAATATACCTTATAATAAGGATGCCGAGTTTCAGCCGTTAAATGCCCAGGATCTTACCGGACAATACGGGGCAAGCGCCGACCAGGTTTATGAAACAGCGCTACAACAACTGGCGGTAGTGAAAGCTGCAACTTTCAGACGCGAAAGCGCAGAGAAGGGGGTAAAAGTTGCAAAAGGGCAATTATTACCGACATTATCAGTAAACGGAAATTTGACAACCAATTATTCAAGCAATGGGCAAAAGTCGGTATTTATTGATTCGACAGTAGTACCCACCGGTGCATTCATAAACACGCCTGCAGGAAGACAGGGTGTTTTTGCCACACAGGCTAATTATACAAACCAAGATGTAAACTATCTTGATCAGTTTAAAAACAATTACGGAACATCTTTAACACTTGGCTTATATATCCCTATATTTACTAATCATTTTAAAAAGAACGCGGTTGCGTTAGCTAAGATCACTTTGCTTAATGAGCGGTACATTGAGGATAACGTTAAGGTAACTTTAAGGCAAAATGTTGAACAGGCATATTACAATATGGCTGCGGCATATAACAGGTACCAGGCGCTGGATGCGCAGGTGAAAGCTTATACCGAAAGTTACCGGATTTCAAAAATACGTTTAGACGCCGGCGTAATAACCTCGACGGATTTTATAATTGCCAAAAACAATCTTGATGGCGCCACCTTAAATCTGATCGGCGCCCGGTATGATTATTTTATTTACAGCAAAATACTTGATTATTACCAGGGAAAACTATCCCTCTAAATTATTTTGCTAATATTATTTGGATTAATAAATAATTCCTAATTTTATCTCAGAAAAACTAAGATATCCGGTTCACTCCAAATATTTGTATCAACAAAGGGGGTGAACCGGATTCCTATTGTAATATTAAATCTCCTCTAATCATTTTACCATCATGAAAAAATTTATCCTCACACTGATAATTAGTGTAACTGTTTTCAGTTTTGCCTCTGCTCAGCTTATTCCATCTTTCCAGTTCGGGGCAAAGGCGGGGCTGAACCTTTCAAGCCTTCAATCCACTGCCGGTTCAACATTTAACACAAGTAACCGAGCCGGATATTTGGCAGGCTTTTGGGCGAGATTTGGCGCTTTAGGGTTTAATTTTCAACCCGAAATGTATTTAACCTCCAAGAACGTAGATGTAAGCTCAAACGGCGTCGAAACTACAGCCAAGTTTACCAGCATCGACGTTCCATTGTTATTTGGCGGTAAAATAGGGGCATTTGGCATCGGCGGACGCTTTTATACCGGGCCTTTGATTTCATTCGCAATCGATAAAAGTCAAAGTTTTGGCGGCGCGGCTAGTAATGTGTTTTCTTTAAACTACAAGGATCAAAATTTTGCATGGCAGTTTGGTGCAGGTATAGATATAAAAAAAATATCAATTGACCTGCGCTATGAAGCCGGTATAACCAAACAAGATTACGGCAGCGGTCAGACAAGGATCAACCTTTTTAATTTGAGTTTAGCTTATAGTTTGGTGAAGCTGTAGTATTGATTATCAACCCGATTTTAAATCTTATTATATTCATTGCCGTCTGCTTTAGCGGACGGAATAAATGGCTGGGAAAATCGGGCTTTAGCCTAAATAATAGTGTGGCTAAAGCCTTTGACGATCTCTTTTTTTATCCGTTGGCTGAAGCCAACGGCAATGAATAAATATAAATTTAATACTTGATCCCATAAGGCAGTCCCCTGTTTATTTAGTACCACATTTTATACACGAAATGCCAATTTAGTATTATACTTATTGTATAAAATACACCTATATTTATCAGCCAGCTTTAAGCCGTAAAAAAGTATAACCGATGGTTTATAATTAATGTAAATGTCCAGTAAATATTCGTATAGTTATATAATAGGCCTAAACTTCTTGCTGGCTATATCACTTGCATTTAACGTACAAAGATCATCCGCTCAGCAAAGCGGAGACAAGGGAGAACAGCATATCCGCCTGAACCAAATTGGCTTTTATCCCGATGCGCCAAAAATCGCTATTATTTTAACAGGCAAGGATAGCCTTTTCTATATTCAAACCATCAATAAAAAAACTGTATTTGCCGGTACGTTAAAAAAATCTGTTAAGCCGGATTTTGGAGGGAACAATACATTAATAGCTGATTTTACAAGCCTTCGTAAACCAGGGAAATATAAGGTATTCGTACCAAATACCGGTTATTCATACC
This sequence comes from Mucilaginibacter sp., assembly GCA_036758125.1. Lineage (GTDB taxonomy): Bacteria > Bacteroidota > Bacteroidia > Sphingobacteriales > Sphingobacteriaceae > Mucilaginibacter. Next base: position 169,520 of record DAIOXE010000005.1, read on the forward strand.
CATTTGAAATCAAAAAATCAGTCATGCGGGGCGTTGCTGAGGCATCAATAAAGGCTTATTATTTTATGCGGGCCTCTATACCGCTTGAAGAAAAGTATGCAGGAAAATGGCATAGGGCGGAGGGGCATCCGGATACCAGTGTTTTGATACATCCTTCTGCGGCTACTGATAAAAGGGCCGCCGGTGCGGTAATTTCGTCACCGCGCGGCTGGTATGATGCCGGTGATTATAACAAATACATCGTAAACAGCGGGATTAGTACCAGCACATTGCTTTCATTATACGAGGATTTTCCGGATTATATGAAAACTGTTAAGCTGAATATCCCCGAAAGCGGCGATAATATTCCTGATGTTTTGAATGAAGTATTATGGAACCTGCGCTGGATGCTTACCATGCAGGACCCGAACGACGGCGGCGTTTATCATAAACTTACCAATGCGGTATTTGATAAATTTGAGATGCCTGATAAGGCCACCGCGCCGCGCTATGTGGTACAAAAAGGAACAGCCGCGACGCTTGATTTTGCTGCGGTTATGGCGCAAGCAAGCCGGATATTCAGAAAATTTCCAAGAGAGGCGCCCGGTTTAGCAGATTCCTGTTTAAACCAAGCCAATAAAGCATGGGATTGGGCGGTTAAAAACCCAAACATTGCTTACAACCAGGAAGCTATGAATAGGAAATTCACTCCGTCGATAACTACGGGCCCCTATGGGGACAGTAATTTTAGCGACGAGTTTATATGGGCTGCCTCTGAATTATTTGTAACAACACAAAACCCGCAATTTTTAAAAAATATTAATTTATTGCCGGATGAGACTATGCCTGTCCCCACCTGGAGCCAGGTAAAGTTGTTAGGTTATTATACATTGATAAAAAACAGCAATTCCTTTGGCGAAAAAGCGCCGAAAGAATTGCCGGAGATAAAAAGACGGTTGCTGGTTTTTGCTGACGAGCTTGTAAAAGGGGCCGATGAAACCGCCTATCAAACGGTGATGGATAAATCAGCACGTAATTTTCGATGGGGAAGTAACTCGGAAGCCGCAAATCAGGGTGTTGCATTGATACAGGCCTATAAAATCTCCGGTGATAGTAAATACCTTGATTATGCATTAGATGATCTCGATTATATTTTAGGCAGAAATGGTGCAGGCTATTCCTTTATGACCGGCTATGGGAGCAAAACCCCTATGCATCCGCATCACCGTCCATCTGTTTCGGATGGTATTGCAGATCCGGTGCCAGGCTTGTTGGTTGGCGGCCCAAATCCGGGCATGCAGGATGGTATTAAAGTACCTTCAACCGTGCCTGATGAAGCTTATATCGATGATGATCGCGCTTATGCAGTAAACGAGATAGCTATAAATTGGAATGCGCCGCTGGCCTACCTTGCTAATGCGATGGAAGCGCTGCAGGATAAATCAAAACAAGACCATAGTCGATAGTCCATGGACCATAGCCGAAATGCAAGCGCTCAGGATAAATTAAAAACCGCTAAATAAAATCAATAATCAATTCAACTATAACCAAAATCAATCAATCAATCATGAGAAGGATCTTTATTATCGTAAATGTAATGTTCTTGAATATGCTCACCCTTTCAGCACAAACGAAGAAGCCTGTAAGTGACATCGACAAAAAAGTTGACGCACTGATAGCTAAAATGACGCTGGAAGAAAAGGTCGGGCAAATGACTGAAGTTACCTCAGATGTGGTATCAACAACTACAAACGGTGTCCACGAAATTGATTCGCAAAAAATAAAAGAGGCGATTTTAAAGTACCATGTCGGCTCCATATTAAATGTGAGCGGCCATGCGTATACGCGTGAGCACTGGCACGAAGTTATTTCAGCGATACAGGCCGAAGCCGCAAAGGACCGTTTAAAAATCCCCGTTATTTATGGGATCGACGCTATACACGGCGTAACCTACACGCTGGGCAGCACTTTATTCCCGCAGGAGATTGCTATGGCAGCTACCTTTAACAGGGCAATTGCTCACATGGCAGGCGAGATCACCGCTTACGAAGTGCGTGCCAGCTATATTCCCTGGAATTATTCGCCTGTTTTGGATTTGGGTAAAACGCCGCTGTGGCCACGTATCTATGAAACTTTCGGCGAAGATCCTTATCTCATAAAAACTATGGGAGCCTCTATAATAAGGGGCTACCAGGGTAATGACGTTGGCGATAAGTACCATGTTGCCGCTTGTATGAAACATTATTTGGGTTATGGCGACCCATTAAGCGGGAAAGACCGTACACCAGCCTGGATACCCGACCGTTATATGCGCGAATATTTCTTACCGCCCTTTGCCGAAGCTGTTAAAGCGGGAGCAAAAACAATAATGATCAATTCGGGTGAAATAAACGGTGTTCCTTTGCATGCAAGTCATTATATGCTTACCGATGTTTTGCGCGGCGAACTGCATTTTGACGGTATAGCGGTTACCGACTGGCGGGACATTGAATACCTGCATGACCGTCACCACATAGCCGCCACGCAAAAAGATGCCGTTATGATCGCGGTAAATGCAGGTATTGACATGAGCATGGTGCCTTATGAGTATAGCTTTTATAATTATTTGATCGAATTGGTTCACGAAGGAAAGGTATCCATGGCCCGTGTTAACCAGGCCGTTCACCGTATACTTAAAGTAAAATACGAATTAGGTTTGTTTGAGCGTCCGGTTGGCAATCCGGATGACTATCCAAAGTTTGGCTCGGCTGAGTTCAGGCAAGAGAGCTTAAAGACAGCGACCGAAGCGATAACATTATTAAAAAATAAAAACAATGTCCTTCCATTGAAAAAAGACATGAAAGTTTTTGTGACAGGCCCAACCGCCAACACCATGCGTGCCTTGGACGGCGGCTGGAGCTACAATTGGCAGGGCGACCTGGCGGATACTTATGCAGCCAATAAGAATACCATATTAAAGGCTATTCAGCAAAAAATAGGTAAGGATAATGTGAGCTATGAACCCGGTGCGGCTTTTGACAGCCTGCAAAATGTAAAGGCCGCAGTGAAAGCAGCTGAAAAAGCCGATGTGATCGTGCTTTGCCTCGGCGAATTATCCTACACCGAAAATGTGGGCAATATTGATGACATTAACCTGCCCTGGGCACAAACAGAGCTTGCAAATGAACTGGCTAAAACCGGAAAACCGATCATCCTGGTACTTGCCGAAGGCCGCCCAAGGATCGTTACTGAGGCCGAAAGCCATTCAGCGGCCACTATTATGACTTATCTTTCGGGTAATGAAGGCGGTGATGCATTGGCAAATATCCTGTTTGGCGATGCTAATCCATCAGGCAAATTGCCAATTACCTATCCTCAATATCCTAACTCATTAAATAATTATTACCGCAAAAATCTTGAAAATGGGAACCCGGATGATAAACATGGCTATAACCCGCTTTACGAATTTGGGTTTGGGTTAAGCTATACAACTTTTAGCTACAGCAATCTCCATTTAAGTAACCCCAGCCTGAAAGAAAATGAGACTTTAACAGTTACTGTTGACGTAAAAAACACCGGCCAACGCGAAGGAAAGGAATCTGTATTACTTTATACGAGCCAACTATATGCCAGTATTGCCCCCGATTACAAACGCTTAAGGGCATACGATAAGATAAACCTGAAACCAGGAGAATCAAAAACGGTTACCTTTAAAATTACAGCAAAAGACCTTGCATTTGTTAATGATTTAAGCAAAACGGTTGCTGAAACGGGAGAGTTTAAAATACAGATAGGAGATCAAACAAAAAATTTCAATTATATTTCGAATATTGTCCCTGACAGATCAGGGAAGTTATAAGAATTGAACTAAACACGGGGCTGAAGCCGGTTACCAATGATATACGTCAACTAAACCACTTTGTCATTGCGCGCGAGGCGTGGCAATCTCGTCGCTATGCATGTGTGTTAACTGTCGGCGACGAGATTGCTTCGTACTTACCCATGACATGTCGTCCCCTAACAAAGCGAGGGTGTCATGGTGAGCTTGTCGAACCAAAGTGGGCAGAGGCCTATACGCCATGCATTGCACTTGCACGTGAGCGGTTAAACTATTTCATAGAGAAATATTCGTTAGTCCAACGCACCATGGTTCGACAAGCTCACCATGACACCCTTTTTTGTCATTCCTCCTTAAGAATTTCCCGAAATTTTACAACTTATAATGACGCGCTTGTAAGTTGTTGATTATCAATGTGCTTTTAAATGTTATTTAATTCATTGCCGTCCGCTTTAGCGGACGGAATAAATAGTCAGGAAAATCGGGCTTTAGCCCAAATAATAGTGTGGCTAAAGCCCTTGACTGTATCTTTTTTATCCGTTGGCTAAAGCCAACGGCAATGAATAAATATGCTTGTTAAATGCGTCATTCCATATTTTTTCCAGGTTTGCCCCGGTGGGTACTCGCAATGACATAGGAGAGATATTTTTTATAAAATGTCAAATAAACATTTTATTTCTCAGGTTAGAGTTTTATATTTGTTTAAGCCATCGGCTTAACCAATTTAAAATCTATGTATCCGAATATGAAAAAAGTGTTGTTGGCATTTTGCATAGTGTCGTCTTGTTTTACACTGGCATGTTCAAAAAAAGGCGTGACACCACCTCCTCCACAAACCGACACGACCTATAAGCCCTCTGTTGTCTCTGCTTCATTCGCAAAGGGGGCCGATATAAGCTGGGTTACACAATTTGAAGCATCAGGCGTAAAGTTTTACAATAAAAACGGCAGCCAGCAAGACCTGTTTGCACTGATAAAAAGCCTCGGATTTAACTCCATAAGGTTACGGGCATTCGTAAACCCATCCGATGGATGGTGCAATACCGCAGACGTTGTAGCAAAAGCTATCAGGGCGAAAAATGCCGGCATGAAAATAATGATCGATTTTCATTACAGCGATGTATGGGCCGATCCCGGTCATCAAACCAAACCAGCGGCGTGGGCTTCTTTAGATTTCCCGACATTATTAACTACCATGTATAATTATACTACAGGGGTTATGACTGCGCTCAAAACTAATGGCATTACTCCCGATTGGGTGCAGGTCGGTAATGAAACTTCGGATGGCATGCTTTGGGAAGACGGCCGGGCATCAACCAAAATGGCCAATTTTGCGGCGCTTATTAAAAATGGCTATTCAGCCGTTAAATCAGTGAGCAGTACGACAAAAGTGATCGTGCATATCGCAAATGGCTATGACAACAGTTTATTTGAATGGATATTCGATGGATTAAAAGCAAATGGCGCACAATGGGATATAATAGGCATGTCTCTTTATCCCAGCTATTCTAATTCTGGCTGGCAGACGATAGATAATGAATGTTTGTCAAATATTAATGCCCTTATATCACGCTATTCAACGCCTGTTATGGTGGTCGAGGTGGGAATGCCGGCCAGCCCTGCTTCAACAGCCAGGGATTTCCTGACGGATATCATCAAAAAGGCAAACTCTGTTTCCGGTGGCAATGGATTAGGTGTTTTTTACTGGGAACCGGAAGCGTACAACAATGGCTATGGATTGGGGGCGTTTGACAGTACAGGAAAACCAGCGGAAGCGTTGGATGCTTTTGGAAATTGAATAATTAAATATTTTATGCTGCGGTTACAATAGTTAGTGCAAGAAGAAATACAAAGCAAATAAAAAACACAACTGAATAAGTTAATGAGATGCCAATCATCTTTGTAATGGTTCTCCACCTGTTACGGTGATAAACAGACCTTAACGACTTGTATATATACCATAAAATTGCTATTGTCGCCCCAAAATTCAGCCAACCGTTTACCGTCACCCAACTGTCGGGGATTATAAATTTCAATATCATCAGCATAGCCAGAAAAAGGAACACAAAGCAATGCAAATGGAAAGTATAGATCAGGTGTTCTACATAAAACTTTTTGCTTTTATAAAAGGTGATCATCAATATCAAGGCAAATAAGGGCAGTAGCACAAACATCATTTTTGGGAAATTATGCTGGATGCTTTCCTCAACCACGTCCTTTATATTTATTTTTTGTTTGTTTATGGCAAAAGCCTTTTTATTATAGTATTTTTCAAACCAGCCATCTTGTTTTCCGGCTGGCAGCTTGTTTTGATCAGCCACGTATTCCTCGTAACTGGTATCTTTAGTCGATGAGTTGACGATATGTGGATTTAAAGTCTCTTCCTTCACTCTTTCTTTTTCTTTTTCTTTTTTTGAAGTGTCTTTAACAACGCGGTTGTTAACTATAATATAACCATTTTCTTTATACTGGTCATTTATAGCCTCTTTTTTTGCCTGTGGCGGCAGAAGCTTGTTTTGATTAATACCTTTTATAACGGTGTTAAGTTCTGTTGGAGTCATCTCCTCGTAGTTGATTTTTGCCATGCCGCCGCTCTTTTGCTGAAAAAAAAGTAAAAAATATACCAGGCTGATAAAGATGTACATTTTAACCGGGTGCAGGTATCGTGCCCGCCTGCCTGCCATATATTCATTGGTAAGGAACCCGGGCTTAAACAGCAAAGGTTTTAGGGTATGAAAAAATTTGTGATCAAAGTGAAAATAATCGCTTATAGCGTGGTTCATCATGTGCCCGAAACTCTCTTTGATCTGCAGGTTTTCCTGTCCGCAATTATGGCAAAACGGGCCTTGTAAAACTGTACCGCAATTCAGGCAGTCACGCTCTTTTCTGTAATGTTTGTTCATCAGTTCTTATTAATAGGATTGATTAAAATCGCGATAAGACATCATAAAATATTATGGGTTAAACACGATATCTTGCTTAACTGTCCTGGGTTTATATCTGAATAAGAAAGGAAAGATAACAGCGATCACTAAGGCATATCCTGCAAAACTGAGCCAGATGCCATGCCAATCCTTGCTTTTGTCGGCCAGGGTGAAAAATTTGTCAATAATTAAACCACTTATAAAACTCCCAAAGAATGCCCCAAACCCATTTACCATCATCATAAATATCCCTTGCGCGCTCCCCCTTATTTCGGGGTTTACTTCTGTTTCAATAAATAAAGAGCCCGAGATGTTAAAGAAATCAAATGCCATCCCATATACGATACAAGATAAAATTATCATCCATAATCCTCCGGCAGGATTACCAAAAGCAAAAAGGCCAAACCGCAGCACCCAGGCTAACATGCTGAATAGCATCACATACTTAATTCCAAATTTCCGGAGAAAGAATGGAATAGCCAAAATGAAGAGCGTTTCGGATATTTGCGATATGGACATAATAACAGCGGGGAATCTAAGCGCAATCGAATCCCTGTATTGAGGAACCTTTTTAAAATCGTGTATAAAAGTATCGCCGTAGGCATTGGTAAGCTGCAATGCGGCCCCTAAAAGCATGGAAAATGTAAAAAAAATCGCAAGCCTCGGGACTTTAAATAATGCAAAAGCATTTAATCCCAGTGAATCTATAAGCGATTTAGTACCGCTTTTATTAAAAAGGGGCGGGCATTTAGGAAGGGTGAACGAATAGACGCCCAACACCAGGGCTACAGCAGAGGCGAAATAAAATTGGTTTGCCGATGTTTCATTATGAGTGATACTGATAAACCATAGCGCTACAATAAAACCGACGGTTCCCCACACACGTATTGGTGGAAATGCTTTCACCACATCAATATTGCTGCTGTTCAAAGCCGAATAGGCAACCGTTATTGACAGCGATATGGTCGGCATATAAAACAGCATATTCAGCAGCATTACCCAGAAAAATGTTAGGGGATTGTTCACCAGGGGTAAAGTAAATAATACCAGCGCATTTAAAATGTGCATAATGCCATATAGTCTTTCGGCATTAATGAACCTATCTGCTATGATACCTGTAATGGCAGGCATAAAGATAGCTGAGATGCCCATAGTGGAGAATATTGCCCCGAATTGCGCGCCAGACCATTGTTTATTTTGAAACCAATAAGCGCCGATGGTAAGCAGCCAGCAACCCCATATAAAGAATTGCATAAAGTTCATCAGTACTAAGCGAAACTTAATATTCATAGCGCATTTCGGATTTCGGAATTAGTTTGATTTCGGATTTAGATAGAAAGAATTTCGGATTTCGGAATTTCGATTTCGGATTTAGATAGAAAATTGTCTGAACCATGATTTTATATTTAAAGGTGCCCAACTCCGATCCTCCAAAAGGTGGACCGAAATCCGAAATAAGAATAAATCCGAAATCAAAATTCCGACATCCGAAATCACTTAAACGCTTCCTCGCCGGTTATATCAGCGCCGGTTATCAGCAAGTGAATGTCGTGTGTGCCTTCATAGGTAATTACCGACTCCAAGTTCATTAAATGCCGCATGATCGGGTATTCTCCGGTTATTCCCATGCCGCCAAGTATTTGCCGCGACTCCCTTGCAATATTTATCGCAGTTTCCACACTATTGCGTTTTGCCATTGATATTTGCGCCAGGCTTGCCCTGTTCTCGTTTTTTAAGATGCCCAAACGCCAAACTAATAGCTGTCCCTTAGTAATTTCTGTGATCATCTCAGCCAGTTTTTTTTGCTGTAGCTGAAATGCAGCTATAGGTTTGCCGAACTGTTTGCGTTCTTTGGCATATCTTAAAGCGGTATCGTAACAATCCATCGCCGCGCCAAGCGCTCCCCAGGCAATGCCGTAACGGGCCTGGTTAAGGCAGCCAAGCGGTCCTTTTAAACCGGATACGTTAGGCAGCAGGTTCTCTTTTGGCACTTTCACGTTATCAAACACAAGCTCGCCTGTTGCCGATGCCCTTAACGACCATTTATTGTGCGTTTCGGGTGTGGTAAAGCCTTCCATACCACGCTCAACTATTAATCCGCGAATTTTTTTGTTTTCATCTTTGGCCCAAACAATGGCTATATCAGCAAATGGCGAATTAGATATCCACATTTTAGCGCCATTTAATACAAAATGGTCCCCGGCCTCTTTGAAATTGGTAGTCATCCCACTTGGATCAGACCCATGATCTGGTTCGGTAAGACCAAAGCAGCCCATCAATTCACCGGTTGCCAGTTTGGGCAGGTATTTTTTCTTTTGTTCTTCCGAGCCATAAGCGTAGATGGGGTACATCACCAGCGATCCCTGTACGGAAGCTGTTGACCTGATACCGGAATCTCCGCGCTCAATTTCCTGCATAATAATGCCATAGGCCATATAATCAAGTCCGGCTCCTCCATATTCAACAGGAATTGTTGGGCCAAAAGCCCCAATTTCGCCAAGCCCTTTTATTAATTGCTTTGGGAATTCCGCTTTTTGCGCATAATCTTCAATTATTGGGCTGATCTCTTTTTTAACCCAGTCCCTAACCGTTGCGCGTATTAACTTATGCTCGTCCGAAAGAAGCTCATCAATTTGGTAATAATCCGGTGATTCAAAAAGGTCTTTTTTTGCCATAAAATTATTTAATTGGTGGATAAAGATACGCGTTTTGATTTCGGATATACGCATTTCGGATTTTGGGATTTCGATTTCGGAATTAGAAAATTACCTGGACACGAATAAAAAGATTGGAAGGATTTTGGACGAGACAAAACCCACATTAAAAACAAATCCGATCCGCGGGCTGGCGGACCAAAATCCGAAATCATAATAAATCCGAAATCGAACATCCGAAATCCGAAATCAAAAGGTATTTTTGAAGAATGATTACCATAGCCATTCACGGTGCTGAGTTTTTTGCGTATCATGGTTTTTATCCCGAAGAACAAAAACTTGGGAATAAATTCATTGTTGATGCAGAAGTGGATTTTACACCGGCTAATAACCTGAACGAAGATAAGATTGTTAATACTGTTGATTATGAACAGCTTTACAAGATAGCGGCCCTGCAAATGAAACAAACCAGGAAATTGATCGAAACAGTTGCACAGTCAATTGCCGATAAAATCAAAGAGCAATATCCATTTGTTAACAGGGTACAGGTTTCTATAAAAAAACTTAATCCGCCGCTTGTGGGCAAGGTTGATTACTCCGAAATTGTAATAATATGCCCTACAACAAAATAACAGATGATATATTGGCCGCTATAAAATTAATAGTCGGCGAGGATGCTGTTATAACAAACCATAACGACCTTGAGAAATACAGTCATGATGAAACAGAAGACCTGCGTTATTACCCAGAGGTAGTTGTCAAGCCAAAATCGCCGCATGAAGTTTCGGCGTTAATGCAACTTTGCAATGCGCATTTAATACCGGTAACGCCAAGAGGCGGGGGTACAGGATTAAGCGGCGGGGCATTACCTGTAAACGGTGGTTTGCTTATTGCCATGGAGCGTTTTAATAAAGTATTGGCAATTGATGAGCAAAACCTGCAGGCTACCGTTGAACCCGGCGTAGTAACCGAAGAATTTATGGACCAGGTTGCCGCAAAAGGTTTATTATACCCTGTAGACCCTGCAAGCAAGGGTAGCTGTTTTATTGGCGGCAATGTATCGCATGGTTCAGGCGGCCCGAGGGTGGTTAAATACGGAACCATACGAGAGTATATTCTCAACCTTGAAGTGGTATTGCCCTCAGGCGAAATTGTCTGGACAGGGGCCAATACTTTAAAATATGCTTCGGGTTACAATTTAACGCAATTAATGATAGGCTCGGAGGGTACATTGGGTATTATCACTAAAATTGTTGTTAAACTAATCCCCCGGCCCACACTTGATGCCTTGATGCTTGCCTCGTTCAGTTCAAATGGAGCTGCATGTGCTGCTGTTTCCGCCATATTCCGAGCTGGAATAGTACCGTCGGCCCTGGAATTTATGGAACGAAGAGGTGTAGAATGGGTAATAGAACATGATGGGATAGCTTTTGATCTGAAAGACGGGATAGAAGCATTTCTGCTCATCGAAGTAGATGGCACCAACCAGGATGTAATATTTGCCGACTGCGAAAAAATAAACCAGGTTTTAGAATCATTTGATTGTAAAGAAGTTTTATTTGCGGATACATCTGCCCAAAAAGAAGAGCTTTGGCGGATGCGGAGAACCATGGCAGTATCGGTAAAATCGAACTCCATTTATAAAGAAGAAGACACCGTTGTTCCCCGGGCAAGCCTGCCCCAACTAATTAAAGGAATAAAAGAGACAGGTCTCAAATATGGCTTTGAATCAGTATGTTATGGTCATGCAGGTGATGGAAACCTTCATGTGAATATTATAAAAGGCAAAATGAGTGATGAGGACTGGAATAACCGGTTAAAAGATGGCATAAAAGAAATATTTGAACTAACCGTATCTTTAGGCGGTACATTGTCAGGTGAACATGGTATAGGGTTAGTGCAAAAAGGTTTTATGCCCATAAAATACACTGATACTCATTTTGAGTTATGGCGCGGGATAAAAAAGGTGTTTGACAAAAATGGGATATTGAATCCCGGGAAGATTTTTTGATTTCGGATTTCGGAATTTCGATTTCGGATTTATAGAAGGCGATTACGCAGATTTAAAAATGATTTCACCGATTATTTTGCAGCTGCTTCCGGACTTTTCGGACTTTTTTAATCACTAATTCACTAATTAATTCAATGTTCAACATAACCGATCCCGATCTAATCAAAGTAGGCTTAGCCATCTTATGCGGCGGATTATTGGGACTGGAGCGCCAATACAAAAATAAAACTGCCGGCTTTCGTACAATCATATTGATATGTCTTGGCTCAGCTATATTTACAATGGTGGCCGACCACGCCGGGCAGGTTGCAAATATTAATATTGTAACGGGAATAGGTTTTATAGGCGCAGGCGTTATTTTTAAGGATAATATTTCAGTGAGCGGCCTCACTACCGCCGCAGTGATTTGGATATCAGCGGCAATCGGTATGGCGGTAGGGTCAGGGAATTATTTGCTTTCAATTGTTTCTACTGTGCTCACTTTAACTGTGTTAATAATGTTTAGCATTCTTGAAGGTTATATTGACAAAGTGCATCATGATAAATTATATGTTATCATTTTTGAGGATTCAGGTTACGAAAACATCGATGCAGTTGATCATCTGATAAAAACCAATCATTTAAAATCAAAACCCATTCAGATAAACAAAAAAGATAATTGCCTTCAGGCAGCGATTTTGGTCACCGGCCATCGGGATAATATTAATAAACTCGATGAAAAATTGATGCAGATGCCCCAGGTTAAATCTTTTTAAGCTTAATTTATGTCATTTCGACGAGGAACGAGGAGAAAACTTATCAAATCAACTGGACTTTTGCTTTTGTTAGTGATATTGACTAACGCTGCGTTTGCACAGCATCAGCATAAAGAAAGAACTTATGACGTAATTGTTTACGGCGGCACTTCAGCAGGAGTGATTGCCGCTTATACCGCAAAACAAATGTGTAAATCGGTTTTACTGATTGAACCGGGAATAAGGATTGGCGGATTGTCTTCGGGTGGGTTAGGTTATACAGACATTGGGAATAAATACGCCATAAAAGGTTTATCGCTTGATTTTTATAGAAAGGTCGGCAAACATTACGGTACTTTTGAACAATGGATATTTGAACCGCATGTTGCCGAAAATATCTTTTTGGCTTATTTAAAAAAAGCAAAAGTGGAGGTTTTGTATTCATACCGGATCATATCCGCGAAAAAAAGCAATGGAAGGATAAATTCAATAATCCTTGAAAATAGCCCTCATCCCGCAATTAAATCCAACAAAACTGTTTACGGAAAAGAGTTTATTGATTGCAGCTATGAAGGCGACCTGACGGCAAAAGCGGGCGTTTCCTACTCCGTTGGCCGCGAAGATAATAAGCAGTATAATGAAACTTATAACGGTTCGCAATTCAGGGATAAGCATCAGTTTCCTGATGGTATAGATCCATACATAATTCCCCGGAAACCGGAAAGCGGCCTGGTTTGGGGAATAAGCGGCGGCACTTTATTGCCCGATGGTACTGGTAATAAAATGGTTCAATCTTACAATATTCGTGTTTGCCTTAGTAAAGATCCTGCTAACAGCATCCCGATCACTGAACCGGAAGACTACAAGCCCGAACGTTATGAACTATTAATCCGGCTGATGGCAAAAAAGTCAATCAAGCACATTGAAGACATCATGACCACGAGCCCGATGCCAAACCTTAAAACCGATATCAACAATAATGGTGCATTTTCAACAGATATGATTGGGATGAGTTGGGATTATCCGGAGGCAAGCTATGCTAAAAGGCAAGCAATTTTCGAAGTGCATGAAAACTATACCAAAGGCTTTTTTTACTTTGTTGGGCACGATCCCCATATGCCGGTTCAAATTCGCAATGAAATGCTGCAATACGGTTATCCGAAAGATGAGTACATTAATACCGACCATTTTACAACCCAAATGTACGTTAGGGAAGCCAGGCGTATGATCGGCGAATATGTAATGACCCAGGCCAATTGCCAGGGCAAAGAGATCGTAAAGGATGGAATAGGCCTGGCCGCCTATACCATGGATTCACATAACGCCGAACGTCTGGTAGTTAATGGGATGGTAAAAAACGAAGGTGATGTACAAATTGGCGGATTTGGGCCATATCCTATATCATACCGAAGTTTAACGCCTAAGCGCAAAGAGTGCACAAATTTATTGGTGCCGGTTTGTTTATCAGCGTCCCACATTGCTTATGGCTCAATCAGGATGGAACCTGTTTTTATGATGCTGGGACAATCCGCGGCTGTAGCAGCATGCCTTGCAATTGATGATAAGGCCATTGTTCAGCAGGTTAAAGCGCAAAGAATACAGGAAATCCTGAAAACAAATCCCTTAGCCGATAGCAGCACGCCCGAAATTTTAGTGGATAATGACGATACAAATAGCGTAACTGTTAAAGGTAACTGGAAAAGAATGGTAAATTTTGAAGGCTGTTACGGCCCGTCCGTGTTGGTAAATGAATCGCAAGGTAAGGCCGAAGACTTCGTTCGTTTTACGCCTGATATTAAAAAAGAAGGTAATTATAATGTCTATTGTTATATAGTCAAGGCACCAGGTATATCTTCACATATTACTTTGCTGGTAAACGATGGCAATAAAGTTAAAAACGTGGACATCAATGTTAAAGATATATCAGTAAAAGGCCAAACCGAAGGCGAATGGGTGTCATTGGGCCAATATCATTTTTTGGCCGGGAACAAAGGTTATGTAGCTATTACATGTAAAAATGCTGATGGCACTGTATTAGCTGATGCCGTTTTGTTTATTCCAGAATTTAAGTGAGTGGTTGATTAAGTTGATTAGGTGAGTAGTTGTATCCATTCCATCGACAACCACTCACCACTCACCACTCACTAATTAGTATTCAATATCAGCCCTGGCTCATCGTACGCAATCATTCTTTGCCGCTCAATTGCAGGGATAGGGATTGATTTATTTGCATGATAATCATAACTTACACAAACAGTTTTTCCGGTAGTGCATATTTCCTCACCGTTCGGGGTAATTTTAACCAATACATACACTACATCAAAACTGCTATTGCCGATACGGGTAGTTCGCACATAACACGCTATTTCGTCATCAAGCATTATGGGTTTTAAATAATTGACTTCCGACCGGCCAACAATTACACCATTTTCGCTCATATCCCATTGAACTATTTCGCGCCAGTACTTAATGCGCGCTTCTTCAAAGTAGGTTAAATATATAGCATTGTTTACATGCCCCACAGCATCGATATCCGAAAACCGGATGGCAATAGGGGTTTTATATTTATAATTTGATAGTCTTTCAGCCATAATGTGTCATATTGTCCGTTAAAAATAACTTTAAAGGACATAGTGTCTGTCTAATTGTATGTTTTAAGTGTTGGTATAACACTTGATAAATTATCGGCGAAGATAAGAAGATAATTAAAAGAAAAACTTAGGAGGACATAAAAAGTGACTTTAGTAAAATTTACAAAGGGACAAAAGAAGCATGCAGTAAGCCCTTTCTTTAACGATGTGTTTGATTCTGTATTAAACGACTCATTTTGGAGCGACAAATTAGCCAGCCGCGTACCTGCAGTGAACATTGCAGAAACTGAAAATGAATTTCACATCGAATTGGCTGTACCAGGCCTGAAGAAAGAAGACTTTAAGATCAATCTCGACAAAGACGTATTAAGCGTATCTGCCGACAAGAAAACTAAAAATACTGAGGAAGGCAAAAGGTTCAGCAAACGCGAATACAGCTACAACTCATTCACAAGATCATTTACTTTGCCTGAAGTTGCCGACCATACCAAAATTGAAGCTGAATACACCGATGGTATATTAAAGCTGAATGTAGCAAAAAAAGAAGAAGCTAAATTTCAACCAAGAGAGATAGCTGTGAAGTAATTTAGGATTTCGGATTTACGATTTCGGATTTAGTTAGCTGCGGATTTTGGAAATTAAAAATTGAAAAAATCTCCAATTCCGAAATCGAAAATCCGAAGTCCGAAATCGAAAAAAGTGTTTTTTCATAATAGTTTGGTTTAGTTTAAGAAGGCCGTTCTGAAAGGGACGGCTTTCTTATTTACGATTTGAGATTTACGAATTACGATTTTGGATTTATAGCGTTCGGGAAAATCAGTTCGTATCAATTTGCAACTCGCTTACCAGCTCCGCTAAATTTCCCAATAAAATAGCTTCATGGCCAAGAGGTTCATCTCCAAGTGAATCTAAAAATTCATTTATCTCAATCATATACGGATAAACCGTTTTTATTAATTTCTTCTTTTGTTTTTCGCTGGTTTCTTCCATCAATTGTTCCCGCTCACTGTCGTCCGGAATACTCCATTTTTTTAATAATGGGATAAGAACTCGTAAATCTTAATTCTAAAATCGTAAATCTCCTCAGTCCCGCATATTAATATACTGCAGCGGCTGCCCGAAATCATCCTTCCGGCAAAGGCTGATCACCGCCTGCAAGTCATCTATCTTTTTGCCCTGCACACGCACCTGGTCGTCCATAATGGAGGCTTGTACTTTTAAACCGCTGTCTTTTATCTTTTTAACGATTTTTTTGGCAGCTTCTTTATCAATACCTTCTTTAATTTTAATTTCTTTGCGGATCATATTGCCTGCTGCATATTGTTCTTTACCAAAATCAAGCGCATTCGGGTCAAGATGCTGTTTAACCATGCGGCCAATGATGGAATCCTGGATAGCCTTTAAACGCATTTCATTTTCAGTAACGACAGTTAGCGTATTGGTCTTTTTATCCAGGTCAATAGTGCTTTGTGTGCCGTGAAAATCGTAGCGGTTTAATATTTCCTTTTTAGCAGTGTTAATGGCATTATCCAGCATCTGGCCGTCTATTTTGCTTACTATATCGAATGTTGGCATATTTTAGGTATATTTAGATGAGATGTAAAATTACGAATTTTGTTGATAGTCCATGGTCGATAGTCCATAGTTTGAATTAAAACGAAAACTGCCATGGATCATCGGCCGTTGATGATAGTTCGTAGTCGATAGTTTGAATTAAAATAAAAATAATCACCATTCCGCAAAATGGCTATGGACTATCGACTATCGAGCCAACAATAAAAACACATTAATATACTAATGAGTTAATATTAACTTAACATTTAAATAAGCAGATTTGTAAACCCGGCTGAAAAGCCTGCCTTTTTTATGGATATTAAACGCGTACCTATTATTAACCGGGAAATTAGCTGGTTGTATTTTAATGACCGGGTTTTGCAGGAAGCTGCCGATCCAACGGTACCTTTAATAGACAGGATAAAGTTTTTAGCGATATTTTCATCAAACCTTGATGAGTTTTACCGGGTTAGGGTAGCCACACTTAGCCGTTTGTCGAACTTGAATGAAAAGGCGAAAGAAATATTAGGCTATAACCCAAAAAAGATACTAAACCAGATAAAAAATATTGTTGTAAGACAGGAACGTAAATTCAACAATCTGTATGAAAATATTATAGTAAAACAGCTTGCCGAAGAAAAAATATTTATCCTGAACGACAAGCAACTGAACGTAAACCGGGGTGAATTCGTAAAAAATTACTTCAGAGAAAAGTTGCTGGCCACCCTTGTACCTGTAATGCTGAATGAAACCGTGCAACTGCCCGAATTAAGGGACCGCGCTATTTACTTTTTTGTTAAACTCACAAAAAACAAGAAATCACAACTCGCGTTAATTGAATTTCCGGACACCCTGCCAAGGTTTATTGTTTTGCCGGAGACACATGATCTGAAGTTCATTATTTTACTGGACGATGTAATTAGATACTGCCTGGAAGATATCTTTTTCATTTTTGAGCATGATAGCATTGAAGCATATTCCATTCAGCTTACCCGCGATGCCGAGCTCGACCTTGATAAAGAAGTAAGCGAAAAATTTATCGACTCATTGTCCAAAAGTTTACAAAAACGCCGTAAAGGCAAGCCTATGCGTTTATTGTATGATTCGGAGATGCCTTTGGATATGTTAAAATACCTTGTAACCAGGATGGGCCTGCATGGCGAAAGTCTTATCCCCGGCAACCGTTATCATAATTTTAAAAATTTTATTGCCTTCCCCAATGTGGGCCGCCCGGAACTTGAGTATGAAAAAAATATTCCGTTGCCTGTTAGCGGCCTATCATTTGGCAAGAGTTTGATGGGTATGGTGGCTAAAAAAGATTACCTCATAAATACGCCATATCAATCTTACGATTATGTGATCCATTTTTTACGTGAAGCCGCTATCGATCCTAAAGTAAAAGAAATTAGCATAGCCGTTTACCGGCTGGCAGAAAACTCAAGGGTAATGCATGCCCTTATAAATGCGGCAAAAAACGGCAAAAAGGTTACCTGCCTGGTTGAATTAAGGGCCAGATTTGATGAACAAAATAACATCTCGTGGAGCAGGAGGCTTGAGGAAGAAGGGGTTAATGTGCTATACGGTATCGATGGCTACAAGGTGCACTGCAAAATATGCTTAATTACCCGGCTTGATAAAGGCAAAACGGAATATTATGCCTGTTTATCTACCGGGAACTATAACGAGCGGACGGCCCAAATATACGCTGATCATACGCTGCTCACGGTAAACAAGAAAATCACCGGCGATCTGGTAGATATTTTCAAAGCATTGAACAAGAACACTTTGCCAAGGCGATTAAAAAACCTGGTTGTGTCGCCGATTGACTCCCGGCCGGCAATTTATAAACTGATTGATAATGAAATAAAAAATGCCAAGGCAGGTAAAAAGGCATACATGATATTAAAAATGAATAGCCTTGCCGATGAGCAGTTAATAGCCAAACTTTACCAGGCCAACAACGCGGGTGTAAAAATTCAATTGATCATAAGGGGGATGTGCTGTTTAATAGGCGGTCTCAAAGGATTTAGCGAAAACATTGAAGTGACAAGTATTGTTGATAAGTATCTTGAGCATTCGCGGGTACATATTTATTGCAACGGCGGAAAAGAACTGGTCTACCTTACTTCGGCTGATTTTATGACGAGAAATATTGACAGCCGGGTTGAAGTTGGCTTTCCCATCTATGACGCTGAACTGCGGAAGGAAATACGGGATATCATCGATATCCAGTTGCAGGATAATACAAAATCCCGCGAAATAAATATTCGTAATACAAACAAGTACCATAAAAACCGCTCTGATTTACCTCATCGGGCACAAATCGACATTTACAATTACCTGAAACACAAAAATAAATAAAATTGAGATACGCCGCAATTGACATAGGTTCAAACGCAGTAAGGCTGCTTATTGCTGATATTATTGAAAACAACCGATCAGTTTCGTTCAAAAAAAATACACTGATCCGCGTTCCCCTGCGTTTGGGCGACGATGCGTTTTTAGACCATAACCTTTCTAACAAAAAGGCAAACGACCTGGTAAAAACTATGCTGGCCTTTCGTAACCTGATGGACGTATACAGGGTTACTGACTACATGGCTTACGCAACTTCGGCTATGCGCGAAGCAAAAAACGGGCATGAAATAACAGAGCGGGTAAAAAATGAAGCCCGGGTTGACATTGAAATTATACACGGACAAAAAGAGGGAAAAATAATTTATACGAGCCATGCCGAGCAGAATATTGATAAGAGTAAAAATTACTTATATATAGATGTAGGTGGTGGCAGCACAGAATTGTCCTTGTTTTCGGGAGGAGAACTTTGGGCGTCCAGGTCATTTAATATCGGAACGATCCGGATGCTGGATAACCAGGATACAGAAGGAAGCTGGAATGAGATGAAAGAATTTATACGCGAAAATACACGCCAGTTTAAAGTAATTTCGGGTATTGGCACCGGCGGAAACATCAATAAATTATATAAGCTATCCGAAGAAAAAAATAAAATGCCATTAACTTTTGGCAAATTAAAATCTCTTTATAATTATTTAAACTCATTTTCTTTGAAAGACCGGATCAATGTGTTAGGCCTGAACATGGACCGTGCGGATGTCATTATACCGGCCTGTGAAATATACCTGACTGTAATGAAGTGTGCTAATATCAAAAATATATATGTACCCTCCGTAGGTTTGGTTGACGGGATCATTCAAACGCTGATCGAAAAAAATTACACAAAAAGTTAAATTTATTTTAATAAATTGTTTTAAAATTAAAAAACTGTTATTATATTTGTAGTGCCCTCTCAAGGGCATGTTTTTCATAGGTAGATGTAGGGTCGAGTATTTATATTCGACCCTTTTTTTATGCTCTTAATTTTAACAGGTAAAATTTGTTGGTACCAACATGAAAAAAAAGATAGTTATTGCCATCACCGGCGCCAGCGGCGCAATTTACGCAAAGCTGCTATTGGAAAAATTAAAGCAACTTGACGGGCAAATTGCTGATGTAGCGGTAGTGATGTCGGATAATGCTAAAGAGGTATGGAAGTTTGAATTGGACAATGAGGATTACAACGATTATCCTTTTAAATTCTACGAGAAAAATAATTTCATGGCGCCATTTGCATCCGGATCAGCAAAATATGATACAATGGTTATTATTCCCTGTTCAATGGGCACACTTGGAAGAATAGCAAACGGGGTATCTGATGATCTGACCTCTCGTGCTGCTGATGTAATGTTAAAGGAACGCCGTAAGTTAATACTGGTAGTCCGCGATATGCCATTTAACCTCATCCATATCCGAAATATGCAAACGGTTACTGAAGCAGGAGGGATCATTTGCCCTGCCGTTCCCTCGTTTTACAGCAAGCCGAAAACAATTGAAGATTTGGCATTGACCGTTGTAAACAGGGTTATTGATCTGATTGGTTTGGAGAATGAGAGTTATCGGTGGGGATGAGGGGGATGTAATTTCGGATTTCGCCTGCCTGCCGGTAGGTAGGGATTTTCGATTTCAGATTTATTCTTATTTCGGATTTTCGGTTTGTATTTTCAAATATTTGCAGGCTAAATCCAAAATTGTCATTCCCAATATTTTTAAATAACCATCAGAAACCCACAACCAATAAAACCGCCGACTTCCGTCCTTTTCTAAAGTCGGAGTAAAGAGGCCTGTCTGCTAACGGATTCCCGAACTTTTCTGATAGGCGGTGATTTTAATCTTAGGTGCCATTTGTGCAGGGGTGATGCCCGGCTCCAATTCAACAAACTGGTTAAATTAATTATTTGGAATTATGAATTATTGAATTATTGAATTATTGATTTTATTGATTTTATTGATCTAATCATTTAGTCATTTGTGCTTTAAATAAAATTCAAACCTTTCGCCTTTTACCTTTCGCCTTTTACCTTTTTTAACTGCAAACTGCAACCTATTCGCTCCTCAAGCTATTTACCGGGTTCGCGATAGCCGCCTTAATTGCATGATAGCTGATCGTTATAATAGCTATCAATACGGCAAGCAGGCCGGCCGAAGCAAACATCCACCATTGTATGGTTATCCGGTAAGCAAAATCCTGAAGCCAGTTATGCATGGCCCACCAGGCAATTGGAGAGGCAATTATTATAGCAAGTAACACCAGCTTTAAAAAGTCTGTTGATAATAAAGTGGCAATGGCTGATAAGCTTGCCCCCAATATTTTGCGCACCCCTATTTCCTTTGTGCACTGTTCTATTGTAAATGCCGCCAGGCCGAACAATCCCATGCTGGCAAGTAATAAAGTGATCAGTGTAAATATGCTGAATATTGAAGCCAGCCTGTCTTCTGCTTTGTATTGCTCATTAAATGCATCATCCATAAATGTATAGCTGAAAGGCGTTTCCCGGTCATATTTTTTATAACTGCTTTGAATGGCTGACAGGATAGTTGGCAGATTAGTGTGCGGGCTTATTTTAGCGAAAAGACACCCGCCTGCCACTCCCCAGCTTGCAGCTGTATCCGGTGCAATAAATAAACATAATGGGCCTGCGGTATTTTGTAATGAATGAAAATTGAAATCTTTCATCACGCCGGCCACTTCATATTTTTGCTTACCTCCAAAGTCAACAATTTTTCCAATTGGATTAGCGGGTAAATTTAATTTACTAATAGCCGTTTCGTTGATCATTACTTTATTGGGCACGGTCATAATATCCGGGGAGACAGGAGGTATTTTCCATTTGATATTTAAAGTTTGGATAAAACCCTTGTCAACAGACAACACAGGCATGGCGATATCCTCATTTTTAGTTTTATCGTGCATAAAATACATATCATAGCCTTTATACATGGGATAATGTGATGTTCCAACCCGGCTAACGCCTGCCAACGACCCGACATCACTTTTAAAACTTTGATATTGTTTTCCAAAGCTGTTGTTAATTGGCACCATGATGACGTTTTCGCGGTTCACCCCGGTATCTGTATGCCTGAAATAATATAATTGCCGGTCGATTATTATGGCGCAAACAATCAAACCCACAGAAATTGTAAACTGAAAGGTAGTAAAGGCTTTACGAACTGTTACGCCCCCTGTTTGTTTACTTAATTTACCCTTGAGCGTAATGACGGGCTTAAATGCAGATAAAACTATAGATGGATAGCTACCTGCAATTAATATGGTTAATAACAACAACCCGGATAGGATCAGCAGAACGGGAGCGCTGTATAAAAATGACGTATCAATTTTCAGCTCCAGTATATTTAAAAACCAAGATTTAAAAGAGTAACACAAAACATACCCCAACATGAAGGAGAAAAAAGTAAAGAGAGCAGATTCTATATAAAATTGCAAGGCGACTGATCTCCGGCTTGCACCATTCACTTTTCTTACGCCTACCTCTTTAGCCCTCAAAGTTGAACGCGCGGTTGAAAGGCTCATATAATTTACCAAAGCCAGGAGCAGTATCAGGCCGGCTACAATGGGGAATATTTTAAGGTATTTAATATTTGATGAATCACCATAATTTGCATTGAGATGTATATCCGGTAAAGCAGTGATCTGCAGCCTGTCTTTTCCGCCGTCAGGGTTGCTTTTGAGTAGTGATTGTATTGATCGCCGGACCCGCATAGAATCCTGCGGATGTTTTAACAGCAAATAAGTTGTAAATGCGCCGCCTTGCACATATTGTGATTTTAAAAAAGACGCGGCCTCCGGCATCATTTTAAGGCTGGAGTTTGATGCCACGAAATTAAACACAATACTGGAGTTTGATGGTACATTTTCAGCAACGCCGGTAATTGTATATAAATAAGGATCATCAGTTTTAATTTTTAGCGTTTTACCTACCGGATTTTGGGTGCCAAAATACTTTTTTGCCATATCAAGCGAGATGACAAGCGAAAAGGGTTTATTAAGTACGGTTGACGGGCTGCCTGACAATAGCTTAAAAGAGAAAAAACTAAAAAATCCGGCATCCGCAAACAACATTTTACCCTCAGAAAATTTGGTGTTTGTTAATGAAGGATTTTCAACGATTACATCTTTAAAAACCTTTCTTGTACGCATATAGCCGACAACGTCAGGCACGCTTTGTTGGATTAATGGCCCGCTAACATAGCTGGTATATTGAAAATTAACTTCCTGGCTGCCAATTTGTAAATGCTCGTCTAAAGCAAAAATGCGTTTGGCATTAACATGGAAACGGTCAAAACTCATTTCATGCGCCACATAAAGCATTATCATCATACAAACAGACAAACCTATAGCTAATCCGCCTATGTTTAGCAAACTATAGAGCTTATGCCTGGTAAGATTGCGCAAGGCAATTTTAATGTAGTTTTTTATCATGGTAGATCAATTATTGAATTAGTGAATTAGTGAATTCATTAGTGTCCATTAAAAAATAAAAATTGTTCTTTGAAATCATTGATAGTCT
>DAIOXE010000006.1:0-146770 GCA_036758125.1 Mucilaginibacter sp.
AACTCAATTTCGAGGTGATCAGTATGATCTATGACACCGATTTAGCGCAACAATTGAAGAAAGCATTCCTTAAGGATATCAGGGACGCGGCCCGGATTGATCCGAAGGCCTGGTCCAGGCGTACACTGTTCAAGCAGTTGCCCGAAAAGCTTTGCCGCCTGTTTTCCCCTCTTTTGTAAACTGGTGTTATAAAGCGGGTTCATAAATTATTATAATTCTCCCATTTTTTTATGCATCCTAAAAAACTGCATTTTTAATACTTTAAACAACGATTTTAATTGATTTTATTTCAAAAAAACTCTGCCAAAACTCTGCCAAAAACACCCCAAAATGCATAAAATGAAAAATCAAAAACCGCTCTCAGAGCATCAAAAACGCAGATTGGGTGCAGCAATTTCGGCCCTGCAAAATCCGATATTCTCCACTTTGATTGTCAGCTTAAAAAAACACCGTAGACGGTTTTTCTTGATACAAGGAATACCAAGATAATACGTGCTCCCAACTTTTTACCCCCCCCCCGCGAAATGATGCCAGCTATTAAATGACCTTAACAACGCCAGGCATTTGACGATTGTCTGAAATGACATCAAAAATTACGAAAATACAATAGAAAATCTTATCTTTGAGTATAGCATTTGCAGCTATCAAAATGGATTATATTTAGGTGAGTAATTCGGTGAGTACGGAATTAATACCCTCATAAGATACTGAAAGTCAAGCCGATTTGAGAGTTATACAAATCCCTCAGGCTCCAAGTGAATTCAAGTCAAAAGCCTTAAGTCGAAAGTCTTAGGGCTTTTTTTCATCTGGTTGGATATTGGTACCGGTATGATCTTTTTTACAGGAGGTTTTTTTCAGCGGCCTTGTGCCAACTAAATTTATAATAAGCCGGCGGACATCCCGGCCGTGGTAATATTTACCAGCACGCCGATCGCAGAACTTACTGTTTTGATGATGCCCGTAACTTTATCGAGCTGAGCGTCAGCTTGGTCTATCTGTCCCACCAGGTTGTTTAAGTCTGTAGTATCACTGCTCATAGCGTCGACCAAGGCCCCCTCGGTCTGGGAGATGATATCATTTTTTATATTTTCCAATGCATCGGATATCTTTTCGAGCGTCTCAGCTGTTGCGGGGTCGGTAGTATCATTAGAGGCTTGGTCGATGGCGTTAATCGCATCGTTAACCTGTTGAAGGGTGTTAGTTGTTGAAGTGTCCATAGTTATTTGATTTTTTCTATTGCAGTCTTTAAGTCATTTATATTATCTCCGTAAGCTTGAAGTTCGGAAGCTACTTCCAAAAGCGACTTTTTGGTATCAATATCGGTTAAGAGCTTATGGTGTGCCCTGGCCAGGTTATCGGTCGCCGTTTTTATATTATCGAGCAATTCTTGCAGGGCATTAAGGTCAGATAGCAATTGAAGGCACTCACGATCGTCATCTAATGTGGCATAATGGTAATTGATAAAGGATGTAGAATCCAACTTTTGCATATTTTTTTTCATACTTATCGTGATAACCCTTTTCCCGAGGAAAGCAGTATAATCTGTTTGCAAATCCGACCGAAGCTGGGTGATCATATCAGAAAAATTGGAAACTTTCCCATTCTTATTTTTAGTGCTATCGCCTAAAATTTGTAAAACGTTACTTGTCAATTTCGCGATCATGGGATCTGCCCGCGTTACAAAAAGCTTAACTTCTATAGCCTGGCGACTGCGTATGTATTGTTCTCCGCCCAGCCTGATCAATTCTGTAACCGCTCCTCCGATACCTGCTGGCAGCTGGTCCTTCGGATCGATTGCATTATATTTGCCGATCAGCCGATCAAGATTTGATCCGAAACCTTGTACCGCTGTATCCATTTGTTTAGTGTGTTTATCCGCAGTCAGTGATACAAGTCCCTGCGCATATTTATCAATAATTTTAAAGGTAAGGTTTGCTTTATCTGAAAATTTATCGTTTGCCTTTTTACGAGCATAAGCACTGTCGATCTCATCGAAATGTATCGTTGCTTCTAAACGGCTATTAGCTCGAAAAAGCGCCTCCTTTTCATTTATCGTATTAAAACTTAATATGAATTTACTTGGATATGCCGAAAAATTTTGGGTTAGCTGACCAAAGGCGTTCACTTCGGTGAGTTGGGATTTTGTCAGGGAGGCACAACTCCAACAACACATTAGTAAGCTGGCCATGATTGTCAGGATTTTGGGGGGCGTCATATTCTTAGGTTTAAAGTCATTTTATTATTTATTAAATCGTTACCACTTATTAGCCAGCTTGAAATTTTCTACTACGAGAGGCTCTTTCAATGACCCGGAACACCATTAAATAATAAGGAGCATATTTTTATCCCGATCATAAAATGGTTGTAGCCGTCACGTCTTTTTCCCGCTATCCGGTTTTTTTCCGGCGGCGCGGATGTTTACTGCCTTGTTCATCAGATCAAACCAAAATGAGGAACTGAGTTGAAGGGCAAAAGTGGTGAGGATGATGCCAAACAATGCAATAAAAAAATCGCCCTCGCGGCCACCGGAAAATTTCCATTTATCGGTAAAATCGTCCCAGCTTTTGTAGCCTAAGCTAATGCCGGAGTTAGTTTGCAGGTAAACTCCGAGATCATGGGCGGTTTTGATCCTCTCATTAATCGCCTGGGTCTTTTTTGAAGTGTCCGTTTTTGATGCCATAGAGATTATCATTACCGATCCATCGTTTTTCTGGATGGCGATCTGTCCATCGCCTGATTTTATTCCTGGCATCTGGCTAACAATATTATCGACAGTCTTGCCAAGCTGCTGTTTGTCATTTAACGAATCCCTGGCAATCTGGATGGTATCCAAATTCATGAATAACGCGATCAGGAAACCCAGGATGAGCAAGACCCGGCGTATCTTTTTCTTATAGACCCCTCCCGCCCTTTCCATGGCATTATTGTAGATATCTTCCAACTTTTTTTGAAATTTGTCCAGGTCATTTTGGGTTTGAGCTGCTATATCAACTAATACCTTTTTAAATTGCAGCGGCAACGTAGTGCTGGCGTTGATAGACGCCTGTAAGGTTGCCGGTGTGAATCCCGCGGCCCCAATTTCTCCGACAATAGCCATCACAAAGTTTTCCGCCGGGATATAGGAAGGATAGGAATTCGGATCCTTCATCAAAGACTGGATATGCGGGCTCTTGATTAGCGTATTTTGAACGAAGCTCGTCCACCCGCCTTCAAAAAACAGCTTTTCCAACGCCTGTTTCAGTTGTTTTGGCCTTGACCTGAGAGCGCCGGCTATGGCTTCATTGATCGCCGATAAGATTAAACTGCCGGTAAAATAAATAAATGTTAGTAAGATAACCAAATCGAGTACGGGTGAATTGAACATAGTTTTAAGTTTTAAGTTAACTATTATTGGAATAAATTTAACTACTTAATTATGAAATTTATAGCGTTTTTTAGCGGTATTTTATACTATGTTTAATGTTATGGTTCGATTGTATGGTTAAATAATGCCCCTAAATTTAATCTATAGTAAATATTATACTTACTTATCCCATTTTCGCCCCGTCCGGCAATCCGCACTAAAACAAATCCACACCCTAAACCATTCTATATTTATGCGGAAAAAGAGTCAAGAACCAAGAGCCAGGAATCAAGATAAAAAGTAAAAAGCTTTCTTTATCCTGATGGTATTTTCTTGACTCTTGGTTCTTGACTCTTGGCTCTAACTATTTATGTAAAAAAATTATCTTCGTAACTTATCTAAATATGAGATTAACGCAATCGATCATTGCTCTTTTTATAGCAAGCCTGCTGTTTTCTGAGAATAAACCGCAAAATGATATTCCGCAGTACGACCATGTCGTTTTGGTGATAGAGGAGAACCACGCCTACCATCAGCTGATAGGCTCGGCTAATGCAGTTTATATAAATCACCTGGCAAAAGGGGGCGTTTTATTTACCGATTCGCATGGCATCGGGCATCCCAGTCAGCCAAATTATTTGGTGTTGTTTTCGGGAAGTACACAGGGTGTAAAAGATGACGACTGTCTTGAAGGTAAAACCCCCTTTAAAACCCCTAACCTGGGCGAGGCGCTGATAGATAAAAAGTTCAGCTTTAAAGGATATGCGCAAACCATGCCTTCGGTCGGCTACCTGGGATGTACCTATGGTTACCATGCGAAGACATTAGGGGCCCGGTATGCCCGCAAACATGCGCCATGGGTGAACTGGCTGGGTACCGGGCCAAATACCATACCGCTCTCTGCAAGCGTACCAATGACCGAATTTCCAAAGGACTTCAGTAAACTTCCGACAGTGTCCTTCGTGGTGGCTGATGGCGACCATGATATGCATAACATCGGCTTCCCCGGAGATGCGGCCGCCATCAGGCGCGGCGACAAATGGTTAAAAGACCAGATTGCCGATTACGCGGACTGGACAAAAAAACATAACAGTTTATTAATCGTAACTTTTGATGAAGATAATTACGACCCGAAAAATGGCAACATGATCCCAACCATTTTTTTCGGCGCAAAAGTGAATCCGGGAGTATATAAAGCGCCCATCACTCATTATAATGTATTGCATACGCTGCAATCGATGTATGGTTTGCCTTTTACGGATAATGTGTTTGCCCCGCCAATCCCGGGTATATGGGGGAAATGAAGTCGGAAGTCGGAAGTCGGAAGTCGGAAGTCAGAAGTCGGAGGTCGGAAGTCAGAGGTTTTAGGTCCTGTTGCATTCTTTTTATTTCGGACTTTTGACTTGACGTAAGTTTTATTAAATCTTTTTAATTGCGACTTCTGACCTCCGACTTCTGACCTCCGACTTCCTCTTAACCTTTTCCCCCTATCAGGCAACTAAACACAGACTATAGCCGTAACGCTTTATAGATTGAACTTAGGGCATGGCATATTCAATGGATAATTATTTATTAGAATTAAATGAGGATTATGAGCAAAGCGCTGTCCAAAATGTCAGCTACCAACCCTTATTAATCTCGAATAGAAGTTCAGAATATCTTATTTCGTCACTCACTTCCTCTCCCCTTTTTAAAAACCATAACCTAATCGTAAAAAGGCTGTTTGATGTTATAATTTCGATCATAGTCATTTCATCGTTGCTTTCATGGCTGTTGCCTCTAATAGCTTTATTGATAAAAATTGATTCGCGCGGGCCGGTATTTTTTATTCAAAAAAGAAATAAAAGAGATGGTAAGCTTTTTAATTGCATTAAGCTGAGAACGATGTTAATGAATGAAGACGCTGATATGATGTCGGCAATTTTAAATGATAACAGGATCACCGGTCTCGGTAAATTCTTGCGCACAAGTTATTTGGATGAACTGCCGCAATTTATAAATGTGTTGTTAGGCGACATGTCGGTCATCGGCCCGAGGCCTCACATGCTTACTGAGAATGTTAAATTCAAAAAGATATTAAACTTTTACAATGACAGGCATTTTGTAAAACCTGGCATTACAGGGCTGGCCCAGTCATTTGGTTATCACGGGCCGGTCAGTGGTCCGGTCCATCTGGATAAAAAAATAGCGTATGATATATTTTACATCAAAAACTGGTCGGTGATTATGGATGTGAAAATATTAGCCAGGACCGTTGGTATGATATTTAAAAAGTTTAAACCTGTTCAATAGTGCTTTGAAACCCTTGATCTCAACCATCTTAAACATATTAAACCGAAAGGAAAAGGTAAAGATGTGCACAAATATCATGCTCGACCTGGTTATGGGCATGCTTGATATTGCTTTCTTAGGCCTTTTGTTACTCGTGATCAATTTCTATACAAACGGCAATAGCTTAAATAACCGATTTCTTTTGCAATCCATAGCCGGCAAAAATTCGTTAGTAGTTATAAGTATCTTTTTTATGCTGTTTAGTTTAAAAAACTGGTTGGGCTACCGGGTATCCAGATCGCAGAATTTTTTTTTCTATGGTGTGGCTTCGCGTTTGTCGAAGCGGAATATATGGCATTATTTAAATGATGACTACACCAGGTTCATAAATATCGATTCGTCCGTTTTCATCCGTAAAATAAGCCAGCAGCCCATTGAGTTCAGTTGTTATATATTAACCAACATACAGCAGGTTATTTCACAAAGCATATTGATTTTTTTTACCATCATTGGCATACTCTTTTACCATCCTGAATCATTCCTCTTGTTGTTTCTTCTTTTATTGCCGCCAGTAATTTTATTGGCTTTTTTTATAAAAAAGAAGTTAAAGCATGTGCGCGCCAATATTAAAATAACCAGCCAAAAAACTATTCAACACTTACAGGAATCATTGTCGGGCTATGTTGAAAGCAATATTTACCATAAGAATGATTTTTTTACCGACCGTTTCTACCGCTATAAGCAGCAACTGGATGAGAATATCGCCACCCAGCAAACTTTGCAAATTCTACCTGCGCGCCTTATTGAGGTTTTTGCCGTTTTAGGGTTTTTTATACTGATAGCGATTAATAAATTGTCAGCAAATGCCCCGGCAATCGACCTGCTGACCATAGGAATTTTTATGGCTGCAGCTTACAAGATCATCCCTGGCATTATAAAAATACTGAACTCTACAGGCCAGATAAAGACCTATCAATTTACACTGAACGACCTCTTATTACTTGAAAGTAAGACGCCAATAGCAGACGATATCCCGCCTGCATCGGGGATTAATTCGATAGAATTTGACCATGTTTATTTTAGGTATAATGAACATGCGATATTAAGCGATGTTAATTTTCAGATAGCTAAAGGGGACTTTGCCGGGATATCGGCCGCATCGGGAAAGGGAAAAACGACTATAATTAACCTCTTGCTTGGATTTTTAGGGCCTGATTGCGGTGCTATTTGTTTGAATGGTCAGAAAACTGATAATGCCGGCCGGCAGCAATACTGGACTAGAATTTCGTATGTAAAGCAACAGCCTTTTTTTATTCATGATACTATTCTGAAAAATATAACCCTGTCTGATGATAAGTATGACTGGGATAAATTACAGGATGTACTTTTATTTTGCGGAATTGATCAGCTATTGGATAATTCCCGCGAAGGCCCGGAAAAGATCATCAAAGAAAATGGCAAAAATATAAGCGGCGGCCAAAGGCAAAGGATTATGCTGGCCAGGGCATTATACCATGATTTTGACCTGCTCATCCTGGATGAACCTTTCGGTGAAATTGATGACCGTTCTGAAAAAAATATCCTCGTGAAGTTACAGGCGCTTGCCCGGCAAGGTAAGATGATCCTGTTTATCACGCATAAGAAAACCAGTTTATCATTTTGTAATAAAATATTTTCGCTGGATGAAGAATAAGCGGCAAACATTGGTTATTCTTAGTCCCGGCTTCCCTGCGAATAAGGCTGATACTACCTGTATGCCGCCCCAGCAAATATTTGTAAAGGCCCTCAACGAGATTTGCCCGGGTCTCAATATTATTGTTTTAGCTTTTCAGTATCCTTTTATAGCAAGTGAATATCAATGGAATGGGGTAAAAGTTATCGCCATCGGCGGCAAAAGCAAGGCCAGGTCTCTCCGCTTGTTTACCTGGCTGAAAGCATGGATAATATTACGAAAATTGAATAAAGAATACCGGCTTATGGGCCTGCTGAGCTTTTGGTTTGGCGAGTGTGCTTTTGTCGGCAGTTATTTTGCAAAACTGAACAGGCTGAGCCATTATAGCTGGGTATTGGGCCAGGATGCCAAAAGAGGGAATAAATATTTTAACTGGATAAAACCCAAAGGTGATTCGTTGATTGCCTTGTCTGATTTTATTGCGAGGGAGCTTAGAAAGAACTACGGCGTATCCCCTCTGCAGGTGATACCCGTTGGTATCGATATTTCTTTATTTGGCAGCGTCCCGGAGAAAAGAGATATTGACATTTTGGGCGCCGGATCATTGATCCCTTTAAAACAATACCATCTTTTTGTTGAAACTATCGGCTTTCTGAAAGTGCTTTTCCCCGGTATCAAAGCTATTATTTGCGGTAACGGGCCCGAGATGGATAGCTTAGAGGCCATTGCCGCATCACTGAATTTAAAAGACAACTTGTTTTTTGCCGGGGAACTGCCGCATACCGAAGTATTGAAATTAATGCAGCGGTCGAAGGTATTTTTGCATCCGTCAGCTTACGAAGGCTTTGGCGCTGTCTTATCTGAGGCCTTGTACGCTGGGGCACATGTGGTATCGTTTTGTAAACCAATGGATAAAGATTACAGGCATCATCATATAGTAAAAAACACAGACGAAATGAACACTGAGCTTTTATCGATTCTTAAAAACAAAAGGCGGGGTCACGACCGTGTAACCGTGTGCCAGGCGCAGCAAATAGCGAAAAATATGATCAGCTTATTTGTGCGGTAGCAAGTGTTCATTTGAAATGAACACTCGAATGAACATGCGTGAACACCTCATAGTCAATAGTTTACATTTTCCCTTATTGTAAAACTCCATAATTAATTAGTAATCAGTGCTTTGTGTTTGTTGTTAAAAAAAGCAAACTTCGTGCTTTTGGCTTATATTACCTCGCGCCCGGTTAACATTATTCCTATTGGCAAGTGTACAGCCCGTATGCGGGCCACAAGCGAGGACGCTTGCGGGAGCGAATCGGATGCTTGCAGCACCGATTAAAATTCTTATAAGTATCCAGCAATTTCCTCAATCCGCTTTGCGATAGCTTCAAACGAAAGCTTTTCACGAAAATATTCCAGCGACTTGCCTCGTTTTTCATCTATGTCAAGGTCTTTGGTTTGTATTAAAGCCGATAGTAATGCAGCTTCGTTCCCGGCTTCATATAATATCCCGCAATTACCGTTATCCGTTATCATCCTGAAAGAAAATATGTCGGTTACAATGGGAATACAACCACACGACATCGCTTCACAAAGCGCCGTACCGCTGCCTTCATAGTGCGAACCTGAAATAAAAAAATCTGCACTGTTAAACCAATAAAGCAAGTCGTCATGTGGTGTTTTGCCCACTAATATAATTTTGTTTTTAACCGGGCTGTTACTTATAAGCTCTTTTATACCGCCTATAAGCTCATCGGTATGATAGATCATATATAATCGGGAGCCCGGACTGGTTTCGCTGTATCTTAGAAAGGCGCGTACCACGTTTAACGGGGCTTTGTTGTCATTAAGCCTTCCTACCCATAAAAAAATGGGATCGCCTTCAATACCTGTTTTTAATTTTGCATCCGCTTTTTTTATAGGATAAAAATTAGAGGACACCTCCATCACTTCATGAATTTTTTTTGCTGAGACCAGGTTGCCTTTATTTACCCATTCCATTCCCATAACCTGTGAGGCGAACAAATAAACCCCAACAAAGCGGTCGGCTATTCTTTGAATGTATTTCTTTATACCGGTAAAGGGTTTTTCGGCATGGTGGTGAGCAATGATCTTCGTGTTTTTATTCAGCAAAAAATGTAAGTGAATCAATTGCAAAGAATGGTGTAAGCCTTGTATTATAACGATGTCTGGCTTTAGATTTTTAATGAAATGATTTAACCGCCATGGAAACCAGGTGTCCTTTTTGCCGAAATTTACAAAATGGTATTGAACGCCATTGTGAAATTGGCTACCTGTATACCTTATCTGTTTAACATTAATAACCGTATGCGCTTTGCTCAAACATTCCATTATCCCGGCATATCCTTCTGTTCTTTTAAACCAGCTTTCGGGCGAATCAAAGGCCGGTGAATAATTATAACTAACAGATAAGTAAACCATTATAAAACCTCTCTTTAAATCTAAAACAATCCTTCTATACTTTTATAATTTCCCATTTGGTATTGTAAAAAACCGACATGCCAGAGGGATGAAGGATTCTGTTTAATTTCTTTCTTGTTAATAACTTTCCCAACCATCAGCATGTGATAGCCCATTTTTTTATGGTGTATGATCTCTATTTCCTTATACGACCCGGTAAAATCCGGGACGGGAAAGCCAAAAAGCGGGCTATCGGTTATACCAAACGGAATATCTTCTATCGGGGTTGGCGAGGTACTTGAATGTTTGCCGAGGTTATAAACTGTATTTATATCGACAGTATCGGTATCACAAACCACAACTTTTCCGGCCTCCAGAATTTTGTTTAAGGTAATATTAGTAGTCCTTAACCCCAATATATACAGATCTTCTTCAGGGATGTAAGCTTGTATATCCATTGGAAATATGTTGCAATATTGCTCATCTTTATACGACACGATAATAATTCTTCGCGGGTACGAATAAAGCGCGCTGATTACCCTGCGGTGGTGATAAGTGTTTTTTTTGGAACGTAAAAACCAGGCAAAAAATACGAGCCGGTGTAAGGCTGTTAATTGGTAGTTTTTTACCTTTTCAACTTTATACAATAATAACGCACCATGTTCAGTAGGGATTTTTTCTATTGTGGACACATTAATAGATGCATTTAGTTTATCCCCTTTTTTGAACAGTATGCTTACTGATTTCGGGTCAAGCAAATTTAGTTGATCACCTGGCAGCCATACGGCGATACAAAACGGGTCAAGGCAGATCATACCATGATGAAGCGTTATATCTATTTCATGATCGTCTTTTTTTAAAAAAACTTTTTCTTCCACCTGGTTTTGTGCAAGCCGGGTGATAAAGAAAGTCTGCACTGTTGTATTTTTAAAAAAAAGATTTTTTATCAGTGAGCTCATATCAAAATGTGTCAATGTCGGCAGAAGTAAATTTAATTTTATCTGTTTCTGTGCCCCCTGCTATATCTTTGAATATAACGGGGAAAAGTGGCGCAGATGGAAAGGCCGCGGCGAACAGGCCGTGCAAAGTTGTACCCGTGTTTGCATGAAAATGTATTTCTTTTATCCCCATTTTACATGCAAGTCTTTTTAATTTATTAATCATATCGCCAAAATCATTTGGCTTCACTAAAACGTCCCCGATCAATAACACACCGTTAATCTTTATCCATAAAGTAGAATCCCCAATTTTAATAACCTGGTTGTTTGTATAGCTTTTATACTTAAGGTAATGATGATCACGATAAATACCGGCAAAGCCATCGTCAAATACCGTATTCGGGATACCTTGCTGCGGCAGTAAATATCTTTTCAGCAGCATTTGCTGATACTTTTTATACCAATTTTTAAAGGGATAAAATTTGCTTAAAACCCTCTTCCATGAAAAAGCCACGCATGGAATCATGAAGCAATCCATGCGCTCTGTCATCGTCCAGCCTAATTTATTGATAAAGCCTGGCAGCGAATTTTGATTAGGAAAACCGAAAACGAACTTAATACCCACATCATAGCATAATTTATAAGTAAGCATCGCTAATTCTGTAAACAGGCTTTTATTTCTAAACTCGGGGTGGGTCATGGTATCGGCGGATTGTGCCGCCAGGATAATTTTGTCATCAAACCGTATAAAACAGGGAATCACCGCATAAAAAGCGATGGGCATTTTAGAGTCGTTATAAGCGATAAAGCCAATATGCTGAATAGTAGTAAATGCAGTATCGTATTTCATAGAAAACAGATTATGCCGGGGCGCTTTCCCATAAACGGCCATATATAATTTTTCCACGTCGGCCAGGTTTTTATCACTTAGCCTTTCAACATGATATTCCTTTATCTCATCCCCGTTATTCATAGCTTCGGGTTATGGTGGCATACATTTGATTGTTAGGCGAAATGAACGGATTAACAGTAAAACGTTCGCGCAAAGCCGGATCATTATTATCTCCCGGAAAATGAAAACCCGTTGCAAGCAGTTGATTGTATCCGGCTTTTTTGGCCGATATCAGAACTTCGGGCGTGTACGACTCATACGGAAACGCAAAGCCGTTCACCGGTCTTTGAATTATGCTTTCGAGATATCGTTTTGAAAACACAAGTTCCCCGGCGGCGTCATTAATATTGATCCTGCCAAGGTCATTATGATAATAACCATGTGAGCCGACATTGGCAAATGGCGATGCGGATAATTGCCTGATCTGTTCGATAGTCATTTGCAGCCAATGATCCTCATCCTGCTTATTCGCTTTAAAAGGAATCATGGGATGCAATACTTCCATCATTTCGGCTTTCTCGCCGAACCCGCCTGAGCGGAGTTTTTCAACCAGGCTTAAGCCGCTTTCCGTTGAAATGTATTTATTAAACCGGCCTTTATAATACGGCTCATTTTTATAAACTATTTTTTCAGGGCCGTATTTACTTACGATCCCTAGAAAATCATTCCATAAAATGTCGTAACCAGCAGCCCTTATGGCGGTGATAAAAAAAGTGGCGGGAAATTTATATTGTTCCAATAATGGCAGTACAAATTTGTAATTATTAGCAAATCCATCATCAAACGTGAGGCAAATATTGAACCGGTCATTGCTGAATTTTTGCTGATAATAATCTTCGAGTGAAATAACATTAAAATATTTGCTGTAAAATTTAAGGTGCTCCTCAAAAGTTTTAAGCTTCAAAAAAATGGGATTAAATTTTGTATGGTCCTGCATACAAACGCCATGATAAATCATGATCCGGCTACCTCGCGCAGACCGGTAAAAGCTGTCGTAGAAGCCAAGTTTGTCGCCAACATCCCTGCACAGGCACTTGCCTTTCCGATATAATTTTGATTGTATTTTTTGAGTTATATTCATTTACCAGGCATTATTTTAATTCACGCTTTTTCCGTAACTGAACATTCAAAATATTTTACCACAGAGAGACAAAGAAGACGCTGAGTGCGCTGAGTTTTAATAATTTTCATTTTCTTTCTTTGTGTCCTCCGCGCCTTCTTAGCGTTCTTTGTGTTTAAAATCAAACTATGCTGTCTTTGCAACACTTACCGGAAAGCTCGCATTCGGCTGATATCCCCTGATCTTTTCGATCAATCCCGGCAAATTACCCTGAACATATTTACAGGCCCCGTTTATATAAATTCTACTAAAATCATTAAGATCAACCTTTTTTAATTGTATTAACAATGCATCGTCAAATAGCCGGATATTCCCTTTATGCGTTACCAGAAGCAGATCGGCAGGGCATAGCCCGAAAAAAGAGTCAAAACCAGTTGTACCGGCTTTTGTAGTTGCCACCACGATGTCGGCATCCCTGCCAATCGCTATTTCCCCGCAGTTTAAACCCCATATTTTGGCTGCATTACAGGTTATCGTGCTGTACAGAAATTTATCGCTGACTAATTTGGTTTTCCTGGCTAAACATAAGTGGTTCCAAATATCCCAGGAACTTGTAAGGGCCGAATCTGTTCCAAATAATAGACCAGTATGATTCTTTAAAAGATTGACCCTTGCTGTTTTGTCTAACAGAAAATAATTGGATTGCGGACACCACACCACCGCTTTAAATTTTTTTGCCTGTTCTTCCGACATCGCCACTCCATGTATGCCAATAAGTTCCTTTTGCAGCAAATTCCATCTTGTCAGTTGATCAATTTCGCTGTACGAGGGCCAATCGTCGCCCTCCCCTATGTGTATTGTAACAGGAAGTTTCAATTTGAAAGGGTTATTCAGCCTGAATTTCCACGCTTTATCAAATTGTGTCGAGTGTATGCAATGAGTGTCTTCAAAAACAGTGATCAGTTCGTGTTTCGTTCCTAAACGCTCACCGTGGTTTACTACCGTGGTAACTCCGCAAAGCAGGTTTTTATATAATCCCCAGTTAGATCGCAATAAGGATGGGATTTTTAATATCTCATCAATTTCATCCTTATAATTTAGATGGATGTGCTTGCCCCATTCGGTATAGTTGCTATAAGTTCTGTCGCCTAACTGCGGGAACAAGTTAAAATCCAAATGATCATGCGAATTGATAAGTCCCGGAAAAACAATTGCGTCATCAAATGTTAAGGCCGGTGTACCATCCGCATCAGCGATAACTGATGATGATATATTTGTTATTTTTTCATTATCCAGCCTGATATTAACAAGTTCATCAGTGGCAGCGATCTTTACATTGTTTAGGATCATTATACCCTCCTGAAATGCATCCCGTAAATAATAGGGAAACCTTTAAATTTCTCATAAACCGGCGCCGCATTTTTTTCTATATAGTAATGCTTTACCGATTCATCAACTTTCCTTTCATCTTCGCTAACCAGTTCAAAATCATTTCTTAAGAGAATCTTCTTTATGGTGTCCGTCGTGTGTACAAAATTCCGAACCGCGATTTGGGCTTTTTGATGCTCGAATGTTCTTTTGCCCCCAAAAGCCAGGGCATCGGGGTGAAAATCAGTGATGATAATATCCGCCCTATATTTTAATATCCGGCACCAGTCTTCCAGCGCTTCTTCAATGTCTTCAATATGAGCTACAGTAAGCGTCGACACGATCATATCGTATGTGTAATCTTCAATAGCTGAGAAATGATTATCAGTAATAGTATAAGTTTCGGCCGCAGGAAATTTTTCTTTAAGCTTGTTGAGCATTCCGGGCGAAACATCGAAACCTGTTAAACTAGCCGGTCCTTTCTTTAATATTTTAGTCCAGTGCCTGCCGGTCCCGCAACCTATATCCGCTATATCTTTGTTTTTTATTTCAAGGGTAGTCAGCAATTTGGAAAATAGTATTTCATCCAGATCAAGCATCAGGTTACCGGGCTGCATATCGTAATTCTCAGACCACAAATCGTATGCTTCAACAACGTCCCTCTCTTTTATAGGCGAAGGGAAGACATGCTGTTTAATATATTTTTTAAAGGTGTCAATCATTATGTGTCAGTTCCCTTATTCGAAAAATAAAGAATTTCCAAAACCGGGTTAAGGCCGCGTTCCGTTGCATGGCGTACATCTACTCACCCGATCTGCGCTTCGCTGGATCACCCTCTCTACCGCGAGCGGTAAAGAGGGTCAAAAAAGTTCTTCTAACCCTCTTTTTTGCTTGCAAAAGAGAGGGTGATCCAGCGAAGCGCAGATCGGGTGAGTAAATTATGCGACATACTTATTTAAGCGACCCCGAATCGTTTTCGTAGAGAAATACGGCTTAATTATTATAAAGGTTGCTCCATCAATTTAATTCCCCGCTTAGGCAACCCTAACTTTTTCTGCCGCGTATTTACATTTAGTAATAGTTTGATTTAGGTAATTGGGGTTTATTGTGATGGGTTTATTGTGAATTGTTGTCCCCGCAATGATGGGTGAAAATACCGGTGGGTATGTACCCACTGGTATTGCGGGGATTTAACATGTGTTTATTTGTGTAAATATAAAATGAGTAAGATTTTATTATTCAATCCCAAAAGCGCCGAAGGGAAATATCGCATCCCAAATTCCATATTAAGTATTGCTGCATCGGTTGAAGGCAAGTACGAATGGATTATTGTTGATGGTAACCGCGACCCGGAGCCACTTAAAACGATGTTGTCATATTTAAGTACCGGCGAATTCAAATACCTGGGGTTTACCGTAATGCCCGGACCGCAATTAAAGCAATCCATACCATTTGCAAAAGCGATAAAAGAAAAATTTCCACATACGCTTATGATATGGGGGGGCTATTTCCCATCCACGCAACCGAAGGTTATCCTGGATTCCGGGCATGTCGATTTTATTATCAACGGCCCCGGCGATCATGCTTTTCCGCTGCTGATTGAAGCTTTGGAAAATAATACGCCATACGAGTTTATCAAAAATATCATATACAGAGCCGGTACTGAGATAGTAAAAACACAAAAGGAAGACCTTTTTGAACAAGATCCTTTGCCGCCCTTGCCCTATGATAAGCTTAATGAGACATATAATATCAAAAAATATCTTGGCAAAACTTTTTTGGGGGAAAGAACGCTGGCTTATCATTCAAGCATCGGCTGTCCTTTCACCTGTTCGTTTTGTGCTGTAGTGCCAATTTTTGAAGCAAGATGGAAAGCGAAATCAGCTCAAAATGTTTATAACGATATAAAATACATAAAAGATAAATGGGGCGCTGATGCTATTGAGTTCCATGACAATAATTTTTTTGTCTCGGAAAAAAGAACTGTTGAGTTTTGCAGATTGATCAAGCCCGAAAAAATGTCGTGGTGGGGCATGGCTCGTATTGATACGATGGACAAGTTTAAGGACGAGTCGCTTGCCTTGTTAAGAGAAGCCGGGTGCAAGATCATTTTTTTCGGGGCCGAAAGCGGCAACAATCTTATTCTTGAACAATTAGATAAAGGCGGCACACAAACCGGCGACCAGATCATCCGGTTTGCCGAACGGCTTAAAAAATTTGATATTATCCCTGAATATTCTTTCGTTTTGGGCACCCCGGCGCCAACACCCGAACAGGTGGAGGCGCAAATAGATTTTGAGATAGATTTTATAAAGAAAGTAAAACAGGTAAACCCCCGTACAGAAATTGTGCTTTACACCTATAGCCCTGTACCAACTGAAGGCTCGACGCTATTTAAACAGGTTCAGGCGGCAGGTTTTAAATACCCCCGTGTGCTGGAAGAGTGGATTAGCCCGGCATGGGAGAACTTTGATTTGCGTAAAAACCCGCTTACACCCTGGCTAACCCCCGAAATGATTGATAAAATAAGAGATTTTGAAACAGTGCTGAACGGGGCTTATCCTACAGTTACTGATATCCGGCTTAGTACGCTAAAACGAAAGGCCATACAAATGGTAGCCGCCGTTCGTTATAAGGTAAACATATACAAATATCCTTATGAGATAAAACTATTGCATAAGATCTGGAGATACCGGCAACCAGAGATACAAGGATTTTAGTAGAGACGCAATATTTTGCGTCCCGGAACTTTGTGTCTCGAAACGATTGACGTCATTTAAGATTAATTTTCACAAACATTGAGGTACAGAGACGCAAAATATTGCGTCTCTACATCTAAAAAATGCAA
This sequence comes from Mucilaginibacter sp., assembly GCA_036758125.1. GTDB lineage: Bacteria > Bacteroidota > Bacteroidia > Sphingobacteriales > Sphingobacteriaceae > Mucilaginibacter. Next base: position 16,811 of record DAIOXE010000006.1, read on the forward strand.
CCCCTATATAACACATACAAGCGATTTCGGACCTTGCAAACGCATGTCATTTCTGCATTGCCGGTTGTTATATTGATGCCGCACAGCGCCTGTAATTGCCGTTGTGTAATGTGCGATATATGGAAAGATAACAAAAACCTGAAGCAGCTTACTGAGCAGGATATTTCGGGGTTGCTGGATGCCTTGCGAAGATTTGGAACGCAGCAGGTAGCAATGTCGGGCGGAGAAGCTTTGCTCAACACAAACTTTTTCAGGCTGTGCGCCATCCTGAAAAAGGAAAAAATTAAAATAACACTGCTTTCAACAGGGCTTACAGTAAAAAAAAATGCAGAACAGCTGTTGGAATGGGTAGACGACCTGATTGTTTCATTGGACGGGGATGAACCTGTTCATGATGCGATAAGGAATATACCAGGGGCTTTCAATAAATTAAAGGATGGGATTCAATATATCAGATCATTAGACCCGGATTACAGGATAACCGCACGCACCGTTATCCATCGGCTTAATTTTAGGGTTTGGGAATCCATTATTAATGAAGCGAAAATAATGGGCCTTGACCAGGTCAGCTTTTTACCGGCTGATGTTAGCAGTCATGCTTTTAACCGGCAAATGGCATGGACGGAGCCCAAACAGCATGAAATCTTAATTTCAGAAAAGGAATTGCCTGAATTACAGGAGGTGATCAGCAGAATAATTAAAAACAATGGTTTTGATTTCGATTCGGGCTTTATTGCCGAAACGCCCGAAAAAATTCAGCATATATATGATTATTATGCCGCGTTTTACGGTTTAAACCCGTTCCCTTATAAAAAGTGCAATGCTCCCTGGGTGTCAACGGTAATAGAAGCGGATGGCAATGTTCGTCCTTGTTTTTTTCATGACGTGATCGGAAATATAAGAGACTCCTCATTAGCATCCATATTAAACAGCGATAAAGCGGTTAACTTCAGGAAAACGCTTGATATGAGTAAAAATCCAACTTGTGTAAAGTGCGTTTGCTCGTTAAACCTCTCGCCTTTTGCCAAGCTGGCGTAATTTAAAAAGTATGAAAAGCATCTTGTTCACACATTCTTACTTTTTACGTTTTGACCCTAAACAGTGGCAATTGGGGCAACCATACCCGCCATTGGGCACACTGTATGCGGCTGCCTTAATGCGGGAGAATAATTACGATGTTTCATTATTTGATACCATGTTTGCAAGCGGACCCGAAGAGGTAAGCCCAGCGATTGTAAAAAACAGCCCGGATTTTTTTGTCATCTATGACGATGGCTTTAATTACCTCACCAAAATGTGCCTTACCAATATGCGCGCTGCCGCCTTTAGCATGTGCAAAACGGCAAAGGCCGAAGGGTGTATGGTTATTGTCTCCAGTTCAGATTCAACCGACCGCTACGGGGAATACCTGGTGGAAGGCGCAGATTTCGTGATAATTGGAGAAGCAGAACACACACTGCTGGAATTGACTGAACACATTGAAAACGGGCTTGATGATTATTCTGACATACTGGGATTGGCTTTTAAAAAAAACGGGGAAATTATTAAAACCCCGGGCCGCCCGGTTTTAAAGGATTTGGATACACTGCCATTACCTGCCTGGGATTTGATTGATATGGAATTATACAGGCAAACATGGCTCAAGAACGCCGGGTATTTCTCCTTAAACATGAGCACGACCCGGGGATGCCCTTTTAAGTGTAATTGGTGCGCCAAGCCGATTTATGGTAACCGGTATAACTCGCGGAGCCCTGAAAATGTGGTGGCGGAAATCAAACTTTTAAAAGAGCGCTACCAAATAGACCATATTTGGTTTTGCGACGATATTTTCGGTTTAAAACCCGGTTGGGTTGCTGAACTTGCCCGGCTTTTAGAAAAAGAGGAGATCAGTATCAGGTTCAAAATCCAGTCGAGGGCCGATTTGCTGGTTCATGAGGATACAGTGAAGGCATTAGCTGCATCGGGCTGCGAAAATGTTTGGATTGGCGCTGAAAGCGGCTCACAAAAAATACTGGACGCCATGGATAAAGGAATTACAGTGGGGCAAATAAGGGAAGCTACCCTGAAAATGAAAGAAGAAGGGATAAAACCTTCATTTTTTATACAATTTGGTTACCCGGGCGAATTGAAGGATGATATCCGGTTAACCATTAACATGATCAATGACTTGCTGCCTTTTGAAATTGGTATTTCCGTATCTTATCCCCTGCCCGGTACTTCCTTTTACGAAAGGGTAAAGGCCGATCTGAAGAAAAAAACAAATTGGACCGACTCTGACGAAATGGCATTGATGTTCCACAATACCTTTCCTCCGTCTTATTACAAGCAATTGCACAGGTATGTTCATCAAAACTATCATAAACACCTGGCAAAAAACAGCCTGGTTAAATTGCTGAACGACCCATTACACGTTAATGTTAAAAGCTTGCGAAAAGCATTGTCGGTTTTTTATCATACACCGGCAACATTTATTGAAGGTTTTAAATTAAGAAAGCTGGAGGGGATAGGGCGATGAAAAACGGTTCAAATCAAATTCAATTGTCACTTCAGCACCAAACGTTCCTAACGGAACGTGAAGATGCATTTTCTCTATTTTCTACCAACCAGATGTCCCGATGGGACATGTTTTGTGGGAGGAACGCCCATGGGTGTTCGGAAGATTTGTGTTACGCAAAAATTCCCTCCCTGGGGAGGGGTGCGGTGGACTGTGAAGTGGGGGGAGGGGTTTCGCCGCCATCTTGGACGGTGTTAAATGCTTGAAACGGCTGTTTAGATAGTTCGCTAAACCCCACCCTGCCCCGCCCCAAGGCGGGAATCGCACTTGCCCACCGCTTTTTTAAATCTTCCGAACACCCATGGAGGAACGTCCCATCGGGATGTCTGGTTGGTAGAAAAAATGAATATAGGTGTGGGCGTTCCGTAGGAACGCCTGGTGAAAACGCGACAATTTAATTGATGTCCGATGAAAACCATGTCAGCAAATATTAATGAACAACTTGTGGAAGCCGCTTTCACCAGCCAATCTGCCATTTTTGATGAATTATATTACGGTAATACGATAGTTAATTATAAAAGAGAACGTGTTCGAAAATATGTCTTACAATATCTGGCTCCTGGCAGTTCCATACTTGAGCTAAACAGCGGCACCGGAGAGGATGCTCTTTCTTTCGCCCAAAATGGCTATAAGGTACATGCTACTGACATATCACCAGGAATGCAAAAGGAGCTTAAGCGAAAAATAGAAATCAATGGGATGGACGCGAATGTGAGTACCGAATTATGTTCATTTACAAACCTGGATCAATTAAAAAATAAAGGCCCTTACGACTTGATTTTCTCCAATTTTGCCGGTTTAAACTGTACCGCCGAACTGGATAAGGTATTGGCATCATTTAACGACCTATTAAAGCCCAACGGAATGGTTACACTAGTAATTTTACCAAAATTTTGCCTTTGGGAAACCTTATTGATTTTTAAAGGAAAATTCAGGACGGCATTTCGCAGGTTCTTTAGCCGAAATGGGCGTAAAGCGCATATCGAAGGCACTTACTTTAAATGCTGGTATTACAATCCTTCTTTTATTATAAACAATCTTAAAGATCAATTTGATTTGTTAAGTATTGAAGGCTTATGTACAATTGTTCCGCCCTCATATATTGAAGGTTTTGCCGAAAAACACCCCTCTGCTTATAGGTTTTTAAGGGAGAAAGAAGACAAACTAAAATCCAGCTGGCCCTGGATATATATCGGGGACTATTATATTATATCGCTGAGAAAAAGATAAATGTGCGGATGTGCAGATGTCGGAACAATCTGCAGATGTGCAAATATGCGGATGTGCAGATGAAAAAAAATAATCTGTAAATTTCAGCCGTGTTGATGAAAAAAATTAATAATTAGCGAATTTGCACCTCTAAATTTATACATCTGCACATCTGCACATCTGCACATCTGCACATCTGCACATTATTTCTAATTCGCTAAGCTATTCTCAAACTCCCGCAAGATACAGAATAAATTATTTTCATACCTGGCTAATAACTTGCTTTGAAAATTCCGGGGATCAGGCTTTGAATAATGTTTGCCGGCTGCCATCGCCAAAATAACGCCATGACTGTTGAGTTTTTTATTTTCTGTCTTTTTTAACCACCTGTTTGTGGTAATTTTCATCAGTAAGTTATCAACCCCATTACCGGCGTGGTTATTATGTAACCATTCGAACAGGGTTTTTAATAAGCAGGTTTTTACAGGTTTCGCAGAAGCGATCCGCATATTTTTGTTAGGAAGAAAATCCCTTATCCATAAATTAGCCGCATAAAACTTTTCGAAAACGAAATCACCTTGCAAAGGTATCAGCGTCCCGATCTCAATTGCCGTATAAATGTTTTTTTCAGCAATTTCCAATTGCTGTTCATCGATATAATAGTTCATGCAAAAATAATGCTCCTTATTAACCAGGAAACTTAATTTTTTAAAACAATGCATAACCGTCCTGGCTATCCAGAGCCGGTTTTTCGCGGTGATAATAAACAGGTCGATATCGGAATATTCATCTGCGAAATTTTTTGATAATGAGCCAGAAATCGCTACTCCGCGCACATAAGGGAACCTGATCAGTATGTTACCTACTTTTTTTGCAATTTTTATCAGCTCTATTGCCTTTTTATTTCCTTCGTTTCTCCTGACTATTAAATAGTGATCATTTTTTAAAGTATAGAACCTGTCAAATTGGTGAATTACGCCGCTATTAACCAGGCATGTTAATGCATCGTCAAAGAATTCGTAGTTGTATTTTTTTTTGAGAAATAAATATATCTCTGTCCTGGCCAAAGGATAATTGAACAGGTCAAAATAGGCCAGTGCCGCTAATATATTTTGTTTAATTTCCGACAAGTTCTTATTAATTAATGGATACGGCTTATTTTGCATTTATATGTTTTACAAGATATATTCATACAGTCTTTATATAATTATGACGGAACAATTAACGCTATGGTTGCTTGTTTGCGAATATTTATGCTATAATTCAGATGTCTCAAGTTTTATTTCCCGCTTTTTTCTCACGACTTGGGACTTTGGACTTACGACTGAAGACTTATTAATTCCCGGCCCAACCTGGTCTCCCCCCGGCCCATCTGAAAAAATAAAAAACGAAAAGAAAAAGGCATAATAAAATATTCCCTTATCTACGTCAAGTAAATTTTCGGATAGCGAAATAATAGCAATCAGCATCAAAAAAGTAAAAAAAAGAAGGTCTTTTTGCCTGAAAGAAATTTCAAACCCAAAGGCCAAAGTGGCGATATAAACAAGCAAACCAAAAAACCCGGATTTTATTAAGAAGCTCAGGTATTGGCTATGGGTATTCAGCCCGTTCAAATACGAATTGTACAATTTTTTATTATAGAATTCTTCGTGCAAAAGGCCCATCTCCGAGCCTGCCCCATAACCTATTACAGGGGTTTTACTGATTAATCCTATCGAGACATTCCATCTTGCCATACGGCTGTCTGTAGCGGCCCCCGCAGATGTTTTTGACAAGTCCTGCTTTAATGCGGTTATGTAATGTGCTCTTAAGGCGCTTGAACTCAAAATCCCAATTGCCAGGAGAACAGAAAAAGAAGCCGAAACCAAGATGAACTTTAAACGTGCGCGGCCTTGCAACAGGAAATATGGCAACGCTATATTTATGACAATAATCAGCACCATAAAAATAGATTTTGAGCTAAGCTGGATAAGTCCCGCAGTTAGAATAATGCTGCAGATCAGGTAAAATATCTTATTATAAACTGCCCGTTCCTTAATCAACACCGAGAACATATAAACCAGCGACAGCAGTACTTGCATCGAAAAAAATGTAGCATGCATATCTATCGGCTCCGAAAAATTATGATTGGTAAAAGCCCCCGAAAAAAGGGCCTTAAAAGGCAACCGGTAATACCTCATTGTGATAAAAGCATCAAAATATAGGTAAACAACCGTTGCAGTACAAACTAATGCAAACGACATTAATAATTGCGGCCGGTACTTTTTTAAGTCAAGCGGGTTAAGGCAAAACAACAGCGGAAAAAGAAAAATAGTAATATGTTTTCCCCATTCGTTAAAAGCCTCAGCGCGGTTTATGGTATAAATAGTACTCAATACTGTAACATAGAATACCGACTGCAGCGCCAAAGTCCTTAAATTAAATATCGGTTTAATGCTGTTTTTATTCCAATGAATTAAAGTATGTACGGCAAGGCTGATCAGGATCAGGTGGCTGTAAAACCTATCAAAAGGCAAGCTGGCCATTAATAACATTAAATGGTAATAGCTTATTTTATTAGCCAGGCTATCCTTTATTTGAAATAACCTGATCATATTTTGAATTATAATGACAGTCTAAAATAAATTGTTCGTATTCGTCAATGATCTTCTCCCAGTTAAACTGGTATTTTATTTTATGGAGGTTATTGCTTACCATAACTTTTTCGGTTTCTTTACGCTGCACTGTCTCAACAATATTGCGCACCTCATTTGCATTTGAAAAATAAAATGCGTCCGCATGCAATACCGATTTATTAAAAGGATTATTGTGAGCTGCGATTAATGCCTCGCTCGCCATAGCTTCTAATAGCGATGGATTGGTGCCTCCAACGCTATGCCCATGAAAATACAAGTACGAATTATTTTGCAATGCGCGTACTTTACAATTCTCAAAAATTGCCCCTTTAAACTCAATACGTTCATCATTCTTAAATTTATGGGTGATGAATTTTCCAAACCTGTTGCCGGTATCGCCCAATACCTTGAATTTTCTGCGCGAACTGCTGTTATTAAAGCCTTCCAATATAGTTTCAATATTATTTTCGGGTTCCATACGGGCCATTAGTAAAAAATAATCTTCCTTCAGGGCTTCGCTATTTTCCACCTGCTCACGTTCCTCTTCCGAAAACAGATCGGCCCCATAAGGAATATATTTACTTTGGATGTTGTATTTTTCGCCCAGGTATGATTTAATTACCAATGAATCTGAAATATAAAACTGGCTATATTTTACGGCAAGTTTTTCGGCGTATTTTAAAAATTGCTGTACTTTTTTTGAATATTTCGACCGCTTCCATTCCAGCCCGTCCATATTGGTGATGATGGTGCTCTTTTCGGGATATAATCTTCCCCAAATGGAGCTGCTGGTATAACCCATTAACAAAACCACATCAAATTTCTTTTTTCTGGCGTCAAGCAGGCAGTTAAGGTCGTAAACAAATTGCCCGGCCGTTCCTACCAGGTATTCAGGATCATAACAATGAACTATTTCTACGCCATTCCAGTAGTTTTCTTTATAAGGGTGATTATGCGAATTATAAACCGTCACAGAATGTCCCCGTTTAACTAAGCCCTCCGAAACATATTCTGAAATATGTTCAAACCCCCCGTAATAATTCGGGATCCCTCTTGTTCCTAAAATTGCTATTCTTAATCTCATGCTATAGCTGCTGATTGATATGCTTTAAATGTTTGTATCGCCGCCTGTTTCCAGGTGTATTTTGTTAGTATTTTTTTTCGTAAAGTTTCATCGACTGGCGCTGAACTTGCTTTTTCAACTGCAGCCAGGATGCTTTGCGGCTCCGATGGGTCGCAGTAAAAAGCGTCATTCTCAAAATATTCGCGGGTATCGCCTTTGTCGGTTATCACGATATTGCAGCCCATTGCGGCCGCTTCTACCGAGCTTAGCCCGGTTGTTTCAAACCAGCTTGGCAGTACATGTACTTTGGCGCACCTGTAAAATGTTAACAGTTCATCTTCTGGTATCCTATCAAGAAAACTAACATTGGCGGCAGCGATATTGCGGCACCGATGGTAATAACCTGGCTGGTTGGGCGCATGGGCCCCAATAATTAACAAATGAAACCTGGTGTTATTCAAAGCCCTGATCAGGTTGACCTGGTTTTTGTTCCCTTCTATTCTGGCCACGCAAAGTACCAGCAGATTATCCTTTTCTGTAGCGGCATTAAATTGAAACTCATCCGGGTTTATGCCATTTGGCACTACTGTATAATTAACTTTATAAGGGTAGGTTTGCTGAACACGCCGGTATTCCGATTCGGAATTGGGGAGTATCATTGCAGTGTTGCGCAATATTTCAATAATGCTTTTACGTTGTCCTTTCCACGTATAGTCCCAGCTCGCCAGGTGGTCTTTCCCAAGCAGCCATCGCGCCATTGTTTTCAGATATTCAATTCTATCAGCCGGCAAATAGCTGAATAATGCGCCTATCCCCTTGCGATGATGTTTATCATACTCGGCATAACTGCATAATATGGTGGAAACAACAAAGGGTTTTTTAGCCTTTTTGCTGTGATAAAGAATATCTGCTGGCCGCGTAATATTAAAAAAATGCAGCAGGTCATATTGATCATAAGTTATTGTTTCATTTGATAACAGTATTTGAGTGTCAACTCCCATATCAGCGAGTTGCCGGGCCGTTTGCACTACCTGTACCGTATCACCGCCCGGAACGGTATATAATGTCGACCTGGTTATAAAAGCTACCTTCATGACCGTTGCATTTTTATTGATTGATTATCGCTTATCGTGTTATGCAGCCATGAAATAAACTTTTCCGGGAAATAGCTTATAACATATAGCAGGTAATTATCTAAACGAAAAGGACTTAGACTAATAGCCCTGATCACATTTGAACGTGCCTTTTCGGGCTGATAATTATTGAGCAGAAATTTTTTGCCGCACAGGGCATAATAGGCCCCTTCTTTTATTTTTGGGGAATATCTTTTCCCGCTTATCTGGTATAATTCTTTTCCTTCTGATTCGGTAATGCTCCGTTTTTTAAGCGTTGAATATTTTATAGACCGGAATTTGCGCGTGTGCCACTTTCCATCGATGCTTATCGATTCGGGATTAAGCCTTACTTTGATCAGCGATTGTGAAAGATTACAAGCCTTTTCGTTTTTCAGAATGTTCACCCATAAAAAATGGTCTTCGTAGGTATAGGCATGCTCATTATAACCGCCATTATTTACAATTAGCTCTTTTTTATAAAACACGCTTGAATGAATAAAAGGACATATAGAATATTTCAATTGTTGTATTTCTTCGTTAAGGTGTCCCTCCGGGTGATGGGTAAAAATATAATGCCCTTCAGCATCAGCGTAGTCGACGGCAGAACCAATAATGCTGTACTCCGGGTAGCTATTTATAAAATCGTATTGTATTTTTAACCTGTCGGGGTAGCATATATCATCCGCGTCAAACCTTGCGATATATTTGGCCCTGGCATATTTCAGGCCGGCGTTCAAAGCAGCCGCAACTCCTCGGTTATCCTGGTTAATCAATATTATCCTGGGGTCTTTAAATGAGCGGATAATTTTTTCAGTTTCATCTGTCGATCCGTCATTAATGATCAATAGCTCAAAATCAGTAAATGATTGTTCAAGTACAGATGTTATCGCCTCACCTATATATTTGCCGGCGTTGTATGCCGGCATTAAAACAGTAACCTTTGGATTATTTATATTCATAATTCACAGGTTTTTGAGAAGTGGTTTCTTTGATATTGAGAAATAACAGCAATTCAAAAAATACGATTACTGATAATTGCTCAAACCAGTAATCAATAAAAAATACGGCCATCATTAACGCCAGCAAAGGCAGGCCATAACTGAGTTTTTTGAAATTTTTAGCGAAAAACCCTAAATAAAAGATCATAAAAGCGGCTAATCCTAATAAACCATATTCTGCCAGCAACTGGTCATAAACCGAATAAGGGTTATTGGTTAATGAATGTAACCCATCCTTTTTGCTAAAAAAGTTCAGATAAATGTCAAGATGGTTTGAAAGAAAATCCCTGCTGATGTAGATGTATTTTGCAGGATACGCTCCTTCGAACCCAAGGCCTGTGGCTTTAAAAGCAAGTTTTGAAGAAAAGTTACCTATTCCATCGCCTGCGATTATTTTAGCCGGATTATGCTGTAAAAAACTTACAGTTTGAAATAATCCCCTAATTTTCCCCGGTAAGCCTGGTTTGAAAGAAGTTTGCCTGGAAATCGGCAGACTGTTTTTATGCGCGTCAATAAATGTCAACAACCGTCTTTCATCTAAAGTAGTGTCTTCAGGCGTAAGGTATGGTGGTTTATTTATGTTCGGGCCTACGATCAGTATTCGGCCATGATAGTTTGGAAGTGATGCCGTCGTTTGCTGCAATGGCTTAACCGCTTCTTTTTTGCTTGCTATATAGCTGATGCTGTCAATGTATCGTTGTGCTGCTTTTCTCCTTATTTCTTCGGGGCCGGTAATGCCAACCTGGTCCAGGTTAGCTGTAATTGGCCCGGTTTGCTGTTTTGGGGAGTGAAAGATGTTTTCGATGCTGTCAAACACATATTTATTATTTTGCGGCGAGACTTTCGCCATAAAAACGACCAAAAACATCAGGCAAATAGCTATCAGGCTTTTTTGATCCTTATTGCTTTTGAATGCGGATAAAAGTGCAAGTATGAGCAGCAACGCCAGGTTTGTAAAATTGCTGCCGGTAAGCAATAAAACCGCCATGCAAATAAGCACCATTGCCGGCTTTTTTTTATCGAGAAAATAAATTATGCCAAAGGCATTTAAAACGGCATTGGTTGTGGAAGTATCAAACGTAAGGCCCCGTATATAATCACCTGTTCCAATAAAATATTTCTGATACTCACCCTGGTAGCGGTAAGGATTAATGGCGCCGGTTTCCCATATAATATGCGCGATGTTATAAAAAGACAGGATAGCATTGATCGCAAAAAAAAACAGGATAGTTCTGTCTATGATTTCAACATTATTGTTTTCAACAGATAGCTTAACCTGGTGAACGGACAAAAGACATAATCCCCAAAAAACCATCCCCGTTAAAAAAACCAGCAGATAATCGGGATTGTCATAATTTTTATTGACAATAAGGCCAATGACTGCTATTGCTATGATCAGCAGATAGAAAAGCGGGAGCCGTGAATTTTTAAAGCTGAACCCAAACTTGAAATTGAACTGTAGTATATAAATGATAATAATTGCAGGAACCTTTACCGCCAGCTTTACATTTAAAAAGAGGATTAAAAACAGCAACAGTTTCCAGTCTATTGTATTCAGTATCTTCTTAAAGCTAAAATCAGCAATGCTATAAGTCATTTTATCAGGTAAAAAGCATTCTGAAACCGGTTTTTTTAATAACTGATCTCTGTGGGAATTACGAGGTGAGGATTGAAAGGGTTGCCTAAAGGGGAGGGTTATATATAAAGTTAGTTTGCCGGCCTCAGCTTAACATAAGGGTCGGTGCAACCCAACATTATTAGCCCACTTTTAGTAAAAAACAGGATAAGGTTATTTAATTTATTTAGATTTGGCGTATGTGGTTTAAGAAAACGTGTACCAGCGTAATTTATGGTTTTAGAAAAGAAGGAGGAATAAGCTTAAATATTTTATTGACCCTATATCATAAGCCTAATGATTTTTTTTAATTGGTGAATTTTGTAACGAAAAATTCAATTATGAAAAAGTAAAACCTGCTTTGGATGACTTAGAAAAAGAAGGATTAGTTCAATACGAAATATTAAATAATAGTGCTACTATTTCACCTGATTTTAAAATTTCCACGCTCCCGCAAGCGTCCTCGCTTGTGGTCCACAGACAGGCAGCAAGAGCTATTTAAATAACGAAAGAGGTCTCCAGAAAGCAAGATAAACATAAATTTGGTCAATAATAACTTAAACAGTCCTTTTTATGCCGCGATAATCAAATGCATTACTATAACATTCCTTATTGCAAGCGGACTGCTTATCATGCGGGCCACATGCGAGGACGCTTGCGGAAGCTTCAGAAAACAAAAAGCAATCTTTTGTACTAATTTCGTAATTTAGTATTAAATTTATGGTTATGATAACTCAACAATCCAGGCTAAGCAACCTCCAAAAGGAGTTGTTAAAGTTATATGCAAATAATATTTCTGATGAAGACTTATTGGAAATAAGGCTATTACTATCACAATATTTCGCCAAAAAGGCTACAGATGAAATGGATAAGTTTTTGGATGAACATGAAATTGATGAAGATACCTTGACGAAGTGGTCTCATGAGCATAACCGCTATGAAGGTAGTAATTGATACTAATGTCCTGGTTTCAATTATAAGCAAAAGATCATCTTCCAGGTGGGTATTTGACAGCATTATTTCAGGCAAAATTCAAATTTGTGTTTCAACAGAAATTATATTAGAGTATAAAGAAATATTACAACGCAAGACAAATTTCGCAGTTTCTGAAAATATATCGGAGTTTATGTCGGTTAGTCCTTACGTTGAAAAAACGGACATTTTTTTCAGGTTTAATTTAATTGAGAAAGACAGCACAGATAATAAATTTGTTGATTGTGCCATTAGCGCCGATGCAGATTGTATCATCTCAAATGACAAACATTTTCAAATTCTAAAAACAATTACTTTTCCAAAAGTTAATGTCCTTACACTAAATGAATTTGAGAAGTATAAACTCGAAATTACAAGCTGATAACCTAGCTGCAGAGTTATTTTACCGGAAATACGCACTTTGTTGCCGTATGGCCTGAAAGCCTTAACTGCTTTGTAATAATAAGAAGAATAGCATAAAAACCAATCGCCAAAGGAAGCACAAGCCAGCTATCCGGATAAATCATTTTTGAAGCAAAGCCACTTAACAAGGCGCAAAAAGTACAGATAATTAACGGCCGCCAAACGTTTTCAAGCTGCTTGATTTCGTTCTTTTTTATATAGTAAATAGTTTGGGTAAGGCAGGCCGCTAAAAATGCAAATGCCGCGCCTTCATTTTTAAAAACCGGGATAAGCAAAATATCCAGGATAACATTTACTAAAAAAGTGATAATGAACGAAGACAGTATCATCTTTAACCGTCCTTGTGCAAAGTATATCGTCCACAAAAAGTTATTTAGATAAAGCAATGGCATGCATAAGGATAAAATAAATATTGTTTTTTCGTTTATGAGTCCATATTTTCCGGCAGTTAACCTATCGATAACTGGCACCCAGCATATATTTAATAGTAACCCGATATATGCAGCTATGATCATTTCTATCCTGACTAAAAGTTTCAGTTCCGCAACACGGACATCCTTTTGCTGAAATAGTTTTGTAAAACGCGGGATGAGCAATGGGGCTATTGCCAATAAAGGGAGCGTGGATATCTCAAAAATTTTGTAAGCAAAACTGTATTCGGCCAATTTTATTGCTGAAACTACAAAACCGATAAATATCCAGTCGAACCGGGCCAATGCCGAAGTTATTAAAACAACCCCCGTCTGCGGCAATGATTCACGGAGCAGGTTAAAGTATTTTACCTTGTCCCATTTTAGTGATAAAGCGATTTTTGTAGACCGTGTAAACAAAATGATGCAAGCCAGCAGTTCTGTAACATCACCTGCAATAAAAATAAGAACTGCACTGCGGATGTTTAAATTATGCAGTAAAGCGATAATGATGAGTCCGAAGCACCTAATGAGATTTGATATTACAGACATGTAAGCCATCAACCTGAACCGCTCCATTCCGTTGGCCGCCTGTTTCAACGGGCTTGAAAAAAATATCATCAGCTTTCCAATCCCGATCAATAATAACAAGCTGTACACATTATTTACAGGCAGAAACAGGGTATAGCCAGAAAACAGGATCCCGTAAAAAAATGTACCGGTAACCAGCACATGAATGACGTATAAGGAAAGTGTTGATCTGACATCGGCCCCCGAAGCGATCTTTTTTACAACAAGCTGATCGATCCCGAAGGATAATATGTTAAAAATAGCCATCAGAACGGCTAAAGCCAGGTTTATTTGCCCAAAGCTTGTTTTATCCAAGCCTGTGGATAACACATAAAATATCCCGAACCCTAATAATTGATTAATGATAAGCTGAATGGCATTTACCGACAGGTTTTGGATCAGTCTTCTTTTCATTGCTTAAAAGTAGCCTTTAGCTATCCTCTTTCACCATTTTTATCGGGTGCAATTCAAATTGTCGCCTACACAACTCACCCGGTCATCGCTTCGCTTGACCACCCTCTCTTTTGCAGGCAAAAAAGAGGGTAAAAATAAAAAAACTGAATCTAACCCTCTTTATGACTTGTCGTAGAGACGGTCGACGAGCGAAGCAAAGTCGGGGTGAGTAAAATATGTGCGCGACAATTTGATTTTCACCACTTTTGTCTTGGTTCTTGATTCTTTCTTAATATTCCACAACAAAGCTATCATTAACAGCTTGTTTTTTGTCAGGCATATTTTCCATCTGGCTTAAGTACAAGTATTTGCGCCTCGTGTTTTTTACCGTAGTTCTTGCTATATCCCAGCCTTCCCGGCCATCCAAAAACCCCAGGTAAATAATGTAATTTTTAATAAAGCCAAAAACCGGAGAAATGTAAAGCTTAACTGCATTTGCCCTTTTGCCGGCATTGAAATATTTTTTAGCGCTCAATTTTGCATAGTAACCGCCTTTGTTATCATATTCATTAATATCTTTTACAGAATAATGATGCAGATGCCCGCGTATTTTTTTTATTTGTATGTTTTCAGGAAGTATTAATGTTTCATGTACCAAGGTCTCCGACCATTTTACTAAATTCCGGTTAAAAAGGCGGATATGATGGTCTCTTCCCCAACTGCCGAAACGTATAAGTTTTTTCCCGAAATAAGATTTGAACTTAATATCGTAAACAATTGAAGGGTTGTTAAATTTTAATTTGTGCAAGGACCTTATCAATTCATCATCCGGTACCTCATCAGCATCTATGCTCAATATCCAGTCATATTTTGCTGCCCCGATCCCTTTATTTTTGTTGCTCCCATATCCATCCCATTTCTTTTCATATATCCGGCACCCATATATTCCGGCAATATCGAGGGTATCATCAGTGCTGCCGTTATCTATCACAACAATATCGTCAGTGATCAGCCTGGATTTTTGAATACAGGCAGCTATTATATCAGCCTCATTTTTAGTAATTATAACGATAGAGACAGGTACCATTTATTGATAATTTATTGGCCTTAAATGGCCGTGTATTTATTCATAATACTATTTGTTTGACCTGATGGGTTGCCTTATGCAGTAAAAAAGTCCATAGTCCATGGTCCATAGTCGACGGTGCGACAGATTTTATCTTAATTGGAACATATTCTAAAAAAACTACGGAATATAGACCATCGACTATGGACAAAAATCGAGAACCAAAATAATCAAATGATAATCAGCACTTTACACCATTTCTATCATTAACAGGCAACCTTTATTTGCCTATAAACGTGATGTAGGTGCGTAATGTATCATGGTTCGCCGTGCTTTTTTACTATGAACCATGAACTATGAATTATGAACTACAAGAAAAAGGTGGTAATTTAGAGTAAGCTAACATGATATAACCCACATGGGCGAAGAAGATTTACATCAACTGATCAGGGGCTGTATTAAACAAGACAGGAAATGTCAGAAAATGTTGTATAAGGCATTTTATGGGTTTTCCATGGGTATATGCCTGCGCTATGCGGGCAACCGGGATGACGCAGCCGAAGTATTGAACCAGGGGTTTTTCAAAGTTTTTACCCATATTGAGAGTTATGATATAACGAGGCCATTTAAAGCATGGCTGGGAAAGATCATGATGAATGTATCCATTGATTTTTACCGGGCAAACCTCAAAATGGCCTATACAGAAGACCTTGACAAGGCCGAACACATAAGTGATGGGGAACTGGTTGACCAAAACCTGCATTACAACGACCTTTTAGCGATGGTGCAGCGGCTTCCGAAAGCTTACAGGACCGTATTTAACCTTTTCGCGGTTGACGGATATTCGCACGAAGAGATCGCTTCCATGCTGAACATTAATGTAGGCACATCAAAGTCAAATTTACATAAAGCGAGGCAAAAGCTAAAACTGATGATATTGAAATCAAACTCATCTGGTAACAGCAGTAATTATAACAGAGGCACAGATTATAACACATCTTCCATAGTAGCTATCAACGCCATAAATATGAATGGAGTGTTTTTAAATAAAGGTATTAGAGAATGAAAAAAGACAACGACAAAGGGTTGGACGATCTTTTTAAAAAGAAGCTGGAAGCCCCGGTAGATCAAACCGGGTATAAGGAAGATGATTGGGCCGCCCTCGAAAAAATGCTTGATAAGCATAAAAAAAAGAAGGGCATTGTTTACTGGCTGCCTTATATAAGCAGCGTTGCAGCATTATTGCTGTTGTTTTTAGGATGGTGGAACTTCAGGCCGCATGTTACCCGCAATAATCCTGCAAACAAACCCCTTGCAGTTAATGCAACCAGGTCAAATACCGGTACAAACGGCGGATCCGAACGGCAACCGGCAAATAACATCCCTAACAAAGTTGTGCCTCCGGCCACTTATGCAGGGAGTTCAAAATCCGGCAAAAGTAGTGGTATGGGCAAATTGC
This sequence comes from Mucilaginibacter sp., assembly GCA_036758125.1. GTDB lineage: Bacteria > Bacteroidota > Bacteroidia > Sphingobacteriales > Sphingobacteriaceae > Mucilaginibacter. Next base: position 33,273 of record DAIOXE010000006.1, read on the forward strand.
TAACTACGCCATTTGCCAATGGCGCCCGCCATGCAACAAGCTCAACTCAAGCGGTTATAAGAGATACGACTAGTAGTGAATCATTGTCATCAAAGAGTCTGCAACCGGTTTTTGGACAGGATCAACTAATTGCACAGCAAGGTAATTTAGCTAATATGCCATTGGCTGCGGTAAACCCAAAAATGTTACCATCGTCACCTAAAAAGGATGCGGCTATTACAAAACAGAGGCCGGCGTTTCGCCCCCGATATGCACTGAGTGTTCTGGCAGCTCCCGATATAAACGGGGTGGGTTCCTTCCAGCAAAGTAAAGTCGGTACCAATGTGGGCTTGCTTTTTTCGGCCGGTTTGTTTAAAAAAATAACTGTGAGCACAGGTGTTTTATATTCCAACAAACCTTACATAACTGCGTTCGAGAATTATCATACGCCGTACAAATTTCCGATAAACCCGGTAAACGTTGCTGCCAGTTGCCAGATGCTTGATATCCCCGTTAACATCGGTTACCAGGTGTTTAATAAACATCAGAATAAAATATCTGTAGGCACAGGTTTGTCATCATATATTATGCTGAAGGAGAGCTACAAATTTAATTACGCGGACCCTTATGCTACCGGGCCCTCTAACTTTAATGTGCCTAACAGCAGCGGGTATTTTTTTGGGGTACTTAATCTTAACGCCACTTATGAGCGGCAGCTTAATTCAAAAGTTGGCATCAGCTTACAGCCTTATTTAAAACTTCCGTTAACAAATATAGGGTATAGCCAGTCGAGGCTTCAATCTACGGGTGTCGCCGTCGGTTTAACCTGGAATTTAAATCATTAGCAAAACCTATTAATATGATGCACAAAGGTTTTGTCAGCTATTCAACCCGGCGCTATTAATGCCCTATTAAGGTATGCTCAATATCTTCCAGCGATTTTCCTTTGGTTTCGGGCATCATTTTCCAAACAAACAACAACTGGAAAACCATCATAATAGTAAAAAATAAGAATGTGCTGCCACCGCCAAGCTTTTCTGTAAAATACGGGAAAATGAACGTGATAAGCGCGGCCATAAACCAATGGGTAAAGCTTCCGAGCGTTTGCCCCTTGGCTCTGACCTGGTTAGGGAAAATCTCGGATATGAATACCCAAATAACGGCGCCTTGTGAGAACGCGAAAAACGCGATGAATAATGACAGGTAACAGATAACATAGTAACCGCTAAAGTTTTGGGCATAAAAAGAATAGGATACCAGTCCTAAAGTAAGGATAAGCCCGAATGAGCCAATAAACATAAGTTTTCTACGGCCCGTACTGTCAATAAAGCGAATGGCAATCAAAGTGAAGACAAAATTAACGACACCGAGGCCTAATGATGATGCAAGGGAAGCATTTTTTTCAAGGCCTGTCATTGCGAAAATTCGGGGAGCATAGTAAAGGATTGCATTAATGCCCGATACCTGGTTAAAAAAGGCGATAAGGATGGCCAGCCTTACCGGCACCCTGTACCTGCCGCTGAATAACTCTTTTCCACCGGGCTCTGCTGCGTCTTCTTCATTACTTTTTATTATTACATCCATTTCAGCCTCAAAGCCGACAGGGTTAATAACGCTCAATATTTTCTTCGCTTCGGCATCGCGCCCACCCCTAAGCAGCAGCCAGCGGGGGCTTTCGGGCACAAATTTCAGCAGCAGCAAAAATATTAACGAAGGTACCGCCATTACGCCAAGCATATACCTCCACGCATCACTATGCGTTGGGCCCAAAATATGAACAATTAAAAGATTTGAAAGTAAAGCAATAACGATTCCGAATACTATGTTAAACTGGAATAGCACCACTAACCGGCCCCTGGCTGCGGCCGGAGAGATTTCGGAAATATAAATAGGAGCGATAACAGAAGAAGCGCCAACCCCCATACCTCCTATAAAACGGAAGGCCATAAATAAGTACCAGTTGGTGACAAGTGAAGTCACCAGCGATGAAAACAAAAATATAAGCGCAATAATCAGCAATGATTTTTTACGACCCAGCGCATCGGCGGGAATCCGGCCAAAAAACGCACCGCAAACGGTGCCAATAATCGCAATTGAAGTGGTGAGCCCATGTGCCAGGGAACCAAGGCCCCAATATTTTTGGATAGCCTGTTCGGCGCCGGATATTACAACCGTATCGAACCCAAAAATAAAGCCGCCAATTGCGACTATTATCGACCATAGTATAACTTTTCTTGTAATCATAATTGGTGAGTGGTTGATTAATTGGTGAGCGGTTGATTAGGTTGATTGGGTGAATAGTTAATAATGGTTAAAAGCGTAATTATTGTAAATGTAAACAATTCACCTAATTAGTTGATAAGGTTGATTGAGTTTATTGGGTTGATTAGGTTAGAGCACACAGCCCTTAATCAACTAAACTCATCCGACTCAATCAACCATTCACCTAATCAACCACTCACCCAATCAACTCAATCAACCATTCACCTAATCAACTCAATCAACCATTCACCTAATCAACCACTCACCAAATAAACTCAATCAACTAATTTACCCAACAATTTGCTTAAGATCTGCCTGTAATGCGGCAAGGTCAAATCCGTTAGGTGCGGGTTTGGTACCTGCAAAATCAGTGCTGATGATGGCATAAGACTCATCACAATAAGCATCCCAGAAGGACCAGGTCATTCTTTTGGTTGCTCCCCAGGTTATTACGGTCAAACCGTGGCTGTCATATCCTATCACCGGAACAGCGTGTCCGCCCCATGACCCCGGCGCGCCCTGTCCTTGCGGCCCTCCCGGCGGCACCGACCAAACTTTTTGAGTTTGCGCCGATATTGGCAGACTAACCCCTATATAACATCCTCCAAATAAAAATACGGCCAACATAATATGATTGTGGTTTTTAGGTTCGAGTGCGGCATACGCCAAAATTTGGTGCGAGGCAATGCCCGTTTGCCGCCAATAGTTTAATACGTCCCTTTCGTTGGCGCCATTATCATTCTGACCGGTTACCGGGTTATATCCTGTTATTGCGGCATAAGCATTAACAATCGCCTGATCGGGTGGGGTAAATAATGCGCCGTTATCGTCAGTCCACTCCATTATTAAATGCCCGGCGGCGGCACAGGTGCAATCGCCAATTTTATCGTTGTCCATCATTCCCCAGGCTGTAGCTTTTATATTTTTCGCATAATAGTATTTGGCCGGCACCGGCGGCAATGCTTCAGGAATCAAATAATTTGCCAGCAGCAGTGTCCGGGGATCGTTAACAGGGCTTAATTTCCCTAACTTCATTTTTGAATGATCGGTTTTTATGGTTTCCATGGCTTTATAGGTTTATTTTAATATATAAAACTAAGGAAAATAAATCCAATCGGTCAAGTGATTTTACTGAATTTTGCTGCGTAATTGTACGTGTTGTTCAGTTTGCAGTTGGCTGCAAACTGCCCACTGCCCACTGCAAACTGGAAACTGCAAACTGCAAACTGCAAACTGCAAACTGCAAACTGATCTTCCTATAAATTTTCATCGTAAATTGTAGCGTATTCCTTATCAAATTCGTAATGTTAATTATAGGTTACATGTAATTACCCCGATTATGAAAAATTATAGAAACACTTCGCGAAACTTATTGATAAAGATGAGTGCGGCAGCTTTACTTTTCTTATTGCTAACTTCCTGCCTAAAAGACCATAACACGTATTACAATCCCCCCACTGCATTGTTATCCTTTATCCAGGCGTCTCCGGATGAACCTCAATTAGATTTTTTTCTGAACAATAACAAAGTTAACCAGGCTTTCATCAATTATGGAGATACTTTTGATTATTTCAGCGCTTATGCAGGTCATAGGACGGCCAGTTTTTATACTGCGGGAACAATGACTAAAATTTTTTCCGATACCATCACCTTAAACCAAAATATGGCCTACTCATTATTCCTGGCCAATAAACCATCAAGCCCCGAAATTCTTTTATTAACTGATTCAATCAGCAGGCCCTCATCAGGCAATGCAAGTATTCGCTTTGTTAACGTCAGTCCTGATGCGCCGCCGGTATCCCTGGCAATCCAGGGCGGGCAAGTTTTAGCAAGCAATGAACCGTACAAAGGTTCTACCTCATTTATGCCTATCGCCGGAGGAAAAAACTATGCTTTCGAGGTTCGCCAGGGGACTACAAATACCGTGCTGGCAACGCTGACAAATGTTAACCTGAGCAGTGGCTTTGTTTATACTATCTGGTTTCACGGATTAGTTGCGAGTACCAACAATAGCGATAAATTAAGCATCGGCATTATTACCAATGCTTATTACAATTAAAATGTAAATCAGAAAAATACGATAGTTTTATCATGAAATAGTCAATTATGACGGGCGAAACCTATTTAGCCCGTCATAATTTTTTCGTTTTGCCAACCTAACCGCATTTAGCCCGTCATAATTTTTGCAATTTGCCAACCTAAATACGTTTAGCCCGTCATAATTTTTGCGTTTTGCCAACCTAAATGCGTTTAGCCCGTCATAATTTTTTGAGGGATAATTGATTTAATATGCTGTAAATCAATCAAATATACTAAAACCTTCAAAAAAGGCAACGAAATTGACGAAAAATGAGGCGTAGAGCGCTTGTTTTCTGTTGACGGTGTAAATTTTTAAAGCTGGGGGATTAAAACAAAAGTACGAAATTTAGAGGGGATTAGCAACGTCTTTAAGGCGATGTTTTTTCCATTTTCTATTTCCCTAAAGGCGTCGATGCCTGAATGATAACGTTTTGAGCGTCCACGCTCAAGAAGGGCTAATGATATTCGGAAGTGATTTAGCTTTTTAGTATATCTTTGACTTGAGCTTGGACGCTCAAAATATTATGTGGTCAAGTGTGACACTTGAACAGGCGGGGGATTGGCACCCATTAAAAACAAATAATGGAAAATATAGGACACCAATTGCTGCAAACCGGCCCTGATTATGTTTGCTTTTTCCTCCGGATCATTGCCGGGATAATTATATTACCTTATGGGATGCAAAAACTTTTTGGATGGTTTGGCGGGCTGGGCATTAACGGCACAATTCAGGACCTGAAGAAAAAGAAAATACCCTTGGTAATCGCCTGGTTAATTATTATTGGCCAGTCATTTGGCAGCATTGCGTTAATAGCAGGTTTTTTAGGCCGTCTTGACGCCGGAGGTCTTTTTATTATTTTTACAGGGGCGCTTATAGTTCATTCGTCGGATGGATGGATGCTGAACTGGTTCGGGAAAAAGAAGGGAGAGGGCATCGAGTATTTTGTAATGCTGCTCTCTATACTCCTCATCATTATCGTTAAAGGGAGCGGTGCTATGTCTGTCGATCTTTGGCTATTTCATAAATTTTAATGCAGCCTGTCTGTTTTTAGAAATTGCATTTGCAATGTTTACACTTCGCTTCTTTTCAATATCTTAAGTTTCCTTGATAAATAGCAAGATTTCTAAAGTAATCCCGTTAGCTCTTGGTTATAATTGCTTTTGAAATAAATTTAATCAACAATGAAAAATATTTTAAGGGAGGGTGACTTTCTCTCTTCGCTGATTTCAGATCAGCCCTCTGCACTCATTAAAGAACAATCCTCAATTTATTCACCCATGATAGGAAGCTGGAATGTGAAAGCTATAGATTATGGGGACGATGGCAATTTACAAACCACTCAAGGAGAATGGCATTGGGCCTGGGTGTTGGAAGGTAGGGCAATACAGGATATTTGGATAGCACCGGCACGTAATCAGCGATATGAAGGGATGAGTAAAAAATACAACCGTTTCGGAACAACAATCCGGGTGTTTGATGAAAATTTAAACAAGTGGAAGATATTCTGGTTCAATCCGGTTAACGGTGCTCGTAATGAATTGGAAGCAACGCAGATGGAAGACTGGCTAGAACATAATGGTATCGACGAATCTGGAAACCTGATCAGATGGACATTTTCAAACATCGAACCGAATTCGTTCAAATGGACTGGAGAGTATTCGTCTGATTCAGGTCAAACCTGGAATCTTCAGGCAGAGTTTTTCGCAACCAGGAAATGATTTTTCATAAATTTATCCTATGAATGCGTTGATTGCTATTCGTTACAGAACTGAAACATTGGAAATAAAGGATTTTGTGTGCCAGTGCCTGGATTGTGGGGTGTCGGCATGGGAATATCAGGAAAATTTCTCCATTTGCTATATTCGTAAAGGAAGCTTTATATTCAAAGTTTTTAATGACGATCTGGAGGGTTACACAGGGAAGTTCCTTCTTAATAAACCTGGTGTTACACATCGGGTTAAACACTATCATGTACAGCCAGACGAATGTACTGTCATTTCGTTATTGCCAACATTTTACAATTTAATACAGGAGCAGTTTAGTAAAAGGTTAAATGGGTTTCTGAGCAACCCCGATGTTCATTCCATACTCATCAATTCAACGCTTGAAAATGAATATCTGCATTATCGCCTTTTTACCCATTTGTCCCATGGTAATCCTGAGCCCTTGCTTATAGAATGCCTGGTCATGGATTTAATAAATAATCTGTTATCTGGAAATTCCAAATACAATTTAAACCGGATAAGTGACAGGCACAAGCAATTATATCTTCCTGTTGTCGAGGAATCCAAACACTTTTTACAAGAAAACTTTGCCGAGAATATCTCGCTTGAAAAAATTGCAGCCCTATCCTGCATGAGCGCATTTCATTTTAACCGTGTTTTCAAGCAGGTCACTGCAATTAGTCCTTATCAATATCTGCTCCAATTCAGACTGCAACATGCTGAACAGTTGCTTAAGGAAACTAGTGAAAGCATAGCGGCGATAGGCTATTTATCAGGTTTCAATAGTCCGGATCATTTTAGTTATGCCTTTAAGGCAAAAAATAAATTATCTCCTATGGATTTTCGGAAAATTGTCTGATAAGCTGAAGCATAACGTGGCGATCTGAAAAATTACATCAAAAAAAAACCGCCCGTTCAAGTGTCCACACTTGAATGACTTTTGTTGGGAGCGTCCACGCACAGGCGGGTACTTAAATTTTGTTTTGTATTTTTACTATTATTTTTTAGATAAATGAATTAAACGTGATATTCAAACCATTACTAACACTTATCCTTATTTGTACAGTTGCCTGGCCAACCTTCGCACAGAACTCTACAGCCGAAAATGTAACACTTCAAGGAGTTGTTTTAGACAAAGAAACCAATACGCCATTAGCTTACGTAAGTGTAGGTATTTTAAATAAGCCCTTTGGAACGGTCTCCGACACAGTCGGCCATTTTATTTTCAATATCGGTCAGGAGAATTTTACAGATACCTTACAAGTAAGTATTGTGGGCTATTCCGCATTGAAAATTTCCGTAAAAGATTTTATGTCAGGTAGCGACAAGGCAATTAAGTTATTTGTAAAAGTCGAGCAGCTTGCAGAAGTGAAAATTACCAATTCGACCCAAAGAGCAAATACGGAAATGATTGGTAGGGAGGATGTCAGCAAACTTGTGCAAATATCTATTCATAACAAAAAAACAGTAGACGAAACTATAGGTTCTGAAATGGGTATGCGCTATACGACAAACAGGAAAAAAGCTATTATTAAGAATTTTAACTTTTACATTTCCGCGAACAATTTCAATTTTATAAAATTCAGGGTAAATGTATACTCCTTAAAGAATGATCTGCCCGACACATTAATGTATAATAAGCAAATCTTTGCAACTGTTGACAATTTTAAAATCGGCTGGAATAAAGTAGATCTGGAACGATATAATATCAAAGTTAATGGGGCGTTTGTTGTGACAGTTCAATGGATAGAAAGCCGGATGTATAAAAAAGAAAACCCAATAACGATACTCCCGGTCTCAGTGACACCATTTTCTAAAAACTGTTATGTACGAATAGCTAGTCAGGACAAATGGAAGAGAATGGGTGTGAATTTGAGCAGCTTTGTAACATTAGCTTATTAAGTTCAAGAGTTTGCAGTTTCCATTTTTAAAGTCTCTGCCCACTATCTCTGCCCCTGCAAACCGCCTACTGCAAACTGCCATGACCCCCTCCCTACCTCACCGGCTCAATAAATATCTGCTTAATCTTCGGAAATTCACCTTGTATGGTTTTGGTTATCCGTTCGATGGCGTCGGTGATCTGGCGCGTTGTCAGGCCGGCTTTAAAAACGGCGTTTAACTGCAATAATACTTCGTCGGGGGCCAGGTACATGGAGAAATGTTTTTTTACCTTTATTATAGCTTCGTCGGCCTCGGTGAGTTTTACAATTTTGCGCAGGGTTTTTCTGCTGCCTGCTTCACCCATCAGTAAACTTTTGCTTTCACGTACCAGCAGCAATGAAATAGCTATAAGTATTCCGCCGATGATCATGGAGGCTAAGCCATCATAGTAGCGGTCATGAAATAGTCTTTCTAAATATATACCCAGGAAAGCGATTATCAGGCCCAGCATGTCACCTACGTCGCCCAGGAGTACAATAAAAGTAGATGGGTCTTTGCTTTCGGTTACTGCCCTCCAGAATGAAGTATGGCCGCGCTCCTGGTTAAAAGCTTTTAACGCGGTGAACATCGAAACCGCGGTAAACAGGAATGCAATAATTAATATCCCGTAATTCCAGTTTTGATTTCCTTCAAACCCGGGCCGGTTAAAGCGCATCAAACCCTCGTAAAATGAAATACAGCCCCCCACAATAAAAATAACCAGGGATACTATAAACGACCAGAAATATAATTCTTTACCATACCCGAAGGGACGGTCAGAATCGGCCTCTCTTTTACTTGTTTTTATTCCCCACAATAATAACAACTGGCTAATGGCATCAATAACTGAATGGATACCCTCTGAGATCATGGACGAACTGCCTGTTATTGCCGCCGCAATAAATTTAGAAACAGCGATTGATAAATCTACCACTAAGGAAACATACAGGAATGCCCTTGATTTCATGGATATAATTTACTGCTTATTGAGCAATGATTTAGAAATATTTACTTTTATAACAAGGTTAATGGCAATAGGTTGGGAAATAGTTAAATGTTTCAGATTTAATTATTCATTAACCTGCACTTCGGGAAAATTCACCTCTCTTGGATATAAATCGTAGCCAAACATTTCTAACCCATCATTTTTTGGTTCAACCAAAAAGGATCCATGGCCAGTTAGCAAAAATTCAAATGTTTTTTTATGTATTTTTTCGGAGATATCGCTATATGTTAAATGAAGCTTACATTTTGGAAAATCTTCCAATGCCATATATGAATTTAAATTATTTAATCTATTCAGTATACTTAATTCGATCGCCATAAAATAACAAATAAGGTAGGGCTGTGGGAATGGAATCTGTAATTTTAGCGAAGACTCTTTATAGGATAATAAAATATCGAAACGCCTTTTTGTTTTATAAAATGGTTGCCCCATATAAGTTGAATCTTTTATACCATGTATTTTAAATTCTACAAAATTCTTTTCAATGGATCCAATAGTTAATGGATTATTTGAATAGTTAGCCCGGAGATAACTCTGCATCTCTGTCAATTCAAATTCCCAATAGAATTCTATATTTTTTGCCACCCCCACACCAATATTAACTAAGTCTACATATACATCGTAAACATTATAAATACTTTTATCATTTCCTTTTCTTTGGCTTGAGAAGTCTAAAGCATAGCCTTGTCCATCGGAAGTCATTTTGGAAAACCCATAAAAACTAGAATTTGTGAAATATAAATCTGGTTTAATGCTTAAGTCTATTTGATTTTGAAGTAACCTTTTAGTTTCAAATACATCCTTTTGCTGGGAACTATAGGTTAGGTAAACGAGTATTACTGTAACTATGCTAAATAATGTACCAACAACCCCACCAATAAACTCTCCGAAAATTCCAAAAAAATCTTTATCTATATCGCTATACAAATGAATGTGTGAATATTTTATGTAGATTATAATTGTGAAGCCTATTATAACTACACCCACAATCGCCAACGTAACTAATAAATAACTTAAGGCTTTTCGAATATCTATCTTCATAACTATTATTTTATATCAAATCTATTTAAATAATTGTTATTTGATTTGCGCCCTCATATAGTTCATTGGGAATTATAAAACTAAAATCTTCCCAACAACAATCATTCGGTTATCTCTCCATCGGCGACGAAAATTGTGAAAATCAACCGCTATTAATAATATATTCTCATTGGGGTTTGGTGTGGACATGTTACCAGGACTTACACTGTTGTTCCGCTTTCAATCAATGTACTTTCTAATTAATAATTCGTCATAATACCCTTTATCATGTTCTCCTATTATTCTTAAAGTAGTTCCATATTTATTGTTTTTTTCTATTACAAGGTCTTTAAACCCAGAAATAGAAGTCGAATCTGTCGGAATGCCATGTAAGACAACATAACGCCAACATATTTTCCCGATATTGGTAAATTCTTTGTTCATAAATATATCACCTTCCCATACATGTACTACGTTAATTTCAGAATATTTCAAATGCAAAGTATAATTTCCAGTTTGGTTTATTTCTATTTTTCCAAGCTGTTTGTTTTTATTAAAACCATATTCATTAATAAATGAATATGATTCCCAATTTCCAGTGATTTTTTTATACTGCCTATATGTTTTAAAACGCAGGTATAAATGATTAATAATAAACGCAATAATTCCTGCTATTGCACTCACGATCAATCCAATAATAATTTCATGCCATGAAAAAGAGTCAGAAGGATTTCTAATACAACAGTGTATATTACAGTTATTCATTTGCCTATATTTTTTATTCGCGCGAGTTCGATTGCCAACAATATAAGGCAGTTGGCCTTTTCCAAAATTCTACAAATCCATATTGGACTTCGGTAGTCCATTGATAAATGAAAATTCAACTTGACCAACATTTTTTAATGATTGTTGAAATTTTGGTTCGAGCCATTCAACAGCTTTCTTTGTTAATTTTACATAAGCCTGTTGACTTAATGACCTATAAGGATTTATTTGCCTTTCCCCGTATATTTCATAACGTTTTTTTGTTGATTCAAAGCTCTCATAATCTAATTTTTTTATAATATCATAAAGCAAAACACAATCACCCATTATTCCATTAATAAAAACTGGATTTTTTACCCTTAAGTAAATCGGCCAAATAGCTTTCCATGGGCGTTCTATGATTTCAGAACTCGTTGCCTCATCTCTACCATCCATGAATTTAATGGCTTCAGCTTTACCAAATATGGCATAATCCGTTGGATTATGAATCATTCTTGCTAAGTAGATTATATCACCCTCATTAAATTGTTTAGGTTTTTTGTGCTTAGAAAAGCCACAAGCATAATGACATAAAGCTCTTTCTATTTCTTGTTTTGAAGTAAAATCCAAAGAAACTCTGTCGTGGCCTGTTCCCAAAAATTTAATATAATAATTAATATTTTCATTTAGAACAAATTGAGAAGCGCCATAGTCGGGAAGTGAAGGTGTTTTGGTATTATATATTTCAGAGTTGGAAATTTCGGATTTCCATTTGTCACACAGTTCTAAAGAAAGTTCTGAGCCAGCCACTAATTTTAAACCATTGAAATACTCGTGAAGTTCTTTTATAATATTAATATCGGAAACATACATCCCGCATTCAAGATTATTTTTCAACCCACCATTAGTGAAATTTGCCGACGTAATTACAGCTGCTCTATTGTCAAATAGATAAACTTTGCTGTGCAAATCTCTTATACCAAAGATTTTCGAGCCAGATTCTACCAAAACCTTTAATCCGTCTATGCTTGAAACGTTTGAGGCAAAATCCCTTAGATTAAATCTAGTTATAAGCTCGAATTTTTTGCAATTAATAAACTCCTTGGTTGTTCTTATTAATTGTTCGTTTATGAATGGTGAGATAATCTTAAGTTTATCTGTCTTTTTTAATTCATCTATGAATTTGCTGTGCCAATTCTTTAAATATATTTCCATGATAAGGTTAGTATTATAATTTTTAAATATAATGAAAAAAAATATGAACTATTCCCCTCCCACAAAAAACTTCTGATTAAAATTAACCAAAAACAATTCATTGGTTGCACGGGTACATGCGGTATAAAACCAGCGTAAGAAATCAGTGTTCACCATTTCTTCTGTAAGATAGCCCTGGTCGACAAAAACGGCATCCCACTGCCCTCCCTGCGCCTTGTGGCAGGTAATGGCATAAGCAAATTTTATTTGCAGGGCGTTATAATATGGATTTAGTTTTAACTCGTTCCATTTTGCGCGCTTATTGGGGATATGGTCGTAATCCTTCATTACTTCAAGATAAAATTTTTTCTGGTCTGCGGGCAGCAGGGCGGGCGCTTCGGTATATAGGGTATCGAGCAATACCTTGCAATCCAGGATAGGGTCTTCGGCATAATCGATAAACTCCAGCTGCACATCTGCAAATCGGAAACCGTACATATCCTCAATACGGCGCACTTTTTTTATGCGGGCAATATCGCCGTTGGCAATAAAACCGGTGCTTCCCTCCTCCTGGTCCTGCATCCAGAAATAATTGTTTTTTACGACCATAATTTGATCGCCGCCGGTCAGTTCTTCTTCCCGGTATAAAATCCGTCCGCGGATCTGCCGGTTATAAGCATTGGCATTTTTATTTGAGCGGCAAATTACGAGTGTATTATCATTTCCATATTTACCGTAAGCATAGTTCAATCCCTCTTCCAGCATTTCGCCGCTCATGCGGTACATGTCGCTATAGCCTTTGGTAACTATTTGCGGCATATTTTCTTTTCCCTTGCGGATAATATCCCTTACCCGCGTCACATTAAACAAAATGCCCGAATCCTTTTGCTGCCGTAGCACGTCAGTCAGCTCAAAACTAAAAACATCCAGGCCGAACTTCTTTTTCATCAGGGCCGCATCCAAAGCCGGGCTGTCGTCTGAACCTACCGGCGGCAGCTGGGCCGTATCGCCCACCAGCATCAGTTTGCAGTTTTTAGTGTTATAAACATAATTTACAAGGTCATGCAGCAGGGAGGCACGATGGTTTACGCCAATCTCGTCCGAGATCATGGACGCTTCATCAACAATGAACAGCGTATTATCTGAAAGGTTATCGCCAAGCAAAAAACCTTCATCAACATTAAATGCCGTCTTTTTGCGATATATCTTTTTATGAATGGTAAAAGCTTTTCGTCCCGAATAAGCGGTAATTACCTTTGCGGCACGGCCGGTTGGCGCCAGTAAAACCGACTTGAAATTATAACTCCGCAACGCCTTCACCAATGCGCCCAAAACTGTCGTTTTACCGGTACCTGCATAACCTTTCAGTATAAAACATTCGTCGCCACCATTACTCATCAAAAAGCTATGAATTTTAACGAACAGCTCCAACTGCTGTGGAGTCGCTTCGTGCGGGAATGCTTTTTGGATGTGGTCTGACACGTCGGTGGTTGATTGGGGTGATTAAGTTGAATAAGTTGATTGGGTTGAATAAGTTGGATTGGGTTGATTAAGTTGATTAAGTGAATAGTTAATGATGTAATTTTAAATAATTAATTGAAGTAGTCAAAACTTAATCAACCCAACTCAATCAACCATTAACTAATTAAATACAACTTAATCAACCTAATCCAACTTAATCAACCATTTAACTAATTCAAAAAAATAGTTACTTTTGCGTATCTGCATGAACGATCACAACAACAATTACAGCGATAATAACTTTAACCTGTACCAGGCTTACAGTTATACCTTATTATTACAAATTGAGGAAAATGCCTTCAGTTATGCCGTTGTTAATAAAAACCGTTTATTAGTTTCGGCACAGAACTGTGATCTTGATGAACTTTCTAATCCTAAGCAATTAAGCGAATTGTTAACGGCTACCTATAAAAACGTCATCATTGGGATGCCTGCCGTGAGCTTAACACTTGTACCCAAAAGTTTATTCAGTGAAGATCATGTTACTGACTTTGCCCGTTTCCTGGATCTAAAAGAAAACGAAAAGGCTTTTGCCCAAACCCTTGACGATCAAAATATAATAATTTATAAAACTAAGGAATCCTTAGTGGCGGCCGTTGAAAAGTTTGATCTTAAAAACACCGTTTATTCCGCAAAAGGGTGGATAAAAGCTATAGCAAATAGTAATCCGCCCGATAGTAACTTATATCTTGAAATAGGAAAAGATACTATACATTTTTTATGTTTTTCGTCGGGGAAGCTGCGCTTCTACAATGCTTTTGAGTTTAAAAACGAGGATGACCTGGCATATTTTACTTCATTTGTTGCCGAAGAACTTAGGTTAGATCCACAGCACACCACTCTTATTTTAAGTGGTGATGTTAACGCAGATGATAATTACATGAAACGGCTCGGCGATTTTTATCCGAAAATTGAAATAAACGGTTTGAAAATACTGGAACTGCCAGGACACATACCCTCACACAAACTACTGGCGCTCACCGCCTTATCATTATGCGGATCATTGGAGGAACGTTAAAAGGATTAAGGCTTAACCCGCCGAAAAATTTACCTGTTCGCCCTACTACCGACCTCGCTAAAGAAGCCCTGTTCAACATCCTGCAAAATCAAATAGACTTTGAAGGCATAAAGGTACTAGACCTTTTTAGCGGAACAGGCAGCATTTCAATGGAATTTGCATCGCGTGGCGCTGAACAGGTAATATCGGTCGACCGGAGCATCCATTGTGTAAATTACCTTAAAGATACAGCGCGCCAGCACGGCTTAGATAGTATTAAGGTTTACAAAGACGATGTTTTTAAATACCTTCAGCACGAAACAGATCAATTTGACCTGGTATTCGCCGATCCGCCTTATGACCTCAACCGGATACCCGATATTCCAAAGATCATTTTTGATAAAAATATGCTGCTGCCCGGCGGTTTATTAATAGTTGAGCATCAATCCCTCCAAAATTTAAGTAATCACCCCGCATTTGTGGAGCACCGCAAGTACGGGCATTCATCATTTTCGTTTTTTAAAAACATTAAATAATCGGGATAATTTATAGATTTGCACTAATAACCTTACAATTACGTTGATGAAGATCGCTCTTTTCCCCGGCTCATTTGATCCGGTAACCAAAGCCCACGTTGATATTGTAAAACGATCGGTAAGCTTGTTCGATAAGGTTTATATCGGCATTGGCGTTAATACCTCAAAGGCAGGTTTACTGAGCGTTGAAACGCGGGAGCGAATGCTGCGGGCTGTTTTTCAATCAGACGAGCGGATACACATCGTGGCTTATGAGGGTTTAACCGTAAATTTTTGCAAAAGTATCGGCGCTGCTTATATGATACGCGGCATCCGTACTGTATCCGACTTTGAGTATGAAAAGGCCATAGCGCAAATGAACCATTCGCTCGAACCTGAAATTGAAAGTATTTTTATAGTAAGCAAACCAGGCTACTCTTCTATCAGTTCAACCATCGTTCGGGAAATCATACGTTATAACGGCGATGTAAGCCAGTTTATTCCAAAGGAGGCATTGGCGTTTCTGTAAAAATGTCATTAAGTCATTGGGGCATTGGGTCATTTAGTCAATAGGATGATGGGACGTACTGACCTAATGACTTTAATGACCCACTGACTTTAATGACCCACTGACTTTAATGACTTTAATGACCAATGACTGTCTCAATAAGTTCCTCCTTCGCCAGTACATCCATAATTAACGGAAAAGTATTTTTTTCAATTGTACCTATGTTATTTTTTTTAAACCAGCGTGCATTGCTTATCCCTTCCTCTTTTTGCGGCTTTAACTTCGGCCTGCCTTTACACAGCATTTTAAACCAATAGGTCTTCTTTAAAACCACGTCACCCCTCATGATGTACACATGGTACGTTTTACATATTCTTTTTTCATCGAGATAACTCACCTTTATACCGCATTCCTCTTCAACTTCGCGTACAGCGGCTACTTTAATCTCTTCATCTTTTTCTATTTTTCCTTTCGGGAGATCCCATTTATCATGGCGGTAAATAAATAAATATTGGTCATTTTCGTTTTTTACCAGGCCGCCGGCAGCTTCAATAAGTATAATATTTTTGGCAACGGTCTTTAAAAAAGCTTTGGCATCGCTGCATAATACATAGAATTGACTACTTTTATGGGCTATTATCCAAGTATAAATTATTTTCAGATCAAAAACTTCAGCGTCGATCCTTATATAACTGTCTTTGTTTTCGGGTTCTGACTCTGTTAGCACGATAACCTTTTCGTTAATATAAATTCTGTATTTTTGAGCCATGTTTGATAAATTTGAGATAGAACAACAGGTTGCTGAATTCTTGCTGCAAATTAAAGCAATAAAATTACAACCCAATAATCCTTTTACATGGGCTTCCGGGTGGAAGTCCCCTATTTATTGTGATAACCGTATTACGCTTTCGCACCCAACTATTCGTACATATATCAGGCAGCAGTTAACGGAGCTGGTACGGGAAGTATTCGGTCCGGTTGGCTGTATTGCCGGTGTCGCTACTGCCGGTATACCGCAAGGGGTGCTGGTTGCGCAGGAGTTGGGGCTCCCTTTTATGTATGTGCGCTCGAAACCTAAAGATCATGGCACAGGTAATTTGATTGAAGGCGATGTGTTAACCGGAAGGCGGGTTGTAGTAATTGAGGACCTTATATCAACCGGTAAGAGTAGCCTGCAGGCTGTTGAAGCCTTACGCGACGCGGGATATGATGTTGCCGGCCTTGCAGCCATATTCAGTTATGGTTTTGATGCGGCTTCCGAAAACTTTAAAAAGGCAAATTGCCCTTTTGTAACCTTATCCAATTATAACGCCTTAATAAAATACGCCGCTAAAAATCAATATATATCACCTGATGATATTGAGTTGCTAAAAAGATGGAGAGAAAGCCCGGCGTCCTGGGGCGGGGAGTAGGCAGTTTGCAGTGGGTAGCATTAGCAGTAGGCGGTGGAGTTTGCAGTACGCAGCGCGGATATTCCGGTTATTTAACCTTAACGTTACAACCTTCCAACCTTCCAACGTTTTTATTAACATAATTTCCCATAAAAACAAGGGTGAAAACACGGTAAAAAATACCGTGAAAACACCCTCCCTTAATTGTTGTATTACTGCGTTTTAACCATTAGTTTTGTAACACCTTAAGCATATGGATTCATTTGAAGTAATAATTAAAGAACAAAAATTCAGGGTCATACACAACAAGACGGATAATTTTACTTTTAGTGTATTTAACCATTCAACCTGCCATGTCATCAAAAAAAATAACTTTGGGATTTGGAAAGGAGTGGAACACCGTTTTGGAGCAGACAACCTTCCTTTAGATGAAATTGGTGAAGCGATAGAAAAACACTATAAGGAAGGGTCGGGAACCATGGTTCAGGAAGCAAGATAAAAGAAGGCGGAACCAAGAGTCAAGACAGAAGAGCGTCACGGTTCCTCATTCCCGGCTCTTGCCCCTTGGTTTCTGGCTCTTGGTTTTTGGCTCTTGATTCTTAACTTTTGGTTCGTTGCCTGGTCCTAAACTGCCCATCGCAAACCGCCTATTGCCACTGCCCACCGCAAACCGCCCACTGCAAACTGAATTTACTTAGAACTTAAGACTTTCGACTAAAGACTTTTCATAAATCTTATTTCCACCCGCCACCCAGGGATCTGTAAAGTTCGGATACTGCACTTAATTCATCTCTTTTTATAGATGCCAGCTCCAGTTCGCCTTGCAGCACATTGCTTTGAGCGGTAATCACTTCCAGGTAATTGGCCATGCCGTTTTTAAACAACAGGTTAGCGTTGGCAGTGGCATGCTGTAAAGTATTTACCCTGCCGGCAGCTATGCTTTGACGGGCCTTTAACTTTTCAATTCTCACCAGGGCATCTGCTACTTCGCCTACTGCGCTCAAAACCGATTGCCTGAACTGCAGCACTGTTTTTTCCCGTTCAACTTTTGCCGCCGCGTATTGCGTTTTCAGTTGCTTATGATCTAACAGGGGTTGAACCACGCTGCCTGCAACCACGCCGAATAAGGATGCCGGAATGTTAAACCAATTGCTTGCCTTGAATGAATTGACGCCGCCGCCCGCAGTGATCCTTAACGCAGGATACATATCCGCCTTTGTGATCCCTACATTGGCATTGGCAGTAATTAAGGCCAGCTCAAAACTTTTCACATCGGGCCTGCGGCTTACCAGTTTAGAGGGCACTCCGGCAGAAATATCTGCCGGAAGGGGTGCTTGGTTAAGTATTGCATTCCGCTTGATATTTCCTGGCAGCTCACCGGCCAGGATGCGAAGTGCATTTTCCTGTAGGGTGATATCCTGTTCAAATTGCGGAACCAGTTCGGCGGCGGCCATTCGTTGGGCCTCTGCCTGTTCCACTGCCAGTGAAGTTACCTGCCCGGCATCATATTGCAGCTTAATGATGCGCAATGTACTGTCATTTAAGGCCACATTCTTCTTCGCGGTAGCCAACTGGTCATCCAGCATCAGTAAGTTATAATACCCCTGCGATACGCCGGCGACTATATTGGTTTGTATGGCCTTTTTAGCTTCGCCCGTTTGCAGGTAGGCCGTCAGCGCAATTTTACTTTGATTGCGTATCTTACCCCATATATCAGCCTCCCAGGAAAGTGAAATATTAGCCGAGTAATCCTCAACGTGCTTTGCTGCAATACCGTATTGCGCTAAACTTAAGCCGGTTAAACTATTATCTGATGGCCTGGTACTACTGGCGGTAACGTTTATGTCCGCCTGGGGCACATAATTCCATTTTACCTGCTTCAGCAATAACTGTGATTGCTCTATATTTTTGACCGCCAACTGCATATCATAATTTTTTACGATGGCGCTATCTATCAGTTTTTGCAAAGTGGCATCTGTAAAAAAACTTTTCCAGGGAATATCACCGATGCTGCTGGTATCAGTTGTAGCTGCTGCATTCCTGAAGTTATCAGGTAACGTGGCTTTGGGTGTTCCGATGTTTTTCGAAACATTACAGGCGCTTATTATTACCAGTATAAAAGCGATGCTATTTATAAACTTTTTCATTTAAATCCGATTTAATTATACCGTTTCTTCTTGCTGAATGACCGGTAAATGATTACTATTTATTTCCCACTGCGCATGCATATCCTCATTATTCAATACAGCTAAAGGGATGCCTGTTACTCTTTCCTGCAAATGCTGGAATATCACAAACAACACAGGTATGATTAACAAGCCCAATAGCACGCCTGAAACCATCCCGCCTGCGGCGCCAATACTGATGGAGTGGTTACCCTGTGCCGACGGGCCGGTTGCAATACTCATGGGGAACAAGCCAAAAACAAATGCCATGGAAGTCATTAAGATAGGCCGCAACCTTAGCCTGGCCGCTTCAATTGCAGCGTGTGCCAATGTATGCCCGGCCCTGCGGCGCTGTACGGCGAACTCGATGATCAGGATGGCATTTTTAGCCAAAAGCCCTATCAGCATGATTAATGCTACCTGGACATAAATATTATTTTCTATCCCGGTAAGGCCAAGTACCGCAAATACCCCGAATATCCCGGTGGGAACGGACAAGATCACCGCCAATGGCAGGATATAGCTTTCATATTGTGCAGACAACAGGAAATAAACAAAGACCAAACACAGCATAAATACAATGGCCGATTGCCCGCCGGATGCTATTTCTTCCCTGGTTTGCCCGGTAAATTCATAAGCAAAGCCCGATGGTAACTGATCTTTAGCAACGTCCTGTATCGCTTTAATAGCGTCTCCCGAGCTGTAGCCCGGTTTGGGTATGGCATTAATTTCTATAGAATTGAACAGGTTATACCGCGATGCGGTTTCGGAACCGTAAACACGGGTTAGCTTTACCAGGGTGTTGACAGGAACCATATCGCCGGCTTTATTTTTTACAAATATCCGATCGACAGCGGATGGATCGGCCCTGTCGGCGATATCAGCCTGAACCAACACCCTGTAATATTTCCCGAAACGGTTGAAATCCGATGCCTGCGCGCTGCCGAAATAGGCTTGCATAGTTTGCAATATATCCTTAACGTTTACACCCAATTGGTTGGCTTTATCATCATCCACCTCCAGTTGCAACTGCGGGTAGTCGGCTTTAAAGGACGTAAATGCGTAGGCTATTTCCTTTTTTTGCATCAGTTGGCCGATAAAGTTGTTGGCCACCCCACTGAATTTATCCAGCGGGCCGCCGGTTTTATCCTGTAATACCATATCCAAAGCCTCCACATTACTAAAGCCTGGAACGGTTGGGAAGCTGAACACAAAGAAGCTGCCGCCGTTTATTTGGCCTAACTGCCCCCGTATTTGCTCCATTATGGCATTGATGTTTTTTACCTTGCCCCTGTCCTCCGGTTTTTTCAGCAAAACAAAAAATACTGCAGAAGATGGGCTGGTGGAATTGGTAAGCAAATTAAAACCCGGTAACGAGGTTACAAACCTTGCCGCGTTCAACTTACTTACCGTGTTTTCTGCCTGCTGCATTACTTTGGATGTACCATCAAGCGAAGTACCTGATGGGGTTGATACAGCGATAGCAACAAAACCCTGGTCTTCTGTAGGGATAAACCCTGTTTTTGTAGTCCTTACCATCCATATAGCAGCCAGCGTAACCACCGCAAGCCCGCCAATGCTAACCCATTTATTGCGGATCAAAAACTTTAATCCCCCAACATACCTGTTGGTTATGGCGCTAAAGCTGCTGTTGAAGCCGGCGAAGAAGCGTTGTTTAAAACCCTGCTTAACCGTGCCTTCTCTTTTATCGGCCTGGGTGTCTTTTAAAAATAAGGCGGCTAAGGCCGGGCTAAGGGTTAAAGCGTTAACAGCTGATATCATAATGGCTATTGCCATAGTAAAAGCAAACTGCCGGTAGAAAATCCCCGTCGATCCGGTCATAAATCCAACCGGTAAAAACACGGCAGCCATAACCAGTGTGATGGATATAATGGCGCCCGTGATCTCGTGCATGGCTTCGGTGGTGGCTGCTTTTGGGGCAAGGTGCTTGTGCTCCATTTTGGCATGCACCGCCTCAACCACCACAATGGCATCATCCACCACAATGCCGATGGCCAGCACCAGGGCGAACAGGGTAAGCAGGTTGATAGTAAAGCCAAACAACTGCATAAAAAAGAAGGTGCCTATAATCGCTACCGGAACAGCTATTGCAGGGATCAGCATCGACCGGAAATCCTGCAGGAATATAAATACAACAATAAATACAAGTATAAATGCTTCTAACAGCGTATGCTCCACCTGAGTGATAGATTCATCAAGGGCGGTTTTGGTTCTGTAAAAATTATTATATTTAATGCCCGCCGGGAAATCCTTTGAGGCCTTTTCCATCAGCGCATCCACGGCGATCTGTATCTCATTGGCGTTCGAGCCCGCCAGTTGGATAATACCGATAGCTATACCGTTATGGCCGTTTAAACGGGTTAAGCTGGTGTACGAATAAGCGCCCAATTCAACACGGGCCACATCTTTCAAATGCAAAACGGAGCCATCTGCGTTGGCGCGGATAGCAATATTTTCATATTCATCCGGTTTGGTAAGTTTCCCTTTATATTTGATAACGTATTCAAATACTTCCTTGCTTCTTTCGCCCAGTTTGCCGGGGGCTGCTTCCATGTTTTTATCCTGGATGGCTGCCATTACTTCAGCTGGGGTAACCTTGTAAGCGGCCATCTGACCGGGGTTGAGCCAAACACGCATTGAGTAATCCTTCACCCCGCCAAATATGCTTGCCGAACCTACACCCGGGATGCGTTTAAGCTCGGGGATGATATTGATCTGTGCATAGTTGGCAACAAAGGTCTGGTCGTATTTTTTAGGATCCTCGGTGTACATACCAACTGCCCCTATCAAACTGTTTTGCTGTTTGGTGGTGGTGATGCCTTGCTGTACCACCTCGGCAGGCAACTGGCTGGTGGCCTGGGCTACACGGTTTTGTACGTTTACCGCGGCCTGGTCGGGATTAGTGCCCTGCTTAAAGTAAACGGTAATAGCCAATGTGCCGTCGTTACTGGCGGTGGAGCTCATATAGCTCATATTCTCCACCCCGTTGATGGATTCCTCCAATGACGGCGCTACCGAACGCAGCACCGTTTCGGCATTGGCTCCAGGATAAACGGCTGTTACCAATACCGCTGGAGGGGCTATATCCGGGAACTGCTGTAAAGGTAATTTGATCAGGCTGAGCAGCCCGAGTATCACCAGCAGTATGGAGATCACGGTAGCGAGTACCGGTCTTTCTATAAATTTGTTAAACATGGTTGTGATTTTAATGTGAATATTTCTTGCCTCACCCAACCCTCTCCAAAGGAGAGGGCTTTAACTTCGCTCTTCTTAGCTTCCCTCTCCTTTGGAGAGGGATTGGGGTGAGGCTCTTAATTTTTAGCCAGGTTATCGCTGGCCTTTTTTGGCTGTATTACAGTCCCTTCCTGTAAATGATCAAAGCCGCTTAAAACAATTTCGTCCCCCGCTTTAACGCCGTCTTTTACAATGTAATTTGTCCCGCTTTTGCCAACAATGGTGATTGCCTGTTTTTTAACCTTATTACTATCGGCGACAGCAAATACAAATACCTTGTCTTGCATTTCTATAGTGGCCGATTGCGGCACAATCAAGGCATCCTTATGCGGAAGGCTTAAGCGTATTTTACCGGTGTTGCCCGAGCGTAATAAGCCCTGGGCATTGGGGAAGCTTGCCCTTAAAGTGATGGCGCCGGTATTCTTGTCAAACTGGCCGTCTATCATATCAATTTTTCCCTGTTTGGTGTACTCGCTGTTATCAGCCAACAGCAAGTTTACGGCAGGAAGCTGTTTCAATTTATCCTTCAGGGTTTCGCCTGGGTATTGCTCTTTAAAGCTCACGAAATCCCTTTCACCGAGGGAAAAATAGACATGTACATTGTGCACATCAGACAGCAGGGTAAGGGCATCTGCATCGGCGGGAGCAACAAGGCTGCCCTGTTTCTTTAGCAACCGGCCTATATAACCGCTTACAGGGGCTTTGATCAGCGTATAACCTAAATTGATCTGCGCTGTAGATACATTTGCCTTTGCCTGCTCAAGATTTGCTTTGGCAACAGCATAAGCAGCCTTTGCAGTTTTCAACTGGTAATCAGAAACTACCTTGTTTTGAACAAGCGGCGTTAATTTATCAATTTCCAGCTGAGCGTTGGCCAGGGCCCCCTCGGCGGCATGCTGGCTTGCAATGGCATTGTTTAAAGCCGCGCGATAGGGCTGATCGTTAATTTTAAATATAGGCTGACCGGCATTTACAAAAGAGCCTTCGTCAACAAATACTTTGTCAAGCGGTCCGCTTACTTGCGGACGGATCTCCACGTTTACTGCACCCTCCACAGAAGCAGGATATTCCTGGTAGGTAGTGTCGGTACCCGAAATGATGGTGGCCACAGGCAACGAAGGCGGCGGCGGTACTGCTGCTGTTTGCGGTTTGGGTGAACAACTGTATAGTGAGAGCGCGATTAGCGCCGGATAGATGGTTTTCATTTTAATTAGTGATTTAGTGAATTATTGAATTATCGATTTATTGATTGATTTTGTTGTTTTTAATTTGCTGTTGATAGTTTTATGACGACCGGCACGGCCTCAAATGGACATCACAATTCCTATATGTGAAGTTCATATTAATCTAACATTGTTAAGTTATTTAACGATGATAAATACTTCTGAATAAATTTGCTTAACTTTTTTCATGGTTTTATTTATTTTAATTAAAGTGATAATAAACCTTCCTGATGGAAGGGGGCAAAATTCATTATTAAGAATTTGCACCGAAACCCGGTTCTTGCGTTTTTTTTGTTTGCAGACGGGCGACTCTTTTTAGTCAATTTTTAAATTATCTGTTCCGTTCTTATTTAACACTGTTAAATTATTTAACAATACAATAATTTTTTTAAATTTTTTTTATCCTGTTATGGACCGTATTATACCGCCTATAGCATCCTTTAAAACCTGGCGGTTGATCTCATCCGAATTACCCCTGCTCAATATATTGATAGATATTAATCCATGTACAACAGACCAAAAGGTATAATATTTTGTGCATATCACGTCCGAATCCATATCAACAATGCCCATCAGTTCACCTATCACTCCACTGAAAAGATCCCAGGGCATTTCGGCCTCAGGTAACTTATTTACCAGCGCACAACTACAGCTAGTGGTTATCCCAAACATTGCCTGGTAAAGCTCCTTATTAGCAAAGGCGAAATTCCAGTAAGCAAGCCACATTGCTTCGAGTTGTTTAGCCGGCAAACGATGTTTACTTTTAGCCTCCTGCAGGTCCCTCGATAAAATGAGATAACCCTTGCGTGTCAGCTCTAATATTATTGCATCCTTGTTCGAGAAATACTCGTATATAATGGGTGCGGTGTATTCAATAACATCGGCAATTTTGCGCATGCTCAAAGCCTGCCATCCTTCTTCCTTAACTATTTGAAGCGAAGCATTCAGGATGTTGATCCTGGTTTCATCTTTCAAACGTTGTATCCTGTCCTTACTTGCCATTTTTTATTACGATATTAAATCGTTTAACATCGTTAAGCAAACATACGGAGTTAAATTACAATGTGTGTTCATCTTATTGTCAAATTCTGATAAGTTTTGCAAATGTTTTACTTGTCTGCAAAAGATCTTATAAAATCATTGAATCGACCTCTAACTAAATAATAATTTTGTATTTTTGTTTATATGGAACCTATTTTGATATATCCAGAAAGTGTTGAACAATTAAAAACTGTTAAAGCGGTTTTGAAAGCGTTAAAAGTTCATTTTGAGCCTCAGTCAAATGCTTTGCCTCCGCATGTTTTAAAAATTGCGAAAGAAAGCATCAAACAGGACGAAAACGGGCAAACAATCTCTTTTGAAGAGTTTAAAGAAAGGCATTTTTCTAAAAAATGAATTTTAGAATAAAGAATGTTATTTTCATAGCTTGTTTTTGGGATAACCGCCAGGATCCTTTAATAATTTCGTGAATATTCATGGAATACTTTTAATTCAAGATACCAATTTGTCAAACATTTTCCCATCCCAAATTGCTTTAAATTAATTGGCTTAAATATCCCATTTTTGCCGGACAATAAAAGCTATGAATCACCTCGCTAATTCAACATCCCCATATCTGCTGCAACATGCCAATAACCCGGTCGATTGGTATCCCTGGGGGAGCGAAGCATTGCAAAGGGCAAAGGATGAAAACAAACTGATATTGGTTAGCATAGGTTATTCTGCCTGCCATTGGTGCCATGTGATGGAGCATGAAAGTTTCGAAGATGAAAAAGTGGCGGCGGTAATGAATGAATATTTTGTTTGCATCAAAGTGGACCGGGAAGAACGGCCCGATGTGGACCAAATATATATGAGCGCGGTTCAGTTAATGAGCGGCCGCGGAGGATGGCCGCTCAATTGTGTTTGCCTGCCCGACCAGCGGCCTATTTATGGCGGCACCTATTTCCGCAAAAACGACTGGACAAGCCTGCTGTTTAATCTCGCCGACTTTTACAAACAAAAACGCGGTGAGGCGGAAGAATATGCCATGAGACTAACCGAAGGGATAAAACAATATGAATCTATTGAATTTGTAAAAGAGCAACCGGCTTATACTAAGGACGACTTGGAATTGATCGTAAATAACTGGAAAAAATACTTTGATAGGGCAGAAGGCGGCTTGGGCAGTGCGCCAAAGTTCCCGATGCCAAATAACTGGCAATGTTTAATGCGTTACGCGCATTTAGCAAAGGATGAAAATGTTGCCGGCGCTGTAAAATTGACCCTGCAAAAGATGGCTTTCGGTGGTATTTACGACCATATCGGCGGAGGTTTTGCCCGTTACGCTGTTGACGGCCGCTGGCACGTTCCGCATTTTGAAAAGATGCTGTACGATAATACGCAATTAATTAGTTTGTACGCCGAAGCTTATACCTGGAACCCTGATCCGCTTTATAAAAAAATTGTAGACGAGATCATCAGCTTTTCTTTGCGTGAGCTAACTTCACCCGAATATGGTTTTTATTCTGCACTTGATGCCGACAGCGAAGGTAAAGAAGGCAAGTTTTACATTTTTACCAATGATGAAATACAGAAAATGTTAGGCGCGGATGCCGAATTGTTCTGCATCTATTATAACATTACCGATGACGGCAACTGGGAAGAGGAGCAATCAAATGTTTTGTTCCGAAAAGAAAATGATGACGACCTTGCCCAAAAATTAGGCTTGCCGGTTGAGGCCCTTCTCGGGAAAATAGCAGCATCCCGTCAAAAAGTATTTGAGGCCCGCAGCAAGCGCGTGCGCCCGGGCCTTGATAATAAAATACTGGCCTCATGGAACGGGCTGATGCTGAAAGGCCTTTGCGATGCTTACAGGGCTTTTAATAAATCTGAATACCTTGATACAGCCATAAAAAACGCCCAATTTATTTTGGATAACCTTTTAACTAAGGGAGGGAGATTGCGCCGCATCAGCGCCGCACCTAAATCCTCTCCACATGTCGCCTCACCCCGGCCCTCTCCAAAGGAAAGGGAGTTAGAAGCTTCTTCTTTTAAAGTCCTCTCCCTTGGAGAGGATTTAGGTGAGGCGCCTGTTGCTTTTTTAGATGACTACGCCAACCTAATCGATGCTTTCATCGCCTTATACGAAGTTACTTTTGACGAGCGATGGCTTATGCAGGCTAAAAAGCTTACCGATCAGGCTGTTGCACATTACTATGATAAAGAAAACGGTATCTTTTTTTATACTGCCGATGATGACAAGCAACTGATAGCCCGCAAATCTGAAATAATGGATGGCGTAACGCCTGCCTCAAATTCCGTAATGGCGCGAAACCTTAATAAGCTTGGTTTGTTATTTGATAACGAACAATACCTTGATGTTTCTGCCCAATTGTTAAGAAATATCGTTCCGCACATAGCCAAATATCCTTCAGCATATTCCAACTGGATAATGTTGTTGCAGGAGCATATTTTTGGGACGTATGAGATAGCAATAACAGGCAGCGCTACAGAAAGCATCAGGAACGAAATTGAAAAAAATTACATCCCGAACAAAATTATTCTTGGTGGTAAAAAAGGAAGTTTACCTTTGTTGCAGGATAAGCTCAGCGCTGTTACACAAATATTTATTTGTAAAGATAAAACCTGCGGATTACCAGCCCTTACTGTTGATGACGCGCTGAAACAGATAAACACTGTCTGAATCAAAAAATAACTTTAAAATGAAAATAAACCCAAAACACGTAGTGTCATTAACTTACGATCTGTATGTTGACCAGGAAGACGGCTCTGAAACTTTACAGGAAAGCGCAACCGAAGAACAACCGCTTACTTTTTTATATGGCGCCGGGCAAATGCTCCCAAAATTCGAGGAAAATTTAAGTACTCTTTCAACAGGCGACACTTATGATTTCCGTTTATCGGCCGAAGATGCTTATGGCAGCTATGATGAGGAAGCCGTAGCCAACCTGCCTATGGATATGTTTAAAGGTACCGATGTGCCCGAGGTTGGCAGTATCCTGCCATTACAGGACAACAATGGCAACCATTTCCAGGGACAGGTGGTATCGGTTGCCGAAGATTCAGTCATTGTCGATCTTAATCATCCCATGGCAGGGGTGGACCTTCATTTTAAAGGTAATATTTTAAATGTCCGCCCCGCAACCCCCGAAGAATTAAAACACGGCCATGCACATGGCGCTGATGGGCATCATGCTCATTAAATAATTTCGGATTTCGGCCCGAAGGACTCCTTTGGAGATTTTCGATTTCGGATTTTTTTTATTGGGAATTTGGGAATTTCGTACCAATGCCGATACTATCGGAATATCGTACCCTGGTTTTCTAAAAGTCTCCCCTACCGGGGGAGATTTAGAGGGGGCTGGCCCGACTTGCTTCTCCTCAATAAAAATCAAGCCCGCCCGAGGGGGTAACAAAACACTTGATAACGATTCTTGACATAACGCGTTTGCCATTTAAAGTTGCAGGTATAAATGTTCGGTCCGCTTCATTAAACAGCTTAACATCCAGGTTAAAGGTATGGTCATAGTCGTAGTAAGATGATACAATGCGAACGTTGTAATCAGCAAGCCTTCCCAGGGGGCTGATCAATAATTCTACATAAGCATGAAAGGCGTAAGTACTAACGCCGAATGTGTCAAAAGGCAATTGGAACAAATTTACATAAGGGATGTAACCATAATAAATTCCTCCAATTTTTAAAGGCCTGGTAATCCGGTCCCCTTCTTTTAAGGTATCATCAAAAAGAAGGCTAAGATACTCCGGCGCCCATAGAGGAGCTATATAAGTGAACCTGTTTTTGTCGTAGTCGTATTTTTCAACTAATCGGCCTCTGCGATCAGAAAATTGCCATATACCGGTTTTTAGATTTTTACTGTAATTTCCGGATGCTATCAGTGTTTTGCGTTTGAAAAAGGCTTTATACAGCCCTTCTTTTATCGTTTTATCTGATCTTAAAACGTAAAACCGTTCAATTACCGAGTCGGTAAGCCTGTTTTTTTGTTTAACTGTATCCTGTGCAAAACAACTGGTTACGCAGAAGAGGATAATAAATAAAAGAAAGCGATTTTTCACAGACTATGGTTTTAGCCAATATAGGAGAAAAGTTTGAAAGTCGGAAAAGTCGGAAAAGCCCGAAAGCCGGAAGGGGCAGGAGGAATTGTTAAGTCGAAAGGTCCGAAAGATCAGGAGGAACATCCAGCAATAAGTTCAAAGCGCTACAGATTCTATCGGATTCTCTAAACTTTCGCCAAATTCTATCTTTTTTTGATTTTATGCAGCTTGATAGTTTGAGTACGTAATAAGCTGACTTAAAGGCCCTACCGGAAACTGGGGCTGTTTAAATTACGAAAAGATTTTTTTTATTGTCAGAAACACGTAATTTATCATAACTTTAAGTCGTTATCATACGTAAGATAATAATGGACTTATACATACCTTTCCCTAATTAATGACTTTTTTAAAAAATGTACTCGAACCACCTTCGTACGGGTGGAAAGATGAGTTTGGTGAACTTTCAAAACCACGTCCCGGTCAAATTTCCAAGGAATTTTTCTCACGGTTAAATGTATTTAACAACAAAAAGAATTGGCTTTCTTTTACAAGCTGGTTCCTTGTTTTGTGTCTTGCCCCGTTTTTCCTTTTATTTATATTTAAATACTTCAGCATAACGGGATTAATAATCGCTTTTGCTTACAGCATGATAGTTATGGGGAGCCATGGCACTATCTGGCACCACCGGTATTGTACTCACAAGGCCTATAGATTCAAGAATAAATTCTGGCGGTTTTTTACCCAAAACCTTACGCTTAAAATTATTCCCGAAGAAATATATGCCATATCACATCACGTGCACCACGCCCTGTCTGATCAGCCCGGCGATCCATATAATGCCCAGGGAGGCTTTCTGTACTGCTTTTTGGCTGATGTAAACCACCAGCCAATTGCCCGTAACATGAGCGAAAAGGATTATAACCGCTGCATAAAATTAATGAACCATGTAGGGGTAAGCCCAAACACCTATACCCAATATAAAAAATACGGGTCTATTGCTAATCCGGGCCGTGCAATTCTGGGGATAATACTTAACTGGGGTTTTTGGTTCGCTGTATTTTATTTAATAGGCGGCCCGGCGCTTGTTTGCGCCCTTTTTGGGGCTGCAGGGTTCTGGGCGGTGGGCGTGCGCACTTTTAATTATGAAGGGCACGGAAAAGGTAAGGATAAACGCCGCGATGGGATTGATTATAATCGGGATGACATGTCAATTAATCAAATTTGGCCGGGTTTTGTAGCCGGTGAATGGCATAACAATCATCATTTGTTTCCTAAAAGCGCTCGTTCCGGATTTAAACCATACCAGATTGATACAGCATGGTACTACATAAAATTTATGAGCCTGATAGGCGCCGTAAGCTTTTATCACGATTCAAAGAAACAATTTTACCTGGAGTATTGTAAGGCGGCGGCAACCGAAAAAAATGATTTTATAAACACAAAAAAAGCTTTAGTTGCCGCTGATTAAAGCAATTAAGTAATTTAGCGTAAGCTCAATAAAATAAAAAAAGCCATGCTATCTACATGGCTTTTTTTCTGAGCGCCGGTCTTTTATTTACAGTTTATAGGCACATTAGTGTCAATTAAATAGGCCTGTTCCATTCTTTGCGGGCTTGTTCCGTATGTTTTTTTAACGATTGGTAATCATTTTCGGACAGTACGCCACAAAAATCAGCCATTGATTTTTTAGGTTTTGCCTTTTCTTCTATCAGTTCCTCTTTTGCATAAACCAGCACTTCTATCTCTTTACCGATATAGCTATCAGGTATAGGCAAATAGAGATTATTATTTTTCGGTGTTACAATTGTCTTTATCATACCTGTAAATCATTTTAAAATTGTCCGCATTTTGTTTTAGCAACGAAAGCACCTGTTTTCATCACTTAAAATGCTGATTTGTATCCTTTAACCATTTATAAGTACAAATTTACACAAATAAAAGCGGTAAAAAATATAAGATCGTTTGATTTTAAATGCGTTTTTATAAAGCAAAAAATCAAATTGATAAAATGTGCACCATATTGTTACAAATACACTATTCCATTTACAAATGTAATTTCTACCTTAGTAAACCAATTACGATCTCTTTAAATACCAATCTAAATGAGCAAAAAAATATCTCACCTGTTTTTTTTACTGTGCGCCATAGTTTTATTTGATCAAAAAGTTAATGCACAAACAAGCCCGCCGGGCATATTTGATGGCCAGAATGATATAGGCAAAGTTAAACATGCTGGAAGCGGTAGTTACGATAGCAAATCACAGCAATATAATGTATCCGGTTCTGGTACAAACGTCTGGGCCGCGCATGATGAATTTCATTTTGTATGGAAAAAAATGAAAGGCGATTTTATATTGCGCACCAATGCCGCTTTTATTGGTAAAGGGGTTGAAGAGCACCGGAAAATAGGCTGGATGGTGCGTTCATCGCTTGATACCAATTCAAAACATGTGAGCGCGGTAGTGCATGGGGCCGGATTGACTTCGTTACAGTTCCGAAAAACAACGGGCGGTGCAACCGAGGAGAAACAATTTAAGCTTACATCGGCTGATGTAATACAACTCGAAAGAAAAGGCAATACCTATATTATGTCGGTGGCCCGCAAGGGGGATATGTTTGTAAGCGAGGAAATAAGTGGCATAGATTTGGGCGACGACGTTTATGTTGGATTATTTATATGTGCCCATAATCCGGATGTTGTCGAAAAGGCGGTGTTCAATAATGTGCGGATAGTTGTGCCTGCCGCGGCAAGCTTAGCGCCCTACAGGCAATATATAGGCAGTGATATTGAGGTACTTGATCTTGAAACCCAGAACAGCAAGATCATTTACCAGTCGCCAAAATCACTTCAGGCTCCAAACTGGATGAAAGATGGCAAACACCTGCTTTATAACAGCGAAGGGTTATTGTATACCTTCGACCTTAAAACAGCTAAGCCAACTATTCTGAATACGGGTTCTGCTACCCATAATAATAACGACCATGTAATTTCATTTGATGGCAAATGGCTTGCCATTAGCAGCAGCGACCAAACAGGTAACTCTATCGGCTGGGTATTGCCGGTTACAGGTCGTGAGCCACATCGTCTTACACCGGTTGGCCCATCGTACATGCATGGCTGGTCGCCCGATGGAAAATATATTGTATTTTGCGGTTCGCGCAATAAAGAGTTTGATGTTTACAGGATACCCTCTGCCGGTGGCCCGGAAGTAAGACTGACTACAGCCCCCGGTTTGGATGACGGCCCCGAGTATTCACCCGATGGAAAGTATATTTATTTTAATTCTGTGCGTAGCGGTTTAATGCAGGTTTGGCGTATGAAAGCGGATGGCAGCGAACAAACACAGCTTACCAATGACGATTATGACAACTGGTTCCCTCATATTTCGCCGGATGGAAAATGGATAGAATATATCACCTTTCTAAAAAATGAAGTATCCCCCGGAGATCATCCTTTTTATAAACATGTTTACCTTAGGGTAATGCCGGTTAACGGAGGGCCTTCAAAGGTTATAGCTTATCTTTATGGCGGACAAGGCACTATCAATACGCCATCGTGGTCGCCTGATAGTAAACACCTTGCATTTGTAAGTAATACATCTCTATTGTTTCCCACATTTCCAATCAGTAAATAAATAAAAAAATCATGAATACATCCCGCCGTAAATTTTTAAAAACCAGCGCATTGGCCGTTGCCGGCGCTGCTTTAATGCCTGACATGCTATTGGCAAAACCAAAAAAGATCGAAAGATTAGGGCTACAACTTTATTCTGTACGCGATGCCATGGGGAAAGACCCGGCCGGTTCGCTTAAGAAGCTGGCCGACATGGGCTGGATCCATGTCGAACATGCCAATTATATCAACAGGAAATTCTACGGTTACAGCGCCAAAGACTTCAAAAAGCTGCTGGCCGATCTTGCCCTGCAAATGCCAAGCGGGCATACCGTTATGACCGCTCATGACTGGGACACTGCTAAAAATGATTTTACCGACAAATGGAAATATACGATTGAAGATGCCGCCGAGGTAGGGCAGCGTTATGTGATCAGCCCCTGGCTTGACGAGAGTCTGCGTACCGACATGGATGCGCTGAAACGTTTTATGGAACAAATGAATAAGTGTGGTGAATTATGCAAAGCGCATGGAATAAGCTTTGGCTACCATAATCATAACTTCGAGTTTAAAACAAAGATTGGCGATGGCGACCTTTATGATTATATCCTAAAAAACACCGATCCAACCCTGGTGGTACAGCAAATGGATATAGGCAATATGTTAGGGGCTGGTGGCAATGCTTTAGACCTGTTAAAAAAATATCCCGGCCGTTTTGAGTTAATGCATGTGAAGGATGAAATAAAAAGCGATACCGGTCAAGGGATGGACGGCTACGACAGCACCATACTCGGCCAGGGCGTGATGCCGGTAAAAGAGATCGTAAAAGAAGCCAGAAAAATAGGCGGGACATCGCAATTTATTGTCGAGCAGGAGTCATACCAGGGTAAGGACCCGTTCGATTGTGTAAAAATTGATTTACAAATCATGAAAAAGTGGGGATTTTAATGATATTGCTTTAACTTAAGCGTTTGGTTTGAGGTTGATTAAGTTGATTGAGTGAATAGTTGATTAAGTTAGCACAACCGCTCACTTAATCTAACTTAATCAACCTCTTAATTAAATAACCACTCACCCAATCAACTTAATCAACCCAATCAACTTTAATAAATATTTATGGACCGGCGTACTGTTATAAAAAATCTGGCTTTGGTTATTGGCGGCGCAGTATTATTGCCATCGTGCCTGCATAAGGACGGAACTCCGTATATCAAGCTCAAACACATCAATATAGACGCGGATCAGCAAGATTTGATCGGGGATATATGCGAAACCATCATTCCCAAAACCAACACACCGGGAGCTAAAGACCTCAAATTACCTGCATTTGTTTTAAAAATGCTGGACGACTGTTACGGGAAAAAAGATCAACAGGCATTTTTGACAGGTTTGGTTAAGTTTAATGATATGGTTAAAACCAAATATAATAGTTCATTCAGTGATTTGAGTGCTAAAGACCGGGAAGCAGTGTTAACCGGAATTGAAAATAGTTCAAAATCAAAATCACCAGCAACTAAGGCCCCGGCGCACAGGCCTCGTCCGCAAAAACATCTTGAAACCGACCCGGTAATGGCGTTTTATTGGGGCGTAAAACAACAAACTATTTTTGCTTATACAACCTCCCAATTTTTTATGACCAAAGAGATTATTTATGAACTGGTGCCCGGCAGGTACATTGTACATTACCCGGTTAAAAAACTCAAGACCGCTTAAAATATGGCTAACTTAAATATTGACAGCGTTAAGGCGCACACTTTTGATGCCATTGTAATTGGTTCCGGGATAAGCGGGGGGTGGGCGGCTAAGGAATTAACCGGTAATGGGTTAAAAACCCTGGTGCTTGAGCGCGGAAGGGATGTAAAGCATATAAAAGATTATCCTACCACAAATAAATACCCCTGGGAATTTGAACACCACGGGCAATTGCCTGCAGTTGTAACAGAAGCAAACCCTATAGTAAGCCGCTGTTATGCTTTTGGCGAAGATTCAGCTCACTTTTTTGTAAAAGATAAGGAGCATCCTTATATACAGGAAAAACCATTCGACTGGATACGAGGTTACCAGGTAGGGGGTAAATCCTTACTTTGGGCAAGGCAGACACAGCGCTGGAGCGATTTTGATTTTGAAGGCCCTGCCAGGGATGGCTTTGCGGTCGATTGGCCGATCAGATATAAGGATATTGCCCCATGGTACAGTTATGTGGAAAAGTTTGCAGGCATCGCGGGCAATAAGGACGGCATCCCTGAACTGCCTGACGGCGAATTTTTGCCCGGTTATCCTTTAAATGATGTTGAAGTTTACTTTAGCGATCATTTAAAAAAGAATTATAAAAACAGGCATGTGATCAGCGCCCGGTGTGCACACCTGTCAAAACCCAATCAAATACATATTGACCAGGGGCGTACACAATGCCAAAATCGTGACCTATGCCAGCGTGGATGCCCTTTCGGTGGGTATTTCAGCAGTAATGCATCGACAATTCCATGGGCTGAAAAGTCGGGGAATATGACTTTAAGGCCATTTTCGGTGGTTGAATCTATTATTTATGATGAAAAATTGGGTAAAGCCACCGGCGTACGCATCGTCGATACCAATACAAAAGAAACAATAGAATATTATGCCCGCATCATTTTTGTAAATGCTGCTGCTATAAATACTAACCTGGTATTATTAAACTCTACATCAAGCCGGTTCCCAAATGGTTTTGGCAACGATAGTGGCGTTTTAGGTAAATATATAGCCTTCCATAATTATTCGGCGCATATAGGCGCTGAATATGATGGCCTGAAAGAATGGACCGTTGATGGCCGTTCGCCAACCGGTGGTTATATACCGCGATTCAGGAATGTTTATAAGCAGGAAACAGATTTCCTGCGTGGGTATGCATGCGGTTTCAGCGGCTACAGGTACCGGCAACACAAATATGACGGCGTTGGCAGTACGCTGAAAGAAAACATGGTAAAAGGCGATTTGAGCCCCTGGTACGTTGGTTCGCATATGATGGGCGAGACGATACCAAAAGAAAGTAATCATGTTAACCTCGATCCAAAATTGAAAGACGACTGGGGTGTGCCTTTGCTGAACATTTCGGTCGATTACGACGATAATGACGAAAAGATGAAGAAGGATTATATAGAGCAGCTCACCGAAATGTTTACTTCGGCCGGGTTTAAAAATATTCAGCCTTCAACTAATCACCAGGCGCCGGGATTGGATATTCACGAAATGGGTGGTGCGCGAATGGGCAAAGACCCGAAAACATCCATCCTGAATGAATGGAACCAGGTACATGCCTGTAAAAATGTTTTTGTAACCGATGGCGCCTGCATGACATCAACATCATGCCAAAACCCATCGCTCACGTACATGGCCATAACCGCACGTGCGGCAGACCATGCTGTTAGTGAAATGAAGAAGGGGAATGTTTAGTTGGTGATTAGAGGTCAGAGATTAGTTAAATCTAATCTCTGACCTCTAATCTCTAATCTCTTTCCCCAATGTGTTAAAAAAACACAATGAATATTTGTTCAGTAATTTTTTGTTTATACATTAGTCGGATTAACCGATTTTATAAATTTATTTAACCTTTTAATATTATTATATGTCTGCAAACACGTATGACGCGATTGTGATTGGTTCAGGAATTTCTGGCGGATGGGCTGCTAAGGAATTAACCGAAAAAGGTTTGAAAACCATTATGCTTGAGCGGGGCCGGAATATTGAACACATTAAAGATTATGTAAACGCTACCAAGAACCCCTGGGACTTCCCGCATAGAGGGGGCCGCACACAACAAATGATCAAGGATTATCCCGTTCTGAAGCGCGATTATCCGTTAAACGAAACCAACCTTGATTATTGGGCGAGCGATAAGGATAGCCCATATGTGGAGATCAAGCGTTTCGACTGGTTCAGGGGATACCACGTAGGTGGCCGCTCATTGATGTGGGGCAGGCAATCCTATCGCTGGGCGGATATAAACTTTGAAGAAAATGGCAAACAAGGGATAGGTGTTGATTGGCCGATACGCTATAAAGACATTGAACCATGGTATGGCTATGTTGAGAAATTTGCAGGAATATCCGGCAATAAAGATGGTCTGTCCATCCTTCCCGATGGTGACTTTATGCCGCCAATGGAAATGAATTGCGTAGAGAAGGACGTAGCCGCGCGTTTTAAAGAATACTATAAAGAGGCCCGCGCTTTTATTATAGGCCGTACAGCTAATATAACGGTACCTCATAATAACCGTACCAATTGCCAGTACCGAAATAAATGCTGGCTGGGCTGCCCGTTTGGAGCTTATTTCAGCACACAATCGGCTACTTTGCCTGCTGCAATGGCCACCGGGAACTTAACGGTTCGCCCGTGGTCTTATGTAACCAAAATATTGTATGATAAGGACACAAAAAAAGCCAAAGGAGTTGAGGTGCTGGACGCCGAAACAAACCAAACTTATGAATATTATGCAAAGGTCATTTTCTTAAACGCGTCAACTTTAAACAGCGCCTGGATATTAATGAATTCAGCAACTGACATCTGGCCTGATGGATTGGGAAGCAGCAGCGGCGAATTGGGTCATAACCTGATGGATCATCACCTGGGCGTAGGCGCCGGCGGCGTGGTTGAAGGTTTTGAAGATAAATATTATTTCGGCCGCAGGGCCAATGGAATTTATGTTCCCCGCTTC
The DNA here is from genome assembly GCA_036758125.1 of Mucilaginibacter sp. Taxonomy (GTDB): domain Bacteria; phylum Bacteroidota; class Bacteroidia; order Sphingobacteriales; family Sphingobacteriaceae; genus Mucilaginibacter. The sequence continues at coordinate 70,135 of DAIOXE010000006.1, forward strand.
AGGAACCTGAACGGCGAGAAACGGGATTACATTCGTGGTTTTGGTTACCAGGGCGGCGGTGGACGTGAAGGCTGGGGCAGGGATATTGCCGAAATGAATATTGGCGGCGCCTTTAAGGATGCCTTGACCGAACCGGGCCAATGGACAATTGGTCTTGGCGGTTTCGGGGAGACATTGCCATACCATGAGAACAAGGTAACACTTGATAAAAACAAAAAGGATAAATGGGGCTTGCCCGTCTTAGCCATTGATGCTGAAATTAAGGATAATGAGAAGAAAATGCGCATAGACATGGCTAATGATGCCAAAGAAATGCTGGAAGCTGTCGGCGTTAAGAAAGTGCATGTTTATAACAGTGTGGGTGTTTTAGGCAGGGGTATACATGAAATGGGTACCGCACGCATGGGCCGTGATCCAAAAACATCAGTATTGAATGAATGGAACCAGGTTTGGGATGCTAAGAATGTATTTGTGACCGACGGGGCTGCAATGACATCCTCTGCCTGCCAAAATCCTTCCCTTACTTACATGGCGCTTACTGCACGTGCCGCTGACTATGCGGTTAAAGAATTGAAGAAGGGGAATGTATAGGCGTTTGCGCCTCACTCAACCCTCTCCAAAGGAGAGGGCTAAAGAATTAGGAGAGCTTAAAAAAGAGCGAATTTAAAATCCTCTCCTTTGGACAGGATTTAGGTGAGGCCAAACTCGCTGTTGAAGAATAATATTTAATAGTTTTAAAGTATAAACCATGACGGAAAAAAACGAACCTGATAAAAAACCAGCCCCCTCAAGGCGGGAGTTTCTAAAAACAAGCGCTGTCGCCGCAGCCGGCTTTATGATCGTTCCGCGATTTGTATTGGGCGGTAAAGGCTATATAGCGCCCAGTGACCGTTTGCTAATTGCAAGCGTTGGCGCAGGTGGCAAGGGCCAGAGTGATATTGCTAATTTCTATAAAAGCGGAAAAGCTGATATAGCCTATTTATGTGATGTGGATGACCGCCAGGCCGCAACCTCGGTAAAAAACTTTCCAAAAGCCAAGTATTATAAAGACTGGCGCCAGATGTTTGATAAAGAATCAAAAAATTTTGATGCCGTATCGGTATCAACTCCTGATCATACCCACGCGATAGTTGCCTACCATGCCATGCAATTGGGTAAGCACGTATATGTGCAAAAACCATTAACACATGATATTGCTGAAGCCCGGATGCTAACCGAAGCAGCCAAACGGTACAAAGTGGTTACACAAATGGGTAACCAGGGGGCATCAAACGATGGGACACGCCAATTAGCGGAATGGTACGATGCTGATATTATTGGCGATGTGCACACCGTTTATTGCTGGACAAACCGGCCGGTTTGGCCACAGGGAATTCCATGGCCGGCAACCAAATCAGATGTTCCTAAAGAATTGAATTGGGACCTTTGGCTCGGCACAGCACCTTATAAGGATTATGTAGATAATTTAGTGCCATTTAACTGGCGGGGATGGTGGGATTACGGTACCGGGGCACTTGGCGATATGGGGTGCCACCTGGTGGAAGCGCCATTCCGTGTGCTTGGCTTGCAGTATGCAAAAGATGTACAGGCAAGTGTAGGTACTGTATATGTTGGCGAGTTTAAACAAGGGCATTTTCCTGAAAGCTGCCCGCCTTCAAGTCATATCACACTTACTTTTCCTAAAACAAGTAAAACAAAAGGTGATGTAACACTGCACTGGATGGATGGCGGCATACAACCTGAAAGGCCCGAAGAACTGGGTCCTAATGAACGTTTTGGTGACGATGGAAATGGTACCTTATTTATTGGTACAAAAGGTAAAATGATAGCCAGTACCTATTCTGATAATCCTCTGTTACTGCCTACTTCACGTACCAAAGAAGTTAATGTTCCGCAAAAGTTTGCTCGTGTACCACATGGTATTGGCGGGCGACAGGGTGCAGACGGGCATTATGCACAATGGGTTGAAGGCTGCCTTGCCGGTTATGGAAAAACGGAATTAAGCTCATCATTTGATGTCGCAGGGCCCTTAACCGAAGCTTTGCTAATGGCGAACCTTGCTGTAAGAGGCCACGACCTTAAAGGCGGCCACATTAAAATGGTTTGGGATAATGAGAATATGAAAATAACCAATTTTGATGATGTTAACCAGTATGTTAAACGCCAGTACAGGCAAGGCTGGAGCATATAAGTGTGAATTATTGAATTAAAATAAGTATGAATTAGTGATTTAGTGAATTTTAAGAAGCATTATTTGAAAATAATTCACAAATTTATAATTCAAAAAATAATTGACTCACTAATTCACTAATTAATTCAATAACTCACTAATCCACTAATTCACCAATTCACTAATTAAAATGAATAGAAGAGACGCCATAAGTAGAGTTGCCCTGATAATGGGAGGCGCGGTAATAGGCGCAGAATTTTTTATTTCGGGATGTAAATCAACCTCTACGCAAGTAAGTGACCTGTTTGGTCCGGATCATGTTGCTTTTTTAAATGAAGTTGCAGACACTATATTGCCTACAACGAGTTCACCGGGGGCAAAAGCGGCTAATGTCGGCCAGTTTATGGCTGTAATGGTAAGGGACTGTTATACCCGCGCCGACCAGAAAACATTTTTGGAGGGCATAAAAAAGCTAAATGATGCCGGCCAAAAACAATTTAGCGGCAAATTTATGGACCTGACAGATCAGCAGCGTACCGATTTGCTTGTAGCGCTTGATAAAGAACAAAAAGACTTTACAACCCACCGAAATAAACAGCTGGACGCTGATAAGTTAAAACATACCGGCGATACTAAATATAAAGCGCTTGAATTGCCGCATCATTATTTCCGGATGATGAAGGAACTGACCCTTCTTGGTTATTTCACTTCCGAAATTGGCGCCACTAAAGCTTTGCGTTATATTGCAATTCCGGGACGTTATGATGGATGTGTACCTTACAAAAAAGGCGACAAAGCCTGGGCGACGTGAGAATTATCGAATTATTGAATAAGTTAGGTATGAATTAGTGATTTAGTGATTTAGTGAATTTGAAGAAGGTATTAAGAAAATAATTCACAAATTGTTATGATTGATTAGTTAGCATGAATTAGTAAATTCGTGAATCTTTATTTACCCCAATCAAATAATTAAACAATTCACTAATTCACTAATTCACTAATTCACTAATTAAAATGGATAGAAGAGACGCCATCGGTAGGGTTGCCCTGATAATGGGAGGCGCGGTAATAGGCGCCGAATTTTTTATTTCGGGATGTAAACCAACCTCTACACAGGTTAGCGACTTGTTTAATGCTGATCATGTCGCTTTTTTAAATGAAGTGGCAGACACCATACTTCCCGCAACAGCGAGTTCGCCGGGTGCAAAGGCTGCAAATGTTGGCCAGTTTATGGCGGTAATGGTAAGGGATTGCTATACCCCGGCTGACCAGAAAATATTTTTAGAAGGCATTAAAAAATTAGACGATACAGGTCAGAAACAATTCAACGGCAAGTTTATGGACCTGACGGATCAGCAGCGTACCGATTTGCTTGTAGCACTTGATAAAGAACAAAAAGACTATTATAAAACTTTATCAAAGAAAATGGAAGCCGATATGGCAAAACATAAGGGAGATACTAAATATGCAGCGCTAAAAATGCCAGACCATTATTTCAAGATGATGAAAGAATTAACTTTGCTGGGTTACTTTACCTCGGAAGTTGGCGCCACCAAAGCTTTACGATATATGGAAACACCAGGACATTACGATGGCTGCATGCCCTATAAAAAAGGAGATAAAGCCTGGGCGGTGGATGACTAAGGTTGAGATAAGTTTGAATTAGTGAATTTTAAGAAGAGATTAATGAAGATAATTCACCAATTTACGATCCAAAAAAATTTGTTGCTCATCTCACTAATTTTAGTTCAATCACTAATTCACTAATTCACTAATTAATTCAATAATTCAGTAATTCAAAACATATGTCTCATAGAAAACTCCGTATGGGGATGATTGGCGGGGGTAAGGATGCATTTATAGGCGCTATTCACAGGATAGCCGCCAATATGGACGGCCAGATAGAATTGGTTTGCGGGGCCCTGAGTATAAATAAAGATATTGCCATTGATAGCGGGCACATGCTTTTTTTGCCTGAAGACAGGATCTATACCAATTATGAGGATATGATCCTGGCTGAAAGCAAGATGCCTGAAGATAAGCGGATGGACTTTGTAACTATCGTTACACCAAATTTCGCGCACTTTGCCCCGGCGATGCTTGCCCTTGAAAACGGTTTTAACGTGGTAGTAGAAAAACCCATCACTTTCACCTTAGATGAAGCAAAACAGCTGAAGAAAAAGCTGGATGAAACCGGCCTGATGTTATTGCTGACCCATACATATTCGGGCTACCCGATGGTTAAGGAGGCCAGGCAGCTGGTGAAAAAAGGCGCTTTAGGTAAGGTAAGGAAAATTTATGTTGAGTATATACAGGGTTGGCTGAGCAAATTGTCTGAACGGGAAGGCAATGCACAGGCTGCCTGGCGCACCGACCCGAAAAAGTCCGGTAAAAGCGGTTGTATGGGCGATATTGGAACACATGCCGCCCACCTGGCGGAATATATTTCAGGACTAAAAATAACGCAATTAAATGCTTCATTAAATACGGTGGTTGAAGGCAGGATGCTGGACGATGACGGCGCCATTTTATTGCGCTTTGAAAATAAAGCCACAGGAGTGCTTACTGCTTCGCAAGTTGCTGCCGGAGAAGAAAATGCATTAAAAATCCGCATTTACGGTGAAAACGGGAGCCTTGAATGGGCTCAGCAGGAACCCAATACCCTCACCCTAAAATGGCTGGACAAACCGGCACAAACTTTAAGGGCAGGAAATAATTATGGCGACAGGGAATCAACCTATGCCACCAGCAATTGCCGTACGCCCGGCGGCCATCCGGAAGGCTACCTGGAGGCATTCGGCAACCTGTACCGCAATTTTGCGCATACATTGCAGGCAAAAATAAACAACGAAGAACCAAAGGCCGAGTGGCTTGATTTCCCCGGCATTGAGGATGGCATAAGAGGCATGGCATTTATCGAAAATGTCGTTGCCTCGAACCAAAGCAATGAAAAGTGGACGGATTATGTGATTTGAGAAAATTTGAAAATTTGGCAATTTGAAAATTTGAAGATATGTAACGGCCATCAGCCGAACTCATATTTCCAGTATTTGAGAATAAAAAAATTCTAATTCAGACAGATACGCGGATGACACCAATGAACTAATGAACCAATGAACTAATGAACTAATGAACCAATGAACTAATGAACACCATTAAAGGACCGGCAATATTTATAGCACAATTTATAGGCGATAAGGAGCCTTTTAATAGCTTGGGCAGCATTTGCCAATGGGCTAAAGATTTAGGGTATAAAGGATTGCAATTACCTACCCTTGATCCCCGTTTTATTGACCTTCAAAAAGCGGCTGAAAGTAAAACATATGCCGAAGATCTGACAGGAGAAATAAAATCATATGGGCTCGAAATAACCGAACTTTCCACCCACTTACAAGGCCAGTTAGTAGCCGTAAACCCGGTTTACGATAAACTTTTTGATGGTTTTGCACCTGAAGCTTACCGTAACAACCCTGCAGCCCGGAAAGATTGGGCGGTACAGCAGCTGAAATACGCCGCTAAAGCATCGCAAAATTTAGGTTTGAATGCCTCAGTTACTTTTAGCGGGGCCTTGCTTTGGCCGATGGTTTACCCCTGGCCGCAAAGGCCCGCCGGTATTGTCGAAACTGCATTTACTGAACTTGCTAAACGCTGGAGGCCTATTTTAGATGTTTATGAGGACTGTGGCATCGACCTTTGTTTTGAAATCCATCCGGGAGAAGATTTGCACGATGGCGTTACTTATGAAATGTTTTTGGACAAAGTGAACAACCACAATCGTGCCTGCTTGCTGTACGATCCCTCGCACTTTGTTTTGCAATGTTTAAATTACCTGGAATATATTGATAATTATCACGAACGTATAAAAATGTTCCACGTAAAGGATGCCGAGTTCAACCCGACCGGCAAACAGGGTGTTTATGGCGGTTACCAGAACTGGATCGACCGCGCAGGCCGTTTCCGCTCATTAGGCGATGGACAGGTTGATTTTAAAGGGATTTTTAGTAAACTTACACAATACAATTACCCGGGCTGGGCGGTGCTTGAATGGGAATGTGCCCTAAAGCACCCCGAAGATGGCGCCCGTGAAGGTGCTGAATTTATAAAGAACCATATTATCAGGGTTACAGAGCGGGCTTTTGATGATTTTGCCGCTTCCGGATCGGATGATGCATTTAACAGGAAGACACTTGGTATTTGATTTAAATATTCACATATTTATAAACCAATTATTAAACTAATTATAACCTAAAATTTTTAAGATGCAATCCATTACCATTAATCGTACCCAACTCTTTAGGGCCAGTTGCTTGTCCCTATTGGTAACATCATTATCATTTGGTATCCGCGCAGGTCTCCTTAATAGGTTCGGGACTGAATTTCATTTGGACAAAGCTGCGCTTGCTTCTATTACGGCCACAGCTTTTTATGGATTTCCAATTGCTGTTGTAATTGGTGGCATTATTGTGGACATAATCGGCATGAAAAGGTTACTTGTTTTGGCATTTATACTTCACCTCGCCGGTATCTTACTTACCATCTTTTCCACCGGCTTTTGGACATTGTACGTCTCAACTTTAATGATAGGGCTTGCCAATGGAACTGTTGAGGCTGCATGTAATCCTTTGGTTACCGCTTTATATCCTGAAACTAAAACAACAAAGCTTAATCATTTCCATTTATGGTTTCCGGGTGGAATAGTAATAGGCACGCTGATCGTTTTACTTTTTGATAATATTCTTAAAGGGCAGATAGCTGACAAATTAATTTGGCAGATCGAGGTGGGTGTCATGTTAATCCCCACTGCAATTTATGGTTACCTGTTTTCGAAGCTCGACTTCCCCGTTACCGAACGGGTTTCTTCCGGCGTATCTATGGGCGGCATGTACAAGGCCCTTTTAAATCCTTTGTTTCTTTTTATGTTCGTCTGCATGTTCGGCACAGCAATAACCGAATTGTTTACCGGACAGTGGATTGACGTATTGCTAAAAAATGTAACCCAAAACGCCATTTTGATATTAACTTTAGATACGGGCGTGATGGTTATTGGCCGGGCATTTGCCAAGCCAGTTTTAAAACTATTTTCACCACAGGTGTTATTGCTGATTTCTAGTATTCTAGCTGCTACTGGGATATATTTACTAAGCACATTAACGGGTGATGCCATATTTTTTGCAGCAATTATATTTGGGATGGGCGTGTGTTATTTCTGGCCTACTATGCTGGGTTTTGTTAATACCAATATTCCAGATTCTGGTGCGATCGGTTTAAATTTAATGGGCGGTGCAGGAATGTTTGCGGTTTCTCTTTATTTGATTGTTATGGGAAAGCATTATGACAATATTGTTAAAGCAGCGCATGGTGACAATAGTACTGCAGGGCAACAGCTTTTGCAAACTACACTTATCATTCCCTTGGTATTAATTGTTGCATTTACCGGACTGGTTATCTATATGCGCGCTAAAAATAAAACTGCTCCTTTAAAAACAGTTGCCGTTTAACAATTAAAACCATAAAATTGTAATTTCATCCAATAGACATATCAATAAATTTCACCCATGAAAAAAGTTTTTTTAGTCCTAAGTATATGTGCGGTAATATCCGCCTGTGGCGGCAATACAAAACAAGGGAGCGCTGATAGTGCTTCGGCAGCAAATCAGACAGCCAAAGCGGCAGAAACAAATGCTGATACCAATGCCACTAAAACAGGAACAGAGCCTGTCGCCGGTCCAATGGCGCCCGGCGCGAAGCTGATGGCCTCATACGATTGTAATACCTGCCATAAGGAAGATGTGAAGTTAATAGGGCCGGCCCTTAAGGATATTGCAGCAAAATATCCCGCCACCGAAGCCAACATCGATACTTTAACCAATAAAGTGATCAGGGGTGGCATGGGTCACTGGGGTAATATACCGATGGCGCCGCACCCAACGGTACCGCGCGAAAATGTAAAGGAAATGGTTAAATACATTCTTTCGCTAAAAAAGTAATAACGGCTATCTAAACATCAAACCATGACCGCTACCATCAGAATAAAGTTATCCTTTATGATGTTCCTGGAATTTTTTATCTGGGGGGCGTGGTTTGTAACAATGGGTACGTATTTAACTACGACCCTGCATGCAACAGGTGTACAAAATGCCGGCGCTTATGCAACCCAGGCGTTAGGGGCAATTTTGGCCCCCTTTATTATCGGGCTGATTGCCGACCGCTATTTCGCCGCGCAAAAAATACTTGGTATTTTACATTTGGTTGGGGCGGCTTCTCTTTATTATGCAACGGTTGTTGGTAATTTCGAAAAATTTTACCCAAACATATTATTTTACATGATCATCTACATGCCGACACTGGCATTGGTTAATTCCGTTGCGTTCAAGCAACTAAAAGATCCTAACAAGGAGTTCCCGCTTATCCGGATTTTTGGAACAGCAGGCTGGATGGTTGCAGGGTTGATCATCGGATGGCTTGAATGGGAAAAAAGCGGCTCCCTGGTATTGACGTTCCGAATGGCGGCAATAGCTTCCCTTGTATTAGGATTATTTAGCTTCACTTTGCCAAATACGCCTCCGCCAAAGCGGGGCCAAAAAATTTCATTCGGCGAAATTATCGGGCTTGATGCAATTGGATTACTGAAGAAGAGGGCCTATCTTGTGTTTTTTCTCGCTTCAGTGGCTATTTGCATACCGCTTGCTTTTTATTACAATTTTACCAATCCTTTTTTAAACCAGATAGGAATGAAAAGGGCTGCCGCTGTACAATCGCTCGGGCAGTTTTCCGAGCTGTTTTTTATGGCCCTGATGCCCTTGTTTTTTGTACGGCTCGGTGTAAAAAAAATGCTGGCTTTTGGTATGATCGCATGGGCGCTCCGGTATGTATTTTTTGCTTATGGCGATACAGGCAATAATTACTGGATGCTGATTGCGGGTATTGCTATTCACGGTATTTGTTATGATTTCTTTTTCGTCACCGGGCAGATTTATACAGAAAACCATGCAGGCGAACGTTTCAAAAGCTCGGCGCAAGGATTTATTACACTTGCAACCTATGGGTTTGGCATGCTGATGGGATATTACCTTTCAGGCCCTGTTGTCGATCATTGGAAAATATCAGAAACAGCCCACGACTGGAAAAATATATGGCTGGTACCGGGTGGAATAGCAGCAGTTGTTTTAATATTGTTTTTGATGTTCTTCAGTGATAAAGATCATACAGAGATGAGACCGGGATTAGATATTGAAGAGCCTTCCCCACAAACAGAAATATAAAAGAACTAACATGGCAATTAAACAGGACCGAAGGTCAGCGATCAGGAATATCGTAGCAGGAACAGCAGCGGTTACCGCGGCAGGTATGCTATCATCATTTAAAAAAGAGGCTATCAAAGAACAAATGGAAGATAAGCTAAAAGGAAATATCAATCATTCGGTTTCGCCCTGGTGTTACAGCCAGTATACACTCGATCAGCTTTGTGAATTCTCTAAAGAAATGGGCATTACCGGTGTTGACCTTTGCGGCCCGAAGGACTGGCCGACGCTTCAAAAGCATGGCCTGTATTCGTCCATGTGCAATGGCGCTGAAATTAACCTGACAGACGGATTTGGCGACAAACAATTCCATGCCACGCTTAAAAAAAATTATAGCGAAATGATACCGCTGGTTGAGAAAAACGGCTATAAGAACCTGATCTGTTTCAGCGGCAGCCGCCGTGGAAAAGACAATGAAACAGGCTGGAACAATTGTGTTGAAGGACTTAAACCCTTGGTAGTATTGGCCGAAAAGCATAACGTGGTGCTGTGTATGGAACTGCTAAACAGCAAAATAGATCATAAAGATTACCAGTGCAACAATGTGGAATGGGGCGTTGAGCTGGCTAAAAGAATAAATTCCGAAAACTTTAAGCTGCTTTTTGACATTTATCACATGCAGATAATGGAAGGCGACATCATCAGGAATATAACCGATTATCATCACTACCTTGCCCATTTTCATACCGGCGGTATTCCCGGCAGGCACGAGATCGACGACACCCAGGAACTATTTTACCCGGCAGTAATGAGGGCGATAGTGGCGACAGGCTTTAAAGGATACGTCGGTCAGGAATTTGTCCCAAAACAGGCAGATAAAATTGCCTCATTAAGAAAAGCTATCCATATTTGTGATGTATAGGAAAGAAGTTAAGTGGTTGATTAGGTGAGTAGTGAGTTGTTAATATTTCCGAATAACCACCAAATGACTCTCAATGAACTAATGAACCATGACTTGCAGCTACTATCAACCATGAACAAGCTTCTACTATGAACCATGAACCATTAACTATGAACCAAATGACCACCAGGAGAAAATTTTTAACACAAGCCGGATTAATTTCCGCAGGAATTATGATAGCGCCAAAAGTATTTTCAGCGAAGCCCGGCAGGGTTGTCGGCCTGCAATTATATAGCTTGCGCGATCAATTGCCAAAGGACGTAAAAGGCGTAATAGCTAAAGTTGCTGCCGCCGGATACAAAGAGGTTGAGCCGTTTGACTATTCGAAGAAAGGCGGTTTTTGGGGTTTGGATGCCAAAGCCTTCAGTAATTTGTTAAAGGCAAACGGGCTTACAACCGCAAGCGGGCATTTCGGTATGGATGAGTATTTTGTTCATGGCAAAACAAATGACCTGGAAAGCTATATTGAGGCGGCCAATATTACAGGCATGTCTTATGTAATAGTTCCTTCTGTTAACGAGGCGGTTTTAAAAACCGCCGATCAGTTTAAGCAAGTTGCCGAAAAAATGAACAAGGCGGCAGAAATATGCAAAAGATCAGGCTTAAAATTAGGCTATCATAACCATAACTTTGAATGGAAGCCGGTGGACGGAACAAACTTTTATGAGGTGCTTTTAAAAAACACCGACCCGGCATTGGTGCACATGGAAATGGATATATTCTGGGTAGTACGTGCAGGCCAGGACCCCGCGAAGTTATTTGAAAAATATCCTGGAAGATATGCCCTATGCCATATAAAAGACAGGGATAAAACCCACACCGACCTGAATACAGAAATTGGCAAAGGAAGCATCAATTTTAAAGCAATCTTAAACGAAAAGAATATAAAGCTGTCCGGGCTGAAACATTTTATTGTTGAGCAGGAAAATTATATCAATATTGACCCTTACGTAAGCATTAAAGAAAGCTCCGATTACTGTAAAAATGTTTTGAAGGTTTAGGTGTGTGGTTGATTGGGTTGATTAGGTTGATTGGGTTGATTAGGTTGATTGAGTTAGAATAAGTTGATTGAGTTAGATTAAGTTGATTGAGTTAGATTAAGTTGATTTAATCATAAATCATTGATTTGCTTATGCTTACTCTACAACTATTCACCTAGTCAACTTAATAAACTTAATCAACTAATATAACAACCATTCACCTAATCAACTTAATAAACTTAATCAACTATATAACAACTATTCACCTAATCAACTTAATAAACTTAATCAACCAAAAAATGAAATACTCAATATTATTTACCGCCCTGTTAGCAGGTAGTTTTTTTATCGCGAATGCACAGCAGGCTAAACCAGAAGATACCGAGATATGGGAACCGGTACCAAAAGTGGTTACACCCGGCGCATCATGCGGCGAAGCTCCATCTGATGCAACTATACTATTTGATGGTAAAAATTTAGACCAATGGGTGCAAAATAGCGATGGATCGCCCGCTAAATGGGATGTTCATGATGGTATACTTACCGTGAACAAAAACTATGGTAATATTGAAACAAAGCAAAAATTTACCAATTACCAGCTGCACATTGAGTGGCGCGAACCTGAAGGCCTTGAAGGTACAGGACAGGGCCGCGGTAACAGCGGTGTGTTTTTAGCCTCAATAGGCAAAGGCGATGCTGGGTATGAACTACAGGTTTTAGATTCTTACAACAATAAAACATATGTTAATGGCATGGCCGGCAGTATCTATAAACAGGCTATACCCCTGGCTAACCCCGGGAGAAAAAACGGTGAATGGCAGGTATATGACGTAATTTGGACTGCCCCAACTTTTAACGACGATGGCTCCGTTAAAACAAAAGCCAGGGTAACCGTTTTATTTAACGGTGTTTTGGTTGAGAATAATTTCGAATTATGGGGTCCAACTTTGTACATTGGCAAACCCGCCTATAAAGCACACGGCCCCTCACCGATAAAATTGCAGGCGCATGGCGATAAAAGTAAGCCGCTTAGCTTCCGGAATATTTGGGTAAGGGAGTTGTAGGGGAGTTCATGGTTCATGGATGATAGTTCATGGTCAGAAGTCCATAGACGATAGTCCATAGACCATGGCAAATGGTCGATAGTTGAAATAAGTTGAGAGCTTTTTTATTAAATAATAAAAACTATAGTTCATAGGCCATTGTCTATGAACTATGAACTATGAACTATGAACAAATTCTTTTCTACAATATTTCTATTCGTAATTGCCACCAATTTAGTTAAAGCACAGGCGACCAAAGCGCCTGCTTATCCTTTAATAAATCATAACACTTATTTTAGTATCTGGTCCTTTTCTGATACTTTGAATGCATCCTCTACAAAACACTGGACTGGTAAAGATCAGTCGCTTTTAGGATTTATAAAGGTCGATGGAACAACTTACAGGTTTATGGGAAAAGCGGGACCTGTTTATAAAACTATTTTGCCTGCTTCGGACGAACAGCCTTACCAATGCAAATACACGGAAACCGAACCATCAGGAAGCTGGCAAGACATAAAATATGATGACAGCCACTGGAGCACGGGCGCTGCGCCGTTTACTGATGATAAGCAACAGGCAAAAACTTTATGGACGGGCAAAAATATATGGGTGAGGCGCACTTTTACGCTTAATAATTTAAATATCGATAAACTGGTATTAAAGCTTCATCATGATGACAATGTGGAGGTTTACCTTAACGGCGAAAAGATATACAGTTTTATTGGCTGGACGAATGATTTTAAGCTGATCCCGCTTAAAGATAAATTTAAAAACAGGTTAAAAAATGGCGAAAATGTGCTGGCTATCCATTGTGCCAACACTGCGGGCGGAGCATGGCTCGACGCCGGGCTGCTTAATGAAGTTAAGGCACATACCGATGATCTAATACTGCTTGCAAAACAAAAAAGTGTTGAAATAAACGCAACCCAAACCATCTATAATTTTGATTGCATTAATGTTAATCTTGAAGTCACGTTCACTTCACCTTTATTGATGAATGACCTGGAGGTTTTTTCAAGGCCGGTGTCCTATATAACCTATAAAGTAAGATCAACCGATGGTAAAAGCCATAATGTCAAAGTTTTATTCAGCGCTTCGACGGCCATTGCTGTTAATAATCCATCGCAAAAGGTAAGCACCCAAAAATATGCGGCGCAGTCTCTGTCAATTCTAAAAGCCGGGACCGTTGCCCAGCCGATATTGCAGAAAAAAGGTGATGATCTGCGCATTGACTGGGGTTACATGTATGTGGCTGTGCCAAAATCGGCAAATGAATCGCAATACATAACAGAGCAGGGGGGATCAGTAAGCCCCTTTGTCAGCGGAAAAATTAGTTCAGGAAATAAACAGGGACCGCAGCTGGAATTAAATACAATACTAAATTTTGGAAGCCTTGGTGCCGCGGCAAAGGAAAAGTTCGTGGAACTGGGTTATGATGACTTGTATTCGGTGCAATATTTTCACCGAAATTTAAAACCCTGGTGGAAATTAAATGGCCTGAGCATTGAAAATGAATTAAATATAGCTGCTGCACAATATGCTGCAGTAATGAAAAAGTGCGATAATTTTAACAAGAGTATGTATAGCGACGCAGTTAAAGCCGGCGGTAAAAACTACGCCAATCTATGCGTGTTAGCTTACAGGCAAAGTATTTCGGCACATCAATTAGTAAAAAGCCCGCAGGGGGATATATTATTTTTATCAAAAGAGAACTTCAGTAATGGTTCTATAAACACGGTGGATGTAACTTATCCGTCGGCCCCATTATATCTGCTTTATAATCCCAAGCTATTAGAAGGCATGTTAAACGGCATATTTTATTATTGCGAAAGCAGTATGTGGCAGCATAATTTCGCAGCCCATGACCTGGGTACCTATCCCATCGCAAACGGTCAAACTTATGGCGAGAATATGCCCGTTGAAGAATCAGGAAATATGATCATCCTTACAGCCGCCATAGTCGCGGCAGAGCACAATACCGCATTTGCCAAAAAGCATTGGAAAACCTTAAGCGCCTGGGCCCAGTATTTAAGTGAAAATGGATTTGATCCGGGCAACCAGTTGTGTACAGATGATTTTGCCGGACACCTGGCCCACAATGCAAACCTATCGGTAAAAGCCATAGTCGCCCTGGGGGCCTACGCCGGTTTAGCACATAAATTGGGAAAAAGGAGTATAGCAAAAAGATATTGGAGGTTAGCAAGCGGCATGGCAGTTAAATGGGCACAGTTTGCCGATGCAGGCGATCATTATTCACTTGTTTTTGGGGATAAAAGTACCTGGAGCCAAAAATATAACCTGGTTTGGGATAAAGTTTTAGGTTTGCATTTATTTCCTGCCACGGTTTATAAAAAAGAAATCAACTACTATCTTACCAAACAAAATGCTTTTGGGCTGCCGTTGGATAGCCGCAAAACTTACACCAAATCTGACTGGATATTATGGACAGCCTCGTTAGCCGATAATCAAAAAGACTTTAAAGCATTAACTGACCCTATTTACAAATATGCAACGGAAACACCAACGCGTGTTCCGCTTAGCGACTGGCACGAAACTACAAACGGGAAAATGGTCGGTTTCCAGGCACGCAGCGTTGTAGGCGGGTATTTTATGAAGCTTTTAGAAAACAAGTGGGCGAAATAAGTAATTAGTCTCGAGCCCAAAGTTTTAAGTTTTAAGTAAGAAAGAGATAAAATTTTGACTCATCACAACCACCAAAAATCGCTGACCTGACAATCGTGCCTTTTCAAATTAGGATTGTTTTTCCCATCGAAATTAAGTACTGGATCGTATAAATTTTTGTAAACCCTGTTTTTTAATGTAAACATACAATTCATTGATTAACAAGTGCTTATGGCTATGTAAACCCTGAATTGTGTAAACCTTTGTAAACCCTCTCCTTGTGCTTTGGAGCTCAATGGACTCATATTATCCACTTGATGCCAGCACACTAGTTAGCCAATTCACTAACTGAATAATTAATTTGTTTTTACTTCATTTTTTTAAACTTATAATTAAAAGATTCGTATAAAACAGAATTGTAAACTAATGAACATTCGATTCCCTTCCGAAAAAGGTTAAATAAGCTGCATTTTGATCGAAGATATCCCATATAGTGTGAAGATTTATAAATATTTTTTATTAACCATTCTTCTTTTTATTGCCGGAGCTTGCTTTTCGCAAAATCAAAACCTCAAGTTTGAACATATCGGAACTGCCGAGGGTTTATCACAAATCAATGTTACAAGTACTATTCAGGGTAGCAGAGGATTTATATGGATAGGAACAAGGGATGGGTTAAATAGATACGGCGGTTATAAATTTACCATTTACAGGTACGATGCTAAAGATATTAATACCATAAGCAGCAGCACTATTGATGATATTGTTGAGGACAAAAACGACAATATATGGATAGCAACTGATGGTGGGGGCATAGATAAATTTGATATAAAGCGTAACAGGTTTACGAGGTATTTACACAATAACCATAATCCAAATACCATCTCAAGTAATAGTGTTAATAAGCTGGCCCTGGATGGTGACGGTAATTTATGGATAGGTACCGAAAGGGGTGGCTTAGACTTTTTTGATGTAAAAAAAAGGCAATTTACTCACTATATACATTCTGATGATGATGTAAATAGTATAAGTGACAATAACATACGCGCTGTATTTGAAGACGATAAACGTAATTTATGGATTGGAACTTCCACAGGGGGCTTGAACCTGCTAAATAAAAAAACCAATACTTTTTCCAGGTTTGAGCATGATAACGCGGATGCGCGAACCATATCCGGAAATGCGGTTTCATGTATTTTTGAAGATAAAAGCCATCGTATTTGGGTTGGAACCCAAACGAATGGCGTAAATTTATTTGACCCCTCAAAGGGCACCTTTATCCGCTACGAACACAATGAAAAAAATTCAAACAGCATTGCCGGCAGTTATATCCGAAGCATTAACGAGGACGAAGATGGAAATTTATGGTTTGGGGCCGAAAATGCCGGGATAAGTATTCTTAAAAAAGGAACAGATAAATTTTATAACTATAAACATGATCAAATTGATAATAACAGCCTCAACGGCAATTCAATTTATTCAATTTGCCGGGACAAGACAGGAAACATGTGGTTAGGCGCATTTAGCGGCGGAATTAATCTTTTCAAAAAAAGTACTAAAAGCTTTAATCTATATGCAAATAATTCTTCTCCTAATAGTTTATCCAATAATTTTGTACTTGATCTTTACGAAGATGCAGGTAACAACATTTGGGTGGGCACCGATGGCGGCGGACTAAATAAATTCAATCCTCAGAATGGCAGTTTTACCCGTTTTAAACATGACCCATTAAACAAAAACACTATTTCGGGTAATTATGTGCTGGTTATTAACCAGGATAGCGACGGCGATCTGTGGATTGGCACCTGGGCTGATGGGGTTAGTATCCTTGATCATAAAACGCATCATTACAGCTTTCTTAAACATGATGCTGCTAACCCGAATAGCCTGATCGGAGACAATATTTATGCCATTACCTTTACCAGCGATAAAAAAGCATGGATCGGTTCGTATGATGGCGGTCTGAACGAGTACGATAAAAAAACGAAAACTTTTAAACATTTTAAATTTGATGCTGATGATCCGCAAAGTTTAAGCAGCGATAGAATATACACCATTTTAGAGGATAAAAGGAAAAATTTGTGGATAGCTACCTACGATGGAGGGCTTGATCTTTTAGACCGTAAAACAAACAAATTTACCCGTTTTCTGCATGATCCAAACCATAATAGTATTAGTAATAACATGGTTCCTGATATTTTTGAGGATCATGCGGGAAACTTATGGTTAAGCACCGCTGCAGGTTTAAATCTCTTTAATCCTCAAACCCGGCATTTTACTGTCTTTACAAAAAAAGATGGTTTGGCCAGCGATATCATTTATTCAGTCAGGGAAGATAATAACAATAAATTGTGGATAAGTACGAACAATGGCATCTCCGAATACGATCCTATTAAAAATACTTTTAAAAATTTTACTGCCGAGGATGGTCTTCAGAATGGTGAATATAAACCTCATTCCTCGTTAAAGGCCAGTAACGGCGTTTTATATTTTGGTGGGGTAAACGGTTTTAATTCATTTAATCCTGATCAAATACAAAAGCCCGCACAGTTTTCACCCCTTGTTATAACTTCGTTCCAGGTATTTAATAAGCCGCTTGAAGTAGCGAAAAACAGTAATGATCCCTCCCCTCTAAAACAGGATATATCAAAGACCAAATCGCTCACTTTATCCTACAAACAATCGGTAATTTCGTTAGAGTATGCCGCTCTTGATTTTACATCGCCAAATAAAAAGAACTACGCGTATTTATTGGAGGGTTTCGATAAAGATTGGAATTATGTTGGCAGCAGGAACTCCGCCTCGTACACCAATATCCCCCCCGGTAACTATACGTTTAAATTAAAGTATCAAAATAGTTCAGGCTTATGGTCGCCCGTAGCGTCAAGGCTGCATATTACCATTGTTCCCCCGTTTTGGCGGACCTGGTGGTTTGAACTTTTAGCCGCATTATTTGTAATTGGCAGCGTTTACACGCTATTCAGGGTTCGCATCCAACGCGTAAAAGCGCAAAAGCTGATCCTTGAAAAACTGGTACGGGAACGAACCGAGAGCCTTGCGAAAATGACTGTCGACGAGCGAAAATCCCGAGAGGCTGCCGAGAAAGCGCGCGAAGAAGCTGAAAATGCAAATAAAGCTAAAAGTATTTTTCTGGCCATGATGAGCCATGAGATACGCACGCCAATGAATGGGGTTATTGGCATGGCTGCCTTACTGTCAAGTACCGCTCTTACAGATGAGCAAAAGGAATATGCCGAAACCATTAAAACCTGTGGCGATTCGTTATTAAGTGTTATTAATGATGTGCTTGATTTTTCGAAAATTGAGTCGGGAAGTATGGAAATTGAAGAGCATGATTTTGATTTGCGTGATTGTGTGGAAGGTGTGTTAGATGTTTTTGCCGAAAAAGCGTCAAAAATAGACCTTGTTTACCAGATCGATCATAATGTGCCTTCACAAATTATGGGCGATCAGTTACGGTTAAGGCAGGTGCTGATCAACCTGGTCAGTAACGCAATGAAATTTACCAATAAGGGCGAAGTATTCATCAGCGCGAAAATTACTGAACAGAAAAATGAGTTTTTGACATTACAATTTAGCATCCGTGACACCGGAATTGGCATACCTGAAGATAAATTAAATAAATTGTTCAAAGCTTTTTCGCAAGTCGACTCCAGTACTACCCGCAAATATGGAGGAACAGGGCTTGGTTTGGCTATCAGTGAAAAACTGGTTAAACTAATGGGCGGCGAAATAAGCGTTGAAAGTGAAGTAGGTGTCGGAACAACATTTTCGTTTACAATTAAATCAAAAGCCGGTCAAACGGCTTCGCGTAATTATGTTTACCTAAACCTCAACGGGCTTGTGGGCAAACATATTTTGGTTATTGATGACAATGCAACTAACAGGGATATCCTGGAAACACAGCTAAAACAATGGAAATTTGTACCCGTTATGGCTGAATCAGGGGAACAGGCATTGCAAATACTTACATCAAATAAGCCGGTTGATCTTATTATTTCGGACATGAATATGCCTGTTATGGACGGTGTTCAGCTTGCCAAAAAGATCAGAAAAAAACACCCTGATTTGCCGATTATCCTTCTAAGCTCAATGGGCAATGAACAAAGCAGGAATGAAGCGCATTTATTTAATAGTATATTAACCAAGCCAACGCGGCACCAGGTTTTGTACAAGCATATTGCTGAACAGTTAAAGGAAAAGGGAAGCGCGGTTAAAGAAATTGAGCAGGTTAAATCTCAATTTTCGGAAGATTTTGCAAAACGATATCCAATGAGTATTTTAATTGCCGAGGATAATGTTGTAAACCAGAAGCTTGCTGCCCGAATATTAACTAAAATGGGGTATGCCCCGGATATCTGCATAAATGGTCACGATGCTTTAAATGCAATGACGCTCAAAAATTACGATATGATATTCATGGATGTGCAAATGCCCGAAATGGACGGATTTGAAGCGACGCGTTTTATACGCGAAAATATGGATCACCAGCCTGTTATTATCGCCATGACCGCCAATGCCATGCCGGAAGATAAGGATGTATGCCTGAAATCCGGAATGGATGATTATTTAAGCAAGCCCATGAAAATAGCCGACATTATGGAGGTTTTAGAGAGATGGGGTAAGCATGTAAATAAGTCTCAAGTCAATAGTCTCAAGTCTTAAGTCGGAAAGGGCATTGGGCAATGTCTCTTAATTTAACGTGAGTTCGATATAAGCTCGCCATTCGCCTCACCCCAGCCCTCTCCAAAGGAGAGGGAGCCAGTAACGAGTTTATTCTGCTGAAAATTAACCATTTTGCATCGAAGTCCTCTCCTTTGGAGAGGATTTAGGTGAGGCGAAACGGAGTGCCTGAGTTAAAAAATTATATCGAACTCACGTTAAGTCAAGGTTTTTTTAACCGTCCATTTTGACTGCAAAAAGGACGAATATTGGCGCCAACGTCTCAAAATTATTTTATACCACACAGGAACTATCCATATTGACCGATGCTAACCAATAAGTTACATTAAATATCATAGGAAAGAACTAATTTCACCTTTAATATTTAAATGTTAATTTATGAAACCTATTTACAAAAATCCCCGTCATTGTTTCTTTAGTTTTTTAGTTTTTTTAATTATGATCGCAGCCGCTTCCAATGCGAAGGCCGCCGAAAAATATTATTACCAGCTAAAAATATACCACCTTAAAACCCAGGCGCAGGCAGATCGCCTGGATCAGTATTTACAGAACGCTTATCTACCTGCCCTGCATAGAATGGGTATTAAAAACATCGGCGTTTTTAAACCTGTCGAAAGCGACACTTTAGGGAAACGCGTTTATGTTTTAGTGCCGTTCCGAAACTGGGGCCAATTGGAAAATACTGAACAAAAATTAATGGCCGATCAGCAATATGTTACTGATGGGAAAGATTATATCAACGCCGCCTATAATGATGGGTCTTATACCCGTTTGGAAACAATAGTTTTGCGTGCATTCCCCAAAATGCCCGAACCGGCGGTCCCTGATCTTACAGCAAGCAAGGCCGACCGTATTTATGAACTGCGAAGCTATGAAAGCCCGACAGAAAAATATAATGTAAACAAAGTTCAAATGTTTAACGATGGCGATGAGGTTGCGCTTTTCAAAAGGCTTGGGTTTAATGCCGTGTTTTACTCAGAAGTTTTAGCTGGCAGCCATATGCCAAACCTGATGTATATGGTCACCTTTAACAGCATGGCTGACCATGATAAGTTATGGAAGGCTTTTGGTAATGACCCTTATTGGAAAACCCTTTCAGCAAAAGCCGAATATCAGAACAATGTATCGCATATTGATGTTGTGTTTATGCACCCTGCGGCATATTCAGATTTCTAATGCAGCTTGAAAAACGGGATTTTGATGCTATAGTAGTTGGCTCCGGCCCCAACGGCCTCGCTGCGGCTATTTTGATGCAGCAAAAAGGTTTGTCTGTTTTATTAATTGAGGGTAAAGCAACGGTCGGCGGAGGGTTACGCTCTGCCGAACTTACGTTGCCAGGCTATCTGCATGATATATGTTCGGCTGTACATCCGCTCGCGGTAGCATCGCCATTTTTTAAACAGCTCCCGTTAAGTGATTACGGGCTGGAATTCATTTACCCTTCAGCCGCCGCCGCGCATCCTTTTGATAATGGGTCTGCCGCAATCATAATAAAATCAGTTGAGGAAACCGCGCGTTTATTAGGTGATGATGAACAAACATATCTTCAACTAATGCAGCCGGTAGTTAATGACTGGTCATACATTGCCGCCGACATATTAGGCCCTTTACATTTTCCCAAGCACCCGCTGGCTATGGCCCGGTTTGGGTTAAAAGCATTAACTTCTGCAACCCATTTATCAAAACGTTTTAAAACTCCCAAAGCTAAAGGCCTGTTTGCGGGCATGGCGGCACATTCGATACAGCCACTAACTAATTTAACCACGTCGGCTGCTGCTTTAGTATTAATGGCGCTGGCGCATTTAAAGGGCTGGCCAATACCCAAGGGTGGCTCTAGCCAGGTAGCAAATGCCCTGGCGTCTCATTTTATTTCACTTGGCGGAAAAGTAGAAACTGATTTTTATGTCAGATCGCTGGAACAGCTTCCATCAGCGCATGCCGTTTTATTTGATGTTACTCCAAAACAACTGCTGCAAATTGCCGGTCATCGCTTTTCATCTATCTACAAGTGGCAACTGGAACGTTACCGTTACGGGCCGGGTGTTTTCAAGATAGACTGGGCCCTGGATGCGCCAATTCCGTTTACCGCGCCCGGATGCAAAGAGGCCGGAACCATTCACATCGGCAATACATTTGCAGAAATAGCAAATAGCGAACAACAAATATGGAAAGGTAAAACCCCCGAAAAACCATTTATACTGCTGGCACAATCAAGTTTATTCGATCCTTCCCGTGCGCCGCAAAATAAGCATACGGCCTGGGCTTATTGCCACGTGCCGAACGGATCAAAAACGGACATGACAGCGGCCATTGAAAACCAGGTAGAACGTTTTGCACCTGGTTTTAAGGATACCATACTGGCAAAACATACTATGAATACCTTCCAAATGGAAGAATATAACCCCAATTACATTGGGGGCGATATTAGCGGCGGCGTAATTGACATTGGCCAATTGTTTACAAGGCCGGCACTACGCTGGTCGCCGTATAAGACTTCTGCAAAAGGAATATATATCTGCTCATCGTCAACGCCGCCTGGCGGCGGTGTGCATGGAATGTGCGGATATCATGCGGCGAAAAGAGTGATCACAGATTTCTTTGATTAGGTTGATTGCACAGATTTTTGATCACAGATTACCTGGCCGCTTTTTTATTGTTTTTGCCAATGCAACCTGCGAAATTATTAAATCAGCTTCATTTGTAATTTGCTTTACCGATTTTTGAATATTCAAAATCTGTGTAATCATAAAAATCTCCCTAAATCTGCTCTTTTGTTATTGGCTCTAATATACATAAAAAAACCAATATATACAATTAACTATCTGATTTATAATTAATTATATTCATTGGGGTTTTCGGAGTGGACTCAATGTTGCAAGGTTGGAAGGTTGAAATATTAAAAAATACATACACACAGCATACCAATGAACTAATGAACTAATGAACCAATCAACTAATTATTCACCAGCTTAAGTGCTCCCTCGCTGTAGCGCATCCCGGTATTTGGGTATTTTTTTATTACAGTTTGAATGTCCTGTATATCTGCCGGCAATAGCTCTATGTCTACAGAGGCTGCATTTTCCCGCAGGTATTTGGTTTTTTTGGTGCCGGGAATAGGTATAATATCTTTTCCTTGCGCCAGTACCCATGCTAAAGCCAATTGGGCGGGACTACAGTTTTTTTGCAACGCGATACCGGCAAAAGCGCTTGCCAGTTGCCGGTTGTTCTCTTTGAAATCATCGCTGAAACGGGGAAGCGTTTTGCGGAAATCTGTACTTCCCAGTTCATCAATATCAAGTGTATTGGTTATTAAACCGCGCGAAAGCGGGCTGAACGGGACAAGTGAAATTCCCAGTTCACGGCAAACGGGCAATATTTCCGTCTCCACATCACGCGTAAGCAGGGAATATTCGCTTTGCAAAGCAGCTATAGGATGTACCGCATATGCCCTGCGAATAGAAGCAGCCGATGCTTCGGATAAACCCAGGTAACGAACTTTACCTTCTCTTACCAGTCCGGCCATCGCGCCAACCGTATCTTCTATGGGTATATTAGGGTCTATGCGGTGAGCATAATAAAGGTCGATAGTTTCTATATTTAACCGTTTAAGGCTTTTTTCGACTGCCGTTTTAATATAAGCCGGGGAGCAGTCAACGTAAGAGCCTGGTGAACCCGGATAACTGTTTTCGTCCTTTTGCCTGAAGCCAAATTTTGTGGCAATGAACACTTTATCACGGTTCGGCGCCAGCACTTTGGCTACCAGATCCTCGTTTTTACCGTTTGCATATATATCGGCGGTATCCCAAAAGTTAATGCCGAGGTCGAGCGCTAGTTTTAATGTTGAGATGGATTCCTCATCATCAAATATACCGTAACCATGGTTCATGCCCATGCAGCCTAAGCCGATGGCCGACAGCTTTTCGCCTGTTTTGCCAAGTTCCCTGAATTTCCTGTGCACGTTTTGTTTTACAAATATAAAGTTGTTATCGATAGGTTTTTATAACATTTCATCAAATCAAAACATCATTAAAATCATAAAATTGTAAAATTAGATGTTTAAACATATATTTTTAGAGAAACGTAAATCTTAAGAATTAAGTTTGCTGCACAGAAATTTAAATTGTATAAATAAGATCAGAAAACAAACATGAAAAAGACTATTATTTTATTAAGCTTTGCTTTATTAAACGCGGCAGCCTTCGCACAAACGACATGGAATTCAGACAAAATGCACTCTAAACTGCAATTTACCGTTACCCACCTGATGGTTTCGGACGTGGACGGGGAGTTTAAAGATTTTAGCGCTACCATTACCGCTGCAAAACCTGATTTCAGCGATGCCCGGTTTCAAATGACTGCGAACACAACTTCAGTGAGCACCGGGGTCGACCAGCGTGATGCCCATTTAAGGACGGACGCTTTCTTTGATGTAGCCAAATTTCCTACAATGACTTTTACCAGTACAAATGTAACGCCAACCACCTCTCATCATTACAAACTGTCCGGCAACTTTACATTACATGGCGTTACCAAACCGGTTACTTTCGACTTGTGGTACCGCGGCACTATAACCAACCCTATGAGCAAGGCTGATGATGCCGGCTTCCAGGTTACCGGTGTAATTAAACGCTCAGATTTTAATTTTGGCAGCGGGTTTGGCAACGCAATATTAAGCGATGAAGTTGCTGTTAAAGCTAATGGCGAGTTTGGGATAGCGAAGTAACTGGTTGAGTGAGTAGTGAGTGGTGAGTAGTGCTTCAATTAATGCTATTAATATTCTGAATGGCGCTCCGGTCACGACCGGGGCGTTGTTTTTCGCCTTTGTTGGTGTTATCACCAACAAAACGCGTGCTTATGTGAACCTTTCTTCACCTTTGTTGGTGTTATCACCAACAAAACGCGTGCTTATGTGAACCTTTCTTCGCCTTTGTTGGTGTTATCACCAACAAAACGCGTGCTTATGTGAACCTTTTCGCTTTTATTGGTATTATCACCAACAGGCATTGGCTTTATATGAACTTTAGCCAACGCGCTTTTGCAGTGGCGGGGCTGTATAAAATTCCCGCCTCCGGGCTTGTTAGTGATAACACCAACAAGGGCATCAAATCCGAAATCGAACATCCGAAATCCGAAATCGCCCTACACCCTCGTAAACGCCATTGTCCGGCCGATGAATTTAAAATGCCAGTAGCCTTTTACTTTTAGCACCCCGTTTTTATCAATATAAGCCGAAGCATTCCATTGTCTGCCATATTTTGATTCGTAAATCATTCCATTTTCCCAGGAGTTGGTTGCTGCATTGTACGCCATGTCTTTTAAAACACTCATGCCGAGTATTTTACGGCTTCGCAGCGCAGGGTTTGGGTTACGTTTATCTGTCCAGTAATCCATGGGCTTACCGCCGGTATCAGTATACCAGATTACTTTTGCCCTAAATGTATCATCCGCCTTATAAACCTGTACAATAAGGTTTTTTTCTGATGATTCCCATTTGCCGCAAATCTGTTCGTCGGGGGATGCAACATTTGCATGGAGGTTAATGCCGCTAAAAAAAAGGAGGGCAAAAAGAATAAACAAAAACTTAACGTTCATAATATTTTGGTTAATTATTTAAAAACTATACCGGCGGAGATGATATGAATTGATACGGAAATTCACGGCTTGAAGTTGGGCAATATTACAAGAATTTTTTTAATACCGATACTTTATTCTGGAATTGCCCCATATTAAAGTTTTAAATTTCGAAACCGCATGGCCAGCAAACTATTAATGTAACGAACAATCCCGAAGCAAGTTGTTTGTGGCCGAAGGTTTTTGTCTAATGAACTGAGGAATAAGTAAGTTTGATCCCTGGGATAGGTGTTGTCTTGAGACGCACCGGCACGTGTGGAGACGCGGAAAAATTGTCTGAATGGGGTTTATCTGATTTAACTGATTTTTTTGACGGTGATTCTTTTACGCCTTCAGTCTTATCCTCCTCTATAGCAAGACATGACTTATGTGTTGATGCAAACATATTATGATTTAAACTGTAGTGAATACATACTACATTATAAATCACAGACTTAAAAGCCTATGTTAAGCCTGTGATTAGCCATACGACTTGCTCCCGCACATTATCAAAAACCATTATCAGCAATAGCTGAAAATGAAATTGAACTTGAACATTAGTTGGGCCAGGTCAGTTAATCTTTAGAATTATGGATTATGTGAAATGGAAAATGACCGAAAAGGATATGAATGCTTTCATTAAAAATTGGCAGGATTGTGAATCGACGTTGGACCTTTTGATAATCAAGCAAAAAATTATACACAAAAAATTGCTTAAGGAACAAAAAAAAATAAAAGGTAAGGTAAGAGAATGACGGGAAGATTCACCGGATTTGTTTCGGGAAAGCAATCTTTGCACATTCAAATCAACGAATCTGTGTTTGTCATTGAACTTTAAATGGCGCATAATTGTCTGAACTCGAATTTTTCAGAATTTTAAAATTAACAAAATGGAAGATAATTATCTCGGAATCGAATATAATTATCTATAAATCACGATTTCCGACTTCCGACTTCTAAAATCACTTAACCAACCCCTTCAGCCCATCGACAATACTTTGAAAAAACGTGGGGATGCTTAGGCCGTTGTGGTAGTTAAAATATACAAAAATGCAGAAGATGATGATGGCAAAAATTATGAACCTTTTAAATAGGTAGGAGAGTAAGATGAGGCCGCAGGGTATGGCCAGCAGCAGTATCCAGGCGATGTGAAAGGGGACGAGTTTATTACTGCCTTTGTAAACGTAATACAGGATGGAATGTGTGCCGCTATCGTTCTGGTGCCTGGCATATAAAAAGGTGGAGCGGTCGATTTTATGCCTGTAAAAAGCGGTGCCTTTGTCAAAGTGCAGGGTATCATCAAAGCCGTTGATGGTAAAATCGAAAGTGCCGTTTACATTTTCGCGGATGTTGCCCAGGGAATCGGTGGCTACTACGGCAACCTCGTCCCTGGCAAAAGGGTTTTCTTTTACTACGAAATGATTGATGGCTATTTTATCGGCAAAAGCAAAACTTGCCGCGGCAGTTATTAAGCAAAAAACGAGGAGGATTTTTTTCATGATAAGTTAATGCCTGTAAGCAGCGATAAAAATACTGAATTAGTTGATGATATTAGTTGATTAGGTGAACAGTTGATTGGGTGAATAGTTTGGGGGAAGTTGGAATGTTGGAATGTTGGAATGTTGAAGAGTTGGAAGGTTTGCTTACTGAAAACTGCTACTGCCTACTGCTCACTGAAAACTGCCTACTGCAAACTGCTGCTGCCAACTGCAAACTGCTCACTGCCAACTGCCAACTGCAAACTGCCCACTGAAAACTGCTTCACTCTCACAACGAAGAATGTATCTGCGCTTCTATTAACCCAAGGTAAATGCAATATTGTGCTATCATTTGGAGGATGAGCAGCTTGCGGTGTTTTTTATATCCTTTTGTTTCGAATGCAAGTTTTTCATTTGCCGATGTTACGAAATACCGTACTTCGCCCCGGCTGGGCGTAAACCGTGATTTTAAAAGATCAAATGATTTAACCTTTAATTTTGTTTGGGGATCATGTATAGTTCCGCTTTTTAGGGCCTCGTCCCCCGGTATCGAGATCAAATATGACATAACAGACAGATTATATCAATCTGCTTGCAATCATTACTCCAAAAAATATAAGAATGTCCTTTTGTAACGGTTTTAGCTATGTTTCGCTGAAAAATAAAATTTAAAAATGAGTTAACGCACTAATGTTGTGTCACTTTTTTTGAACAGAATAGTATAATAAATTAAACTACTGCGGGAACTTTGCCACGTAATTCTTCATAAAGAAGGATCACCTTGCGCTGCAGATTTGCGATTTCTGCTTCGCGATCGAGGATCTTCTTTTGTGCGACACTTAAATTGATACCCTGCGGTTCTGTTTCCTGCGCTTCCAGCGACAATAAGTGTATCACGTTGACCTCGTATATACTGGCAATTTGTTCCAGGCGCGATAAGTTAAGATCTGTTACGCCGGTTTCAATTTTTGAAAACGCAGGAATTGAAATTCCCAAACGGGTAGCCACATCTTCCTGGCTCCAGCCACGCTGATGACGTATGGTCCGTATATTTTTACCAACAGACTTATTAGTTTTCTTTTTTAAGTTTTCAGTCATAGTAATTATTTAATCAATAGTTATTAATATTAGGTAACATTTATTCGACAAATGTTATGCCATCTATTAATTAGTGGATAGGAAGTGTGTGTGTGGCGAATCATAAAAATAATCCTAAAAAATATGGGGAATATTTTCTACAAAAGATGGGTAATTTTTTCTTTACAATTAAATGATCCGTAATTTCGCAAACTTTAAAAGCAATTGTTTTTGCCCTATTTCTTTGAAGAAAATGGTGGCTTTTACGTCGGGTTTATGGCCTTCCAGGCTTATTACTTTACCAAATCCGAACCTTTCATGTTCAACGTCCATGCCAACCTGCAGGTTTGAGGTATCCGAAGGAGCGAAACCCGGCGAGGGTACATGTGCTTTAGCCAGTATCGAGGTGGTTTTTACTGTGGATGGTTTTGGTTTTGAAAAAGTATCGCCTCCGCCACGGCCGCCCCAGGCGCTGCGCTCATCGTCAAAAAACGGGTTATTGCCGGTCACCGGCTTTGCTGTAAAATCAAGCTCGAGGTATTGGGCGTCAATTTCGTCAAGAAAACGGCTTGGCTCACAACTGATCAGTGTACCGAATTTGAACCTGGAAGTAGCATAGCTTAAAGTTAATTTATTTTCGGCGCGCGTTGTGGCTACATAAAACAGGCGGCGTTCCTCTTCAAGGTCACTGCGTGCGTTTAGCGACATTTGCGAAGGGAACAGGTTCTCCTCAAGGCCGACCACATACACCTGCGGAAATTCTAATCCCTTGGAAGAATGGATAGTCATCAATGATACCGTATCTGCATCGGGATTGTTATCCTTATCATCATTGGTAAGTAATGCAATATCCTGCATAAACACATCGAGCCCTTTTTCTTCAATGTCTTCCCTTTCTGAAAATTCTTTAATCCCGTTCAATAATTCCTGGATGTTTTCGTAACGGTTCAGACCCTCAACCGATTTATCTTCGTACAGATCCTTTAACAAACCTGAGTGCTGGGCAATATAAACAGCGGCTTCATAGGCCGTAAGGGTTTTTGTGATCACCTGAAAACTTTGGATCATGGTGGCAAAAACATATACCGAAGCAGATGTGCGCCCGTCAAGGTATTTTTGGGGATCGGAGATCACTTCCCAGGGAGTAATTTTATGCTGGTCGGCGCTTACAATAATGCGGTCGACCGTGGTATCGCCAATGCCGCGGCGGGGATAATTGATCACCCTTTTTAGCGCTTCCTCATCATTTGCGTTAAAAGTAAGCCTGAAATAAGCGATCAGGTCCTTTATTTCCTTGCGCTGGTAAAATGACAGGCCGCCATATATTTTGTAAGGTATACCCAGCTTTCGCAAAGCTTCCTCCATCGAGCGGGACTGCGCATTGGTACGGTAAAGGATAGCGAAACCATGCCAGTTAAGTCCTTTGGTGCTTCTTTCCACCAATATGGCCTCAGCAACAAGCTTACCTTCTTCATTATCACTGAAAGCGCGCATTACCTTGATTTTATCGCCGGTTTCTTTTTCAGAAAACACATGCTTTTTAAGCTGCTCTTTATTATTGGCAATAATGCTATTGGCAACATTTACAATGTTTTTGGTGGAGCGGTAATTTTGCTCCAGTTTAAATACCTTCAAATCCGGGTAGTCTTTTTCAAAATTGAGGATATTCTGGATATTGGCGCCCCTGAAGGCATAAATGCTTTGCGCATCGTCACCAACCACGCAAATATTTTCGTTAACGGCCGCCAGCTTTTTTACGATCAGGTATTGCGAAAAATTAGTGTCCTGGTACTCGTCCACCATCAGGTATTTAAACTTGTGCTGGTATTTGTTCAGCACATCCGGGTGGTTTTTAAGAAGCTCGTTGGTTTTAAACAGCAGGTCGTCAAAATCCATCGCCCCGGCACGGTAACAGCGGTTCACATAATTTTGGTAGATGGTTCCCAGCAAACCCCTGCCGCTCGAAAAATCATCGGCCTGTATTTGTTCATTCTGCTGATACTCTTGCCATGATACAAGGTTATTTTTCGCCGCCGATATGCGGTTATGCACAAAATTGGGATTATACAGCTTATCGTCAAGGTTCATTTCTTTTAAAATAGCCCTGAGCACGCTTTTGCTGTCGTCTGTATCGTAAATGGTAAAATTATGGGGATAACCAATCCTGTCGGCCTCAACACGCAGCAATTTTGCAAAAACCGAGTGGAAGGTACCCATCCATATATTTTTTGCATCGGTCCCTACCAGGTGGGTTATACGTTCGCGCATTTCGCGCGCAGCTTTATTGGTAAAGGTGAGCACCAGTATGCTAAAGGCGTCGACCCCGGAGTGGATGAGGTGTGCCACACGGTGGGTGATTACACGTGTTTTGCCCGATCCCGCCCCGGCAATGATCATTACCGGACCCTTTATTTGTTGTACCGCCCGCTGCTGCTCCGGGTTTAAACCCTGTAAATAATCCAAATCTTTTTCCTCTTTTCTGTTAGGGCGAAATTAATGTAATTTCGGATTTCGGATGTTCGATTTCGGATTTATTTTGAATTTCGGATTTATCGTCCATCATTGTTGCAAGTTATTGTATTTAATCTATAATTATCACCCCCTAAATGCGTTTAGGCGGTGATAATTTTTGCGATTTTCCCGGCTAAATGCGTTTAGGCGGTGATAATTTTTGCACTTTTCCCGGCTAAGTGCGTTTAGGCGGTGATAATTTTTGCACTTTTCCCGGCTAAACGCGTTTAGGCGGTGATAAAAAATTGATGACAATTTTTATTAAAGTATTGTATATCAAATAAATATACTAAATATTCAAAGAAAGCAACGAAAATATCCAAAAAAAGACGCCACACCTTGTGGTTTACAAATTCTCAAACAGTTTTTTCTTTCAGTGGCAGCGTCAATCCCCAAATACCAGTTAGAGCAGTTAGCGCTACAAGTGTCATAATTTTAGGGTTTTATCAAATATACCAAAATTTCCCCTAATTATCATACCGTAAGCTGCTTTTCATTCTTATTTTCCCGTCCAAGACCCGCTTAAGATGATAGAAGAAGCAAGGAAATATCAATCGGCATCCACTAAAACAAATCAAACTTTCTTCATCTGTAACTTTATTCTATTCGGAAATAAAGGGGAGATAAAAAAATTAAAAGTTCAGAAAGCAAACGGAACAGTAAAAGAGGTTAACATGCCGACACTTACAAAGTTTGACGGTGGCTGGTTTAATGATCCATATGTATTGAAGATAGTGGCGCGCCATACCGTACCTACCTTTAATCTGCTCTCGAAAGACATCGGTTATGCTGACCTTACAAGTCCGCTGCAACAGAAGGATTTCGATTCCTTATTCAACGTATTTAAAAACACAAAGGCCATCATTTTTGATTTTAGGGGATACCCCCATTTTCACGGAAACCCTTACAAAGTGCTGATGAGAAACCATCATGTTTTGGATGCAAAATTCCGTGTTTTAAAGCCATAAATGCCTAATATTAAAGATGATACAAGGGAAATCACAAATACTGAGACTGAAGAAATTTCGTACCAGAACCCAGGGGTTTTGGCTGGAAGCGGGCCAATAGGGCACCTATATCAGGGAATGGTAATT
Organism: Mucilaginibacter sp.; assembly: GCA_036758125.1. GTDB lineage: Bacteria > Bacteroidota > Bacteroidia > Sphingobacteriales > Sphingobacteriaceae > Mucilaginibacter. The sequence goes on from DAIOXE010000006.1 coordinate 101,626, forward strand.
GTGTTAATGAATGAATCGAACCAGAGATATGGGGAGCATATATGCCTTGTATTTAAAGCTATTTGCAATGCCACGCTTATAGGCAGCCCTACCTCCGGTACTAACGGTGGCCTGGAAGAATTTGATATACCGGGCAACCTCGTTTTATGGTTTAGCGGAGAAGAAGCTTCATTCCCTGACGGAACGAGAACCCAACGGGTTGGAATAAAGCCTGATATAACCGTTTATCCCACCATAAAAGGCCTGCAAGCTGGCAAAGATGAGGTGCTGGACAGGGCTGTTAGGTTTGTACAAACGGGGAAATAGCTTACTATGAATCTCTTATTTTATTTTTCTGAGCGCCTTTATTTTAGACGGCTTCCTTGAAATGTGAATAATACCAAGTACAATTACTTGCGGGGCAACAATTTTATAAACAATATACCAGCTAAGACAAATTTTTTGACGATACATTTTTGATTTTGTAGGGATAAGCCCGCATTCCTTAGACGCGTAAGGGTTCTGTTCTATTTTGCCAATAGCTTCGAAAAATGCATCGCCCACTTTGATAGCATTTAGAGGCTGATGATTAATAAAAGCAATGTAACCGGTTATTTCATCGATATTTTGGATGGCATTTTCTGAAAGTCTTATTTGATAAGTCGTTGCAGTTGCGTGCGTTTGTTTGTCCATTTATTTTTGGCTGCTTCTAAAGAAACAGTCGGCATCGTTTCAGCCTGGTTTATCCAGTTTATAAATTCCTTGTTAGTTAAAGGACCGCCTTGCAGTGCAGGAGAAACAAGTCCGGCAGGTTCGGTTTGCAGCAAACCTTCCTTTCTCATAAAGGCAATCACTTCCATTTCTTCTCCAACATAATCTTCGGGAACTGTAAAGGAAAGACTTACTTTTCGGTTTTTTGGAACTATTACTTTGTGTATCATAATGCAACTATATTTCCATTCGCTTATTTAAGTCATTAGCCGTTGCTAATTTAAGGCTTTATTTGTAAAAAGCCTAAATTAATCGCACACAAAAATACCAGGCTTTTCCCAAACCAGGCCCTTTTTTTAAATTCTAAGCATCTATTCTGATCTCCGATTTCCGAAATCTTAATCCTTAAATCCGAAATCGTAAATCGTAAATCGTAAATCGTAAATCGTAAATCGTAAATCGTAAATCGTAAATCGTAAATCACTTCCCGCTCCACGCATTATTCTTCCTGTCGACATCAGGTAACTCATGATCGGGGTCAAGCTCCATAGATGTTATAGCGGAAGTTGAAGGGTATGTAAATGTCCAAACCCCGCCGCGCTGCCAGATGTTTACCGGCAGGTTTATGGTTTCTGTTTTACCATTAGCCTGGGTAATTTTAAGGGTGACAGGCATCGCCAGTTTTTCTTTATTTACCAGGGTGATCAATGCGCCGTTAGCCGCATTATCCTTCACATATTTCACACTTTGTATGGCCTGGTCGAGTTTCCAGGTGGTAAAGAACCATGGCTGGAAGAACCAGTTCAGGTCTTCGCCGGATGCATCGTTCATCGCCCTGAAAAAATCATAAGGCAGCGGGTGTTTAAATGCCCAATGTCTAATATATTCATTAAAAGCATAATCAAAACGGTCAGGGCCGAGCACTACGTTGCGCAGCATATCAAGACCTAACGAGGTTTTTACATAATACTGTCCATATTCGTTCTGTGCTTCGGGAGCAACCATCAGCGGGTCCTTTTCCCGGGGCATCATCCGGGCTATCCCGTTTGCCGGCCTATTTTTGGCGTTAAAATATTCCCCGTTATTAAATTTTTTTGTCGAGTATTCATTAATAAAAGTATTAAAGCCCTCATCCATCCACATATATTTACGCTCATTGCTGCCAACGATCATCGGAAACCAGTTATGGCCGATCTCATGCGTAATATCGCCCCAAAGCTGACCGTTCTTTAAATTGCTTAAACAGAAAATTATACCGGGATACTCCATGCCCAAAGCCACGCCTGAAACGCTTACCGCCGAGTTCCAGGGGTATTCAAAATATTTACCCGAATAAATTTCTATGCTGTTTTTTAAATATTCCGTCGAGCGGCCCCAGGAATTATTGCCTGCGCTTTCAACCGGGTACGTGCTCATGGCAATACATTTACGGCCCGAAGGAAGGTTAACCCTTGCAGCATCCCATATAAATGCGGATGAGGCCACCCATGATACATCGCGGGTATTAAGCATTTTAAAATGCCAGGTTAATGTGCCCTGCTTCGGGTGGGTGGCTGCCTGGCCCACTTCATCGGGGTTAATGATCATTACCGTTTTATCGCTTTTACGCGCTTCTTCTAACCGGCTTATTTGGGTTGAAGTAAGTACTTTTTCGCCATTCTGCAGATCGCCCGAACCGGCGACGGTCATATTGGCCGGGGCTGTTATATAATAATCATAATCGCCGTAGTCGCAGTAAAATTCTCCCAATCCCATATAGGGCAGGGTGTTCCATCCTTCAACATCATCGTAAACGCACATGCGCGGGTACCATTGTGCAATTTCATAAACCCAGCCTTGCTTAAACTTCTTGCGGCCCATGCGGTCGGCGCCATAGAAAGGTATGGAAAAGCTATAATTTACCTTTACCTGTATTTTTTCGCCTTTTGACGCCATAGGGGTGTTCAAACGCAGCTGCATACGTGCGTCGGTAATAACAGGTTCAACCGGATAAGTTTGTCCCCTGTACGTTACCGATACTGATTCGATATGATAGCCACCGTGGTTAAATCCCTTTACATCAAAACGGTCGCCGCCGAGCGGAACTGTTTCCGCACCGCGCGAATCAGGTTTAAACAGGTTTTGGTCCAGCTGCAGCCATAAATAATCCAAATTATCCGGGCTGTTGTTGGTGTAGTTTATAGTCACTTCGCCGGTAATGGTCGTATCCTGCGCACCCTCGTTCAGGCTGGCTTTGATCTGGTAATCGGCGCGGTTTTGCCAGTAATGCTGACCGGGCTGCCCGCTTGCCGAGCGTGTATCGCCGGTAGTGGTGGGCCAAACAATCGGGCCGAAAACTTCGTTGTGGTCGTACTTTATTGAATCGGGTGTTGTTTGCGCCGATGCTGTTGCAGTGAACAGGAGTAAAACCAATGCACTTAATAAATAGTTTAATTTTGGAAGCCGCATTTTTAATATTGATATTTTGAGCGGCAAATTAACCAAATAAATTACGGATCTGACAATTTGTAAAGACGATGATACAATTTGGGGGAAATTGGTTGACTATGTGAGCGGTTGATTGAGTGAGTAGTTGGTCATTGGCCACTAAGTCATGGGGCATTGGATAACAGATAACTTAATATCGTTCGATTATAAAAAAACCAGACATTTTTTTTTATTAAATACATTAAAACTTCATTTACTTAGCACCGCCACATTAGCGTTATTTGAAGAGGTATACACCACCGTTCCATCGTATAATACCGAATTGAGCACAAGGCGCGGGCAGCACTTTCCGACGATTGCTGTTTCAAATAACAAAGTATCCTGTGGCTTAGTGGCGATCTGCATGGTAACAGTATCAACATTGTGGATGGTGGGAATAAGAATGTTGAAATAATGATCCAGGCTATCGATTCTTAAAAAAACGGTATCCGGTTTTCCATTTTCAAGGTGGCGTATTTTAAGCTGGGCCACGGTATACGGCGCAGGGCTGCTAAAAAACAGGTCTTGCCCGGTAGCTTTATCAACCACCCTGAAAGATAAATTCGGTTCTATCTGTAAATATAAAGGGCAAGGGCCGCATTTATTTCTATCCATGCCCTGCTGGCTGCAGCTTGTAAATAAGTATAAAATAACCAGGAACAAAGGGATGTAAACGGCTTTTTTAAAACTCCGAAATCTCATAATATAAATTTAATACTATTACGGTTAAATTTTGTGATTTGTAACAGGATGGGTAGGATATTTTAATTTAGACAATATGTTATCATGCTGTGTTTGGCGAAAGTCAATACCTAATATGTCATGCTGAACTTGTTTGAGCACCTCATATACCATGTGAAAGCAATACAGATGCAGGCCATGCAAGCTGGCATTGTGCGGGCTACCTATCTGTAAGTGCTGAAACAAGTTCAGCATGACATATTTTTTACAAGTCCTCTCCTTTGGAAAGGATTATTCATATTATTATTTGTTTTTTTAAAGGCATTCATGAGGGCTTCGCCGTTTAGGTGAGGCCAAAAAAGGCCTGGGAACTTCTTCCCAAGCCTTTGCAGCCAGATTAAACAATGTGATATTTTTATGCGCCCGAGCCATGTTCATGCACATGCTCTTCGCTGAAGAGTTTGGCGCTGAAGTAGTCGTTGTTCATGCGGGCGATGTTGGTCATTTTTATTTCTTTGGGGCATTCGGCCTCGCAGGCGCCGGTATTGGTACAGTTGCCAAAGCCTTCGGCATCCATTTGGGCCACCATGGCCTGTACGCGGCTCCAGCGCTCGGGCTGGCCCTGCGGCAGCATAGCCAACTGCGATACCTTTGCCGATACGAACAACATGGCCGAAGCATTTTTGCAGGCCGCCACACAGGCCCCGCAGCCAATGCAGGTGGCCGAGTTAAAAGCCTCGTCGGCGATTATTTTCGGAATGGGTATTTCATTGGCATCCGGCACGCCGCCGGTGTTAATGGAAACAAAGCCGCCAGCCTGCTGTATCCTGTCGAACGATGAACGGTCGACCGCCAAATCCTTTATTACCGGGAAAGCTGCCGCGCGCCAGGGCTCTATTACAATGATCTCGCCATCATGAAAAGTACGCATATGCAGCTGGCAAGTGGTGATAGCAGGCTTTGGCCCGTGAGGGTGACCGTTTATATACAGGGAACACGTCCCGCAAATTCCTTCGCGGCAGTCGTGGTCAAAATGTATGGGTTCTTCCCCCTTGTGGATCAGGCCCTCATTAACCACATCCAGCATTTCGAGGAAGGACATGTCAGGTGATATGTTTTCAGCTTTGTAGGTCACAAAGGCGCCTTTGGTAGCCGCATTTTTTTGTCGCCAGATTTTGAGCGTTAGCTTCATGTTTCCAGTACTCATCCTTTTTTAGATTTGAGATGTGAGATTTGAGATATGAGACTAAGAAACATCCCGCATTTTACTTCACACATCGTTATTAACTTCTTTTTAGATTTGAGGCTATTTATTTAACAGCGTCCTTTGGAAAGCAAAGGTCATCTTTTGCACCTCATCAATCTGTTTTAATAAATCGTCCAATGTATCGTTACTTAATAAGCTTAATTTATTTGAAATTACCAGTTGAGTTTGTAACTCATAAGAAGAGCCATGGCAATTCCTAAAAAGTTATTGAACTCTTTGTTTGAATTTCTGCCTGCTCCTTCTGCGATATTCGAAGGAATTGAAACCACCGATCGCCTCGCCTGGCTTGTTAAACCATACCTTTCTTCAGATGGAAAGCTTGCAGTTGCTTTATAAACATCTACTGTCAGGTCAATTGCTTTATTCCAGATTTTTAGTTCCTTTAGGTTGTGCATTTGCTTGAGATTTGAATACTATATGTGAGATTAAGAAAAATCTCACTTCGGACATCCTATTTGTATTAATAATTATTTATTGTTTTTAATTTAATTGCAGTATAAATATTGAACCTTCAAAAAGTCTCACATCTCATATCTCATATCTCATATCTATTCCTACTTATAACTTCGTTGTGTCAAGTGCACAAACTCAAAATCCAGCACTTCCTTATTTAATTTCTCCGGCTGGTTATCTCCTTGATATTCCCATGCCGCAACAAACGCAAAATGCTCATCGTCACGCAGGGCCTCCCCTTCCGGCGTTTGCGATTCGAGGCGAAAATGGCCGCCGCAGGATTCCCGGCGCATCAGTGCATCGTCAACCAACAGTTCGCCGAGCTCTAAAAAGTCGGCAACGCGGCCTGCCTTTTCGAGGGCGGGGTTAACTTCTTCGTTCTCGCCTACTACAATTGCGTTTTTCCAGAAATCGGCGCGCAACGCCTGTATTAAGCCTTTCGCTTTGGTCAGGCCTTCTTCGGTACGGGCCATGCCGCAATATTCCCACATGATTTGCCCCAGGTCACGGTGATATTCATTAACCGTTTTGGTGCCTTTCATTGTCAAAAAATTGTTGATGCGGGCAACAACATCCTGTTTTGTTTGTTCGAAAGCGGGATGGCCGGCGTCAACGGGCTTTGGCCCTATAGTGGCAAGGTAATCACCTAAAGTGTAGGGGATCACAAAATAGCCATCGGCCAGTCCCTGCATCAGCGCCGATGCGCCCAGCCGGTTGGCGCCATGGTCGGAGAAATTACATTCTCCCAAAGCGTACAGGCCTGGTACATTGGTGCTCAAGTTATAATCTACCCATAAGCCACCCATAGTATAATGAACGGCTGGATAAATTCGCATAGGCTGCGTGTAGGGATCTTCATCAGTGATTTGATAATACATGTCGAACAGGTTGCCATATTTGGCGGCTACCGCTTCCCTGCCCAAACGGCGTATCGCATCGGCAAAATCAAGAAACACCGCAATACCCGAACCGCCAACACCACGGCCATCATCCACCATCTCCTTGGCGTTGCGCGAAGCCACATCACGTGGAACAAGGTTGCCGAACGAAGGGTATTTCCGCTCCAGAAAGTAATCGCGGTCTTGTTCTTTTACCTGGTTGGCTTTTATAGCGCCCTTGCGCAATTGTTCAGCAGTTTCAACGGTCTTGGGCGCCCAAACCCGGCCGTCATTCCGCAGCGACTCCGACATCAGCGTCAGTTTCGACTGGTGATCGCCGGTTACCGGGATACAGGTAGGGTGTATTTGTGTATAGCAGGGATTTGCAAAAAATGCACCGCGTTTATGCGCCCTCCATGCGGCTGTTACGTTTGAACCGATTGCATTTGTCGACAGGTAAAACACATTGCCATAACCGCCTGTGCATAACAATACGGCATGGCCTGTATGAGTTTCAATATTGCCGTTGATCAAATTGCGGGTAACAATACCTTTAGCCTGGCCGTCAATCACTACCAGATCCAGCATTTCGGTACGGGTGTACATTTTTACTTTACCCAGGTGTATCTGGCGGTTCAAAGCTGAATATGCGCCCAATAAAAGCTGCTGTCCGGTTTGTCCGCGCGCATAAAATGTACGCGACACCTGTGCGCCGCCGAATGAGCGGTTATCCAGCAAGCCTCCATATTCGCGGGCAAACGGAACGCCTTGTGCCACGCATTGGTCGATAATGTTTACCGATACTTCGGCCAGGCGGTACACGTTTCCTTCGCGGGCGCGGTAGTCGCCGCCTTTTATAGTATCATAAAACAGGCGGTAGACACTGTCGCCGTCGTTTTGGTAATTCTTGGCAGCATTTATACCACCCTGCGCAGCGATAGAGTGCGCCCGGCGAGGACTGTCCTGGAAACAAAATGCTTTTACGTTATAACCCAGCTCGGCCAGTGAAGCCGCAGCCGATGCGCCGGCCAAACCTGTACCAACCACAATTATGTCGTATTTACGCTTGTTAGCCGGGTTAACCAGCTTCAGGTCAAATTTATGCTTGCTCCATTTTTCGGCTAATGGACCGGCGGGGATTTTAGCATCTAGTGAACTCATCTTTTTTATATTAGTGAGTGGTTGATTATGTTGATTGGGTTGATTAAGCTGGCATTTTGTAACCACGCACTTAATGAACTCGATCTTACTAAAATCAACTACTTATTTATCTTTTTTATGTTGGTGACTAGTTGAGTGTGTTAGAAACCACTCACTTAATCAACTCAATTAACCTAATCAACTACTTACCCAAACTCTGTATATAATAAACTACCGGCATTGCAGCGAAACCAAGCGGCATAATTACCGCAAAAAACCAGGTGCCAATAAAATAAACTATCGGCGTATATTTTCGGTGCACCCATCCCAGCGTCCGGAATGAGCTTTGAAAACCATGTAATAAATGGAATGAAACAGCAAACATCGCTACCACATAAAATATCACATACCATAAACTGCTGAAGCTGTTAGCCACACGTGCATGCAGATCTTTTACCCGCACTATTTGCACGTTATTTTCTGTTGACGCGGAGTTTTCAAAATCAGGCGATACAGGGGTGTAAGCCGTCCACGTCGTTTTGTTTGTTGCAAGATCGGTGTGGTACTCCTTATAACCTACGGCATGAGTGTATTTATAATTGTACCAAAAATCGTTCATGTGTATCACAATAAACAAGAACAGGATAGCGCCGAGGAGGCCCATGTTTTTTGACGACCATGTGGCCGGTGATTTGTTAACGCTGGCATATCCAACGGGGCGGGCCCGGCGGTTTTGTATGGTTAAGATAAGGGCATATAATGCGTGTACCAATATAGAAAGATACAGCAAGTAGGCAATAACCTCAATCGGCGGGAAATGCGTAAGAAAGTTAGCATAAACGTTAAAACCATAACCATCGTCATTGCTGAATAACAGTAGGTTACCGCCAAGGTGCACGATCAAAAAAGTGCACAAAAACAAGCCTGTTAAAGCCATGATCAGCTTCTTGCCCAGCGATGAGTTAAAGGTTTGTTTAAATTCGCTCATTATTTCAGATTTATTTGGCAAAAGTATTTATTAAATGCCAAAAGATATCAATGGATTCGGCTTATCGGGCAGTAATTAACTATTTAGAAACAATCTAAAAAAGGAGGCATTTGTTAACTCGCTTTACAAAAAAGATATTGTTATTAGATATTATTTTAACTTAAAGTAGATAAATTTTATAAATTAAATTTATAGTAATTTAATTTGCCAATAATTATAAAACCAATAAATTTATTATATATATTTATTTGTTAGTTACCTAAATATGAATCGTCCAAATATGAATCTTTTTCTATTCTGGTAATTTCCGGCAAAATTTAATCTCCCAAACCGTCCATAAACCAACTTAATCTGAAAGCTATGTCACAAAAATGGACTTTCGAAACTCTTGCCCAGGCCGACAAGGCTACCTATGAAAAAATACTGCTGGACGGAAAACCACCTGATATAGAAAAATTAAACGGATTTATATACTGTGGATGGAATCACGAACCGATCGGAAAGATATCCGGCGAAAAATTTAAAAAGGGTTTCTACAAAAGAAATGGCGGTAATTTCGGCTATAATGAAACAGTAATACAGGATTATCAGAAATACCTGGGACAATGGGAAGTTGGCTTGCACAAAGTACGGCCAAACCAGTTAGGGTATTTCAGGACATCGTATGTAAAAGATGAGCCATATCATAAACTTTATCAGCCATACTTGCAGCTGGCGCATTTTAATTACGATATACCATTTCACAAGTTAACCCTTAGTTTTTTTAAAGTGATACGTGATTTTGTGGTTTTGCCAAACGAAGGCGATCATAGCCTGATGCTTTGCAAGGCGTACCTAACTTTTGGCGAAAACCTGAATATTTTTTACTGTTATTTTTTGCTGGGTCATCCGCAGGAAATACAATACCTGCCCTGGTAAACAAGCTTGCTGAAACTGAATAAACAATGTTTTTATTTAAACCTTAAAATTATGAACACTGAATTGGTCCCGGCAGAAATAAACCTGAAGTCTTTTTTGAAATTACTTCTTATCCTTTTATTGCTTACGCTTTTCTTTCACTTTTATCCTAAATTAACACCCTCATTTTTGCAGTTTGCTGCAGAAAATACTTATGCTGTCATATCGGGAAATTCTATATTGCAAGCATTTTTAATTGTCCTTTTGCTTGCGTTGGCTATTGGCGATGTACGCCGCTTCAGCCCCCTAATACGTTTGTTTAAATGGATACTGGCAGTAGCCATAGTATGGACTTCCATACAATGGATCAGGGGCCAGGCGCCAACTCCGGGTACCACTCATCTATGGCAGCTTATTACTTATTCTGTTGTTTTTGTTATCCTTTGGATATTGTTCAGGGTAGCCGGCATGGCCCGCTATAACCTAAAGTATTTATCTATTCAGCAGTTCCAAACATTGCAGGCAATGGCCGAAGTTTGCATCTCAGGCGACACCGATATGTATAAGCTGCGGATAGCGCCTATAAAAGTGGCAACGAATGTGGATAACTACCTGAGTAGTTTCGAAGCCACAAACAAATGGGTGATGAAACTGGTGTTAACGGCTATGGAGATATACCCCTTGTTGTCGTTTAATCCGCTGCTAAGCCTTATGCAACCGGCTGCACGGCTGGATTTTCTTAAAAAAAGATTTATCGTAGACCTTGACTTTCAAAATGTTCCCCGTTGGTATGGACAGATAGTGCAGGCTGCTATACGAATGACTAAGCAAATATGCTTTATGGGATACTATAGCGACCCTGCAGTATATGAAAGCATTGGCTATGTGCGGTTTTCCAAGCGAAAAGATATTGATGGCAGGGAGAGAGAGTTTCCTGGCAGTCATTCCCAGGCTGCTCAATTGAAAGTACTGGAGGAAACCGATATAAAAGAAAGCGAAATAACCGCCGACGTAGTCATTGTTGGTTCAGGTGCGGCAGCCTCCATATTAGCCCATCAATTAGTGGAGGCCGGCCGAAAGGTATTGCTGGTAGAGCGCGGCGGACTTGAGCAGCCCTTATCCTTTACCGAAGATGAAATAGACATGGTAAGCAGGCTGTATGCCAACGGGGCCTTGCAGCTTTCCCGCGACTTCCGCTTCCAGGTATTCCAGGGCAGTTGCATCGGCGGCTCAACCGTGGTTAATAATGCAGTTTGCTTCCAAACGCCGGATTATATTCTTGACAAATGGATAAATGAAATGGGCATAAGGATCGACCGGCCAAGGTATGAAAGTTCAATGGCAGCCATTTACAAACTGATGAATGTGTCCCATATCCCGATAATGACAGATGAAAGATTTCTAAATCCCGGCGGAAGGCTTTTTGCAGAAGCTTGTAAAAAAATGGGCTACGGCAAACCCGAGTTAGATTCTGTAATGGCGAATATAAACGGTTGCCTGGGTTCGGGCTATTGTAATATGGGCTGCAAATATGGTAAAAAGCTTTCCATGCTTGATACTATTTTGCCGCAAACGCAATTGGCAAATCCCGGTTCATTGCAGATAATAGCAAATTGCGAAGCTATAAGTTTTAACCGCAACGGATCAAAGATAGTTTCGCTTACCGGGAAGTTTAATAACGGGCGGCGGATAACGATTAAAGGGAAAACTTTTGTATCATCGGCGGGGGCTATTTCATCGAGTATCCTGCTGCTAAAATCAAAATTAGGCATAGCCAATGCCGGCAAAAAGCTGGCATTTAATTTGGGTACCCAAATAACAGCGGCTTATAAACAAGAAGTAAATTCATACGACGGACTCCAGATATCTCACTTTCTGAAAACTAATGATCACAGGTTTGTGATGGAAACATGGTTTAACCCACCCATGTTTCAGTCTACAGCCATGCCCGGCTGGTTCGATCAGCACTTTTATAACATGCTGCATTACAATCACATGGCGTGTACAGGTGTATTGGTAGGCACAGCATCCAACGCCGAAGTAAAAGTTGCCGGTTTATTTGGCCGCGACATTAATTATGTGCCGACCCAGGACGATTTTAACAGCCTGATGGATGGCCTGGAAAAAGCAGCAGAAATATATTTAACCGGCGGTGCAGAGCGGGTGATGCCTAATACATTCGATTATTATGAATACAAAACTGTAAGCGACCTAAAGGAAAACCTGCGTAAAAATGTAAAGGCATCTCCTGATATTTCTACCGGTACGGGGCACCCACAGGGCGGGAATGTAATGAGCAGCGATCCTAAAACCGGGGTAGTGGATGAAAACTTTAAAGTATATGGCTTTGACAACTTATTTGTTTGCGATGCCAGCGTATTCCCAACCAGCCTGGGTGTTAATCCGCAGGTTACGGTAATGTCATTAGCTCACTATGCCGCGCCTATTATTGCCCAAAATTAGCAATGAAATATTGACCTTATTATTTTAAACGCTGTTGGAAACACCTGACCTGTTTAAAAACGAAAAAACGGCCGCTTATGGCGAAAAACTGGTTGATTACCAGTTTAATGGGAAAGATATTTTTGTGATCAGCGACCTGCATATGTCAACCGGCATTAATAGCACTGGCAATTATGAAGGCACTGAAAATTTTTTTGCCGATCAATCATTCGGGAGGTTTATAGATCATATTATAAATAATACGATAAATAACCCTGCCTTGCTGGTTATAAACGGCGACCTGGTGGATTTTTTGAGGATTGATGCTATTCCCGAAAGCGAACAGGACTTTTTGGATTGGAATGAGGCGTTGAGCATGATTGGCATCAATAAAACAATCAGCGATTTAAAAGGCTCCATTGATAAAAAGGAACGTAAATTCGGGCTGAAAACTGATGATTACAAGTCGGTTTGGAAACTGTATTTATGTGCAACCGGGCATAAAAAGGTTTTTGAAAGTTTAGCGAAATGGTTATCCAACGGCCATGAACTAATTATTACAAAAGGGAACCACGACCTTGAATGGTATTGGAAACCCGTGCGGGATTATATGCAATACCTGCTGGCTGGACAAATTGCTGCCGCAAACAAATCCTCCATAAATGCCGAACTAGTGAAAACGGTTGCCCCTAACCTAACTTTTATTGATGACAATTTAATAGTTAACGAAACTATTTATATAGAGCACGGTCACCATTACGAGAACTTTACCAGGGTTTACGGGCCTGCAGTGCTGAAAGACTGTAACGAACTTAACCTGCCTTTTGGCTCCTTTTTTAATCGTTACCTGGTAAACAAAATTGAACTTGCCTTTCCCTACATCGATGATGTAAGGCCACGTGAAAATATATTATCAGTACTTATACAGGAACGATTTCCCTTAGCCATTAAAATGCTCTTCTATTATCTGCCGCTGATAATTTTGATTATACCAAAAAGGCAATATAAATATGCTTTGAGATATCTTTTCCAATTCCTGTTATTTATTGTACTGCCGGTTGCAATCACCATTGTAGCTTTTTTAATAGTCCATCCGGTAAAAATAGCTGTTCACTCCCCTACAGGTATTATTAAAACCTTGTTAAACAGCCTCGAAAATCTTGGTTTTTTAATTTTATCTTACCTATTAAGCAGGCTGTTTGCTATGCTGCAATTAACACCGCCCGATGGTTTATTTAAAAATGCGCAAGCGGTTTTTGATAAACATCCCGGGGTACAGGTAGTAACATTTGGCCATACCCACGATCCCGAACAGAAAGATAACAGGTACAAAACAAAAAGATATTACAACACCGGTACCTGGATACCCGTTTTTGAAACTGATGCTGCCGACATAAGGCTCGACAAAACTTATACCTTCCTGCGCCTTGTACAAAATCGGCCCGGTGAGGTGGCCAAAACCGCCTTAATGCGATGGAATGACGATGCGCTGAGGATAGACGCGCTTACATTAATGGACAGAAAATATTCCTGATAAATCAGACAATTTCTATAAAATCAAAATCCAAAATCCGAAACGGCATGGCCCTCTTGAGCACCTTAAAAAAACAGACAAAAGCGAAAAACCCGAAATACAATTAATCGTTTATGCCTTGTTTCCTTAGTGTTTTTCTTAATAAAGGCTCCAGGTCTTCATTTTTAGTTTGGGAACTTATTTTGCCTGTCAAATCGTTGTACACATCAGGATTAGGTATTTTGTCTATCTGGTAGGTAAGAATTTTTACCAGGCGGGCGTATTTGCTGCGCTCGTACCACACAAAACCAATAATTGCAATAGCTACAGCAGCCAATATTGCAAGCAGGATGCCGGCTTGTTTTTGTACAAAAGGAACATCTTTATGAACGATGAAATCAATTTTTTTAGCCAATGAGTCAATGGTTGGCTGTAACGCGCTGCTAACGAGTTTTTGCGCCCTCGCGTCCGTATTTTTATCTAAAACACCCGAAACAATTGAATCGATCTTTATTTTGGAAGACGGGGCTTTTAAGGAATCAAGTGCTGTTTGTATAATATCGCTCAAAATGGTTTTAGTGTTTATTTTAAATGCCGATGTAAGACCGCTTACTGTACCATTTAAATCGCCTTGCAAGTTGCCAATTTGCCAGTGTATATTTTTGCCGATTTTTGTGATCTGTAAGTTAGTGGTATCCCCTATCGCGTTAATTGCAACCAGCATTTTTTTAATTTCCGGGTTAAGGGTGTCCATTGATCCTTTTAATCCCCTGATAACTTTTTGAATGGCTGCCCTGGAACTGTCTGTTAAGCCCAAAATAACGTTTTGCCCTGCGCCGTATGCAAGTTTATTGGCCGCACTATCTACACTTGATACCGGTTTTGCAAAACTAAGCTTATTGATACCATTCTGGATTCCGCAAGAAAACATGCTGAGAATGGCGTAAAGAAAAAGAAACAAAAGGATTTTGCCGATGGCAGGATAAGGTTTCATGGCGATTGATTTTTAAAGATTAATAATAAAAATTACTATAGATCATTATTAAGTTGCTTATAGTTTCAAAGGGTTTAAGTATAGCGCATTTTAAGGTACGACATGATATTGGCAAATACAAATTATTTGTTATTTAACGCAAATCGGAGTTTTTTTTAGCCAAAGGCAGTAGTAGTAGCACTTGGTTTGACTATGCCAGACAGTATGATCTTTTGACTAAAAACTTAAGACTTAGAACTTAAACTATGCTCTTGTTTCATTCCTATTATAAATGCTCAAATAGCTCTCGTATCGCGATAACTCTATTTCGCCGTTTTCAACGGCTTTTATTACCGCACAGCCAGGTTCATTGATGTGGCGGCAACTGTTAAACCGGCATTGATTTAATAAAGCCCGCATTTCGGGGAAGAAGTGACTCAGCTCCTGTTTTTCTATATCTATCACGCCTAATTCGCGTATGCCGGGGGTATCGATGATAAACCCGCCTTGCGGCAGTTCAAACATTTCGGCGAAGGTGGTGGTGTGCACGCCTTTATCGCTCCAGCCGGATACCAGGTTGGTGCGCAGCTCCAGATCGGGCAGTAAGGCGTTAATTATGCTTGATTTCCCGACACCGGAGTGGCCGGAGAATAGCGATACTTTACCTTTCAGCAGTTCCTTAACCTGCTCAATATTTGTTTCTTCCAGCGCCGAGACCTCATAACAGGGGTAGCCAATCTTTTCGTAAATAGCTTTATAATCGGCTAATATCTCCAAGCCTTCATCGCTAAACAGGTCGAGTTTATTAAAAATAAGTTTGGCGGGAATATCATAAGCTTCGGCGGTTACCAAAAAGCGGTCGATAAACCCTAACGACGTGCGCGGCGAGGCTAAAGTAACTACCAGTAAAGCCTGGTCGAGGTTGGCTGCGATGATCTGCCCCTGTTTTGACAGATTAATGGATTTACGGATGATATAATTTTTACGCGGATGCAGGTTAGTGATCACGCCTGTGCCCTGCTCAGGCTCCATCTCAAAATCAACCACATCCCCCACCGCCAGCGGATTAGTAGTTACAATTCCCTTAATGCGGAACTTGCCTTTAATGCGGCAATCGACCCGTTGTTTATCGGGGGTTTGTACCTGGTACCAGCTGCCTGTTGATTTTATAATAAGTCCCTGCATATTAAAAGCCTCAAAAGTAATTAAATTACGAAGCTTATTAATTTGATTTCAATTGCCGGGCTTCATTTTCCTTAGCCGCCAGCAGGTAAATCAATGATGCCGTGCCATCCATAGTTGGCTCGTTAGTACTATAATCTCCCGCATCATCGTGGTACACGGCCAGGTCTGATTGAAAATCTGCATATTTATCAGGAAGCAATAATTTTAAACCTTTAAGATTCTTATAAATACTGTTATACACGGGACCGTCAACAAGGGCTCCGTTTAATGGGTAATGATCAAGAAAATTTAGTGATGAATGCGGATGCAGCGGCGTATCCCCACTGTCAGGTAAGCCAAAAACCATGCATTTCCCCCAGGGGTTGCAGCCAAACAGCCAATCGAAACAAGCCTGTTCAAGTTCTGCATATTGCTGATCATTACTAAGCTTGCGGTACAAATAACACTGTATGGCAAAAGACGTGTTTAAGTTATTGGAACACCAGATAAACGGGACACCTCTAAAAAAACCGTTCCTACTTGCTTTACGCCATACCCTGTCTATGCCTTCCTTGTAATAACTTATTAATTCAGCTTTATTCTTAGCGTCCGTTTTTTTTGCAAGCTCATAATGCCCGAAATTATGAAAAGGATACCATTGATAATGACGGGCCGTATCGGCGCCCATCCATGGTGTAACTTTCTCCTTCTTACTAAATGCCATGGCTTGTTTCAAATATTTTTTGTCGTTTGTAAACTGGTATAAAGCGGCGGCGCCAAGTTCCATATCATCAACCCAATTATCCTCTTCATAATAATAAGGCGCCAAATTTGGGGCTGTTTGCTGAACTCCGGGTTTATCTAATCCAAGCTTATAAGCCGACTCTGCTTTACTGATCAATAAATTTGAGAAGGACGGATCCTTTTCCTGGTATAACATTGCACCGAGTGCAAATGCACTGGTAAACTTACCTGCTGTTGATGCAACGCCGGTCGTTTTGTTTTTATAATTGCCCAGGCCTTGCGGCTTACCCGAGGCAAAATAAACAGGGCGGCCTTTGCCGGGCCCTACCCCATAATCTACTGAATCTTCGTTTGGCAAGCGAAACCCCTGGTGATCACGGTCATCGGCAAGCTGGTTGAACAACCAATCTTTTTGCGGGTGCATTTTAAGCAGCCAGTCGAGTCCCCAGCGGGCTTCATCCAATACATCAGCTGTACCATTTGCCCCGCCGAGACCATTTGCCAAATGTTTATCCGTGAAAACCCCGGGGAAATCACGGTATGCAGCAAGTAAATGGTATGTGGCATTTGCGGATGTAGTAACATACTGAAGGTAATCGGTAGCATCATGCCAGCCGCCCCAAACATTAATGCGGGTGGTATCCGGCATGGGGCCATACATCGTATAACCATCGGTAGTATGGCATGAATCTTTCAAAAAAGGATTAAAACCACTCCTCTGCTGCCGCATATAATTTAGGCCAAAATCGGCGGCACCCGCGTAAACATCATCCCCTATGTGAAAATGCGGCGAAACTGCATCACCACATTTTAGGTAATAAGTTCCCGCCGTTTTTACAGTTGTAAAATTCAATCGAAGGGCTTGCTTAAAAGGCCCATAGCTGCCATATAATTTTCCTGTAGCGGCAGCAAAAATCACCTTACCGGTTTTTACATCTATTAATTGAAAATCGGACGGGACCGGATTATCTTTCGTTACCCAAACTGCAACTTTAATTCCTTTTGTAAAATACCCTAACTGATTAATTCTTACCCAGGATGCTGGCGCGACTTCATTCTTTAACGAACTGAAGATAAGCGTTAAACAGCACAGGGCTGCTGTAATGGTGAGGTATCTTGGCTTTTTTTCAGTTATCATTCCTGTTTGTTTAAATAACCTTTAAATATCATTGCAAATTAAAACATTCGCGAAGCTTCCGGGGAATATATAAGTATTGTTTAAACAATTTTTCAATATTTAGGTCAATTGTCGTATTGCCGATACGACAATTCGTTCATACGGGAAAACTTCAGCGATGCGCTCTGCTTTTGATGGAAGTAAGAGTGTAAAATGTGCCCAACTCAATTGTCGCACAGTGATGCGACAATTCCTTCATCGGGAAAAACCTCTGCAAATTGCATCATCCGCCTCAAACTTCTTTCAGAATATCCATGACCATAATTGTCGGTTAATTGTCCGGATATAAAAGTAACAATCCCTTTTCCGTATTCGGCTCTTTGATTACCCAAAATTTCTTCATTAACCCGCTTGCCAATCTTCCAGTACAACAGTGTCAGCGTGCTGTTTACAGTTTTAGCTACGTTTAAACGACTATCTTCAATTAGTTTGACGACATCAGCAAAAAGCTGTTTCTCAATTATAACTGGTTTGGACATAAAGGATTGATTAATTCCGTGACAATATCATGGTTATAAAACCAAACTTACTGAGATTATATCAGAAATAATCAGGAAGTATAAGAAACGCTTGGTTATTTTATAAATTTATAGAATAAAAAAGGCTTACGAAGTTTTAAAAACTTCGTAAGCCTGATTAGTTGCGGGTAAATGATGGGGCTCGAACCCACGACCCTCGGTACCACAAACCGATGCTCTAACCAACTGAGCTACATCTACCGTTTGGAGAATGCAAAAATAGTTGTTTTTGTTGGAATGTTGCAAGGTTGTAATGTTGAAATGTTGTTTTTTTTTCTTTTGTTGGTCTTATGCACCTGAAATTGTATGTTAAAGTTTTTTTGCACAAGGTTATGACCTCACAGTATCGCAACCTTACAACATTCCAACTTTCCAACATTTCAACGCTTAATATTACAATAGCCTTACCCGCTCTTCATACATTAATAACTATTTTTGTTACATGGCAGAACAGCTGGTTGAACTAAATGTAACGGGGATGCATTGTAATAATTGTGCCTTGTCGGTTCATAAACTTTTAGAGAAAAAAGGATTGCAAAATATCCTGGTTGATTTTGCAGGGGAAGAAGTAAAATTTTCAAATAGCGACCCTGCCAATCTGCCCGAAATAATAAAAGATATTGAAGGTTTAGGCTATAAAGTGGTGGATGATCCCGCCACGCAGGTTACTCCATTTTATGAAAAAGTGGAGAATAAATTTATTTTCTGCGCCATATTAACCGCCCCCCTCCTGCTCCACATGGTGTTGCCCTGGCATTTTTTACACCTGCCGATAGTGCAATTGATATTATGTTTGCCGGTTTTTATAGTAGGATGCCTGCATTTTGGCAAAAGCGCAATTAATTCCATCAGGGGAGGCGTGCCAAATATGGATGTGCTGATATTCGTGGGCTCATCGGCGGCTTTTATTTACAGCCTTGTTGGAACCGTCGAAAATCTTGGCGAACGTTACCAGTTTTATGAAACCTGCGCCGCCATCATCACATTGGTACTGCTTGGCAATGTACTTGAAAAACGATCAGTTACCCAAACTACCTCTGCGGTAAAGGACCTGGTAAAAATTCAGCAGGTGAATGCTAACAGAGTTGTTAATGGCAGTGTTGAAGTAATCAGCGCGAAAGAAGTGCGTCCCGGCGATACGTTGCTGGTTAACCAGGGCGATAAGATACCTGTTGATGGGGAAGTGCTGTCAGGCAATGCATCTATTGACGAAGCCATGCTTACCGGCGAAAGTATGCCCGTTGAAAAGGCAAAGTACGACAAAGTTATTGGCGGCACTATTGTTCAGCATGGAAATATCAGGATGATCGCTACAAAAGTAGGCTCAAATACGGTATTGGCTCAGATTATTGAACTGATGAAAAAGGCCCAGGCGGCGAAACCACCGGTTCAAAAACTTGGCGATAAGGTGGCTTCCATATTTGTTCCGGCAGTGATATTCATCGCACTCATAACTTTCGGCATTACCTACTTTGCTGTTCATACAGGACTGCAAATCGCGCTGATGAATGCGATTGCAGTATTGGTAATTTCATGCCCCTGCGCAATGGGCTTAGCCACGCCTACCGCTGTAATGGTCGGGCTTGGCCGCGCCGCAAAAAACGGGATACTAATAAAGGGCGGCGATACGATTGAAGCCGTGGCCCATGCTAAATATGTGGTTTTTGATAAAACAGGTACGCTGACCACCGGCAAATTCAGTATTAACGATATACGAGCTGAAAATGGTTCAGATATTGAGCAGATCAGGGGGGCGATTTTGGCGATCGAAGAAAGGTCAAACCATCCCATAGCTAAGTCGCTGGTAAATGGACTAAAATCGCTACCTCAAACAAAATTGATCTTAAAAAGTGCGAAAGAAGAAAAAGGTTTGGGCATGCGTGCTGAAGATGTAGACGGGAACCATTATTTTCTGGGTACGGGCAAATCGGGCGATAACGATGGTTTTAATTTATCGCTCTATAAAAATCAAAAATTATTGGCGCAAATCGCTATTGATGATGAAGTTAAGCCAGACGCAGTAACCCTGGTCACACAGCTAAAAAAAATGAATATCATACCCGTTCTATTAAGCGGCGATAAAGATAGCAGGTGTTTAAAAGTTGCCAGGCTCATTGGCATTGATGAAATACATTCTGAAAAACTGCCCGATGAAAAGCTGACAGTTATTGATATCTACAAACAAAAAGGCAAAACCATTATGATTGGCGATGGTATTAACGATGCCCCTGCCCTTACCAAAGCGGATGTAGGCGTTTCGATGAATGATGCCAGCCATATAGCCATACAATCGGCCAGGGTGGTATTATTGAATACAGATTTGCACTCAGTTGTTAAATTTTTACAGATCAGCAAACATACCCTGATTACCATAAAACAAAATCTTTTCTGGGCATTTGCCTATAATATTATTGCCATCCCTATAGCGGCACTAGGTTTTTTAAACCCAATGATAGGCGCCTTCGCGATGGCCTTTTCAGATGTGGTGGTAATTGGCAATTCGTTGAGGCTGAAAACAAAGAAAGTTCATAGTTGATGGTTCATAGTTCATAGAAGGAAGTTCATGGATCATGGTTCATAGTTCATAGCTAATTTTAGTGACCGTTTATTTCTTATTTTTACCACCTGCGCTACCAATGAACTAATGAACCAAAAGACAATCGAAATATTTACAGACGGTGCATCAAGCGGCAACCCGGGGCCGGGCGGTTACGGAGTGATCCTGCGTTCCGGTAAGCATTATAAAGAGCTTTCGGAAGGTTTCCGCAAAACCACCAATAACCGCATGGAACTGCTTGCAGTTATAAAAGGACTTGAAGCCCTAAAAAGCCCCAATCAGAACGTCACGCTTTATTGCGACTCTAAATATGTGATCGATGCTATTGAAAAAAGGTGGGTTTATAGCTGGCTGCAAAAAGGTTTTAGCGGTAAAAAAAACAAAGACCTGTGGCTGCGTTATTTAGAAGTCAGTAAATTACATAATATCAAATTTGTATGGGTACGCGGCCATGCGGGTCATCCCGAGAACGAACGCTGCGATGTATTAGCCGTAACCGCTTATAAACAAAAAAACCTGCTTATCGATTCAGTTTTTGAAATGGAAGCGGGGAAGGTGCATTTGTTGTAATGTTGAAATGTTGAAAAGTTGTAATGTTAGCCGGTCAATAGTATGATTTTTAAAACCTTTCAACCTTTCAACATTCCAACTTACTGAAGTTCCACTACCCCTTCAAAATTTTTTTTCACAAGCTGGGGCGAAAAAAATGACATCATTTCTTCCGCCTTGTGCACCATGTTTTCAGAGCCTATAAATATGGCCGAACGCTGGTGCAGTTCCTTGACATTCAATTCTAAAATGCGATCGTATCCGTTGGTTGCCCTGCCTCCGGCCTGCTCAACAATAAACGCCATCGGGTTACATTCATAAACCAAGCGCAGTTTGCCATTTGGCGCGCTGGCGGTAACCGGGTAAATAAATATGCCGCCCTTTATTAAATTCCGGTGAACATCGGCAACCATTGAGCCGATATACCTGGATGTGTACGGGCGGTTAGTTTTCACATCCTCCACTTGGCAGTACTTTATATATTTTTTTACGCCGTCCGGGAAATGCGTGTAGTACCCTTCATTTATAGAATAAATCAAGCCATCCTTTGGGATTTTCATATCGGGGTGCGATAAACAAAATTCGCCTATGGATGGGTCTAAAGTAAATCCGTTAACACCTTTACCGGTAGTATAAACCATCATAGTTGACGAACCATAAATCACATATCCCGCCGCTACCTGTTCGGTTCCCCGTTGTAAAACGTCATCTATAGTAGCCTTTCCGTCAGTTGACTTCCGGCGATAGATCGAAAAAATAGTTCCTACAGCCACATTTACATCAATATTCGATGAACCATCCAAGGGGTCCATGGCTACGATGTATTTGGCATCTTTGGATACTTCCGATTCAATCGGGATATAGTCATCACTTTCTTCTGATGCAACGATACAACATTCGCCACCATGCTTTAAGGCTGATATAAATTGTTCGTTGGCATAAACATCCAGTTTTTTCTGGTCTTCGCCCTGAATATTGGTGGTTCCTGCTTCGCCTAAAATATCGGCTAAACCGGCTTTGTTTACCTCGCGGTTTACAATTTTGGCGGCTATGCCGATGTCCCTTAAAAGCCGGGATAATTCTCCTTTGGCATAAGGGAAGTCGGCCTGTTTTTCAAGAATAAATTGGCCTAATGTTTTAGCTATCTTCATGTACTTAGTGTATTTTGTACGTACTATTTTTGCAATTCTATAAGGTCGAAGGTATGAATTTTTTCTTCAGAAATGCAAAATCTAACTAGTGTACGTACTTTTTGCCAGCCTTGTTTTCCAGCTGCACCGGGGTTTATGTGCAAACAATTTATCTTTTTATCATATATTACCTTTAAAATATGCGAATGGCCGCATATAAACAGCTGAGGGGGCTTAGTGTATATTTCACGCTTTACAGCCGGACTATATTTTCCCGGATAACCGCCGATATGCGTTATCCATACATCGACGTTTTCACATTTAAATCGTAAGTTTTCCGGAAACATTTGCCTGATATCAGCGCCATCAATATTTCCGTACACACCTTTTAAAGGTTTAAAGGCGGCGAGCTTATCGGCCACCTCCATACTGCCGAAATCACCGGCATGCCATATCTCATCGCAGTTTTCAAAATGTTTAAAAACTGCGTCATCAAGATAGCTGTGGGTATCGGAAAGGAGGCCTATTTTAACCATCTTTATTTAAATAAATAGTTTAGCAATAAAACAATTGAAACTACTTCCATATTAAAAAGCTAAAAAATACGGTTGCAGCAGTTTTTGATATTCTTCCGAATAAATCCCAACTGCTTTATAAATGTTTAATTCATCGATTTCAGTTAGTACATTATCAAAGCCAAAGCACAAAACATTTCTATGTGGCGCCGCTCGGGGGTAAGAATGAATATCCGTCAGCTTTTGCAAAAACATATTGCGTCCTTCGGCGAAGTCGGCTACCGCTTCGGAAATGCCAACAGGTAAAATCAGCCAGCAAAGTCCATCGGGAGATAAACGGCCGGAAATCTCTTTAATTAGCCTTTCAAAAAAATCAATATCCGTATGTTTAGCAAGGGTTTTCTTAGCCCCCGGTGATTTTAATGAACTTGTATAAAACGGCGGGTTTGAAACGATAAGGTCATATTTCTTTTCCGGGAAAAGCTCAAAATAATTGTCAAATCCTAAAGCATAAATATTCAAACGATCTGCAAATGGTGATCCTTCAAAATTTCTTTTTGCGGTTTGCGCGGCATCGGTATCAATTTCAACCGCATCAATTTTGGCTTCGGTAAATTTTTGCGCCAGCATTAAAGCAATTACCCCGGTTCCGGTGCCAATATCTAAAATTGTTGCCGGATCATTAGCTTCAGTTATCGCGCCAAGCAATACCCCATCCGTATTGATCTTCATGGCACAGCCGCTTTGATCAACATTGAATTGCTTAAATTGAAACATTGATGCGAATTTATTATTAAATGTGTAAATTTGACTACCAGGAAAGGAAACATTATCATGGAAACTGCAAGCGTTAATAAAATTCTCCAATTATTTAATATGTTATCAAGAACAGAAC
Organism: Mucilaginibacter sp.; assembly: GCA_036758125.1. Taxonomy (GTDB): domain Bacteria; phylum Bacteroidota; class Bacteroidia; order Sphingobacteriales; family Sphingobacteriaceae; genus Mucilaginibacter. Next base: position 125,263 of record DAIOXE010000006.1, read on the forward strand.
AGTTAATGATAGCTGATAAAATAGATAAACAAACTTTTGAGGAAAGATGGCAATTAATAGATTCAAAGTTGCCTGATGCGGATTTGTCAGAAGAGGATATCATGAAAGAAGTTCGGGCTGTACGTTATGGCCGTGAAAAAAATTAGGCTCATCCTGGATACCAATTGGTATATCAGCGCTACAATTAACAAAAAATCGAGACGTTTACTTTATCAATTACTGACGGACAAAAATATTGTCGTTTTATTTAGCGATGAAATTATTACGGAATACGAGCGAGTTATTACCCGCAATAAATTTAAAAACATTGTAAATGCCCAACAAATCTCCCGGTTTATGAACCTGGTGATTTCTAAAATAAAAAATATCAAAATAAAATCGAATTTGACGGGAAGCAGGGATACAAATGATAATTTTCTTTTATCCTTGTCTCATGATGCTAATGCCGACTACTTAGTCACCGGAGATAAAGACTTACTTATTTTGGGAAAAACCGGATCGACCAAAATCATTCTCATGGGCGATTTTTTAGCAATTATTTCTAATAAAACTCAATAGCGTATTCAGCAGGGTATTGATTTTCATTGGTTAATGAACCAATGATACTGAATAGCTTACCGCATATTCCGATGGGTAATTTTTTGAAGGTTCAATGATCAATTCATCATCCTTTTGTTCCCAGGCTACTTTTTGATCGCTGCCGAGCATTTTTATATCGGCTATTTTGCCGTTACCCGATTTGATTGATAAAGCTTTTATACTCAATTGCCCGTCAGGCAAACCTAAAGCTGTAACATATAAAACATCGCCTTTGGTTGTAAAACGTATATCGCGCCATGTAAAAGGTTCTTTCTGATCGGCAAATGATCCGCTGGCTGATTTTGTCGGGCCTTCGCCATAAATTTTCCAGGGCCTGGTGCCGTAAATTGCCTCACCGTTTACATCAAGCCATTTTCCGGTTCCAAGCAGCACCTGTGTTTCCTGATCGGTGATCGTGCCGTCTGATTTTGGGCCGATATTTAATAACAGGTTGCCATTTTTGCTCACAATATCTATAAGGTTGGTTACCACATAACGGGCATCCTTAAAGGTATTGGTAGTGGTATATCCCCACGATTGATTGCCAATAGCATCATCTGCTTGCCAGGGCAAAGGTTTTATGTCGCCCTGTTTGCCTCGCTCCAGGTCAAGCACCGCAACCCCGTCCGGATAGGAACTGTTTTTATAATTGATCACAACGCCCTTGTTCCAATCCAGGCCCTTGTTATAATAAAACGCGGCAAATGATTTTCGGTATGGGGTAAGGGCAGGCTGCTCTATCCACCAATCGAACCAAACCAATTGCGGCTGGTAATTATTTACCAATTCCATGTCGCGCATCAGCCAGTCGTTCATATATTCGGGCGACATGGTTTCATCCCCATGATGTGCCGGCCCATAGTAGTCATCATATTTAGGATCGAGCACGTCCGAATCAAAGGCTTTCCCGCCCTCAAAAAACCACCAGTGTTCAATACGGTGCGATGATAGCCCAAATATCAACCCTTGCTTTTTTACCTCTGCGGCAAGCTCACCAACCACATCGCGATGCGGGCCCATATCAAAGGCGTTCCATTTTGAAAGCGAGGTTTTATACATGGCAAATCCATCGTGATGCTCCGCAACCGGCACTACATATTTGGCGCCCGCCTTTTTAAATAAAGTGACCCAGGCTTGCGGGTCAAACTTTTCGGCTTTGAACATGGGAATAAAATCTTTATAGCCAAATTTACTTTGCGGGCCATAAGTTGCAAGATGATGCTTGTATTCAGCTGAGCCAACCTGGTACATTTCGCGCGGGTACCACTCCGACCCAAAAGCCGGTACTGAATATACCCCCCAATGTATAAATATCCCAAACTTGGCATCGCGGAACCAATCCGGTGTTTTATATTTTGATAATGATGCCCAGGTAGCCTGGTATTTTTCCTGGGCCTGAAGGCTGATTGAAAATAAACAAAGCAGCAAGCCGAACAAGATAATAGTAATAGCTTTAGATGTCCTCACAAATTTGGTATTATGGAGTAGTAAACCTAAACATTATTATTAAAATTGTAGAAGGGAAGAATATTTTAAAAAATAACATTATGGTCACCATCACATCTGTTTGTTTCAACAAAAACGACATCATTGTTAAAATGAGTGATGGCAAAGTCATAGAAACCCCTATCAAATACTATCCCAACTTAAGCAAGGGAACAAAAAATCAAATAAATAACTACGAGATAAAGGGCGGCGGAAGATGGATTCATTGGGAGGAATTGGATGAAGACCTTTCGGCTGAAGGCTTTCTATCCGTTCAGAAAAAACACAATTAGCATTTATTTTATTATTTCATTTTAAGCATGTTGTGGAACCGCTATGTCAACCTCAGTTATAAAATATTCTTCTGCTATTTCCCCTTCTTTGAACACGCTATCTGAAATGTGTTGACTAATCCCTTTTGCTTTTGGGATTTCTTCGCCATCATTGACCATTGCCTCAAGGTGAATTTGCAAGGCTTCTTTTATTTGCAACAATGTTTCTTCTACTGTTTTGCCAGTTGCAACGCAACCCCAAACATCCGGGGAAAATGCCGAATAGTTATTTTTTGCCTTTTCAATTACAATAAGATATTTTTCCATTACACAAATTTAAAGAATAATGATTAGGATGAAAAATTTAATTTAATCCCGCCTGTCTTAAAATGCTCTTTTGAGTACCCTTATCTAAATCATCGCTCGATTTACCTGCTACCGTTACTGCACCTTTCTTAATAGGATGTTTAAATTGTCTGTGGCTGCCGTTTTGTCTTGAAAAGCACCAACCGTCGTCTTCAATTATTTTGATGATTTCTTTTATTTTCATCTTATAACCTTACGCCCCTAAAATTTCATGAAGCACATTATTGTAAACCATTTTTATATCGATGATATGGCCAAACAATTCTTCGTCTACATTCAAAAAACCATTGGTTACAGCACCCAATAAACTAAACTCCACTTCGCTGGTTGCCATCATTTCAATAAAACGTTCCTGGTCATCAGGTGACACACTCACCACTACTCTGCCTTGCGCCTCGCCGAATAGGAACGCATCTTTGCGGATAGTATCATCGGTCCCTATTTCAAAACCCAGATCATTTGGCAAAGCTGACTCAACCAATGTTATATACAAGCCGCCATCCGAAACGTCGTGTGCGGATTGAATCATTTTGTGTTTAATCAGTTGTTTTACCACCTGGTGCATAGCATATTCCTCATCTATATCAAAATAAGGTGCAGGCGCTTTTAATATTTTATGGTAAGATGCAAGATATTGTGAAGAAGCAATGTCATTAACAGATTTGCCAATTAAATAAATAATATCTCCCGGCATTTTAAAATCCATCGTCATCAGGTCCGACAGATCGTCCATTACCCCCAGCATACCTATGGTTGGCGTTGGAAATACGGGGCCTTCATCCGACGATTGATTATAAAAGCTGACATTCCCGCCGGTAACCGGGGTTTCAAACTTGCGGCAGGCTTCGGCCATGCCTTTTATGGCGCCTACAAATTGCCAGTAAACTTCAGGTTTATAAGGGTTGCCAAAATTTAAACAATTAGTGATAGCGACAGGTTCACCGCCGGCACAAGTAATATTGCGGGCCGCTTCGGCCACAGCTATTGAACAGCCTTTCTGCGGATCGGCGTATACATAGCGTGAATTGCAGTCGACTGTTATCACAATAGCCTTATCGGTATCTTTAACTGCCACGACCGCTGCATCGCTTGGGCGGTTGGTTGTCATGGTTGAGGTGCCAATCATAGAATCATATTGGTCGGTTACCCACCGTTTGGAAGCAATGTTGGGATGACCAATCAAATGTTCGGCCACTGCAATAAGATCGGCAGGTTCCTCAACATCGTCAATATTAAATTGCTGATTTTGTTTAAAATAAGCAGGTTCCCGGTATTCGCGTTCATAAACCGGAGCTCCTCCGCCTAACACAAGATCATCGGCAGGAACGTCGGCTACCAGTTCGCCGTTCATATAATATTCCAGGCGTTTAGTGTCGGTTACCTCGCCTATGATGGCGCAATTCAGGTCCCATTTATCAAATATGGCTTCAACTTCTTTTTCCCGGCCTTTAAAAACCACGATCAGCATACGCTCCTGCGATTCGGAAAGCAAAATCTCGTAAGGCTTCATGTGCTCCTGGCGCATAGGGACTTTATCAAGATATATCTTCATCCCATGTTCGCCCTTCGCAGACATTTCTGAATTGGAACAAATAATCCCGGCAGCGCCCATATCCTGCATGCCTACCACGGCGCCGGTTTTTATAACTTCAAGCGTTGCTTCGAGCAACAGTTTTTCCTGGAAAGGGTCGCCTACCTGTACAGCTGGAAGGTCATTTACTGAATCTTCGGTAATATCTTTTGAGGCAAAAGCAGCGCCATGTATCCCATCCTTACCTGTGGCCGATCCAACTATATAAACAGGGTTGCCAACACCATACGAAGTAGCTGAAACTGTTTCGCCGGCTTTAACAATCCCTGCAGAAAAGGCATTAACAAGGGGATTAACATTATAACACTCATCAAAAAATAATTCGCCGCCAACGGTCGGTATGCCAAAAGCGTTACCATAATGACTAATCCCTTTTACCACTCCTTTTATCAGCCATTTGGTACGATCAAGCTTTAGGTCGCCGAAACGAAGGGAGTTTAACTGGGCAATTGGCCTGGCGCCCATGGTGAATATATCGCGGTTTATACCTCCTACACCTGTAGCAGCACCCTGGTAGGGTTCCAGCGCCGATGGGTGGTTATGTGATTCGATTTTAAAGGCGCAGCCAATGCCACCGCCAAGGTCAACCAAACCGGCATTTTCTTCGCCTGCCTTAGCAAGCATCCGCGGGCTATCTTTTGGTAAAGTTTTTAGCCAGGTGATTGAATTTTTGTACGAGCAATGTTCGCTCCACATTACCGAAAAAATAGAAAGTTCGGTAAAGTTGGGCACGCGCCCTAATATTTCTTTTATACGTTCAAATTCTTCGGGTAGTAAACCAAGGTCTTTGGCGGTTTCAACGGTGGTTAATTCCTGGTGCTCCAATGTTATATTGTTTTTTGAAAGGGAAGCACAAAATTAGGAAAAGTTTCTTAGAGATTGGAGGTTAGAGGTCAGAGATTAGATTTTTCTTCCTGATCTCTATTATCCGAACGGTGAAAGATAGAGGTGAAAGCTGAAGGGCGAAAGGTGGAAGGCGAAAGCAGAAAGCTTAAAGCATTTCAGCTTGGCTGTCTTTTATTACTTTAAGTTTTCTCTTTCGGCTTTTTGCTTTTAGCGAAAGAATGGGTTTACAAAGGTTTACACATTTTAGGGTTTACATCGACATATCTATTTGTTAATTAGTTAGTTACATAGTTTACAAATTTATCAGGGTTTACAAAATTTGGGTGTTGAATTTGTCGATAACGACTTGAGTTCGCTGGACCCGGCGTATTTGAAAAGGTACGTGTCAAATCAATAGTTTATTGATAGAGACGCAATATTTTGCGTCCCGGAACAAAATGGTGGCATTTAGGATTAATTCGGAAAAATCGGGGTACGAGACGCAAAATATTGCGTCTCTACACGAAAAAAAATAAACGTTAATTCATGACTGAAATGCTGAAAGGCGACAGATAAAAGGCGTCTGCGAGACAACCTTTTACCTTTCGCCTTTCCCCTTTCAACTTATTCAGAAGACGATAACTGAAAATTGATCGGGATTAAATATCGCACCCTCACTGGCTGACCGTTTTGCATGCCTGGTTTCCATGCTTTTGCAAGCTTTAGCACGCGGAGTGCCTCCTCATCAAAGCCATGACCGGCGGGCCGTTCAACTGCAATATTTGATAAACTGCCATCTTTTTCAATAACAAAACTCAATATAACCCTTCCGCTCACCTGTGCATCCTGCGCCTCTGACGGGAATCTCAAATTTTTTCTTAAAAATTTCGCCCATGCTGCTTCCCCACCGACAGGCGCAGGCATTATATCAACACCTGATGACGAATAAATAGTATTATTAGGCAGAGCCGGTTGTGCCCCTGCTCCTGGGTTATTATCGATAATTGGAAGTTCACCAGTTCCTTTAGCGTTATTTGTAGTTGTCGAAATTGCGGCCGTCAATTCAATGTTTTTAGGCGGATTAACTGCCTTATCATCGGGCCCTACTACAAATTGAGTATATTGTTGTGTTTTTACCGGTGCAGACGGTTTTGATTCCACAAGTTTCTTAGGGGGTGCAGGTGGCTTAGCAATTTCGATCTTATTCAGATGAACCACGGTAGTCTTGTCTGGAATAACCATGGGCGCTGCCTGCGGCTTCGCTTTAAATATTACACCCGCACCAAATAATAAACCAACACCTAAAAAAGTAATACCCATTGCCTTGATCATATTATTGGCATAGTGCTGCCGGAGATCATAAGCCCCGTATTCCTTGTTACGGTTGTCGAATACAAGCTCGAGCCACTCGTGCTTGTACAAATCAAATTTTGAGATAAGCATGTCGATTGAAATTAAATTTTATTTTATAACGCATCCATAATATTTAATATTGCAGTATTATTGCAACATTGTAACATTTAGCATTATTTCAATCAACCGTAAAAAAATTATTATTTTATTATTTTTATTGGGATATTATTAGAAAAATGATAAGTAAATGCAACACTGTGTATTTAACCTACCACTTATCGGTGACTACTTTTTTGGTGTTTCTACTTTTTTCGGCGCATTTGTTATAAACTGTTTTAATCTGTCGCCAAATTGTTTACAAAAACCGCCGGTCTCATTAAGATAACCATCAACATCTTTTTTATCAAATTTGGTTAAGGCATCTTCTAAGGGAACATCAATTCCCCGCTGGGGTACGGAATTTCCATACCTGTCCCGCTGGTATGGGGTGAAAACAAAGCCGGTTAGCCAATAGCGGTACTTTTGGTCTTTAAATTCTATATTTACGTTAAAAGTTATTTCGCCTTTTTCGTGTTTCAAAACGGAAACACCTCCGTAAACTAAAAACTTGCCTTCGCCGCTAATATTTTTATCTTCAGCTGCTGGTTTTAGCTTCGTTTTTGGGTAATATATTTTAAAAAAATTTAATCCCCTGGCATGAAGGGTATCTATGGGAAGACCGGGCGCATCTGCTACCTGGTAGTAGATATATTTATTATGTTCGTCAAAGGATAATAATTCCTGCTGTGCAAAGGTGATTTTAGCAAGCATTATACAAACCAAAGCTATTATTGTTGTTTTCATGCCATAAAGATAAAAGCCGCTCCCGATAAATCAAATCGGGAGCGGCTTTTAAATAAATTACTAACAATATTTAGAAGGCATAGACTGTCTAAAACAGCACACCCACTTCAAGCAACGCACGGAACTGATTTGAATCGGTGCCATTTGGGCCCATCGCTAACCCTGGTGTTATACTACTTGCGCTAACATAGGAGAGTTCGCCACGTGCAAAAAACCTTTTATGCTGGAACGTAGGTGTTACTGTGGCCGACCACGCATTGCTGCCGGGGCCATACATGAGATTGGGTGCACCGCCAGCCGCCGTTCCTGTGGAGCTAATATACTCCAGGCGAAGGGGTATGCTAAATTCTGATTTGGGAACAGCATAACTAATTAATAAAGCCCCGCCAAACGTCGTAGCGTCTTGCGTTGTACCAAGCAGCGGAGTTTGGGGAACTTTGGTATACTGCAAGTATGGCACAATTGTCCACTGACCGGCGGTATGGGTATAGATCAAATTATAAATTTGTTCGTTATTGAGGTATAGCGGTGTTACCGAGCTGGAAATATCGGTCTTGCTTGTGCTGCCGCCACCAATGAGGGCCAGTGTATTGGTGCTATTAATAGTATAACTAATAGATCCCAAAATCCAGTTATAATTATTAGAATACATGCCGTCACTATAGGCTACGGATAGGGATACAGGGCCTGCTGTATAATTCACCTGCGCACCACGGTTAACTGCATTTTCCTGGTTCCATAATAAACCACGCTGGATGTTCATATTCTCGAAGGAAAAGGTGTATTCAGCGCCGATCAATGTTGGAAGCTTACCAACCTCAATTGAAAAGCTGCTTGTCGGCGCAAGTTTTAAATACCCTTGCGGAAATGTACCATAGAAGGCATTTGTGGCAAGGCCTGAACGTAAATAAGGAAGGCCGAGATCAGGAAGTGAATAAGCCCCCAACTGCAGATAAAATTGAAAAATACCATTGGGTTTCTGAATGAAAACCTGGGCATTGCTAACATCCGACTGTACTGGTTTATCTCCCGGAAAAACACTATTCTGAAATTGTACTAAACCACTTGCAACACCTCCCACATAAATGCCGCCAAAGTTTAAAGGTTCGGTGGTAAGCGCAAGGGGACCTGGCGCCATTCCTAACATAGACACAAAAGGCTGCGGTGGTGTAACTTTCGCCGTGTCCTTAGTTGCGGTCTGCGCAAAGGCAGAACCCAATGCAACTATAAATAATAATAAGGGTAAAATTCTTTTTTTCATGATAACGATTGATTGAAGGGTTTATTTAATAGTTATAGTTTGATTGAATTGTGTAAAATTTGTTATTGTTAAAGAACCCCTGCGCGGCTGGTTAAAGTGCGTTGGTATTTTGGAAATAAAAACCAGCCACACAAGGGCATTATATTGTAGTCTTAAGTCTTAAGTTCTAAGTCAAAAATGAACGAAATTCGACTTTGGACTTACGACTTGAGACTTTTGACTTACCACTAAGCTGTTACCTTAGGGCCTTTTTCGAACAGGCCGCTTAAACTAACGTCGCCATCTTCGTAATCATAAGCTATGGCGCCGTGATCAAACATATCCAAACCGCCCGGACCTGTTTCGCCTTTAGCTTCAACACGCAGTTTCCATGGATGAGGCAATTGCATTATAAGCTTCATCATAATCCAGGTAACAACAAATACGGCTATAGCAATAGTGAAGGTACCTATGGCCTGTGCTTTTAAAACACTGGTTCCGCCACCGTAAAATAAACCTGTTACAAGATTTGGTGCGCTGTTATCAGGACCGGCAGGGCCTGTAATTCCGAATTGGCCTGATGCAAATAAGCCGAGTGAAAGCGTTCCCCAAATGCCTGCAAAACCATGCACAGGAACAGCGCCGATAGGATCGTCGATACGCATATATTCCAGTAACTTAGTTATCCCAAATACCACGAAACCGGCAATTCCGCCAATTAAAATTGACCCAAGAGGGCTCACCCAATAGCAAGGGCAGGTTATAGCAACTAAGCCTGCAAGGAACCCGTTAATGGTAAAACCTAAATCGAATTTACCTTTTGTTGAGCCCCACCATAAGGCGGCCATCATAGCGGTAAATCCGCCCCCGCATGCAGCAAGCGTAGTATTGGTGGCAATACGGCCTATGCCTATGGCATCCATTGCCGAGAGTGAACTGCCTGGATTAAAACCATACCAGCCAAACCATAATATAAATCCGCCTACAGCTGCCATCGGCAAATTATGGGCCGGAGGCATGCCGCCGCCGTCACGTGCAAAAATACGGCCTATACGCGGCCCGAGAACTACCGCTCCTGCCAGCGATGCCATACCGCCAATGGTATGCACCACGGTTGATCCCGCAAAATCGCGGAAACCCTGGCCTAAGCTTGTATAAAAATGACCCGCTGTACCCATTAAGGCAAGCCATCCATCAGGTCCCCAGGCCCAATGGCCTATGATCGGATATATGAAACCTGTAATACCTATACTATAGAGGATATCGCCCCGGAAGCCAGTACGGCCAATCATGGCGCCTGAAACTATTGTTGAGCAGGTGTCAGCAAAAGCATACTGGAATATCCAGTGCGCAATGATCGGAACACCGGTAGCCAGGTAGGTATCCGATGGGTTTCCAAGGGCAGTATTCTGAAGGAAAAACCAATGATAGCCTATAAATCCGTTTCCATAACTAAACATGAACGCGTAACCAATGGCGTAAAATAAGATCCCGCAAAGGCAGGTATCAAAAATACATTCCATTAAAACGTTTACTGTTTCACGTTTGCGGGCAAAGCCTACTTCGAGCATTACGAAACCGGCTTGCATGGCAAATACCAAAAATGCGGCCACCAACGTCCAGGTCGTGTTAATGGCGTTCATCGAATTTGTGGCTTGGGTGAGCAAAGATCTTTCAAGGGCCGATGTATCAGCTTTAGCAGCGGCGGCTGCCGCATGAACAGATGTACCAAATAACCCCGGAATGGTCATGATGGTTAACAAGATAAGTCCTAAGCCTATCATTTTACCTGCTAAAATTGTTGCGCCAAGCGCCCATTTTTCACGCGTCAGCTGTCGGACTGAGCTTAATAAATTCATTTTTGTAGTGTTTCCTTTCATTGTTTGTTTGTTTAGTTTAATTTAGTTTGATTGATATGATTATTTTTAAAAGATTCTGAATTTATCAAATGAAATCTCCATCACTTTTCCCTGTTTTTTTATTAAATATTTAACAATTACATGTTTTTTATAAATATTTCTCTGAAATTAGGGATGAATTTTAATAAAAACAAATTTTTGAACAATAAATTAACATAAAAAACACAATTTTTATGAAAATAATAAAAATAGATAAAAAAACGGACATTTTTTTGAATATTTGATAACAGAAAACCCATGGCTTGAAGTTTTTACGTCTTTTTATAAAATTGTTCGGATTTTACATACAAAAAGCGACTGTTTCTATTCATTTTTCTCAAATTTTTGCCATACGACACCTCAAAAACCTTTTTTTTATTAAAATTCTGCTTTAAACCAAATTTAACAGCCTATTTTGTCTAAATTTTCTAAAGAATGGAGATAAATTTTATTATCTTTTAATAATTTAACAGAATATAAAGTATAGTTCTTATTTTGGTCACCATCCTTTATTAAACTCCGTTTCATGGCTAATATCCGATTTCAAGCATTACAGGCTGTATTAACCCGGTCCATCCCCGAGGTTAAGATACCGTCTCCAAAAATTTCAGATTTCTTTGCGGCTAACGTTTTCGATAAAAAGAAAATGAAAGAGTACCTTTCATCAGAAGCGTACCAGGGCATTGTTAATTCTATTGAAAAGAATGAGCCGATCCCCCGTGACCTTGCTGAACAGGTTGCTTCGGCAATGAGATCATGGGCAATGGGCAAAGGCGCTACACATTATACCCACTGGTTTCAGCCGCTTACCGGCACAACTGCCGAAAAGCATGATGCCTTCTTTGAACCTGCCGCTGATGGCAGTGCAATAGAGAAATTTTCGGGTGACGCCCTGGCCCAACAGGAGCCGGACGCGTCAAGTTTCCCAAGCGGCGGTATCCGTAATACTTTTGAAGCAAGAGGCTATACAGCCTGGGACCCTTCCTCCCCTGCCTTTATCATGGCGCGCACGCTATGTATCCCAACTGTTTTTGTTTCCTATACCGGCGAGGCGCTTGATTACAAAGTACCCTTATTAAAGGCCTTAAGCGCTTTGGATAAGGCAGCCGTTGATGTTTGCCATTATTTTGATAAGAGTATTGAGAAAGTTAATGCTTCATTAGGAGTTGAACAGGAGTATTTTTTGGTTGATCTTGCCTTATTTAATGCCCGTCCTGACCTATATTTAACCGGGCGGACACTTTTTGGGCATATGTCTGCAAAAAACCAGCAATTAGAGGATCATTATTTTGGGTCGATTCCCGAACGCGTGTATGCATTTATGCAGGATATGGAAACAGAGGCTTTGCTGTTAGGCATACCCTTAAAAACGCGGCATAATGAAGTTGCGCCGTCGCAGTTTGAGTGCGCCCCCATTTACGAAGAGATCAACCTGGCGATAGATCATAACCAGCTCTTGATGGATCTGATGGATAAGGTGGCTAAGCGCCACAATTTTAAAGTGTTGCTGCACGAAAAACCTTACGCAGGCATTAATGGGTCGGGCAAACACAATAACTGGTCGATGATCACCAATACCGGCAAAAATCTGTTATCGCCCGGCAAAACGCCCAAAAATAACCTCATGTTCCTGGCCTTTTTTGTAAATACTATTAAGGCCGTTTATGAACACGCCGACCTGTTAAGGGCATCCATAGCTTCAGTTAACAACGACCATCGTTTGGGCGCTAACGAAGCTCCCCCGGCAATTATATCCATTTTTTTAGGCAGCCAGCTAAGCGATGTGCTTGACGAGATAGAAACTTCGAGGATCAGCAAAAAAATAAAAGACGATGCCTTATTATGGCAGGGGATTCCAAAGATCCCGCTGATATTAAAAGACAATACCGACCGTAACCGTACGTCGCCGTTTGCCTTTACCGGCAATAAATTTGAGTTGCGCGCAGTAGGTTCATCCCAAAATTCAGCCAGCCCGATGACCATTTTGAACATTATTGTGGCCGATCAGCTGAAAAAGTTTAAGCACGATGTAGATAAACTGATAAAAAAAGGTGAAAAGAAAGACGTGGCCTTGTTGATCGTCATAAAAAAATATATTAAAGAATCGAAAAATATACGTTTTGAAGGAAACAATTACAGTGAAGAATGGGAAAAAGAAGCTGAAGCCAGAGGATTGCCTAACATAAAAACCACGCCTAAAGCCCTTGCTGCGATGTTGTCGGATAAATCTTCATTGTTATTTGCCGAAACAGGCTTGTTTACTGAACGGGAAGTACGCGCCCGCCATGATATCCTATTAGACAGTTTTTATAAAAAGCTGCAAATAGAGGCCCGCGTTATCGGGGAGCTGGGCGTCAATATTATTTTACCGGCCGCAATTGCTTATCAAAGCAAACTGGTTGAAAATGTTAAAGGGTTAAAAGAACTTGGACTAAATGAGGATGCTTACAAAGCACAGTTAGACATCATCAATAAGGTATCCGAACACGTGAACTTTATTAAGTCGGATATTGATAAGATGGTTGATGAACGGAAGAAAGCCAATAAAATTGAAGATCTACTGGAAAAAGCTATAGATTATGATGAGAAAGTAAAACCATTTTTCCAGGCAATCCGCTATCATGTGGATAAACTGGAGCAGTTGGTGGACGATTCATTATGGCCGCTGCCAAAGTTTAGGGAATTATTATTTATCAAGTGACACGAACTCAAGTTCATGGTTCATAGTAGCTGCAACAGAATTCTCACCATGAACTATAAACCATGAACTATGAACTCCTATATTCAGTTCATGGATCATAGCTCGCAACACAATTCTTGCTATGAACTATGAACCATGAACTATGAACTCCTATATTTGTGCATGATTTCTTCGCAAAGGTATGATAAAAGAGGCGTATCTGCTTCAAAAGATGACGTTCATAACGCCATAAAAAATATTGATAAAGGGATTTTCCCGAAAGCCTTTTGCAAAATAATACCCGATATCCTGACCGGCGACCCGCATTACTGCAATATTATGCACGCAGACGGAGCCGGGACAAAATCGTCATTAGCTTATACGTACTGGAAAGAAACCGGCGATATTTCTGTTTGGCGCGGCATAGCCCAGGATGCTATCATAATGAACCTTGACGACTTGCTTTGCGTTGGCGCTATTGATAATATCCTGCTATCTTCTACTATCGGCAGAAATAAAAACTTAATACCCGGCGAAGTTATTGCCGCAATAATAAATGGCACCGAAGAAATCCTTGCCGAACTGAGGGCCGCAGGTATAGGCATCTTTTCTACCGGCGGCGAAACAGCTGATGTCGGTGACCTGTTACGCACCATAATAGTCGACTCGACTGTTACCTGCCGGATGAAACGCGATGATGTAATATCAAATCACCGGATAAAAGCAGGCGATGTTATTGTCGGCCTCGCATCATACGGACAGGCCGGCTATGAAAGCGAATACAATGGCGGGATGGGCTCAAATGGCCTTACATCTGCCAGGCATGATGTATTTAATAAAACTGTAGCAGAGAAATATCCCGAAAGTTACGATTCCGCTATACCTTATGAACTCATATTTTCGGGCAGCAAAAATCTTACCGACCTTATAGCCGTTGGCAATAATAAGTTTGTCACTGCCGGCAAATTGGTGCTATCGCCCACACGCACGTATGCCCCTATTATTAAGGCTGCACTGGACAATTACAGGCATCATATACATGGCATGGTACATTGCAGCGGCGGCGCGCAAACCAAAGTGCTGCATTTTATTGATGACCTGCATATTATAAAAAACAACCTTTTCCCGGTTCCTCCATTATTTAAACTAATACAGGAAGAATCACAAACGAGCTGGCGGGAAATGTATAAGGTGTTTAATATGGGCCACCGGATGGAATTATATGTTCCTGAAGAAATTGCAGGCAATTTGATAACCATCTCCAAAAGCTTTGGCGTGGATGCGCAGATAATCGGGCATGTGGAAAAAGCAGGGAAAAAGCAGGTTACGATCAAATCAGAATTTGGGGAATTTATATATAATTAAATTGATTTGGCAGCTTTTACTTAGCTTTGCGCGTCAATTTTTAAGCTCTATAAATCACAAAAGATCATTTAAAAAACATTATAATCAAAAATATGAACTACGATTTAATTGTAATAGGTTCAGGGCCGGGCGGCTATGTAGCTGCTATCCGCGCTTCACAGCTGGGTTTAAAAACCGCTATAGTTGAAAAAGAATCACTGGGCGGGGTTTGCCTTAACTGGGGTTGTATACCCACCAAAGCATTGTTAAAAAGCGCCGAAGTATTTGAATATATAAATCATGCGGCCGATTTCGGAATAAACGTGGACAATATTGAAGTTGATTTTGAAGCCATGATAAAAAGGAGCCGGATTGTGGCTGATGGCATGAGTAAAGGCGTTCAGTTTTTGATGAGAAAAAATAAGATCGATGTAATAATGGGTACAGGGAAATTGAAAGGCAAAGGTACTGTTGAAGTATCAGCCGCCAATGGAAGCGTACAGGAGATCACAGCGAAACATATTATTTTGGCTACCGGGGGCCGCTCACGCGAATTACCAAATATAAAACAGGATAATAAAAAAGTGATCGGGTACCGCCAGGCGATGATACTCCCCAAAAAGCCTGAGTCGATGATTGTGGTCGGATCGGGCGCTATTGGTATTGAATTTGCCTATTTCTACAACGCCATGGGAACCAAAGTTACTGTTGTTGAATTTTTAGATAACATAGTGCCGCTTGAAGACGAAGAAATTTCAAAACAATTAGCCCGCATTCTAAAAAAGCAGGGGATCAATATCATGGTCAGCTCAAATGTTGAATCGGTTGATACCAGCGGCGAGCTTTGCAAGGTCCAGATAAAAACCGCTACAGGGACCGAAACGCTGGAAGCCGAGATCGTACTATCGGCGGTAGGCATCTCCACTAACCTGGAAGGTATCGGACTTGAAGAAGCCGGTGTAAAGACCGACAGGGGCAAGGTAGTTGTCGACGATTTTTACCGCACCAACGTTGAAGGCGTTTATGCCATCGGCGACATTGTTAAAGGTCAGGCCCTCGCCCATGTTGCATCGGCAGAAGGTATTACCTGCGTTGAGAAAATTGCCGGCTTAACTCCCGAACCAATAAATTATAATAACATTCCGGCCTGTACCTATTGTTCGCCAGAAATTGCTTCTGTGGGATATACCGAAAAAGCAGCCAAAGAAGCCGGTTATGAAGTAAAAGTAGGTAAGTTCCCATTCTCTGCCTCGGGCAAGGCAAGCGCCGCAGGCGCTAAAGACGGTTTTGTAAAACTGATATTTGACGCCAAATACGGCGAGTTTTTAGGCGCACACATGATGGGTCACAATGTTACCGAAATGCTTGCTGAATGCGTAACCGCCCGTAAACTGGAAGCCACAGGCCACGAGATTATTAAATCAATCCATCCGCATCCAACCATGAGCGAAGCCGTAATGGAAGCCGCAGCCGATGCGTATGGGGAGGTGATACATTTGTAGTTTGATAGAATTTACGAATTACGATTTTAGATTTACGATTTGTAACGTACGAAAAAATCGTAAATCGTAAATTTAAAATCGTAAATCAAACCATCATCTTCGAAAACAAATCCCACAAAACTATCCCTGCGGATACCACGATATTAAAGGAGTGTTTGGTGCCGAATTGAGGGATTTCAATACAGGCGTCGATATTTCCCATTACTTCATCGCTTACGCCATTTACTTCGTTTCCAAATACTAATGCATATTTTTCACCTTTAATTACAGCAAAGTCCTGAAGCATTATGCTGTTTTCGGCTTGCTCAACCGCGATTATACGGTAACCATCCGTTCGTAATTGTTCAACGGCCACTAACGGATCGGTATAATATTCCCAGTTAATGGATTGTGTGGCGCCGAGCGCGGTTTTTTCAATTTCGCGATGAGGTGGTTGCGCGGTAATACCGCATAAACAAATTTTTTCCACGGCAAAACCGTCTGCCGTACGAAAAATGGAACCGATGTTATGCATGCTGCGCACATTATCCAGCACAACCGCAACCGGGAGCTTCTCCCCTGCTTTAAATTCAGCGACTGTTGCGCGGTTTAGTTCGTCGAGCTTTAGTTTACGCATTTTGTTTTGTAGAGACGCAATATTTTGCGTCTCCCGTTTACAGGTTTTAAAACAAGTAGATTGAATCGCCCGTAGAAACGCAATATTTTGCGTCTCGAACTTGAACGTTTGTGAGATTAATCTTAAATGCTATCATTCGTTCCGAGACGCAAAATATTGCGTCTCTACATCTTTTTCGGTGAACCGCTCACTACTGACCACTCACCAAAGTCTCTAATTCCCCCACTCCATCACCAATCAGTGAACTATATACTGATGGCGCATAACCTATCTTATTTGTGTAATATTCAATTACTTTTTGACTAAAATTGTCGAAAGCGTTTTCTTTAACTAAGGCAATAGCACAGCCGCCGAATCCGGCGCCTGTCATGCGCGCCCCGGCCACATTAGTATCTGTTTTGCAATATTCAACAATAGTATCGAGTTCTTTGCCGCTTACTTCATAAAGATCTTTCAATGAACCGTGAGAAGCGTACATTAGCCGGCCAAATTCGTCGAGGTCATTATTACTAAGGGCAACGGCGGCTAATTTAACACGGTCGTTTTCTTCAATAACGTGCCTGGCGCGTTTATATATTACCTGGTCGGTGATTAAATGGCTGTATTTGTTAAAGGCAGCTGTATCAATATCACAAAGATTATTAATATCCAATTGCTGCTGTAACGAAGCTAAAGCCGCATGGCATTCCGTCACTCTTTCATTATATTTTGATTCTGCCAGTTTCCGGGGCTTATTGGTATTTACTATCGCTAAAATATAGTCGCCCAAATTACTGTCCACAGCCTGGTAGTCAAGTGTATCGCAATTCAACATAAGGGCTTTATTCTTCTCACCAAAGGCCACAGCAAACTGGTCCATTATGCCGCAGTTTACCCCAATAAAGTTATTTTCAACAGCTTTAGATAATTTCACCAGGTCGAGTTTGGAATAGCCGCTATCCAGCAGATCATTTAATGCGAAAGCAGTAACTACTTCGATCGAGGCGGATGATGATAAGCCCGAACCTATAGGGATGTCACCATAAAAAAGCATATCCAGTCCTCCAACCGGCGGATGTCCATCCTTTAAAAAATATTCAATAACGCCAAGGGGATAATTAAACCAGCTTTCCCCAGTTTTTGTGTAGTCCGCTTTCAGGGGTATATCCGCTTTATCCTCAAAATTTAAGCTTCGGAACCTGAACAAATTATCTTCATTGGGCGATACCAGCAAATAAGTGCCGAAAGTTATAGCGCAAGGCATTACAAGCCCGCCGTTATAATCAATATGCTCACCGATGAGATTCACCCTGCCGGGCGAAAAATAGGCGTTGCTGGCTTCTTTATTAAATAGTTTATTAAATTCCTTATGTAAGGCATTCTTCATTTGATCAATTATAATTGGTTGCAAAAAGCAAATATTAGGAAAAAATGTATAATATACATTTATTTTGTTTTTTTATTTTATAGCCTGATAAATTAAACAGAATAAACTTTATCTTGTTAAAAGTAAACTGAATAAACCAACGCTATTATGAATCAATATCTTATTACCGCTTACGACTATACCGATACCGGCGCCTTACAACGCCGGATGAATGTGCGCCCGCATCATTTGGACGAAGTTAGAGAGCTGAAAGCTAAAGATCATTATATATTAGGCGGCGCTATTCTTGATGACGAAGCCAAAATGATCGGCTCGGTAATGATCATGCAGTTTGCAACCGAGGAGGAACTGGAAGTATGGAAACAAAGTGAGCCCTACATCACCCAAAAAATATGGGAATCGGTGGATATAAAGCCGTTTAAAGTGGCGGATGTTTAGAGATTGGAGATTAGTCCGAAAGTCAGTAAAGTCCGGAAAGTCCGAAAGAAGCTGCAACTGACGTCTCGGAAAAATAGCTTGAGTTATATTGAAGTGGTTGGAGATTAGTCCGAAAGTCAGTAACGTTCGAAAAATCTGAAAGAAGCTGCAACTGCTAACCTCTGATCTCTAACCTCCAATCACTAACCTAGTCCCAGTCGCCAATAGTTAAATTTATGATATACACCTTTCCGCTAAGGGTTAATGTAGCTGTACCATCAGCATTGAATACCAATGTTCCGGCATAGCTAAAACTTCCTTTTTTAGCAACATCGCCGGTTATAGAAATTGTCGCCGTACCGCTGGCAATAGTACGACCAGGTTTCGTGAGCTTTAAATTTGTAACAACAATATCGACACTGTAGCTGCCGCGATTAGTGGTATCAGTTTTCGATTGAAATGTGCCGCTCCGTTTATACTCGCCGTTTATAACAAAGTTAGTTGCATTCGGTGATAAACCAGCAACGACAAATGTAGCACTCCCCGAATTTGTGGATGAAAGGCGCGGACCGCTAAAACTGCCGCTATAAGTTAAACTGCCTGTAAGATTATCAGGTACACTATTATTACAGTTCATCATATAATTATATTTTAAATTGTAAATGTAACTGTATAGGTCGGTAGTCTTGTGCCTGGAAATGCTGTCGGACTTTGTTTCTCCGCAGGCCAGGTGCGTATTTACGTATGCATCGGCATCGAAAGTGACATCATCAGAAACATTGGCTATCCCATTGGAGTTAAGGGAAAGCGAACTTGCCGCCATATCCGCAGCTTCTGTATTTGAAACATTACCGGACAGCATATGATCGGATTTCTTACATGCCGCTACGCCGAACAGCAGCAGCATTGCAAGTATAGATAGTCTAAGATTTTTCATACTTGTTGTTGTGTTTTAATGAGGTTAATGTTGATTTGGCCCTTTTACGTTTTAACCGCGGTAAATGTTGCTTTTTATGTCCGAAATCGAAGATGGTTTGAAAAGAGTTGAAGGTTGTAGCCGCTGTAAGGGTAAGGGTTGCAAGGGTGGGTTGTAAAGGTTGCAGTAGTTTTTTTACTCTTACAACCTTTACAATCCTTACAACCTCTACTAACTAACGAGGATCTATGCTATTTAACTCGCGTATGTCGTCATCGGTTAATTCAAGTGAAATTGACTGCATATTTTCTTCCAGGCGGGTAATGTTTGAGGTGCCTGGTATCAATAAAATATCGTCAGAATGGTTGAATAACCAGTTTAGGGCAACCTGGTGAACGGTAGCGCCATGTTTTTCGGCTATTTCCTGCAATTTCGACTGGCTTGCTATCTTGCCTGCGTTAAGCGGGAACCAAGGTATAAACGCAATACCGTGCGCTTTGCAATATTGAAGTACATGTTCCCATTTCCGGTTATCAACACTATACATATTTTGCACCGACACGACCTCAAAAAATTCCTGTGCTTTTTTTATCATATCCACATCCACTTCCGAAAGGCCTATGTGTTTGATCATTCCCTCGTGCCGGGCCTGTTTTAAAAACTCAAAACTTTGCTCTGCCGGTACTACCGGGTCTACCCGGTGCAATTGATAAAGATCAATCCGGTAGAGTCTTAAACGTTTCAAGCTACCTTCCAGCGCTTTTTTAAGATGATCGGGATGGGCGTTTATCGGCCATTGGTCGGGCCCGGTACGCATCAACCCGCCTTTGGTGCCAATTACCAAACCTTCGGGATAAGGGTATAAAGCTTCGGCTATCAATTCTTCTGAAACATACGGCCCGTAACTATCCGCCGTATCAATAAAATTGACACCGAGTTCTACCGCGCGCCGTAAAACGCTAATAGCCGCTTCTTTATCATTTGGAGGCCCCCATATTCCTTTACCTGTTATGCGCATTGCACCATAACCTAACCGGTTGACGATAAGGTCACCCCCCATTGTCAAAGTTCTCTCAATTGAAGTTGCTGTGTTGTTCATAAATAATTTCGTTTTAATTAAATTATTAACCGAATTTTTTATCTTTTGTTCTTTAGCGTTATTATTTAATGCTGTTTTTAAAATGACCACCTCATTCAAATAATGGTATATTGTGACAGTAAAGCCAGGCTTAATTGTTTGCGATAATTATTTTTTCGCCGGCATTTACCCAGCAGAAGATAGATTACATTCATCAAAACCCGGTAACGGCAGGCCTGGTTTACCGTGCTGAAGACTACATTTATTCAAGCGCCTCAAATTATGCCGGTTTGGATCAGTCATTGACGTTGATTGTTTGTTTTATGCACTGTAGTCACAGACTACACGCTTACTGTATCCGAAGTCAGAGACTTCGGACAGCAGCGCAAGGGCAACTTGCCTGCCGGAACAAAAAGTCTGTGATTATCCTGGCGCTTGATTCTTGATTCTCCTAATTACCCTGCGGTTTATCAGTATCTTTCTTCACCGGCGGTTCCGGCTGTTTTTGAGGCGGTTGCGGCTTTTTATCCTTCTCATTATTTGGCTTATTTGTTCCCGGCCGTGGGTTCGTCTGCTGCTGATTAGGCCTCGGCTGCATAATAAGCGTTGGCTTCAACTGCTGCTGGTTTGGATTTTGGTTATTGCCCTGCCCGTTATTTGGCTGCCTTTGATTCTGCTGATCCTGGCGCAGGTTTGGATTTTGATTATTGCCTTGTCCGTTAACCTGTCCGGGATTTGGTTGGTTCTGCCGTAGATTCGGATTTTGGCTATTACCTCGTCCGTTACCCTGTCCCGGATATTGTTGATTCTGCTGCAGATTTGGATTTTGATTATTGCTTTGCCCGTTAACAGGCTTTTGATTTTGTCTATTAGGGATCACAGTTTCAGGCCTGTTTATCAGCGGCACGTTCGGGTTTTGGCCCATGGCAGGTTTATTGTTCTGATTAGGCTGATTTTGCTCCGGATTTAGATTTTGATTATTCCCTTGCCCATTACCTGGCCTTTGATCTTGCCGGTTCATCCGTGGGTTTGGATTTTGGTTATTGTCTTGTCCGTTAGTCTGTCTTTGGTTTTGCGGGTTCTGCTCCGGATTTAGATTTTGATTATTCCCTTGCCCATTACCTGGCCTTTGATCTT
>DAIOXE010000006.1:146870-189310 GCA_036758125.1 Mucilaginibacter sp.
GCCGGTTCATCCGTGGGTTTGGATTTTGGTTATTGCCTTGCCCGTTAGTCTGCCGGCCCTGGCGGATATTTGGATTTTGATTTATGCCCTGGCCATTACCCCGTCCGGGGGTTTGCCGGTTCTGTTGCAGGTTCGGATTTTGATCATTGTTTTGCCTGTAAGTTATCACTTTTTGAGGGGCGGGTTTGTAGTTGCCCTGCCGTGGATCCTGCTTTATTACAGGCCTATAAACATTAAGCTGGTTGTTAGTTAATGACTGCCCAGGTCTGGCATTTCCGCTGATCTTAACCTGCTGAATTTTAATATTTGCAATATTTTCAACTTCATTAACCCGGGGGCCCATGTTATATATTACGGTATTTGTATTCCTGTTATTGGTAATATAGTTGTTGGTTGTATTGTTGATAATAGTGGTATTATTTATAACGGTGACATTGTTTCGCACCACATAATTGTTAACATTTACCCTGGTAATATTTCGGGCCGGAACAAAATTCCAGTCTTCGTTCCTGGGCCTCCAATTGCCATCCACCCTTTCCCGCGGCGGAACAGGCGCCCATCCGTAATAATCGCCGGACTGGCCCCAGGTAACCCATGCCGGGGCCCATTGATGGCCCGGCTCCCAAAGCCAGCCATAGCTATCATCATAAAACCAGTTACCATAATGAAATGGAGCCCATCCCCAGCTATAGTTTGAGACCCATGCCCAGCCATAATCGCTGTAAACCCAATAGCCATTGGTAGCATAAGGCCTGAAATCAGCATCGATATTTGGTTGCCATACATAGCCATAATCGGGGTAATCTATCCATTGGCCATAAGGGCTAAGTTCATCATAAAACACCTGGTCGGTCTGTGGCTGATCGGCATAAACCTGCTGTGGCTGTTCATCGTAAGCCGGCTGGGATGGTGCATTTGTATATATGATAGGTGAGCAGCCGGCTAAAAAAACCGGTACTGCCAATAATATGTAGAATATTTTTTTCATAACAAGAGCTTTTTAATAAGCATATAATATTTTTATATAACTATGACTTCGGTAAGATAATTAAGTTTAATCAAACCTGATCATTGTAATTAATAAAATTAGTTAAGTGTTGATTGAGTTAGATTGGGTTGATTGAGTTAGCTGGACAACAGTGATCAGAGCCCGGAGATCAGAGATTAGTCGGAAATTTCCCGGCTTAGCAATACACTCCCAAAAAATACTGTCAATACCCTGATATTTCCTACAACTTCAAGACCTTTTTTTGGCCAAAATCAACTAATCTCTAATCTCCGGTCTCTAACCTCTATCAACCTACCTCACCCTATAACGCAAAACATATCGCCCTATATTGCCATCGTTATCAATGCCTTCTATCACTGCGCGATAAGTACCGCGTCCATCAGAGTTATAGTATTCTAAAGTAGCTGTGCCGCTCTTATCTGTAATTATATTAGGCTCCCAATAAATGGTACTGCGCAGGTCGGGCAGCTGCTGTACCGCGCTTTGCTTATCATACTTCGGCGAATAAAACACACGGGCTCTGTAATATCCCTTTGGCATAATGGTTACGGTACTGCCTTGTGTAGTTAAAGGGGGCATGTCTTCCGGTTTTTCCTTTGGGGTAAAAGTACCGCTTCTTGTAGTTATAGATACAATACCGTTTGCACCATAGCGATCATTAATTCCGCTGACGCCATCCTTTAAATATACTTCTATTGATGCCACATCTTCGGTGTGCATGCTGGTCAAGTACGCATAATCAACCGCAAGCCCGTTAACAAAAAACTGAACCGGCTTTTTGTTCCCGGCATCATAGGCCCTTTTTATATAAAAATTGTCGTCAGCATGCCATAATCCAAAAACGTTGCTTTCAATACAAGTAACTATATCAAAACTACAGTTTTTTAATTGTTCGGGACTTATAGTCTGATCTGTCTGGGGGCTCAGGCCGCTTAACGCTGAATAATCCTGGTGCGTTACCCTTTCAATTTTGGTCGATTTTATCACCACTTCCTTAAGTACATGTGAGCTTTCATCCTGTTTTTGCCTGTTTTGCAGATAAACATTTAGCACACTGTCAATATTGATGATCGCATTAGGATCCTTATAGTTTTTAGTAAGGGGTTGGTAAGCAGGAATATCCGCCATGATCATAAGATTGTTGCTCCTTTCATAGGTCCTGGCATTCAAAACTACTTTGGTTGAATCAAAGATGGCCACGTTCGAAAAAGAAAAATGTCCGTCTGCATCAGTCACCCCGTTTACCGAAATGTTCCTGTCAGGCAATTTTAAATTTACAATTCCTTTAAAAACAGGCAAGCCTGTACCTGTTCGTAATGTGCCCGATACTACAATTCCTTTTTCCGGCGAAAATGTCACAGGCGGGTATTTGTCTGCTAATATATTGGTATATGAAAATCGCCGGTAGCCCTGGGTGAGCATTAATACATCCATGTCAGCAAGTTTTTGATTGTCTGAATGATTAAAATAGTAATTGGGTTTCTCAATATAACCTCTCAAATCTGATGTAAGCAATATACTGCTCATAATCGTAGTTTCCGCATCCTCGTCAACCGGGACTTTGTTTTCATCAATCACGGCAACTGAAAAACTGCCCTCAACAGGCGCCGTTTTATTTTTTGCGGTAACAGTCATTTTTACGTGTTGTTTTGTAGCATAAGCGGGCAGATCGGTATTTAAGGATATATCCAGGGCATCATTATGTTGTATAAATACAAGGCGTTCGCTTAATGGCTCACCGTTAGCCGCGAAAAGTGTTACCTGCAAAATCCCCGTCGGGAATTTGCTTCTATGCACCGACCCTGTATAAACCAGGCTTTGAAGGCTGGCCAAACCGGTATAATAGACCGTCCCGCCGCTTTGGGCTATTATATAAAAACCTTTATTTTTATATTCTTTAAAAAAACCGGCATTGGTAGCAATCTTAATATCTATGTTTTCCGGATCACTGTTGTTCACGGCAAGGTTTATACCTTCTGTTTGTACATTAGGCAGATCGTAAATGTTTTTTGATCCATCCGGGAAAAGCACTACGGCCTTATAGGTTTTTTCATTTTCGGGCAGTAACGCAAAAATGCCCATCCCGGCATGCTGCGATGCAAAAGTCGTTACTTCGTTGCCGGTATTATCTATCACCGAGCCCGTAACATCAATGCCAATGCCATCCGAATTTACAGCTTTAAAAGCAACTTTTGACCGTACGCCGCTTATGAGTTCTCCTCCTTCGGGGAAAAATTGAACATCAGCTGTTTTAAGTAGTGCTTTTAAAGGAAATGTATTTGTAATTATCTTTCTATTACCCAATTCAATCCCGGTAGTTAAGCCGGCTGTCTCGGGCGAATTCAATTTGTTACCATCAAAGCTGACATTTAAAAAACCGTTCTTATCCGTTGTGCCTGTGCCTTTGCTTATTGTTTCATCATCATTTTGAACTGTCCAGCTTACTTTTTTACCACTTGAAACATTTCCTTCCCGGTCTTTAAATTGCATCCTTGCACTAATTACCAGATCTTTGCTTTTTTTAATTTTTGTGAAGGAAATTTTAGGTATCGCTGTTTTGTCGTAAACGCCGCCAATACTTATGGTTTTATTAAAAAAATAATCAGCGCCAAAATTGCGCATCCAGTTAGTATAGGCCCTTATATGGTAATTTCCCTGTTTAAAAAATTTCGGGGAAAGTGTTACATCACCAAAAGCCACACCATTTATAGTCGGTAATTTTAGCGACTTTACGATCGAATCCTGACCAATCACATCAACATAAATAATCCGGCTTAAGCCAGATGGCTGATGATTAGGGCCAATAGTTAAATAGGCTTTAAACCATATGGTATCGCCAACTGCATAATACGGTTTATCGAAATGAAGGTAAACTTTTTCAAAAGGATGTTCGGTGGAAAGTTTCTCAGTTTTGGAGACGATGGTAGTTAAACCAATGCTATCGCGCTGAGCGAGAACAGGTAATACGGCTATGAACAACAGAAATGGTAAAAGCGCGAATTTCTTTAAACCCATCAGGAGGATAATAACGTTAATCAATTTTGGCTAATATATTAATTTCAACCCACACGGTCAGGTACGCTTTATACCTTTAGCAATATTTTTACTTTATAACGGATGGGGGAAATATTTCTTACATTTATATTTATGAAGAAAAAGGAAGAGGCAAAATACCTTGATAAAGAATGGAAGGAAATGAACGCCCACTTAGAAAGTTTTTTAGAAACGGGCGATCAGGAAGCCCTGCATAAATTTAGGGTGCAAATAAAAAAACTAAGAGCGCTGCTAAACCTTTTCGAAGAAACTTCAAATCAGTCCGGCTTGCTAAAAGATTTTAAACCCGTTAAAAAAATATTTAAATATGCCGGCCATATTCGTGAGGCCCATTTGAACCTGCAATTGGGCGAACTCTACCACCTTAAAAATGAGGCTTTTGAATCAGGCCAGCAAAAAATAATAGAAGAGGGTACGACAGAATTTCAAAACAATGGCAAAAAATATATAAAAAATATCAACGAAACTCATAAGCAACTTAAAAAACAGCTACCGCATATTAATAACAGTTCAATTGCTGATTATTACAAAAAACAATTGCGGCAAATTGCTGCTAACCTTGCAGTATCCGGTTTTACGGATGATATGCATGCCAACCGCAAATTGATAAAGGTTTTAGTTTATAACCATAAACTTGCTGAAAAAGCGCTCGATGGTTCGTTACCATTCAATACAACCTATCTCGATAAACTACAGCAAGCTATTGGCAAGTGGCATGATAATGTTGTTGCCGCTCAATTATTTTCATCGCCTGAATTGAATGACAAGCCTGTGGTAACCAAAATAAAACGAAAAAACGTCGGTATTAAGCGCGGCATAACATCGCTTACCGCGGATTTCCTGAAAAAGGCAATGACTGCCGAAGATCGATCAACTAAAAATTAATTTAAAATGGGCGTTGAGATTGAACGGAAATTTTTGGTTGATCGCGAAAAATGGAATCGTGTGGTAAAGTCACCTGGTACGCATTACCGCCAGGGGTATTTATTAAATGATGATCACCGGACCATAAGAGTAAGGGTTACCGATAAACAAGGATATATCACGCTAAAAGGCGCCACATCCGGCATCACCCGAAAAGAGTACGAGTATAAAATACCGGTTGAAGACGGTATTGAATTGCTTAATGGTTTTGATGCACCTGAAATAGAAAAAATACGGTACCGCATTAAATTTGCCGGAAAACTGTGGGAAGTAGATGAATTTTTAGGAAATAACGAGGGCCTGATCATGGCCGAAATTGAATTGAAACAGGAAACCGATGAATTTGAAAAGCCAGATTGGGTTACCCGTGAAGTAAGTGATGATGAAAGGTATTATAATTCATATCTTTCTACGCATCCATATAAAAAATGAGAGTCTTAAAACAATGTCACTAAGTTAAGCGAGCTATTTAATTAACATCGTTATCAAATTGCATCTACACGGTTTGGGATTATAGCTTTTCTATTTCTTCAATGGGAAGCTTAGTAAACTTTATTATTTGAGCAACAGAAATCCCCTCTTTTTTCATTTCGCGGGCAATATTCAATGCCTCTTCATGTCGAGCTTTTTCTGCGGCTTTTTCTTCTGCATAAGCGATGGAATTTTCATAATCCCATCTGGCCTTTAAATTTGAATCGTACATTGCTTTCTCCTTCTTTGTTAAATTACTTACTTCAGCTAAATAGATGCTTAAATCCGAAATCGCTTAACGGGTCAATAAAACGGCCTGGTTTAGGGTGCATGGGTTTTTAATTGAGTGCCGAAAATAAGCAATTAAATTGTATTGAAGAGACAATTAGCTTAATACTTTTCTACTTTCGGTCTTTCCGACTTTCCGGACTTTCGGACTTCCCCCTTCAATCACAGGCCGGTAACAACAAAAGACAATCTGTATCTATTTCATCGGCCACCGTTTTAACATATTTGTTACCCTTTGGACAAATTGCAGGAATAAGAAAGGTTTTCTTTCCGCCCGGATCGATGATATAGGCTTCTCCGTCTTCGTTTTTTATCCAATCATGAATTTTTGTTCTGTCGGTTACCCCTTTTACGTTTATTCTTTCGTTCACCCATTCAAAATGTTCAATTGCCATATAAGGGTTCTCATACTTCCCTTCTTCCTTTTTAATGCAGATTATACGTACAGCCATTTCAATATTATTTAATTAACAGGTGCAGTAAAATTAAGCCGAAACGATTAATAGGGCTATAGTATTTTCACCGTATTTAATGCGTAAAACTACGTATTATACAAACCGGCATGGCCGATGAAAATTAATCCAATAGAAATAATTTTTACCAAAAGGCAACTTTTTCCTTTTCTATCCGTGTTATTTATATAATATACCTATAAAAACATCGATATCATGAAAAAGAAAATAGTTTATCTCGCACTGATCGTTTTATCAGGCGTGATCCTTGTGTCAAGTTGTTCAAAAAGTTATAATACACCAGCACCGATGACCGGTGCTACAGCCAATGTGAGCATAAAGAATATGGCTTTCGTTCCGGATACATTAAGAATTACAACAGGCACTACAGTTACCTGGACAAACATGGATGGTGTAATGCATACTGTAACTGCATTTAGTGGTTTATTTGACAGCGGCAACTTAGCCGGCGGCCAAATGTTCCATTATACATTTACCACTGCCGGCACCTTTACTTACCATAGCCTCAATGAAACCTCGATAAAAACCGGTGTGGTGATTGTAAGTAGCAGCAGTATGGGCGGTGGCGGTTATTAAAGGAAGGTTTTGAATCGGAATAATTGTCGTGGCGGAAGGTTTTAAGGGCATTTTGAATTTCCATCTCGTAGAGACGCGATGCATCGCGTCTCTACCTGCGGTTCAACTCGTCTACAGTTTTTTCAAAAACGGCGTGTTCTCCAGCATCAGCCTGAAATTATCAGGGTTCACAATATCATTATGCTGTTTTAGGCTATGGACATAGATTAGCGGGTATTTTCCGTACATTTCAGGTTT
Source organism: Mucilaginibacter sp. (assembly GCA_036758125.1). Taxonomy (GTDB): domain Bacteria; phylum Bacteroidota; class Bacteroidia; order Sphingobacteriales; family Sphingobacteriaceae; genus Mucilaginibacter. Next base: position 153,903 of record DAIOXE010000006.1, read on the forward strand.
CAGGTCTTTTTCTTCGACCATAAAATAACTTATCTTATCCGAATCAAGTAACTTGTTCATGCGTTCGCTTTCTTCCTTTGGCCCGTACCCGGTATCGGTATATAAATGGATAAAGCGATGTTGCTTATCTGCCTTTATCCACTCCATAAATATTTCTGTTTTCCCATAAAGGGAGTCAAAAAGCATGGCTTCATCGATAGGCATGCCGCCGTTTTTAATGATCATAGCCATGACCTCGTAAGCGCCGCTATGGCCGCCAAGCAGGATATGGCCTGAAACGCAGTTTTGTGGTATAAGCTTTTGTGCCTTTAATCCCTGCAATACGTCAGCAACGAGGGCTTTAAAGTCACCTGGCCGTTCCAGCTTTCCACCGTAACTGTCTGGTGAATTCTTCGCAGTTTCAGCTAAAACCAAAACCGCGTTGCGGTGCGATGCAATAAACTGTTTCGTTAGCTCATAATAGGCTGCGGCAGTATCCACATTATTCCTCCAGCCATGGAACCAAAAAACAAGGTCGACTGTTTTTTTAGCGTCAAGATTTTTTGGCGCGATAATCAGCACGGTACTATCCTTATAATGTTCATTTGCGGTATATAAAACGCTGTCGTAAACATGGCCTTTTGCACGTCCCGTATCAGGGAACGAGGTATGGGACGAATAGATGTGAAATGTAAACGCGCCGGGAATATCCTGCGCGGACAAGTTTGTTGCCAAAAATAAGGCTGACAAAGCGAATATTATGAAGGCATATTTTCTCATAGGTTAAATTTGTATCGGTGTAATCATCCCATAATCGGTGTAATCATTCAATAATCGGTGAAATCATCCTATAAAAAACTGCTGGCTAACAATTTTGCCGTATTCAACCTTATAAACACACAGCTCCTCCATCTTCTTCCGTTCCTGGCCTTTAACTGTAAAATCCATTGAAATGACAACACTAAAATAATTTCCGGCATATAATGGCTCTGACACATTTATATCATGGATTTCAGTGGACGAAAGAAATTGTCTTTCTCGTTCTATCAAATGCCCCAGCCCTTTTAATGCCTCATTCTTATAAATAGGATCAATGCTTTCCGCGTGTTCGGAAAACAGCTCGTTATAGGCTTCAATAAATCTCTGTTCGGTACAAAGTGAGGATAAGCGGTTCGCAATTTCAGTTATCGTATTCATCTGCTTTTATTTATAAACCCTGCCGATCATGGGGTCATTAAAAATTATTTTTTTTAAGGCTTCCGGATCAATTATGCCGCCGTGGGCATACACCACTTTTCCTCCCGGCTCAACCAAAAGAGTATAAGGCAATGCTCCCTCCCATTTTGGGTCGATGGCTTCGATCAGTTTATATTTATCATCAATATTAAAAATATAATTCGGGCCCGAAGCCTGGTTACGCTGCAGAAATTTCAAGGCTTTATCTTTATGGTCGGGGTCATCGGCGCTGATGCTTACAAATTCAAAACCTCTGTCTCGGTACATGCGGTTCATAGTCACAAAATCAGGGAACTCCTCCACACAGGGCCCGCACCATGTAGCCCATACATTAATAAGCCTCAATTTGTCCGAATGGTTTTTTAAAAGTTCAGCTATTCCCTTAGCGTCAATCGTATTCAGCTTAACCGGTTCTTTTGCCCATTGAATTTTCGCTTTTTCAATCCAAACACTTTTTTCGGCCCATTTTATTGAGCAGCCAAAAACCTTTGTCGTTGTTACCGAAACTTCCTTACCGGCTAACAGGGCGTCGATCGCATTGCGCGCGTCCTGGCTATGAGGCGTTTTTTTTGGATTCTCGCTATCGTCAATACGCCCCTGGTAGCGCAGCTTCCTGTCCTTATCAAAGATAAAAATGTGCGGGGTTGATACCGGGCCATATTTGTTTGAGGCTATTTCGGTATCGCCATCATATAAATAAGGAAAATTAAAATGCGCATTTTTTGCACGTATCTTCATTTCTTCAAAAGAATCGCCAACATCGCTGTAACCCAGTTCATCCAGCCTTAGCGATGCCGGATTATTTGGGTTAATAGCTACCACGCTTACCCCTTTTGACGCGTAATCGCTGGTGAGTTTAATTACCCGATCCTCATAAGCCTGCGAAGTTGGGCAGTGGTTACACATAAAAACGATAGCCAGCACCTTTGCGTTTTTAAATGATTCGAGGGTATAAGTTTTGCCATCCACGCCGGGCAAACTAAAATCGGGTGCGGTTGCGCCAATTTCGAGCGTTTTGTGTTCGTCAAAACTAAAGGCAAAGCACGAAAAGCACGTTGCCAGCGCAATTACTAAGTTAACAAGCAGGAGCGGCCTTTTCATAGTTTATAAAATTTATAACAATTGATGCCCAAAATTAGAATTATTTATGGCAATAGATAAGACTCCGGTTTTATGGCAAAAGGCCGTAAAAATAGGCGACTTATCGATAACGAATTTATTAATTATCAAATTTTAATAAACAACCGCATTTTATTAACAATTTAATAAATTTAAGGTTTATAAATGTTATGCTATTTAGAAAAACATAAAACTTTTAAGATATTTTTAATTAAAATTTCCATTCAGTATCTTCGTACTTGCACCATTTTATAAACGGTAATAATTTACAATGGATCAGGATGAAAGCCGACAGGGCCTTTACAGGCCGGAATTTGAGCACGACTCGTGCGGGACGGGGTTTATAACTAATATTAACGGTCATAAAACCAATAAGATAATTGATGACGCATTAACCATGCTCGAAAACATGGAGCATCGCGGCGCTTGCGGCTGTGATCCCGAAACCGGCGATGGCGCTGGTATATTGATACAATTACCCCATGAATTTTTGATGGAAGAATGCTCGGACCTGGAGATCAGCCTGCCCGAACCGGGAGAGTATGGGGTTGGAATGATATTTTTCCCAAAAGAATCAGCGCTAAAAAAAGCTTGCCGTGTAGTTATAAGTAATGCCATTGAAAAACTTGGATTGCATAAATTAGGCTATCGTAAACTATCGGTTAATTCATCGGTTGTGGGCGAAACTGCACGCAAAGCTGAGCCGGATGTTGAGCAGCTTTTTGTTCAACGCCCACATCATATTACCAGCCCCGATGATTTTGAGCGTAAGCTGTATATATTAAGGCGTTATATCAACAAAACTATTACCGAAACTATACCTGCCGCGGCAGAACATTTTTACTTTACATCATTCTCCTGTAAAACAATAGTTTACAAGGGGCAGGTAACTACATATCAGCTGCGCCAATATTTTAATGACCTTGGTGATCCGCGGATAGCATCGGGCTTTGCCATGATCCATTCGCGTTTCTCCACCAATACCTTCCCTTCATGGAAACTTGCGCAGCCGTTCAGGCTGATCGCCCATAATGGGGAGATCAATACCCTGACAGGCAACTTAAACTGGTTTTACTCCGGCCTCAAATCTTATGTTTCTTCCTATTTCACACAAGAAGAAATGGAGATGCTGCTGCCTGTAATTGATAATAACCAGTCCGACTCGGCATGTCTTGATAACATCATCGAGATATTGCTGCACAGCGGCCGTTCATTACCGCATGTGATGATGATGCTAATCCCGGAAGCGTGGGATGGCAACGAACAGATGGACCCTGTTAAAAAGGCATTTTACGAGTTCCATGCAGCTTTGATGGAGCCCTGGGATGGCCCGGCAGCCATAACTTTTACCGATGGAAAACTGATCGGCGCCTTATTAGACAGAAACGGGCTCCGCCCGTTGCGATTTGTGATCACAAATGATGGCCGCGTTATTGCCGCTTCGGAAGCCGGCGTGCTTAACCTCGATGAGAAATTGGTATTGCAAAAGGGCCGTCTGCAGCCGGGCAAAATGCTGCTGATCGATACCGAAAAAGGGAAGATCATTACTGATGACGAAATTAAACACCAGATAGCATCGCGCCAGCCTTATGGCAGATGGCTTGAAAATTATAAAATTCAGCTTGGCGAACTTGCCGAGCCCCGTTTGGCGTTTGCCAGCTTGACAGAAGACTCTGTTTACCGCTACCAGCAGGTTTTTGGCTATAGCCGCGAGGATATTGATGCTATTATTAAGCCCATGGCGCTTGATGGCAAGGAACCCATAGGCTCAATGGGTACGGATGTGCCGCTGGCCATTCTATCGGACAAACCGCAGCACTTGTCCAGCTATTTTAAACAATTCTTTGCCCAGGTAACCAATCCACCTATCGACCCGATACGTGAGCGGTTGGTAATGAGCCTTTCTACGTTTATCGGTAATAATGGCAACCTGCTCGACGAGGATAAAATGCATTGCCATTGCGTGGTTTTAAAACACCCGATACTAAAAAATCACCAGCTCGAAAAGCTGCGGAGTATTGATACAGGCATGTTTCATGCCAAAACGCTGCAGACCTATTATAATGCCGATGGCATGCCCGGATCATTGGAAAAAGGTATCGCAAGGCTTTGCCGTTATGCCGAAGATTCGGTTGACGATGGTTTCGAAGTATTGATATTATCCGACCGTGCAATTGATTCGGAACATGCGCCAATACCAACATTGCTCGCGGTATCGGCAGTGCACCACCATTTGATCAGGAGCGGCCGCCGCGGCGCCGTGGGCCTGGTAGTTGAAACTGGCGATACCTGGGAGGTACACCATTTTGCGTGTTTGCTTGCTTTCGGGGCGACCGCCATCAATCCCTACCTTGCTTTATCAACCATTGAGACCATAAAGAACAACGGCAGTTTGGAAACCAATCTTGATATAAAAACACTGCTCAAGAATTACGTAAAATCTATTAATGACGGCTTACTGAAGATATTCTCCAAAATGGGTATATCAACGTTGCAGTCTTATCATGGTTCGCAGGTTTTTGAAATATTGGGACTTAACCAGGCTGTGGTCGATAAATATTTCGCCGGCGCGGTTACCCGTATTGGCGGTTTAGGGCTGGATGAAATAGCGCGCGAATCACTTTGCAAGCACCGCATAGGTTTTGGAGCGAAAAATGCCGATCATCTGTTGCCTGATGGCGGCATTTACCAATGGAAACGCCGCGGCGAATCACATTTGTTTAATCCTACAACGGTTCATTTATTGCAGCATGCTACCCGTACAAATGATTATTCGGTTTATAGAAATTATGCCAAAGAAATAAATGAGCAAAGCGAAAAGCATTTCACCATCAGGGGTTTGCTTGATTTTGCCCATCACCGTGAATCCATCAGTATAGATGAGGTTGAACCGGCCGAAAATATTATGAAACGCTTTGCTACAGGCGCGATGTCGTTTGGTTCGATATCACACGAGGCGCATAGTACAATGGCCATTGCCATGAACCGTATTGGCGGTAAAAGCAATACCGGCGAAGGCGGCGAAGATGAAATAAGGTATGTGCCTTTGCCAAACGGCGACTCTATGCGTTCGGCCATTAAACAAGTGGCATCTGCGCGCTTCGGGGTTACCTCCAACTATCTCACCAATGCGGATGAACTGCAGATCAAAATGGCGCAGGGTGCAAAACCAGGCGAAGGCGGGCAGTTACCCGGCCATAAAGTTGACGACTGGATCGCCAAAACACGTCACTCAACACCAGGGGTAGGCTTGATCTCGCCGCCGCCGCACCATGATATTTATTCGATAGAAGACTTAGCACAGTTAATATTTGATCTTAAAAATGCCAACCGTGCCGCACGTATCAATGTAAAACTGGTTTCAAAAGCCGGTGTTGGCACCATTGCTGCCGGCGTTGCAAAGGCACATGCTGATGTAATTTTAATTGCCGGGTATGACGGCGGTACAGGGGCCTCTCCTATCAGCTCCATAAAACATGCGGGTTTACCATGGGAACTTGGGCTAACTGAAGCACACCAAACACTGGTACGTAATAAACTGCGCAGCCGTGTTGTTTTACAGACCGATGGTCAGCTAAAAACCGGCCGCGACCTGGCAATGGCCTGTTTAATGGGGGCCGAAGAATGGGGCGTTGCAACAGCAGCTTTGGTTGCCGGCGGCTGTATCATGATGCGCAAATGCCATTTGAATACCTGCCCCGTGGGCGTTGCCACACAAGACCCTGAACTAAGAAAATTATTTTCGGGCAAACCAGAGCATATAGTGAACCTTTTCCGCTTTATGGCTGAAGAGTTGCGGGAAATTATGGCCGAACTTGGTTTCCGTACGGTTAATGAAATGGTTGGCCGCGTCCAGTTTCTGAAAGTTAAGGATAACCTTACCAACTGGAAAGCAAAAAAGATAGACCTTTCGGGCATATTGCACCCGGTAAACCACCAGAAGGACATGACCTTGTATAATAGCGAAAAACAGGATCATGGCCTGGATGATATCCTCGACTGGAAGCTTTTAGAAGCAGCACAACCTGCGCTTGAAGATAAAACCCCTGTGTTTGCATCATTCGATGTAAGGAATGTTGACCGTACCATAGGCACCTTATTGTCAAATGAAATTTCAAAGAAATATGGATCTGCCGGGCTGCCCGATAATACCATCAACTTTAAATTTAAAGGTTCGGCCGGGCAAAGCTTTGCTGCTTTTGCAGCCAAGGGGATTTCCTTTGAGCTGGAAGGCGAAGCTAATGACTATGTGGGCAAAGGTTTATCCGGCGCACAACTGGCTATTTATCCATCAGAAAGAGCGACTTTTACACCCGAAGAGAATATTATAATCGGCAACGTCGCCTTGTATGGCGCTACTTCTGGCGAAGTATTTATCCGCGGTATGGCCGGCGAACGTTTTGCCGTGCGCAACTCGGGCGCAACTACGGTTGTTGAAGGCATAGGCGATCATGGTTGTGAATATATGACCGGCGGCCGCTCATTGATATTAGGCGAAACAGGCCGGAACTTCGCTGCGGGTATGAGCGGCGGCATTGCCTGGGTTTATAATCCTAACAATACCTTCAGCGAAAACTGCAATACCGAAATGGTCGACCTTGATCCATTATCGATACAGGACGAAGAACAGATTATCGCTTTGCTGCATAAGCATATTCATTTAACAGGCAGCAAGGTAGCGCAGCATCTGCTGGCCAACTGGAAAAAAGCATCTTCGCAATTTGTTAAGGTGTTCCCGAAAGAGTATAAAAAAGTTTTAGAAAAATCAGCATATCAAACTGTAAGTTAATGGGAAAAGTAACAGGATTTAAGGAGTTTGGCAGGGAACTTCCCGAAAAGGTACCGGCTGTGGAACGTGTAAAAAATTATAACGAGTTTGTTCATTTATATACCGACGAAAAACTTAACCAGCAATCGGCGCGCTGCATGAACTGTGGCATTCCTTTTTGTCATTCGGGATGCCCGCTGGGCAATATCATCCCCGAATTTAATGATGCAGTGTACCGTAAAAACTGGGAGGAAGCCTATAATATTTTATCGTCAACCAATAACTTCCCCGAATTTACCGGGAGGATATGCCCGGCTCCGTGCGAGTCGGCCTGTGTGCTGGGTATCAACAAGCCTGCCGTAGCTATTGAGGAGATCGAAAAACATATCATCGAGATAGCCTTTCAAAAAAACCTTGTAAAACCGATGGCGCCGCTTGTAAAAACAGGAAAAAAGGTGGCTGTTGTAGGCTCCGGCCCGGCAGGATTGGCCGCTGCTGCGCAATTGAGCAAGGCGGGCCATTCGGTTACAGTTTATGAGCGTGATGACCGTCCCGGAGGTTTGCTGCGTTATGGTATTCCTGATTTTAAACTGGAAAAATGGGTTGTGGAACGCCGCGTAGAAGTACTGCAAAAAGATGGTGTAGTATTTAAATGCAATATAGAAATAGGTAAAGATATGCCTGCTGATGAACTGTTGCGCAATAACGATGCGGTGGTATTGGCAGGTGGTTCAACAATCCCCCGCAATTTGCCTATCCCCGGCAGGGAGCTAAAAGGCATCCATTTCGCGATGGACTTTTTAAAGCAACAAAACAAAAGGGTAAGCAACATAAAATTTGATGGAGAGGATATTTTAGCCACCGGCAAGGATGTAATTGTAATTGGCGGCGGTGATACCGGCTCGGATTGTGTAGGCACATCAAACCGCCAGGGAGCAAGCTCCATCAAGCAATTTGAAGTAATGATGCAGCCGCCTGCTCAGCGAACCGTCAACATGCCGTGGCCAAGCTACCCCATGGTGCTGAAAACAACCAGCAGTCACGAGGAAGGCTGCGACCGTTACTGGGGCATAAATACCAAAGAGTTTTTGGGTGACGAAAACGGCAATCTTCGCGCTATAAAAGTTACCGACGTAAGCTGGGAACTGGATGTAATGAACCGCCCCATAAAATTCAACGAAGTAGAAGGCTCTGAACGTGAAATACCTTGTCAAAGGGTATTTCTGGCGATGGGTTTTTTATTCCCTCAGCATACCGGAATGATAGAAAACTTAGGCATTGCGCTTGACGAACGTAAAAATGTGAAAGCCAAAGAAGGAATTTACCGCACAAATATTAGCAAAGTATTTACCGCCGGCGATATGCGCCGCGGACAATCCCTCGTAGTTTGGGCCATATCCGAAGGCCGCGAAGCGGCAAGGAAAGTGGATGAGTTCCTGATGGGGCATTCCGTGCTGGAGAGCAAGGATGCGGTAAACCAGTTTGAGCAGGTGTTTTGATGTTAGTTCATGGTTCATAGATCATGGTTCATGGTAGAAAGTCCATGGTCGATAGTCCATAGACCATAGTAGAAAGCACGTTAAAAAAGCAAAGGCCCATACGATTCAGTAATACCGAAAGCGACAAAAGCAAGGCCTGTGCGATTCCTTCCCCGAGGGAAGGGAAGGAAGGGGTGAGCGGGAAAACAGAATGGAAGGAGGGGTTTGTTTGGACCTAATTGCATCTTTCGGGCTTTACTGACTTTCCGGACTTTCGGACTTAAAAGGAAATCAATCAACTATAATGGAACCGGGCGGCGAGAGTTGCCCGGTTTTTTTGTTTAGCATTGCGCTGATAATACCATCACAGGATTGAAAACGAATATTTCACAAATTTAAAATCCGAAACATTGTTTGTTGCTGTTTTAATAATTTAATTCAATTTTGTTTTTAAATGAAGGAATTTAAAAACATCAGCTTAATTGTTTTTTTATTATGCTGTTTATTGACAGTCAAATTATCCCTGGCGCAAAGTGGCGCAATTAAGCTATATCAAGGAATTGTGATCAAACATTCTGCAACGATAAAAAACAGGGTTTATCATTTTGAGGGTGCTGATTCATTGTCCGAGGCTCCGGTTACAATTGAAGGCGATAATATAACGGTGGATTTTAACGGATCTGTTGTTTATGGAAGTACTGATTATGAGAACCCCGATAAATTCAAAGGGACTGGCATCATCATTAAAGCCGGAAGAAACATAGTACTTAAAAACCTCATCGTAAAAGGATTTAAAGTTGGTGTAATGGCCCGTGGGATCACCGGTTTGAAGATTATAAACGGAAACTTCAGCAATAACTTCAGGCAGCACCTGAATAGTAACCGCCAAACTGAAGACCCGGCGGACTGGCAGAGCTATCACCACAATGAAAAGGATGAATGGCTTCGCTTTGGGGCGGGAATTTACCTGAGGGATTGCGATAGTATTGATATTCACAATAACAGGATAACAGAAGGCCAGTGCGGGCTGATGATGACCAATTGTAACAATGGTTTGGTTTATAACAATAACTTCTCTTTTAATTCGGGCATCGGGATCGGGTTGTACCGCTGTAACAGGAACAAAATATTATACAATAAACTTGACTGGAACGTACGCGGATTTAGCTACGGTGTTTATTACCGCGGCCAGGATTCGGCGGGGATCCTGGTATTTGAACAATCCGGCGATAACACATTTGCGTGGAATTCAGTAACCCATTCAGGCGATGGTTTTTTTTTGTGGGCCGGGCAAACTACAATGGATACCGGTGAAGGCGGGTGTAACGACAACCTTGTATTTTGCAATGACTTTTCGTATGCCCCGACAAATGCCGTTGAAATTACTTTCAGCCGCAACAAGATCATCAATAATATATTGCATGATAGCTGGCATGGCATCTGGGGCGGATTTAGTTACAATACCATAATTGCCAATAATGACTTTGCCGGCAATTTATCGGCTATTGCAATTGAGCACGGCAAGGATAACGTTATCGAACAAAATAGTTTCAGTGATGACAAGGCCGGTATTGAATTATGGTCGAATCCAAAAAGGCCGAAGGATATCGGCTACCTGCAAAAAAGAGACACCAGGAGTATGAATTACGACATTAGCAATAACTCCTTTAAGAATGAAAAAAATATCTTTAATATCAACAACACTACCGATATCCACATAAGCAATAACCTTGTGTCAGGCGGGTTATTGCAGCAAAAGCTCGATTCAACTGTGAAAAATATTATTTTTGATAAAACAGGCGACCAGGTAAAACCGCATATCGACAGTAGCTTTTTCCCTAAGTTAACAATAAAAGTAGCCGGACAGGATGCAAAGTTGGACCCTGCTCACCTTAAAGGGAAAAAGTACATTATGATGACCCAATGGGGGCCATACAGCTTTAATTACCCCATAGCCTGGGAAGAAAAAACGGACAGTACAGGCAAAATATATTTTGACATGATTGGCCCGGCCGGGAAATGGAAAATTCTTCATATCAAAGGTGCCTCCAACCCTTCTGTCCTAAACGGGGTATTTCCCGGAAAACTTGTAGTACAAAAGGATAGCGCAGTCCTGACTGATATTGATATAGGGATGGTATACAAAGGGGAAGAAGTTATTTCACCTTTTGGGAAAAAATATGCTAAGGGCGCTCCTTATACTTTTCATTACAGGAAATTTGATATTCCTTTTAAATGGCAAATGAAATGGTTTGTATTTGACACCACAAGCGACCCGATAAAACACCCATCTCAATTTAACAAATTGATTAGTGGCACCCCTGTTAAAATTACCGGCGGCCATGTGCTAAGCAATGTTTTTGGGCTTGGGTTTGGCAAAAATATAGCCAGGGAAAAAATATCCACCGTTTCCGATGCCGGCATTGATGTCCCGGATGGTTTGTACAGGATCGGTATAAGCGCGTCAGAAATGACAAAGGTTTATATTGATGATAAATTAATTTTAGAAAATTGGGACCCTGCCAAATTAATATATGATGCAGACTACCATCGGGATATTATAATTCCACTAAAGGGAAAACACCTTGTACGTATTGAGCAGGCGCAATACGGCGATTATGGCATGTTAAATTTTGTGATACAGCCGGTTTATAAAAATAATTGAACTTAGGGCCTTGTATACTGAACATAAATGATCATCGCGGGAACGGATGGCGGGAATTGTCCGGTTTTTGGGTGTTGTATTCCCCGGTGAAAATCGACTAAAAACTCTTTAAAAAATCCATTGCAGACACAATCGGAATGCCATTAAAGGGATGCAATACCAGTAAATCCTGATCGCCGGTGACTATACATGAAGCTTCAGCAGCGATAGCAAGTTCAAGGAATTTGTTGTCTTTGGGGTCACGGCAGGCGTTGATGTTTATTTTTGGTGAAAATACCAGCGCATTTATTGCAAGGAAGTCAATCGCTTCGTGCCGTTCGTCGTCACTTAAAAAATATTTATCAAATTTTTTACGGAAAATGACTTCAGCAAATTCCGATAATACCGGTTCTGACACTATGATCCTTCCTATATTTACAGCATAGTCTAAGGCTTTTGCGTTGATCGAATTTCCTAAAAGCGCCGCGCTGATCAGCACGTTTGTATCAAAGACGAATTTATGATTCATCTTTTAAAATGTCATCCAGTATTTCCTGGGTGAGACCTCTTTCCGTCATTTTACTACGCAATTGTTCCAAATAATGCATAAAAGCCTCTTTGTCGTAATCGAACAATTCCTTCGTTATCCTGATATTTATTTTATTCGCAATGTCTCTCCGTTTTTCAGCAGGCGCCTCCTTCCAGGCTTTCGCCACGCGATCATCCACTTCTAATGCAATTTTTTCCATAACCAAACCCGATTAAGCCATTATTCAAATATAGCAAACATCTGACAATTTTAAAGCAATCATTCTGTAAAGCCAGGCTTTTTCAAACTTAAAAAAGTAATCAACTCAATCAACTGTAATGGAACCGGGTGGCGAGAGTTGCCCGGTTTTTGGGGGTAGTTTAGAGTGTTCAGCGTGTCGTTTATAATGATATAAGTCGTCTACCCTTAATAGTTATACCTATATTTACTTGACATTCAATATAAAAGACATTCATAAGTTGTACTTTAAAGTATGCCTGCATCAAAAATACTTTTGACAATTAAAACGGACACCAAGGAAGAAGAAATCGAAATAATCAAGCAACTTCTAATCCGTTTACAATATTCACCAACATGCGTGACACCTTCTGAATGCCCTGACTTTGAAATTGAACTACAAGGAAAATCAATTGGCGTCGAAGTGACAAAATACTATTCCGACTATTCAAAAAAAGGATCAAAAACACAGAAGAGAATAAGCGAATGGAAGAAATTCGCTGAAAATCTAAAGGCAAAACTGTCTGCCATCGAACCTAACTTCAAATTTGCCTATGGTGCAATTCACTTCCGTAATGACCAAGTCAATTACAGAGATTTACTTAAGGGCGACTATTTCAATGAACTGATACGCTTATTAATATCAGTTGGCTTGAAAAGAAAAGAGCAAAGAACTATGGAAATTCAAGCAGACAATTTCCCTTGGTTGAGTAATCATATATCATCTATATATCTTTGGGACACTTATCCCGAAGATAAATACCTATGGTGGGATTCAAGTTTACAATCTGGACATGTTATGAACAATGAATCAGCTCTTCAGGATATAATTGACAAAAAAGAAAAGTCATCAAAAAAATATAAACAGAACTATTTTCAAAAATGGTTAGTAATCTATGCAGGTGGATTTGGATTGCATGACATGTTTACCAACACTAATCAAGATACTTCTCGGCAAGGGGAAGTATTTTTAATTAATCTTTCCACTCCTCAAGAAGATAGGTCTTTTACAATTAAATCTAATTACTTTACACATATTCTTATTTGGGACAAATTCACAGAAAAAATATTTCAACTTTTTCCTTACTTTAAAAAGATTGTTGATGCTGGAGAGATGAAAATATATGTCAATCATTTACCATTAAAACTATAAAGACATGACATTAGAAAATCACATAGTTTTAGATATAAGTTTTTAGAATTGCCTAAATTTGTAAAGACAGAGACAGAACTGGAAACAGATTTAGACCGTTGGTTCTACTTGTTAAAGCACATGAGCCATCTGAACAGGGTTCCCACTGTACTAAATAAACGTGTTTTTCAAAAAGTATTTAAGATTGCCGAGATAAGTAATCTGACAAAGGAGGAAAAAGCAATGTACGATTCAAATTTAAAAGCCAAATGGGATTATGAAAATTCTATAGCTTTTGCAGAAGAAAAAGCGGAAGAAAGAGGCGAACATAAAAAAGCTTTAGATATTGCCCATAAAATGAAAGAAGATGGTATTCCTGTTGCTCAGATAGCGAAGTTTACTGAACTTTCTATTGAAGAAATAGAAAAATTATAACCATTTATATCTGACCTCATAGGACTGCGCCTGTTTAATTGTCTGCACTTGAACATATAAAAATTTGAATGTCCACGCTCGCCGGCCTCGCAATTAATCACCAAAATGTAACTTATTAACCTCATCATCTTCAATCAACTACGACATTGTTATATTCGCATATTCATTAAATTCACACTACCATGATTGAAACTAAAGCTTATGCAGCCCAGGATGAAAAAACGCCTTTAGCGCCCTGGACATTTGAACGGCGGGACGTTGGCCCGCACGATGTACAATTCGACATTCTATATTGCGGGGTTTGCCATTCCGATCTTCACCAGATAAAAAACGACTGGTTCCCGGGTATATTCCCTATGGTGCCGGGCCATGAAATTGTAGGCCGCGTGATAAAGATAGGCGACCATGTAAAAAACTTTAAAGTGGGCCAGCTTGCAGCTACCGGCTGCCTGGTTGACTCCTGCCGCGTCTGCGAAAACTGTAAACAGGATCTGGAGCAATACTGCCTCAATGGCAATTCACAGACATACAACGGTTTGGAGCAGGATCATAAGACCCCCACCTATGGCGGCTATTCAAATACCATTGTGGTTAATGAAGACTTTGTGCTCCGCATTTCAGAAGACGCTAACCTTGCCGCTGTTGCACCTTTACTGTGTGCGGGTATCACAACCTATTCGCCATTGAGGTATTGGAAGGTAGGCAAAGGCCATAAGCTGGCTGTGCTGGGCCTTGGCGGACTTGGCCACATGGCCGTGAAATTTGGCGTAGCATTCGGGGCTGAGGTAACCGTATTAAGCACCTCGCCCAAGAAGGAGGAAGATGCCAAAAAGCTGGGTGCGCACCACTTCGTGGTCACAACTGATGAAGCACAGATAAATGCTGCTAAAGGAACTTTTGATTTTATCCTTGACACCGTATCAGCCGAACATGATTTTAATATGTACCTGTCCTTGCTGAGAACCAACGGGATACATATTTGCGTTGGCGTACCACCTAAACCAGCCCAAATAGCTGCATTTAGTTTGCTTGGCGGCCGTAAAAGCCTGGCCGGCTCGGGCATAGGCGGTATTAAGGAAACCCAGGAAATGCTGGATTATTGTGCCGCTAATAACATTGTATCAGATATTGAGATGATAGACATCAAAGACATCCAAACCGCTTACGACCGTATGCAAAAAGGCGATGTCCGCTACCGTTTCGTAATCGATATGGCTACTTTGTAAAGCGGTTGACACATAAATTGTTACTTCATTCACTACAGGGTCCCGCAATGTCCCTGTTTTTTCAAGTCTCCGAAGGGATCCTGCGTTGATAAATGATTTCATAACCCATATTAATGGGATACTGAAGCCGTGACCCTATATGAGTATATACTTTATGCAATTTGTAAATAAACCTCATGTAAATTGTAAGTTTATGCCATGTAAATTGAAAGTTTGCGTATAAGTCAAGGCAAATGAGCACATTTATCCCCCAGGCAAAAAGCGCCAATTATTAAAGCGCAGCATTCAAAATTCCCGGTGCTCGCAATCACGGGACCGCTTTGAAGAGATCGCAACCGCTGCCGAAGTAAATAAAACCCTGATCTATGGCGGAGCTGAAAATGAAAAAAGAACAAAATATAATGTGCTTAGCTGGAAAAATATTTCAGATTAAAACGTTGTGTTGGTCTTTTGTTTTAATTTCCCGCTGCGATGATAGATTTTAAAGTTTTATGAAAATTATTTAATTATATTTATATATTTAAAGCTTTAAGTAATAAAGATGAACAGGGCAAAAAATAAAATGCATAATTGCATCCTTGCAATTGTATTATTTTCTATTTATTCAATTACTACCAAAGGGCAAAATAGCCCCGTGAAAAATAGCTACACATTTGATGTGAGTGCAAACTCTTTTATCAATAAAACGGATTTGAAAATAAATGAGGGTGATAAAGTGAACCTTTCGCCATCGGGCACGATAGTCTTACGAGGAGTTACAGGCTCGTCGGCGCCTGAAGGCAGAGAAGGTTTCGCAAATTGCCGGATGGACCCGGTTTTTCCCTATGGCGCTTTATTGTACAAAATAGGTGAGGATGATTGGGAAATAGTGAACTCCGATGATACAATAGTTGCAGAACGAACAGGCTACCTTAAATTTATGGTAAACGACAACGATCCCACAGATAATAAGGGCAAGTACACCGTTAAAGTAACCGTGGGAGATGTAAAACCTAATATTACTCAAAAAATTGCTACGGTTGCTAAGAAAGCTAAGGTTGCCGATCACAAAACAACGGCTCCAAATACTTCCCCGCATTTGCCGGCTGGGATTTTAACGCTTTCGGAATTGGAAAAAGCCAGCGGTGATAACTTAAATGACGCAAAGGAGTTTTTGACATCGAAACAATTCCGGTTTGACGATGCATCCAACGATCACATGCACAAATACAATTTTAATAAAGACAATATTACTGCCTCATTAGTTAAAGATATTAAAGAAAATCAAACCACTTTTGAAACTTCATCTTCGGATAATTATGAAGAGATCAAAGCGTCATTAGATAAATACGGATTCAAGCATCGTAAGGCTGATAAAGAAGTAAAAGGGGTAACCAAGTATTCCAATTCTAAGTATTCACTGTTTATCGTGTTATTAAATCTTAATAATAAACGCCAGTATTTTTTTTCAATTAAAAAACTTTAGCCAGGCGATCATCCAATTCTTGTAGTTTTATTCATTTTTGCAACAAAACACAATGAGAAAACTAATCGCATCAATTAACATAACCCTCGATGGCTTCTGCGACCACACGGCGGTAATTGCGGACGATGAATTGCATCAAAACGCCAATGAGCTTTTAAGAAGCGCAGATACTATTTTATTCGGGCGGATAACCTACCAGCTTATGGAAAGCGGCTGGCCGCCAATCGTAAAAAAACCTACAGGCGTCAAGTTTGGATAATGCTATTAAAAGTCTTTTCGACTTGTAATTTCACATTATTATCAATCTCCCCAAGTTTTTTGTCAATCATATTCTTTTCAAGGGAAGCTATCTTGTGTATCCTTATGACAGACGGAAACTGCAAGCCGTTTTGCTTCCAATTCTTTAATTCGACGTCATATTTAGTATCATATAATTTACTGGTTATCCGGCAAACGATCACATCGCCATCGTTTGTATCCCTAATTATTAATGCGGGTCGCTTTTTAAAAGTAAGGTTGTCGGTAAATGGAAATTTTATGAGCACAATTTCGCCTAATTTGTAGTTTGCCATCATTACAAATTATCATAAACTGAGTCTTTTTCGTCGTAGCCTTTTAAAAACTGATTGTTTAACATATTTTTAAATTCAGCTTCCTCATTTTTTTCAAATTCATCTATCAGCACAATTACGCGCACATGTTTATCTTTAGATAATGACAATTCCAACTGAAAACTCTCAGGGATCTTAATCGTATTATCAGATAATTCTGTTTCAAACTCTACTGCTCTCATAATTTATTGTACTTATTACAAATTTACTTTTATATATTTAGGAATGCAAATTGATCTTGGGTATTACAAAAGGTGGCGCTGTCAGGAGCATGAGGATGCTACGCTTTTACCCTGCCCGTTATTCTCATATCTTGGTAACTTCGCTTGGTTTAGGGCAACAAAAGAGCTATTATGCTAAATATTATTATTCGTTGTAAATTCTATATACATGTCTTCGTAACCCGCTATCTGTAAATTATCAATCAAATCTTTTTTGACCTTTTCGGCATCAATTTCGTTTATTGTAATTTTTTTTGTTCCTAAATGAAATTTATCTCTGGCTATATCATGTAAATTTCCAAATATAATCCAGGTCATTAAATCAAACCATTCGCCCATCGCTTTAGCTTTTTTTTCTGCTTTATGCCTGTATAAGACAAATTTTTAAATAGAATACCGCGTTCCAATGGCTTTCCGTCTGAAATGTCTATTTCGGTAGGCCAAAGCTTTATGGCGATATTATATAATTCTTCGAATTTCATATCTAAATATCTATTGCATTTCTATCTTGATCAAGCGTGGCCTCATTCGCGATAGCTGCGTCTCTTGGGGCCAAATCACGCTAAATCTCGCCGGTTGGTGGACTTATTAACCCTGAAATCAAAAAATAAATCCGAAATCGAACATCCGAAATCCGAAATTCTTCATTGAAACCTTATCGCCTTTACCGGCGTAATTTTAGTTACCAGCATTGATGGCCCTATCATTACCAACAGGCATACTATCAGCGTACCGATATTTACCAAAACCATATCACCAATGTTAAATTGTATGGGAACAAAACTCATATAATACGATTGCTGGTCGAGCTTAAAAAAATGGGTTTGAGATTGAAAAATGCCAAAACCTATGCCGAATAAATTCCCCAGCAGCAGGCCTAAGCCAATAAGGTAAAATGCATTATACAAAAACACTTTTCGGATAGTCCAGTTAGTGGCGCCCATTGCCTTTAATATTCCGATCATAGTAGTGCGCTCCAATATCATGATTAATAAAGCAGATATCATATTAATTACCGCTACTATGATCATCAGTACCAAAACTACATTCGTGTTCCCGTCAAGCAAACCAAGCCATGCAAATATGGTCGGATAATTATCCATTACGGTATACGATTTAAGTTTGGTGGGCAGTATGTTATCAAGGGCGTCGGCAGCCTCATTTATACGATCAAAATCAGTTACTTTTATTTCGTAGCCGCCTATCTCGTCGGGGTTCCAGTTATTAAGCCTGTTAATTAACGATATGTCACCTATTACGTAGGTTTTATCCACTTCGTCTATACCAAAATTAAAAATCCCTTTTATAGTAAATGGCCTCCACCTTAATGGCTCCTGTACAAAATACATCAAAATTTTATCACCGACTTTTAGCCTCAGGCGGTCGGCTATTGTTTGCGAGATCATTAATTGTTTTTTCGATTCAACGGTATCTGTAAAATCAAGAATATTGCCTGCCACCACGCTTTTTTTAAAGAACGACCAATCATAGTTCTTGTCAACTCCCTTCAGCACGACGCCCTCTATCTCATCATTGGCTTTAATTATACCCGGCTTGGTGGCAAAAGGCATAACTTTACTGATCAGATAATTGGCCTTCGCCTTTTTTACGAAATTTGTATCGGCATGGAATGGCGAATTTTCATTTGAGTTGTTCAGGTCGTATTTAATAACCTGCATGTCGCCGGAGAAGCCACGAACTTTCTCCCTGATCTCTTGTTTAAAGCCTCTTACTATGGCAAGAGACAATATCATTACCCCCAGGCCAAGCATAATGCCTATGATTGCTATGCGTACAATTAGTTTTGAAAATGTGCGCTTAGATTTAAATGTTATACGATTGGCAACAAACCAGGAGAAATTCAATGCAACATGTTTTTTGTACCTTCGCAAATATGCAGTTTTTGCAATCAATTTAATACAGTATATTTATGATTAATATGAAAGTCTTTTTACAATTTGCTATAATAATCTGCTTACTGTTCGGTACAGCATTGGCACAAAAAAGAATTCACAAACCGTTAAAAGTGAATGCAGCCGAAAAAAAGGCAGAAATCGTTACAGGCGCTGACCAAACTAATCTGTATATTGATTATCTTAAAGGAAAAAATATTGGGATGGTTATTAATCAAACCTCCGTAATTGGTAAAAACCTGACCCTAAGCGTGGACACCTTAGTGAAATTGGGCATCGCCGTTAAAAAAATATTCGGTCCCGAGCATGGTTTCAGGGGGAATGCCAGCAATGGCGCCGAAGTAAATAACAGCGTCGATCCCGCTACCGGGCTGCCTGTAATATCACTTTACGGTAATAAACACTATAAACCTGCGCCACAAGATTTAAAGGGTATAGATCTGATGATATTTGACATCCAGGATGTAGGTGCACGTTTTTATACGTATCTTTCTACTTTACATTATGTGATGGAAGCCTGCGCCGAAAATAATATTGAGTTGATGATATTGGACAGGCCCAATCCAAACGGGTTTTATGTGGACGGGCCTGTATTGGACACTGCCTTTCGCTCATTTATCGGGCTAAACCCCATTCCTATTGTTCACGGCCTCACCATAGCCGAATACGCGCAAATGATAAATGGCGAAGGTTGGTTAAAAAATCATGTTCAATGCAAATTAAAGATCATTAAGGCGGCAAACTATACGCACAACTTAACATATAAACTGCCGGTAAACCCGTCGCCAAATTTAAATACCGAAAAATCAATATTACTTTATCCATCGGTATGTTTGTTTGAAGGCACAACGCTTAGTCTTGGGCGGGGAACAATGTTTCCTTTCCTGCAAATAGGGCACCCCTCGCTGAAAGAGAAATATAAGTATTCATTTAAGCCCTTAAGCATTCCGGGCATGAGCGAAGATCCGCCGCAAAAGGATAAAATTTGTTACGGCATTAACCTTAAAGATTATGATATAAATGATATACATCGCAGCAAAAGGATCAATTTAGGCTGGCTGATAGAATTATATAAAGCTTTTCCCGACAAAGAACATTTTTTTAATACTTATTTTACAAAACTTACCGGGACCGATGAATTAAGAAAACAAATTGAGGCGGGTAAAAATGAAGAAGAAATACGTGCAAGCTGGGAACCTGCTTTAAGCAAATACAAAAATATGCGGGTAAAGTATTTGTTGTACCCGTAGGATTGATTTCGGATTTCGGAATTTCGATTTCGCCTGCCTGCCAGACAGGCTGGGATTTATTTTAGAAATGTGTTCAGTTTACCTACGCCTATTGCGATAGTTGCAGCGAAATAGTTTAGGGATTTTTTTAAAAAAAGTTTTATCTGCGAAATCAGTAAATCAATAAAATCAGCGGTCAACTTATGAGAATAATATTTATGGGCACGCCCCAGTTTGCTGTACCATCACTGGATGCTTTAATTAAGGCTGGCTGCAATATTGTTGCTGTAGTTACCGCGCCGGATAAGCCTGCGGGACGGGGGCAGAAACTCAATGAATCAGCCGTGAAACGGTATGCAGTAGAAAACGGCATTAAAGTGCTGCAGCCTGAAAAATTAAAAAGTCCCGAATTCTTAGACGAATTAAGGGCATTAAATGCCGATTTGCAGGTTGTGGTGGCTTTCAGGATGTTGCCCGAAGTTGTTTGGAGCATGCCCCCAAAGGGCACCATCAACTTGCATGCGTCCCTGTTGCCGCAATACCGCGGAGCGGCGCCAATTAACTGGGTACTTATCAACGGTGAAGGTGAAAGCGGGGTTACCACCTTTTTTCTGAAACGAGAGATAGACACAGGCGATATATTGTTTACCGAAAAAATTACCCTTACCGGCCATGAAACTGCCGGCGAATTGCATGACCGCCTGATCCACAAAGGGGCTGGCTTGCTGGTAAAAACAGTAAAAGGCATTGAAAGCGGGAGATATAATGAACACCCGCAATCGCAGTTGCTGCCCGGTGTTACATTAAAACATGCACCCAAAATTTTCAAAGAAGATTGTATTATCGACTGGACCCAGCGGTCCGAAACTATTTATAATAAAATACGGGGCTTAAGCCCCGCACCCACTGCATATACTTTATTGGACGGGAAAATACTTAAAATATTCAGGGCAGATTATGAAAAAGAGAAACATGATGTACATCCGGGCCTTTTTGTAACCGACCATAAGACCTATTTAAAATTTGCCGCTAAAGATGGGTTTGTCAGCTTAACGGAAGTACAGATGGAAGGTAAAAAACAAATGGACATTGAACAATTTTTGAGAGGGGCGAAGTTGTGAGATGTTAATATATCAGATGGTTTTAGAGCTATTCCACAAAGCACGATTTAATGTTAGGTGATTATATAATTTGTACTAAAATATATAATCACCTAAAATTATTTAACCGCTATTAAATTTGCAGCTGGAGTAAACTTAACTACGGTGTTTTTAATAGCTTTTACCCGCCTCAGATAGGCATAAATAGCGGCCAGGTCCTCTTTATTCATTTTGCTATAAATCAGCCAGGGCATGATACTGTTGAATTCGCCCGGTTTAACAGATTGTGGCTTAAAACCCGGGTCTGCATACATTTTAAACCGGCCGATAAATTGTTCTTCCGTCCAACCGCCAAGACCGGTTTCCTTATCCGGGGTTATATTAGCTGAGCGGACAACAGAACCATCGGGCAAAGTAAATTCCCTGCCTCCGCTGAAGGAAAGCTCCTTGATGATCTGGCCTTTGTTAACAGGCGAATGACATTCTACGCACGCGCTGGCGTTAGTCATATAGGCGCCGTAGGCCACCTTGTCCGATTTCGCCGGCAGCTTATGGGGGATTGCTTTTTGCGGAATTGTATTGATGATAAAATTCATGGGAAAATCGGAAACAGATTCGGGAACCTGGTTATTGATCGGATGAAGTGTGCGTATGTAAGCAATAATGCATTTAATGTCTTCAGGATCCATTTGGCCGTAATATTGATAGGGCATAACAGGGAACATCGCCCGCCCTTCTTTTGTGACCCCGGTCGTGATCAAACGGAAAAGCTCACCATCGGTATAACGGCTGATTCCCGCCGGGGTAATGTTCTTCGAAAAATATATGCCCGGAAACCCCTGTTTCTTATCAAACCGTTCCCCGCCTTTGCCCAGCGTTCCTTCGGTTACAGGCGCTAAAAACTTACTCCAGTCACGGGTTGAATGACAATCAATACAAACTGACACGCTGTTCACCAGATACTTTCCCCGCTCAATGTGCGCTAAAGAATTTTCCACTTTGAGAACAGGCGCTGCCCCGACATTAGGGAGTGCTGTCTTTACATAAATAAGCGCCCCGGCTATAATCACAATTACTGCAAGCAACAAATAACCAAGAACCCTGAATACTTTTTTCATGTGTTTGCGATTTAAAGGTTGTACTAAATTGGTTGACTAATGAGCATACCAATTTAATTTTTTATTTTGATATTTCAAAATAAAATTTGACACCTGACACGTTTTGGGTTACATTTGTATATGATTGTGGGCATTCGTCATAAAGGTTTGAGACTTTATTTTGAAAAAGGCGATGCTTCCAGGCTACAACCGCAGCATTTGGGTAAAATAAGATTGATTTTAACCCGTTTACACGCGGCGAAGGTCATCAACGATATGAATATACCCGGCTATGGGCTGCACCAGCTTAGCGGAGATATGAAAGGCTTTTGGGCAGTTAAAGTAGATAAGAATTACAGAATCGTATTTCAGTTTATCGCGGAAGACGCTCACGAGGTAGATTATTTAGATTACCATTAATAAAAATGGAGGACAAAAAGATGCAAATGTTTGACCCTGCCCATCCGGGCGAATTGATCAGAGAAACATTAGAAGGTTTACAGGAGGAAACCGGAAAAAGATTAACCGTTGAACAAGTTGCAACGGGTTTGGGTACCACCCGTAAAACTTTGTCGGCTATTATTAACTGTAAACAGGGTGTTAGTCCTGAAATGGCTTTGCGCTTAAGTAAAGCGTTTAATACCAGTCCTGAATTTTGGCTGCATGCTCAGGAAAACTATGATCTCGCCCAAGTGCGAAAGAAAGTAGATATAAAGGAGGTCAAGGTTTTCTGGCACCATAAGGTTGCATAATAAAAGGATCAATGGGCAGTTCTTTCTAAGAGGGCCTTAACGAAATTTATACGCCGCAGGAAATTTAACTATGATCTCAATTCTCCAAAAACAATATGTACTGGTGCAAAGCTCAAGAGAAACTGTTTTGAACTTTATCGATGCACAAGTTGGAGCAGACTTAAATACGCCGGTTCCTGCTTATGAAGGGAGCACTATCCGATATTTGCTGGTACACATCGCAAATACTAATTTTCAATGGCTGGAACGGTTCGCATTAAAAAAGCCCGTTGACCCTTTAAATGACCAGGACTTCACCACCCTTAACCTGATCCGCCCTCTGTTCGCGCAAGCAGATAATTTAATGTTCCTCTTCCTGGAACATTTTGCAGGGCACTTCGAAACACCATTAAATATTACCCTTTCGCGCAACCGGCAGGTCATCGCTACTCCTTTGCAACTTTTTACACATGTTATTACTCATGAGTTTCATCACAAGGGGCAGATTATGACGATGTGCCGTTTGCTGGGCCATGTACCGCCTGATACGGATGTGATCAGGTTTTAAGCCTTTAGTTCCGTACGGATTCTCTGTTTACAAAACCACCAAATAAATTTTTCGCCCCAAGTGATAAGCATCATCGAAAGATGTGCCAAGCGTCATTTTTACAAGTTAAGCCCTCCTTAGATTTGTTGCTCAAATAAATTTAAAATGGTATGGTTAATGATTTTTTTATTAATAATCATAACCTTTTTTGCCTATCTTCTCTTCGCGCCTTTTTACCTGGAGATCAACAGCATTAGTGGTTTATGCGGCGTACGGTTTCATCGCCTGGCATTTGCAAAGCTGGTTATTTCAGAAAGTTCTGTAAAAATTGATCTGTGGATTGCCGGATGGAGGAAACGAATCGACCCGTTTGCAAAATCGGTGAAAAGAAAGCCGACAAAAAAGTCAATCCCGCCCAAACAAAAAAAGAAGCCTTTTAAAATTTCTTTCAGCAGCGTCAAAGCGGTGTTGAAAAGTTTTAAAATAAATAAATGTTATCTCAATATTGATTCGGGAAATGTGCAATTAAACGGGCTGCTTTTTCCAGGTTTTTATTGGTTAAGTAAATACACGAATAAGCCTTTGTCGATAAATTTTTTGGACCGGAATGAGATCATCCTGGAAATAGAAAATAATATGGCCAGGATAATAAAAGCATTAATTTTTCATCTATTAACTTTTAAAAAACAAAAATCATGGACAACTTGAATGAATTGCTCGGCAATCTGACCGAGTTTCTGAAAACAGAAGTAAAAACTGAAACCATTATTGGCCAGCAATTTCAATTAGGGGAATTCACCTGTGTTCCCGTAATGGCAGTCGGGCTTGGATTAGGGAGCGGCGGCGGCGAAGGCAAAGGCAACTCAAAAAAAACCGGCGAAGGCGAAGGTGTTGGCGCCGGTGGCGGAGCAGGCATCGGAATGGGGCCGGTTGGCTTTTTAGTAGTCAACGGCAGTAATATCCAGTTTATATCTACCCGCACATCAAAAGGCCTTAACGCCCTTTTTGAAAAAGCCCCTGATATCCTCGAAAAATATTTTGAAAAGGATAAAGAACCCGCACACCACAATTAAGGCATAACCGGTTATGAGAACGAGCCTTACGGGATTTCCCGTAAGGTTCTTTAAAAACCAATTTTGATTGAAACTTTATAATTGCTTGTGATGATACAAACTATACAACATTCGGCGGAACTTAAATCAATCGCAACGAATAACGCGGCTGCCAACAAAATCGGTTTCTGGTCGGCAATATTATCCATCGTGTTTGCAGCCGGCTATGATATTGCACAATTATTTTCGTGGTTGAAGTTCGTCACCTTTCCCGCCGACCAGTTTTGGCTTTTTTTGCCTTCACTCTTCCTCGCCCCTGCTTTTCTGATCGTTATCATATCCCTTCATATTACAGCTGGCCAGCGGGAAAAAATATGGACTGCCATAGGGGTAGCTTTCGCTATAATTTATTGTGCATTTGCAACCATGAATTATTTCATACAGCTCACTGTCGTTGTACCCGCATTGGCCAGGGGCGAAATAAATGAAACCAATTTATTGGTTTTTAAACAAGGGAGCTTCATGTTTGCAATTGACTGCCTCGGCTACTTTTTAATGAGCCTCTCCACGTTATTTGCCGCATTCGCCTTCCGCGAAACCGACAAAAGTTTATATGTGTGGATGCTGGTAAACGGGTTGCTCATTGTCATTTTCATAGTTGCCTATTTTAACCCATTCTTTTATTTTATAGGCTCGGTATGGGCAATAACTTTTATAGTTATTATGATAAAAGCCGCCCGACTGTTCGGTCATTAAAATTAACTTTGATAGAAATTTTAAAACACATTTATCATGACAACGAAAGAATCATTCTCCATCCACGGAGAGGCCCTGCTTAAAAAAGTAAAAGAACTGATAGCGGAAGGCAATGTAAGGAAGATCACGATTATTGATAAATCTGGCAAGGAGATAATGTCCTTCCCTTTAACCATCGGGGTAGTGGGCGCATTACTGTTACCGGTACTTGCGGCCGTAGGCGCATTGGCGGCTTTGATCGGCGAATGTACCATTACTGTTGAAAGGGAAGAAGAGAAAAAAGAGGAGAATGAGGGATAATTTGATTTGAGGAAAGTTGTTATGAAAATCAATAAAGAATGGCACCAGGCGAACCCAATGCCAAAAAACGCAACTATTGAACAAAGGATAGCATGGCACCTGGAGCACCAGGTAAATTGCCATTGCCGTGAAATTCCCGATAATTTGATGGAAGAGATAAAGAAAAGAAGTATTAAAATTCCAATCCCTTCTGAAAACTGAAATAACCAGTCATGAAAAAATTCGATTTCAAAAAAGAATACAGGGAGCTTTATAACGATTCGACAAATAAAATGTACCTGGTAACTGTTCCGAAATTAAATTATCTGGCGGTTGATGGGCATGGCGACCCTAATAATTCGGCGCAATTCCAGGAAGCCATAGAAGCCTTGTTTAGTGTTTCCTACACTATAAAATTCATGCTAAAAAAAGGCCCGCAACAAATTGATTATGGCGTGATGCCGTTGGAAGGTTTATGGTGGACGGACGATCTGAACAATTTTTCGATGGAAAATAAAGCTGACTGGAAGTGGACAATAATGATCATGCAGCCTGAATTTGTAACCGCCGAAATTATTGAACAGGCAAAAGTGCAGGCCGCTGAAAGGAAAGACCTTCCCCTAATTAACAGCCTTAGGCTGGAAACGATGGACGAAGGATTGTGTGCCCAGGTGCTTTACATCGGCCCCTACGCCGCTGAAGGCCCAACCATTATAAGGCTTCATAATTACATCGAAGAAAATGGTTATAAAACGCACGGAAAACACACGGAGATATACCTGAGCGATATGCGCAGAACCGCACCCGAAAAATTAAAAACCATCATCAGGCAGCCTATAACAAAATAAAAGGGAAACGCAATTATGGCAGCCACCAAAAATAAGATATTTCTTTACCTAAGTTTCCCCTTAACAATTCTGGTAGCTATCAGCGCATATTGCGGAATTTTTATAGATGGTACTTATGCCGGTGAAACGGAAAATTGGAGGGTTCAAGGTATCGGTCAGGACCTGTTCGATCTCTTTATAATCGTTCCGGCATTGATCATATCCGGCATTTTTGCTTATCAAAACAAAAAGATCGCTTTTTTCACCTTCGGCGGGGCTGTTTTGTTTCTTGTTTATAGCTATGCCATATATTGCTTTGCACTTCATTTCAACTATCTTTTCCTGGTTTATTGCCTTACATTTGGTTTATCGGTTTATTCGTTTGTGTGGTTTACCGCTGCTCACTCAGCCAACGTCGTAAAAACTTGGTTTGACAGCCATGTACCGGTTAAATTGCTTGCTTTTATTTTAATTTTTATTGCTGTTCTCTTTTACTTTCTCTGGCTTAGCGAGATAATCCCGGCCATTATGCAGCATAAAACACCAAAATCATTAATCGGAACAGGAATGCTGACTAACCCGGTACAGGTGCTTGATATTTCCCTGTTACTTCCGGGGATGATAATTACTTCCATTTTTTTGTTAAAAAGAAAACCTGTTGGCTATCTGCTTACCCCAGTCGCTTTAGTATTTTGTGTATTAATGTCCGCCAACATCGCCGGGCTGGCTATTTTTATGAAATTGAAAGGGATGAGCGATAGCTTAATGATAGCTGAAATTATGGGGATATTTGTAGTATTTGGCCTTATCCTGTTATATGTCCTTTTCGGACATTTAAAAAAGGCGAGTATTAGCCTTTAATCGTGCGTGATTAAGGTTAAATAACCGCGAACATATTATATTTATCAAAAATTATCTTCTTGTAACATCCGTGTGCGGATACAATCAAACTAAAAACAAAAATAAATGGATCACCGGGAGGCTAATATTTTAACCGTTGATGGCCTTAATGTATACTATGGCAGTTTCCAGGCGGTACAAAATGTATCATTCAGTGTTCGGCAAGGAGAGATATTTGGACTGCTCGGGCCAAACGGCGCAGGCAAAACCAGTGCCTTGAGCGCGATAGAGGGCCTTTTAAAACCACAGTCGGGTATTATTATTGTCGATGGTTTTAACGCTGCTGAACAACCCTTACACGCACGTGCATCTTTGGGGGTTCAGCTGCAGTCAACCAGTTTCCAATCCGAATTATATGTGATTGAGGTGCTGCAGCTATATGGAGGGATCTACGGGCTGGATTTAACCAAAGATAAGGTATTGGCCATTTTGAGGGACATCAACCTGGAGGACCAGGCGTTCAAAAAATTTGGACAGCTTTCGGGCGGGCAGCAGCAAAGGGTTTCCCTGGTTATTGCCACCATACATAACCCTAAACTGGTGCTGCTGGACGAGCCCACATCCGGCCTCGACCCGCAATCACGCAGGCAGCTATGGGAACGCATTGAAGCCATCCGCGAAAAAGGGCACGCGGTTTTGCTTACAACACATTCCATGGAAGAAGCTGAATCAGTTTGCGACCGCATTGCCATTATCGACCATGGCAGGGTTATCGCTATTGACACCCCCCAGGCAATAATTGATAAACACCGGGATGACCCTGAAGTTATAGCTGTTTCGCGCAGGGGTAAAATAACGCTCGAAGATGTATTTATTGCGCTTACAGGGAAAGCGGTGCGGGGATAGTGAATGGTTGATTAGGTTGATTAAGTGAGTAGTTGATTAGATAAGTTATAAATGTTGTAAGAGTTGTAAATGTTATAAATTAAAACTTATACAACTACATCCAACTCAATCAACCCTTAATTAAACATCGTTAATTCAATAACTCAATAATTCAATAATTAAACACAATGGAAACTGTTATACCTAAAACATCTGTCGTACTTACATCGCTTTTGCGGGCTGACCTCACCACACAATGGCGCAACCGGCGCGCAACGGTGCTTGCGCTGATAGTCCCGGTGATTATACTAATGGCGTGGAAAGGAATGATTGCAATTGCCGGCGGCCCTTTTGTTTTGGCAAACAGTATTACAATCGGGCTTTTCGCATCGGGCTTAATGGGTTACTCAAATTCCGTTGCCCGGGACCGTGATAAAGGTATTTTCCAAAGGCTGCGCGTAGCACCCATACCATCATGGGCTATTATGTGCAGCCGCCTGCTGGTGCAGGTAGCGATGATCATAATAAGTACAACGGTAGTTTTTATTATAGGTAAAAATTATGATGGGATAACTTTAACACCGGCGACTTATGTAATTACTTACTTTACAGCAATTATCGGCGGCTCGGTATCCTTAAGCCTTGGACAAACCATTGTCGGTCTTATAAAGAACCCTGAAACGGTTAATTCTACAACCCGGTTGGTTTATGTTGCTTTTATTATTGTGGGGATGATCGGCGAAGTATATGTGTCATTAAAAAAATTAGATCAGATATTCGTCTATGCAGTTCAATATTCGCCGTATGGCACGGTTACGACCATCCTTTCCACAGGCATGGAGCCCGGAAAATGGAACAGCGATACCACAACAGCACTTTTGGTTACTATTGGTTATACGGTTGTGTTTACAATATTGGGCATTAAATGGTTTAAATGGAATACAAAATAAAAGGAATATGGCAAACACATTTTCGCAAATTTATCTTCAATTTGTTTTTGCTGTTCAAAACAGGCAAAGCTTAATTGCAAAGGAACATAAGGAAGAATTGCACAAATATATCACCGCCCTCGTACAAAAAAGGAAGGCCAAAATGCTTGCAATTAATTGCATGCCCGACCATACACATTTGTTTGTGGGTTTAAGCCAACTATTTTAATTTCAGATTTCGTAAAGGAAATAAAGGTTGAGAGCAACGAGTTTGTTAATGATAAAAATTGGACAAATGGAAAATTCAATTGGCAAGAAGGCTATGGTGTATTTTCATATTCCCATTCACATCTTGATAAGGTAATAAAATATGTGCTTAACCAGGAGGTGCATCATCAAAGAAAAACATTCAAACAGGAATATTTAAGTTTGTTGGAAAAATTTGAAATACCATTTGATGAAAGGTATTTGTTTGATTTTTTTGAATGAAGTGCGATAAATATCGGCGGTAGGAGGCTCCGCTGGAGCCAGGTTCTCGGGTCGGACGATTTCTATAAACACGTGGCTCCTACGGAGCCGATTAAACGCGCTTAGTTAATCCGCGATCAAACGCACTCCGTAGGAGTATCGTGTTTATAGAAATATCAAATGGAAAAATTGGCTCCAGCGGAGCCCCCTTTAATGTGCCGGGCACGCATCGTTTCAATTTCGTACAATTATTACAGTATCCGTATAAAGGATTACGCAACCCCCATCAATAAATATTTTTCCAGGTGGGCGATAAATTCATCTACGGGGTATGATCCGCTGGCTTCTTCGTTTCCGCCTTTGCGGAAAGTGTAATGGATACTTCCGTTTTTTATACATTCCATGTGGAATTCCCAATCGTCAACGCTCCATAACATATAAAGGCTCTGCGAAGCAGTAGGCACAAATTGGCCGGTCCGCTCCAGATTTATATCCCCGATATAATTTAGCAGCTTTTCGGCATTTTGCAGGGCAATGGCATTTGGTACAGGATATTTCTTGCTCACGTTTGTTAACGCCGCTTCAATTTCGGGGTGCATAGATATAGTAGGCCGTAATTTGAATTTGTAAATATCCCTTATACGATGCTTCATGTTATTTGTTTCGGAAATTGTTGCCGGAAACTTTAACAATAATAGCAATTTTATTTAACTATTAAAACAAAATCTAAAAACCGCTGTCGTCTAAAGCAAAAACGTTTTTCCTGTTTTTCCATTTGCCTTTCGTAAAATCGGGGAAAGCCTGCGGCGTATTGCCTTCGGCAATGGATTTTTCAGAGAGCGGCGTGATCACGCTCATGGTTACCGAATCGTAAACATCGATAGGCGTTTGCTTGCCCTGCTTTACCGCCTCCACAAAAGCATTAAACACAAACCAGTCCATGCCACCGTGGCCTGCGCCTTCGGCTTTGCTTTCATATTTTTTCCAGAGCGGATGATCGTACTTTTTAAACCAATCGTCAACGTCATCCCATTCATCATCCTTTTTTGATTGGTGTTCTATGTAAACACTCTTCGCAACGTCCATCCAAAGTCCCTTAGTTCCCTGCACCCTGAAACCAAGCGAATAAGGCCGTGGCAGGTGTGTATCATGCGAAAGCAAGACGGTTTCCCCATTTGCACAGTTGATCATGGTAGTGATCAGGTCGCCGTTTTTGTAACTGATCTTAGCGTTTTTATTCCCCGGCGCTAATTCCTCCACATAAGCCGCCAGGCCCCTGGCTTTTGAACTAAAAGCCACCAGGTTTGTAAAACGGTTGCCATGGTTAATATCGGCATAATGCATAAGCGGACCAGCGCCGTGCGTAGGGTAAAGATCTGCATTCCGGTCTATATTAAACTGGGTGCGCCATTGCGCTTCGCTTAAAGCATTCGGCCCAAACTCAACGCCATGATCATAAAAATGCTTGCCATCATTAAAAAGCACCGTCCGCAGGTTATGCTGGTAACCGCCTTCGTAGTGTATCATTTCGCCGAAAAGGCCCTGGCGTACCATATTTAAAACCGCCATCACGTCGCGGCGGTAACAAACGTTTTCCAATGTCATATAAGGCATCCTTGTACTTTCCGAAGTATTCACCAGGTCCCAGTGATCATTTATACTTAAGCCGGCTATTACCTCGCAGCCCACGTATTTACCGGCTTTCATCGCATCAATAGCCTGTGGGTGGTGAAATTGCCATGGGGTAGCGATGATCACCGCATCAATATCCTTCCTGTCGAGCAGGCGTTTATAAGCGTCCAGGCCGCCTGTATATTCTTTCGGCAAAGGTTTTCCGGCTTTGGTAAACTGTTCGCGGCAATAACGTAATGAACTTTCCTGGGTGTCGCAAATGGCAACAATATCTACGTCATCGCGGAGTAAACCTTCGCCAATATGGTTGCGGCCGCGCAAACCTACGCCGATATAACCCAGCCTAACCTTATCTTTACTTGCCGCAAAAAGGCCCCCCCCAGGCAATAAAGCAAGCCCTGCCGCTGCAATCGTACTTTGTTTTATAAAATCTCTTCTTTCCATAATGATTAATTTGAAGATGTCCTAATTTGAAAATTTGAAGATGCTGATAAAATTTGTAGAATTTGTATCTTTTATGAATTAAAATTTTCACCAAAGGAACACAATGCATAAAATTTTATACTTTTACAGCCGGTTATCCAGCAATTTTATTTAGCAAAAATCATTTTATGAAAAAGGTCAGTGTTATTCTGTTTGTAGTGGGAGTTATAGTAACCATCGGTTTAGTTATTTATTTCAGGTCTCAGGCTAATGCCGTTGATTCTGACTCAATGGTTATCGACCGCAGCGGAAGCGAGGTTTCCAGGTGGCCCATATTTATCGGGATCATCTTCACGTTTGTCGGCTTTGTATTTTATTATGTGAGCCATTACGGAAAGAAAACCAAGTAATACGTTCGCAAGTCATTTTCTTCTAAGGAAGCACAACAGAAGGCCCTGGATCGCTTTTTCCCTGATTACCTGTGCAATGATCATTGTTAGTGGCTATACGGCAAGACACAGCGGTATGAAAGCCGAAGTTTCCTTTGTTAATGTTCGGGCGTTGGGAGTTAATTTCCTTTACGCCGTAACCATATATTTGGTGGCATAGCTGAGTACATAACGTTTCAACTTTGCGACATTTCAACCTTCCAACAGTACAATATTCTTCCTTATTTTTGCGGCAACATTTATGACCGATACAAAATCACTATACCAGCAGGCAGTCCACCTGTTACAGCAATTAATAGCCATACCATCGTTTAGCCGGGAAGAAGGCCGTACGGCGGACCTCATCGAGCTATTTTTGCAGGAACGCGGCATAAAAATGCATCGAAAACTAAACAACATCTGGGCCTGGAACAAGTATTTTGATGCATCAAAACCAACCATATTGCTTAATTCACATCATGATACGGTAAAACCAAACCCCGGCTATACACGCGACCCTTTTGATGCAAAAATAGAAGACGGCAAGCTTTATGGCCTGGGTAGTAATGATGCGGGCGGCTGCCTGGTTTCGCTGATCATGGTTTTCCTTTGTTTTTACGACCGTAAAAACCTTAAATATAACTTCTGCCTGGCAGCCACCGCCGAAGAAGAAATATCGGGCGTCAACGGCCTCGAACTTATCATCCCCGAACTTGGCAAATTGGATTTTGGCGTTGTTGGCGAACCTACGCAAATGCAGCTTGCCATTGCCGAAAAAGGTTTAATGGTGCTGGATTGCGTTGCCCATGGCCAAGCCGGGCATGCCGCCCGTGAAGAAGGCAAGAATGCCATTTATAAAGCATTGCCGGATATTGAGTGGTTCAGGACATTCCGTTTCCCAAAAGAATCAGAGGTTTTTGGGCCGGTAAAAATGTCGGTTACCATTATTAACGGCGGTTCGCAGCATAATGTGGTGCCTGCAAGCTGCACTTTTACAGTTGATGTAAGGGTGACGGATGCTTACAGAAATGAGGAAGTACTGGAGATCGTCCGGCAGCATGTAAGCTGTGATGTAACCCCGCGTTCCATCAGGCTAAGACCCTCAAAAATGGATAAAAACCACCCCATTGTGCAGGCAGGTATTGCTTTAGGCTTTTCAACCTATGGTTCGCCAACAACTTCAGATCAGTCATTATTGGATATACCATCACTAAAGGTTGGGCCCGGTGATTCCGCAAGATCGCATACTGCCGATGAGTTTGTTTATGTTGATGAAATAAAGGAGGGGATTGAGATTTATATCAAAATGCTGGAAAAGATAGTGTGATTTACGATTTACGATTTACGATTTTGGTTTCGAATTGTTTAATTTACAGCGCAATGTTTACAATTTATGACAAAAGAAGAACTTAAACAAAGAACCAAGGACTATTCATTAGCTAATGCCAGACTGGTGCTTAGCCTTCCTTATAATGTAGTTAACAAAAATTACGCTGATCAATTAAATCGAAGTGCAAGTTCAACGGGTGCAAATTATCGCGCAGCCTGTAGGGCAAAATCAAAGAATGATTTCATTAATAAGTTAAAGATAGTTGAGGAAGAATTAGATGAAACATTATTCTTTTTAGAATTGCTGGTTGAATTAAATCCTGAGCTAACAGAAAAAATAGATCCAATTTATAAGGAAGGGAACGAACTTCTTTCTATTATTGTCGCTGCGATAAATACATTGCGCGGAAATTGATTTACAAATGCATAAATCGTAAATCGTAAATCGTAAATCAAATGAGCAAAATCTGGCAAAAGTCCGTCACCGTTAATGAACTTGTTGAAAATTTCACTGTTGGGCGTGATCGCGAATTCGATCAACAGATGGCTGCGTTTGATGTGCTTGGCTCATTAGCTCATACACAAATGTTGGAAAGTATTGGCTTAATGAGTGCCGATGATTTGCACCGTGTTCAAAAAGAGCTTAAAAATATTTACCGGGATATTGAGGACGGCGGATTTATTATACAGCCGGAGGTTGAAGATGTACATTCACAAGTTGAGTTGCTGCTCACCCAACGCATAGGTGATGCCGGGAAAAAAATACACAGCGGCCGTTCACGCAACGACCAGGTTTTGGTTGACCTTAAATTGTTTTTCAGGCATGAATTGCAGCAGGTAGTTGAGGAAACTGAAAGCTTGTTCCGCCTGTTGATAGAACTCAGCGAAAAGCACAAGGACGTTTTGCTGCCGGGCTACACGCATTTACAGATAGCCATGCCATCCTCATTTGGCCTATGGTTTGGCGCCTATGCCGAAAGTTTGACCGATGACCTGGAAATGGTTTTGGCCGCCTGGAAGATCACCAATAAAAACCCATTAGGATCGGCCGCGGGATATGGCTCGTCCTTCCCGCTCAACCGTACTTTAACTACCTGCTTATTAGGTTTTGACAGCCTCAATTATAACGTGATTTACGCACAAATGGGACGTGGTAAAACTGAGCGGGTTATTGCCCAGGCACTGTCATCCATTGCCGCCACGCTCGCAAAAATGGCAATGGACCAGGCGCTTTATTTAAGTCAGAATTTTGCTTTTGTAAGCTATCCCGACACTTTAACCACCGGCAGCAGCATTATGCCCCACAAAAAAAACCCCGATGTTTGGGAAATTATGCGCGGCAAATGCAACCGCCTGCAAGCCCTGCCAAACGATGTGGCCATGATGACCACCAATCTGCCGTCGGGTTATCACCGGGAATTGCAGTTATTAAAAGAATTGATATTCCCGGCATTTACCGATCTGAAAAATTGTTTGCAAATGACAACCTTTATGCTGCAAAATATAACCGTGAATACGGATATATTAACCGATCGAAAATATGCATACCTGTTCAGTGTGGAAGAAGTAAACCGGCTTGTGCTAAGCGGAATCCCATTTCGCGATGCCTACAAACAAGTTGGGATGGCTATTGAAAAGGGTGACTTTAAGCCAGATAAACTGGTGAAACATACCCATGAAGGCAGTATCGGTAATTTGGGGAACAAGGAGATAACTGCATCCTTTGATAAATTGTTTAGGAACTTTGATTTTAAAAAGGTTGAAAAGGCCATCACCGATTTAATTTCATAATCGGTGTAATCATCCTATAATTCAGGGCAAACACATTAAAATAATGCGCAAAACTTTATTTAATTAAATATC
>DAIOXE010000007.1:0-34532 GCA_036758125.1 Mucilaginibacter sp.
AAAAACATGCATTAACTAATACCATATCAGTCCAGGCTAATGTAAAACGTAAAAGGTATAAATAGCGTGTTTCCATAATCACAGTTGAGATAGAAATTTAAAACTTGATAACTAATTAGCAATTTTCAATCCCAAAAATTCAAATTACCAAACCCAATCCCATTTTAATTGGAGAACACTTTGCGCAAATAATTAGAAATGTAATTATTTGTTAATATATTTTCGTATTATACAAAATTTGTACCCTTAAAATCATGTTTTTTGCAATATTATCAATGTGTAATTTTAATTTAAACAAACAGTTAATGCGCAGTTCGGGACATTAATGATTAATTTTTAGGACAAAAGTGTGGAGAAACGGGGCGATTTTATTTTAACTTGAGGTATTATTTCCTTAAAATGCTTCTCAACAGCCGAGCCTGATAAACTACGCCTATTGTGGAAAATAAATTAGAAATAAAGAACCTATATCCCCTTTTGGTGTTTATAAATAAGCGTCGTATAAAATAGAATGAAAAATAATAATTCTATAAGATCAAAGCCTCCTCAAAAAGACCGTCCGGGAAAACGATTTAACTGGTTATGGGTATATGTGTTAATCCTGGCCACATTTTTATTTGCCCCATGGTCAAATTTTAATAATCAGTCCAAAGAAATAACCTGGGAGCAATTTGAAAGAGACATCCTGAGCCGTAAAGCGGCTGAAAAACTGGTAGTGGTAAATAATGAACGGGTAAACGTATATATAAAAAAAGAATTTGCAAATGACAAAGCGTTTAAGGATGTTTTTAAACCCTCATTTGGCAATGAAATAAACCAGGGCCCGCACTATGTCTTCACTATTGGGTCGGTCGAAATATTTGATCGCGAGTTGAACGATGCAGAAAAGAATTTTCCTCTTAATGAAAAAATACCGGTCAGCTACACTAAAGAAACTAACTGGTTTTTGAATAGCATAGGCTGGCTGATCCCAATTGCCTTGCTCATGTTTTTCTGGTTCATTTTGCTCAGAAATTCCGGGGGGGTGGGTGGCCCCGGAGGAGGTGGATCGATATTTAATTTTGGTAAAACGACCGCTACTTTAATTGAAAAAGAGAAAAGCACTGTAACCTTTGACGATGTTGCCGGGCTGGAGGAAGCACAAATGGAGGTACGTGAAATTGTCGATTTTCTAAAAAGTCCGGGCACTTATACCAAATTAGGTGCAAAAATTCCAAAAGGGGTAATTTTAGTTGGCCCGCCCGGCACAGGTAAAACGTTGTTAGCAAAAGCAGTGGCCGGGGAAGCGCGGGTTCCCTTTTTTTCCATTTCAGGTTCTGAATTTGTAGAAATGTTTGTTGGCGTAGGCGCATCGAGGGTGCGCGACTTATTTAAACGGGCCAAGGAAAAAGCACCCTGTATCATTTTTATCGATGAGATTGATGCCATTGGACGGTCGAGGGGTAAAGGCGCATTCCTGACCGGAGCTAATGATGAAAGAGAAAGCACCCTCAACCAGTTATTAACAGAAATGGATGGCTTTGGAACCAACAATGGCGTAATTGTGCTGGCTGCCTCCAACCGTGCAGATATGCTTGATCCCGCTTTGCTTCGCCCGGGAAGATTTGACAGGCATATTTACCTGGAGCTTCCAAACATGAAAGAAAGAGAAGCTATTTTTAAAGTACACTTGCGGCCATTGGTAATGGATGATTCCATCGATGTTCATTTCCTCGCATCGCAAACT
The DNA here is from genome assembly GCA_036758125.1 of Mucilaginibacter sp. Classification (GTDB taxonomy): domain Bacteria; phylum Bacteroidota; class Bacteroidia; order Sphingobacteriales; family Sphingobacteriaceae; genus Mucilaginibacter. The sequence continues at coordinate 1,727 of DAIOXE010000007.1, forward strand.
CCCGGTTTTTCCGGCGCCGATATAGCCAATATTTGCAACGAATCCGCTTTGATTGCAGCAAGAAAAAAGGAAACTAAAGTAGGCAGGGAGGATTTTACGGATGCTATCGACAGGATAATTGCCGGGTCCGAAAAGAAAAGTAAGATCATTTCACCGGATGAGAAAAAAATAATAGCCTATCATGAAGCCGGGCACGCCGTAGCCAGCTGGCTGTTGAAAAATGTTGACCCGGTGGTAAAAGTTTCTATTATTCCCCGCGGTAAATCATTAGGATCAGCCTGGTACCTGCCCGAAGAAAAACAATTGGTAAAGCAATCGGCTTTTACAGACAACTTGCGTGCAACCCTGGGTGGCAGAGCTGCGGAAGAAATAATATTTGGGGAAGTTTCATCAGGTGCACTGGATGACCTGGAGAAAGCAACAAAAGCGGCTTACTCTATGGTTGCTTTTTATGGTTTTGACAAAAAGATAGGTAATACCAGTTATTACGATTCGACAGGACAGCGGGATACCAGCATTCAAAAACCATTCAGCGAAGAAACAGGCAAAATGATTGACGAAGAAGTGCGCAAATTGCTGAGCGATGCTTACATGGATACTAAAGAGTTATTACAACAAAATAAAGGCTCGTTACAAAAAGTAGCCGAACTGCTGTTAAAGAAAGAAGTGATCTACAAAGAAGACCTGGAGGGTATTTTAGGTAAGCGTGAGGGCGGAACGCCCGTTGCAACGCCGAAGCTTGTAAAAGATTAAAAAAATCTGATAACCCGACCGTTTAGCGATCCCTTTCGCTAAAACTCCTTGCCCGGCGGAGGTACTTCAAATGGCGGCCTCTCATTCGGATTTTCGCGCGGCGCCTTGCCCGGGTCTTCAGCCGGAATGGCAGGTTCTGCCGGGTCAGGAATCGGTTTTATTTCAGGCTGTTTTTCCGGCTGCGGAACTTCAAACGGTTTTTCAGGGGTGTTTTTCTTTGTCATGGCGGGTTATGCTAAACATTCATCCAATTAAAAACAAATGAATTTTACTCTTGTTTTTTTAATATGTGCCTGCCTGAAATCGCTTTATTAAAATAAATATCTTTTTTTCTGCCAGGCTACAATTTCATCGTTAATGTTGGTCCCATATTATACAAAGCCATTTCAAGGCTTTTATCAAGGTTGTAAATATCCTTGTATATAACCAACTCCCCTTTCTTTACTTCACAGGTGAGATAGGTGACCTTTATGGGCACGGATTTTTTTAAAGTAAATGTCTTAGTTTGGTAAGCTGCGATAGCTTTATTAACCACAGCTATCTGGTTATAAGCGCGGTCATTCTTTAACAGCAAACCCGCCAGTTTTTCTGCCTGCTCTACCCTTATACATCCATGGCTAAGCGCCCTTTCTTCTTTTTTAAATAGTTTTTGTTCAGGCGTACCGTGCAGATAGATATCATAAACATTTGGAAACCGGAATACGATCAGTCCCAGGCTGTTGTCACAGCCTGATGATTGCCTTGCATAGTAATTGCCTGGATTTTGCCTTACAGCTAAAAGGTTGACTTTGTTTACCCGGATGTAATTTCCTTTGTAGTCATAGATTGAATAATGGTTATTTCCCAGGTAAGAAATATCTTTTAGCGCTCTGGGCAATATTTCTTTGACAAAAATCTTTTTTGGCACCTTCCACTCAGGAGCGGTAGTGAAATAACTAATAGTACTTTGCAAGGTGGGTGTAGGAGTTTGGGGTTTACCGACAATTACTTTAAACCGATATGTTGTATCCGGTTGGTGAAATTGTAAGGTATAAGACGGGATGTTAATATCAATATAAGTTTGTTCGCGGCTGTTTATCCAGCCGAGGCGTTCCATATTGATGGCTATTTTCCTTATTACACTATCCGGGGTATCATAGCAGTCGCCGGTGTATAAACCTGCTAACAGGTACATATGATATTGCAAATTTTTATACGCTGTGAATTGCGGTTGAACGCCTAATGCAACTTTCATAAAATCAAACCTCTTTTGTTTCAGAGCATTGCTTAAAATTATACCGGCATCAAAACCTGAATCGCCTCCCTGGTCAATTTTATCTGCGGGATAACCAGGATTGAGTTTTCCATAATGCAGGTGATTAATATAAGTAATCATAGCATCGGTAAGCATTATATCAAAAGCCGCCTTTTCACTATCATTTTGTTTGCTAAATTTTTGTGTTAATAAATTAAGTTTTTCATAGGTAAGATATTGGGGATGGTAATCGGCATAATTTAAACCGAATTGCAAGACACAATCAAGCATTAGCATCGCCTCGGATGCATGCGTTTTTATCGTATCAGGGGCTATCCATAACAGTTTATAGCCGGATTGCTTATATAAACGCTCAACTGAAAGTGGATAATACAAGTCTTTTTTCTGCGTGCTCAACTGTACCTGTATGGCCATTGACAGGGATGTATCCGTGGTTGCGGGAAAAATGGCCATTGACAGGGATGTATCCGTGGTTGCGGGAAAAATGGTCTTAAAAAGAATAGAACTATTGGCAGCCAAACAATGAATGGAGAAGTGCAATATCAAAACACTCACGCCAAAAAATATAAATATTCCTTTTGCTTTAAAGCTGTTGATCGTTTTAATCGTCGTTTTCATCACCTACTGATTTAATGAATTAAACTCCGAAATATCAAGAAATTAAAGAATGACAGGCGTCATTTTAAACGCTGATAACGGACACTATTTACATCGTTATATTTGGCATATCCATTCTGACGCATGAGCAAAAAAAGTACTAATGATTGAAGACAATAACGATATCAGGGAAAATATTGTTGACATGCATCATCGCCCCTTTTCGTGGTTATGATTATTACGTCACCACGAAAATATTTGATACCGGCAAATCAGTAAGCGAAATTGCCTGTGAATTAGGGTTCAAATTCATTCAGCATTTCAGTGGGTCATTTAAACGGCATGTGGGGTACTTGCCAAATGAATACCGGATGCTCAATTAATGTAATGATATCGGGGTCCGTTTTAACGCTCACCAACGTCCGTTTTATTAGTAATAGTGGCAATCACCTCATCTAATTCATTCGCCGCCAATAAAAGGTATTCGCACATCTTTTCCCTTTCGACGATATTTTCCTTTACATCGTTTATCAAAGGAATAAGGCCTTTGATCCGCGCAAGCGGCGCTCTGACCAAATGGGATTGCACCCACGAAATTTCTTTTAATTTCTCATTCTGTTGCTCAACAGCCTTAATATATTTTAAGCGCTCAGTAATATCATTTGCTAAAACAACAATTGCCGTTTCGCCTTTGTAATTAATGCAATTACTGTGAACATCAGCGTATAGAATCTCCTGATTTTTCTTTCGATGAATAAAAATTCCGCGATGATAGGAACGATGTTTAATGCTATGAGCAATCGCTTTATTCATTTTATGGAGCTCTTCTGCAGGCCTTATATCGCTAATAGTCATTGATAAAAATTCTGCTCTGCTGTATCCGTAATGCTTTACGGCTGCTTCATTCACATTTAAAAAGCGTAAAGTGTCTATTGAGTATATCCATTTTGGTAATGGACTCAAGTGAAATAAATCGCTATACCGCTTTTCCGATTCCTCCAAAGCTGAAATCGTTTTTTTACGCTCCGTAATATCCCACCTTACTGACAGATATTGGTAAGGTTTGCCTTTTTCATTCAAAAACGGCACTATAGTGGTATCCACCCAATAGTAGCTGCCGTCCTTTGCCAAATTTTTAAATTCTCCCCTCCATATTTTTCCCCCGGCGATGGTTACCCACAGATTACGAATGTATGCTTTATCGTGATAGCACGAATTGATAATTCTGTGATCTTGTCCGATCAGCTCATCTTCGCTGTATTTTGATATTTTACAAAAATTATGGTTAACGTGTTTGATGATCCCTTTGTGATCCGTAACAGCGACAATAGCCGATTCGTCCAGAGAATACCTGTAAGCCAGTAACTCCTCCATAGTCTGCTGTAACAGATCTTCATCCTTTTTTTTCTCTGAGATGTCCCGGAAATTGCAGACGATGGCATTGATGTCAGGATCATTCAAAAAGTTGGTAAAAACACCTTCGAGCCATAAAAAATGGCCATCGAAATGTTTTGATTTAAAGATGCAGGTTTTCGACTGGGCCGGGTCCTTCATGATTTCATATAGATCTAATTTAACTTGTCGTTGTTCATCGGGATGAATCAGATCAGTTACATTTTTTCTGATCCGATCCACAGTTTTCCAGCCGACGATCCGTTCAGCAGAATTACTTCTATAAATTATATTAAAGTCTTTATCAAGAAGAGTTATTCCGTCATGACTATTCTCAATTAGTTTTCGATAACGAATATTTCCGTCAACTTTCTGATCAAAAGCAGATTTAACAGCAGATAGGGCATTGGTTGTATTTGTTTCCATTGGCAGAAATGAGAAAAATGCGATTGATTGTGTTTAAACGATTTTAATCTAATAAAGTTCATCAATTTTTTCCGGTCAAACAACCCGTGTTTTAACGGTATTTTATACAGGGTGCAAAAAGCTTTAAAATGAATAAAATTTGTTACTTAGCCTGTTGCCTCGAAATGTTTAACTATGCAACATGTGCATAAACAGTGATTTATAAGCTTTACATTGACCTGCCTATAGCGACATCCACAGGTCACTGGAGATATGCGATTATTCAGATTGATACCCAATATTCAGGCTGATCCATTATTTGGTTTAATTTGGGCACAACTAAAATCAAAAACGCCTTAAACAGTGTAGTTAAGGCGCTTGTGATTTGTTTTGAAGTGTAATTTGCGGAGAGCTAGGGATTCGAACCCCAGGAACCTGTTACAGTTCAACAGTTTTCAAGACTGCCGCAATCGACCACTCTGCCAGCTCTCCGGGCGCAAAAGTACAAAACCCGGCTGAATTGGCAAACTTGAAGTTAAGTTTTTGTTATAATTGGTTAAGTAGTTGATTATGTGAGTAGTGAGTGGTGAATGATGGGTTATTATGTGAAAGGTGAATATTGAATTTGTGAATCCCGGTCCGCCAGCTTACTATTTATGTCCCATAACCGTTCAGTCATTGCTGACCACTCATATATGACTGACCATTCACTTAATCAACCTATTCAACCTACTTCAACCATCTTCCTAAAAGCATTAAACATCAATAACAAAATTTATTCAAAAAAAGGCTTTAACCTGTCAAGAAAATCCTGTGAAGGCAGGCATGGGCGATTGGTTTGCATACTAACAAATACCAGCAGGGTTTCGCCGATATTGATCAGTTCATCTTTATCGTTAAAAAGCTCATACCTGAAATGGATCCTTACACCAGGCATTTTATCCATAATAACTTTTATGGTAATTTCCTCGTCGTACAAAGCAGGTTTCAGGTATTTGCATTTTAGCTCGAGAACAGGCATTTTTATGCCCGATTCTTCGAAGCCGCTATAGGTGAGGCCCAGGCTGCGTAGCATCTCCACACGGCCAACTTCATAAAATTCAGCATAGTTACCATAATACATATAACCCATTTGGTCGGTTTCACCGTAGCGCACCCTTAGTTTGGTTGAATGCTCAAACATTATTTTTTTATATTTCTTTCGTTAAGGGCCTGCCGGTACCTTCTCGCATTAGCGTTATGATCGGCAAGATTGCTTGCAAAATTATGATACCCCGAAAAATCTTCTTTGGCACACATATATAGGTAATCGCTTTTTTTATAGTCCAGTACGCTGTTTACAGCATTGACAGATGGCATCATTATTGGTCCCGGCGGCAAGCCTGTATGCACATAAGTATTGTAAGGAGAGTTGGTTGAAAGATACCGCGACAGCACACGATGAATTGTAAAATCATTTTTCGCGAAAATAATTGTGGGGTCAGCTTCTAATTTCATGCCTTTTTTCATGCGGTTTAAGTAAAGGCCGGCGATGGTCGGCATTTCATCATCGTGCAAAGCCTCCGCATCAACAATTGATGCCAAAATGGAAACCCGTATAGGATCAAGATTGATTGCTGCGGCCTTTTCCTTACGTTCGGGTGTCCAGAATTTTTTATAATTAGCATACATGCGCTTAAAAAACTTTTCGGGCGATGTATTCCAGTATATCTGGTAGGTGTTCGGCAAAAACATGGTGTATACATTATCCGTTGTAAATCCAAATTGCTGAACAAAGGACGCGGAATCTAAAAGGCCAATGAAGGCTGTTGAGTCTGGTTCGATCTTTTTTGAAACAAACCCTGCAAATTGTTCCTTCTGCCTTAAATTATGAAAAGATAGCGTAACCGGTTCCTGGGCGCCCGAAGCCAGCATATTTATTAATTTGCGGTTGCTCATGCCTTCGTGCAGGTGGTATCTGCCTGGCTTAACCCGGTTTATATAATTCATATTCTGCGCCGCCCAGGAAAATGTGCCGGTATCTTTTACAATGCCGTCTTTTTTTATGGTATCAAAAACAGCATTAAAGGTGGCGCCGGTATGTATGTACAGATATTCCCGGTTACCCGTAACGTTCGGTCTAAAATATTTCAGGTAATAGTTAAGTCCCGTAAAACCGAGCGCTATGATCAGTATGATCACCACGGCAATTATAAACTTTCTTAAAGTGCCTGATGTCTTGTTTTGGTCCATTAAAAAAAAAATTTATTAGTTCAATTCGTAAACAAACTTTGCGTATAACAATGATCTCATCTGTTTTGTTATAGCCTGTCAATTAGTCCCATCTGTTTTTTTACCCTGCGAAACAGTGAGGTTAATAGGTGTTCCGATACTTACTTTACTCAGAGAATCAGTTTTCATGGGCGATTGTGCTACCACTACAAGGTTGGTTGAATCCGTTACGGGGCCCTGGTAGGTGATGGTCCCGAGCGTGAGTCCGGCCCCTTTTATTGCAAATTTTGCCGCATCTACATCCTGGTTTACCAGATCGGGAATATCCACTTCACTGGCGCCCTCGCCATTGCCAAGCACAAGGTCAATTTTTGAGCCTTTCGGAATTTTTGCGCCGGGATTCATGACCTGACCTGCAAACCTGACTTCCAATACCCGGTCGCGGGCTATGTCTGGTTTGTAGGTAGTATCGCCAACTTTTAAACCATAATTTGCTATGGTCGCTACTGCTTCGCGATAGGTGTAAGGCGTAAGATCGGGCAAGGCTACATTAGGAGCCAACCTGGTAACAACGGTTAAATAAATTGTCCTGTTTTCTTTAACATTGGTGCCTGGATCGGGGTCCTGCTCAATCACCGCCCCCGGAGGTTCGTCGAGTACATAAACGGAATCAATTTTATACTGGAAACCCTGTTCATTTAATAGGCTTATAGCCTTTTCAACCGATAAGCCTTTTAATTGCGGGACAGGGATGCCTTCGCCGTGCCGTGTATAAAAGCCTAAACCAAAAGAGATGATCAGAATAAGCAGGAATACTGAGCAAATTGCTAACAGCAGATTAATACGGAACTGTTTTGTTTTTAAATACGCGCCAAATTTACTCATTTATGTTTATTTGGATTTTCATAGTAAAATAGAGATCAAACATAGGAATTTTTTATTTCGGATTTCGGATTTTCAATTTCGGAATTTCGTTTTTATTAAAAAGTTGTCTGGACTAAGATTCTTAGTATTAAAGGATGTTAATATAATACAGTCGATATTCCTACGACCTTAAAATCTTACAAATCTTAGTTCGGACAAAAAAATCCGAAAATAAATCCGAAATCGAAATTCCGAAGTCCGAAATCAAAATAATCCGAAATCGAAAATAAATCCGAAATCGAACATCCGAAATCCGAAATCCCGTTATCTTTGAAGCTTATGACAACTAAAAACATTGCCCTGTTAGCCGGCGGTTTTACCGGCGAATATGAGGTGTCTATTAACAGCGCTAAAAATATTTCGGCTAATTTAAATACCGATAAATATAAGGTTTATACCATCCTGATCAACCGTGACCGCTGGTTTTATGAATGTGGAAACAGTATTGTTGATATTGATAAAAACGATTTCAGCCTTACGCTTAACGGCGAAAAGATAAAATTTGATTTCGCATTTATCACCATTCATGGCACACCCGGCGAAGACGGCAAGCTGCAGGGCTACCTTGATATGCTTGGCATCCCATATAATACTTGTGATGCCACTACTTCCGCTATAACCATGAACAAGGCTTATACAAAAGCGATTGTTGAAGGCATACACGGGTTGCATACAGCCCGTTCGCTGCGCTTATTTGAAAAAGATATGCACGATGTAGCCATTATAGCGGCATCCCTGAAATTCCCTCTTTTTATAAAACCAAATAATGGTGGCAGCAGCGTGGGGATGAGTAAAGTTTACAATGCCGCAGGTTTGCCCAATGCTTTAAAAAAAGCCTTTAATGAAGATAACCAGATATTAGTGGAAGAATTTATTAAGGGCCGCGAGTTTAGCATAGGTGTTGCCAGGCTACAGGGAAACATAAAAGTGTTGCCTGCTACTGAGATCATAAGTTCCAAAGATTTTTTTGATTACGAGGCCAAATACGCTGCGGGGATGTCTGAAGAAATAACGCCTGCTGATCTGCCCCAGGCAAAAACTGAAGAAATAGCTGAAATTGTGACCGAAATTTACCTGCGCCTGAATTGTAAGGGAATGGTACGGATTGATTTTATCTTGCTGGAAGGAGGCAATGATTTTTATTTTATCGAGGTCAACACAACTCCGGGCCAATCTGCTGCCAGCCTGGTCCCGCAGCAGGTGAGGGCGGCAGGGATGGATTTGATGGAATTTTACGGGGAACTGATTGAAGGGGCGATCAAGCATTTGTAACCTATTGGCTTTATGGCAATTAATCCTTACCACAATATTACAACTTCACCTGATCTTCAGGTTTTTGATTTTATTAGTTCAGGCGTTAAACTATTTAAAAAGCGTGTTAAATTTGAGTTGATCGACGATAAAGAGCAGGTCTATAATTTGGCGCTTTGCACTCTGCTTGATAACGAACTGGAAGATTGCGAAACAGCTTCCAGGAATGGCGATATGATAAGGGTTTTAGAAACCGTGGGTATTATTGCTTTAATGTTTACAGATCGTTACCCTGACCGGAAAATTTATTTCACAGGAAGCGATGCCTTAAGAACAAGACAATATCAGTTAGGGATATTCTCACATCTCAAGGCCGTTTTAGATCACTTTATTATTGAAGGGTTCCAATTTGAAGGCAAAGAACTTAAACTACGAGAACCCTTTAGAACCGGTAAGAATTATGATGCCTTTATTTTTATGCGTAAAAAATCTTAATTATTTTTACGATACTTTGAAAACATTCTTTTTGCCTCTGCTGCTTTGCTGGTAAGGATATTTTTTGACGCAAGATTATCAAGCTTTGGATCCACGGTAAATTCAACTAAATTCAAAGGGTTTTGACCCTTGACCTTACCTGGGCCGGTACCATTTTTTTTTTCGGAAACTTTGGATTGACTCATTGCTGCTTTATAACTCTTTATACAAATATAGTGCAAAATTAAACAAGGAACAATAAAGCTACAATTAAAATACTTTATCCATTTTTCACCTGCTTAATTAATTTCTTATAAATTTATCATTATTATAAATTGCCCCGTTTACCCCAAAACAAATTGATATGAGAATTTCGTTTATCACCCTGCTATTCATTTGCCTTTTTTTTACCGCAAACGCCCAACTTACAACCGCTAAACTATTTGGCGACCACATGGTATTGCAACGCAATCAGGATGTACCCGTTTGGGGGTGGGCAGCCAAAAAGTCGAAGGTGAAGGTTGATTTTAACGACCAAACTGTTAGCGTGAGAGCCGATGACAAGGGCAACTGGAAAGCTGTATTAAAACCGATGTCCGCTGGCGGGCCTTGTGTGATGAAAATATCTTCGGGCAAGCAGCATTTGCTTTATAATGATGTTATGATAGGGGAGGTTTGGATATGTTCAGGACAGTCGAATATGGAGTTCCAGCTAAAAAATGCCATTGGTTATAGGGCCGAACGAAAAAATGCGGCGCAAATGCCGATCCGGCAGTTCCATGTGCCCAGCAAAATAAGTTTAGAACCGGAAAAGGACCTGGACGGCGGAGAATGGATAAAAGCCGATACCAATACCGTTGGCGATTTTACCGCGATTGGTTATTTTTTTGCAAAAAAGCTAAGTCAGACTTTGCATGTTACAATCGGCCTTATCCACAGTAGCTGGGGCGGAACGGAAGTTGAAGACTGGATAAGTAAAGATGCCATGCTGGCTTCACCCGAATTGGGCGCAGCTGCGAAAAACATGCCTGCTACCTGGGATGATGTGAAAACCAGGATTGACAGGCAATTAAAGGAATATGCTTACCGCAAGCGGCCGGTGGTTAATTATACCCCTGAACAATTAGCTACTGAACCGGCCCCGTTTTTTACTGCGTGGCAAAATGGGAATGCTCCCGGCACCTGGCAATGGATGGGCAAATTATATTCGTACCAGGGTGCGGGCTTTATGCAACGGACCATAAAACTCGATAGTTCATACGCCAGTCAAAGTTCAGTTATGCGTTTAGGGCAAACAGATGCCGACCTGGCTATTTATATTAATGGCAAACAGGTACAAAAAGGGGCATTATCGGGCAATTACCAGCTTGATTTACCGGCCGGTACCTGGAAGGGCGGAGATAACAGCCTGCTGATCGACCTGATGTCGCACCAAAAGAACCCCGCCTGGTTTGGTACCGGTCTCTACGGTTCAGGGAGTGACCTTTATTTGCGCTTTTCAGATACTTCTATAAATTTAGCCGATGGCAACTGGCGCACCATGCCCGACCTTAGCAAACCTTATCACTTTGATTTTTTACCCAACAATACCGCGTTTATGCTGTACAACAGTATGATCAACCCATTGATACCTTACAGCATAGCAGGCGTGATCTGGTACCAGGGGGAATCGAATACTGACCGGGCTTTCCAATACCGTACCTCGTTCCCGCTGATGATCACAGACTGGCGGAACAGGTGGAACCGGGATTTCCCCTTCTTGTTCGTCCAGTTATCAGCCTTCGGCGGTTTTCAAGATAGTAATAAAGGGAGTGGCTGGGCCGAATTAAGGGAAGCGCAAAATCTCACCCTGCAATTGCCTAAAACGGGTACAGCGGTGACTACCGACATTGGCGATGCTTTCAATGTACATCCTAAGGATAAGCTCGATGTTGGCTACAGGCTGGCGAACTCAGCATTAACAATGGCCTATCATCTCCCCGGGTTTTCTGAAAGTTCGCTGTTCAATTCCGCAGATTTTAGCGGCGGTTATGCCACAGTGAGCTTTACCAACGCCGAAAACGGTCTGATGGTGAAGGATAAGTACGGCTATCTAAAAGGTTTTGAGTTAGCCGGCGCTGATCATAAATTTTATTACGCCCAGGCGATGATCACTGATGATAATAAAGTTAAAGTATGGTGCAGCCAGGTTGCCCAGCCCGTAGCCGTACGTTACGCCTGGACGGATGCGCCTATTGACGCCAATCTTTTTAGCAAAGATGGCATACCGGTCAGTGCATTTAGGTCGGATAATTGGAAAGGGATTACGGAAGGGAAGGGGTTTGAGTGAAGAGGGAGATGGTGCTTTTAGCGGCCCCAATTTTATAAACGAATCTTGGACTGATTATCAGTTTTACCATGACGGAGGTAAATTACCATAACGGAGGCCATTAATTATGAGACATAAAAAATTAACGGTTGCGATTGTAATTAAATCTCCACAAGTTAAAAGCAATGACCGGTTTGAATTATTATTACTTACCTGCAGGGATACCATCGGTGCGGTAACCATTATTCCCGAAAACGAATAAGATCATGGCAAATTGCTTGTTTTGTTATCAGGATGCGGGAGAAAAAGAATATCATCAAAAATGCTCAAAAAAATTCTTCGGAACGGCAGTTACCCCAACGCTGGAATTAAACAGCTATTTATTAAAAGACCTCGCCGAACAAACGATCAATAAAAGGATCGCAGTAACCGGAGTGCAGCCAAAGTTATCTGTTACTTTACAGAAGATTCGTGAAAATACAAGACTTACCATAGTTGGGTTATGGGGGGAATATATCCTGAAACCGCAGCCAGAAAAATACCCATTAATGCGGCAAACGGAAGATGTTACGATGCATCTCGCTTCCCTGTTCAAAATACCGGTTTGTGGCCATTCCCTGCTAAGGGCTACGGATGGCAGCTTAGTTTATCTCGCCAAAAGGTTCGACCGTTTTAACGGAAAAAAAATTCATGTAGAAGATTTTTGTCAATTAGCTGAGTTTTTAACAGAAAATAAATATAAAGGGTCGTATGAAAAAATCGGAAAGCTGATTTTAAAATATTGCACCAATACTGGTATAGATGCGCTTAATTATTTTGAATTGGTTTTGTTTTCGTACCTTACAGGCAATAATGATATGCATCTCAAAAATTTTTCAGTTCTGCATACGGAAACAGGTATCTATTTAAGCCCGGCTTATGATCTGATAAACGTAAATCTGCTGAACCCCGAAGATGATGAAGAATTAGCGCTGACACTTAACGGCAAGAAAAAGAAAATCAGGCTTAATGATTTCGAAGTATTCGGAAGAAGCCTCCAAATCCCTGAAAAGGTACTGCAAAGCAGCATTAAAAAATTTGCGTCCAAAAACGACCAGGCTTACGCCATGATCGATGCTTCATTTTTAGGGATCGGGGAAAAGAATATATACAAAAGTATATGGAGTGAGAAACAAGCTATCTTTTGTTAAGGTTTGAATAATGGTTTAACTAAAGATTAAATATATTAACAGGAAATTTTTACTATAGTTTATGTTTTTTTAAAAATACATTTTGAAAATATTTACCGGTGCAAACAAGTGATGAAAATCATTTATCCCCGTGATACTACGCATAAATTGGCTTCAAGTCGCTTGCTACTTTTACAACATGAATGATAACTGTCATGATATCACTTTTCCTCCCGATCTCAAAGGTCATAGCGAAGGGACGGGTCCTATAAGAAAACAACATCCCGTTTACACAGACTCCCTGCCTCCCTGCAACCATGCATGTCCCGCCGGGGAAAATATCCAGGAATGGGTAGCGCTGGCACAAGCTGGTAAATTTGAAGCCGCCTGGCAGGTATTAATGGCAGATAACCCGATGCCCGCCGTTTGCGGACGGGTATGTTACCATACCTGTGAAGACAACTGCAACAGGGCGCACATCGACAGTACAGTTAGCATACACGCTATTGAGCGGTTCCTGGGAGATGAAGCATTGAAAAGAAACTGGAGGATAGAACAGCTGATGGCCCCTACTGGTAAACGAGTGCTCATTGTTGGAGCAGGCCCTAGCGGCTTATCAGCTGCCTATCACCTTGCCCGGATGGGGCATTATGCTGAGATACGTGAAGCAGGCCCGATGGCAGGTGGCATGATGCATTTCGGCATCCCGGCATACCGCCTCCCACGAAAAGAACTGGAGCAGGAAGTGGAACGCATCAGGGAAATGGGCGTTTCCATTGTTTTTAACCATAAGGTATCAGATGTTTTAAAAGAAAAAGAAGGAGGTGATTTTGATGCCGTATTCGTCGCCATAGGCACCCAGCTATCAAAAAAAATAGATATTCCCGGCAGAGACGCAGGAAAGATGCTCGATGCAGTAAGTTTCCTCAAGCAGGTTGAAGAAGGAAATGCGCCGAAGCTTGGCCGGAGGGTGGCGATTTACGGAGGTGGCAATACCGCTATGGACGCCGCCCGCACCGTGAAACGTCTTGGAGTGCCCGAAGCGATGATTATATACAGGCGCGACAGGGAGAACATGGCCGCGCATGATTTTGAAGCACAGGAGGCCCTGGATGAGGGGGTAATGATAAACTGGTTACGAACCATTAAAGAAATAGACGGCGGCAGCTTTACCGTGGAGATTATGCGGCTGGAAGACGGCAAGCCCGTGCCTACCGGTCAATTTGAAACGCTGGAGGCTGATAACCTTATACTGGCATTGGGCCAGGATGCCGACACCGGTTTTTTGCAGCATATACCCGGCATAGCATTTAAGCCTGACGGAACAGTGATAGTTGGCCCGGATATGATGACCGGTAATGAAGGAATATTTGCCGGCGGCGACATGGTGCCCGGCGAACGAAGCGTTACTGTTGCTATCGGGCACGGAAAAAAGGCCGCCCGTTATATCGACGGATACTTGCAGGACCGGCCCTGGCAGCCAGCCTCTAAGCACTCGGTTGTGGGTTTTGAGCGGCTGCACCGATGGTACGCCACACAGGCGCCTCAAAAGGAGCAGGGCGAGTTGGCCATCGCGCTGCGGGCGGGCAACTTTGATGAAGTAAAAGCAGGCTTAACAGAAGAAGAAGTTCTTTTTGAAGCGCAAAGGTGTATGTCATGCGGCAACTGTTTCGAATGTGACGGCTGCTTCGGGGCCTGTCCTCAAACTGCGATTGTCAAACTCGGCGCCGGAAAACGTTACGCTTTCAATTATGATCTGTGCACTGGCTGCGCGGTATGTTATGAACAATGTCCCTGCGATGCAATAGAAATGGTACCAGGGCCTTAAAACGAAATGAAGATGAAGAATAACTTACCAGTAATTGCCACCCTGGATGGAAATGAAGCGGTTGCTTACGTAGCCTACCGGGTAAACGAAGTGTGCGCGATTTATCCTATTACACCCGCTTCCGCAATGGCAGAGTTTGCCGATGAATGGAGTGCCGCGGGAAAAATGAACATTTGGGGAAATATTCCTGAAGTTATAGAAATGCAAAGTGAGGGCGGAGCCGCCGGTGTAGTGCACGGCTCATTACAAACAGGGGCGCTTACTACAACATTTACCGCTTCGCAGGGCTTGTTGCTCATGCTGCCAAATATGTTTAAGATCGCCGGTGAGCTCACCTCAACAGTGTTCCATGTAGCTGCCAGGTCACTGGCCGCGCAGGCGTTATCTATCTTTGGCGACCATAGCGATGTGATGGCGGCCCGTACAACCGGTTTTGCCATGCTTTCTTCCGCATCTGTACAAGAAGCGCATGATATGGCTCTTATCAGCCAGGCGGCAACCCTGAAAGCCAGGATTCCCTTTATTCATTTTTTCGACGGTTTTCGTACTTCACATGAGATCAATAAGATCAGCCTGCTTTCGGATGAGCAGATCAGTTCGATGATAGATGATGATCTTATTTATGCACACAGGCTGCGGAGCCTTAATCCTGATAATCCCTTTATCAGGGGAACGGCTCAAAACCCGGATGTTTATTTCCAGGCCCGCGAAACAGTGAACCCCTACTATGGTGCAACACCCGGTATCGTTCAGGAAACGATGGATAAATTCAGTAAGCTTACGGGCCGTTCTTACAGCACTTTCGAATATCTGGGTGACCCGGAGGCCGAAAGATTGATCATTGTAATGGGCTCGGGGGCGGAAACCGTAAAGGAAACGGTGGCCAGGCTGCAGGCCGGCGGTGAAAAAGTAGGCGTTATCCAGGTAAGGCTTTACCGGCCGTTCTCCATAAATCATTTGCTGGCAGCAATGCCGGTAACAGTAGAAAAAATAGCAATACTTGACCGCACTAAGGAACCCGGGGCAGGCGGAGAACCGCTATACCAGGACATAGTTACAGGTTTGTTTACCGCTTTCAGCGATGGAAATATTACCCGTTTACCAAAAGTGGTTGGCGGCCGGTATGGTTTATCCTCTAAAGAATTTACACCAGCTATGGTAAAGGCTATTTTTGAAGAACTAAAGTCGCCTTCGCCTAAAAATGGATTTACCATCGGGATTAATGACGATGTTTCCCATACCAGCCTGCCTTATGACCCGTCCTTTAGCATTGAGCCGGCAGACAGGGTTTGCGCGTTATTTTTCGGGCTTGGCGCGGATGGCACGGTCGGCGCGAACAAGAACAGTATAAAGATAATAGGGGAGGAGACCGATATGTATGCCCAGGGGTATTTCGTCTATGACTCAAGAAAATCGGGTGCACAAACTGTTTCGCACCTGCGTTTTGGAAAGGACCCCATCCACGCGCCCTACCTTATTGAACAGGCAGATTTTATCGCCTGCCATAAATACAATTTCACAGGGAAGGTTGATATGCTGAAGCTGGCAAAACCAGGCGCTATTTTCTTGCTCAACAGTCCTTACGACAAAAACGAAGTTTGGGATATGCTGCCCCGTTCCATGCAGGAACAGATTATTGAAAAGAAGCTGAAGTTTCATGTCATCGATGCATCAAAAGTTGCGGAAGCCGCCGGCATGGGCCAGCGTATCAATACTATTATGCAAACCTGTTTTTTTGCACTTTCAGGCGTATTGCCTTTTGAAGAAGCTATTAACCAGATCAAGAAATCCATCCGGAAATCGTACAAATCTAAAGGGGAAACGGTAGTCCTGAAAAATTTTAAGGTGGTCGACGACAGCCTCGAGCATTTATTCGAAGTTAAGGTTCCCGCCAGTGCCACCAGCACGTTGGCGCTTTTAGCGACAGTATCTGCAGCAGCGCCAGATTTTGTACAAAACGTTACTTCGGTGCTTTTAGTCGGCGAAGGAGATTCGCTGCCGGTGAGCATGCTGCCGGTAGACGGCACCTACCCAAGCGGGACAACCAAATGGGAGAAAAGAAATATTTCGGACGAAGTAGCGGTATGGGAGCCGGATACTTGTATCCAATGCGGCAATTGCAGCTTTGTGTGCCCCCACAGTGTTATCCGGTCAAAGTTTTATCACAAGGATCATATTGATACTGCTCCGGCACAATTCAATTCAGCGCCTATAAATGCGCGTGGTTTCCCTGAAACGCGGTATTCCCTGCAGGTATATTTTGAAGATTGCACAGGATGCAACCTATGCGTGCAGGTATGCCCCGTTACCGATCCCGTGGATATTACCCGCAAAGCGATCAACCTGGGCCAAAAACCCAATCCTGAAAAAGAAAGGGAAAATATTAGTTTCTTTGAACAGCTTCCGGTAAACGACCGCGCTACGGTAGATTTCTCTTCAGTAAGGGGTGCGCAATTCCTTGAACCTTTGTTCGAATTTTCGGGCGCATGTGCCGGTTGTGGGGAAACCCCATATATCAAGGTACTCACCCAACTTTTTGGCGACCGCCTGCTTGTAGCCAATGCTACCGGCTGCTCTTCCATATATGGCGGCAACCTGCCCACCACACCATGGACTGTAAATAAAGATAATAAAGGGCCGGCCTGGTCAAACTCTCTGTTCGAGGACAACGCTGAATTCGGTTTGGGTATGCGAATTTCTACTGATAAACAATTGTCTATAGCAAAAGCATTGACCGGGCATTTAAGGCCCCAACTGGGCGACGAAATGGTAGACGGCCTGCTTAATTCGCCGCAGCAACTGGAGTCGCAGATCGGTAGGCAGCGTGAGCGGGTGGCAGCATTAAAAGCAAGGTTATCGCAAATGACCGATCCCTTAGCTGCCAAATTATTATCAGTAGCTGACCAGTTGGTGGAGCGTACCGTTTGGCTGATTGGAGGTGATGGCTGGGCCTACGATATTGGCTCGTCAGGCCTTGATCATGTGTTGTCAACAGGGCGCAATGTGAACATACTGGTACTTGATACAGAAGTTTACTCGAATACCGGCGGGCAAATGTCTAAAGCTACACCAACTGCGGCCACGGCCAAATTTGCCGCGGCAGGTAAAAAAGTCGGTAAAAAGGATTTGGCCCTGCAGGCCATCTCTTATGGAAACGTATACGTTGCCCAGATAGCAATGGGAGCAAATCCGCAGCAAACCTTACTCGCTATGAGGGAAGCACAGGCTTATAATGGCCCATCCCTTATACTTGCATACAGCCATTGCATAGCTCACGGAATAAATATGGAGAAAGGACTGGATCAGCAGAGCCTGGCGGTAGCAAGCGGTTACTGGCCTCTTATCAGGTATAATCCTGCCTTGCGGGCGGCAGGCAAAAACCCGTTCGTATTGGATTCGCCGCGGCCAACTATTCCTTTCGGCGACTATGCCAATAATGAACTGCGTTATAAGAGCCTTGTCGCGATAAATCCCGTGGAAGCGAAACATTTGCAGGGGATTGCCCAGGAACTCGTTAACCTGCGTTGGAAAACATACGAAGACATGGCCGGGTGGAAAGCAGAAGCATTTACCCCGGTGGTGTAAAATATCCTGATGAAATGAAAAAATGCAACAAAAAGATTAAATAGTAAGTAAACAGGCAGGTCACAAATCCGGTAAATTCTTATGTTTACATATTATTGATATAGTAGGTTTTACATATATTATAGCGCTATTAATTTATTTACATTTATGACTATAGGCATCTTAAAAGAACCATCATTTGAATCAAGGGTTTCCCTGTTGGCCGCAGACGCGGCCACTTTAACAAAAAGCGGTATCAATATTTGGGTAGAACATGGCGCAGGAACGAAATCTTTTTGTTTGGATGAAGATTATAAAACAAATGGCGCTGAAATAAAAACACGGGCGGCTATTTTTGAAGGAGCAGATATATTATTGCGCATACATTATAATGATATTCCTTCATCGGTGAAAAACAAGGTATTTATTGGCATTTACCAGCCTCTTTATAATTTCGAAATGATAGATGAGTGGCTTCAGCAAAATAACACTGTATTTAGTTTAGATATGCTGCCGCGTACTACAAGAGCGCAAACAATGGACGTATTGAGCTCACAATCAAATATTGCCGGCTACAAAGCTGCGGTAATGGCTGCGTCCTTGTATCCACGTTATTTCCCGATGATGATGACGGCTGCAGGCAGTTGTGCGCCTGCAAAAGTACTGGTACTTGGCGCCGGTGTAGCGGGCCTGCAGGCTGTAGCAACCTGCCGCCGTTTAGGTGCAGTAGTTGAAGTATTCGATACCAGGGCAGCGGCTAAGGAGGAAGTGTTGAGCCTGGGCGCAAAATTTGTTGAAGTTGAGGGCGCCGCCGATGCCTCAAAGGCAGGCGGTTATGCGGTTGACCAGACTGTGGATTTTCAACAAAGACAAAAACAAAAAATTGCCGAAAGCATAAAGAAAGCAGACGTTGTCATTACTACGGCGCAGATATTTGGCAAAAAGGCGCCTGTACTTATAACTAAGGATATGCTGGAAACTATGAGGGCCGGTTCGGTCATTATTGACCTCGCTGCTTCCACCGGTGGCAATACCGAAGTGACCGAAGACAATGAAACCATCGTTTTCGGTAATGTCACAATAATCGGCGCTTCAAACCTGGCATCGTCCTTACCTTCAGATGCGAGTAAATTATATGGAAAGAATGTGTTGAATTTCCTTAAGCTGCTCATCAATAAGGAAGGCGTTATGGCGCTTAATTTTGCCGACGATATTATTAACAGCACCTGTATCACCGATGGCGGAAAAGTTATTTCACCAATCATAACCAAAAACTATAATCATGCAAACATTTCTTGATTTCATTCAAAATAATCTTGAACTTTTTTATGTAGTTATCCTATCTGTTTTTTTAGGCATAGAAGTAATTTCAAGAGTTCCATCAGTTCTGCATACCCCCTTAATGAGCGGTGCAAACGCCATTCACGGGGTAATTATCATCGGGTCAATTATCGTAATGGGAGAAGCTGCAACGGATAATTACCTGGCATTAACGCTGGGTTTTATCGCTGTGATCGTAGGAACATTGAATGTAGTGGGCGGTTTTGTTGTGACCGATAGAATGCTGGAAATGTTTAAAACTGGGAAAGATGCTTCATCTAAAAAAATAAAAGACAATTAATATGCAAACAAATATATTATCTATCTGCTACCTTATCGGTTCCGTTTCATTTATTTTAGGGTTAAAAATGTTATCCCACCCGGCAACGGCGCGCAAGGGTAACCTGGTAGCCGCGGCGGGAATGACGATTGCAATTTTGGGCACCCTTTTTCTTTACCAGCCCGCCGGAACACAATTTCACAACTATGGATGGATCGTGGGCGCACTGATCATTGGAACCGTCATCGGTTCAACAGCGGCGCGCAGGGTAAAAATGACGGCAATGCCGGAGTTGGTCAGCATATTCAATGGTATGGGCGGCTTATGCGCCGCACTTATTTCTATAGTTGAATTTGGCCACATACCGCAGGATCATTCAGACATGCATGTACTTTCCATATTGGCCGGAATGGTTATTGGCAGTGTTTCCTTTTCAGGCAGTATGATCGCTTATGGAAAACTCAGCGGAAAAATAAAAGACCATTCCTTTTCCGGACAGCATATTTTTAACCTGGTGATATTGGCTGTTATATTAGTGAATGGTAGTTTTCTCATTCTTGGAGCCAGCACAATTCCAGTTTTTATTTTCTGCAGCATACTGGCCTTGTCGCTTTGCTATGGTATTTTATTCGTATTGCCCATCGGTGGGGCAGATATGCCGGTAGTTATTTCTTTATTAAACTCATTTACAGGCATAGCCACGGCCTGCGCGGGCTTTTTATACGGCAACCCGGTAATGCTTACAGGAGGTATCCTGGTAGGTTCTGCAGGCGCCATCCTTACCATACTGATGTGCAAGGCGATGAATCGATCCTTAAAAAATGTACTGATCGGATCATTTGGCGGAACGGGTGCGGCTACTGAAGCAGCTCGTGGTGAACAGGGGGCTTATAAGGAGATAAGTTTAAGCGATGCCGCAATGGTAATGGGCTATGCGCATAAAGTTATGATCGTTCCCGGCTATGGGTTAGCTGTGGCCCAGGCACAGCATGCCTGCCACGAACTGGAAAAATCATTGATGAAAAATGGCGTTGAGGTAAAATACGCGATCCACCCTGTCGCCGGGCGTATGCCGGGACATATGAATGTGTTGTTAGCCGAAGCAGATGTATCATACGATGATTTATTGGAGTTAGAACCGGCGAATGAAGAATTTAGTTCTTCTGATGTCGTACTCATACTCGGTGCCAACGACGTAGTGAATCCTGCTGCGGAAAATGACCCGTCGAGCCCGATTTACGGCATGCCTATACTGGAAGTGGGAAAGGCTAAAGTAGTGATCGTAAACAAACGCAGCATGCGGCCGGGTTATGCCGGTATCGATAACCAGCTTTTCTTTCAGCCAAATTCCTCTATGCTCTTTGGAGATGCGAAAGGCGTTTTGCAGCAATTAATCAGTGAAATAAAGGAGCTATCGTAAAATCAATGTATCGATGGAAACGGAATTAACTGTAGATAGGACCAGCGAAGTATTGAGAGACTTGCTGGAAGATATCAGGTCGAAATCAGCAATGACCATGGGTTATCCCGTATCAAAAGATTTTGATTACAGTGAATTGCTGCCTTTCCTGAAATATCCTTTGAATAATGTGGGCGATCCTTTTATACCTTCAACATATACTGTGGGTTCAAGAGAACTGGAAAAGGAAGTGATAGCGTTCTTTTCCCGGTTGTTCAGGGCTGAAGAAGACAACTGGTGGGGATATATAACCAACGGCGGTTCGGAAGGGAACTTGTATGGCTTATATCTGGCCAGGGAACTGTATCCTAAAGCTATAGTTTACTATTCTGAAGCGACCCATTACAGCGTGCAGAAGAATCTGCACTTGTTAAACATGCCAAATATTGCTATCAGGTCGCAAACAACCGGAGAGATCGATTACGAGGACCTGGAAAAAACAATTAGCGTCAACCGGCAAATGCCGGTGATCATTTTGGCCAATATTGGTACGACAATGACTGAAGCAAGGGATGATGTTGGTAAAATGAAGGCAATATTTAAACACCTGGCCATTCAGCATCATTATATTCATGTGGATGGCGCCTTGTCCGGCAGTTACGCCGCCTTTATTGAGCCAAGGCCATCTTTTGATTTTGCAGACGGCGCCGACAGTATTGCGATAAGCGGGCACAAGTTTTTAGGCTCACCTATTCCCTGCGGGCTGGTCATCGCAAAAAAGAGCCATCGTGACCGTATTGCAAGCTCTATAGATTATATCGCCTCACCTGATACAACTATATCAGGCTCCCGAAATGGCCATACTCCATTGTTTATATGGTATACGATCACAAAATTAGGTTTAGAGGGATTAAGACAAAGGACACAATATTGCCTGGACGTTGCCGCATATGCCGAGTCTGCTTTAAAACAGGTTGAACCATCAGCCTGGAGAAATCCATTTACGCTCACCATTAATATCCCTAAGCCGGCGGATGCTTTTATTAAAAAATGGCAATTAGCCTCTGAAAATAATTGGTCGCACATCATCTGTATGCCCGGAATACATAAAGAACAAATTGATGCATTTGTAAAAGACCTGGAACAAAGTAAGATAAAGTCATCCCCAAAAACCAACCTTTACAATTTCTTTACGTAAAAGCTATTTAATCAATAATATAATGTTTGCAGTATCCTTTGGCAAACAGAACCTAATTTCAATTTTGATTGAATGTTAAATGGCACAGACATAGCTAACATTTTCAGACGTGTAGTAGTTGTTGCGTTTATAATGCTGCCTTGTTTAGGTTTTTCCCAGGATCAGTGCATTAAGTTCGAGCACATCGGCACAAGCGAAGGGCTTTCTCAAATTAATGTGAATTGCATTATCCAGGATAGCCGTGATTTTATGTGGATTGGCAGCCGTAATGGTTTAAATAGGTACGATGGCTATAAGTTCATCACTTACCGCTACGATGCTAAAAATGACAACAGCCTGAGTAATAATTTGATAACCGATCTCGCTGAAGACGGGGATGGTAATATATGGGTGGCCACGCAAAGCGGATTAAACAGGTACGACAGAAAAACCGGTGCCTTTACCCGATACATGCATAATGATCATAATACGAACAGCATCTCGAATAATATTATTAACAGGCTTACATTTGATTCAGACAACAACCTATGGATTGCAACGAACAGTGGCCTGGACTGTTTTAACGTGAAGAAAAAAATATTTCAGCATCACGTACATTCAAACTCTGATCCGGGAACAATAGCCGACAACTATGTGCATACAATATTCGAAGACTCAGAGCATAATTTGTGGGCTGGTACGGTAAATGGGGGGTTAAATTTATATAACAAAAAAAGCAATACTTTTTCAAGTTTTCCTTACATATATCCCCTAACTAAGCACATAGGAGGTAGTAATGTCATTTGCATTATTGAAAATAACAAAAACCAGCTATGGATCGGTACGCAGGAGAGCGGGCTTTTTTTATTTGATAAGCAAAATAAGACTTTCAAAAATTATAGACACGCGGAAGGCACAGCAAACAGTATTTTAAGTAATACCATCTATAGTTTGAAAAAGGATGCTAATGGATATTTATGGATCGGTACTGAAAATGGCGACCTTTCGATCCTGGATACAAATACCGGTAAGTTTACTAATTATCACAACGACGAGGTAGATAATAACAGCCTCGACGGTAATTCGGTTTATTCGATATGCAGCGACAAAATTGGCAATATGTGGCTGGGGACATTTGGCGGGGGAATAAATCTTTTTAAGAAATCTACCGCGAGTTTTACACTTTACCGGCACAATTCTTCGCCTGGCAGCCTGTCAAATAATTTTGTACTGGCGCTATTTGAAGATAAGGAAAAGAAAATATGGGTAGGGACCGATGGCGGCGGGTTAAATAAATTTGACCCGCAAAACGGAACTTTTACCGGTTATAAACAGGAGCGGGGAGGAAAAAAAGGATTATCAGGCAATTATGTGGTGGTTGTTAACCAGGATGATGATGGTAATATTTGGGCGGGTACCTGGGGCAACGGGATCAGTGTTTTTAACCCTAAAACCCAAAAGTTCACCTATCTTACAAAAGACCCGGCCAGCACTCATGGCTTAAGCGGCAGCGATGTTTATAATTTGATACATACGAAAGATAAAAAAACATGGATAAGCGTTTTTGGAAGCGGCCTTGACTGCTATGATAAAAAGACCAATACAATCAAACATTTCAGGCCGGACGGTAACGATCCGAAAAGTTTAAGCAGCAATTGCATTTATTCCCTATATGAAGACCGGAAGGGGAACTTATGGGTGGGTACTTCGGATGCCGGCCTCAACCTTTTGGACCGTAAAACAAATACTTTTACTCATTTCAAGCATGATGAAAAAAGAAACAGCGTCAGCAATAATGGTATAACAGACATTCGGGAAGATGGCAAGGGCAATTTGTGGCTGTGCACCCTTTCAGGATTGGATTTATTTAATCCCGTAACCAAACATTTTACGGTATTAGCTAAAAAGGATGGTTTGCCAAGTGATATTACCTATGCCATCAGGGAAGATAATTATGGCAAATTTTGGATTAGTACAAATGGCGGATTATCGAAATATGATCCAGCAACTAAAAGTTTTAAAAATTATACTACCGAAGATGGCGTACAGGGCGATGAATTCAAGCCGCATTCAGCTTTAAAGACAAGTGATGGAAAGTTATATTTCGGCGGCGTCAACGGTTTTAATGCTTTTTTTCCCGACCAGGTATTAAATCCGGGAGCATTTTCACCTTTGGTTATCACTTCTTTCCAGGTATTTAACAAGCCGCTGGTTATTGCAAAAGACAACAATGACCCATCGCCGTTAAAGCAGGATATTTCCGAAACCAGGTCGATTACATTGTCGCACAAACAATCTGTTTTTTCACTTGAGTTTGCAGCGCTGGACTTCAGGTCGGCCGACAAAAAAGAATACGCTTATAAACTGGACGGATTTGATCCTGACTGGAACTATGTTGGCAGCCGGAACACGGCATCCTACACAAACCTGTCACCGGGAAAATATGTACTCAAATTAAAATATAAAAACAGCGCAGGCCTGTGGTCGCCGGTAAAGGAGGCGTTGCAGATAGAAGTAATCCCACCTTTCTGGCTAACGTGGTGGTTTATTGTAATGGTAGGATTGTTTATCGCAGTGGCCATCTACGAGATATTCAAATACAGAGTGAGAGCTATAGAAATATACCAGGCGGAGCTTGAAAAACAAGTAAAGGAACGTACAGAGCTTTTAGTCCGAATGACTGCAAATGAGCGCAGTGCGCGAAAGGAAGCAGAAAAAGCACGTGAGGAGGCCGAAAAAGCAGGCATGGAAGCAAAAAGGGCTAACCAGGCAAAAAGTGTTTTTTTAGCCACAATGAGTCATGAAATACGCACGCCGATGAACGGCGTCCTTGGAATGGCTGCACTTTTAAACGAAACAGAGCTCAATCACGAGCAACGTGAATATTCACAAACTATACTGCATAGCGGTGAAGCCTTGTTGAATGTTATTAACGATATATTGGATTTTTCAAAAATAGAATCGGGGAAAATGGAGCTTGATCCGCATAATTTCAATCTTCGGAATTGTGTAGAAGAAGTATTCGACCTGTTTGCCGGCAAAGCAACGGAGTTAGGTCTTGATCTGATCTATCATATTGACCCGCACGTGCCTTTGCATTTGATTGGAGATGGGATGCGGCTAAGGCAAGTGCTTATAAATTTATTAAGCAACGCTATAAAATTTACGCAACAGGGTGAGATATATTTGGGTGTAACGCTGGTAAATAAAGCAAAAAATGACGGAATAATTATTGCTTTTGAAATGGTTGATACCGGCATTGGCATTCCTAAAGAAAAGTTACCAAATTTATTTGAAGCGTTTTCGCAGGTTGATTCTTCTACCACCCGTAAGTACGGAGGCTCAGGATTGGGGCTTGCTATCAGCCAGCGTTTAGTGGTGCTAATGGGTGGGGATATTGCGGTAAGAAGTGAACAGGGCAGCGGCGCCACTTTTAATTTTACCATAAAATGCAAGGTAAACGATGTACAAAAAGTTGAACCCGGCAACAAGGACGGAATTAAAGGTAAAAAGGTTTTAGTAGTGGATGATAATAAAACAAACCTGCGTATCCTGGAATTACAGATGGAACGTTTGCAATTGGTGCCGGTAATAACTACAGGCGGCGCCGAAGCCCTAAGCATCCTGAAAGCTGATCCGACAGTTGACCTGGTAATTACAGACATGCAAATGCCGGATATGGATGGATTGACGCTAAGCTCGCTCATTAGAGCAAGAAATAAACGAATCCCCATTATCTTGCTAAGCTCGGTTGGCGATGAAAGCCAGAAAAAATATCCCGGTTTATTTGCGGCTGTTTTAAACAAACCTGTAAAGCCATTGGTTCTGGAGAATATTATATTTTCACAGCTTGATCAGCAAGGGGGCAGGCAGGGAGAAGAGCGGAAACCGCTGAATATGCTCAACAAAGATTTTGCGGCGGGCGTTCCGGTAAGAATATTAGTGGCGGAGGATAACCTGATAAACCAGAAAATGATTTTAAAAGTTTTGGAGAAGCTTGGTTATAATGCCGCCCTGGCAACAAGCGGAGCCGAAGTAATTCAAATGCTTAACAGCGAATATTTTGACCTGATACTGATGGATGTGCAGATGCCCGAAATGGATGGACTGGAAGCGACCCGCCATATAAGGGCGAATTGCGAAAGACAACCTGTAATTATTGCAATGACAGCTAATGCCATGGTGGAAGACCGCGAAGAATGTATAAAAGCAGGCATGAATAATTACATTGCCAAGCCATTAAAAATCGAAACGCTAACCACCATGCTGCGCGAAACGAATTTTCCGGTACGGGTGCAGGTGGATGCGTTATAAGAAGTGTTTGTGTAAGCAGATGAATTACCAGCTTATTACTTTATCCGCAATGTTTTAATTTGAACCCCGGTTGTTGTATATTTGTAATGAAAAAAGGTGACTATGCTGACGGCAATAAAAGGATATTACGAAAAAGGACAGATCATCCTGCAGGAAGAAGCTCCTGTGCAGTCGAAAACGGAAGTTATTATTACTTTTTTAACAGATGATAATAAAAATGTTGCAGGCAAAAGAATACCAGGTGGTTTAAAAGGAAAAGTATCGCTGCCCGACGACTTTAATGAGCCATTAGATGATCTGAAGGATTATATGTAATGGCAGACAACCGTTATCTTTTAGATACACACAGCTTGATATGGTTTCAGGAGAATAATCCTAAAATTCCGGAACGGGTGATGAAGGCGATTCAACAACCAGATAACGTTATCTTATTTAGCCAGGTCAGCTTGTTTGAGATCAGCATTAAACAAAAGATCGGTAAGCTGCCTGCGCTTTATGCAACAATCGAAGTAATCTACTTGCAAGCGATAAAGGACGGTTTTACATTTGTGACTATCCAAAACCGGCACATCTACAATTACAATAAAATTCCCCTTGAAAAAGATCATCGTGACCCCTTCGACCGATTGCTGATAACGACAGCCCTGGAAGAAAATGCGGTTATCCTTTCTGCCGATGACCAACTTGGGCTTTATGCCGATTTAGTGGAGGTATTTTGGTAAATTATTTGTTATGGCAATTAAATGCGTAATCTCCGACATTTAAATTTCTTTATAATACTTTTAGAGGCAACTTAAACAAAGTCGGGTTGTAATCTGCGTGCAAATACTTCATCATTCAACATTCCGTATTCGATATTCAAATCTCTTAACTTCATCCACCCACCTGCCCAAACTGCAAAATAAACGCCGAGCCAACGCCATTTGTTGATTGCACTTGTATATTGCCCTTGTGCAGCAACATGATCTGTTTGCAAAGGCTTAACCCTATGCCGCTGCCAGACTTTCGCGTGCTGAAAAAGGGGATAAATATTTTATCCAGCATTTCGGGAGGTATGCCTAAGCCGTTGTCGGCTACTTTAACCAGGGTCTTATTGTTGGTCTGCATTTCGGCGGAAAGAACGATTCGGGGGTGTTCCCTGTCTTTTACCGCCTCTATAGCATTTACCATCAGGTTGATCATTACCTGCTCAATCAGGTTAAGGTCGGCTTCGATTGCCAGCATGGGGTCGCGCAGAATAATTTCAAGTTCTATATGTTTTTTCTCAAGCGATGGCCGCATCAGGCTGTTAAGGGTCTCGAAAAGATTGCGCACCAAAATTTTGTTCAGGTCGAGTTTGGTGATCTTGTTAAGATTACGATAGCTTTCGGTAAATTTAAGCAGCCCTTCACTGCGCCGTTTTATAGTATCAATACCCAATTCAAGATCCTCCATGTGGGCGCTCACCGGGCTGTTCTTAATCTCGGGGCTTTGTAAGCGGTTTTTCAGGGTGTCTGCCAGCGAAGATATGGGCGCAACCGAGTTCATGATCTCATGCGTCATTACGTTTAATAATTTTTGCCATGCTTTTGATTCCGTTTCGTCCAATGCTTCGCTCACATTCTGAAAGGCCACCAGTTTGTATATCTTATCTTCGCTGCGCAATATGCTGGCAGTAACTAAAATTTTAACTAATTGCTGGTTGCGGGTCATGGTTATAATTTTCGCATCGCCGGGTTTAAGCTTAATAATCTCGTGGTAAAGCACTTCCTCACGTTTTTCAAGGGAATGGATGGTTTTTAGGTAAGGCACCCCGATTAACCTTTTGAATGCCTCATTTATCCAGCCTGTTTCGCCGTTCTCCTGCTCGTAGGATAATATGCCCGTATCAACCAGCTCTAGTATTTTTTGCAGATAATGATATTGTGTTTCCCTTTCGCGGCTGATGAGTTTAAAGGTAGTATTGATTTCGTTAAAGCCTTTGCGCAGCGGCTTAAGCTCGGTAGGCGCTTTGCGCACATCAAAATGGCGGGAGAAATCGCGGTAATGGATGGATTCGACAAACTGGCTTACCTCATCCTGCGCTTTTTTTTGGAAGCGGATCAGATCCAACACCTGGTACACCACCAGCGAAACGGTGATAATTAAGAATAAATACAAGTCATTTACTACCAGTACCGAAGTTGCAGTAAGCGTAATAAGCAGAAATATTACACGCAGCACCAGCCGCCATTCGTAACGGTTAAATATCATATTTGCTTAATCTGCGGTAAAGTGCGGTACGCGTTAAACCAAGTTCTTTGGCGGCCCTGGTAATATTGCCGTTATGTTTTTCGATGACCCGTAAAATAGCATTTTTTTCCATCATGCTTAGCGGTATATTGTCTCCATCGTCAGTAATATCACCACCTGTAGTTTCCAATATCGAGAATATAAGGTCATCGGCCTTTAGTATATGGTCATCAGCCATGATCACCGCGCGCTCAATGGTATACTGCAATTCCCTTACATTGCCAGGATAATTATAGCCTTTTAATTTTTGCAGCGCGGCAGCTTCAAAATCCATCGAAGGTTTAAGATATTTACTTGCATATAATTTAGCAAAATGTTTGGCTAATATTACAATATCCTCATTGCGCTTGCGCAAAGGCGGCATATTTATCTCCACTGTATTTATGCGGTATATAAGGTCCTTTCTAAACCGGTTTTCATTCGCCAGCTCGGGTAGCGGCAGGTTGGTGGCGCAAATCAGCCGGATATCAATATCAACAGGCTTATTGGTACCCAGCCGGGTTACCTGCCGGTTTTGCAATACCGTCAGCAATTTAGCCTGTTGCTGAAGCGAGATATTGCCAATCTCATCTAAAAACAAAGTGCCGCCCTGAGCGTCCTCAAACCTGCCGGTCCTGTCTTCCCGCGCATCGGTATAAGCGCCCTTTTTATGGCCGAACAGTTCGCTTTCAAACAAAGTGTCTGTTAATGCGCCTACGTCAACTTTTACAAAGGGTTTATCAGCACGCAAAGAACGTTCGTGAATAGCCTTTGCCATCAGGTCTTTGCCCGTTCCGTTTTCGCCTAGCAGTAAAATATTGGCATCGGTCGGGGCTATTTTATTCACCTTATAAAAAATATCCTGCATCACATCCGAATCACCAAGTATCGATGTCTCGCCTGCTGTACTTTTTACCGATGATTTAACAGTTTTAACCCCTTCCTTTTTATCTAGCAGTTCTTTTATGGTATCGATCAGTTTTTCGTTATGCCAGGGTTTAACAATAAAATCATCGGCGCCTTCTTTTAATGATCGTACAGCAAGATCAATATCGCCGTAGGCGGTTATCATGATTACACAAACCCCAGGCTTCCATTCTTTAATTTTGCGCAGCCAGTAAAGTCCCTCGTTGCCGGTATTTATGGCGCTGTTAAAGTTCATATCAAGCAAAACGAGGTCAACCTGGTTACGCTGCAGCAGCCAGTTAAGGTTTTCGGGATTTTTTTCGGTAATAACCTCTTGCGCTTCCGTTTTTAGCAGGAGCTTAACAGCCGTAAGTACATCCGGGTCGTCATCGACAACTAAAATATTAGATTTTTTTAATTTGGTCATTTATTAGTTCATTGGTTCATTTGTTCACTGGTTCATTAGTGGATGGTTTATAAGGGATGTAAAATCGTAAATTTACGCAACAAACTAGATTTACGATCAATTAACCACGAACATACCACTTAAATGGCGCAATTTTTATGCTAAAAGCCTTAGCGCAGGTAAATATGTGTAATAAATTATTAATTTATAAACCACTGAATTTTTAACATCCTGCTTACCAATAAACAAATGAGCTATTTAACCAATGAACTAATGAACCCAATGAACTAATGAACGAATTTAACCAATGAACCAGTGAACCAATGAACTAATGAACCACTGTATCATAACCGTACACTTGCTGTAACAGAAGCGTACGCCCTGATATTATATTTATAGTTTAAACTACTGAAAAAGAGCTAATTAATTTGTGGCATATCTTTTTATAACCATTAACCAAACAATTACAAAATATAACAAAATATCGTGGACAGAATAATTGAAAAAAAGACCTGGAATACAAAACGATTGCTAACTATTGGCGGCATAACGGGTATTGTTTTGCTGATTGCCGGCAGCATTTATTTTACGTCGGGCAAAAGTAAGCTTGATGTTGACACCGAGCGGTTAACTATAAGCGAAATAAAAAGAGGGCCGTTCCAGGAGTTTATTCCTATTAATGGTGTAGTGATGCCGCTTACCACCATTTATCTTGACGCATCAGATGGCGGGCGTGTTGAAGAAAAATATGTTGAAGACGGCGCCATACTAAAAAAGGGAGATCCGATAGTAAGATTATCAAATACCGACCTTGAACTTAGCTTAGCCAACGAAGAAACAGCCGTATATGCTAATCAGACACAAATGCAGATTTCCCGTTCGCAGGCACAACAAAACACAGTTAGCAAATTGAATAACATGGCAGCCGCAGAAGTGGCCTTTAAGGAAGCTGAGCGAATTTATAAACTGGATAAGGACCTGTATAGTAAAAAAGCAATAGGCCTGCAGGAGTTTCTTCAAGCCCAAAATCAATACCAGTACCAGGTAAGCAACAGGAAATTGGCAAACCAGATATTGATCCAGGATTCGGCAATGGTTAAGCAGCAAGCCGGCCAGACAAAAGAACAGTATGCCCAAATGAAAAACACATTAGACCTGTTGCGGAAAAAGGTTGCCGCGCTTACTGTCAGGGCGTATGTTGACGGGCAGTTGACCTCTTTTGATGCTGAAATAGGCCAGGATAAAAATAAAGGGGAACACTTGGGACAAATTGACGTCCTGTCAGGGTTTAAGGTTAGGGCAGGGGTTGAGGAACATTATATTTCGAGAGTGATTCCGGGGCTAACCGCCTATTATACAAATACTGAAGACAAAACCTACAAGCTTGTGGTAAAGAAAGTATTTACCCAGGTTGTTAACGGACAGTTTAATGTAGATATGTCATTTGTTGGGGCGGTGCCTGCAGGTTTAAGAAAAGGCCAGACCTTACAGATCAGGCTTGCATTCAGCGATGAAGCGCCGGCGCTATTACTGCCTAAAGGTGGTTTTTATCAGCAAACCGGTGGTAACTGGATATTTAAGGTAAGTAAAGACGGTAAAACAGCCTACAAAGTGAACATTCAAATAAACAGGCAAAGCCCGGATTATTATGAACTAACCGGCGGTTTAGAGCCAGGGGACAAAGTAATAACATCAAGCTATGAAACTTACGGGGATATACAGGAGTTGGTATTAAAGAAGTGAGTAGTGAGTGGTGAGTGGTGAGTAGGGAAGTTTGCAGTAGTAGTTTGCAGTTAAAAAAATGACCAATGACACAATGACCCAATGACACAATGACCATTCTACCAATGAACTAATGAACAAATGAACAAATGAACTAATGAACAAAAATTATGATAAAAATTACAGATCTCGAAAAATTTTACCGTACCGAAGAGGTAGAAACCATTGCTTTGAACAAGCTATCCATTGAAGTTAAAAAAGGCGAGTTTGTTGCTATAATGGGCCCGTCAGGATGCGGAAAATCAACATTGCTTAACATCTTGGGCATGCTTGACGACCCTGATGAAGGCAGCTACATATTTAACGGCGTTGAAGTGGCTCATTTTACAGAGCGCAAACGTGCCGATCTGCGCAAGCATAACATCGGTTTCGTGTTCCAGAGCTTTAACCTGATTGACGAATTAACCGTGTTCGAAAATGTGGAATTGCCATTGATTTATACCGGTGTTCCATCATCCGAACGGGTAAAAAGGGTTGAAGAAGTGCTTGACAAAATGCAGATCATGCACCGCCGCAACCACTATCCGCAGCAACTATCAGGCGGTCAGCAGCAGCGTGTCGCTATTTCAAGGGCGGTGGTAAATAAACCAAAACTGATACTGGCGGATGAGCCTACAGGTAACCTGGACAGCAGCAACGGCAATGAAGTGATGGAGCTATTGACCGACCTGAACGAACAGGGAACAACAATCATAATGGTTACGCACTCCGAGCATGACGCCCGTTACAGCCACCGTATCATCCGCTTACTGGATGGACAAACTGTAGTGGAGAATATCATGATTTAGTTTTAAGTCCATAGTCGATGGACCATAGTCGATAGCCATCCTTTAATAATCCT
>DAIOXE010000007.1:34632-34922 GCA_036758125.1 Mucilaginibacter sp.
AGTTTTAAGTCCATAGTCGATGGACCATAGTCGATAGCCATCCTTTAATAATCCTAACTATGGACTATCGACCATGGGCCATGGACTATAGTCAGTTTATATATGTTAATAATAAGTGCCTCTGCTAACCTCCTCCAAATTGGAGGGGTTAGCTTGAGTGTTCCCTCTGCATTGAGTCCTCAGAAGTGAGTAGGCAGTTGGCAGTTAAGGAGCTTAAAGCAAAAAGGCCAAAGCAGAAAGCAAAAAATGACCGATGACTAATGACGCGAAGCAAATGACCAATGACCAAT
>DAIOXE010000007.1:35022-186418 GCA_036758125.1 Mucilaginibacter sp.
GACGCGAAGCAAATGACCAATGACGCGAAGCAAATGACCAATGACGCGAAGCAAATGACCAATGACGCGAAGCAAACGACTAATTCAGTAATTCAGTAATTCAATAAATCAATAATTCAATAATTGATCCCATGATAAAGAACTATATCAAAACCGCTTTCCGCAGCCTGTTAAAAAACAAAGGCTTTACGGCAATAAATATTTTAGGCCTTGCCCTGGGACTGGCTACCTGCTTGCTGATTGTTTTTTATGTATTTGACGAGTTAAGCTACGACAGGTATAATACAAAAGCCGACAGGATATACCGTGTAAACAGCGATATAAAATTTGGGGGCGCTTTGAAATTGTTTGCCATTACACCTGCTCCGGCTGCTGCCGCTTTGAAAAATGATTTCCCAGAAATTAAGCAGGTAGTGAGGTTCAGGAACATGGGCGGAAACCACGTAAAAAAAGGCAGCCAGAATATACAGGAAGACAGGATGGTATATGCAGATAACTCCATATTTGAAGTATTTACTTTGCCAATGATCGATGGCAACCCGGCTAACGCTTTAACCGAACCGCATAGTGTTGTTATAACCGAAAGCACCGCAAAAAAATACTTCGACAGGACAAATGTAGTAGGGCAGGTATTAACCTTTAATGATACCGCGCAATTTAAGATAACCGGCGTAATTAAGGATATTCCCCGGCAATCACATTTCCATTTCGACTTTTTTATATCGATGCCAACATTGGCGGAGAGCAGGGAAGATAACTGGTTAAGCAACAATTTTCATACTTATATATTGCTTAAGTCGGGAGTGGATTATAAAAGCCTTGAGGCAAAATTCCCCGATTTTATACGCAAGCATGCCGGGCCGCAACTACAGAGCGTTATTCATGCAGATTTTGCAGCATTTGAAAAAAGCGGTAGTTATGACAGGTTTAACCTCATCTCTATTAAGAAAATACATCTTGAATCAAGCCGTGAATTCGAGTTGGAGGCTAATGGCAACATAGAATATGTGTATATATTCTCGGCAATAGCCATATTTATATTGCTCATCGCCTGTGTTAATTTCATGAACCTTTCCACGGCCCGTTCGGCAAACCGTGCGCGCGAGGTTGGCGTACGCAAAGTGCTGGGCTCACCGCGTAAATTTTTGATCGCCCAGTTTTTAACTGAATCGATAATGGTTACCCTAATTGGGGCGGTGATCGCTGTTTTTGCCGCCTGGGCGTTTTTACCGCTGTTTAATCAAATGTCGGGCAAAGAATTAACGGTAACCCTTCAAATATTTGGCTGGCTGGTTCCCGCATTATTTATAATAATTATTGTAATAGGCTGCCTGGCAGGTTCATATCCGGCTTTCTTTCTTTCAGGCTTTAACCCGATAGTTGTGCTGAAAGGCAAGCTGGCGGCGGGCTTTAAGGGGGGGATGCTCCGCAGCTTCCTGGTAGTTTTTCAGTTTGCTATTTCCATATTTTTAATAATAGGAACCCTGGTTATTTATAACCAGTTAAAATACATACAAAATAAAGACCTGGGTTACAATCGCGACCAGGTACTGATAGTTAAAAATGTAGGGGCGCTGGCTACTGCCGCTAAAACCTTTAAACAGGAGGTTAAACAACTGCCGGGCGTACAAAATGCCACCCTTACCGGGGCTTTACCTACAAATGATGTTGGCAATGAAACATCATTTTTCAAAGACCCGGTTATTGATCAAAAAAGAGCGGTATTAACTGGTCAATGGAATGTTGACGAAGATTATATCCCAACGCTCGGCATAAAGATGGCTGCCGGGAGGAATTTTTCAAAAGACATGATGACAGATTCTTCCGCCGTAATTATAAATGAGGCTTGTGCAAAAACGCTGAATTATTCAAACCCTGTTGGTCAATTTCTTTATTCACCTGCCGATAATACCGGCAAAAAAATGAATAAGTACCACATCATCGGTGTGATGAAGGATTTTAATTTTAAATCGTTAAGGGATAATGTAAGCCCTTTGCTGTTTAACCTTGGCGAAGACCGCGGGGCTTTGAGCATGCGCATTAACACTACGGATATATCGGGCTTACTGGCCGGGGTTAAAAATAAATGGAAAGAACTGTCGCCCAACCAGCAGTTTTCTTATTCATTTATGGATGAGGATTTCGATGCGCTTTACCGCGCAGAACAACGCACCGGATCAATTTCTATCGCATTCACTTCTCTGGCTATTATTATAGCTTGCCTGGGCTTATTTGGTTTAGCCGCTTATGCCGCTGAACAGCGTACGAAAGAAATTGGTGTCAGGAAGGTTTTAGGCGCAAATGTATCAACAATTGTAAATATGCTGTCGAAAGATTTTATCAAGCTGGTGTTGATTGCAATTGTAATAGCTGCACCATTTGCCTGGTGGGCAATGCAAAAATGGCTGCAATCGTTTGCCTACCGCCAAAACATACAATGGTGGGTTATAGCGCTGGCCGGAATTGCAGCCATACTGATTGCTTTTATTACGATAAGCTTTCAATCGATAAAAGCGGCGTTGAGCAACCCGGTGGAGAGCCTCAGAAGTGAGTAGGCGGTTGGCAGTAGCAGTTGGCAGTTGTTAAGAAGAGATTAGAGGTTGGAGATTAGAAGCAGTCAGAAAGACGGAAAGTCACAAAAATCCAAAAGAAGAAAATGACTAAAGGACTAATAACACAATGACTAATTCAGTAATTCAATAATTCAATAACTCAATAATTGATTCCATGATACGAAACAACATCAGAACTGCTTACCGCAGTCTTTTAAAAAACAAGGGCTTTACGGTATTAAATGTTTTAGGCTTATCCGTAGGCCTGGCGACTTGTTTGCTCATTGTATTTTATGTGGTGGATGAACTCAGCTATGATCGTTATAACACAAAAGCCGACAGGATTTACAGGATAGCTGTTGATGCAAGCATAAATGGCAATGCCGGCAAGTATTCGACGTCGGAAGCGCCTTTGATAGATGCGATAAAGAATGATTATCCTGAAATTGAGAAAACTGTAAGGTTAATTGATGCGACCGGCCTGTATTTATCGCCTCAAAAATTTCATGTTAAAAAAGGGAATGAAAACATCCAGGAAAAGAATGTAGTATTCACCGAATCTTCATTGTTTGATGTTTTTACATTGCCTATGATCGATGGCAGCCCGTCAACAGCGTTAAATGACCCGCATTCGGCAGTGATCAACGAAAGCACCGCAAAAAAATATTTTAATAAAGTTGACGCAGTTGGCCAAACACTAACTTTTAATGACAGCAGCATTTATAAGATCACCGGTGTAATAAAGGATGTGCCTGCGCAATCGCATTTTAATTATGATTTCTTTTTGTCGTTTTCAACACTTCCCGAAAGCCACAGCAACTCGTGGGGCTACAGCGGCATTCATGATTATTTATTACTTAAGCCGGGGGCAAATATTAAAAGCCTGGAAACAAGGATCACAAATTTGGTTTTAAAACAATTCCCCCCTGTTTTTACTTCACATGGGAATTATTACAGGCATGTTTTAACCCCGTTGCTGGATATTCACCTGCGGGACGACAGGCAATCGGAACTTGCACCAGGCGGCAGCATGCAGTATGTTTATATTTTTTCGGTTATAGCGCTGTTTATATTGCTAATCGCCTGCGTTAATTTTATGAACCTGTCAACCGCCCGTTCGTCAAACCGCGCGCGCGAGGTTGGGGTGCGTAAGGTATTGGGCTCTCCCCGAAAATACCTGGTGTTTCAATTTTTAACTGAATCTATTTTAATAACATTAGTATCAACCATCATTGCCGTTGCATTGGCGTTGGTACTATTGCCATTATTTAATCAAATGGCAGACAAAGAGCTTGCTATTACTTCAAATTCACTGGTATGGCTATTGCCTTCGTTGTTGGCTATTGTTTTAGTGATCGGCTTTTTAGCAGGTTCGTACCCTGCATTCTATCTTTCAGCTTTTCAACCTATCGATGTGTTAAAAGGTAAAATAGCTGCCGGTTTCAAGGGCGGTTTTCTTCGCGGCTTTTTCGTTGTTTTCCAGTTCTCGATATCTATTTTCCTCATCATAGGCACATTGGTTATTTACAACCAGCTTAATTATATCCATAATAAAAGCCTGGGGTTCGACCGCAGCCAGGTGCTGGTCATTAAAAATGTAAGCACGTTAGGTAACCAGTCCAAAATTTTAAAAGAGGAAGTAAAACAATTGCCCGGTGTAGTGAATGCCACAATGTCAACCTATACCCCAACGAGTGAAGAGAGATTGGAGACGGGCTTATTCCCTGATAGGGCCATCGACATAAAAAAAGACATGCTCACCGAATTTTGGCCTGTTGATGAAGATTACATCAATACTATGGGCATCAAATTAATTGACGGCCGTAATTTTTCAAAACAAATGGCGACTGATACGGCGGCAATAATTGTTAACGAAGCTTTTGTAAAGAAATTAGGTGCGAAGGACCCGCTTAATAAAACAGTTTACCGTGATAGTTATGGCATACAGCCCTTTCATATCGTGGGCGTTGTAAAAGACTTTAATTTTATGTCTTTGCGGGATAAAATCGAGCCGCTGGTTTTAAGCTACGCGCCTGATAACGGCGCAATCAGCGTGCGTATGCACGCGGCTAACCCAACCGCATTAATGTCTAAAATTAAAAGTAAATGGAAGGAATTGTCGCCAAACCAGCAATTTAGTTATTCGTTTATGGACCAGGATTTTGACGCGACTTACCGCACCGAGCAGCGCATCGGCACCATATTTATATCATTCAGCACGCTTGCAATAGTAATTGCCTGCCTTGGCTTATTTGGCCTGGCAGCCTACGCCGCAGAACAGAGGAACAAAGAAATAGGCATCCGTAAAGTTTTGGGAGCGAGTGTATCCACCATAGTCGGCATGTTATCAATGGATTTCATCAAGCTGGTGCTCATTTCCATATTGATAGCTACGCCGATAGCGTGGTGGGCTATGAATAAAT
Organism: Mucilaginibacter sp.; assembly: GCA_036758125.1. Taxonomy (GTDB): domain Bacteria; phylum Bacteroidota; class Bacteroidia; order Sphingobacteriales; family Sphingobacteriaceae; genus Mucilaginibacter. The sequence goes on from DAIOXE010000007.1 coordinate 39,998, forward strand.
GGCTGCAGGATTTTGCTTACCGGGTTAACATACAATGGTACATACTGGCAATGGCGGGCGCAATAGCCATATTAATTGCTTTTGTAACGATAAGCTTTCAATCCATCAGGGCGGCGTTAGGTAACCCGGTGGATAGTTTGAGGAGCGAATAAGCCCCCACCTAAATCCGCCCCCGGTTGGGGAGGACTTTAAAAAATGTACATGAAATGAATTGGATGTCCAAAATTATGAGATAATAAGCGAATCAAAAAGTCTCCCCAACCGGGGGAGATTTAGAGGGGGCTGAACTTATGAAACAATAAACTAACAGGTCATGTTAAAAAATTATATCGTCATCGCATTCCGTAACATCAGGCGTAATTTGAGTTATGCTTTTCTGAACGTTTTTGGGCTTACCCTGGGAATAGCCTCATGCCTGGTTATCTTTTTGATTGTAAGAAATGAGCTTACTTATGATAATTTCCCCAAAGCCGACCGTACTTACCGGGTAACTTTAAATGCCATTGACTTTAATTCAAATGTCTCCTTAGCAGTGGCCCCGGCGATGCGAAATGATTTTCCTGAATTGGAGGTAACGCAGGTTATGTACAGGCAGGAGGTACTGGTTAAGGTAAATAATAACCGCTTTCGCGAGAAGGATTTTGTTTTCGCCGATGAACATTTCCCCCGTATTTTTGATTACCAATGGATAAGCGGCGACCCAAAAACTGCCCTTAGCGAGCCCAATACTATTGTATTAACTGAAAGCATTGCCAAAAAATACTTCGGAAATAAGAATCCGATGGGGCAGGTGATCAATATTGAAAACCAATTAAATGTTAAAGTTACCGGTGTAATGAAAGATGTACCCGGAAACAGAAGTCTGCCATTTCAAATGCTGGTATCATTTGAAACCATAAAAAAACAGCTAAAAAACCAAATGTCGTTCTTTTGGGCTATTGGGGGCGGTTTTTTCACATTCATTTTGCTGCCCGAACATTATTCAATTCACCAGGTTGAAACCAGGATACCGGCTTTCCTTCACAAAAACTGGGCAGCCAATGTTAGCAAAAAAGTTCATTTACCGTTACAGTCGCTTAAGGCTATTCATTTCGACCAGCGATATATCAATAACGTAATAACGCCAACATCAAAGGATACCTATTATGCCTTATTCGGGGTGGCCTTGCTCATTATCATTACTGCGTGTATCAATTTTATAAATCTCGCTACGGCACAGGCTATCAAAAGGGCCAAAGAGGTGGGGGTACGCAAGGTATTAGGCGCAAGGCGCTCACAGCTTATCAAACAATTTATGGGCGAAACAACTGTATTGATACTGATTGCGCTGATATTGGGTATAGGTCTTGCGGCTTTCTTTTTATCCAACACCGAAAAATGGCTCAGCATAAGTTTATCGCCGGGTCAACTCCTGGAACCTGTTGCAATCGGATGGATATCTGGAATAACTGTAATTGTTATTCTGCTTGCAGGATTATATCCCTCATTTGTGCAGTCGGCATTCCGGCCCGTTGATACCTTGAAAAATAAAAGCGGACAGGTTGTTCGCGGCTTTACGTTACGAAAAAGCCTGGTAGTCGTCCAATTTGCAATTTCACAGATACTAATCGTAGGAACCCTTGTTGTTGCTCATCAAATGGACTTTTTTGAAAACGAAGACCTCGGCTTTAATAAAGATGCTGTTATCTCGATGTCTATACCCAACCAGGCTAAAACGTCAGTTTTAAAACAGGAACTATTCAATAATCCAGGCATAAAACAAGTTAGCTTTTCAACCGGGGCGCCGTCTTATAACAGCAGCTTTACGAGTTTTAATGCCCCTCAACTTGGTGTTAATAAGGATGATGTAACTGAGATGAAATCTGTTGATGAAAATTTTATCGATATGTTCGGCCTTAAAATGCTGGCCGGAGAAAAAATAAGAAAAGTAAGCGTCATCGACACTATTCATAATGTTATAGCAAATGAAACCATGATCCATAAGCTGGGCATTATTGACCCTAACAAAGCTATCGGGCAGCAGATCAAGATCAATGGCAACCAGCCGGCAACTATTATAGGCGTTGTAAGAGATTTTCAAAGCGAATCCAAGCATAAAATGCGCCGGGCGTGCCTGCTGGAATATAGGCCCAATGATTTCTATATAGCAAGTGCGCGGCTGCGGCCAAAAGGAATGCCGGAAACGATCGGGCAGATTGGAAAATCATGGCAAACGTTATTCCCTGACGATCTCTTTAAATATGAGTTTTTGGACGAACATATTGCCAGCTACTACACCCAGGAGCAAAAAGTTTATACCGCTTTCAAGCTATTCTCATTCATAGCCATCCTGATAGGCTGTTTGGGCTTGTACGGCCTCATATCGTTTGCGGCATCGCAACGCACAAAAGAAATAGGAATAAGAAAAGTTTTAGGCGCGCCAATTATGAGCATTATAGGATTGTTCTCAAAAGAATTTATCCTGCTTATTTCCATTGCATTCATCATAGCCGGTCCGATAGGTTATTACTCGATGCATAACTGGCTACAGAATTACGCGTATCACATTGATATAGGCCCGGGCATATTTTTGATAGCTATCGCGGCATCGGTGAGCGTTGCGGCTATTACGATATCGTACCAGGCAATAAAAGCCGCGCTGGCGAACCCGATTAATAGTTTGAGATCGGAATAGAGATTAGAGGTTGGAGATCAGAGATTAGGAGGCGTCAGAAGACCGAAAGTCGGAAAAGACCGAAAGAAGAAAAATGACCCAATCAATAATTCAATAATTCACTAATTCAATAATTAATCCCATGATACGGAACTACATCAAAATCGCATTCAGGAACCTTTGGCGGCACAAAAGTTTCTCATTGATCAATATTATCGGGCTGGCTGTCGGGATGACCGCCTTCCTGTTGATCGTTATGTATGTACGCTTTGAATTAAGCTTTGATAAGTTTCATGCTAAAGCTGACCAGGTTTATCGGTTAAACGTTGATATCAAATCGGCAAATGACGTAATGAAATTGTCTGTTTCATCAGCGCCTATGGGCCCTGCCATTAAAGCCGATTTTCCTGAAGTACTGCAATCTACCCGGATATTTCCGAGTGGCAATGTGGTTAAACTTAAAGATCAGCAACCTTTCCAGGAAGATAGAGTATTTCTGGCTGAACCGTCTTTTTTCGATGTTTTTAGTTTCCCGTTAATAAAAGGCGACCCGAAAACATCATTAAAAAATCCATTCAGTGTTGTTTTGACGGAAACTATGGCCAAGAAGTATTTCGGCAATACCGACCCGATAGGTAAGACACTGCTGTTTGATGGTAAGTATCCCGTTGCAGTTACCGGTATTGCAAAGGATGCTCCTGCTAACTCACAATTTAAGTTTGATATACTTTATTCCATTTCTACGCTTGAAAGCTTGTACAAGGGACGTTTAGAACAATGGGGAAACTTTGGCAACTTTACCTATTTGTTGTTAGCGAAAGGAACTGATCCTAATAAACTACAAGCGAAATTTCCTGCTTTCTTAAAAAAGCACATCAGTGAAAATGATCGCAAGGGCGGGCAGGATTACGCACTTTATTTAATGCCTTTAAAAGATGCTTATATGGATCCCAGAGGTGGCTTTGAGCAAGGCAGTATGAGCAATATTTATATTTTTTCTATAGTTGCTTTGTTTATCCTGCTGATTGCCGCTATCAATTTCATTAATTTAACTACAGCCAGGGCTACCGAACGCGCAAAAGAAGTAGGTGTACGCAAAGTAATCGGCGCTGCCCGCAGCCAGCTAACCATTCAGTTTTTAGGCGAGTCGGTAATACTTTGCTTTATTGCTTTTGCTTTTGCCGTGCTGCTGGTTTCGTTAATGCTACCTATGTTCAACCAGTTATCAGGAAAGATAATAAGCGAAAATATTATGGAGCATGGCTACGTATTTATTCTTTTGCTCATCGCATTGGTTATTGGCCTTGCCGCCGGCGCTTACCCGGCATTGGCGCTATCCGGTTTTAAACCCGTGGTAATTTTAAAGGGTAGATTTAGCTCATCCTCAAAAGGTACTTTGCTGCGCAAAGGATTGGTGGTATTTCAGTTTACCATCTCCATCGTATTGATCGTGGGTACGCTCGTTGTCTATAACCAGCTGAATTTTATGCGCAACCAGCCGCTGGGCTTCGACAAAAATCAACTGCTGACGCTTGATTTTGGCAATGACGATGGCGTAATAAAAAATTATGAGACGATAAAAAATGAGTTCAAGTCAATCCCCAATGTTTTGGCCGTTGCTGTATCACATGGTTTACCCGGCGTAGGCAGCGCCAATGCGCACTCTGCATTTGAAAACGGGCAGGGTATAATGCAGCCGCTCAATATCAACATGTACGATGTTGATTACGATTTTATCCCGGTGTACGGGATGAAAATAATTACCGGGCGAACTTTTTCGACCGCTTTTCCCTCAGATTCAACAAAATCAGTAGTGATAAACGAAGCCACTGTTAAAAGCCTGGGCTATACCTCACCGAACCAGGCTGTTGGCAAAAAGTTTTCGCAATGGGGGCGGGAGGGTAAAATTATAGGCGTTGTAAAGGATTTTCACTACCGCTCATTACAAGAAAATGTAGAACCATTAAATATGAGGATAAACCCGTCAAATGCCAGGATATTCACATTAAAAATAGCCTCAAAAAATATTCCCGCAACAATAGCTGCCGTTGAAAATAAGTGGAAAGTACTGATCCCGCCGCGCCCCTTTAATTACACGTTTGTTGACGAGAACTTTAATAAACAATACGCTACTGAAGAACGGTTCGGCAAATTATTTATGTATTTCGCTGTACTAGCAATATTTATTTCGTGCCTGGGTTTATTGGGCCTCGCGTCATACAGCACCCTGCAGCGCACGCGAGAAATCGGGATAAGGAAAGTATTGGGCGCCAGTATTCCAGGAATAGTAAACATGCTTTCAAAGGATTTTTTGCAATTGGTATTCATCGCAGCCGTAATTGCTTTCCCGCTGTCGTGGTATGCTATGCATAATTGGCTGCTGGATTTTGCTTACCGGATAAATATCGGCTGGCTGGTATTTGCCATAGCAGGAATGCTTGCGTTTATGATTGCTATCATAACGGTAAGCGCCCAGGCGATAAAAGCGGCGGTTGCTAATCCGGTAAATAGTTTGAGATCGGAGTAGAGAGTCATTAGGTCATTGGGTCATTAAGTCATTGCACAGTTTGTTAACCAATAGCTAATCACTAAATAAAATGACCAATGAGACAATGACTTAATGACCCAATGACTAATTCAATAATTCAATAATTCATTAATTCAATAATTGATACCACCATGATACGAAACTATTTTAAAACCGCTTTCCGTACCCTTTTAAAAAATAAAGGCTTTACGGTGTTAAACGTTTTAGGGCTGTCGTTAGGCCTGGCAAGTTGCCTGCTTATTATTTTTTATGTGGTTGATGAATTAAGCTACGACCGCTACAATACAAAAGCCGATAGAATATACCGGGTAAATGAAGACCTGAAACTCGGTGAAAACAATGTGCTGTATGCGGGTTGCATGCCGCCTTTGGCACAAACACTAAAAAGCGAATTTCCCTATATTGAAAATACAGTACGTTTAAAACCTACAGGTTCACGGCATGTAAAAAAAGCGGGCATTAATATTCTTGAAAACAATATCGCTTTCGCCGATCCTTCGCTGTTTGATGTGTTTACCTTACCCATGATCAATGGCAGCCCCGCCACAGCTTTAGCGGAACCAAACAGCGTTGTACTTACCGAAACAATGGCAAAAAAATACTTTAACAGCAGCGATGTAGTTGGCAAAACATTGGTATTTGACGATAATAATTTTTATAAAGTTACCGGAGTAATTAAGGACATACCGAAGCAATCACATTTTAATTTTGACTTTTTCATATCAATGTCGACATTTCCAGATAGCCGGTCGACTGAATGGTTAAGAAGTGATTACAATACTTATGTTTTATTTAAGGATGCCTCAGATCACAAAAAACTTGAGGCTGCCCTGCCCGCTTTTTTAAGCAAATACAGCGGACCGGAAATGCAGTCCCAATTAAAAATGAGCATCGCCGCGTTTGAAAAAAGCGGCAGTTTCTTCAGGTTGAATTTAACACCGCTAACTGATATTCACCTCAAATCAAACCGTACCGGCGAATTGGGGCCAAATGGTACTATTGAATATGTTTATATTTTTTCGGCAATTGCGCTCTTCATATTAATCATCGCCTGCGTCAACTTCATGAACCTTTCTACGGCCCGGTCATCAAACCGTGCACGGGAGGTTGGGGTGCGTAAAGTCCTTGGATCATCCAGAACGTACCTGGTTATCCAGTTCCTTACAGAGTCGATATTGGTAACGCTTGCGGCTACCATTATCGCTTTTTTTGCAGCGATGGCTTTGTTGCCGGCGTTTAACCAGTTGGCGGGAAAAGATATTGCGATTAATTCCCAAACCCTTGCCTGGCTTCTCCCTGCTTTATTGTTGATAGTTTTAACGGTGGGCGCGCTGGCTGGTTCATACCCGGCTTTCTTTCTTTCCGCGTTTCAGCCTGTTGATGTATTGAAAGGAAAATTATCAGCGGGATTTAAAGGCGGCGGATTAAGAAGCTTTTTGGTTGTTTTCCAGTTTTCCATATCCATTTTTCTTATCATAGGGACTTTAGTTATTTACAAACAGCTTAACTACGTTCAAAATAAGGACCTTGGCTATAACCGCAACCAGGTGCTTATAGTGCAGAATACCTTTGAACTGAATAACCAGGCCAAAACATTTAAACAGGAAGTAAAACAATTGCCGGGTGTGGTAAATGCTACGCTGACCGGCTTCCTTCCGACATCAAACTGGCAAAACACGTCGATATTTTTTAAGGATGCTTCGTTTGATCAAAAGAAAGCTTTATTCCCGCAAACATGGGAAGTTGACGACGATTATATCAAAACCCTCGACATGAAAATGGCCGCGGGCCGCAGCTTTTCAAACCAGATGCAGACAGATTCTTCCGGTATTATTATAAATGAAGCTGCCGCGAAATTTTTAGGGCTTAAAGATCCAATAAATAAACCGTTATACAGGTCGAACGGCGGCAAACAGGATATATCGAACTCGAAGGCGTATCATATTATTGGGGTTGTTAAGGACTTTAATTTTAGTTCACTAAGGAATGTTATCAGCCCGGTAGTTTTAGTGCTGGCCCGCAATACGGGCGCCTTAAGTGTGCGTGTGAATACAAAGAACCTTCCGGCGCTCTTAGGCCAAATTGAAGGCAAATGGAATGAGCTTTCGCCCAATGTCAAAATGAATTTTTCATTTATGGACCAGGATTTCGACGCCACATATCGCGCCGAAAAGCGCATGGGCACAATATCGATAGTTTTTACCTCACTTGCTGTAATAATTGCCTGTTTGGGCTTATTCGGTCTCGCCGCTTACGCTGCCGAACAGCGAACAAAGGAGATCGGGATCCGGAAAGTATTAGGTGCAAGCATATCAACTATTGCAGCAATGTTGTCGTTTGATTTTATAAAACTGGTATTTATTGCCATACTTATTTCATTACCAGCCGGTTGGTTTTTAATGAACATATGGCTGCAGGATTTTGCATACCGGGTAAACATTCAATGGTGGATTTTGGCGGTTGCAGGCATTGCGGCAATTTTGATTGCGATAATAACAATAAGTTTTCAAGCCATCAGGGCAGCATTGAGTAATCCGGTGGATAGTTTGAGAAGCGAGTAGGGGGAAGTTGGCAGTTTGCAGTAGCAGTTTGCAGTTATAAAAGAAAAAAATCACTAAATCACTAAATCACTAATTCACTAATTCACTAATTCAATAATTAATCTAACCATGATAAAAAACTATTTAAAAACCGCATGGCGGAACACAACGGGAAGTGTTTCTTTCAGCATAATAAATATTCTGGGACTGGCTGCAGGCCTGTCGAGCTTTATAATAATATTGCTGTACCTTAACTATGAGCTGAGTTATGATAAATGGAGCCCGGAGCTAAATAAAGTTTACAAAGTTTCGTTGCAGGAAAACGAAGATTTTCTAAATACAACACCTGCACCGCTGGCAGGTTTCATCGCCCAAAAATATCCCAATGCCGAAGCCGCGACCTCATTGCAATCATCAGGCGATTTTGAAATGTTGCTCACCGCAGGCGACAATAAGATTTATCAAAAAGATGTAGTCACCGTCGATTCTTCCTTTTTTAAGGTTTTCCCCTACAAACTGGTAAAGGGCGATGTCGCAACTGCGCTTAACACACCTAAGGCCGTAGTAATAACCGGGGAGTTGAGCCACAAATTATTTGGCGACACTGACCCCATCGGCAAACCTTTAAAAGTATTTAACTTTATCGACTGCGTAGTAACCGGCGTAATGCTGGAACCCAAAGGCCCGGGGCACATGCCTGTTAAGATGCTGATGCGCGACCCTTGGGGAAAGCAAAATAACCATTGGGGGAACTATTCATTTCAAACCTATATAAAAATAAAACACCCGGAACCCGATGCTGTTATTGAGGCGGCGATTAACCGTTTATATTATAACGGACGGTTAAAAAAAGCTAATAAATCGTTTGAATCTTATGAAAAAGCCGGACCAAAAACCGCTCTATTTGTTGACGTGGTGCCGCGGATCCATAATTTCCCTAAGCACGGCAGCAGTAATTTCGCAACAGTTTCAGTTTTACTGACTCTGGCAGTCTTATTGTTGCTTGCCGGGTGCATTAACTTTAGCAATATGGCTATAGCCAAATCAATCGGCCGTGCTAAAGAGGTGGGTATACGCAAAGTTATGGGCTCCGGGCGCAGGCAATTGGTTTTTCAGTTTATGCTGGAAACCGGGCTGCAATGTTTTGTCAGCCTGGTTTTCGCCATTCTATTATTAAATTTTGCATTGCCCTATATTAACCATTCTTTTAATATTTCTCTTGTCTTTTGGCAGCAAAACAGTGCAATTTCAATTATATGGCAAATTGTCGCTTGCTTGTTTTTTGTTGTATTACTATCCGGATTATATCCATCTGTTTACTTGTCGCGTTTCAATGCTGTAAAGGTGCTGAAAGGAAATTATTCCAGCGGTAACAAGGGGAGATTATTCCGCAATAGCCTTATTGTAGTACAGTTTATGGTATCAGTGTTTTTCATCACTGCCATTATCGTGATAAAAAGCCAGTTGAACTTTATGGAGCATAAGGACAAGGGCTTTTCGGGCGGGCAAGTGATGCGCATACAGGCAACGCAGGCAACCAGTGAAAATAATTTTGCCAATACCCGGAATATCCTGCTCACTGTGCCTGGTGTGTCGTACATTTCAAAAACAACCAAGGTGCCCGGCGATAATTTATTTACAGACACATCAACCATAGGTTTTAAATATCAGGGAAAAACATACCGCATGTCTTCGGTAAAAGTGAGTACCGATTATTTCAAAACACTTAACATCGCCTTAACGAAGGGACGTTATTTTATGGATGATTTGCCTGACCAAAATACCCGAACAGTAGTGATCAATGAATCGGCTGCAAAAAAGTTGAATTTAACTGATCCGGTTGGTAAAACTATTACCTTCCCTTATTGCGACAGTATCCCGATGCAGATTGTTGGTGTTGTAAAAGATTTTAATGTACAGGGCTATGAGAGTGGCATTCAGCCGGTGGTATTTACTATCGGCCAAAAAGCGTGCATGTTTCAATCGGGGGGCGCCATATTAGTTAAGCTGAGCAGTGATCATTTTCAACGATCCATAGCTGATTTAAACGTAGCATGGAAAAGAATCGAACCCGCGTTCCCGCTTAGGTATTCGTTTGTCGATGAAAATTTCCGCCAGCTTTTTATTTCTTACAGCAGGCTGCAAACAGTTATCACATTTTTTGGCCTCATAGCTATCACCATATCGGTAATGGGGCTATTTGCGCTTACCGCATTTTTTACCCGGCAACGCACCAAAGAAATAGGCGTACGCAAAGTGTTGGGAGCAAATGTAGCTCAGTTGACCGCATTAATGAGCAGGGAATTTATTTACCTCGTGCTGATAGCGGTTGCCATCATCACACCTGTTGCCTGGTGGTTTATGCAAAAATGGCTGCAAACATTTGTGTATCGCATCAACGCGGGCTGGTGGATATTTTTCGCTGCCGGCGCAATTGCTGTAATTATTGCGTTAATAACTGTGAGTTTTCAGTCCATTCGGGCGGCACTTGCTAACCCGGTGAAGAGCCTTAGAAGTGAGTAGTTTGCAGTTGGCAGTAGCAGTTGGCAGTTTGAAAAGCAAACAGCAATTAATCAATAATTCAATAATTCATTAATTCAATAATTAATCCGTCCATGATACTAAACTACATAAAAATCGCCTGGCGCAACTTAATAAAGCAAAAGTTGTATAGCCTTATTAATATTTCAGGCCTGGCTGTAGGCTTGGCCGTTTGTATGATGATAATGATGTATGTGGCGCACGAGATGAGCTACGACCGTTTTCATAAAAACGCAGATCGCATATTTATTCCCAATGTCCCGATGAGCTATGCTTCAGGGCCGCTGATCAAACAAAACCAGCCATTTGTTGAAGAATATATGCGCACGCTGCCTTACTTTAACGAGAACCCGGTAGTTGTTACTGATCCGTCATCGCCAGCAAAGAAGTTTGCTGAAGATAAATTATTATTTGCCGACCCTGGTTTTTTTAATTTCTTTTCTTTTAAACTACTGTCTGGATCAGCAGGCAATGTGCTGAGCAAGCCTTTTACTGTTGTTTTATCAAGGGACATGGCTAAAAAGTATTTTGGCAGCCAGGATCCGGTCGGTAAAACCTTAGTTATAAAAACTGATAGCGCCTACACGTACCAGGTTACCGGGGTCGCGGAAAATGCGCCATCAAATTCATCTATTACCTTCAATTTTGTCACCTCCTGCCAAAGCTTATTAGTGATGAAGCAAGCCCCGAGATATGGCGTTGGTCCACAGCAAATGACCTATGGAACCTTTAACGTTTACCTGCAGGTAAACCATGCTGCCGATACTGCCAGGTTAGCTAAAGGCTTGGATATGATGGCCAAAAAGGCTAAAACTTTCGGTGATATAAAATTTTCCTTTACAGCTTTGCCCGATGTCCATTTGAAAAGCGACTCCGGCGATTCTTCAAACATAAAATACCTTAAAATATTTCCGCTCGTCGCTGTTTTGATCTTATTGCTGGCCCTGGTAAACTATATGAGCCTTTCAACAGCCAGGGCAACGCTACGGGCAAAAGAGGTTGGTGTTCGTAAAGTTTCAGGCGCAAGCCGTAAAACAATAGCAATGCAGTTTTATGTGGAATCAGCGCTCTTCACGATTTTATCATTTGGGCTGGGTTATTTGTTATGCTATTTAGTCACCCCTTGGTTTTTAAATATCATACAGCTTAAAATTGACGACTCGTTTTTATATAGTCCGATTGTATTAATTCTTTTATTTAGCTTATTAGTAGTAACTATATTAATTGCAGGTAGTTATCCATCTTTAGTTTTGTCGCGATTTAACCCGGTTATAACATTAAAGGGTAAAATGAGCAAACAGGCCGGTGGGATTACTGTACGCAAAATATTTACTACTCTTCAATTCGCCATATCGGTAGGATTGATTGTTTGCGGAATAATTATCGACCGCCAGCTTTATTATTTCAGGCACGCCGACACGGGGATCAATAAAGATAATGTGGTAATGATACCGATAGCCAACAGCATGGGTAAAAATTACCCTGCATTTAAGCACGATATACAATACCTTGGCGGCATAAGCAACGTGGCGACATCGCACTATGCCATGTTTAAAGGCTTCGATATGTTTTTTGTAACCGGCAAAACTAAGGATGAAAAGGTTGGGGTAGTATCTGTTATTGCAAATCCCCAATTTATTACAACGTTGGGTTTAAAATGGAAGTATCCTCCGGCCCCGAATACTGACCTTGCATTCCGCAAAAATATAATCATAAATGAAGCCGCGATAGCGCAGCTGCACCTTCCTGCTAACCCTATAGGGGCTTTTATAAAAACAGGCGACGAACAAATAGAAATAGTTGGCGTTTTAAAAAACTTCAACTTTACATCTATGGAATATGCAATTCAACCGATGGCACTGTCTATTGTCAATGACACCAGCAATTACTATAGAAAACTTGGATGCAACCTGTTCGCTAAAATTGAGCCTCATACCAATATTCCAACACTTATAAATGCAATGCAGCGCATCTATAAAAAGTATGATGCGGATGCACCGTTCGATTATACTTTTATGGATGACGCCTTTAACGCGCAGTACAAAGCTGAAGACCGGCTGGCTTCTATATTCAGCATATTTACAGTTATAACCATTATACTGGCTACAATGGGCTTATTCGGCCTGGCCGCGTTTACGATTGAGCAGCGCACAAAGGAAATAGGCATCCGCAAGGTATTGGGCGCCAGCCTTGCATCTATCAATGTATTGTTATCAAAGGACTTTCTACGACTCGTATTACTTGCCATAATTGTTGCTTCGCCAATAGCCTGGTGGGCCATGCATAATTGGCTGCAAAATTTTGCCTACCGGATAACCATTTCGTGGTGGGTATTTGCAATTGCAGGCTCGCTGGCAGTGTTTACGGCGATTATAACGGTGAGCTATCATGCCATCAGGGCAGGAATAGCAAACCCGGTGGAGAGTTTGAGAAGCGAATAAGCCCCCACCTAAATCCTCCCCCGGTTGCGGAGGACTTTAAAAAGGCGCGTTAAAAAGTCTCCCCAACCGGGGGAGATTTAGAGGGGGCTGAACCTGTGCCAATAACAAAGCGGCACCAATGAACCAATGAACTAATGAACTAATGAGTCAACCTAATCAACCGCTCCTTAACTTCATTTTCCCATTCATCCTTTAAAATACTTAAAACAATAGAATCCCTGCGGCCACCATCAGTTAAGGGCATATTGCTGCGTAAAATTCCTTCAGGCTTGCAACCGATGCTTTTCATGGCCGCAATGCTGCTTTCATTCCTGGCATCGGCCCTGAATTCTACCCTTTCGGCATTCCAGGTTTCAAATGCCAACTGCAGCAGCAAAAATTTGCAATGTTTGTTTAATCCGGTCCCCCTGAATTTTTCTCCATACCAGGTATAACCCAACTGCAATGTTTGGTGCGCAGGCTGAATATCATAAAACCGCGTGCTGCCGGCATATTTCCCGCTTTGTTTGTCATACACAATAAATGGGTATTCCTTACCTGTGGCTTTCGCTGTAAGCGCCTGATTTATGTACTTTTTCATGCCTTCTTCGCCTTTGGCGCTTAAGTAGGAATATTTCCAGGTATCAGGCTCGTTAAGGGCAAAAGGCAAAAGAAATTCAACGTCTCTTTCTTTTAAAGGTCTTAATAATACGCGTTCATCTTCGAGTATGTATTCCTTGTGCAGATTAAAGTTCAGTGTCATTTTTATGGGTATTGCTATACGAATATTAGAAAAAAAGATTTAGGAAATCGTCAAATCGGTTTACGGTAAACAATAAATCCTGATCGTTCAGCTACATTGTCATAAAGCCTCATTGCGGTAAGGTTTGTTTCGTGCGTTTGCCAGTATACACGGGATGATCCGGCAAGTTTAGCTTGCTTATAAACCTCATTGATCAATGCCCTTGCTACTCCTTTACCGCGCGCCGCCTCTGCGGTGAACAAATCCTGCAAATAGCAAACCGGCCCAATCGCCGTGGTGCTGCGGTGGAAAATATAGTGGGCCAAGCCGAGGAGGTTCCCATCACTCTCAGCAACAATAGCATGAACCGGCTCATACGCGTCGAAAAAACGGCTCCAGGTCATTTCGGTGATTTCAGGCGCAAGCGCCGTTTCGCCGGAACGACCGTAAAACGCATTGTAAGCCTCCCATAAAGGTAACCATTGATCATAGTCGTGCAATGTGACGGGCCGGATAGTGAGATTAATTGACATTTGGAATTAAAGTGTGCATGCAAACTAAATGATAAATTTCATAATTTTATAAAATAACACTTCTATAAAAATATTTATGATCTATCCATCCTTAACAGAGCGCTTAGAAAACCAGCATAAAACCATCGCTTTTCTCATAATAAAGCTAAACAACAGTCAAATACAACGCCGCCCATCATCGGGGAAATGGAATATCCATGACAATATTGCGCATTTGGCAAAATACCAGCCTGTTTTTATCGACCGCATACGCAAAATAATAGCTATGGATAAACCTGATTTTGGGGCATACAAGGCAGAAGAAGATGATGAATTTCCGATATACCGCGCTTTTACCACTTATGAACTCCTAAAAAGAATTTCATCCGGCAGGGAAGTCATCTTTCATTTGATTACACATTTACCCGCAGATAAGCTTGAACGCACGGGTACACACCCTAAATATGGTAAACTAACTGTTTTGGAATGGTCAGAGTTTTTTCTTCTGCATGAAGCGCATCACCTGTTCACAATTTTTCAATTGGCGCATGGGGAGATTGGTTGATTGAGTTGATTGGGTGAGTCGTTGATTAGGTTAGGGAAATTAGTTGATTAAGTTGATTAGGTGAGTGGTTGATTAGGTTGGTCATTGAGTCATTAGTTGTGTAATATCTTTAATCTTATATCATTTGACCTAACTTAATCAACTTAATCTAACCCAATCAACTACTCAACCATTAATATTAACGATTTTTTTTGACCTTTCTGATTCAAAAAAAAATAATCTGCGAAATCATATAAATCTATTAAATCCGCGATTATTTTTACGCGCGTTTATTGTTTAATCAAGAATAACAGAATGGAGAAAGCTGATAAGAAACCAAAACAGGCGGGCATTTTTAGCCTGTTAAAGCCTTATTCGGGGTTGGTTACATTATTAATTTTGTTCGCGCTTTTTAGCAACAGCGTTAATTTATGGCTGCCAAAGATCATTTCGCATGGCATTGATGGTTATGTCCATAGTTTTTTAACACATTCAAAATTTAATATAAATTCTACCTTAGTAAAATTCTCATTAGCTGTTTTTTTCATATTTATATTCGCCTGGCTGCAAACCGTTATCCAGGTGTATACCTCCGAAAAAGTGGCCCGCGACTTACGTACCAGGCTTTCTGATAAAATTTCAAGGCAAAGCAATGCTTTTATAGAGGAAGTAAATCCGTCAAAATTGCTTACCAATCTCACTGCCGATGTGGATTCGATAAAACTTTTTGTATCGCAGGCGTTGGTATCTATTGTATCATCTGTTTTTACCATCGTCGGCGGTAGCATCCTGCTACTTACGATAAACTGGAAACTGGCTCTTTGCATCATAGCCATTATCCCGATAATAGGCGGCACATTTTTTTGGGTATTACGCAAAGTTCGGGTATTGTTCGTGAAAAGCCGGGGCGTTATCGATTGGCTAAACAAAGTTATTAATGAAAGCATATTGGGTTCGGCGCTGATACGGGTTATCAATTCACAGAATTTGGAATTCGATAAATTTTTAAAAGCGAATTCTGAGGCAAGGTATATCGGCCTTTCCATTTTACGCCTTTTTGCCGGCCTGATACCGGTTATAACGTTTACCGCTAATTTGGCTACGTTGAGCATCTTAGCATTAGGCGGCCACTTTATAATAAACAATACGATGAGCCTTGGCGATTTTGCCGCCTTTAATCTTTACCTGGGGCAGTTGATCTTTCCAATATTTGTTATCGGCTTTATGAGCAATATTATAGCTGC
The DNA here is from genome assembly GCA_036758125.1 of Mucilaginibacter sp. GTDB lineage: Bacteria > Bacteroidota > Bacteroidia > Sphingobacteriales > Sphingobacteriaceae > Mucilaginibacter. Next base: position 55,742 of record DAIOXE010000007.1, read on the forward strand.
TGCGACAGCTTCTTTCGAGCGAATCAATATGGTTTTGAATGCCGCCGATACCTCCGAAACCGGAACAATAACTGAAATCATGAGGGGCGACATTGATTTAAACGACGTTTCATTAATTTACGGCCAGAAACCTGCTTTGAAAAAAGTATCATTTTCAGTAAAGGCAGGCTCAAAGATCGCGGTTATCGGTCCGACAGCCGCCGGGAAATCGCAGCTGCTTTTTTTGTTGACAGGCTTGATTAAGCCAACTGAAGGCGAGGTGTTGTTTGACGGCAGAAACATTGATGATTATAAGAGCGAATCCTTCCACAGCCAGGTTGGTTTTGTTTTCCAGGACAGCATAATTTTTAACATGAGCATCCGCGAAAATATTGCTTTTAGCGATACGGTTACGGATGAATCCCTGGAGAAAGCCATTAATACAGCCGAGTTAAGGGAATTTATTGACGCGCTGCCGGATAAATTAAGCACCATCGTATCCGAACGTGGGTCAAGCCTTTCGGGTGGGCAAAAGCAGCGTATCATGCTGGCAAGGGCGCTGGCTATTGATCCCAGGGTTTTGTTATTAGATGATTTTACAGCAAGGGTAGATTCCAATACCGAAAATAAGATATTAGCCAACGTGCAAAAGAATTATCCGGGCTTAACCCTGATCTCGGTGACCCAGAAAATAGCTTCGGTCGAACATTACGACCAGATAATTTTATTGATGGAGGGAGAGATCATCGCCATCGGCAAGCATGACGAACTGATGCACAGCAGCCCTGAGTACGTCCAGATATTTAATTCGCAGCAAAGTACCAGCAATTATGAACTACAATCTAAATGATCTGCAGGCGAAAGCCCCAAAATCGTCCACGTGGTCGTCGCTTGGGAAGTTGCTGAAGCTGATAGAGCACGAAAGAAAGAACTTGCTAATGGCTTTGGCAGCCATCCTCGTCAATTCTTCGTTGAACCTGGCCGGCCCGCTTATTATCGGGCGAACTTTAGATCGTTATGTTTTAGTACGGCATAAAAATTACCATGCGCTGCTGGTAAATTGCGCCATACTGCTTGCTATGTACCTGGTGGCACTACTGTCGAGCTACCTGCAAACCATTTTGATGGGTAGCGTAGGTCAGCGAATGTTGTTTACATTGCGGAACGCCATTTTTAATAAATTGCAAAGCCTGCCGGTAGGCTTTTTTAATCAGAACAAGGCTGGCGACCTTATATCACGCATTAATAATGATACCGATAAGCTAAACCAGTTCTTTTCGCAATCATTAATGCAGTTTATTGGCAGCATTGCTACGATGACAGGGGCGGGAATATTATTAATGAGCGTAAATATTAAGCTTGGATCAGCCACGCTTATTCCGGCGGTGCTGATCCTGGCGTTTACAAGCTTAACGTCTGCCTGGGTAAAATCAAAAAACGCTAAAAATCTGAAGAGCGTTGGCGGCATGAGCGCCGAAATCCAGGAAAGCTTGGGCAACTTTAAAGTGATCATAGCTTTTAACCGCCGCGACTATTTCCGTAAACGTTTTGACGGGGCAAACAAGCATAACTATGAGACCGCTATAGGCGCCGGAATCGCCAATAACACTTACGTGCCTGTATATGCATTGTTCTCGAGCTTTGCCCAGCTTATTGTACTGGCATTTGGCATTTACCTTATTTCAAAAGGCGAAATAGGCATAGGGATTGTTACGGTTACTTATTTTTCATACGCCAATCTTTTTTATAACCCATTGAGGCAGCTCGCAGCCTTGTGGGCAAACTTTCAGCTGGCAATGGCCGGATGGGACAGGATAAGCCATATTTTAGCGCTTGATACCGACCTGGTAACTGTGGAAAATATTGATACAGAGTCATCTTCCTCGCTTTTGGAATTCAGAAATGTTCATTTTAGCTATGATGATAGCAGGGAAATATTACATAATATCAGCTTTAAACTGGAGCGCGGCAAAACTTATGCTTTGGTCGGGCCTACAGGGGGCGGCAAAACAACAACCGCATCATTAATTGCCCGGTTATATGATGCAAGCAAGGGGACAATATTATTGGACGGGAAAGATATTAGAACGTACCAGCCGGTTGAGCGAACAAAAAAGATCGGTTTTATTTTACAGGAACCGTTTCTGTTTACCGGGACTGTACGCGAAAATATTTTATACGGCAATGAACGCTATGTAAATCATACCAACGAACAACTGGAACAAGTAATCCTGGAAGCTAATTTAGGAAGTTTGCTGGCAATTTTTGAAAGCGGACTGGATACAAAAGTTGTGTCAGGCAGCGATAGTATCAGCCTGGGTCAAAAGCAACTGATAGCTTTTATGCGCGCTGTATTGCGAAACCCCGAATTGCTTATTTTAGATGAAGCGACGGCCAATATTGATACCATAACGGAAAAATTGCTAAGCGATATTTTAGATAAACTACCAAAAACCACCACCCGCGTAATAATAGCCCATCGCTTAAACACCATCGAAAATGCAGACGAAATATTTTTTGTCAATTCCGGCGAAGTGATCCTTGCCGGCTCATTTGACCATGCGATGGATATGCTTTTGCAGGGGAAAAGAGTTAGTTAGGGGGTTGGTGAGTGGTTGATTGAGTTGGATTAAGTTGATTAAGTTAAGTAGGTGGAATAGCTATCTTATTACCAGAAGTGGGGGATATGCAAAAAGCATCCTGATAATACTATTAAAATAGAATCTTTAAAAGTTAAAAACCATGTCAACAAAAACATTAAGGGAACAGCTGATCGGTGCATGGAAGCTGGTATCCTATGCAGAAAACCCGGTGGATGGTACTGCAGCCTTTTACCCGATGAGTGAAAAACCAATGGGCATTATCATGTATACGCCGGACGGTTTTATGTCAGCGCAATTGATGCATCCGGAGCGAAAGAATTTTGCATCAGGTGACTGGTTCAACGGAACAGATGCGGAATACAAACAGGAAGCGTCCACTTATATCGCCTACACAGGTCCCTTCCATGTAGATGAAGAAAAACAAACGCTTTCACATTCCATGTTTATTTCTCTCTTTCCGAACTGGACAGGACAAACACAGCCAAGGGTAGTCAAAATTGAAGGTGAGCTATTACATCTCGGCACGGCGTCTCCGATTGTTTCGGGAGGCAAGACAGTGAATGCGGTTTTAACCTGGAGACGTGTCGCAACACAATATTAAGGGTAGTTAATAAAAGGAACGGTTCTCCCAGGCAAGGGGTCAATGAAATTAATCTCCCCAACCAGGCGCGAGAATGCCGCGCAGGCCAAAGAGGTGGAGTTCTTGTGACCCCGCTGACAGGTGTGCGCTATAAATGCCTGTACGTTTTTGCATTATATCTTTTATAATGTGCTTTTAAACCGTCATGAGCACAAAATATAAATTCCACAGCAGCGTCCGTGATTACCACAGTTTGTCCTGCCTGATAGCTATAGTTTTGATTGAACCTTGATGGTGTGAATGGCAAAGTTCATTACCTGTCAGCGGGGCCACGAGAAGCCCAACGCTTTGGTCGGCCCGGATTCTCGCGCCAGAGGGTGATTTCTACTTCTACTACATTAAAGTATTAAATACTGATATGCAAATAACTACAATCGCGATTACTTAGTCAATATTCCACTCAGCCTCTGGATTGTTATCGAACGCATCCCGATACATCTGATTATAATCCTCTGCAGGGGGCTGCCATGTATACCTTACTTCTTCGGCGTAGTTTGTCTTGCGGATCATATCCGAGCGAATATTTAACAACTCGCCATAAGCGTTCACATAAAGATTATGGTTGGTAAAAATGTCGAAGCTATTGTTCTTCCCCATTATCAAATGATTTAATTCAATCTCAGGTAGGTTTTTATGGACATATTTGCTGAAAGAACCTTTGGTTGTACCTTTTGTATCCCAATAATTAAACAGCAATCCAACTGGATGAGGGTCGGTTTCGAGACTGTTAATGAAATTTATTGTCGGTATTACTAATTCCTCTCCTATTATTTGGAATCGTTCGAACGTAGGAGTAATTTTAAGTTTGTCGTTTACAGTTTTGGCCCTCTGCGTAAATGAGATGTAATTAATCTGATGTTCATGCAAAGTTTTTTTTAATTGTATTGGATTATAAACCCCTGTATCGTCTTTGTAATTCAGAAACCTTAAATCTATCAAGGTAGTTACACCTGATGAAACAATGTAATTAATGAAAGTTTCTATCGCTTTCGATCTGTTTATTGTACGTGATATGATCACCCCGTATGTAATAATCTTCATTTTTATTGCTTTTGATAGGTAAAAATACAATAAAAGAATTAAACCCTAACATGATGAACAGTAAATTCAAATTTCCGATAAGTTTGCTGATAGCATACTGACGCAGGGTTCCCTTTGGGGACCCTGTGGGGACAAAAAAAGTCATATCGTTGTCGGTAGATGCCATATATATACCTTTATTAATTATTCAAAAAGGCTATTTAATGCTTTATCACTTGGGTCGGAATCTTCAATGATTTGAAGACACCTATAATGATAGAGCCGCCAAACTAATTTACCATCTTCATTTTTTGCTAAATAGGTAATATTATAACTTCCGGCTTTTTTCATGGGGCCAAATCGGCCTATGTTTACTATAAACTCAATCAATTTCCCTTCCTGAATGTTATTCACCCATGTCGTAGCTAAGTCACTTGTAAGTAATTCCAATTGACTTAAAATCTCTTCCAATTTGTCCTTTGAGTTACTGTTCGTTTTCCCCACTAATTTAGCGGGAATTTCTCCTTCGAACGATTTATTGTGCCTTGTTATTTTTACCTTATAAAAATCCTGATTTTCGTTACTCGTAATAATCCCTTCAAATGAAGGCAGTTTTGTAAAGCGATCAAAACAAATGACTTCTTCACCAAGATTAATTTTTTCCATAAACAAAGGTAACTCAATACACTTAACACCGCTGGTTAATAGAATATATTTTTAATCATTTCTGTGCAACCGCAATAAATCTTTTGGCATCGTGATTTAGCCCAAGCTGTATCTGTAGCTAATCGGATGCTAATTTGTAATGTAGTTTTAATATTCTATTTTCCAAATATCTTTGGTACATAGCATTCAAAATCCTTTGCCATTTGATGCGTGGTAATCAGCGTCGCTTATTTCGCCTATAGTGATATTTTCACGGTTTAGGTTGATGAAGAAATTCTTTCCGTGTCCGGAAAGCATGGCGCTTATGGATGCGATCCTTCCAAATGATAGTTCAATGAGTGTATTTTTAAGTTCTTCTGACAAGCCAAAATGTTTTGCAAGGCGTCGCATTACGGCTTCTGCGCGTTCTGGGGAAGAAAGATTTGTGGGGTAATTTTGTAAGGTATCTATTAAGCTGTTTATAAACTCTTCTCTCACTTTTCTATTGGATAATGCCTTTCTGATCTCGCTGATGATTTGCCGTTCTGCTGGCTCCAAAAGCTGTTTCGGTTTGCGTACGTTGTTGACAATTTCTACCGAAATGTCATGATCGGAATTGATGGGTATTTTAATGTGGGCGACTATTTCCTGATTTTTAATCCTTCTGTTCGTCCTTTTATCAATATGTATGTCATTTGAGGACTTATCCCAGCTAATGTTTTCGCCGGTGCCCCATTTGTGAGCGTCAATGATAATTTTTTGGTCATCTATGAGTTTGTTTAACATGCACAAAGTTAAAATTCGTCAACGGTAATAATGAAAATATTTGTTGTGCCCACATTCAGGCGTGAGTATCCGGGTCGGCCAAAAGCGCAGGACTACTCGTGCCCCGCTGACAGGTATGCGCTATAAATGCCAGTACGTTTTTGCATTATATATTTTATAATATAATTTAGTGGTGACAATATTTTGTCACCATGGAGGGGTCGATTTTTGGCAATTTTTTTCTATAAAAAACTGTAAATGAGGTGTTCACAAAATCGGTGGCGTGAAAATCGTGAACATGAGCACGGATTTTGAGGGGTGGAAAAGGGGCATTTCTGCCCAACCCGGCATGACTTTCGGACTCATAAAGAAATCTCCGATTTTTTTTCTACACTTGTAAATTACTTTAAACCTCATTATGCAAAGATATATTGGTCAAAAACGAATTTTAGTAGCAACGGATTGTATTATTTTCGGATTTGACGGATGGAATTTAAAATTGTTGCTGGTACACCGCAATATTGAGCCTGAAAAAAATAAATGGAGCCTGATGGGCGGTTTCATACAGCCCTCAGAGAGTCCGGAAGATGCTGCTAACCGCGTCTTAGAACTGCAGACAGGTTTAAAGAATGTGTACATGGAACAATTCCAGGTGTTTGGCAAACCAGACCGCGACCCTGTTGAAAGGACATTATCCATTGCTTATTTCGCGCTTATTGATATTCATCAGTATGAACAGCAAATAAGTGATGAATACCATGCCGAATGGTTTTTACTAAGCGAAATGCCGGAATTGATATTTGATCATGCCGAGATGGTTAAACTGGCGCAAAGGGAGTTACGCTATAAAGCAGCGCTGCATCCTATTTTATTTCAATTACTGCCCGAAAAATTCACAATCCCGCAGTTACAGGCCCTTTATGAAGGTGTTTACAACACAACGTTTGATGATCGCAATTTCAGCCGCAAATTATTGTCAACTGGCTTGTTGGTGAAATTGCACGAAAAAGATAAATTTTCATCTAAGAAAGGCGCATTTTATTATAAACTGGATCAATCGCATTATGCCGAAAATTTTACAAGATTTTTGAATTTGGTGCCAAACCCGGATAAGTTTTTTTAAGATTCGTAGAGATACTTTGCGTCTCGGAACTTTGCGTCCCGGAACGGATGACAGCACTTAAGAGTAATTTCTCAAACATTAAGGTTCAGACGCAAAGTATTGCGTCTCTACATTGAAAAATAGATTATCGTTATGATAAAGCGCCGCTTATTTATCCTGATTTTATTTCTTTCGGGCATTAGTATTCTATATGCTCAACCCACCATCAAACAAACTATCAATTCAAACTGGGAATTTCATAAAGGTGATATTGCTGGTTTCCCTGCTAAAAGCGCTCAAAATATTAAATGGGATAAAATCTCCCTGCCCCATAGCTGGAATACTACGGACGTAATGGAGGATACGGGCTATTACCGGGGTATAGGCTGGTATAAAAAAACAATATTTGCTCCGGCTTCGTGGCAAAGCAAAAGCGTGTATTTATATTTTGAAGGCGCCAACCAGGTTGCCGAAGTATACATAAACGGTCAGCTTGCCGGTAAACATATTGGAGGTTACACGGCGTTTAGCTTCAATGTAAGCAAGTTGCTTAAATATCGCGAAGATTCGTTAACAGTTAATGAAATACTTGTTAAGCTTGATAACAGCTATAATGAAAACATACCGCCGTTAAATGCTGATTTTACGTTTTTTGGCGGTATTTATAGGGATGTTTATCTAATAACTGCAAACCCGGTCCATTTTAACCTCGATAGCAACGCGGCAAATGGCATCAGGATAAAAACATCGCGGGTAAGTGATGCGGCAGCTGACATCTCAGTTGACGGCGCTGTTACCAATGCCACAAATGATAAACGAGCGGTGAAAATTGTATCCTCGGTTTTTACTGCCGATGGGAAATTGGTTAAAGAAGTAAAAACGAGTTTAACATTACCGGCACATGGCACAACTGTATTTTCAGAACCGATAAATTCTATTTTAAACCCGCATTTATGGTCGCCGGATTACCCTTATTTATACCATGTGGTTAGCAGTATTTATGATGGGAAAGGTAATTTGCTCGACCAACAAACCAACCCTTTAGGTTTACGCTGGTTTAGGTTTGATGCCGCCACAGGATTTTACTTAAATGGGAAGCCCTTAAAATTAATAGGTGCAAACCGGCACCAGGATTATAAAGGAATGGCCAATGCTGTGCCCGATGCCATTCACGAGCATGATATGGAGCTTTTAAAAGCGATGGGCGCGAATTTTATACGCATATCGCATTATCCGCAAGATCCGGCGGTATTAGAAGCTTGCGACCGCCTGGGTATCCTTGCCTCGGAGGAGATACCAATTGTAAACCGCATAACACAGTCGGATGAATTCACGGAAAATTGTAAGCACATGCAGTTGGAAATGATCAGCCAAAATTACAATCATCCCTGCATCATTATATGGGCCTATATGAACGAGGTGCTGCTGCAGCCCCGGTTTAAGCAGGATTCGCCCGAACAGCAAAAATATTTTGAAGATGTGGCGAAACTGGCTAAAACGCTCGATGATCTTACAAGGAAGGAGGACGCTTCACGACTTACTATGATCTCTTGCCACGGAGATTTCGACAGGTATAATAAAACAGGGATCACGCAAATACCTCAAATTATCGGCTGGAATTTATATTATGGCTGGTATGCCCCGAACTTTGAAGGCTTTGGCGAGTTTTTAGACAGGCATCACCGCGAACTGCCGGATAAACCATTGATAGTCACTGAATACGGTGCCGACGGGGATACCAGGCTGCACAGCTTTGAACCTTACCGATTTGATAAAACCATTGAATATCAAACCATCTATCATAAAAAATATCTGAAAGAAATTATGGCCCGCCCGTTTGTAGCGGGAGCAGCCATGTGGTGTTTGGTTGATTTTAATTCGTATTCCCGTATTGATGCTTCCCCTCACACCAACACAAAGGGTGTCGCAACAGACGAAAGGGTGCCAAAAGATGTATATTACTATTACCAGGCCAACCTGTTAATGCAGCCATTTCTAAAAATCGGTTCACGTAATTGGACACTTAGAGGCGGAGTTGCTGTTCAAAACGGGTTATGTACTCAGCCGGTGGAGGTTTACAGCAATTTACCTGAAGTAAGTTTATGGCTTAATGGAAAACTATTAGGTAAGCAATCGACTATAGATAAGGTTGCTTTATTTAGTGTGCCGTTTAGCAATGGCATAAATAGTTTAAAAGCACTATCGGTAAAAAATGGTATAAATTATGAAGATTTTACAACCATAAACTTTCAAATGCAACCAGCCTTACTTTATGACCAGACCCTGCCTTTTAAGGAAATAAATGTCAGTTTGGGTGACACCCGTTTTTACTCTGATGATAAGCTGCAGCAGATTTGGCTTCCTGAAAAACTTTATGCACCGGGCAGTTGGGGATATATCGGCGGCCACGTTTTTAGTATGCAAAGGAGCAATCTGCAAAAGTTTGGCACAAATAAAAATATTTTGGGAACCGATAACGATCCGATTTACGCCACCCAAAGGGTAGGTCTTGATGATTTTAAACTGGATGTGCCCGATGGAAAATACCAGGTCACCCTGCTATTTGCAGAATTGCTTTCAAATAAAGAAAGCGTTGATCGTAGTTTTGATGTTTTTATCAACAGTCAAAAAGTACTGAGCGGCCTGGGTGACGGTAATTATTTAGAACCTGAACGTGCGTTCTCAGTAAGATATACCATAGACGTTATTAATGGAAAAGGTATTGATGTAAGTTTTAAACCTATAAAGCGCGAAAGTATATTAAACGGGATACAGGTTAAAAGGATATTTTGAATATTGTGATCCAGGACATTTAAATTTAACTTTTGGGGTTTTTATTGTCGCACTTTTATAATTGGTACGTATTAATTTAAAAGCGTCCCATGAAAACAATTAAGGTATTGTTCTTTTTAATTGCAATAGCGGTTGTTGCCGGTTGCAAAAAAGACAAAACAGTACGGCAAAACAACCCCATCCCGAATGGGGATTTTGAGAATTGGGCTAATTATAATTCGCTTCAAGATTGGAAAACTAACAGTTGCCCACTTTGCGTACCAGCAGTTAATACCTATACTGTTCAGCAGGTTACCGACGCTTATCATGGAAAATTCGCTGCAAAGTTTATTTATAATGGCGTTTACGCTGCCATGGCCGAAAATAAATTTAAGATTCAAAGCCATCCCGTAAGCTTGACAGCTTTTGTAAAAAACAACCTGTATGGGACAGACACAGTAACGATCAAAATAAAACTTTTCAAAGATTTGGTCGTAATTGACAGCGGACAATGGGTTGGTACATCTTCGATAACCAATTATACCAAAATAACAATACCAATTACTCAAAATTCCTTTCAGGCTGATTCTGCTTTAATCTTCATAAAAGGCGGGGATAAAAGTAATTATATTGATAAAAGCACTGAATTTTGGGTTGACTATATGGCGCTTCAATAACATCTTTATCATCATATTCCATTACTGTAAGTGGCGCAGCATCCTCTAATTATGCAATTACTCCGGTGCCGGGCATTCTTACCATTAATCCGGCTCCTCAAAATATTACAATACCCAGCGCTTTTACACCCAACGGCGACGGAATAAATGATACCTGGGGCATTAAATACCTTGATTCCTATCTAAATTGTACGGTTCAAGTATACAACAGATACGGAGAAAATGTATATTCGTCAATTGGTTATGGAATTCCGTGGGATGGTACCTACAAAGGATCCGCGTTACCGACCGGTACCTACTATTATATTATAAACTTAATGATTGGCGGTGAGGTTTTATCGGGCTTTGTGGCTATTGTGAGGTAGAGGTTGGAGGTCAGAGGTTAGAGATTGGGGATCAGAGATTAGAGATAAGAGGTTGGTTAAAATGTCTTGCGACTAAACAACTAATCTCTAACCTCCAATCTCTAACCTCTAACTTCCAATCTCTCAAATATTGAATAATGAAAAGAATTTTACATTTATTTGTTGTTTTCGCCGCGGGTATATCATTGGCTTCGGCGCAGCAAAAGCCACAGTACACGCAGTATGTTTTTAACAATCTTCTTTTAAATCCGGCTGTATCAGGAATTGAAAATTATACCGATGTTAAAGCAGGGTACCGGAGCCAATGGACAGGCCTGCAGGGTGCGCCTGTAACAAGTTATCTAACGGTAGACGCCCCATTAGGAGACAAATTTTTACAAGGCGATGCAACCGCTTTTCCGGCCGAAGGCGGCGTAAACCCATCAAGCAGGTTATATACGCAAAATTATATGGCTGCAGAACCTCACCATGGAATCGGTTTTATGTTGGTATCCGACCAGGCAGGCCCCATTACACAAACAAATATTGATCTGACCTATGCCTATCATCTTGGCTTAACTGAACGGTTAAATTTAGCCGTCGGCGTTCAGGCTGGTTTTAATCATATCAATCTGAATACCGCGTTGATTACCCTCGAAACACCGCTTGATCCGGCCATTGCCAACGGCAACAACGGCCAGTGGAAGCCAGATCTTGGCACGGGGTTTTGGCTATATTCATCAGACTATTACTTTGGCGCCTCGGTACAGCAACTTTTGCCCGAAAATCTTTACTTTAGTACCAATAATGCCTATAATCAGAGCAAAACAGTCCCGCAATACTTTGTGACCGGAGGGGTTAAGCTTTTTTTAACAGATGATATAACTCTTTTACCTTCATTTTTAGTTAAAGTAATAAACCCTACACCTATAACTTATGACGTTAATGCCAAAATTTCGTTTAAGGATAAAATTTGGATAGGAGGGTCATATCGGCGGGATGATTCATTCGGGGTATTAGCCGGCATCAATATCAGCTCATTTATTAATGTGGGCTACTCGTATGATATTACCACATCAGCTTTAAACACAGTAAGTAACGGCACACACGAGGTCGTGATCAGCTTACTGCTTAACAACCGGTACAGGGTGACTTGCCCGCAGCATACTTTTTGAGTGGAGAGATTAGAGGTTGGAGATAAGAGGTTAGAGATTGGTGGTTAGAGGTTAAAAAGACCGAAAGTCAGAAACGACGCTGATATTTTTACTAATTCTGTTATAGTGTTTCTCAACAATCTGGATTTTTTCCAAACTTCAAGGTCAGTGAAGGCTCCCATTTGTTAATTTGATAAGGTTATAATTAAAATATGAACAAAAATCTAAAAATCGTATGGAATTCCCAACTAACCTCTAACCTCCAATCTCTAACCACTAACCTAAAGCTCCTTCCTCAACCTGGCAACCGGGATATTCATTTGCTCCCGGTATTTGGCAACGGTGCGGCGTGCGATATTATAGCCGGCATCCTTCAAAATTTCCGTTAACTTTTCATCCGCCAGGGGATGTTGTTTATCCTCTGAACCGATGTGCTCTTCCAATATTTTTTTAACCTCTTTGTTTGATACTTCTTCGCCGCTTTCCATTTGTATGGCTTCAGAAAAAAACGATTTTAACAAAAATGTGCCAAATTCCGTTTGCACATATTTTGAATTGGCAACCCGCGATACGGTTGAAATATCCATATTGATCCTGTCGGCAATATCTTTGAGGATCATTGGTTTTAAATTTTTGTCATCGCCTGTTAAAAAAAACTGGTATTGATATTGCATAATGGCGTTCATTGTTTTTAACAGTGTTTGCTGCCGCTGTTTAATTGCATCTATGAACCATTTCGCCGAATCAAGCTTTTGCTTTACAAACTGTACAGCTTCCTTTAATTTTTTATCCTTTTGCGATGCTTTGTCATAATGTTCAAACATTTCCTGGTACGACCGGCTTATCCTAAGTTCAGGGGCATTTTTCGAGTTTAAAGTAAGAATAAGAATGCCGTCATTATTTGAAATATGAAAGTCGGGGATCACCTGCATTTGCTTGGTAGTCTCTTCGTTCGAGTCGCCGGGCTTTGGGTTGAGCTTTAAAATCTCATTTACAACGCCACGCAATTCATCCGAAGACATGTTCAGCGATTTTTCAAGCTTATCGTAGTGTTTACGTGTAAACTCATCCAGGTAATGTTCCACTACCATCACAGCCTTTTTTATAATCGGGTCATTGGGGTCTTTTTTTCGCAGTTGAATTAACAGGCACTCCTGCAAACTGCGCGCTCCAACGCCGGGAGGGTCAAAACCCTGTATTACTTTCAGCATATCCTCAACTTCTTCATCATCGGCCATAATGTTTTGCGAAAACGCGAGATCATCCGTGAGGGATGTTATCGGCCGCCGCAGATAGCCGTCATCATCAAGGCTGCCTATTATTTGTTTGCCTATCCTAAAGTCCTTATCCGACAATGGAAGCAGGTCAAGCTGTTGCTGAAGACTTTCAAAAAATGAACTTTGTACGGCAATGGGTATTTCTTTGCGCTCATCTTCATCATCGCCATTTTGGTCATAACGCGATCCATATTCATTTACGTTATCTTCCTGCAGGTAGTCATCGATATTAAACTCATCGGCTTCGCCTTTCTCCTCATCGCTGTTAAAGTTATCATCTTCGGGGTCACGATCAGGATACTGTTCTTCCGGTTCATTTAAATTGGTAAGGCTCAAATCTTCAAGCGCGGGGTTTTCTTCCAGTTCCTCTTTGATCCTGGTATCCAACGAAACAGTTGGCACCTGTAACAATTTAATAAATTGTATTTGCTGCGGAGAGAGCTTCTGTAATAGTTTCTGTTGAAGATTTTGTTTAAGCATAATACAATAATGCCAAAAATACATCAATTACCCTTAACTTAAAAATATGTGAGGATAAAGCTGCGATTGACTTAAATACGATGGAAATAATTTGCTTATTTCATTAATTTCATAACTTTAATTAAATAAAGAATAATATATGGCTTTTGTAAAAGAATTTAAGGAATTTGCAATGCGGGGCAACGTGGTTGACCTCGCAGTGGGTGTTGTTATCGGTGCGTCGTTTGGCGCTATAGTTACCTCGCTGGTAAAAGATGTTGTTATGCCGCCAATTGGTGTAATAACGGGCGGCGTTGATTTTGCAGACAAAAAAATCGTTCTCAGGCAAGCAGACGCGGCCCATAAAGTATTGGAAACCGCCGTCCACTATGGTAATTTTATAAACGCGGTAATTCAATTCCTGATCGTTGCGTTTTGTATTTTTTTATTGGTAAAGGCTATCAATTCCCTAAAAAAACAAGAGGAAGCACCTCCGCCAATACCAGAGCCGGAACCGACTAAAGAAGAAATATTGCTTACCGAGATAAGGGATTTGCTGGCAAAAAAAGCCTGAAACGTTTATTGGTTCATTAGTTCATTGGTTCATTAGTTCATTAGTCTGCTTCGTTAGGTTAGCTCATTAGCCGCTTACGTATTATGCGCCGTGCACTAATGAACTAATGAACGATTATGATATAGTCGCCATTTTTGCCAAGTTTATTCCAATCAGGATTGTCAAAATTCTCATCATTATAAGTTGCAATATTAAGTATCTTGATTTTTGGGGCATACTTTTTCAATTGTGCGGCAGCTCCCAATTTTTCTTCGCTGTGAAAATTGCCGTTTAATTGAAGTATTTTATAACCCTTATACGCTTTCGCAAACCTTGCTATTGACCACCCCATGGTAGCGTCCCATAAGCTTTGCGCCTGGAACATTTGCATACCGGTCATACTGCTGTGGCCGCCCATAATCTTCAAAAATTTATCATAATAACTCCCGGTCGCCGTATCAATAGGTAGTGGCGGCAAGTACGATTTGCCGGTTTTATTTAGTTGTTCCAAACTTGCCAGGCCTAGCCGGTTAGCCATATTTACGTACCGGGCAGGCGCATTTGCCGCAACAACCGGAATATGGCTGGCCTTTGCAAATTCAATTAAAGGCCGGTAATCTTTGTAATTTTTCCAGGCACGGGCTTCAGTTATAAAATTCTTCTCGCGGATAAAGCCGCTTAAATATTCGTCGAGTACATTCTGGCAATCGGTTTCGAACATTTCCATGGATAATGCGATCTTTCCGGGATACTGTTCCGATAGCTTTTTAAACAAGGTATATTCCAGGTAATGGCCTGTCGAATCACTATGATCTTCTCCAAAAAACAAAACATCGGCATTAGCCATATCATTAACGATCTCATCAAGTGTTGTTAATTTTTGCTTTGATGTGCTGTATATTTTGTAATGGTTTGATAATGAATCCTGTGACAGCGCGCAGAAGGGGAGGAGGATAAAGATGATAATCAGTTTCATTAATAAGTTGATTAAGTTGATTGAGCGAGTGGTTAAGATATCAGAACCGGAATTTTCAGACCGTATTATATACAAACTTAATCAACCGAAGCAACTTAAACAACCCAATCCAACCAAAAACCATTCACCAATATATTTGACAAAGAAAAAAAATAACACTACATTTGCGCTCTTGTTTTAAAAACGACGAATAGAATAAAATAGCCATGAAAAGAACGTTTCAGCCCTCACAAAGGAAAAGAAGAAATAAGCACGGTTTCCGTGAGCGCATGTCAACTGCTAATGGCAGGAGAATATTAGCGGCAAGAAGAGCTAAAGGCAGAAGAAAATTGTCTGTATCTGACGAACGCAGTCACAAAGCATAAGGCTGGTTGCTTTCTCCGAAACGGGGCTTGAACCAGTTATTTACTCAAATTTTGGTTCAGACTTAGCAACACCATGTATACTTTTAAAAAAGAAGAACGGTTATGTAATAAAAAGCTTATTGACGGGCTTTTTCATAACGGTTCTTCTTTTTTATGTTATCCCTTTAAGGCTTCGTGGATGTTCGCTGACGGGCAGCAACCCTTTCCGGTTCAAATTTTGTTTTCAGTTTCAAAAAAACGATTTAAACGCGCTGTCGACCGTAATTTAATAAAAAGGCGCATGCGCGAAGCTTACCGGCAGCATAAACAGCAATATTTGTATGAACTACTAAACAGCGCCGATAAAAAAATTGTGCTTTCATTAGGCTATGTTGGCAAGGAAATTGTTCCGTTTGATTTTGCGGAGAAAAGAATGAAGAAGTTTTTGGTACAACTTAGCGCAGAAATTGCGAAATGAAAGCTGTTATTAATCGCTTCATCCCAGCCCCTTCCATCGGGGATTACCGTGTGTACATATCTTTTGATTAGATTTGTTGCTCCGATAGGAGCAAAATATTGGTAGCATAAGTCAATAAAGCCATTTTTTCGTGCCGTAGGTACGAAACTAATTGCCAATGTAAGGGAAAATGTGGTCTGTTTGATCCAAAAGCAAAAAAAGAGTTGCGTACCTACGGCACGCAAATCAATTTTAATCCTTTTTTCTACCGATATTCAACCCCCATGGGGTTTTAGCAAAAAGATGTGTACATACCATAGTTCCAAAGGAGAAAGCAGAGAAAACGTGAAATGAAGCCCATAATCGATATTTTAAAGAAAGGGATAGGTTTTTTATTTATTATCCTTATTAAAATATACCAGTATTTTATTTCGCCGCTTACCGGAGCCTCATGCAGATATACGCCCACCTGTTCACAATACGGGGTTGAAGCTATAAAAAAATACGGAGCCTTTAAAGGGGGGTGGTTAACTTTAAAACGAATTGCGAGCTGTAATCCCTGGGGAGGGCATGGGCATGATCCGGTACCGTGATTTAGTCATTGGTCATTGGTCATTGGTCATTAGTCATTGGATCATGAACTGAATCCAAAAGGAAAATTACTCAAACCCAATCACTAACCAGCATTGACAAATGACCAATGACTAATGACCAATGACCAAAATGATATTACAAATTGAAACCGCCACCGCCTCATGTTCTGTTGTTTTAGCAAAGGATGGTAAGGTTTTGGGCTGTAAGCAGGTTAATCAGCGAAATATACATGCGGAAGTAGTTACTTTGTTTATTGATGAACTCATTACTTTCGCTGGAATAAAGTATGAGGACCTGGATGCTATTGCGGTTAGCTGCGGGCCAGGCTCATATACGGGTTTGCGTATTGGCGTGTCAACTGCCAAAGGTTTATGTTTCGCGCTTGATAAACCCCTTATAGCCATTGAAACGCTGGCGGCTATGGCTGATGGTATGACAAGCTTCGAAGAATATGCTGAGGATGACGTTGTACTGTTATGCCCTATGATAGATGCCCGGAGGATGGAAGTTTTTACCGCTGTTTTTACTAAAGACGGCGAAAAAATCCGGCCAACCTCGGCTGAGATAATTGATGAAAATAGTTTCGATGAACTGCTGGAAAATAATAAGATTTTGTTTTTTGGAGATGGCGCCGAAAAGTGCCGGGCAGTTTTGGGTGAGAAGCCTAACGCCGTATTTTTCCCCGGATTTATTAACTCGGCTACCTCTCTTACCAAAAGAGCCCTTGAGAAATTCAGGAATAAGGAATTTGAAGACGTCGCTTATTTTGAACCGTATTATTTGAAAGATTTTATTGCAGGGAAGAAAAAAAGCCCCCTCTAAATCTCGCCCGGTTGGGGAGACTTTAAAATGCACCATTTTAAAAGCTATATTTTTGTTTTGGAAAACCAAAGAAAAGTCTCCCCAACCGGGGGAGATTTAGAGGGGGCTAATCGTTCGTTTTAAACAATCTTCCCCATAGTCTGCCTAAAAAGCCTTTTTCGCCGGTGGGAATACTACTGGCATTCATAGGATGTTCAACTATTGGCCCAAATTTCATGGAGAAACCAATGAAGAAATCAGCGCCGGTATATGCACTGTTTTGATTGATGCCGGGAGAATTTTTGTTGAGCGCCTCCGATGCTAAGCTGATACTTTGTGCCAACTTATCGCTGCCGAGATAAAACTCCCAGTTTGGGGTTTGCAGCATGAACTGTGCGCCTAAGCTGAATATTTTTAAATCGTCATACGTGGTCGTCAGCGTTAAAATATATTTTTGATATTGAAAAGGATTAACGATGGCGCCGATGAAACCGGGATTAAACAACTCTTTTGATGCTATGGCCGTAGGTGAATATTTGAACATCCTATCGTCATCCAGCCAAAGGCTTTTTGTAATGCTTAATTCGGCCCTTCCGTCAATTGGAGTAGTAAATGATCCACCGGTAACATTGTTATGAATTATTTTGTAAGTCTTGTTGTAAATACTGTCTTCGCGACTAGGGCTTCGTAAACCTTTTATAACCGTACTATTATCAAAATTGTAGATGGTCGATCGGCTGCTCCAGTGTATAAAGCCAAGATCTTTTATATTTCCTTGTAAAATAAAGCTGTCTTCTGTTCTATAGGATGTACCTATACTAATTGATGCACCCGGGTTGCGGCCGGTTGGCAAATAGTCGCGTGAAATGAAGTGACCCGGAACAAAACTATTATAATAGATACCCTTTAAAGTAACCCCGACGGTATCCTTTAAATTGTCATAAATTGCTTTTGAACCGGTAATATCTAATTTTTGATATTGTATGCCAAGTAATGCGCTTAGTTTTACGCCAAAAGCAAATTGATTGTTGAATTTTTCGCGGTAAGTAAAACTAATCTGGTGATAGGTTTGATAATAATAATTACTATTGAAAATATTAATATAAGGAGTTTGGTCAGCAAACTTTTCATTCCCATTTAAAGCGGCAATTGTTTCGTCGGAAAACAACCCCCGCCCTTCCGCCTTCGTTTGCCAGGAAAAGCCTGTTTCTTCATCCCCGTTCAGGCTCGCAAACATCTTGAACATCACAAAATACACATTGGCATTCATGCTTGCCAGGTTATATCTGCCCTGGCCGATCACTAATGCGGAATTGTCGTACTTACCAAGAAATGCCCTGCTTTTCAACGTCGCCTGAGCATCGCCACTCAAAAAAAAGTTAAAATTACCATTAGGGAATAAATAATTTGTAGCGTATTTCTTGCTGGTATCCGGAATAAAGGCCTTTTGAGATGGGTTTTCGAATGAATCGTACAGCGTACCTGTATTATACTGGGAAAATTGTTGAGCAAAAGTTTTAACTGTAAAGAATGATAAGCAT
This sequence comes from Mucilaginibacter sp., assembly GCA_036758125.1. GTDB lineage: Bacteria > Bacteroidota > Bacteroidia > Sphingobacteriales > Sphingobacteriaceae > Mucilaginibacter. Next base: position 74,445 of record DAIOXE010000007.1, read on the forward strand.
AAAACAAGTAAAAACTTCTTCATAGATCTTCGATGCCTGATTTTTTATTTATATGCCTTAAAGATAAAACTCAAACTCAATTAGCTGAAAATAATAATAATTAACCGTTTTAACGAAAATACAGTTCTATAGTTGTGTGGTGCCTGTTTATTTTATTTTTTTATGGACGCGGTATCCGTATTTAATCTCATGCAGAAATTCGTATAAAAGTTTCTGTCTGCCGCGGTAAATTGCCAGGATGCCCCGTAAAAGTTCTTCCATCCGGGTTCATTTGTTTGAAAAGCATCGTAAATACCAGGGTTCATGTCTCTTTTAAGTATTTGTTCTGCATTTTTAAAGTTAAACAAAAAAGCGACATTGCTCCTTGCAGCAAGAAGATTGTCAAATTGATTGTATTGGTCATTTTTACTTAAAAATTTTCGGTTAATATAGCTGTCGTAATAGCTTGCCAGTTCGTTTGAACTGTTAGCTAATATTAAATAATTATCAATTATTAAAAAATAAGGCCGTCTGAAAGTACTAAAGGCATCACCCAGCAAAAAAAATGGCAATTTTTCATAGCTAAGCTGACCAGCATTTTCATTTGTTATTTTACTTATATTCATCATTAACAATTTGAGCTTCGAGCCATCTTTTACTGATACTATGGCAAATTTCTCAAAGTAACGTGTGGTAATGATCGCGAATTCGTTGCTAAGCAAATTATTAAACTCGGTTTGCAAATTTGTGCCGGTTTCCACCAATATCTTATTAAATAACCGTTCTTTTTCATTTTTAACCCCAGCTATTGTGTACCATTTTGATAAGTCCGATCTGAATTTCAAAGGGTCTGAAACGGCGAAATTTATACTGTATGCTGTAGTCGAAGGGAAAATATCTTTTAAATGATTAACCACGGGCTGCTGATTGGTAAACAGGCTTAAATAGCCTTCTGCTTGGTCTGTTTGAATAGTTGTTGATCCATTAAACATTAGAGCATTAGTTTTATAGTTTAAGTTCAATGTCGCCAGACCCGGCAGTAGCCTGAAACGTTTAAAAATATCAGTGTTCTTGTTTTCAAACAAGTGATCAAATAAGGGCGTAAGCTGACTATAATTCACATACAATTTAGCCAGTGAGTTAGCATTTTGCCGTTCGGAAAGCAAAACAAATGATGGCTTGTTTTTATCATTTCTATTGGCTGAACACTGATCGATAAGTTCTTTCGAAAAACTGCCTGAAAAAATATTTTCGGCGCTATTAATTACATAAAATCTTTTCTTCAGGCTGGAAATGTAAATATTAAAGGCCTCGCTGCCGCCACTTGTGCGAAGCGGAGTAACCAATAAACCGCTATTTGGCTGCTTAGTTAACTGTTCAATTATCGAAGGTTCGAACCCATCGGCCGAAGAAATAGTTAGTAAAAGGCCAATACTTGCTTTTGACGGATGTACAGAAACAAATATATTTTGCCCTGTAAAATATCGTTCTAATGCTGGGTTTAAGAGCAAAGTTCTTCTTAAGGCATCTAATTCACCAATAGTCTGTTTGCCAGTAACAGCGGTAAGCAGTACGTTATTGCTGAAAATATCGTAAAAGCCCTTTTCATTATTAAATTCAAATATCAAGGAAGCATTACCAGGTATAGCCCGCATAACCTGGCTGGTGTGCATGCCGGGGGTGTTTAAATTTCTGAAGTAAACAACCGTTATAAACGCAGTAGCCACTAACAAAATGATGGTAATAATGATCTGCTTTTTCATTGCTGTTTGCACTGTAAAGGTAGTTTAATTTTTAAGTTGATTGGGTTGATTGGGTTGATTAAGTGAGTGGTTGAGTAGGTCAATTTTTGAGTTGATAAGGTTGATTAAGTGACTGGTTAAGTAGATTAAAAAAAATATAACGAATATGACTATTCCAACTTAATCAACTCAATCAACCTCTCACCAAAATCATTAACTTAGCGTTTTGTCACAAATCCCGCCTATGAAAAAAAAAATAATAATTACCGCTTCAGTTTTTGGAATGCTGGCGGTTGTTGCCGGCGCTTTTGGCGCCCATGGTTTAGAGGGATCGCTAACTCTTAAAAATATGGAGGTGTGGCACACCGCGGTACAATACCAGTTCTACCATGTTTTTGCGCTGTTATTCCTGGCGACTTTGACCCGCGGCAGAAGCAGGCTTATTAATGATTGCTACTACCTGTTTTCATTGGGGATCATATTTTTTTCCGGCTCATTATACCTGCTTTCATGCCGGGATATGCTGGGCTGGAGTTGGTTACCGCTGATAGGTCCGGGTACTCCGATTGGCGGATTGTTGTTTATTGGAGGCTGGGTAACACTCGGCATAGCAGCGCTTAGGAATAAACTTGGCGGAACCGTTTCCCGAACATCGGGAACCAGCAAAAACCTGAAAAATTAAACTAATGTTAGAGTTTGCCGAAGCACAGCATATTGACCGTGAAACCCTTTTTGTGGAGGTAATCCTGCCATTAGCAATTGCTAAGAACTATACTTATAGGGTTCCGTTCGAGATGAACAATGCCGTGTCGATCGGTAAAAGGGTGGTGGTTCAATTTGGGAAAAGTAAGCTTTACACGGCAATTATTGCTTCTATAGGCAAACTTGCCCCCGAAAAGTACCAGGCAAAATATATCATCGAATTATTGGATGAGCGGCCTTTGGTAACGGAAGACCAACTAAAATTTTGGTATTGGCTGGCCGAATATTATATGTGCAATGTTGGCGAAGTGATGAACGCCGCACTGCCATCAGCATTAAAGCTGGCAAGCGAAACCCGTATAATGATAAATAAGGGTTTTGAATATGATCGCAGCGCATTACATGATAAAGAGTTTCTAATTGTTGAAGCGCTTGATATCCAGCCTGAACTGACAGTTAGCGATATTGTAAAGCTATTGGGGCAGAAGACGGTAATGCCCATCCTGAAATTATTATTTGAAAAAAACATTATTCATATTTCGGAAGAGGTAAGCGAACGTTACAAACCGCGCACACGCACTTTTATTACGCTTAATCCTATTTATCGTAACCAGGAGAATTTAAAAGAGTTGTTTGCCATACTCGAAAAGCGCGCCCCCAAACAAGCCGATGCGGTGCTGGCTTATATAAAACTATCGCGTCATCAAAAAAGCATATCAAAAAATGAGCTTATTGAAGAAAGCGGCGCCGGGGCTGCGAGTATTAAATCTCTCATTGAAAAAGAAATATTTATCGCAGAAGAAAAAAATGTAAGCCGTTTATATTATGAGGAAGAAGAAGCTTTTGACACTTTTGAATTAAGCGAACAGCAGCATGATGTTTTAAAGCATGTTAGCGGAGAGTTTACAAAAAAGGACGTAGTGCTTTTGCATGGGATAACCTCATCCGGAAAAACACAGCTATATGTCAGGATGATTGAAGAAGTGATTGCCACGGGCAGGCAGGCATTATATTTATTGCCGGAAATTGCGCTTACCACACATATTATAGAACGGCTGCGGATGTATTTTGGCGCCAATATTGGCGTTTATCATTCAAAGTTCAATGACAACGAACGGGTCGAGGTTTGGCGAAAAGTGCTTAATAACGAATATAAAGTAGTTTTAGGCGCGCGTTCATCCGTGTTTTTGCCTTTTAATGATCTGGGACTGATCATTGTCGATGAAGAACATGAAACGTCTTATAAACAGTACGACCCGGCGCCGCGCTATAATGCGCGTGATGCCGCTATTTTCCTGACGAACATGTATAAGGCAAAGGTATTGCTTGGCTCCGCTACGCCATCCTTTGAAAGTTATTACAATGCACGTATGCATAAATATGGCTTTGCCGAACTTACCGAACGTTACGGCGGTGTAAAGTTGCCCGAAATTGAGGTAGTGAGCATTATTGAAGAAACAAAGAAAAAAACAATCCAATCGCACTTTACAAGCGTGCTGATGAACGATATTAAGCAGGCACTGGCGGATAAAGAACAAGTTATTTTGTTTCAGAACCGCCGGGGATATGCTCCGGTGCTGATATGTAAGATATGTGCCTATACGCCAAAATGCATCAATTGCGATGTTAGTTTAACCTACCATAAAAGCAGCGGCAAATTGCATTGTCATTATTGCGGTTATAAAGAAGATACTCCTCAAATTTGTCCCGCCTGCGGTTCAACACAGTTGGAATATAAAGGATTTGGCACGGAGAAGGTGGAAGATGAACTGGCAATTTTATTACCCGATGCCCGCATAGCCCGTATGGATCTGGATACCACGCGCTCACGTAATTCATTGCAAACGATTCTAAATAATCTTGAAGAGAAAAAGATAGATATCCTGATAGGGACGCAAATGGTTGCCAAAGGCCTGGATTTTTCGGATGTAACAGTTATAGGCATCATTAATGCCGACAGTTTGCTCAAATTCCCCGACTACAGGGCCAATGAACGCAGCTACCAGATGCTGGCCCAGGTGAGCGGCCGGGCGGGGCGGCGCGGCAAGCAGGGCAAAGTGGTAATACAAACTTACGATCCGAATCACCGGGTTATAAAACAGGTAATTGAGAATAATTATACTGACCTGTATTTTACTGAGATGGAAGAACGCAGGAGCTTTAAATACCCGCCGTTTTATCGCATCATAAACCTCGATGTAAAACACAGAGATCCCGCAATCGTTAATAACCAGGCTGATTATATTGCAGCCGAACTCCGCAAACATTTTGGCGAAAGGGTGATAGGCCCGGAGTTTCCACTGGTAGGCAGGATACGAAACTTTTATATAAAAAGCATCATGCTGAAGTTTGAGAAAGACCTTGTATCGGTAAATAAAGCCAAAACCATCATCAGGGATGTGATAACACAATTTCAAACAACTAAATTAAGCAAAGGGAGCGTGGTGCAGCCGGACGTAGATCCGTATTAGAATGATTCCACCGATTATTATTAATGATTTCACCGATTATTGGAAGATTACACCGATTTTCGCCAATCGGGGGAGCCTATGGATAAATTCGGCACCGAAAAAGTGTAAACCCAAGCAAATGATGTAAATCACATATATTGTTGATTTACAGTTATATACAACAATGTAAACCCTAAAATGTGTAAACCTTTGTAAACCCTCTTTTTGTACTTTGCGAGTTCAATGCACTCAGTTCATTAGTTCACTGGTTGACTAGTAACACCAGTTCTACTGATTTGCGATTGCATCAAGCTGAATTTCTGTAATACCTGGTCCGGGATTATTAGTGATCTGGCTACAGTAAAACCTTGTTTTTAGTTTATGATAAGTGATGTGTACTTTTAAATTATTAACCTGATATTGGATACTTAAATTTTGAGGGCTATATGTACTATCTGTCAGCGTGGTTTTTATTTGCCAGCCGCATCCGTCAGCAGCAATATCTCCTTTGTCAACAACAATGGCATCTTCGGTTATAATAGTGATTTTACTGTCACCCTTTTTGCAGGATAAGCCGGCAATGATGGTTAAAACCAGAATGCAAATAAAAAGAAGTGTTAGTGATTTAGGTAGTCTCATGTTTTTGTTTTTTTACCTATACGGTAATATATGTTAATATGCGACTTCAAGATGTAGATTTATTTTTCAGAAGCAGGCGTTGTTGTTATTGATTATGTTGATTCGGCAACCGGAACGATGGAAGAAACACCAGAGGGTGGCGGCCATTTTACAGAAGTTACCTTATATCCCAAAGTAACAGTAAGCCAGGAGTCAATGGTTGAAAAAGCTAATGAACTCCACCATAAGGCAAACAAGCTTTGTTTTATTGCAAACTCCTGTAATTTCCCTGTTTTACATAGACCAACCTGTGACCATGATTCTTAGGTTTTTTATTGCAAGAATTTAATCCGGCCAGTTAATTGCATTACCATCCCGGTGTAAAGCCTAAGCCGAACACTGGTTTATTGATATCAGTACGGTTAAAAGGATAGGCCAGGTAAGGTTCCAAAACAAAGGCCCCAAACATATTTATCCTTAATGATATACCGGCGCTCAATGCAGGTACCCGCTGGTGAATATTGTACTCGGGTTGAAGTATTTTATTGCCCTTTGAATCTAAAATAGGATTTCCGTTTGAATCCAGTTCAGGAAAGTATCCAAGAAAGTCGGGCCCCGATTGGAACTTGATCTGGTCTCCTGCATTCCAGGCAAGGCCCGCATCAAAAAACAGGTTGAGCTCCGTAAACAGGAATTTAGATTTAAGCTGAGAGAGCCTTTCCGGTCCGGTAAACGGTAAACGCACCTCAAAATTTGCCACAGCTAAGCGATTACCCGACAACTGATTTATGGTAAATCCATTTGTCGGGGTTTTACTGTTGTTGTTATAAAAAGTTTGTGCTTCATATCCGCGTATTAAAAAAGGGTATCCCAGGTATAATTGATACAGGTTTCCTGTATTTCCAAAGCGCCCGTAACCGTATAGGCGGGCGGCAAAAGTAACCGGGGAAACACGAAGATACTCGCGCAGATCAATAGTTGGTGCAAAAAATTGGTAAGTTCCAAAATCATATTCGGCCTGCAGCCTGTAGCGGTAGCCGTTTAATGGTGAAGCTACCCCAAAAAAAGAATTATCGCCAACCAAAGCAGTATTTACATTATAAATGGTAAAAGGTGTTAGAATAATGCCATTATTTGTATTCTCCGAATTATATTCTGAATTTGACACATGACTGTGCATATAATTGACTTCACTGCCAAGTGTGTCGTAAACAGTAGTATAACGATCGACTCTGTAGTAATAAGTTGCAGCGCCAGTACCAAACTCCACCCGGGTTTTTTTTGTTATTGGGTATGATGTAAACAAGGAAACCTGATCCTGGAAAATGCGAATAAGATCAAACCGCTCTGCATTGCCCGATTGAGTTTTCTTATTGTTATCTACAAAAGTCGTCGGAACTACACTGTAATTTGCTGTTTGAAAGGGAATGTGGGACACGCTGACGCCAAGGTTCCACCGCCCGGTTTGGTTTATATAAACAAACTGACCGCCAAAATCGTAAACTTCGCCGTTTACAGCTACCCCGGCATATATCTGGTTACGTCCTAAAATATCACTGAAAACACCTTGTACGCCACTTGATAAACCCGCGCCGAACTGGCTTACAGAAGCGCCTACACCGCTGCTTGCCAGGTAATCGAGTTTAAACATTGGTTTATAAGGTACCGTTTGTACAGCGTCAACCGGAATTTTGGGATAGGCAAGATAGTTGTTTAAATTAGAATTGATCAGATCAACGCCAACAGAGCGCGCCGGGGGCAATACCCCTGCGCTCGAGTTTACAACTATACCGTCATCAACCGGCTTCGCTGTGAAATCTGATGCTTTTGCGTTGTACAGCGCATATTTTTGGGCGCGGTAATAGGAATAAACTATGTCATTATTCGAGGAGATACTTAAGGCAGGAGAATATTCTGTAATACCGCAAACGCCCGTAAACAGGTCGGTCATTTGTTCTATTTTTCCGGTCGGGGGTGTGTACCGGTACATATTACGGAAACCATCCCGGTTTGAAAGAAACCATATTTGTGTACCGTCCGATGAATACTGAGGGTTTAAGTTGTTAGCGCCATTGAATATTTTAATGTCAGTGATCTTGCCTGTTGCCAGGTCCAACTCTGCAAGATTAAAAGTTATATCTTGCGACAATGATTGGTCATAGGTTGTCCTGTCGCTCGAAAAAACGATCTTCTTTCCATCCCTCGAAAAGCTTGGCTGGTAATCCGAATATTTGTCATTGGTTAATTGTCTAACCTGTTTGGTATCAAAATTATATAGGTACAAGTCGCCTTGCCCTTCAGCAAGCCCCTGGAAAACCATGTTCTTCCCATCTGGCGACCATGATAGGTTGCTAAATTGCTGCGCCTTGCCCATCGAAACATCATCAACGATGGCTCCCGAAGCTACATTAACTACCAACATCCGGTTGCGCCCTTTATTAAATACACTAAATGCGAACTGTTTACTATCCGGCGACCATGTACCTGCCGATTCAATAAAATTATATTCGTCTATATGCGAATTGGTTACCTTGCTGGTGAGTTTTCGTAATATCTTACCCGTTTTGGCATCGGCCAGGAACAGATCTACTGTAAATAAATTTTTTTCTGATAAAAATGCAACGTATTTTCCGTCCGGGCTTATTGCCGGAGCTAAATTTAATTTACCTGAGTTTTTATCATCAATTATTCTATGCCCCGCCGGAACCTGGGCTGTATCTTTTAAGTAAGGTTTGTATGTTGTCTCAATTGCATTTTTCCAAAGATTTGATAAAGTTTTATCGTCGTATCCAAAGGTACGCCTTATGCCATACTGCAACCCAAAGCGCGCGGTGTTTTTAAAGAAGGGTATAATCACTGTATCACCATAGGTTGACCCTATAAATGACCAGAATGCTTCGCCATACCGGTACGGAAAATATTTATTACTTTCAGTCAGCGCCTTTACGGTTGGAATATCGTGGTTTAAATAAGCATCGCGCATCCACATGGCGGTATACGAATCCTTTTTACCCAGGGAAAGGTATTCAGCCATACCCTCTATCATCCATGAAGGTATATTAGTCAGGTTTTCATAAGATGTAGAATCTTTCCCCAGCAGCAGGTGATACTGAAAAGCGTGTACCAGTTCATGGCCTATAACATGCCTTGTCATCTGATTGGTTTCCATAACAGGCATAACTACCCGGTTTTTTAGCCCTTCAGTAACGCCGCCGGTTCCCACGTCAATCTCTTCGTCAATAGCCGTTGTTTGCTGAAAATCGGGGTGATTGGCATAAAGAATGATAGGGTTTGGCTTTTTAAAGGTATCCCTGAAAACTTGCTGATGCAACGTATACCATAGTTCGCTTTCTTGCGCAAACCGCTTTATCATACTATCATTTTTTAAATAATAATATATCTCGAAGTGAGGGGTCCGGTAAACCTGAAATTTTAAGTTTTTGTACCGAACCTTATTTTGACCGAAGTACTGCGCTTTTGTTTGAACGCTTAATAACAGTAAACTAAAAATGCAAACTAATATTAATAAGTATCTTTTCGTTTTGTTAACAGCGGAGTAATGGTTATTCATATGCCGATGAAATAGATAAGAGCGAAATTAGTTAAATTAGTTGATTGAGTTTATTGAGTTGATTGAGTTTATTAGGTTGACTAAGTTGGATTAAGTTTTTTTAAAATATATAAGTTAAAAATCACTTTATTCACCACTTACAATTCACCACTTACAATTCACCACTCACAATTCACCACTCGCTACTGACCATTTACCACCACCTTACTTAATCCGCTCAGATGTGGTATCAAGCTGAACTTTAGTAGTATCAACCGGCTTAAATAAGCTGTCTTTAGCTAAAGAATCCGTATCGATGCGCGGCGATGGACAATTATACGGTTTGGTGATCTTTACCCAGGGCTTTGGAAATAGTCCATAGGTATAACCGGATTTTGGATCAGCATAAACTTTCTCCATAAACGCACCGAAAATAGGCAACGCCGTATGCGAACCTTCGCCTGTTTCTGATGACGTAAAATGTACGCTGCGGTCATCGGCGCCAACCCAGATTCCGGTCACCAGATCTTTGGTGATTGCCATGTACCATCCGTCAACAAAACCGGATGACGTGCCAGTCTTACCGCCTATTTGATTGTCCTTTTTCCATAGACCGGGGTATTCCCACAATGCCTGCGAGGTGCCGCCGGGCTCTTCCATGCCACCCCTGAACATATACAACATCAACCAGGCGGTTTCTTCACTGATAACCTGCTCCGATTTCAATGTAAATTCGTCCAGCACATTGCCCCGCTGGTCTGTAATTTTTGTTACCAGCAACGGATCGATTTTTTGACCTTTATTTAAAAAGGTACTGTAGGCGCGCACCATTTCATAAACAGAAACGTCATTTGATCCTAATGATACGGAGGGGACAGATTTTAACGGACTTTCAATCCCGCATTTATGCGCATATTCCACAACCTTGTCCCAGCCAACTTTTTCGGTTAACTGAGCAGTGATCGAATTTATAGATGCCCCCATTGCCCAGCGCAGCGACATTTCCTGCCCGGTAAACCTATAGGTGGCATTCTTGGGTTCCCAAACCTGTTCCTTACCTCCGTCCATGTATTTAATGGCTACATATTTATCAGTAAATTTATCGCAGGGAGTAAAGCCATTATCTAACGCGGTTAAATAAGCAAATGGTTTAAAGGTAGAACCGGCTTGCCTTTTTGCCTGGTTTACATGATCGTAATTAAAATATTTGTGGTCAATTCCGCCAACCCATACTTTAATTTTTCCTGTTGACGGTTCGATGGTCATCATGCCTGTATTTAATATCCGGGTATAATATCTTATAGAGTCGGCACTTGAAAATGTAGTATCCTTTTCACCTTTCCAGGTAAATACCTTCATGCGCTTTGGCTTTTCAAAATATTGATTGATAAGGGCCGTATTGTTATTATATTTTTTTTGAAGCAATTGGTAAATTGGTAAATGTTCCTCCGCTTTCAATAAAAAATCCTTTATCTCATCGCCATTTGAGTCCCGCCAGGGATTTTTTTTGCCCCAAAGGTCATTAAATCGTTTTTGCAGCATCTTCATTTTTTCAGCTACAGCCTGTTCTGCATACTGCTGCAAGCGAGGATCAATAGTGGTGTATATTTTTAGCCCGTCGTTGTATAGGTCATAGTCATTATCGTGCAGCCATTTCTTTAGCCATCTTTCAACAGCCTCGCGCAGATAGGAATCCCCCTGGCTTTCATTTTCTACATAACTTAAATCAAGATTGAGGAGGCTTTTTACATTTTCATCATAATCAGGCTTGCCCAGATAATTATATTTTAACATTTGCGCCAGTACGGTATTACGCCGGTCTAAGGCGCGATCGGGGTTATTTATAGGATTATAGGTTGATGTTGCCTTTAACATACCGATCAAAGTTGCCGCTTCAGCGGGGTTAACCTTGTCGGGTGTTTTATCGAAAAACTTTAACGACGCCGTTTTAATACCAAATGAATTATTGCCAAACGGAACAGTATTTAAATAAAGTGTAAGTATTTCCTGCTTGGTATACACATGTTCAATTTTAAACGCTGTAAGCCATTCTTTACATTTATATACAATAGTTCTTATAAATGGCACGTGTTTTATGATGCCCTGTGATTTCCTCTTGCGGGTTTCAAACAGGTTTTTAGCCAATTGCTGGGTTATCGTACTTCCGCCACGCTTGTCCCCTTTGGCGGTTGACAGTATACTGGTAAAAAAAGAATAAAAGTCGACCCCATGATGACTGTAAAACCTTACATCTTCTGTTGCTATCAAAGCATTAACAATACTCGGGGATATATTTTTAAATTCAACAGGTGAGCGGTTTTGCTTATAATACCGGGCCATCAATGTTCCATCGGCATAATAAACCTCGGAAGCTACTGACATAACCGGATTTTTAATATCCTGCATGTCAGGAGAATAGCCAAACAGCCAGAGAAAATTCAGTTCTATCGAACAGAAGAAGATGATAACAAAATAGATAAAAATGAGCAAGTATCTTAGAAATCGGTTTTTTATACGTCGGAACATGCGGGTAAAGATGTAAAATTATGGCCCTAAATCATAGCAGGCTTAACAAAAATTAAGAACGTAATTTTAACGCGTAAATTTTAAGTTAACTTAGCATACATCAATTTTGTTTAAATGAACGACATAATTAATAAATTTAAAATAACTAAGGGTGAAAAATTTTCACTTAAGGATTTCGACACAGCCTATTCAGCTGACGTAAAGAAAGAAGATTCTGAAGCAATTTTAGGAGACCTGATAAAACAAATTTCCACGCTGCAATCAATATTATTTGCTGATAAACGATATGCATTGCTTATTTTATTCCAGGCGATGGATGCGGCGGGTAAAGATGGCGCCATAGCGCATACCATGTCGGGACTGAATCCCCAGGGCTGCGAAGTTTATAGTTTTAAACAGCCCAGCGCGGAAGAACTGGAACATGATTTTTTATGGCGGCATTATAAGGCTTTGCCAGAATTTGGCAAGATAGGCATTCACAACCGTTCGCATTATGAAAATGTTTTGATCACAAAGGTTCATCCGGAGCTGCTGTTAAATGAAAAATTACCAGGCATTAAAAATGTAAAAGATGTAGACAAAAAGTTTTGGGAGCATCGTTATGAAAGTATCAGTGCATTTGAAAAACATCTTTTTCAGAATGGTATGCTTATCATTAAATTTTTTCTGAATGTATCCAAAGATGAACAAAAAAAACGCTTTTTAGAACGAATTGATGATCCGGATAAGAACTGGAAATTTTCGGCAGCAGATATTTATGAACGCGAGTTTTGGAATGATTATATGGATGCCTATGAAAAAGCCATAAGGGAAACCGCCACTGAAAATTGCCCCTGGTATGTGCTTCCGGCTGATAAAAAATGGTTTACCAGGATAGCTATTTCAACAATTATACTGGATACTTTAAAAGGTTTAAAATTGGAATACCCGGTTTTGCCGAAAGAAGAGAAAGAGAAATTGGAGGAAGCGAAGAAGGCATTGCTGGGGGGGTGAATCACTCAATAGTTATCTCATCCGCAAAAATATACGACGGCTGGCCTTTACTTTCATGCCAGTCAGGCAACGTCCCATATTGTTTGGCTACCAATTTAATATATCTTGCCTCTAGATTTAATGGCGCAGTAAACTCCTGTGTTTGTACATTCAGGTCTCTTATATCAACCTTAGTATTAACCGTCGCCGCAAGCTTGTAATTACGCCCGTCATCAGAAACCCAGTATTGAACATATTGCGGGAAAACAATCCATGAACGGGTGTCCTGCAAAGTACCCAAACTCACCTGTTTTATGGGTTTTACATTGCCCATGTCAATAATTGCCACCAAGTCGTTGCCCTGGTAACCCTGCCAGTTGCCCAAACGCCAGTTTACCTTTCCGTGTATGCCGTTGATCAGGGCATTATCGCCTTCATCAGCATAATTGGGTAGGTATTTGTTTACCAGCGTTAGTTTTATATCATCCCTTATTTTGGTGAAAGTTCCTTCATCAACAAAGCTTGTTTTACCATTTTCAACGGCAATTGCCTTAACCGTTGTGTTTGACGAAATGTTTATTGGTGAACTGTACAAAGTTGAATTTACAGTAGGAGCAGAGCCATCAAGCGTATAATATATCTTAGCGGCGGTGTCAGCGCATTTTATTTCGATATTGAACGGCTGTTTAAAGGTTTTGGCAGGCGCAATGATATAAGGATTTGGAACAATCAAATCATCGGTGATCTTTGAGCTTGGTTTTTCGAGGCTCTGTACAAACATTTTATTTGGCAAACGCCCCGTAAACACTTCGAATTCGCCTCCATTTTTAATGGCGTCATAATCAAGAAACAGTTTATTGTATGCTTTTTTGTTGAGGTTCATGCCCTGGAGATATATATCATCCCGGCTAATGCTGGCGCCGGGATTTAGAATGGTGAACTTCTTTCCATTTTCGAGATTGATAACCGCCTTATCAAATTGCGGCGTGCCGATCTGGTACTGCTGCTGGCCCGGTGCAATATTATAAATACCCAAAGAACTCATTACATACCAGGCCGACATTTGACCGCAATCCTCATTGCCCGAAAGGCCATCGGGTTTGTCACTGTATTCTTCCCCTAAAATCTTGTTGACATAAAACTGTGTTTTATCCGGCGAGTCCGTAAAATTATAAAGGTAAGCCATGTGGTGACTTGGTTCATCACCATGCGCATATTGGCCAATAAGGCCGGTAACATCATCCTGCTGGCGTCCCGTCAGTTTTGAATCGGTAGTAAATAACTCATCCAGTTTGGCTTCAAATGCAGCTTTGCCCCCTATGCGATCCATCAAGCTTTCAATATCCTGCGGTACTAAAAACGAGTATTGCCATGCGTTTCCTTCCGTATAATTATTGTTGATCTCTGTTGGGTCAAAAGGAATATACCAGCCGCCATTGGCACGTGCTTCCATAAAGCCGTTCTGATTGTTAAAGTTGTTCTTCCAGTATTGGGCACGTTGTATAAATTCTTTATAATCATCCGGTTTATTCAGCATTTTTGCCATTTGTGCTATACACCAATCATCAAAAGCGTACTCAAGCGTTTTTGATACGGATTCAGGCTCATCATCCGATAATACCACACCATTTTTCCGGTACGAATCCAACCCAAACTGGTTGCGGTTGACGGCAGCCTTCATAGCGGTAAAGGCTTCTTCGGCGTTAAAACCACGGATGCCTTTAGCGTAGGCGTCAACAATAACCGGGATAGAGTGGTTGCCCACCATGCAATATGTTTCGTTTGATGCCAGGGGCCATATAGGCAGTAAACCGCCCTGTTCATACATCGCTAAAAATGATTTTACAAAATCGAGGGTACGCTTACGGTCGATCAGGTTAAGCAACGGGTCTTCGGCGCGGTAAGTGTCCCACAAGGAAAATACAGTATAATAATTAAAACCATCAGCGGTATGCACCTTTTGATCCATTCCCCTGTACTGCCCGTCAACATCGCTATAAATATTAGGGGCAAGCATGGCATGATATAACGCCGTATAAAAAATGGTTTGCTTTGTCTTTGCATAATCAATAATTACCTGTTTTTTTTGCTTCGGCTGGCGATAATAACCGGTTTGCGTATTGTATCCGGCCGCAGGGTTCATATTCTGCGGTTCACGCTGATCTGCCGCGCTTGGGCCGCCACCTTCAACCTCTATTTTCGATAATTCTTTATTCCAACGCGTCTTAGCTTCTTTTTGAACCCTTTTGAAATCAAAATCGGGCACTTCGGCATCCAGGTTTTTTAAGGCGCCATCTGTACTCACCGATGAAATACCAACCTTTGCTATCACCTCGCCAGGGTTATCGAACCGGATGAACATTTTTATGTTTTTTCCTTGTAGTTTGCTTTTTCCCTGCTGCAATGTGTCATTGCCGGCAATGCCATAAGTTTTAAATGGCTTTGAAAATTTAGCATAAAAATATAGCGATTGGTCCGCCGCCCATGACCGCGACCGCCGGAAACCACGTATTTCATGATCATTCATGACTTCTATCCACGAATCAAGCACCTGGTCGCGGTGCAACAGGTCGATAATGATGTTTGCCTGTGCTGTTTTAGGAAACTTATAGCGGTGAACGCCTACACGCGCAGTTGCCGTAAGTTCAACATCAATATCGTATTTGTCCAGATGTGTTTTATAGTAGCCCGGAGTAGCCACTTCATTTTTCTTTTTAAATCCTGATTGGTAATCCGTGTTTTTAAATTGAGGTCCGCCTGTAGTCGGCATAAATAAAACGTCGCAATAATCAGCAATACCTGTACCGCTTAAATGTGTATGCGAAAAACCATAGACCACTGTATCTGTGTAATAATAACCCGAGCATCCATCCCAGCCGGTTAATCGTGTATCAGGGCTCACCTGAAGCATTCCAAATGGCACCGCGGCACCCGGATAAGTATGCCCATGCCCTCCGGTACCAATAAATGGGTTGACGAATCGGGTGTAATCTTTTTTTCTTTGTGCCGAAGAAGATAATGAAAAAACTAAAATAAAAGACAGAAAAAGTACACTTCGGGATGGGGGCATCATTGAATTAATTGAATAATTTGTGAGAGGTAAAAATAACCTGGATTTATGGGATTTTATTGATTTTTCGGATAGTTCTCAAATATCCGCTTTCATCCAATTAATCTGTAAATCCCACAATCCGGGTCCCCGGGTTCAGACAATAATCTTAAACTCGTCGGCATCCTTTAGAAATGGCAACGTCTTCCGGGTTTTCTTTATCTCATCTGCTATAACTGTGAACGTATACAGATCATCTTCATCACGCTTGTGGTAAGTTACGTTGCCGTTCGGATCAACGCAGGTCGAATCGCCGGAATGATAAACCTCATTGCCATCGTGGCCAACGCGGTTAACACCAACAACATAAGCCTGATTTTCAATCGCCCTTGCATTGATCAATGAACGCCAATGGGCTATACGGCGCTCCGGCCAGTTAGCTACGATCACTAAAAGGTCGTACTCTTCGTGGACATTACGCAGCCAAACCGGGAAACGAAGGTCGTAACATATAACCGGGCAAACGTGCCAGCCATTTACCTCAACGATCAGCTTTTTATTACCAGATGTATAAATTTGATGCTCTTGCCCTAAAGCAAATAAGTGGCGTTTATCGTAACATTCATAGCTCCCATCGGCCCGCATCCAAATCAGGCGGTTATAATATTTCCCGTTCTCTTTTATGATTATACTGCCTGTTATTACACAATTATACTGTTCGGCTGTTTTGTGCATCCATTTCATGGTGTTGCCATCCATGGGCTCGGCCAGTTTTTGAGCATTCATTGTAAAACCTGTGCTAAACATTTCGGGCAAAATGATCAGATTTGTCTTTTCGCGGATCGCTGATAAACGCGAACCAATATTCTGAAGATTTTTGTCTATATTTTCCCAGAAAAGGTATCCCTGGAATGAGGTTACTTTTAAATTATCCATTTCGTTTTTAGTTCATAGTTAGTAGTTCATAGTTGATGGTTCATAGTTCATGGTTTCACTGTTTTTTTGTTCACTGCCTTCGTACCATGAACTATGACCCATGAACTATGAACTCTATATTCGCATCAATCTTTCAACGGCTTTATCAAGCGTTTCTTGCCTTTTGGCAAAACAAAAACGCAAAACGTGGTGGTCGGTACCTTTAGTGTAAAACACAGATGTTGGTATTGAGGCCACCCCAATCTCTTTTGTTAAGCGTAATGAAAAGTCACTGTCTTTTTCATCTGTTATATTATTATATGTTACCGATTGAAAGTAAGAGCCTAAACAAGGTAACAATTTAAAGCGGCTTTGTTCGATACCTTTACGGAAATAATCGCGTTTTTGTTGGAAGAATCCCGGAAGATCTAAATAAACATTTTCATTCTTCAGATATTCAGCAATGGCATATTGTATAGGGGTATTAACGCTGAACACTAAAAACTGATGTATTTTTTTAAACTCATTCATTAAAAAGGCAGGGGCCATGCAATAACCTACCTTCCAGCCTGTAGCATGGAATGGTTTGCCAAACGATGCCACAATAAAACTGCGTTGCCGCAATTCAGGATAGCGGGCCATGCTGTGGTGCGTTTCGCCGTCGTATATCAAATGTTCATAAACCTCATCGCTCAATATCAGGATATCCTGATTTTTTACCAGCACGCTTAATTTATCAATATCTTCTTTATGCAGGATGGTTGCTGTAGGGTTATGCGGTGAATTGAGAATGATCATTCTCGTTTTGCTGTTGATCAGCTTTTTTACCATAGCCCAGTCAATACGATAGTCAGGCGGCTCCAGTTCCAGTGATTTTACTATGCCTCCCATTAGCTTTATTGCCGGAGCATAGCAATCAAAGGCGGGTTCAAATATAATTACCTCATCATTTGGATTAATAACCGCTGTTATAGCTGTAAATATAGCCTGTGTGCCACCAGCGGTAATAGTGATCTCGGTATCCGGATTATATACAGCGCCGTAGAGTTTTTCTGTTTTTTCAGCTATCCGCTCACGAAGGGCTAATACTCCTGCCATTGGCGCGTACTGGTTATGGCCCATTTTCATGGCATTGTTTACCAACTCGATAAGTTCAGGCGAAGTATTAAAATCCGGGAAACCCTGCGACAAATTTATAGCGCCGACTTCGTTTGCCAAAGCCGACATTAAGGTAAAAATGGTAGTTCCCGTTTGCGGTAGTTTTGAGATAATAGGTGTCATGCGGCGGCAAAATTAGTAAATTTTGAGTGATTAGAGATAAGAGATTGGAGATAAGAGATTAGTTGAGCGTTGTGATCGGAGATTGGAGATAAGAGATTGGTTATGCATAATGATTGCGACCGGCTTTTTTAGTAGCAGGTGTTCATGTTCTAGTTTCGGGCATTCCGATTTACATCGGGATGGTCACTGGTTCCAACCCAGTTACCCCCACGAGAAGCCTTCAGATTAATTTCTGAGGGCTTTTTGCTTCTTTAAGAATTAATTTTTCAGGCAACTTTCCCCAATAATTTGCGCCTTAATTATTGAATTTCTCCCACATTAATCGACATTTCTATTAGCTTATATCCGGTATCGGTTCTTAAAAATTGAAATTGATCCTGTAAAATATCCATATTAATTTTATGGTTAATAACAACATTTTTTATTGGATAAATCCAATCTTTTGATGCCCCGCAATTATTAAAATATTTATCGAAATCTTTTGAATTGTAAATATAAGGATTAAGCCCTTCAGTAAAAATGCTGTAATCACAATTAGCAGAATTAAGTTCGAGTAATTTTGATTTGATAAGTTTATAATTCTTATCAATGAATGGTTCTTTTGCTTCGTTTATCCAACCCTTAGGTTTATTCCAAAAAGTAATTTTTTTGTATGAAACCCTAAGTAAATTAGCTGCGGTAAGTTTATTTAATAACGAATCTTTGAGCCACGCTTTGAATTCTTTGTCAAAGTTTATGAATGAATAATATTTCCCATTGGTGGCCTTGAAATTTTGCCGGATGCGGTTGTTATTCGGCTGTTCCGAAACAATTAGCGAAAAGAAATTTATATTTTCATCAAAGGGGAAATTTTCAACCAGGACTTTATTATGAGTGTCGATTAAGATATCTTTACCCCCAACCCACGGAAATTGATTATGCTCAGACTGCTGGCTTGCATCCCAATGGCCGTCTTTCGTTGCCATAATCATACTATTTCTAACAGGTGCTAAATAATTATAGTCTGCAGGTATAGCGATGTTGCCATCGCCATTAAACATACCAACTTTATGAGTTAGCTTACCTCTAAAACGAATATAACCTTCGCTTTCGCAGTCGGCCCCGTTGTCAAATATGTATAAACTGTCTTTTCCTACAATTCTGCCTCTCTTGGTTAAATAGCAACTGATTATCTTTCCGCCTTTTTCTTGTGCGACGCCTATTATATTATCAAACTGGCTGGCAGTAGTAAAACTGTTAAACTTTGGTGTGATTTTAATTTTACCGGTTTGATCCTTGAACCCAATCAAAGTGCTGTCTTTATTCCAAAAAGAAATCCACGTGTTGTTATGCTGCGCGAATGTTTCATTAAACAAAAACAGAATAGAAAATATTACAAGGTATATTTTTTTCATAATTTGAAGTTACGAATTTCAGGTGTTTAATTTTTGAACCAGAAAATTTATAAATCTAAATCCGGTGATAAATGCAATCAGAAAGGAAATGGTTCGAGATATGTATAGTACTCCCCACAAAAGATAAAAGCCTTGAGCTTAATTTCCGAAGGCTTTTTTATTACAGACTGAAGATAGGAAGTTGAACCGTGCCTTTCCCAATCACCCCAACTTTAATCACTAATCTCCGGTCACTAATCTCTAACCTTTAATCACCAATCTCCAGTCACTAATCTCTAACCTCTTATCACTAATCTCTAATCTTTATTTACTTTAGTGCCATGAAGACGCTAAAATACCTTTTCTTATTTTTCCTGGTAGCATTTATTTATTCGTGCAGTTCAGGCATTAAGAAGTCAATGCCGGTTATTGGTTTCGTTGATACTTTTGAAGATGTTTCTTTGGCGCCGGCCAGAACCGGTTTTGTGGATGCATTAAGGAAAAACGGTTTTAGCGAAGACAAAAGAAATATCAGAATAGAATACCGCAATGCGCAGGGAAATATTCCGACCTTAACGCAGATAGTAAATTACTTTATTTCAGAAAAGGTTGATCTGATGGCTACCTGTCCTACTTTATCTTCCATTACTGCCTTGCAGAAAACGCAAGCTATTCCAGTTTTCGTTATGGTATCGCCAACAGCCAAATTGATGAATTTGCAAAATGCGAGTGGGAAAGATCCGTCTAATTTATTTGGAGTGGTTGAGAATCTAAATTACATCGATACTTCTTTTTCAAACATTCCTAAATTTTTAAAACCTAAGTCGGGTAAACTGGTAGTTGGAATGATCTATAACGAGTCGGAGCCGCAATCGGTTGAAGCCAAACAACGCATTGAATCATTGGCCGATAGATTAAATATTACACTGATCGCTTTGCCTCTGAATTCTTCCGCAGATGCGCAATTAGTTACTCAATCATTACTCAGTAAAAATATCGATGCATTTTTTGCCAATCCGGATAACAGTGTATTTACCTCATTTGAAACGATATTAAAAAATTGCGATCAAAAAAACGTACCCATATTTACCAGCGAAGCCGGCTTGGTGCAGCGTGGGGCGGTGGCCGCTTTCGGGGCTGATATTTATCAATGGGGATACCAGGCCGGGGAACAGGCGGCGAAATTTTTAAAAAATCATAGCACAAAAGGCTTACAACCCGAAATGGTTAAAATAAGGAGACGGGTATATAACGTAGCCACAGCAAAAAAATACAATATTACCGTTCCCTCAAATTTCGAACCTGTTAAATAATGGATTTTTATCTCACCGCTTTACTACAGGGGCTTTGCTTTTCGGCAATTGCATTGGGGATCTATATTTCCATGAAGATATTCAACATACCTGATATCACCACTGATGGCAGCTATACGCTGGGCGGCGTGGTTACTGCTTTGTTACTTACTCACCGCCAGCCAGCCTATATTATTTTACCGGCAGTGATACTGGCAGGGGGCATCGCCGGGGCCTTAACAGGCATCATTCATACTAAATTAAAGATAAATGCTTTACTGGCAGGCATATTAGTAATGACAGCCCTTTATTCGGTTAATTTATCGCTGATGGGAAGGTCAAACCTGCCTTTGATCAATGTATCTTCTTTATTCACTCTAATAAATATAAGCACGGATCCAAATCATAATACTTTCTGGATATTATCGATTTTCGTGGTGATTGTTACCCTTTTAATCGGGTATTTGCTTAAAACAGATTTTGGCATTGCTATGCGTGCAACAGGTAACAGTGAATCGATGATAAGGGCCATGGGCGTAAATACCGACAGAATGAAAATTACGGGGCTTGCACTGGCAAATGCTTTAACTGCCGTTAGTGGCTACCTTATCAGCCAGTTTCAGGGTTTCACCGACATTAGCATGGGTATTGGAATAGTGATCGTCGGCCTTGGTTCAGTAATTATTGCCGAAACGCTGATCAATTGGTTCCGAATCACTTCGGTATGGCTCAGTTTGGTTTTAGTGCTTGGAGGGGCGGTAATGTTTCAGTTGGTACTGGCGGTGACCCTTGACATAGGGGTAGATGCCAACCTGCTTAAATTGGTTACAGCTGTGTTTGTGCTGCTGATAGTTAGCTTGCCGAGGTTAAGATTTAGGGCAAAATGATTTCGGATTTCGGAATTTCGATTTCGGAATTTGAAAAAGGACAATTTCGAATTTGAGCCAAAAATAAATCCGAAATCGAAATTCCGAAATCCCAAATAAAAATAAATCCGAAATCGAACATCCAAAATCCGAAATCAAAAAAATGATTGATATAAACAACGTCACTAAAATCTTCAATCCGGGTAAAGCAAACCAGGTAAACGCCGTTAATGGCGTCAGTGTGCACGTCAAAACAGGCGAATTTGCGGTGATAATCGGTGTGAATGGTTCGGGCAAAACAACTTTACTGGATGTAGTGGCGGGGAGTGTTTTCCCAAATTCAGGAAGCATTGATATTGATGGGCAAAATGTTACAAAATTACCCGATTATCAGCGTAGCCGATGGATAGCCCGGGTCTTTCAAAACCCCATGAGCGGAACAGCTTCCGACCTGAGTATACTGGATAATTTCAGGCTTGCGGCGATTCGTACCCATCCCAAGGGCTTATCCATTGGCATAAATGAAACTTTTAAAAACCAGGTAAAAGAAAAAATAGCAATGCTTGGAATGGGCCTCGAAAATAAAATCGAGCAGCCAATGGGCACTTTATCAGGTGGGCAAAGGCAGGCTTTAACCTTATTGATGAGCGTAATGGATAACTGTAGGATTTTATTATTGGATGAACCTACTGCGGCACTCGATCCCCGTTCAGCACAGCTCGTAATGCGTACCGCTAATGAATTGATAAAAGATTATAAGCTTACTGCTATACTTATCACCCATAATTTAAAGGATGCTTATAAATACGGCAGCCGCATTATTTTAATGGAAGAGGGCAAGATAGTAAAAGATATGGATACGGAACATAAATCTGCTTTGAAGCAGAATGATCTGTTTGATTGGTTTGGTTAGGATTACACCGACTGGATACTAAAAAAATCGGTGAAATCATTTCCTCAAATCGGTGTAATCATTTCCCCGAAATCGGTGCAATCATTCCTCTAACTTTTTCCACTTCCGTGGCAGTTACCCTGCTTGCTTTATTACCAAAGCTGTTACGTACGTAGGTTAATACGTTTGCAATTTGCTGGTCTTTTAAATCGCGGTGCGGGAGCATATTATTGGAATACTTTTGCCCGTTTATTGCTACATCTTCCTTAAAGCCGTTTAATACAATTTTTATCAGCCTGGTTTTATCTCCAAGTACATAATCGGTATTTATCAGTGGTGGATTCATGGTCGGTACGCCGGCGCCACTGACCATGTGGCAGGCCAAACAAATTTTATTATAAACTATTTTACCCCTAACCATTTGTGAGGCTGATCCTTTATGATGGGTGGTTCTTCTCACAGGCTTAACCTGGGCATGCAAGCAACAAAAAAACAATAACATTGGCAATACCAGGCAAGTAGTTCTTCTGATCGTCATTGTTACTTTTTATAGGTGATTTTGTAAATGGTGCCTTTCTGATCGTCGGATACATAAAGCGATCCGTCCGGGCCCTGGGCAAGCCCGCAGGGCCGGTGCGCCGCCCCATCCGGTGATTTCTTGGGGCCAGCAAATCCATCTGCAAAAACCTCCCATTTACCGTCCGGCATCCCGTTTTTAAATGGTTGAAACACCACGCAATAGCCCGCCTGCGGTTCGGGTGCCCGGTTCCATGAGCCGTGGAAAGCGATGAAAGCGCCATTCTTGTACTTTTCAGGAAATTGATTCCCGGTATAAAATAATAAGCCGTCAGGCGCGTAGTGGCCGGGGTAAGCGGCTACAGGGTTAAGATATTTCGGGTCGGCAGGTTTTTTTCCATCGCCGCCGTATTCGGGACCAAGCATATTTTTGTGCTGTATCCAATCGTAATAAACATAAGGCCATCCGGCATTGTCACCTTTTTTTAGGGCGAACATACATTCTGCGGGTAATTCAGCAGATTGATGTATCGTATAATACTTCGGATAGAGGTCATGGAGCATATCCCGGCCATGCTGCATTACAAAAAGCTGGTTGTCCTGCTGGTTCCAGGCAAGGCCGACGACGTTTCTTAATCCAGTGGCATAGTGTATGCCGTCGCTTTGCTTCTGATCAGGTTTATCGGCTTTAAATTCCCATATACCGGCTGCATCCTTTAAAACAGGGCAGCCCTTTTTATCAGGGTCAAAATCGCTGCAAATATTGGAATAAGCGCCGATATTCACATAGATATTACCATCGTTATCTAAACAAATAGCCTTTGCTTCATGCATCCTCTTGACGACTAAACCGGTAACTATTTTTTCGGGCTGGTTGGGGTTAGTCACTTCATTTTTATCGTTTAGTTTGTAACGAAAAACTTCGGCATTGTCTGACGCATATAAGTAACCATTTTTAATGGCAATGCCTGTTCCGCCATAACCGGCGAAACTCGTTTTCAAAGTTGTTTTGCCCCCATCCTCGTGCAGGACAAGGATACCTTTGCCTTTTTCTTTTTCAGGATAAGCTAAGTGGACGAAGATATCCCCCTGAGGGGTAACAACCAGGTGCCTGGCCGGGCCTAAATTATCGGCAACAGCAACCGCGCTAAAGCCCGGCTGGAGGGTTAAGCCAGCATTAACAACCTCCGTTGCAGTTGAATTGTCTGCGTTTTTACAGGCATTAAATACAATTAACCCGATTGCGGCGAATACCGGCAGTAAAAGTATAAGTAATTTCTTCATTTTCATAAGCTTTTGTATTGATTGCCAAAGTTAATTTAAACTGCTGTAAATTCGGAAATCAGTTTTGTACTATTCATGTGACAATACCAAAATTTTTTGCTTAAAAAAACAATGAATCAATCATTTGCCACTTTATGATATTTAGGAGGAACGGTTTGTAAATACGCATAAATGGCATCAACCTCGCGTTCGCTTAATTTTTGGAATTTAGGCATAGGGGGGCGAAGCTTTCTGTTCGGCGCTTCACCATCGATCAGCGCTTTACGAAATTTCTCTTTTGTGTAATTGCCAATACCTGTTTGTTTATTTGGGGTGATATTGGATGCGATTATTTCCCTGCCTTGTTCACCATGTAACTTCGCTCCACCGGCAAGGTAGCCTTCGGATTCTTCGGGGTTAAGGTAATTTAATGAAGTCACGCTTTTTGAATGGCAATGGAAACAACCTAAGTTATCGACCAGGTAACGGCCTAGTGCGACAGACTCATTTTCTGACGGCGTTTTCATGCCCGGTCTATAAGGCAGCGGCTTAGCATGCGAGTTCATATAAAATTTGCCGAACAGGTTATAATGTGTAATCCCAATAGTAGTATCAGCTGCTGTGATAGCCGGATCATCAGAACGCAGAAAAACAATGACGGCGTTAATATCTTCATCTGACATATTGGGGCGCAGCATATACGGAATAAAACGGCCGTCTTTTGCAACACCGGTTTTAAGCAAATACTTTAACCCGGCATCAGTATAATGCGGCGGTATCCCATGCGATTCGGAACGGGTAAGGTTCGCTGAATATACTTTTCCTGCAATTCCCGGCACATCCATAATCCGGTTGCCGACAAACTTATTAACCGCGCGGTTGTAATGGCAGCCCGCGCAGCTGCTATACACCAAAACCCTGCCTCGTTCCAAAGCCTGTGGCGACGGTGTGGCTACAAAACCCGCTTTTATGGTGTCGAAATGTGTCCTGCAGCTAACGATGATCATTACCGCGGCCATCAGGCTAATTGCAGTAATCAATTTATGCTTCTTCATAATTTTTCGGAGGTTATTTGTCTGTCATTTAACCAAACGTATTACACTCATTAATACATAATTACAAGTAAAATGTTTTACTTTGTATTACGTTCTATAAGTACGTTTAGGTTGCCAGCCCGAAAAATTTAAAATAACACTGTTACGGAAATTTAATACCGTTATAATCCGCTACATTGGCTAAAGGAATATTCGATCCATATTTTGCATTTATGGCATTAATAAATCCATTGGCTACTATAGCGTAACCACGGGGGGTAAGATGCACGCCGTCTAACGAAAACAAACCGCCCGAGACAAAGTTCGAATTTAAGCTAACGCCGTCAACCACCAATCCATTCTGCTTTATGTTGTTCAGAAAAGAGTAAACATCAAACATGGCAAGACCATTTGCTGCCGCAACCGATTTAATGGTGTTATTAAATGAGAGGATATGTTCACGTGTCAGGGCAACCTCATTTGCGTCAAGCACATATTGATTTTCAACCGGGGTAAAAGGTGTTAAACCGTAAGGCAAATTTCCATAAGGTGTGCTGACCGGTGTTCCAATCTTACTGGTTGGAAAAGTTAAAACGATCAGATCATTTGCTGTCGCCACTCTTGGCGCGTAAGTAGCGCCCGAAACCAATGCATTAATGTATATGCCCTGAACCGATGGGTTTGCTTTTTGCACGCCGGCGACTATGGCGCCAACGGTTACGGTATTAAAATACGGTATTGATGTCACATCGGGAATGGTGGCCACAACACCTTTTGGAATTATCCCGTTTGCATTTTTAGCTGTTAACCTGGCAATTAATAAATTATATAATCCGGCGAAAGTGTTTTCGTCAGTCAATACATCGCCCGCGCCGCCCGATGTAGCATAAGCCAGGGCATCATTGTTGCCCAGCCAGCTCGAGAAGAAAGTAAACGGTTTGGCGGTAACAAAATCAAGGTATTGTGTAGAGTTTGTCGGCGAATCACCTGGTAACAGGCGTTCGTAAAAACCGTTCAGATTACCATAAGGCGCATAGGTAATTTGAAGTAATTTAATGCCCGGAACGCCATAATTTTCTATGTCGCCGGTATATTTGGTATATAACGTCACATTTCCAAAACCCGGTATTGGCAATATGCCCCTTATAGCAAGATCTGTAGTAACAGGTGTAATAATCGGAGTGCCGTCGGCATTGAACCCCGTAAGTTGCAAATAGCCTGAACCATTGGCCTGCGCGGCGCTGAACAAAGGCTGATTAAATACGCCGCCGCCTACTGATTGCATTTCTTTTGCAATGATAGAAGGATAGGAGTTCAGCTGCCCCTGGAGGTAAAGGCCGCCATCGGCATACCCGGCTGTTAAAGAATTACCCACAGCAATGTATCTCGAAAAATCAGCGCCGCCATGTGTAGCTTTCGGAATCTTAATTTCTGGTTTACAGGCTGCTATTAAAAATAAGCCTGCAATGACGTATAGGTGTTGTTTCAAAAATTTCATCTGCTTAACTATTAAATATTACCAGTGATAAGTTAATGAGATACCGGGGATATACACATTAGTTTCATACGTACCCGATAACTGTGTTTGTAATGTTGTTTGCGTACGCGACATCAGGTGTTCGAACTCAAATGAAGCATCAACGTTAAGGTGGCTGGCTAATTTATAACCAATTCCGCCGGTAACATAAACACGGTTGGCGTCAGGTACCTGGGGTGAAACATAGCCATCAGGAACAGCATTGGAAGCATAACCGCCGCCAAAACGCAATGCAAGTTTATCAGATGATTTATATTGTGCGCCAGCCCTTAAACTGACCGCATCCTGATAATTTTGTGGAAGAACGCTGTTTGTCAACACAGGAGTTGTTGTTTTATAATTAAATGCCAATGTTTTGAATACATCCCAGCCAACAATATTTGCATCAAAAGCTAAAATCCATTTTGGCGACGGATAAAATCCAAATCCAATTGAATTGGTTGCCGGTAATGAGACGGTGGAGTTGAAACTATTTGGTGAAGGAAAATTGCTTTGTAATGACGGCGCGACAGAAAATAATGCGGTACCATTAAAAGCTGTTGAAACGCCGCTGCGGTGTGTAATTCCAATGGTAACACCGGATTCAGTTTTAAAATAGATTCCCGCGTTCCAGCCATAACCTTTGCCTGTACCGTTAAGTTTGGCCTGCCCATCCTGACCGCTGGAATTACTGATGGGGATAGCTTGAGTCAGGGTTATATCGGCGTGATTATAAACAAAACCGGCCCCTATGCTCATGTAGTCTGTTAATTTAACGCTTAAGGTTGGTTGAAAATAGATGGTTTTCAGATCAAGGCTTTCTAAAACATATTTTCCGGCCCAGTTATCGCCCCAGTCGGTCAAACCGCCAAACGGAGTATAAATGCCCAGCCCAAGTTTCCATATGGATGATTTTGGCCCCCACACACCATAAAATGTAAAAGGCGTAGCAATCTTGTTCAGGGTGTAGTATTGGCTGTTTGTACCCGAAGGATTAAAGGCTGATTGAAAAGACAGGGGGCTAATGCCGGCCTGCAAATAATTTTCGGGCAGCATAGCGACTGCACCTGGATTAAAAAACACGGACGCGCCGTCAAGCAGAGTCCCTGTGCCGGTATGGCCCATGCCAATTTGCTTTTCACCTTCAAGGTTAACCTGGAAACCTTGCGAAAACACACATAACGGCAACGCCAGCCATAATAGGAGTAAAAGTTTTCTCATAAAATAGTAATTGGTTTATAAACAGGTAATTGTATAGAGTTTACAAAATTACAAATGTTGAGGATAAAATTAGTTTGGATCAGCAAGAAAAAAAGGGCTATTATGCGGAGATATTAGTCAAAAAGTCGGATATTGGTGAGTGGTTGATTAGGTGGACTATGTGAGTAGTTGATTAAAAGACAAGTAAAACTTAATCTAACACAATCAACTTAATCAACCAATCACTAATTCACTAATTCAATAATTAATTTAACCCCATGAGCAGAAAAATCGGACAATTAAGCTTATCAAAATTTGCAGACCTTTATGCAGACAAGCTGGCCGGCGCTGATTTTTTTGTGGCCGACGAAAAACAATTGTTGAGTTTGAGTGAATATCCATATCGGTCAGACGGGTATATTATAGGCATTTGTACAAGGGGAACTGCCCAGGTTGAAGTAAACCTGCAAGTCTACGAGGCCAGGCCCGATGCTACGCTCCTGGCAACGCCATTTCACGTTTTAAGGATTTATAATAGCAGCGATGATTTTTTATGCAGGTTTATTGTTTTCAGCAAAGCCTTTTTAACGGAAAATAGCGTTAACAGCCATTTTCTTGAATCATTCAGCTATTTTAAAAACGCATCGATCCCGGTAATTTACCCGGATAACCCGGACGCTAAAGTTATACTTGAAATTTATTTATTGCTCCAGCAAAAACTCGAACGTGAGGGGCACCCTTATCGTGTAGAGATATCAAGGAGTATTTTAACAACGCTTCTTTATGAAGTGCAAGCTATTTACGAAAAGCAGCATTTAATTATAAAAGGGAAACAAACCAGGAAACAGGAGTTGAATGCGCTATTCCAGGAACTTGTTTTTCATCATTATAAAGAGCATCGCAACGTGCAATATTACGCTGATGCGCTTTTTGTATCGTCAAAACATTTAACAGAAACAATTAAAGATGTGACAGGAAGGACAGCAGGCGAATGGATAGATGACGCAGTAATACTCGAATCTAAAGTATTGTTAAGGAACCACGAGATAAGTATTGCCCGCATAGCCGAAGAAATACATTTTCCCGATCAATCATCCTTCGGCAAGTATTTTAAAAAGCATGCCGGCCTGTCGCCATCCGATTACAGAGCTGTATCGGCGAATTAGGTGATCAAGTTGAGTGAGTGGTTGATTGGTGAGTGGTTGATTGGGTTAAAAAGTTTTGATGATTGTTCATATACCTAGCCGAACGTCTTCGCACAGAGCTATTCATTATAACTTTTCCAACTCAATCCAACTCAATCAACTTAATCAACTACTCACCAATCAACCGATAACCGACTTTTTGACTAATATCTCCGCATTGCAGCCCTTTCATTGGTTTAATAACGATTTTAATTTTACGAACATTATAATCGAATAATATGTCCAACAAATTGCTTTAATTAGCATTTGGATGATTACAACCAAATAACATTTATTTATGAATACCACTGAACCTACAAAAGCCATTAAAGGAGGCGAGTTCCTTATCAGGGAAACCCCAGCCGAAACTATTTTTATTCCCGAAGAATGGAATGAAGAGCAATTAATGATCGCTGAAACATGCTCCAATTTTATTGCGCAGCAGGTCACCCCCAATTTAGACAGGATTGACCGGCAGGAAGAAGGTTTAATGCCCCATTTAATGGATGAGGCCGGGGCGCTGGGATTATTGGGTATATCCGTGCCCGAAGAATATGGTGGTTTTGGCAAGGATTTTAAAACCTCCATGCTGGTTGCTGAAAAATTGGGGCCTGGCCATTCATTTTCCGTGGCTTTTTCGGCGCACAGCGGTATTGGCACGCTGCCAATATTATATTACGGTAATGAAGCGCAAAAACAAAAATACATCCCGAAGCTGGCCAGCGGCGAATGGAAAGGGGCTTATTGCCTTACAGAGCCCGGCGCAGGCTCCGATGCCAACTCAGGTAAGGCAAGGGCGAGGTTGTCCGCCGATGGTAAACATTACCTCATCACCGGACAAAAAATGTGGATCACCAATGCTGGCTTTGCGGATATATTTACTGTTTTCGCAAAAATAGATGACGATGAAAACCTGAGCGCGTTTATTGTTGAAAAAGATTTTGAAGGGCTTACCCTGAATACCGAAGAGCATAAAATGGGCATAAAAGGAAGCTCGACCCGCCAGGTGTTTTTTAACGATTGTAAAGTGCCGGTCGAAAATCTGCTTTCTGAGCGCCAGAACGGTTTTAAGATAGCTGTAAACATCTTAAATATCGGTCGTATGAAATTAGGCGGCGGCACTGTTGGCGCAAGCAAGGAAGTTATCACACAATCGATAAATTATGCTAACGAACGTGAGCAATTTGGCCGCCCAATTTCAAAATATGGCGCCATAAAGTATAAACTTGCAGAGCAGGCTATTCGTACTTATGCCGCTGAATCTGCCGTTTATCGCGCCAGTCAGAATATGGAAGAAGCCACAGAAATGCTGGTAGAGTCGGGGCTTGATGAAACAAAAGCCAAACTAAAAGGAACCGAGCAATTTGCCATAGAAGCGGCGATTATTAAAGTTCACGCATCTGAGTGTTTGGATTATGTGGTTGACGAGGGCGTCCAGATCTATGGCGGTATGGGTTATAGTGCGGAGGCGCCAATGGACAGAGCTTACCGCGACTCAAGGATCAACCGGATATTTGAGGGCACCAATGAGATTAACCGCATATTAACGGTTGATATGATGCTTAAACGCGCTATGAAAGGCGAGCTTGACCTGATGGGCCCGGCGCAAAAGGTTGCCGGAGAATTGGTAAGTATCCCCGATTTTGGCACTGCTGAAGAAGAGGGCTTATTTACAAAAGAGAAAAAATACATTGCCAATTTTAAAAAGGCAATACTGATGGTGGCAGGCGCCGCGGTTCAAAAACTAATGACACAATTAGCTAAAGAACAGGAAGTGCTGATGAACATCGCTGATATGTTGATAGAGCTTTATGCGAGCGAATCATTACAGTTGCGGGTGGAGAAACTGGTGGGTTTAAGAGGCGAAGCAGCATGTAAAGAACAGCTTGATATGATGCGCATTTATATCAACGATGCCGCCGAACTTATTGCGAAATCCGGTAAAGAAGCCTTGAATTCATTTGCCGAAGGCGATGAAAAAAGAATGATGCTAATGGGGCTAAGGCGTTTCACCAAAACCGAAGACATCAATACTACCCAGGGACGCAGAAATATTGCCGCAAAGCTGATCGCCGAAAACAAATATTGCTTTTAAAAGGTTCCTGATGAATGTTTATTATAAGGGACAGGTGCTTTGGGCACAAATTGACGCTAACCAGCATATGCGCCATACCGCCTATGCTGATTTTGCGGCGCAGGCCAGGTTAACTATGCTTGAAAGTATTGGTTTAAAGCTGTCAAAGCTTTATAGCTATAACATAGGGCCGGTATTGTTCCGGGAAGAACTTATTTATCTGCGGGAGATTGGCATAAATGAATACATTACAGTAACTTGTGAAATTAGTAAGGCAAGGCCTGATGGTTCACGATGGTCTATCCACCATGACCTATATCGGGGCGATGGTGAAAAAGCGGCTATAATCGTTTGTGATGGGGCCTGGATAGACATGGAAAAACGTAAATTAGCGCCATTACCACCTGAATTAATTAAATTATTTATGAATGCGCCCAGGAGCCGCGATTATGTCGAAGAAAAAGAGCCAGAAAATAGAGCCAAGAGCCAAGAATCAAGAGTTAAGAACCAGGGACCAAAAGTTAAGAATCAAGATAGAAAATTCAAGAAGTTTACATTGCTGTTTCTATCTTGGCTCTTGACTCTTGGTTCTTGGCTCTCTTTAAAATACATATTACATGGATGCTAAACGAATTATAAAAAAAGTCGCGGTTTTGGGTTCCGGGGTGATGGGTAGTCGCATTGCCTGCCATTTTGCAAATATCGGTGTGCAGGTATTGCTACTGGATATTGTACCAAAGGATGCGTCGGCGGAGGATAAAAAAGCAAGAAATAAAATTGTCAACGATGCGCTTGATTTTGCTTTAAAATCGAACCCATCGCCAATCTACCTTAAATCTTTTGCAAAGCGTATAATAACCGGCAATTTTGAAGACGATATTTCAAAAATTGCTGACTGTGATTGGGTAATAGAGGTTGTTGTTGAACGTTTAGATATTAAGCAAAAGGTTTTTGATAATGTTGAAAAACATCGCAAACCTGGTACGTTGATCACATCAAATACATCCGGCATCCCAATTCATTTAATGGCCGAAGGCAGGAGTGAAGATTTTAAAGAACACTTCTGCGGGAGCCATTTCTTTAACCCGCCCCGTTATTTACGGTTGCTTGAGATCATCCCGACCCCTGAAACACTACCTGGTGTTGTAGATTTTTTAATGGAATATGGCGAAAAGTTTCTTGGAAAAACAACCGTATTGGCTAAAGACACGCCAGCCTTTATTGGCAACCGCATCGGTGTTTTCAGCATCATGAGTATATTGCATTATGTGGATAATACCGGGATGACAGTAGAGGAAGTTGATAAACTTACCGGCCCGGTGATCGGTCACCCAAAATCAGCGACATTCCGTACTAATGATGTCGTTGGTCTGGATACCATGGTACATGTCGCTAACGGCCTGTACGAAAATGCACCTGATGATGAAGCACGGGAATTATTTCATATACCCGAATTTGTGAATGGAATGGTAAAAAATAAGTGGTTGGGCAGCAAAACCGGGCAGGGTTTTTATAAGAAAGAAAAAGTAGACGGAGCTAACCAGTTTTACGCGCTTGATCTGAAAACACTTGAATATAAACCTTCCCAAAAAGTAAAATTTCCATCCCTCGAAACTACGAAGGCTGTAGAGAACCTGAAGGAAAGGCTAAAAATTTTGTTCGCAGCAAAGGATAAAGCAGGTGAGTTTTACCGAACTACCTTTTACCAGCTGTTTGCTTATGCAAGTAACCGCATTCCCGAAATATCGGATGAGCTTTATAAAATAGATACTGCTACCAATGCCGGTTTTGGCTGGGAAATGGGCCCATTTGAAAAGTGGGATGCTCTGGGTGTTGAAAACACCCTAAAGGAGATGGAAGCTGCCGGGAATAAACCTGCACAATGGGTTTATGATATGCTTGCATCCGGAGCAAAAAGCTTCTATAAAATTGAACGCGGCAAACGTTTGTATTATGACATTCCGGCAAAGACTTATAAGACCATTCCGGGTACGGAGAATTTCATTCTGCTGGATAACATCCGGTCATCACATACCGTTTGGAGGAATAGCGGTACTACCATTACGGATATTGGCGATGGCATCCTTAATCTGGAGTTTCATACCAAGATGAATACCATTGGCGGAGATGTGGTTGAAGGTATAAATAAAGCTATCACCCTTGCCGAAACAAGTTATAAAGGTTTGGTTATATCAAACGAAGGACCGAATTTCAGCGCAGGAGCCAATGTGGGTATGATATTTATGATGGCTGTCGACCAGGAATTTGATGAGTTGGGCATGGTGGTGAAAGCTTTTCAAAACACCATGATGCGTATCCGCTATTCATCTATCCCGGTGGTTATAGCACCGCATCAAATGGCTTTGGGCGGCGGTTGTGAGATGTGCCTTCATGCCGATAAAGTGGTAGCTCATGCCGAATTATATATGGGCCTTGTGGAGTTTGGCGTAGGTTTAATACCTGGCGGCGGCGGTACTAAGGAATTCGCATTACGTCTTTCAGACGAACTGCAGGAAGGCGACATAGAATTAAACAATTTCAGGGACAGGTTTTTAACTATCGGGCAGGCAAAAGTTTCAACGTCTGCTCATGAAGCATTTGAGTTTGGTTACCTTAAAAAAGGCAGGGACGTGGTGGTGGTATCACGCAACAGGTTATTGGCCGAAGCAAAACAGCACTGCCTGCAAATGGCTGATGATGGCTACGTGCAGCCAATTCCCCGGAGCGACATCAGGGTGCTTGGTAAACAGGCGCTTGGCTTAGGCTATGTTGGCGCAAATACAATGTACAGCGGTAATTATATCAGTGAGCATGACGTGAAAATCTCTCAAAAACTGGCCTACGTGCTTGCTGGCGGCGACCTTTCGCAGCCTTCAATTGTAAGTGAAGAGTATTTATTGGGCCTGGAGCGGGAAGCTTTTATTTCGCTTTGCACCGAAAAGAAAACGCTCGAAAGGATACAATCTATTTTAACAGGCGGGAAGGTGTTGAGGAATTAGGCCTCACCCAACCCTCTCCAAAGGAGAGGGCTTAAAAAAGCGTGAAGTTCAAGTCCTCTCCTTTGGAGAGGATTTAGGTGAGGCGTAAAGGCGATAAGTGTTTAGTTAAAGAAATTAGAAAATATGAACGCATACATAGTCGCAGCAAACCGAAGTGCAGTTGGTAAAGCTACCAGGGGCGGGTTCAGGTTTACACGGCCTGATACGCTTGCCGCGGATGTTATCAAACAACTGCTAACATCTGTCCCCAACGTTGATAAGGAGCAGATTGATGATGTGATCGTTGGCAACGCCACGCCCGAAGCAGAGCAAGGTTTAAACGTCGGCCGCCTCATCTCTTTAATAGCGCTGGATACAGATAAAGTCCCGGGTATGACAGTGAACCGTTACTGTTCATCGGGTTTGGAAACCATTGCCATCGCTTCTGCAAAAATACATAGCGGCCTTGCCGATTGCATCATAGCAGGAGGTGTTGAAAGTATGAGCCTGATCCCTATGGGGGGCTGGCGTATTGTTCCGAACGCTGATGTAGCCCTGGCGCATCCTGATTATTACTGGGGGATGGGGTTAACTGCCGAAGCGGTTGCCAAAGAATATAAGATCAGCCGCGAAGAACAGGACCAGTTTTCTTATAATTCCCATCAAAAAGCCGTCAACGCCATTAAAGAAGGCAAATTTAAAGACGAAATAGTGCCTGTAAATGTTGCAGAAACTTATGTCGATGAGAGCGGCAAAAAGAAAAAAAGGGAATTTAAAGTGGATACAGATGAAGGCCCGCGCAGCGATACTTCATTGGATGCCCTGGCAAAACTTAAGCCTGTTTTTGATGCAAAAGGCGTTGTAACAGCCGGTAATTCATCGCAAACCAGCGATGGCGCGGCTTTTGTAATGGTTGTGAGTGAGAAATTTTTGAAACAGAACAACCTTAAACCTATTGCAAGATTGGTCAATTATGCGGTTGCGGGGGTTCCACCGCGGATCATGGGTATAGGCCCGCTGGTGGCTATCCCCAACGTGTTAAAACAAGCCGGAATGAAACAACAGGATATTGATTTGGTTGAGTTAAACGAGGCTTTCGCTTCGCAATCATTGGCAGTTATTAAAGGGTTGGCCCTCGATCCCAAAATTGTAAATGTAAATGGCGGGGCGATAGCGCTCGGCCACCCGCTCGGCTGCACCGGCGCCAAACTTTCTGTTCAGCTTTTTAATGAACTGAAAAGGCAGGGTAAAAAATACGGCATGGTTACCATGTGCGTAGGAACCGGGCAGGGTGCGGCCGGTGTGTTTGAATTATTGTAGCGATGCAATATTTTGCGTCTCGAAATGAATAATATGATTTAAGACCAATTTATAAACCATAAACATTTGGGTCAGAGACGCGAAATATTGCGTCTCTACATTTGAATATCTGTTAAAAACATGGAAAAAGCGTCAAGATTGTTTGATTGTATGACGGTTCAGGCAAAAAAGCCGATACCTGATTTACTCAATTCGAAAGTGAATGGGGTTTGGAGATCATACAGTACAAGCGAGGTACACGATATGATTTACCGTTTAGCCCAAGCCTTGCTGGACATGGGTGTTAACGCCGGAGACGGTTCAGTCGAAGGGCGTGATAAAATTGGACTGATCAGCGCCGGCAGACCGGAATGGTTAATAACTGACCTTGCCGTGCAATTAACAGGTGCGGTGTTGGTTCCATTATACCCAAATTCAGGGATCAAAGAGATAGAGCAAATATTAAACGAAGCAGAAGTTAAATATATCTTCGTTAGCAACAAGGACCTGTGCGACAAGCTGGACGGAGCGAAATCAAATATTCCGTCACTAAATGCAATTTTTGCATTCGACCACATAGACGGCTACACGTACTGGACCGAATTACTTAAACCCTTGCATGCGGATTCATGGAAAAAAATAACGGAGATAAGTGAAAAGATCACCGGGGAAGATGCCGCCACCATTATTTATACTTCGGGGACAACCGGCCGCCCTAAAGGGGTTATCCTAACTCATAAAAATATTTTGAGCAACGTAATGGCTTCAGGCGATTTGATTTTAACAGTACCCATGGAGCAAAAACGTGCATTCAGCTTTTTACCGCTGAACCACATTTTTGAAAAAATGGTAGCTTACATTTATTTCTTCTTTGGCTTTTCTATTTTTTTTGCCGAGAGTATGGATACGATTGGGGCTGACCTAAAAGAGGTAAAACCGTATGTCTTTACTTCGGTGCCACGTTTACTCGAGAAAATATTTGAACGGATAATAATTGCGGGACAGCAACTGTCGGGCACAAAAAGGAAGATATTTTTATGGTCGATAAAAATTGCCGATCATTTTGAGCTTGAAAACAAAGGTTTATGGTATAAAATAAAGCTGGCTATAGTCGACAGGCTGGTTTATAGCAAATGGCGCGATGCCATAGGCGGAAATATAAAGGCTATTTTGCTTGGCAGCTCTGCCTGCCCCATCAGGCTCGAAAGAATATTTACCGCGGCCAAAATACCAGTATTGGAAGGCTACGGGCTTACCGAAACTTCGCCGGTGATATCCGTAAATCATTACGAGTTAAACGGCAGAAAATTTGGAACGGTTGGCCCTTTGCTGAAAGACGTACAGGTCAAGATCGCGCCCGATGGCGAGATACTTTGCAAAGGCCCCAATATTATGGCAGGGTATTATAAAAATCCTGAACTTACCGCAGAGGTGATGGAAAGCGGTTGGTTCCACACCGGGGATATTGGCGAACTTGATAAAGATAATTTTCTGAAAATTACCGACCGCAAAAAGGAAATATTTAAAACATCAGGCGGCAAATATGTTGCACCGTTGCCTATTGAGAACAAGATGAAGGAAAACTATTTCATCGAGCAAATGATAGTGGTAGGATCAGAAAGAAAATTTGCAGCGGCATTGATCGTACCGTCTTATGCTAATTTGATACCCTGGTGCAAAAAAAATAATATTCCCATTACCTCTAATGGTCAAATTATTAAAAATGAAAAAGTAAAAGACCTTTATCAATCAATTATCGACAAGTTTAATCCCGAATTTAACCATGTGGAACAGGTGAAGAAAATAACATTGCTTCCTGAAGAATGGTCAATTGATGGTGGAGAACTTACGCCAACAGGTAAAATGAAGAGGAAAGTAATAACAGAAAAATACAGGGTCGAAATAGATAAAATGTATACAGGCGAGGTTGGGGAAGATTCAACACTTGCAAAGTAATTAAACCATGAGCACGTATCAGTTAACTGTTCAGGATAAATTAGCAATAATTGCTCTCGACAGGGGGCGTTCAAATCCTATAAACCATCAAATGGTTAAGGAATTAACTGTATGTGTCAAAAATTTAGAAGAAGATGAGCAGGTTGGCGGTTTAATTTTTACCGGTAAAGAAAGCTTTTTTTCATCGGGGGTCGATCTGATTGAAGCGTATGATTATAATGAAGGGCAAATCAAGGAATTTTGGGTTGACTTTTTAGCCATGCAAAATACATTGGCAGCCTTTAAAAAGCCTATGGTTGCCGCTATAAGTGGCCATAGCCCTGCCGGCGGATGCGTTCTTGCCATTTGCTGCGATTACCGGATAATGGCCGATGGGAAATTTATTATCGGGTTAAATGAAATCCCGGTTGGAATTATTGTTCCCGAAAGTATTTTTCACTTATACGCTTTCTGGCTTGGGCATCGCAAAGCTTATCAGTACCTAATGGAAGGTAAATTGCTCAATGTTAATGAAGCGCTTGAAGTTGGACTGATAGATGAAGTCAGCGCCCCGGAAAGCTTAATGAACCTTGCGGAGAAAAAGGTCAGGGCCTATATGCAGCTAAACCCCGATACCTGGAGTCAAAGCAAATTAAATTTGCGAAAAGAACTGATCGCCAAATTAAATAGCGATCAAACGGCAATCATAAATAAGATGCTTGAACAATGGTGGTCGCCTGCAACCCGGAATGGTTTACAAATGATAATTCAGAATTTAAAAGCTAAAAGTACTTCTGCTAATTAAGTGAAAATGACTGAGCCGACGAAAGATTCGAGGGGACAAAAACCTGAAACTACCACAGGAATGTTAAAGGATGACGCCTTAAAAGGAAAAACCATTATAATCACAGGCGGCGGAACCGGTTTAGGCAAATCAATGGGCACTTATTTTCTGAAATTGGGTGCTAACCTGTTAATTACCAGCCGAAAGCTGGATGTCTTGAAGCAAACTGCTGCCGAAATGGAATCAGAAATGGGAGGGAAGGTATTGGCAGTTGCCTGCGATGTCAGAAAGTACGATGAAGTTGAAAATGTGCTCCACCGGGCCATTGAAACTTTCGGGCGTGTGGATATATTGGTGAATAATGCAGCCGGTAATTTTATTTCCCCTACAGAGCGGTTGTCTGCCAATGCGTTTTCATCAATAATCGATATTGTTTTAAAAGGTTCAATTAATTGTTCCCTTGCTTTGGGTAAATACTGGATTGCCGAAAAAATTCCCGGCAATATCCTCAACATCATAACAACCTACGCTTTTACGGGTTCAGGTTATGTGGTGCCTTCGGCTTGTGCAAAAGGCGGTGTGCTTGCCCTTACCAGGTCGTTAGCGGCAGAGTGGGGCAGGCATGGCATACGGACAAATGCCATCGCTCCCGGCCCGTTCCCGACCAAAGGCGCATGGGACCGTTTGTTGCCCGGGGATATGTTAAAAAAGTTTGATTTTAAAAACCGTGTTCCCCTTAAACGCATGGGCGATCACCAGGAGCTTGCTAATCTTGCTGCATTCCTGGTGTCTGATTTTTCGGGATATATTAATGGCGAGGTAGTTACCATTGACGGCGGCGAATGGCTGCAGGGCGCCGGTCAGTTTAACGCACTCGAAATGGTACCGCCAGAAATGTGGGATAGTATTGAACAAGCAACCAGAAAAGCCTAAGATTGATGCACCGTTTATTCAAATGTAGAGACGCAATATTTTGCGTCTCGGACACGATTTTGCGACTCAGACCTGAATGTTCGTGAAATTTATTAAATTGCCATAACGATCGTTCAGAGACGCAAAATATTGCGTCTCTACGATCCTAACAAAATCATTTAAACAGACTTATAGATGCAATGCATTCTCCATTTGGATATACGAAATTATAGGCATTTCCCTATTTAAACCCCAAATTAACAGATATCACATCCGATACCAGGTCGGTAGTTTGTGTGTAATGCCCGTATCGTATTTCCAGGTCATGCAGATTTTGCAAGCCAAAGACACCCTTTGGCGGCGCAATCCTAAAACCTACACCATAAAACCCAGCTTGAAACTTCGCGTATTCATAATTGCTGGTATAATAGGCGTCAGTAGGACTATGCTGCTCATAAGGCAAAAAATACCTGGCCGCCGTTTGGTCGTAATACCTGTAAAATGGCGATATTGAAAAAAACGGGTTTACTTTATACGGAATTTCAATGCTTGCTGTGTTTGACCTCATGCCCCAGTTGTCCAAATAATAGCGGTAATAGGCACGCAGAATTATATTATCATCAAGAAAATAATTGAGCCTGAAACCGACCGGAAGCTTAAAACGCGATGAAGGCAGCTTTTCTATGGTATCCTTTCCTGTGTTAAAATATACCCGGTGAAAAGGCAAGCCCAGATAGCCGCTCTGTGTAACCAGATCACCCAGGATCATCACCTGTAGCCTTGAATTTATCTGTTGAGAGTAGGATAAAGCTGCTGTAAGCGTAGTCCTCGGGCTGCTCGGCAAACTATTTTTTGAATTGGACCTCTGTCCGTTGCTGCTTAATACAACGGTATTCCCACTCGCTGTCGTGATAACTGTTGTTCCGGGAGGGGCTGGAGGAGGCGGAGGAACAAACTCCGATGGATAGATCAGCCTAACCTGGTCAAAATACCCCTGTAATTTAATGCCAAACTCTCCGCTTTTGTCATTGGTTTTCTGCGACCAATGCACATCTAACCCTTTTGATTTATAGTTGTATTCGCCCGAATAATAGGCGCCAATTCCAAACGCGCTGCCGGTTTTTGCATTTTCTACAGTCCAATCCAAAGAGGGATAAATCCTTGTGCCGGTTTTTTTTGCGCCTCCGAGTAAAGCAACATATGAGGACGAAGCAGAGGAATGATAGTCATAACCTATACCTGCCGCCAAAGTGTTTTTATTATTCGCCTGGTTATACCAAACTAAATTCAGGTCAAGCCCATTTGAAAAATCAATAACATGTTCAGTTCCAATGCCGCCGGTAACAGCAGAATGGTCCCCGTTTTGTATATAGTAGCTCGAAACCAGGTTAATTTCATCAATCCTGAGGCGCCGGGGCCTGTAGTTGCTGCTGCTTGTATCTCTTGTGTCGTTCAAAACAGGGGTATACAAACTAAACGCCGCTTTTTTGGCAATGCTGTCTTGCCTGGCTTGTGAATAAGCGCTCAGGCGGCATATAATTGAAAATCCGACGACGGACAGATATACTTTTTTCATGAAGAATAATGGTTCTGATTAATAGTTTATTAGTTACAGCCGCAACCACCACCGGTTTTTCCGGCATTGGCGCCCGAAGCCCCTTCGCGGTACGATTGAAAATTCATTTCATTTTTTTCTACTTTTCTGTTGGTTAAAACCATTTCAGAATCATTTAACCGGCTCTTCTGGTATTCTTTTAAATGCACACAGGACGTGGCAGATACTATTAACAGGAGGCATCCGGATATTTTTATCAATTGCTTTATCATATCAGAGGGCGTTATTTAATATTAATATTTTTTGAGGTGTACATATTGTCATCATCATCAATGATAACAGCTTCTATATCTTTCATCTGATTGATCATGTCAAGGCCGGTATAAATTCCCATGATCATAACCGGCGTCGCCATCGCATCGGCAATTTCAGCATTGGTGGTAATTATAGTTACACTTTTAATCCCCGATACCGGCAAGCCGGTACGTGGATCGATCGTATGCGAATACTTTTTTCCATCGATCACTATGTATTTCTCATAATTGCCTGAAGTTGCTACCGCCATGTCAGTGATCGTCAGGTATGAAAACACTTCATGGGATAAATTAGGGTTTACAATGCCTACTGTCCATAAATTTCCGTTGGGTTGAAGGCCCCAGGCAGAAAGGTCGCCCGATGCATTTACAACACCGCTTTTAACACCCTGTTGTTTCATCACCTGCCTGGCCCTTTCTGCGGCATAGCCTTTACCTATTCCGCCAAAGCCAATCCTCATTCCTTCTTCACGCAAAAAAATAGTGCATTTTTCTTCATTAAGTATAATGTTCCTGAAATTGATCAGCCGGACCATTTTTTTTGCGGTATCTTTATCAGGAAGGGAAGTCATATTCTGATCAAAATTCCACAAACGTTTATCTATCGAACCATAAGTAATGTCAAAAGCGCCCTGGGTAACTTCAGATATCCTGATAGAGCGCTGAATAAGACTAAATGTTTCCCTGCTCACAGTCACGGGCATTATGCCTGCATTATTATTTATTTGATTTGTTTCGCTGTCATCGCTAAAAGTGGTAAGCAGTTTTTCAATGCGCTTTATTTCATTGATACCTGCTTCTATTTTTTCATCAGCCCATTGTTTGCTATTTGAAACAACGCCCAATTCAAAATGGTTTCCCATCAACTTGCAGCTTCGTTTAAAAACCCGATCTTCAGACATGAATTTTTTATTTAATACGCCCATTTCCGTGTTGGAACAAGTATAACGGCAGATTCTGATTTTAGTATGAAATTGAGATGGCGGGAATGAAAATTAAAGAAAATTAACATTTATTAACAAATTAAAAAACTGATGTATAATTGATTCATTATACTTAGATATTAAAATCAATCTGTTTTTCAATCAAATTATTTTTAAATTTTTAATTACCCGGGATAACTAAATGAAAAGGCATTCGTTTAAAGGTGTAGACAGGACGGAACGACATTAAGAACGCGGATGGATATATTTAATAGCAGAAAGAAAACAATAATAACAACATTAAGCCTATTCCTTTTAATTATGGCAGGCGGCAGGGCACTAGCACAGCAGCAGCCCTTTAACTACACCCAGTACATGGATAACCTAACGCCGCTCAACCCGGCTTATTCGCTGCTGGATAAAGCAGGCTCAATCAGTACGCTGGCAAGCAAGCAACTGATAGGGATAAACGGGGGGCCTACCTCATTCCTGATCAACGCCAACATGCCTATCGAACCGATCAACAGCGCAGCCGGATTCAGTTTGCTTAGCGACCAGTTAGCTATAGAACACGTTATCGAAGTGAATGCCTATTTTGCCAAGGCAATACAGGTAGGGCCTGAAGATTATTTGGCCGTATCATTAAATGCCGGCTTAAGGAACTATGTAGCCAATTATTCGTCGCTGGACCCCACGGACCCAGCCTTTCAGAATGACGTAAGGCAAACGAAACCTAACGTAGGTTTCGGTGTAATGTATTACACCGACAAGTATTAC
Organism: Mucilaginibacter sp.; assembly: GCA_036758125.1. Classification (GTDB taxonomy): domain Bacteria; phylum Bacteroidota; class Bacteroidia; order Sphingobacteriales; family Sphingobacteriaceae; genus Mucilaginibacter. Next base: position 116,916 of record DAIOXE010000007.1, read on the forward strand.
ATTGGTTTATCTGTACCCGAGTTAACCATCAGCAGTCTTGGAACAGCATCGGTACAGAATAATAATAATTTTACAAATCATTATTACTTTGCGGCAGCTCTGATAACCAGCATAGACGAAGATATAAAATTTAAACCCGCAACTTTGGTCTCCTATTCGAGCGGGGTGCCGCTTCTTGCCGATATATCCGGTACGTTTTATTTTAAGGATGTATTTGGCCTGGGCGCAAATTACGGTACTGATAACACAATGGCAGGGATAATAACTTTAAACTTCGGTACATTTCATGTAGGCTATAGTTACAAATTCGGAGCGGGATCGCAAAATCTGGGTGGTCTCAATGATGCTACACACGAAGTTTCCCTTAGCTACCGGTTTGGTAAAGGCTCGGGGACGCCAAAGTTGTTTTAAAAAAGCCTTTGGGCAAATGCTTCGGATGCCTTTGTCCTGCGCCTCACGAACTGACCGCCAATTTGCCAAAGAAAATTAATAGCCGTTTGCTCGTTAAATTTCTATAGCGTACTTTTAAATAAATTAGTACAGTTTATTACCTGTTAGCGGAGCATGAGTGCGCCTTTGCACTTTTGGCCATGCCGTCAGACTCACGCGAGGAGGTGGGTTTGTTTGTGTTAGGTAATTAACGATTCTAAATATGACTAGCAATGAAAAAATTACATTATAACATTTATTCAAATATTACAGACAGACAGTTTTTAAAAATTGAAAAGAAATTATTAGTCTTAAAATATAAAATGTCAAAGTATTTATTGCAATTCGGTTGGCAACAATTGCCTGAAGGTGATGGTTTGGCTATCGCTTTTGCGAAGAAAAATGGGGTAATGCGGGGAAGTATTGGCCTTGTATTTGACGATCATCCGAATGGAATTACGTTCACTTTTGACGTCATGAAATGTTTTGACGAAAATAACGATAGGTTTTGTTTAGAAAATAATCTATTTGAACAAAAGGAACTTAGTTTTTTTGAAAATAAAATCGAAGAGTTTACACAGTTAGCATTCGAAAAATGTAATAGTTGGGAAAGGGATGATATTATAGCGTTGGGTGAAAAAATTGAGTTGGGGTAACTCATTAAACAATATTTTTATCTTTCAACTATTCTTCTGCGAAACGGCATGCAAATGAAAAAACAATAATATAATGCTTAAAACACCCCCCTCTCGCGAGAATGACGGGCCGGCATGAGTGCAAAGGCTTCTCGCGATTTGAAACGAAACGCAAGGTATAAAGATAAAGCCTGGCCAACGAGCGCCGGGCCTTGTTATTTAATGGACATCAGCTTTACGGGCGTTGGTGTCGCCAAGATAAATGTCAATTATATCAAACAGGATTGATTTGATATTACCGTCAAGGTTTTCCAAAAGTAAAAAATTGGCATAGGGTGAATTACAGACTTTATCCACGTTTTTACCCATTTTGCCATTTTGGCAGTAAAATGTCACATTTTTTCCAGCGATTTTTTCCAAAAAAATTGACCCTTGTCATGCAGCATGACAAATTGACAAATTTTTATTTTTTTTGTTAACTTAGTCTGTTTTGAGAAATTAAAAGTCTTTTTTTCTGACAGAAGTAATTTTTTTTCGATATTTTAAATCGGCAAAGAATGATTTTAGATGTCATTTTTATTTTCTTTAATTTCTGAAATTAATTTAACGCCTGGCGGATTTATTTCACTTATTTATTAATAATTTTTCTTTTAAACGGAGATTATTTGGTTTTATAAGCTATTTTTTGGGGAAATAAATCAAAAACGAATAGAAATATTAGAAAACGCCCTCCATTTCACAACGAATTTTAATTTTCATAAATTTTAATTTTGTTAGTTTTTTGCGCAAAAATATATTTATCGGGAAAAACACGTTATGGCATGTTTTTAGCCTTATCTCTGATAGGAGAATAGGAACGTCCTTTTCATATCAGCCTAAATTAAACGGGGTGCGCTTTGAAGATTACTGATCGTTTTTCTAAAACTATATCGTTCAATAATTAATTTAAAACAAAGTCATGTTAGTAGTATTAGAAGTTGCCGCTTTAATTGCAATTATTATATTACCGGTATTATTTGCTCCTAAAAGGAGTTTAAAATAATCCAGGGTATTATATTTCTTAAATGAAAAAATAAAGAGGGGAAGCCATTGGCTGCCCCTTTTCTATTTTACTCCCGCATCCGCCTTTTTCGATTTTTAACTCTTATTTTCTTGGTTCTTGACTCTTGATTCTTGACTCTTACCCGAATTTAACAAATTTTAACATTTATCCCTCACATTTTTGTAAAAAAAAAATGCTCAACTGCTTAAGTTTGCCTACCAAAAAATAAAGGGATTTAATGGAAGAAATAAATAGTAATACCGGCCAGCTTTCAACAAGTACCGTAGCCGGCAGTTCATCGTATTCTACAGACATACGGGCGCTGAATGAAATGATACAGCAGGAGAGCGCCTTTATTGACCTCCTGAAAATGGAGATGGATAAAGTTATTGTTGGCCAGAAATATATGGTTGACCGCTTATTGATAGGCTTACTGGCCGATGGCCATATCTTATTAGAAGGTGTGCCGGGCCTTGCGAAAACACTGGCAATAAACACATTATCCAAAACTATTCAGGCCGATTTTAGCCGCATTCAGTTCACGCCTGACCTATTGCCTGCCGACTTAGTCGGGACAATGATCTATAATCAGAAAAAGGAGGAATTTATTGTCAGGAAAGGCCCGATTTTTTCAAACTTTATCCTTGCTGATGAAATAAACCGCGCCCCCGCGAAAGTGCAAAGCGCATTGTTAGAGGCTATGCAGGAACGGCAGGTTACTATTGGCGACAGCACCTTTGCCTTACCGAACCCGTTCCTGGTACTGGCTACTCAAAACCCGATAGAGCAAGAGGGAACTTATCCTTTGCCGGAAGCTCAAGTTGACCGCTTTATGATGAAAGTGGTTATTGGTTATCCGAACAAGGAGGAGGAAAAGAGGATCATAAGGGCAAACGTAGCCCCGCAGGGGATGTTAAAACCCAATCCGGTCGTGCATCCTGATGATATTATTAGGGCGCGAAAGGTTGTACGGGAGGTGTACATGGATGAGAAAATAGAGCAATACATTATTGATATTGTTTTCGCTACGCGCTATCCTGAACAGTACAAACTATCAAAGTATAAAAACCTCATCGGCTTTGGGGCTTCGCCAAGGGCGAGCATCAACCTCGCCTTAGCTTCAAAGGCGTATGCCTTTATTAAGCGCAGAGGTTATGTTATCCCGGAAGATGTAAGGGCAATTTGCCATGATGTTTTAAGACACCGCATTGGGCTTACTTATGAAGCGGAAGCCGAAAACATGACTACTGAAGACATTATTACCGGGATATTAAATGCGGTGGAAGTACCTTAAGCAGCCCCCACCTAAATCCTCCCCCGGTTGGGGAGGACTTTAAGAAGATGACTCAGGAATAATTTTAAGATAAGAAAAAGATAGTATTAAAACAATCAAAAAGTCTCCCCTACCGGGGGAGATTTAGAGGGGGCTGATGGATACCAAAGAACTGCTGAAAAAAGTAAGGAAGATAGAGATCAAAACCCGGGGGTTAAGCAACCACCTGTTTTCGGGCGAATACCACTCTGCCTTTAAAGGGCGGGGCATGGCCTTTAGCGAAGTGCGCGAATACCAGGTCGGCGATGAAATAAGGACTATCGACTGGAACGTTACCGCTCGTTTTAATCATCCTTACGTTAAAGTTTTTGATGAAGAAAGGGAACTGACCGTAATGCTGCTTATGGATGTAAGCGGATCGGAAAATTTTGGTACGATGATCCAGCAGAAACAAGACCTGGCGACAGAGATATGCGCTGTACTGGCTTTTTCGGCTATACAGAATAATGATAAAGTGGGGGTAATTTTTTTCAGCGATAAGATAGAGAAGTTTATCCCACCCAAAAAAGGCAGGAGCCATATTTTAATGATCATCAGGGAACTGATCGATTTTAAAGCCGAAAATAGAGGCACCAATGTGGCGGAAGCATTAAAGTATTTTACCAGCGCCATAAAAAAGAGATGTACAGCCTTTATTATTTCCGATTTTATGAGCCCGGCATTTGAGAATGAACTTAAAATCGCCAACAAAAAGCATGATATTATTGCTTTAAGGCTTTTTGACAAGCATGAGGAGGAATTTCCGGACCTGGGGCTGATCCCCATTAAGGATGAGGAAACTGGCGAGGTTTTGTGGGTTAATACCGGCGATAAAAGTGTGCGTAATGCTTTTAAGGCTGATGCATTAAGACGAAATGCCCAATTAAAAGAGGTTTTCAGCAGGTCGGGTGTTGATACTGCTGATATTGGCACACATGAATCGTACGTAAAACCATTAATGACATTGTTTAAAAAGCGGGAAAGAAGAAGGTGATAGAAATGAAGAATTGTTTTTTTAATTACATCCTGGCTTTTATGTTTTTAGCCTGCTTTTGTTTTAAAGCCGGCGCACAAGATATACAGGCCGAAGCCAAATTACAACAGTACACTATCAGAATAGGCGATCAAACCAAACTTTTCCTGAGTGTTCATCAGCCGGCAAAGGAGCATGTTAGCTTCCCAAAACTGACGGATACCATAGTTGGGAAAGTACAAATAGTAAACATTGGTAAACCGGATACTACGGTTGATAAGAGCGACCCAAAAAATATCACCGTAATACAAAGCTACACCATTACCAGCTTTGATGCCGGCACATACACCCTGCCGCCATTTTCATTAGGTACGACGGGCGGAGTTTTAAAAACAAACGAATTAACCTTACACGTCGAAACTGTAAAAGTTGATACCACAAAATCTATTTACGATATTAAACAGCCGCTGGCGGTAAATTATACATTTTTTGATTGGCTAAGGGATAACTGGCTATGGGTGGTGCTGCCGCTATTGGGTATTTTGCTCATCATTGGTTTAATATGGTATTACAGAAAGCAGCCTAAAAAAGATGTTATTGTTGCGGTGGCAAAACCAGGTTTGCCCCCGCATATTATAGCAATAAATAAACTAAAAGAGTTGCGCGAAAAGAAGCTCTGGCAGCAAGGCGAGGTTAAACAATACTATATTGAACTGAGCGATATAATACGCGAATATCTTGAAAAGAGGTATGTTATAAAAACCCATGAAAAAACGACCGATGAAATTTTTGCATCGTTAAAATACATGAATATTGACCGGGAAAACAAAAACATGCTTCGAAAAATACTTATGCTTGCCGACCTGGTAAAATTTGCAAAAGAAAAACCTTTACCTGCTGAAAATGAACAATGTATTGAAAATGCCATCACTTTTGTATTGGAAACACAACAGGAATTGACAGAAAACATCGAAGGAGGCAAGGCGCATGTTTAAAGAAATAGAATTTGCTCATCCTGGATTTTTGTGGCTTTTTATTATCATCCCGCTAATGATAGCCTATTATATATGGCGGGAGCAAAAGCTCCAGGGCAGTTTCAGCATATCGGCGATCAAGGGTTTTTCGGTTCCGGTAAAAAGTATGGTTCCTCGTCTCCGGCATTTGGGGATTGTTTTAAGGTCGCTGGCGATTGCTGCTTTAATTATAGCGCTTGCAAGGCCGCAGTCCTCTTTAAGCTGGCAAAATAGCACTACCGAAGGGATTGATATCATAATCGCTTCGGATATCTCGGGCAGTATGCTTGCTGAAGACTTCCAGCCGAACAGACTGGAGGCAGGGAAAAATATAGCGATTGATTTTATAAAAAACCGTCCGGATGACCGCATTGGCCTGGTAATATTCAGCGGAGAAAGCTTTACCCAATGCCCATTAACCATCGATCATGATGTTTTGGTTAACTTGTATAAAGACATTAAATATGGAATGATTGATGATGGTACGGCAATAGGGATGGGACTGGCCACAGCAGTAAACAGGCTTAAGGACAGTGAAACAAAAAGCAAGGTAATCATCCTGCTTACCGATGGATCAAATAATATGGGCTCCATACCGCCGCTAACTGCTGCAGAAATTGCCAAACAATTTGGCATAAGAGTTTATACGGTAGGGATCGGAACGCATGGCTATGCCCCATATCCTGTACAAACACCTTATGGGGTTCAATACCAGCGTATACCCGTTGATGTTGACGAGGGCACGCTGACAAAAATTGCCAGCATAACCGGTGGCAAATATTTCAGGGCCACTGATAACGAAACGTTGAAACATATTTATGAACAGATAGATAAGCTGGAAAAGGCAAAAATAGACGTCACGCAGTATCATAAAAAAACTGAAATGTTTTTGCCTTTCGCCCTTATTGCTTTATTCTTTTTATCATCAGAGTTTTTAATAAAAAACACTTTGCTTAAAGGGGCTTTAACTTAATAGGATGCTACGTTTTGCACATATAGAATTTTTATGGGGATTGGCGGTCATACCAGTCTTTATACTTCTTTTTACAAGGATAAGCCGCTGGAAAAAAAAGGCTATGGCCGGTTTGGGCGATAAAAAGATCGTGACAATGATGATACCCCAGGTTTCATTTTCGAGGCCATGGCTTAAGTTTATTTTATTCGCGATAGCTTATGCATTTTTGATAATTGGAATAGCCGATCCACAGATAGGCTCAAAAATGGAGGAAGAAAAACGTAAGGCGGCTGATTTGATGATCCTGCTTGACGTTTCAAACAGTATGCTTTCACAAGATATGCCGCCAAATCGCCTGGAGAATGCCAAGCGTGCTATCACGCAGCTGATAGATAACCTGCATAATGACAGGATCGGTATTATAGTTTTTGCCGGGGAGGCTTACGTACAGCTGCCTGTTACCACAGATTATTCTGCCGCCAAGCTGTTTTTAAATACCATTAATACCAATATGGTACCAACGCAGGGCACCGCTATTGGCGCTGCTATTGATCTGGGTATGAAATCTTTTGATTTTAAAGACGGCACCGGAAAAGCCATGATCGTTATAACCGATGGCGAAAACCATGAGGACGATGCTGTGGCCTCTGCAAAATATGCTGCCGAAAAGGATGTTACGGTAAATGTGATCGGGATGGGGTCGGCGGAAGGATCGCCTATACCTATTTACGAAAATGGCAAACAGGTTGGTTTTCATACCGACAGCACCGGCCATACTGTTGTAAGCAAGCTGAATGAGGATATGTGCAAGGAAATTGCCGCAGCCGGCCAGGGGGCATACGTACGGGCCACTAATGCTAACAGCGGGCTGAATATAGTGATGGACCAGATAAATAAAGTACAAAGAAAGACCATTGACAGTAAATCTTTTAAGAATTTTGAAGACCGTTTCCAGTTCTTTCTTGGATTTGCCTTTTTATTATTAATTGTTGAATTCTTTATTTCGAACCGCAAAAGTTTAAGATTGAGCGGATTGAAACTATTTGAGGTGAAAAACACATGAAGCGGTTATTAATTATATTATTTTTATTGCAGGGCGCCCGGCTTTTTGCACAGCAGGAGAAAAGCTATGTAAAAAAAGGGAACGACCTGTACAAGCAGCAAAAATACCAGGAAGCGGAGGCTGATTATCGTAAATCGGTTGAAAAGAAAAACCAGAATATTGAAGGGAATTTTAACCTTGGCGACGCATTATACAAGCAAAAGAAATTTACTGACGCAGGCGAACAGTTTAACAAACTGGCAGGATCAGCCAATAGTAACAAGGCATTAACAGCTGCGGCGTACCATAACATGGGAAATTCTCTGCTGGAAAATAAAAAATTGGAAGAAAGTATTGAAGCTTACAAAAAATCTCTTTTGAATAACCCGAAAGATGATGAAACCCGTTACAACCTGGCTTATGCGCAGGAAAAACTAAAGAAACAACAGCAGCAACAGAAAGACAACAAGAATCAAGATAAAAAGAACCAGGATAAAAAGAACCAGGATAAAAAGAACCAAGACAACAAGAATCAAGATAATAAGAATAAGGATCAGAATAAACAAAATCAGGACCAGGACAAAAAAGATCAGCAGAAACAGCAACCAGATAAATTATCAAAAGAAGATGCTGAACGTATGCTCGACGCCTTGAACAATGATGAAAAGCAAACCCAGGATAAACTGAAGAACAAGAAATTTAAAGGGGAAAAATTGCGGATTTCTAAAGATTGGTGATTGTTTAGTGAGTGGTTGATTGGGTTGATTAAGTTGATTTGGTTAAAAAATGTTATTAAACTCAATCAACTTAATCAACCTAATCTAACTCAATCAACATTTAATGAACTTTTGTGAGTGGTTGATTAGGGGAGTGGTTGATTGAGTTAAAATTTAAAATTAAACTCAATCAACTTAATCAACCTAATCTAACTCAATCAACTATAATGAATAAAAAGTACTACATATTAACGCTATTACTACTCTGCACCAACCTGCTATTTGCACAGAATGTAAAATTTACTGCGTCGGTAAGTAAGAACGAGGTTGGTACGGGTGAGCAATTTCAGGTTGATTTTTCAGTAAACGGAAACGCCGATGGGTTTAACCCGCCCAATTTTAATGGCTTCCAGGTTTTGTCGGGCCCGAATGAATCAACCAGCATGACATCCATTAACGGGAATACTACCGTCAGCACTTCATATAGTTATATTCTGATGCCGGTAAAAGAAGGTGAATTTACCATTGGTCCGGCTACGATTGAGGTTAACGGCCATAGGCTGAGTACCAATGCCATTAAAATAAAAGTGGTAAAAGACAGGCCGGTTCCCCAAAATAGCCAGGCCCAAAGCGAACCTGATAACAGTATTGCAGAAGGAAACTCTTCGAAACTCTCAAAGCTACTTTTTATCAAGGCTGTCGTTGATAAGCCCACAGTTTACCTGGGAGAACAACTGACCTTAAATTACAAGCTGTACACAAGGGTTGATATTGAACAAAGCCAGGTAGATAAAATGCCTGATTTGAATGGTTTTTGGAATGAGGATATTAAAAACCCGCAGCAGCAGGTGCAATGGCGCATCGAAACCTACAAGGGTGTGAGGTATAATGTGGCAGATATTAAACAAACGATCCTGTTTCCTGAACATGCAGGCAACATTATAATCGACCCATTGGGAATGACCTTTGTGGTAAGGGTACGGGCCCCTTCGAGGGATATTATGGACCAGTTTTTTGGGACGTATAAGGAGGAAAAATATCCGGCTAAAAGTACCCCTGTCGTCATTAAGGTAAAGCCCTTACCAGAAACCGGTAAACCGGATAGCTTTACGGGCGCTGTTGGCAATTTTAAAATAGATGCGTCCGTTGATAAAACAGAACTGAAAGCGAACGATGCTCTAAATTATAAAGTAAAAGTCACAGGATCGGGCAATATTAAGCTGTTAAAAGCGCTGAACACAAATTTTCCGGCTGATTTTGAAAAGTATGATCCTAAAATAACAGACTCAATTACAGACCGGGAAAATGGTGTTTCGGGCAGCAGGCATTATAATTACCTGCTTATTCCTCGTCACCAGGGTGATTTTACCATTGACCCGCTTAAATTCTCCTATTTTAATCCGGTTGCCGGCAGATACGTTACGCTTACCACGAAGCAGTTTCATATCAAGGTTGATAAAGGAACAGCGGAAAGCAATGTCACCGCATTTTCCGATGCCGAAAAACAGGATATAAAAATGATGGGGAAAGACATCAGGTATATTAAAACTGATGACAGCGGCCTGAATAAACAAGGCGGTGAGTTTTTTGGTTCATTTGGGTATTACGCGCTGCTTTTGATTGGCCCGATTTTTTGTTACGGCGCATATAGTTACCGCACCTGGCTGCGCAAAGCTAACAGTGATATAGTTAAGGTAAAAAGTAGGCGTGCGGCTAAAATAGCTGCCAAACATTTGGCTAATGCACAAAAGCAGTTAATGGCAAATAATGAAAAGGCATTTTACGAAGATGTGTTTAAGGGCTTATATGGTTATTTAAGTGATAAGCTCAATATTCAATATGCTAATTTAGACAGGGAAACCATTGCTTCGGCCTTAAATGCCAGGCACGTGAATGAGCAATTGATCAATCGTTTGCAGGATACACTTGATCTTTGCGAAATGGCACGATATGCGCCTGTAACACACATTTCGCAGCAAGAAGTATTTGAAAAAGCAAGGGGCATTATTAATGACATTGAAAATGAAATTTAAGAGGTTGAAACAAACTTTACTCGGGCGCAAATCAAATCGTCGCATTTCACCAAGCGTTCCTACGGAACGCAAACACTTGAATTTATTTTTTTTACCAATCAGATGTCTCCAACATATATATTCGTTCCGTAGGAACGTTTGGTTGGTAGTAGAAGACGCACAATCTATTTATACGTTCCCTAGGAACGTTTCGTGCTGGGGCGACAAATTGATTTGCGCCCTTTTACTCTTACTTATTGGCCTTATTTTGCCAATATTGTCATTCGGCAATGACCAGGCCCGGACGCTTTTTGCAAAAGGTAATGCCTTTTATGCTAAAGCCCAATATAAAGAAGCATTAGATACTTATCAGCAGTTAACCGGCGATGGCTACCGGTCAGCAGCGCTTTATTTTAATATGGGCAATGCCAGTTATAAAAATGATGATATTCCATCTGCCATACTTTATTACGAAAAAGCCCATAAAATTGCCCCCGGCGATGATGATATTAACTTTAATATTCGGTTTGCCAACTTAAAGACCACTGATAAAATTGACGAGGTACCAGAGTTTTTTCTCGCTAACTGGTGGAAAGCCTTTATTTTAAGCTTTTCGTTAAATACTCTGTCGGCGCTTAGCGTAATACTTGTTCTATTGGGATCGGCTATATTGGTCATTTACCTTTTCACTAATTCTGTTGCTGTAAAAAAGTTTTCTTTCTACACGTCAATCATGTTCTTCTTCCTGGGTGTTTTTGCGATTTTTATTGGAGGAATGCAAGAGAATTATTTCACCGGACACCGGCAGGCTATTGTTTTTAGCAGCTCGGCTACCGTAAAAAGCGGGCCATTGGATAAATCCGGTGGCCTATTTGTAATACACGATGGCAGTAAGGTAACTATTTTAGATAATAGCAACGGCTGGATAAAGATCAGGCTCGCCAACGGCAATGTAGGATGGATAAAGAGTTCTGATGTTAAGGAGATTTAAAAAATATAAATCATGAAACAAAAGCTTTGGCTGACAGCATTATTAATAGTTTGTGCCGGCATCGTGAAGGCACAGGACGCCCAACCTAAAGAAATATTGCTTTGGCCAAACGGCGCACCCGGATCAGAAGGTAAAACAGGTGTGGAAAATGTGCGCATTACCGAACAAGGGGATCATGTCATCAGCAATGTTCGCAAACCATCTATTACACCATACCTGTCATCAGTCGAAAAAAATACAGGCGTTGCCATTATTATTGCTCCCGGCGGTGGCCACAGCGAACTATGGATAACCCATGAAGGGTATAAACCGGCTGAATGGTTTGCAGCGCATGGCATCTCAGCTTTTGTACTTAAATACCGTTTGGCAAAAGAAAAAAACTCAACCTATACTGTTGATAAGGATGAACTGGCGGATATACAGCGTGCCATCCGGTTGGTAAGGAGCAGGGCTATTGAATGGCATATTGATGCTGCAAAGATCGGTGTCATTGGATTTTCAGCAGGCGGTGAGCTGGCAGCTTTGGCCGCAATGCGGTTTGGTCAGGCAGATCCCAATACTTCGGATGCAGTTGACAGGGAGAATGATAGACCTGATTTCCAGGCGCTGATCTATCCCGGCAATATCAGCAGGTTTGAAGTATCAAAAAACTCACCCCCCGTCTTTATAGCGGGCGGGAATGATGACCGCCCGGATATATCCGAAGGCATGGCGCAGCTTTATCTTAAATACAAACAGGCGCAGGTACCGGCGGAACTGCATATTTATGCAAAGGTTGGACATGGATTTGGCATCCGTCCGGAAAATAAAGGTGCGGTTACTGGATGGCCGCAGGAAGTGATGCTATGGCTGGAAGATATGGGATTTTTGAAATAACTTCCTGATACTGGTGTAAATACAAAACCTTTGGGATCACGTTAACCATAGCGATGGGTGCCATAAGGTTAAGGAAAAAACATCTTTCTACCCTCTTTTTTGCTTGCAAAAGAGAGGGTGGACAAGCGAAGCGATGTCCGGGTGAGTAAATATGCGAGCGACATTAACGCAAATGCCTGGCGCGTAGTTTACTCACCCGGACATCGCTACGCTCGGCATCCCTCTCTTCGCTTCGCGGAAAGAGGGAAAAGGTTTCGAACACTTCGGGTTTGAAACCCATCGCTATGGATGGAATGAGATTAATTTATTCATGGATCAATATCTTTCGTAAACTCTAAAATTTGCATATTTTCGGGCCTTAATGAAAGCAAAAAACGATAAAAAAACAATCTGGGCCTGGTGTATGTTCGACTGGGCCAACCAATCTTATAATATGGTGATCACCTCAACCATATTCCCGGCCTATTATGTTGCGGTAACGGCAAATGCCAAAAACGGAAATATGGTTTCTTTTTTTGGTCACAAATACGTAAATACGGTATTGCAAATCAATATACTTGGTCTTTCATATTTGATCATAGTAGTAATGTTGCCTATTTTAACATCTATAGCTGATTACCGGGGGAACAAAAAACGATACCTGCAATTTTTTACATGGATGGGCAGTTTAGCCTGCGCAGCTCTGTTTTTCTTTAAACCCAATAGCAGTTTGGAGCTTCCTTTGATTTTTTACTGTTTGGCGTCTGTTGGCTACTGCGGGGGATTTGTGTTTTACAATTCCTACCTTCCTCAAATTGCGACGCTTGACCAGCAGGATGCCGTTAGTGCCAAGGGCTTTATTTATGGGTTTGTGGGTAGTATTGTAGTTCAGGTGTTGTGTTTTATCATCGTGTTATCGCCTAAAACTTTTGGGATTACCAGCGATGATCTGCCTGCGCGCATATCTTTTCTGGTGGTTTTTGCGTGGTGGATAGGGTTTTCTGTTATCCCTTTCATCATGCTTCCAAAGGGGCAGCCTAATGCCGGCTCGCATAAATACAATGTATTAACCGGCGGGTTTAAGGAATTGGCGAAAGTTTTTGGTAAGATTAAAAAAATGCCACTATTAAAACGCTTTCTTTTGGCATTCTTTTTCTACTCGGTTGGTGTGTGGACCATTATGCTGGTGGCTGCCAATTTTGCTGCAAAAGAACTGCATATGCCTGATGACCATCTTATAAGTATCATCCTTATTATACAGGTGGTAGCAATAATAGGCGCATGGTTAACTTCCAAATCATCCGCCAGGTATGGCAACGTTCGCACACTTATAGTCCTGGTAACTATCTGGACGGTGCTATGCTGCCTGGTTTATTTTATTGCCAATGAAACACAGTTTTATTTTGCGGCGTTTGCAGTTGGTTTGGTGATGGGAGGGGTACAATCATTGTCACGTTCAACCTATTCCAAATACCTGCCCGTAGGAATCCCTGATACGGCCTCATTTTTTAGTTTTTACGATGTTACCGAAAAAACAGCGATAGTGGTTGGCTTATTTTGTTTTGCCCAGGTAGAGGCATGGACAAACGAAATGCGGGATTCAGCACTGGCGCTGGATTGCTTTTTCGCTGTCGGTTTGCTTTTGCTGCTGGTTTTGCATTTTGCTGAAAAAAAAGCAGCAAAATATCCCGTGGCAGCTGTGGTTTAAGTATTTTTGAATACGAATTAATTTAACCAATCAATAATCCGCATTATGAAAAAATTATCACTTCTGTTTACACTCCTGGTAACAGCGTTTACCGGCAGTTCGGTATTCGCTCAATTTTCGCAGTCACAGATGGTGGCTGAATGGCAGCGTGCAAAAACCTACACTAAAGCATACCTGGATGCAATGCCCGAAGACGGTTACGGTTTTAAACCAACACCAGAGGTACGCTCATTTGCCGGGCAAATGCTTCATTTAGCAGATGCCAACTATTATTTTGCCAGTACCGCAAGCGGCAAACCAAGTCCGCTCGGGCAAGCATCTGCTGAAAAAACAATTTCACCTGCAAAGGATGCAACCACAAAAGCGGTAATGGACAGCTATGATTTTGTGATAAGTTCCCTGCAAAGCATGACGCCGGAGCAAATGCAGGAGATGGCAAAAGTTGAAGGAAAGGATTTATCAAAGAGTAATATATACGGCAAAGCATTTGAGCACCAAACCCACCACCGTGGCCAAACCACCGTTTACCTGCGCTTAAAAGGGGTAACGCCTCCCGGTGAGATGTTGTTTTAGAAGGCCAGGTATTTTTAAATCTTATTCATTGCCGTCCGCTTTTAGCGGACGGATAAATAGGCGGGAAAATCAGGCTTTAGCCTAAATAGTAGTGCGGCTAAAGCCTTTGACTATCTTTTTTTTATCCGTTGGCTTCAGCCAACGGCAATGAATAAATATGTTCATTAAATACGTCACTCCGTATTTTTTCCAGGCTTGCCCTGGTGGGTCGCAATGACAAGATATTATATATATAAATGAGTAACTTAATAAATACCAAAATCGCGCGATATTGAAACAATTTTCAAATAAATATGTTTTTTTTTAACGTAAAGTTTACATATGTCCAAAAAAATTATCCTCATAGAAGATGACCGGGATATTCTCGATATCATGACCTATATACTTTCTGATGAGGGGTATGAGGTTTTGGCCACTACCGATAGCCATATTTTGGAGGATGTCCAGTCACTTCAACCCATGCTGATCCTAATGGATAACCGCCTTACCAATGGTTTTGGAAAGGATTTTTGTAAAAAGTTCAAAAACGACCCGGCAACCGGGCATTTTCCTGTCGTGCTGATCTCAGCCAACCCGGGCCTGGAAGAAATGGCGCTCGAAAGTCATGCGGACACTTACCTGAAAAAACCCTTTGATATTACCGAATTAATTGATCTTGTAAAAAAATTTGAATGACCATAGCCCTATCTTTGCATAATTGATTTGATAAATTAAATGGTTATCAATGTTTAAAACTATATAAATGGAAAAGGCTATTATAGAGTATGCTGTGGACAAGCAATTTCCGGTTGTTGGCATTGGCGCTTCGGCGGGCGGGCTGGATGCGGTAAAATCTTTTTTGCACGCCCTGCCGGCAAAACCGGGCATGGCATTTGTTTTTATCCAGCATTTAAGCCCGCAGCATCAAAGTATATTGCCCGAGATCCTTCAAAGATACTCTCCTTTCCCTGTACAGCAGATCACTGACAATTTGCACCTGGAGAAAGACCATCTTTACATTATACCGGAAAATAAAATTGTTACTGTTGACGACAGCAGCCTTAAACTTGCGCCCTTAGGTAAGGAGCATAAAAAGGGCAACACGATCGATCTTTTCTTTTCGTCATTAGGCCTTGTTTATCAAAGCTTTGCGGTTGGCGTGGTATTGTCAGGCGCTTTAAATGACGGTACGGCAGGCATGCAGGTAATTAAATCATACGGTGGCCTCACCTTTGCCCAGGACGAAGGAACCGCAGCCTTTGATAGTATGCCAAGGAGCGCTATAGATGCCGGCGTTGTAGATTTTGTTCTGCCCCCCGAAAAAATAGCTCAACAACTCGTTGTTATTAATCATCCTTTTCATGCTGATGGCGCTAAAAAAGCAAAATCAGATGAAGCTTCCATGAAGGACGAAGATGTGTTTAAGCAAATACTAACGGTATTACGTGTGCGCCGGGGGGTTGATTTTAGCTATTATAAAAAAAGCACTTTAAAACGCCGTATTATCCGCCGGATGGCGCTTGGTAAAATAGAGAAGCCTGCTGATTATCTCGCATTCCTGCGTGAAAATAAAACTGAGCAAGATGGCCTATACAACGACATGCTTATTTCGGTCACTAATTTCTTCCGCGACCCTCAAAGCTTCGAAATATTATGCAGTACTTTATTTCCAGAACTGATCAATAAAAAGAACGATTGGGAAGCGCTCAGGATATGGGTGGCAGGCTGCGCTACCGGCGAAGAAGCCTATTCAATAGCGATATGCCTGCAGGAGCAATTGGGCGATAGAGCGACAGCTATGAAGATACAGATATTTGCAACGGATATTTCCGAAATTGCCATTGCGAAGGCCCGCACCGGTATTTACCGGCCGGCAGAACTGGAAGGGATATCTCCATCCAGGCTACAGCAATTTTTCACGAAGGTTGACGGTAACTACCAGGTTACCAAGACTATAAGGGATATGTGTGTTTTTGCACAGCACAATTTGCTTAAGGACCCTCCCTTCTCTAAAATTGACCTCGTGACCTGCCGCAATGTATTGATCTATCTTGAGCCCTCTTTACAAAAGAGAGCTTTAACTACTTTTCATTATTCGCTCAGCGAAGATGGCTACCTTATGCTGGGCAAATCGGAAACAATCGGGAATAATACAGATATTTTTGCGGCGTATAACAGTACGGAAAAGATATATTCCAGGAAAGGTCCGCCAGGCCGGTTTATGAATGTGGCTTCGTATGGTAAAGAGGAAAATTTCCGTGAGATAGATAAAAATATTCAAAAGCAAAGTTCGGAAAAGGATATATATAAATTGGCTGATGAGGTAATCCTTTCCAATTTTACGCCGTCCTCCGTGCTGGTTAATGAAAAATTTGATGTTGTACAGTTCAGGGGTGAAACAGAGATGTGGCTTGTGCAGCCAAGCGGGAAACCAAGCTTTAATATCCTAAAAATGGCGCGTGAGGGTTTGGCGTTCGAGTTACGTAATGTCTTGCATGTTGCACAAAAAACAAAACAGCCTGCAAAGAAATCTGCTGTAGTTTTTAAATTTAATGGCGCGCAGCACTATGTAAACATAGAGGCTGTACCGCTTAAGGATACGGCAGAACCCTATTCCCTGGTCGTTTTTGAGAATGCTCCCCCTGCCGGAACCCAACCGGCGCGTAGTAAGCATGCTAACAAGGCCCAAAATGCAACTTATGAGGAAAGCGAACTGCACATCGGGCAATTGGAAAAGGAGCTGGCCCAGGCCCGCGCCGATATGCGCGATATTACCGAGGAGCAGGAAACCGCTAACGAGGAATTACAGAGCGCTAACGAAGAACTGCTCTCGGGGAGTGAGGAATTGCAAAGCCTGAACGAGGAGCTGGAAACTTCAAAGGAAGAATTGCAGAGCACGAACGAGGAAATTATAATCGTTAACAAGGAGTTACTTGACCGGAACGATCAACTTAATAATGCGCGCCAGTATGCGGAAGCTATAGTCAACACCGTCCGTGATCCATTACTTATCCTTGACAATCAATTGCGTGTAAAACGTGCCACCCTCGGATTTTACAGTAAATTTAAATCCAGCGAGGAACAAACGGAAGGCAGTTTTATATACGAACTTGGCTATGGAGAGTGGAATATCCCCCTTCTTAAAGAGTTGCTGGAAAATATCCTTCCCGAAAAAAAAGAATTAGATGGTTTTGAAGTTACACAGGCCTTTCCAAATATTGGAAAAAGGATAATGCTGCTTAATGCCAGGCAAATTTATAATGTGACCGGCGAACCATTGATCCTATTAGCCATTGAAGATGTTACGGACAAACGCAAAGTAGAAGCCGGGCTGGCCGTGGCTGAACGCTTATTAGGTGAAAGCAAGGACAGGTTAAAAGCTGCTGTCGAAGCAACCGGTTTAGGCACCTGGGACTATGACCCGCAAAAAAATGAGATGGTATGGGATAAGCGCGCTAAAGAAATATTAGGAATCCCGCCATCACAACACGCCGGCTTTTCTTTATTTTACAACATAGCACACCCGGATGACAAACAACGTGTTGAAAACAAAATAAAGGAAGCCTTAACCAAGATAAATAAAGGAGGTTTTGACGTTGAATACCGTACCATTTCGCCTGATAAAAAAAAGAATTGGGTAAAAGCCAAAGGCAAAGTTTATTTCAATGGGCAGGGGATTGCAAAACGTTTTGTGGGGACCTTACTTGATATTACACTTGAAAAATCGCTTGAGGAAACTAATATAGAATTATTAAAGAAAAAGGATGAATTTATCAGCATCGCCAGTCATGAATTAAAAACCCCTATTACCAGTTTAAAGGGGGCCTTGCAGATATTGGAACGCAAATTTCCGCAAAATGAGGAAATGCAGGTTATTCATGGCTTTGTGCAAAAAGCCATTAAACAGGTTGATAAACTTGTTGAATTGATCGGCGACCTGCTTGATGTTACAAAAATACAATCGGGCAAGCTTGCATTGAGGAGATCTAATTTTAAACTGGATGAATTAATAAAGGAATGCATTGAAGAATTAGAGAGCAGCTTACAAGGTCATATTTTGGTTGTTGAAGGAGATAAAAATGTTGAAATTTACGCTGACAGGAACCGCGTGGAGCAGGTAATAATAAACCTGCTCTCGAATGCTATAAAATATTCTCCCGAAACTGAAAAGGTTATTATTAAGGTTACTAAAATTGATGATCATATAAAAATAGCCGTTACGGATTTCGGTATCGGTATTTCAAAAAAGAAGATACCGCTTTTGTTTGATCGTTTCTACAGGGTTGATGAAAATTCTCAAAAATATGGAGGATTAGGCCTTGGGCTTTATATTTCTTCAGAAATTGTAAAACGGCATAATGGCCAAATAAATATTGAAAGTGAAGAAGGGAAGGGATCGACTTTTTGGTTTACCATACCGGGGTAGTGATTAGAGACTGGAGGTTAGAGATTAGTTGATTTTAACAAAGCAGAAATGGTTTTTCTTTCCCCCTCTTTCCCGCCTGCGGAAGAGAGGGTGGACGAGTGAAGCGATGACCGGGTGAGTAAATATACGAGCGATATTTAGTACAAATGCCTGATGCACAGTTTATTCACCCTCCCGATAGCTATCGGGACTGCGCTGTTCGACCCTCTCTTCGGCAAGCCGGAAAGAGGGTAAAAAGGAAGTTAAAAAAATATTTTCCCTTAGCTTAATTACAAATCCCGTAGGGATTAAATATTGGTAGAAAAAAAATATAAAATGAATTTTTCATGCCGTAGGTATGAAAAATAGATCTCCATATATCTACACCCATCTTTTTTTATTACTTTCGGGCAGAAGACAATTCATACCTTGAATTATAATAAACCAATTACTAATAAGTGAAAAAACGTATACTAATATTTCTGTTATTGTTAATAACTGTCTGTGACCTAAACGCCCAAAACGCCGTTAAACAACAGAACCTCTTTATTGTTAAAGGTTTTCACCTGGACATGCGCATACAGGTAATGCCCATGGATGAGCTGCGGTCATTTGCCTTAAAACTAAGCAAGGATGGTATAAACACGCTGATCATGGAGTGGGAGGGAACCTATCCTTTTGAAAAACATCCGCTGATACCGAACCGCTATGCTTATACCAAAGAGGAAATTGTCTCATTTATTAAATATTGCAATGACTTGGGTATTGATGTGATCCCTTTACAGCAAAGTTTTGGCCATGTAGAGTATATTTTAAGGAATGACCGATACAAAGACCTTCGGGAAGACCAGAAAGATTTTTCGCAGGTTTGTCCGCTGCAAACGGAGCAGGATAAGGCATTGTTTACTGACCTCTACACCGAACTGGCATCCACACATACCTCAAAATATATCCATATCGGGGGCGATGAGACCTATTTACTTGGCCATGACGAAAGGTGCAGGCTGATGGCGGCAAAAGAAGGTAAATCGAAACTGTATATCGATTATATAAAAATGCTGTGCGATATTGTAATAAAACTCGGAAAAACGCCGGTCCTTTGGGCGGATATCGCAATAAAATACCCTGATGCCATAAAATTATTGCCAAAAAGCACCGTATTTGTCGACTGGAACTATGGCTGGGATATGAACAGGTTTGGCAATCATCAAAAATTGCTCGAAAGTGGCTACGAAATATGGGGTGCGCCGGCTTTGCGATCATCACCAGACAATTACTTCCTCACCCAATGGGAAAAGCATTTCAAAAATATACATGATTTTGTACCGGCTGCGGCGAAATTGGGATATAAAGGGATTGTGATGACATCATGGTCTACATCGGGCCAATACTCACCGGTTTTTGAATCCGAAAACGAGATGATCGACGAGTATGCCATAAGGCATGTTTACCCCATCAGCGGGTTTAATATGCTTATAGCTGCTTATGCCGAAAGTATTAAATCGGTCGGACCATTGGATATTGAAAGCTTCATCACAAAATATTGTAAAGAGCAATACGGTTTCAATGCGGAACAATCGGCGAGGTTTTGGAAAGCGTTAAAGACAACTCCTTATGAAATTATCGCTGGCAAAGTTGCATCTCCAGCGCCGCTCACTGTAAGACAGTTATTAGATAGCGCCCAAATTGCGATGAAAATACTTTATGATCTTCATCCTTCAAAAAATAAAGAAGAATTTGAACATTACAGGCTGATGGCCGCGATCAGGGCACATTACCTTGAATTTCAAGACATTTTACAAAGAATTAATTCGGCGTCATTTACTATCGGTGAAATGCCGGGAATTTTGCAGGAGTTGAAAAATATGATGGTAAATGAAGAAGCACTTAACCTGCATTTTGACGAATTGAATAAAAACTATTTAAATCCATCGGAGTTAAAGCAGGAAAACGATTTAAGAAATATAAGGGTCAGGCTTCTTTATGATCGTTTATCAAGAACCAAATGATAAAATAAATGCAAGCGGCGGAGCAGTGGCGGTTAAAGATATTTAACGGCCAGATCATAACCCCATCCGGAATTATTAAGGGTGGGACAATTTTGGTTGATGATGATAAGATCACCGCGATAACTGCGGGCAATATAGATGTGCCCGGTGCAGTAGAGATAGACGCCGGTGGCAAATATATTTCCCCTGGTTTTATTGACATTCACATACATGGCGGCGGGGGTCACGATTTTATGGATAATACTGTTGATGCATTTTTAACTATAGCCAATACACATGCTAAGTATGGCACAACTGCCATGCTGCCAACTACTTTAACAAGCAGTAGGGAAGATTTGCTGGAAACGCTGAGAATTTATGAAATAGCCGCTAAACGGAATTCTTCCGGATCGCAATTTATAGGGATGCATTTAGAAGGCCCTTATTTTGCCCTTAACCAATGTGGTGCGCAGGATCCCCGTTATATCCGGGACCCGGATCCGGCGGAATATATGGAAATACTTTCAGGCACTTCGGCCATTAAACGCTGGAGTGCGGCCCCGGAATTAAAAGGAGCTAATGAGTTTGGCAAATATGTAACCGGCAAAGGGGTTTTAGCGGCTATTGCCCACACCGATGCTGTTTATGAAGAAGTACTGGAAGCTTTTGGACATGGCTATACACTGGCGACACATCTTTATTCGGGCATGTCGGGAGTAACGAGGCGTAATGCGTTCCGATACGCCGGCGTAATTGAAAGCGCATATTTGATTGATGAAATGGATGTGGAGATTATTGCTGATGGCGTGCATTTGCCGCCGCCATTACTTAAATTAGTTTACAAAATAAAAGGCCCTCAAAAAATTGCACTGATCACCGATGCAATGCGCGCGGCCGCCATGCCGCCGGGCAAAAGCATTTTAGGCAGCCTTAAAAATGGCATAAAGGTGATTATAGAAGATGATGTGGCCAAATTATCCGACCGCAGCTGTTTTGCCGGGAGTGTGGCAACAGCCGACCGTTTGGTGCGAAATATGATTACATTGGCAGATGTTCCATTATTGGAAGCAGTGCGAATGGCCACAATTACACCGGCCAGGATCATGAAAATTGATGATAATAAGGGTTCGCTCCTAGCTGGAAAGGATGCCGATATCATAATTTTTGATGAAAACATCAATGTCGAAATGACGATGATAAAAGGAAAGATAGTGCATGGAAAAGCAACACATTTGTAGAGACGTCCCGATCTATCAGGGCATCACAACCCGCCATATCGATAATTTAACCATTTGCGTATATGAAAGCAGGTTATTAATAGGCGAAGATGCTGCGGATAAGGTTTGCATAAGGATAAACAGTCTGCTTGAACAACAAGAACTTGTAAATATAATATTCGCAGCAGCGCCCTCACAAAATGAGTTTTTGGCCGCTTTAAGCCAAAAAACAACCATTGACTGGAAACGTGTGAACGCTTTCCACATGGATGAATATATTAAATTACCGGAAAATGATCCACGCACGTTTGCGTCTTTTCTTAATAAAAAAATATTCGGCCGTCAGCATTTCCATTCTGTAAACTATATAAATGGGAATGCCGCCGATATTGGAGCAGAGTGCAGAAGATATACCAAACTATTGGCAGAAAACCCGCCGGATATTGTTTGTTTGGGTATTGGCGAAAATGGGCACCTCGCTTTTAACGATCCCCATGTTGCTGATTTTAACGATCCTTTAATGGTGAAAATGGTAAAGCTTGATGCTGCCTGCCGGCAGCAACAAGTTAACGATGGTTGCTTTACTAATCTGACTGACGTACCTGCTTACGCAGTAACCTTAACCATACCGGCGCTTATGGCAGGCAAACATATTTACTGCGTGGTACCGGACGATAAGAAAGCAGAAGCTGTTTATAATACGGTTTACGGTGAAATTATTGAAAAATATCCATCGGCTATTTTACGCAAACATGCCAATGCCATTTTATTTTTGGATAAAAACAGCAGTTCGCTGCTATAATTAGAAATTGGTGATAAATTACAACATTTGCAACCCTTACCGCGTTTGATAAACACCCTCATACTTTTACTCCCAATACCCACCGCCATGCCCAGCGGGTTGCGCCGGTAAAGCCATTCCAGCTTTTCACAAAATCCACAACGCCCGCAAGCCCGATCTCTGAAAATTTCTTTTTATAATTTTTTGAAGCTATTTTGTAAACAGCGTCGGGATTTTCGAGCCCAATGCGCTTGTATATTTCCTTTCTTACATACAACGAACGTACAAAGTAAATATTAAGCAGAATAACAAAACTGTAAATGCTGCGCTTAAGATATCCCGCTTTGTCGCTGTACCTTTTTATTAAATCTTTTGTGAAATAAATATGACGGCTTTCTTCAACACTGTGCAGGTCAAAAACCTTTCTTAAAACAATGTACGAGGCCGGGTGTTTCCTGGTGTTATCCCCGTATGTATCAGTAACCAATTCAACCGAAAGGCCGCCCATAAACAAAAAGTCAACCGGCAAATATTTTGCAGTAAATAACCCGATAAATCTTTGGAACCGGGATGGCTTAATGGGTTGTCCGTTTAGTTTTTGGATAGCTTGCGAAAACATTTCCTGGTGGCGGTATTCTTCGATCAGTTCCCTCAGCAAAAACCTGTATTCCAAACTATCAGGCTGTAATGTAAGAATATATTTACTCATAAACATACAGAACAAACCTTCGCCCCAACTGTAGGAAAAAAGTACCTGCACAATTTCATGGCGGCCAAGTTCCAGTTTCTGGCAGGGGCTGAGGGTATTATATAATGGCAATCCTTCCAGCGAGTTTAGCCTTTCGGGTAAAAATACTTCCCCAGGCGTAGGTTCTTCATTCCAGGGGACATAAATTTCGGGAAGCAGAGGCCTTTCCTTACTGATTTTGATCAATCGCTCAACTTCATTTACATCCATAAATCAAATTTTTCTACCGACATTTAGCACCTACGGAGCATTCTAAAGTATCATTTCCTGACTAAATATTCAAATCATTTACTACTACCATACTAAACTTACAGTTGGTTGCTTTATACCGCAAATAACTGGCCAAGGTCTTTAAATGATTTGAATTCAAGCGCATTGCCTGATGGATCCAAGAAAAACATCGTTGCCTGTTCGCCAGGAAGGCTCTTAAAACGGATATATGGCTCTATTACAAATTTTACATGGTGTTCCTTCAGTCTTTTTTCCAATTCATGCCAGGTTTCCCATTCCAATACTACCCCATAATGCGGCACCGGAACATCATGACCATCAACCGGGTTAAAATGATGTTTAGCTTCTTCGGCAGGTCGCGGTTTTAAATGAATAACGAACTGGTGCCCGTACAAGTTAAAGTCAGTCCATTGATCCGAACTTCTTCCCTCACTGCAGCCCAGTACCTCCCTGTAAAACTTTCTTGATTCTTCCAGATCATAAACCGGTATAGCAACGTGGAAGGGGGTTAGTTTATTCATTTGTTTGTTGAAATGTTGAAATGTTGTAAAGTTGTAATGTTGCAAAGTTGGAATACTATGAGGATGAGATGTTTAAAACATTTCAACTCTACAACAAATTTATTTCACAGTATAACAGTATACCTAAGTTGTAAGGTTGTAATGTTGTAAAGTTGTAATGTTGCAAAGTTGTAATGTTGCAAAGTTGGAATACTATGAGGATGGGCTGTTTAAAATCAATCTAATCATCAACATTCCAACCTTACAACATTTCAACTTTACAACAAATTTACTTCACATTATACCTAAAAACCTGTCGCCCCAGGTTGCCATCTTTATCTATGCCTTCAATTGTAACGCGGTAAGTCCCGCGGCCATCGGCGTTAAAATACTCCAGGGATGCAGTTCCTGTTTTATCGGTTGTTACATTTGGGTTCCAATAAATGGTACTGCGTAAATCCGTCCTTGTATTCTGGGCTTCTCTGGGCCCGCTATATCTTGGTAAATAAAATGTCCTTATGGCCGCATAGCCTCTCGGGTTAAAAGTTACCTCACTTTTTTGCGGAATTAAGTCCTTTAGTTGTTGGTAGCTGATTTTTTGGCCTTCCGGCGCTTTTTTCATATTCACAACTATGGCCCCGTTAGTGCCATAAGCGCTATTTATAAGGCCCAATTCATCTTTTAGAAATATTTCAATCGATTCTATATTGGCAGGGTTCAGCGTGTACAAAGTATTGACATCAACAGGCATTCCTTTTAAAAAAATCGCCGCAGGTGTTCTATTTCCGGCCGTATAATCCCGCATTACATAAAAATTGTCGTTGTCAAAAGTCATGCCGGCTGCAAGCGCTTTTACACAATCTAAAACCGAAGGGCACCCGTTTAACTGATCCCCCTTAATAAGATGGTCAGGCTGGTCGCTCAGGCTTGCTAAACTGCCATAGTCTTTATGACTAACGGTTTTAACTATTCGTGTGTCTTTTATCACAACTTCCTTTAATACATGGGTATTGCTATACTGCTCCTTGCTGTTCTTTAAGTAAGAATTCAGCGTACTGTCAATGTTGACTATCTCATCAGGCGCACTGTAATTCACAGGTGCATTTTGAGACATTTCACCATCAACAGTAAGCACAAGGTCACTGGCATGCTCATTGCCCCTGGCGCTCAAAGTAACCTTCGCCGAATCTAAAAATACCAAATCCGAAAATTTAAACCGGCCATCAGCATCGGTGACTGTATTTGCAGAAAAATTTTTATCAGGAATGGTCAAATGTACATTTCCACGATTAATGGGAATACCGTTTGAGGCCCTGAGCGTTCCCGTTATATCGATACCCTGTTCAGCGATATAATTCGTGGCCGGATATTTATTATTCAAAATATCATCATAAGAAAAACGGCGGTAACCCTGTGTTTGTAGTAAAATGTCCAAATCGGACAGGGTTTTTTCATCCGGGTGATTGAAATAATAATTAGGTTTTTCGATATAACCCTTAATGTCGGATGTCAGCAATAAGTTAGTTAAGATCGTGGTTTCGGCATTTTCGTCAAACGGAACCTTTGATTCATCAATTACAGATACGGAAAAATTCCCTTCATCGGGCTGGTCATTATTTTTTGTGTTTATATTTAATTTAACTTTTTGCCTGGTGGTATAATCCGGGTGGTCGCTGTTTACAGACAGGTTTAATTGATCGTTATGTTGTATAAACGCGATACGTTCACTTATGGGCTCGCCTTCAAACGTAAAAAGTGTAACCTGCAATATACCCGTAGGAAATTTGTTTTTTGGAATGGAGGCGTTGTAAACCTGGTTTTGTAAAATGGTTTTTGCCGCAAAGCATATAACGCCGCTTGATTTGGCCAGTATAAAAAAAGGCTTGCCCCGGTAAGCCTGCAGAAAAGAAGAATCAGTTTGAATTTTCAGGGTCAAAACATCTGGATTAGCATTGTCGAGCCCCAAATCTATTCCGCCGGTTACAATCTTAGGTAAATCAGGAGCGTCTGTTGATCCATCGGCGAATGTTACTTTTGCGGTATATGTTTTGCCATCCTGTGGTGTAAATACAAAAACGCCCATTCCCAGGTGCGAGGTTGAAAATTCAGCCGCCACATTATTAGTGTTATCGGTAATTATACCTTTTACATCAATACCCAAGCCATCAGGTTTTACAGCTTTGAAGGCTACTTTTGTTCGCAGGCCAAGTATTAGCTGGCCGCCTTCGGGGAAAAACTGTATATCATTTGGCCTGGCAATGGGTTTTAAAGAAAATGAACTTGTTATTTGTTTATGGTTGCCATTATCAATAACAGTAACCATCGTGGCGGAGTCTAAACCAACTTTCTTAACATTTGTAAAACTGATGTCGATATACCCGTTTTTATCAGTAATGCCTTTGCCTCTTATTATTTCTTCATCATCCTTTAGCACCGTCCAGCTTATTTTTTTATCACTGTATGGATTTCCCTGGTCATCTTTATAATAAATGCCGGCTGTTATTTTCGGCAGCTTATTTACAACAGCGCTTTTTAAAGAAATTTGGGTTGACAGCGGATTGTTTATAACATCGCCAATGGTTATGTTCTTATTAAAAAAATAAGCAACACCGCTATTATTCATATAATTTGTATAAGCTACTATCCGGTAATTTCCCTTTTTGTATGAATACTGGGAAATAGGGATACTACCCCAGGCGACACTGTTTTTTACCTGTATTTTTAACGTTTGCACCAATGAATCGCGTGGGCTCAGCATATCAACATATATGATTTTGCTTAACGCCGAAGGCAGATGACGATCGACAGTTAAATAGGCCTTGAACCATATAGTATCGCCAACAGCATAATAAGGCTTATCAAAATGAAGATAAACCCTTTCAATGGGATGTTCACTGTAAACTTTGGCTGTTTTAGCCATGATCTGGTTTAGAACAGCAATATCATTTTGCGCAAAGACTGACGAACAAATAATTATAATGGAAGAAAGTGTAAAAAATATCTTTAAAAACTTCATGAAATTAGATTTATCCCGAGTACCGGGCTAATATAGCTTTTGCTATTTAAAAAATGCAAAATGCTGGATAGTTTAACGTTTTTTTACAGATTTTAATATATCGCTTGAGAAAAAGCCAGGGAGCTATGATTTGCAGTATTTTTTTTTAAATGACTGTTGATTTATGGAACAATCAGTTTAACTTAGATTCATTATTTACCTTAAAAATTTTAATACCATGAGTTTACGATTGGGAGACATTGCTCCAAATTTCAAAGCAAAAACATCAGTAGGCGAAATTGACTTTTACGAATACCTCGGCGATAGCTGGGGGGTATTATTTTCTCATCCTGCCGATTATACGCCGGTGTGTACCACGGAGTTAGGAAGAACAGCTTCCTTAAAAAACGAATTTGACAAACGTAATGTTAAGGTTATCGCTTTGAGCGTTGATTCAGTCGAGTCGCATAAAGGATGGATAAATGATATTAATGAAACGCAAAATGTGGAGGTTAATTTCCCGATAGTTGCGGACGAGAACCGCGAAATCGCGCTGGCATACGATATGATCCACCCGAACGCATCGTTAACAGCCACCGTTCGGTCGTTATTTATTATAGCGCCTGATAAAACTATTAAACTGATGATCACATACCCGGCATCGACCGGAAGGAATTTTCAGGAAATTTTAAGAGTAATAGATTCTTTGCAATTAACCGCCAATTACAGCGTAGCTACCCCCGCCGATTGGAAGGAGGGAGAGGATGTAGTTGTGGCGCTCACAATCAAAACAGAAGACATCCCGGCAAAATTTCCAAAAGGTTTTACCATGGTTAAACCTTATTTACGATTAACCCCGCAGCCAAACAAATAATTTTATTTGGTTATTAATTATTTTATATATTTGAACAGCACACAACAAGTATAATATTTATGAAAACTGGAAAAGTAAAATGGTTTAACACACAAAAAGGTTATGGTTTTATTGTTACCGACGATGGTAAGGATCTTTTTGTACACTTTAAGGATGTACAAGGCGGGGTAAACGCCATTAAAGATAACGATAACGTTACATACGAAGTGGAAGAAGGCAGAAAAGGGTTACAGGCAGTAAATGTAAAAAAAGCATAATTTAAAAGATTAATTTCTTACGAAAAAGATTAATTTCTTACAGACCTCTGCATTTACAGGGGTTTTTTGTTTTGAAAAAAACGACCTTAATAACCATTATTGCAATTATTATGACTGATGCTGCTTCGGCCAAATTCACAAGGAACGTCATTTTTTTAGTGCTCGTTGCCTCTTTGGGCTATTTTGTGGATATATATGATCTTTTGATTTTTTCAATTGTCAGAAAGGCAAGCCTGATCGGTATTGGGGTTAAAGCGGCCGATGTCCTCCCCAAAGGGGTATTCATTATCAATGTTCAAATGTTCGGTTTGTTACTGGGGGGCATACTGTGGGGTGTGCTGGGTGATAAGTTAGGGCGGCTAAAGGTACTTTTTGGGTCGATATTATTATATTCAATAGCAAATTTTGCCAATGCTTATGTCAACGATGTAAACACTTATGCCATCGTCCGTTTTATTGCCGGTATCGGCCTCGCTGGTGAATTAGGCGCAGGTATTACACTGGTAAGTGAAACGCTCAGTAAAGAAAAAAGAGGTTACGGAACGATGATTGTTGCTGCCGTTGGCCTTTTTGGCGCTGTTGCCGCAGTTATGGTGGCAAAATACGGTTGGCGCGATGCCTATAAAGTTGGCGGAGGTTTGGGGATCATACTGCTTCTCCTGCGGATTGGCACTTTTGAATCGGGTATGTTTAAAAATATTGAACAGGCCCATGTGTCGAAAGGTAATTTTTTTATGCTGCTCAATAACTGGCAAAGGTTTAAAAAATATTTGTGTTGTATTTTAATAGGGGTGCCCTTATGGTATGTAGTGGGCGTTCTGATTACGTTATCGCCGGAATTCGGCAAAGCGCTGAATGCTAAAGATACATTAAATGCCGGGGATGGCATTTTATCAGCCTATATCGGTATTGCTGTGGGCGGTATAATTGCCGGGCT
The DNA here is from genome assembly GCA_036758125.1 of Mucilaginibacter sp. Classification (GTDB taxonomy): domain Bacteria; phylum Bacteroidota; class Bacteroidia; order Sphingobacteriales; family Sphingobacteriaceae; genus Mucilaginibacter. The sequence goes on from DAIOXE010000007.1 coordinate 146,084, forward strand.
TTTATCGCAGGTAACCAGATCAAGAAAATTAGTGATGTTTATTTTTCTGATCTTGTCAGCAATTAGTGTTATTGTTTATTTAAAATCGACAGGTCTTACCAGCCGGTATTTTGTATTGCTTTGTTTTTTTATGGGATGTGGGGTGGGTCACTGGACAATTTTCATTACCATCGCTGCAGAGCAATTTGGCACAAATATCCGCGCTACGGTAGCTACTACAGTTCCAAACTTTGTGAGAGGTTCGTTAATTCCAGTTAATATAGTTTTTGTGGCATTCAAAGATCATTATGGAATGATTACCAGCGGTTATATTGTAATGGGTATATTGACGGTTATAGCACTATCGTCTTTAACCCAGTTAAAAGAAACTTTCGGCAAGGACCTTAATTATTTGGAAATTTCGTAGAGACGCAATATTTCGCGTCTGTGAATATCTTATGTCCCTGAATATTTTACGTCTGTGAATAATATCTCAGAGGAGAATTGCACCTATGTTTCACAAATCTGCCCAAAGACGCAAAATATTGCGTCTCTACACGGCGTCATAATCAAAAAATCTGCAAATTTGTCCTCATGATTGACAAAGAGCAAATTGTTAGCGATTACCAGCAAATACAGGATGAAATATGCGCCGCGCTTGAATTAACTGACGGTAAGGCACATTTTGAAGAAGAAAATTGGGAGCGTGAAGGCGGCGGCGGCGGCCGCACCCGCGTTATTCAAAACGGGAATATTTTTGAAAAGGGCGGAGTTAATTTTTCGGCCGTTCATGGACAGCTTCCCGATACGGTAAAAAAGGCCCTGCAGGTTGAGCAAGATGACTTTTTTGCTACTGGTATATCCATTGTCATCCACCCAAATCACCCTATGGTCCCGATCATCCACATGAATATCCGTTATTTTGAAATGCCATCGTCATTTGGCATTGGCAAGGAGCCCGTAAGATGGTTTGGGGGCGGAATGGATCTTACCCCACACTTTATTTTTGAAGAGGACGCCCGGTATTTTCACGCTTATTTAAAATCGGTTTGCGACAAATTTAACCGCGATTTTTACCATCGTTTTAAATTATGGGCAGATGCTTATTTTTTTATAAAGCACCGCAACGAAACCCGGGGAATAGGAGGGATATTTTATGATCGTTTAACAGCCGGTGAAGAATTGACGTGGGAAAACATCTTTGAATTTTCAAAAGCATTGGGACGTTCATTTATTCCTATTTATACTGAGTTGGTCAATCGTAACCGCAATAAACCATTTAGCGAAGAACAGCAATTATGGCAATACCAGCGCCGCAGCCGTTACGCCGAATTTAACTTGGTTTATGATGCCGGCACTAAATTTGGCCTGGAAACCAGTGGCCGCATCGAATCCATATTAATGAGCCTTCCGCCAACGGCCAAATGGCTTTATAACTACCAGCCGAAGCCAGGCAGCGAGGAAGAAAAAACATTATCATTATTAAAAAAAGGAATTAATTGGGTTTGATGAAATAAGTCTGGAAGTCCGAAGAAGCTGTCATTTAGAAGCTCCTATTCCATTTTGGCCAAAATTAAATCAGTAGCTTTTCCTATTTTTACACCCACATTTATTATTATATCGATGAAATCACCTGCTGTTATTTTTGTAGCCTTATTTTTCTGCTCATTTAACAGTCCAGCTACCCTCAAAGGCACCTGGGAATTCGTTGGCGGAATTTATAATGGCAAAAAGGAGGGCACGACAAAAGGATACACTTTACAAAGAAAATATAACGCCGCACATTATGAGGCGTACGCGGTTGAAAAAGGCTATAAGGATGAAAAATACGAAACCGGAAACTATATGTTAAAAGGGGATACCTGTATTGACACTGAAACTTTTTGCAGCCAGCCCTCGAAAATCACCAATATACCTATCCATTATTTGTACACTTTGAAGAATGACACGCTTACGCTAAAAGGTACGTTACCAACGGGAATGGTGGTAGAAGAGTATTGGAAGCGGATAAAATAAAGCCGATCGTTGTTTGCACTATAGATTTGCAGAATTTCAAGGTTGAATGATTAACCGGGTTGTTGACCATTTCTAAATTCCTAAATTAATTTCATTTGACATTCAGCATTTCGCATTTAAAAGATCCGAAACCGATCCCGGTAGCTATCGGGATCGAAATCCGAAATCATGTATGGTAAAGCGATAAATTTTTGTACCTTCGCAGGTCGTTTAAAAACCCAATTTTAACGCATAGCTTAAGATAAGAATCCACAATAAAAAGTAAAAATGGCCGACGAAACAGAAAACGGAAATACCCCACCAGAAGACAGAATAATTTCGATAAATATTGATGAAGAAATGCGGTCAGCTTACATTGATTATTCAATGTCAGTTATCGTATCACGGGCACTACCCGATGTTCGCGATGGTTTAAAACCCGTGCACAGGCGTGTGCTTTATGGCATGCTCGACCTGGGTTTAAGCAACAACAAGCCTTATAAAAAATCAGCCCGTATAGTAGGGGAGGTGCTTGGTAAGTATCACCCGCATGGCGACAAATCCGTTTATGATGCAATGGTGCGTATGGCACAGGATTGGAGCTTGCGTTACCCTATGGTTGAAGGCCAGGGTAATTATGGATCGATAGACGGTGATGAACCTGCGGCAATGCGGTACACGGAAGCAAGGCTGGAAAAGGTAGCAGAAGAAATGCTGGCTGATATTAACAAGGATACCATTGATTTCCAGCTTAATTTTGATGACTCGTTAAATGAACCGACAGTATTACCTGCAAAGATTCCTAATTTGCTGGTAAACGGCGCATCAGGTATCGCTGTGGGAATGGCTACCAATATGGCGCCCCACAATTTGACCGAAGTTATTAATGCCACTTTAGCATTGATCGATAACCGCCAGATTGAGGTTACTGAACTCATGAAATATATTAAAGGGCCCGATTTCCCAACCGGAGCCATTATTTATGGCTTTGAAGGCGCCCGCGATGCCTTTGAAACGGGCCGCGGCCGGATAGTGATAAGGGCAAGGGCCGAAATTGAAACCCATAACGACCGTGAACGGATAATAGTTACTGAAATGCCCTACCAGATTAATAAATCATTAATGATAGAGCGCACAGCCGAGCTCGTTAATGAGAAAAAGCTAGAAGGTATTTCGGCTATCAGGGATGAGTCGAACAGGCTGGGAATACGCGTTGTTTATGAAATAAAACGCGATGCGAATGCAGCGATTGTTCTAAATAACTTGTATAAATATACTGCGCTGCAAACGTCATTCAGTATAAATAATATTGCATTGGTACATGGCAGGCCCATGCTGCTCAACCTTAAGGATCTGATCCATCATTTTGTTGAACACCGGCATGAGGTTGTTATTCGCCGAACAAAGTTTGAACTTTCAGAGGCCGAAAAAAGGGCGCATATATTAGAAGGCTTACTAATCGCTTTAGACCATCTGGACGAAGTGATAAAATTGATCCGTGCTTCAAATACGCCGGATGATGCAAGAGAAGGCTTGATAACCCAGTTTGGCTTAAGCGATATCCAAGCCCGCGCCATATTGGATATGACATTAAGACGGTTGACCGGACTTGAGCGCGATAAAATTAAAGATGAATACGCCGCTTTAATGAAACAGATAGAATATTTAAAATCTATTTTGGCTGACGAAGGTTTACGCATGCAGATCATTAAGGATGAACTGGTTGAGATCAGGGATAAATATGGCGACGAGCGCAAAACTGAAATGGTTCACTCATCAGCAGAAATGCAGACAGAGGATTTCATTGAGGATGAGGACGTTGTGATCACTATTTCGCGCGAAGGCTATATTAAACGTACGCCGTTAACCGAATACCGCAGGCAGGGAAGGGGAGGAAAAGGCGCAATCGGCAGCAATAGCCGCGACGCCGATTTCATTGAACATTTGCTGATTGCCTCAAACCATAATTATATGCTGTTCTTTACAGAATCTGGTCAGTGTTTTTGGCTCAGGGTGTTTGAAATTCCCGAAGGAACACGCACATCAAAAGGACGGGCTATTCAAAACATCATCAATATCCCGAAAGAAGAAAACATTAAGGCATATATTAAGCTTATAAGCCTGAAAGACAAAGAATACCTTGAAAACAACTTCATTATTATGTGTACCCGCAAAGGTACCATCAAAAAAACTTCGCTCGAGGCCTATTCACGACCGCGCGCAAATGGCATAAATGCAATAAACATTAATGAGGGAGATTCACTTTTAGAAGCAAACTTAACCAGCGGCACAAGCGAAATAGTGATGGCGTTAAAATCGGGCCGCGCTATAAGGTTTAATGAATCGAAAGTAAGGCCAATGGGACGTACAGCCACCGGGGTACGCGGCATAACGCTTGAAAATGAGGAAGATGAGGTTGTTGGTATGATCAGTATTGATAACCCTGAAACAACAGTTTTAGTGGTATCAGAAAAAGGCTATGGAAAACGCACGGATATTGACGATTATAGGGTAACAAACCGCGGTGGCAAAGGTGTAAAAACTTTAAACATTACCGATAAAACCGGAAAACTTGTTGCCATAAAAGGTGTTACTGATAAAGAGGACCTGATGATCATAAATAAATCCGGAATTATTATCAGAATAGCCGTAAGCGAATTAAGAACAATGGGGAGGGCTACTCAGGGAGTAAGGCTCATCACACTAAAAGGCGATGATGAAATCGCTTCGGTGGCAAAAATTGAGCATGATGAGGAGGAGGAAAAGGGAATTGACGAGAACGCTGAAAACACCGGAATAAAACCAAGTGATGAAGGTGATGCTGAAGACATTGGGAGCGAACCAACTGAATAAATAAAAAATGCAAGGCCGTAAAATTATATTACCGGTTTTAATAGTATTGTTCACCGCGTCAGTAGCCTTTTGTCAAACAGAAGCGCTTAAAACCGTGGTGAACAACCTTGCTTTTTACAAAAAAAAGAAGGATTTGAAATATTTAAGCAATGCCAAAAACACTGTTGATAGTTTAATCAAAGCTTCGGCAAATCCGCTCGATCTTGAAAAAAATGTTTACAAGACCGTTGTTTATTCCAGCATCTTATATATCGACACCTTAAACAAATTAAATCAGCCTGCAACATTCTTAACGCAAACTTCCGAAATGGTGGATAAGCTGGCAGAAAACAAGAAAATTTTTAGGTTCCAGGTTGATATGGACTATGCAAAAAATTGTTTGGCAAATGTTTATATCCGCAAAGCTTTTGTGTATTTGAATAATTCAGATTTTAATAATGCTTTACAATTATTCGAGAATGCAAAAAAATATGCACCTTTATTTAAACAGTTAAACGCTTATATTGCCTGGTCAAATTACAAACTTGGCAATTTACGGGAGGCTGCAAAATATTATACAGATTTAATTGGAGGCGATAGCACCAGGGCCGCCTACGTTGAAGCTGCATCAAATATTTATAAATCATTCGGCGATACAATTACAGCGCTTAGTGTATTAAAAAAGGGGCGAAAAATATTACCCGGCGACAAGTCGTTGTTACTGGATGAGGCAAATATCTATAATAATAAAAAAGATTACCATTCATTAGTAACTTTATTGCCTGCCTTGCTTGATATTAATGCCAATAACGCAGACATTGCATTTGTTGCGGCAAATTGTTATGATCATTTGAATCAATACGACAAAGCCGAATCGCTTTATTTACATGCTATTGAGTTAAATAGTTCGTCGTATGAGCCAATATTTGACCTGGGTTTGCTATATTTTAAGCAAAGTGAAAGAAAAAAGGAGAAAGAAAACGATCAAAATGCGGCACGGGCAATACAATGGCTTGAAAAGGCAAATGAAATATCGCCAAATGATATTAATTGCCTCCGCGTATTGCAATTGGTTTATGCGAAAACAGGGAATACCAATAAGGAAAATACGATAAATAATAGATTAAAACAGTTAAATAATCAATAACAAATTATGAAAATCAAGCTTTTGATGATAGGCTTTTTAAGCCTAATTTCAGCGACAACGTTTGCACAAAAAGGAGAGTTAAATAACGCAAAGGATAATTATAACACCTATCTGCCATTAAGCGGGCAAAAGGCGGCAATAATAGCAACCAAAGCTAACGCAAGCCTTAACGATGCCAAAACGGCAATAGATAAAGCCTCAGCAAATGAAAAAACTGCGGCATTACCACTTACTTTTGCTTTAAAAGGCGCGATATACTCGGCGCTTGCCGTGCGGGACACTGTGCCGGCCACTTCGGCGCCTTTAATGGCCACTGCCCAGGAAGCTATAAAAAAAGCAAAGGATGCAGATACGAAAGGCGAAAATAAAAAACTGATTGATGAAGCTAATCTTAATGTAGCTGTATATTATCAATCGCTTGGGGTAAAGCAATACCAGAGCGGTAAATATGAGCAGGCGTATCAATCATTTGACAACTGGAACCAGATACTGCCGGATACAAATGCAATGTACTACTCTGCGCTTGCCGCCTCAATGGCCGGCAATACAAATCCGAAATTTTATCCTAACGCTATTACAAGCTATAATAAATTGCTAACGACCAATTATTCGGCAAAACCCAAAGTATATAATTACCTGACAAATTTGTATATGCTTACAAAAGATACAGCAAACGCTTTGAAAACGATAGGCGAAGGGGTGTCAAAATACCCTTCAAATACAACATTGCGTGAACAGGATATCAGGGTATCTTTACAGGCCGGCAAAGGAAATGAAATTTTGGGCGACATCCAGACAGCCATTACAAATGACCCAAAAAATAAAACACTTTATTATTTTCAGGGCCTTACTTATTCGCGCATTGGAGATGTAGCCATTGAAAAAGAAGGGAAAACTAAGGATGAAGCAAGCAAAAACGCTTTAAACAAAACTGCCCTTGATAATTATGCAAAAGCCGTTGATAGTTACAAAAAAGCGGTTGAGATAGATCCTGATTATTTTGAGGCTAATTTTAATTTAGGATATGTTTTGATGAAACCCGCAATTGATACTTATAACGTGGCAGTAAAATTGCCGGCAAATCAGCAAAAGCAATATGAAGCGATGAGGGCGAAAGCTGACGCACAATTTGATCTGGCATTGCCTTATTTACAAAAAGCTGTTGCGCTGAACCCGAAATCTGCAGATGCCCTAACTAATTTAAGAAACTATTACAGGGGAAAATATGACCCTGCACATGCGGCAGATAATAAAGCAAAGGCTGATGATTTGAAAAAACAAATCGACGCTTTGCCTGCTGCTGAAGCAACTGACAAGAAATAAATAGAAGGGGGCTCATAAACAAGTCCCCTTTCATTAATTGATACTACTTAACATAATGTTAATTATGAGAATAATTTGAAAATGATTTATAGGTTGAATGTTATAGAGACGCAATGCTTTACGTCTTAGAACGACATGACGGCATTTACGATTCATTTTACAAACATCCAGGTCTCTGGCGCAAAACATTGCGTCTACACATCAGTTGAGTAAAAACCGTTTGCTAGTTCCTGTAAATCACGCTAAACCATCCGCTAATGAAATTATCCAGACCGCTTGCGAAAGTGAATTGTTAAACCTGCTATGCCAATATAAACATAACATAGCCCCCGTAAAATACTGCGTCAAAAATTATGGGGTGATGGTACTTTTTTAACATCCGCAGTCTTGATGTGTTTATCATCAAAGTTCGTCGATACCTTGCTTAACCCAGCATCTGGAATTTGCTAATCAAAAGCCCCTTTTAGGGCGTTGGGAGCCTCTTTGGCGAATCGCCTCATATAAAATTACGCCTGTCGCCACCGAAACATTCAATGATTCTATCTCTCCATACATGGGTATTTTAGCAAGATAGTCAGCCATACGTATCAGTTCATTGCGCACCCCGTCATCTTCGGAGCCCATGATGATAGCAGTAGGCGCAGTATAATCTGGTGTATAAATATCATCTTTCGTTTTTTCGGTACAGCATACCAATTGAAGTCCTGATTCTTGCAAAAATTTAACGGTTTGTGTAAAATTGTCATGCCTGCAAACCGGTATTTTGTATAGTGCCCCTGCTGAAGTTTTAATGGCATCCGGGTTTATCTGTGCCGATCCTTTTGCTGGTATCACAATAGCGTGCACTCCGGCACATTCGGCAGTACGGGCAATAGCGCCCATATTGCGTACATCGGTAATGGCGTCTAAAACCAATATCAACGGCACTTCGCCATTTTCAAATAATTGAGGGATGATGTTTTCGATTTTCTGATAGACAATTGGTGAGATAAACGCGACCACCCCCTGGTGGTTTTTTTGAGTAAGGCGGTTTAGCTTTTCAACGGGTACTTGCTGGGCGGTTATCTGATATTCGCTTAAAAGTTCTTTAAGCTCATTGAGCAGCCCCCCTCCTATCCCTCTTTGCAGATATAAAGCCTCAATTTCTTTACCCGAGCGTATGGCCTCAACCACCGCACGGATGCCAAAAACCATTTGATTGCTTTCGCGGACAGGCCTGGAATTATATGTCATTTTCGTTATTTTACCGGACGGCGAAATTAGCTATATTAATTGATTTAGCGGTTATTGAACTAAAAGCACATTTTGGTTTTTTAAAAAAGTTAACAATTTAAAAGTTTATTAACATGGTTTTAACTCATTGGGCATCAATACAAATTTAAAAGAGCTAACAATTTACCAACATCGGTTGTTAGTTGCGCCTGTACAAATTTGTGCCGGTTTTAACGATTTTTTATTCGGTTAAAACAAGAATGTTAGTTATTCCCCCGCAACTTTTGTATATTTTTGTTTCCCATGATTTTTGACAACGATAACCAAAGCAAACCGAACACACCGCCCCCTTCCGGACAGGCGGGCGAAAGAAGAAGCAGGATCACCAACCCAAGCCCATATAGCGGGCTGGGTAAACTTCCTCCCCAGGCAACCGACTTGGAAGAGGCTGTTTTAGGCGCTTTAATGCTTGAGAAAGATGCGTTGTCATCTGTTATCGATATTTTAAAACCCGACGTTTTTTATAAAGATAATCATCAGAAAATCTTTCAGGCCATCAGGTTTCTGTTCGAAAAATCATCGCCCGTTGATATATTGACTGTCACCGCTCAATTGCGCCAGCAGGGAGAACTGGAAATGATAGGCGGAGCATATTATATAACCGAATTGACCAACCGCGTTGCCTCGGCAGCGAATATCGAGTATCATTCGCGCATCATTATTCAAAAATTTATACAGCGTGAGCTGATCAGGATATCAACCGATGTAATACAAAGCGCCTATGAAGATACTACCGATGTGCTTGACCTTTTAGACCGGGCAGAAAAGAATCTTTTTGAGATCGCACAAAACAACCTTCGCCGCGATTCGCGAAAAATGGATGACCTGATGCACGAAACCTTAAAAGAAATTGAAGCGCTTAAAGACAAAAAGGACGGTTTAACCGGCGTTGCATCGGGGTTTACTGACCTCGACCGCATAACATCGGGCTGGCAGAAATCTGACCTGGTGATCATAGCCGCCCGCCCGGCTATGGGTAAAACTGCTTTTGTATTAAGTTGCGCCCGCAACGCCGCTGTCGACTTTAACCGACCTGTTGTTGTTTTTTCGCTCGAAATGTCATCTGTACAATTGGTTAACCGTTTAATATCCGGCGAAACTGAAATTGAACAGGAAAAAATACGTAAAGGCAACCTGGAGGAATGGGAATGGGCACAGATCCACTCAAAAATTGGCCGCCTTGAGCAAGCGCCTTTAATTATAGATGATACGCCTGCGCTTAATATCTTTGAATTCAGGGCGAAATGCCGCCGGTTAAAATCACAGCACGATGTACAATTGATAATTATTGATTACCTGCAGTTGATGCAGGGCAAGGGCGCCGATGGCAAAGGCGGCGGTAACCGTGAACAGGAAATTGGCAGCATATCAAGGGCGTTAAAAGCGGTAGCAAAAGAATTAAATGTACCAGTAATTGCACTTTCTCAATTAAGCCGTGCGGTTGAAAACCGTCCCGGTGGTTCAAAACGGCCGATGCTGTCAGATTTGCGCGAATCAGGCTCCATAGAACAGGACGCGGATATGGTTTTATTCCTTTACCGTCCGGAATATTACGGCCTGGAAGTTGACGAAGATAATAACCCTACCCAGGGTATCGGCGAAATTATTATCGCAAAACACCGTAATGGGGAAACCGGCAGGGTAAGGTTAAAATTTGTTGGAAAGTTTGTGAAATTTACAGACCTCGATCAGGGGATGAATAGTTCATTTTCACCTGGCAATGTCTTCACAGGCTTAAGCCCGTCACAGGATTTTGAAAAACCAAGTAATTTTATCATCAGGCCATCGCGAATGGATGATATGGATGATGAGCAACCGTTTTAGTGCCCCCAGCCCCCTAAAGGGGGAGTTTTTGATTAGCAGCTTTGATTATTGTATATTTGTGCAAGGATTAGTGCTTTTAGGCTTAGAAGACTGAAAATGATATTACAAGTAATAACACCGGAAAAAGAAACATTTGACTTGCCTGTATCCTTACCTAAAAGTTACTTAGGGAAAGAGGTGCATTGCCTTTTTTATATTGAAGAAGAAGCTAAGAATATTACTGTTCCAACATCCTCTAACAAGAAACCTTCCGATTTTTTTGGAATACTTACCTCTGAAGAAAGCGAAAAATTTGAAAAACATGTTCAGCAAATTCGCGGAGAAAATATCAAAGATTTAAAAATTGTTGATCCGCACCGTTTCTGATATTAAAATGCAAAAAGCTTTAATAATTAAAAATCTTTGCGACCTTTTATTGAACGAAAAGAAAAATGAGTGTATTGACTTTGCAAGTTCACATTATCCATTCGCAAATAATTCTATTTCAAAAAGGCAGTATTCCAGATATGAAATGTGTAAAGTTTTTCTTCGCGATGGCTTTATACGCGATGGCTTTATAGATAGGTATTCGGGTGATAAATTAATATTTCCAGGTATAATTAAGTTATTGACACTTGAATTTCCTGATATCTTCAAATATCATAGAAATTGGAAAATGACAGAAACTCATACTGTTTACTGGGAACTTTTTCCAACAATTGACCACCTAATTCCAATTGCCAGGGGCGGACAAGATCTTGAAAGTAACTGGGTAACTACCTCTATGATTCGCAATTCTGCAAAATCAAACTGGACATTGGAAGAACTTAATTGGAAATTGCATGATAGTGGACAACTTAATGAATGGAATGGCTTGATTAATTGCTTTTTAGATTTATCAGACAAAAATTCGCTTTATGAAAAGGATAGTTATATAAGTGCATGGAAAGTGGCTTTGTTAAGGGCAAAGGAAGACAGACAATAATAAAACTATCAACCACAAATTTCGATCATACATTTTCACAGCATCGATTATGCAATTAAAATTCCACCTATATTCCCTGCTATTTATCGTGCTTGCTCCCACCCTGCTAAAAGCACAGGATAAGTATATCTATAAAGATCCAACACAACCTACCGGCGTTCGGGTAAACGATCTTGTATCGAGATTGACCCTTGAAGAGAAAGTTTCCTTATTGGGCTATCAAAGCAAAGCGGTTCCACGTTTGGGGATACCTGCTTATAATTGGTGGAATGAAGCGTTGCATGGCGTTGCACGTGCGGGTGAGGCAACCATCTTTCCGCAGGCTATTGGCATGGCAGCAACGTTTAATGATAGTTTATTAAAACAGGTTTCAACAGCAATATCAACCGAGGCAAGGGCGAAATATAACCTTGCAATAGCGCAGGACAGGCACATTCAATATATGGGCCTTACTTTCTGGACGCCCAATATCAACATTTTCCGTGATCCCCGCTGGGGCCGCGGACAGGAAACTTATGGCGAGGACCCGTATTTAACTGCTGCCATGGGCACCGCTTTTGTAAAAGGCTTACAGGGAGACAATCCGCATTATTTAAAAACATCGGCCACAGCCAAACACTTCGCCGTGCACAGCGGCCCTGAAGCAACGCGCGATCGCTTTAATGCGGTTGTTGATGAGAAGGACCTTCGCGAAACTTACCTGTATGCTTTTCATACCTTAGTTACAACGGGCAAGGTGGAGTCGGTGATGAGTGCCTATAACAGGGTAAATGGCGTTCCAAATTCGATAAATAAGCTTTTGCTAACAGATATTTTAAGAAAGGAATGGGGCTTTAAGGGCCACGTGGTGACAGATTGCGGCGCTTTAGATGACGTCTATGCTGCTCATAAGTCATTGCCCGGACCGGTTGAAACTGCAGCGGCGGCTATAAAAGCCGGCGTTGATCTCGATTGTTCAACCGTTTTGCAAGAAGACGCTATAAAAGCGGTCAAACAGGGACTATTAACGGAAAAGGAGATTGATATTGCATTGTCAGCGCTTCTCCGAACAGAATTCAGGCTTGGGTTTTATGATGATCCCGCCACAATACCTTATCATAATTATGGCGCGGACAGCGTTCATAATGTTTCGCACATTGTTCTTGCCCGCAAAGCTGCGCAGCAAAGCATGGTGCTGCTTAAAAATGACAACAACGTTTTACCGCTTAAAAAGAGCATGGTTTCAAGCCTCATGGTTATCGGGCCGAATGCCGCGGCTCTCGACCCATTGATCGCTAATTATCATGGAACAAGCAGTAAGGTAGTAAATTTTGTTGAAGGCGTTACAGCGGCGGTTGGTCCCGGTACAAGAGTTGAATATGACCTGGGCTGCGATTATAAAGATACCACCCATTTTGGCGGGACATGGGCGGCGGGCAATGCTGATGTAACCATAGCGGTGATCGGCTTATCCCCTGTTTTAGAAGGAGAAGCAGGTGATGCATTTTTATCAGAAACAGGCGGCGATAAAAAAAACCTGAGCCTGCCTGCCAGCGAAATCGCCTTTATGAAGGAATTGAGAAAATCTGTTCGGCATAAGCCAATTATCGCTGTAGTTACCGCCGGAAGTGATGTTGATATTGATGCCATAGCACCCTACGCAGATGCCATTATATTAGCCTGGTACCCTGGCGAACAAGGAGGCAATGCGCTGGCAGACATAGTGTTTGGAGATGTTTCCCCTTCCGGGCATTTGCCGGTCACTTTTTATAAATCAATAAGCAACGTCCCTGATTACAGTGATTATAGCATGAAGGCCCGCACTTACCGTTATTATAACGGCCCGGTACAATATCCTTTTGGTTTTGGGCTGAGTTATACTTCGTTTGCCTATGAATCAAAAGCAGCATTTAAAAACAAATACAAGTTAACCGACACTATTACTACCACATTACAGGTTAAGAATACGGGCAAGATGACTGGCGCCGAAGTAGTTCAAGCTTATATTGAATACCCCAACCTTCACAGAATGCCTGTAAAAGAGTTAAAGAGCTTTAAACGGGTCTCTGTAGCAAAGGGCGGCGTACAATCCATCACCATCAAAATACCCGTAAAGGAACTGCAAAAATGGGATATCCGAACTCATGGGTGGAAAGTTTATCCGGGAAATTATAAGGTGATTTTTGGTGATAATTCGAGGGATGAAAAATTGGGCGTGGCGTTTAGTGTCGCGAACTAATCGTCTGAACACGAATTTATCGAATTTAGGAATTTATCGAATTGAACATCATTAAATAACTTTACTTTTAATTAATCAATCTCTTTTTAGATAAATATTTACTTACATTTACAATGTTTCATTGTTAATTTGTCAATATTCATTTTTAAATTAATATTTTAATACAAAATATTTTTGATTTAAAAATAGGTGAAAACACGGTTTTTTTTAGATCAAATAAGTATTATATTTGTTTCCCGACACCAATTATTTAACATTGAATTATTTAATAATACACGAGAGAATTCTATTTCCTTGTTACCCATTTTAATCATTAATTAAGGCATAAGGATTTAACGTGGAAACGTTCTACTATCACGCATTTGAACTGGATCAGATTAAAGCTCCGGTTTTAATCTGTAACCTGTTATTATAATTTATGAAAACCTGGATCAATCGCTTTTCGTTTAGCCGAATGTCAATACAGCAACGCCTGCCTCTTTTGATCTGTGCCCTTTTACTTGCAGCAATTAGTATCTACGGTTTTGCAAATTATTACAGTTTAAAGAAAGCGGTCCTTGAAATTGGAAGGCAGCGGCTCAGCTCCATAACCGATCAGATAAGTTCAATGCTTGGCCAATCAGCAGGGGCTGTTGTAAAAACAGGCAATTCCACCGCGGCCCAAAATGCAGTAATACAATGCCTGAAATCTGATGGCAAGCAATTTCGTAAAGAAACACTTGATGCACTTGATAAATTACACCGCGATAGCACATGGATTTCAACTGAGTTGCTGAATGCCAGCCTGGTACCTGTCCTGCGTTCAGATAATTCAAAAGGCGAAGTAAAAGTTAACTTAAAGGAGATAATAAAATACAACCATGTTGGCCCAAATTCAGGCAAAATAGGAAGGATATTTAAAGTTAACGGATCTATGTATTATCCCGTTATTAGTACGGTAACCGAAAAAAAACAAATAATCGGCTACATTATTTCGTGGATACGGCTGCACACAAGTCAAAAAGCGGTTACGCAATTATCAAAGCTGGTAGGTACAGGCGTAAGTTTTTACCTCGTGAATACCGATGGAAGCCTTTGGACCGATATGGTGAAACCTGTTCATGCCTTTCCGATCAGGATCGATCAAATGGGTAAAGTAGTAGAATATACAGGGTCGGATGGCAAGCGAGCAATGGCAAGTACAAAAAATATAGCCGGTTCCGATTGGTTGGTTATGGTCGAATTTCCGGAAGCTGAAGTGCTTAGCGGGGTAGCCACTTTTGTGAAATGGATCACTGCGATAGGCTTATTTCTTACGGCTGTTGGAATTTTTGCCGCCTGGGTTATGAGCCGTAATATTACGAAGCCATTAAATCAGCTTACTGCCGCTGCCATGGCTATTTCCGACGGAAATTATTCTGCTTCTGTGCCTGTTAATGTGCACAAAAGTGACGAATTGGGAAAACTTGCTAATGCATTTAATATAATGACCGGCGAGGTTTACAACATGAAGTATGAACTGGAAAATAAGGTACGGGAACGCACATCGCAGCTTGAAAATGTCAATAAAGAACTTGAAGCATTCTCTTATTCAGTTTCACATGATTTAAGGACACCGCTGCGGGCAATAAACGGTTACTCAATTATGCTTAAAGAGGATTATGAATCAGAGGTGGATGCCGAAGGAAAAAGGATCATCGCTAACATTATTAGCAATGCCAAAATGATGGGTCAATTGATTGATGACCTGCTTGCCTTTTCGCGGCTTGGTAAAAAAGAATTGGTATGTACACAGGTGGATATGCAAATGCTTTCCGCCGCTGTTGTTAACGAATTATTACAACATGAACCTGGAAATAAATATCATATCAATATTGGCTTATTGCCATCGGTTAAGGCAGATCAGGTAATGATAAAACAGGTGTTAATGAACTTGCTAAGTAATGCAATAAAATATTCTTCAAAAAAAGCTAAGCCTAAGATCGAAATTGGATCAATGGACAAAGACATAAAGACAATTTACTATATAAAAGACAATGGGGCCGGATTCGATATGGCTTATGCCCATAAATTGTTTGGTGTTTTCCAACGGCTGCATTCGCAGGAAGAATTTGAAGGTACGGGTGTTGGCTTAGCATTGGTTAAACGGATCATTGATAAACATAAGGGAGACCTATGGGCTGAAGGAGAGGAAAACGCCGGCGCCACATTTTATTTTAGTTTACCTAAAAATTAAATATATGACTGAAAGCATAGTAGAAATTTTACTTGTTGAAGATAACCCGCATGATGCTGAGTTGACAATCCGGTCCTTGAAAAAGGTCAATTTGTCCAACAGGCTCATCCATGTAAAAGACGGCGCGGAAGCGCTTGATTTTATTTTTGCAAAAGGGGCTTTTGCTAACCGGCAAATAGAAAATAAGCCCAAAGTTATTTTATTGGATCTTAAGATGCCTAAAGTGGATGGCATAGAGGTCTTGAGACAAATCAAATCAAACGACATGACCAAAAGAATACCTGTGGTGGTCATGACCTCTTCGAAAGAAGAGCAGGATGTTGTTACAAGCTACAATCTCGGCGTTAACAGCTATGTGGTAAAGCCGGTTGACTTTGAAAGTTTTGCAAAAGCCGTTTCTGAACTTGGCTTATATTGGTTAATTACAAACCAGGCCGCTGAATAATTTGAAAAGATCATGACCCACAATTTAAAAATAATACATATCGAAGATATTCCGAGTGATGCCGAACTGGTAGAAAGAACCTTAAAAAAGTCGGAGATAACGTTTGAAAAGGTTACTGTCGACACTAAAACACAATACATAAAAGCGCTTGAAGAGTTTCATCCCGATGTTATTCTTTCCGACCATTCGCTTCCAAGCTTCAATTCGCTCGAGGCTTTGCAAATCTTAAAACAAAGCGGGATAGATATCCCGTTCATCCTGATAACTTCAACAGTTTCTGAAGAATTTGCGGTAAGCGTGATGAAAGAAGGAGCATCAGATTATGTACTGAAGGACAGGCTCCAGCGTTTGCCCAACGCTATAATTAATGCCATAGAAAAATTTCAATCCGAATCAGAGATACAGAAAAATATTGAGGAACTGAAAGCGGCGAGCGAAAGGCAATCGACCATATTGAATGCTTTGCCGGCTAACATAGTATTGCTTAACCAGGCCGGTAAAATTGTCGCGGTAAATGAGTCGTGGCGAAAATTTACCCTGGCAAATAACCTGGGTGTACCAAAATATGGTATTGATTATAGTTATACAGCCATTTCTGAAAAAGCTACCGGAGTTGATGAGCTATCAGGAAAAAAAATCGCTGAAGGAATAAAAGAAGTGATTGCCGGAACAAAAACCGAATTTTCACTGGAATATTCCTTCTATTCCCAGCAAAAAAAGGTGTGGTTCCAGATAATCGTTGCTCCTTTAACTGATAAATCAAAAAAAGGAGCGGTTGTATTGCATTTCGATATTACGGCCAGGAAACTTGCTGAGGAATTGCGGCTCCAGTCGGAAGCAAATCTGCAAACCATTTTTGAAAACACTGATATGGCTTTTGTGCTCTGCGATACTGAAAAAAAAATAGTTTCGTTCAATTCAAAAGCTAACGAACTTTGCCTGGAGCAGTTTAATAAAAAACTAAAAGTTGGCGGTTATGTATTTACTTATTTTCCAAAAAGTAAAATACCCAATGTAAAGGAAGCTATTCAGAAGGTATTGCATAATGAAAAGTTTGGCTATGAAACCAGCTACGACTTAAAGGATGGTTCCGTGAAATGGTTCGATGTAAGATGGGAAGGCATAGCTAATGAACAGAAAGTAAATACCGGGTTTATCCTGGCCTTTAAGGACATAACAGCCAGAAAAACATCTGATCTTGAACGCGACAGAATGACAACCGACCTGGTGCAGCGCTATAAAGAACTTGAACAATTTACTTATATTGTTTCGCATAATTTAAGGGCGCCGGTAGCCAATATTATGGGGCTTTCGGATTTGCTGAACAGCTTTGATTTTAACCTTAGTGAAAGCAAGGATGTTTTAAAAGCGCTTGAAACGTCTATTAGCGTCCTTGATCAGACGATAATGGACCTGAACCATATATTGCAGGTTCGCTCCGATGTGAATGAACAAAGTGAAATCGTGTCGTTCCAGTTTTTGGTTAATGATATAATTTTGAGCCTGGAGAATTTAATTCAAAAAGAACATGTAACTATAAACACTAATTTTATTGCCGTTGAAAACATTATTATTGTAAAAAGTTATATGTATAGTATATTTTACAACCTGATATTAAATGGTATAAAATATAGGCGGCCGGGTGTTGATCCTGTTATATCCATTTTTACGATCAAAAAAGACGAAAAACTGGAAATACTGTTTAAAGATAATGGTACAGGTATTGAAGAAAAGAATATTAAAAATTTGTTCGGGTTATACAGGCGGTTTGACGCAAACGTTGAGGGTAAAGGGATGGGTTTGTTTATTGTTAAAATGCAGGCAGAAAACCTTGGCGGGAAAATAAGCGTTCAAAGCGAACCGGGATTGGGAACAACTTTTAAATTAACATTTCCCAAAGTTAAATATTCTTAATAAGATTCAAAGCTTATCAACTATCGATTTCATTTTCTGTAATGACGTTTTAGCCACAACTAAGGCATCCTGCTTATAATACTTCTGGTTAAATACTTCTGTAGAAAGCACCAAAGGGTGATTGTGTCTTCCTAATATTTGCAAAATTTGTTTTATCGGCGCCACGCCATCGCCCGGGTAAACCCTGTCGGCATCAGTAATAACCTTATAGGAAAAGCTTGCCGGATAATCGTTCATATGCAGGATATCAACTGCTGACGGATCCATTAATGAAAGTGTATTCAATTTTGTCTGGCCCTTATATAAATGAAAAATATCCAGCAATACTTTTGCTGATGGATGGCCGCTTTGCATAGCACTGTATAAAACCTCGCCTACGTTACTCAAATTTCTCATAAATCCCCACATCTCGAGCTGTGGCACAACACCGCTTTTGTCGCCCAATTCAAGGACGGTATGGTAACGTTCAGCAATCATATTTAAATCAGGAGCTGTCGAATCCGGTACGCCTTTGCCGGTAGCGGCAATTCTTTTGCATCCCAATCCGGCAAGGATGCCCATTTCCCTTTTCATGTTTTCGAGCCCAATTTTCCGGGCAGCCGCATCATCTACTATCCATTCGTTAAAGCTAATACTGTTTTCAACCTTTAGCCCTAAGCCATCCAGGCGCTTTTTGGCTTCAGCAACCGTCCCCCTATTGTTCAAATAATCCTGTAATGAATCGATCCATATTTCTACCGAACGGAACCCTGCGGCCGAAGCGGTCTCCAATTCTTTTATAAAACCCAGCTTATGGCCGCGGATGGTTGCCATATTAAGGCAAAAAGTGAAAGCGGATTTTTCCTTTGCTTTTGGTGCAGCGCCTTCAGCTTTATAAGCCACAGCGGCCCCGGCAGAAATTCCCATAAATTGCAATGCTTTACGACGGTTTATTGTTAATTTTGACATGTAATTTTTTAGGCGTAAGATTCAAGATGCTGATTTGCAGAAACTTTCTTCTTGCCGAACAGGTGGAGCGACCAGTAATCGGTTAAAAAAATATTTTTTGGATCACGTTTTTCACGAAGGTTCATAAAATCGTCCCAGCGCGGATATTGCGATCGAAAATATTCGGACCAGTTTTCATAATCATATTCCGGCAAAAATTTTGCCCAATGCAATCGGAATGGGATATTTTCCTTCCTCAACTCTTCCCAAAACCGGCTATAGTACTCCCCTTTCCCCCCGGGATTTCCCTCATTATTTTTAAACCAGAAACAGTCAATCCTGAATACATCTCTTTCATAGGCAGGGCTCAGCCAATATGAACTTTGTTTAGCCGCATACAGCTCGGTGGAATAATAACCTGTGCATTTAAACTTACCTTCAGTAAACATTTTGTCTAACAGCCTCATTGCACGTGCTGTTTCCGACAATGGTATCCATATTTCAGTAAATTCGGTGTCCATGATTATATCATTTGCGTTATTGTCCATAGGGAGGCTGCTGTAGGTGTAATCCATAAACAGTTGCCCTTTGCCTTTTTTTGTTAATGGTTGCAATATGTCTAAAACAACCGGGTACAGCGCATGAAGCAAGCCTTTGAACGTCATAAAGAACAGAATCATCAAAAAAAAGATAGCCTTAAGGATAAACGTAACCAAACCAGCAATTAACCAGGAAAAAAAACCATTGCCCCATGATTGGTTGGTAAGCGTATTGAATTTAGTGAACGACGCTTTAAGCTTTTGCCAAACTTGGGAAAATTTACTGTTTCCTAACATGGTAAATAACATTGAGGCCCCTAATTCTTCGAGATTTGTAGAAAAGTTAGTGTCGCCAAACTCCTCGTAAGGCACGGGATCAAATACAGGCATAGCGGCCCCGCGCGATGCCTCCCATATAACCATCCTGTTAACTTTGTTCTGCGGCCACCAGAGCAGCCGTGAATAAGGTGTTGCTTTTAAGAAACTTTCAAGTGAAGGCTTTCCTGCGGAACCATCGCCAAATAAATCGATAGGGCAAAGATCCGGCTGGATAGGGTAAGTGATCTGCTGACCGTAAATATTGAAATTGGGCGTTAACTTCATACGCACCTTACTAACCACGCCAAGCAAGCCCAGGGAAAGCACCACTGCGCCAAAATTTTCATCTTCTTTGGTAAACCACTCCAACAATCCGTTGCCATCAATAATTGATAGCGCAAGTATGTTGTCATCTATGCAGTACTGCAGTGTTCCACCTGCGGAACCTGTCATAAGGAACCCACTTACTGTTTGATGCGAAATACCTCCAAGATCGCTTAACGTAAAACCTTTTTTAAACGCCTGGTACAAAAGGCTGTTTTCCAGGGTAGAGGTACCGGTAGGATCGTTCGGATCATATCCAAGGTGTATACCTGCTTCTGCTTCAATTATACCGTTGCTTTCGTCTACCCAAACAAGCCGGCTGTATTGATCGAACATGACATTCAGATTGGGCCCCTGCGGCGGAGCTTCCTCAGAAACCTCGTTCGGCAGCTGCCGGAACCCTTGTCCTGGATCAGTATAAATAGCCCTTGCCAGTGAATGTGCTGCTCCCCGGCACCTGATTTCAAGATTTTCAGCCGATGCTTTTTGTACAAGGGCTATTATTTCATTTTCATTGGAAGGATGGTAAAAGCCATCTTCCCCGATTGGCGGTATTGGTGACAGGCTCATATAAAAAAATTTAAGTTGACTGAATTAATTTTTGCTTAACGTAAAGTGCTAATCCGCAGGCTCCTATAAGCATGACTGCGATAGTTGCCAACAAAATATTTTCCCATGCCGGTGCGAACGACCTCAGGTTAGTATAAATAAGGATAACTTCAAAACAGAAAAAAACAAGATTAACGGCGAAAATGCTGCCCAATAGTGATATATATAAGTTTTGGGTGCTTCCCGAAAATCTTTTAAACCCAAACCAGGCTACATACAAGTTAAAGAGGGTTAGGGAGCCATCAAATAAATGTACTAATAAAACGCAACCAAGTTTAGTACTGCAATTGTCGCAAGTAGTCCAGGGTATCCCTATAATATTAGGCATGTGCGCAACCAATATTCCGTAGATAGCGGCCCAAACAGTGACGTGAGAATAAAAGGCAACAAGTTTTTGATTTGACGCAAGTAAAGTCATGACCAAGGATTTAAGCGCTAAAAAAGTTTAAGAATTTATAAAATTAATACTAAAAACCATTATTTCAAGCATTTACAAAAAAATATTTCATCTTATATGTTTACCGGCCCGTCAACAAAATACATATCTACGTCCCCTTTGTTTTTCGCAGCAATCTTTCCCCTATAACTGCAATTGAAATGATCTTTTACTAATTTATAAGTACTGCCGGAAATATTTACCTTGCCAACCTGCCCGCCGCTTTCCATTCGGGATGCCACATTTACAGTGTCACCCCAAATATCATAAGCAAATTTTTTGGTGCCCACTATTCCCGCTATTACGGGGCCTGTATGGATGCCGAGCCGGCATTCAAAGAACAATTCATCAGTTTTTTCTTTTTCTTTCTTTTTTTGAAGCATAAACTCCTGAATTTCAAGCGCCGCCATTACAACATCCACCGGGTTAGTGCTGTTTTCTTCAGGCAATCCCCCCGCACACATATAAGAGTCGCCAATGGTTTTTATTTTTTCTATGTTGTACTTGTTCATTACCTGGTCAAACATGCTAAAGTAATAGTGAATTTCATTTACCAGCTTTTCCGGCTGTATCACCGCGGCGGCCGCTGTAAAATTTTTGAAATCAGTAAACATCACCGTTACCATACCGAAGCTACGTGATTTCGCAGAGCCTGTGTGTTTTAGTTCCTCGGCTGTTTCATAAGGCAGGATATTCATTAACAGGTTGTCTGATTTTTGTTTTTCATTTGAAATGCTGACATTCTTTTTTTCGAGTAATTTTTCCTGGCGTTCATTTTCTGATTTAAAATAAAAGATGATCATGAAAAGTATGATAAACATGGTTGCCCAGTTTGCCGGGACCTGGGATTTTTGACCTTCCCAGGTAAAAATCGGGTTCATTAATGAATGGGAAATTTTGGCACTAAAGAAGAAGATACAAACAATTGCGAAATAGGTAAAAATCACTCTGCGCGAGTTGAAAAAAAGCATAGAGGTAACACATAGCGGAACAAATATGTACTCTACACCATCCCTGCCTCCTTCAGCAACAGACTCGAAGAAATAAAAGAAAAGATTAAAAGTAATGAAGAGATGACAGGCTAAATTATGTTTGTGATAATAATTGAATATCAAAGGTATAAAAGCGGTGACGAAGCCTACGATGCATTCATAAAAAACAAACCTGGCTTGCGTAATATTTGCGAAAACTATTACATATCCGAAATAGATAAGCACCACCCACGAGGATATTCCATTAATAAGGCGCGCACGCTTTTTATCAAAATCAGAAGTTTGGCTGGTTATGCCTATATTAATGGTACGGTTCCATAGTGTTGTGATAGCATGGGATAAAAGCAAAGAAAATGATTTTTTATTTGCTGAACCAATTTCTATCTCCCTATCCATTATAAAAGAATTAAAATCAAATCAAAAAATAACGCCCTTTCACCTTTTTACGACTACTGAAAATCAGACGTAAAAAAGCAAATAAAATTAAGAAGAAACTATATAACTTTCTAATATAAAAATACTTAAGGATTTGCACAGTGGAGTTAACAAAGAAAGAAATTTAAAATTGTTTATTGATCTAACTTATTTACTTAATTTGGAACCTCAAAGAAATCATTAAACCAGTTATGAACAACTCACGAATTTTCGGCGATAAGTCGATCCCCGGTCTTATCCGGGTGCAAATTATTTTGTCACTTTTTGTTTTTTTAGCAATCAAAGCGTCAGCCCAGCTATCCGGGCAGGTAAAGCAATTAATGATAAAAGACCCTGATGTGATCGGGAGGTGGGACATCACAATTGACAAATCGGGTAAAAGCCTGCCTTCCTGGCTGGAGGTGCAGAAATCCGGGACGCATACACTGATTGGCCGGTTTACGTACGCTTTTGGAAGTGCGCGCCCTATTTCGGAAGTTAAAGTAAAGGGCGGCAAGTACAGCTTTTCCATTCCACCACAATGGGAAGAAGGAAACAGGAACATGGATTTTCAATTTGAAGTAAATGGCGATAAGATAAAAGGAACAATGGTTTACACGGATGGCGTTACCTATAACTGGACAGGTGTGCGCGCTCCTTTATTAACAAGGTCAAAAGCTCCGGTTTGGGGTAAGCCAGTTAAATTGTTCGACGGAAAAGACGTAAAGGGTTGGCATACTGACGGCAAAAATCAATGGATAGCAGAGAACGGTATTTTGAGAAGTCCCCATTCGGGCGCTAACCTGGTAACCGATAAAACCTTCACCGATTTTAAGCTTCATGTTGAATTCCGGTACCCGCAGGGCAGCAACAGCGGCGTTTACCTGAGGGGCAGGTACGAATGCCAGATCATCGATACCAAAAGCGGCGAACCGGAACCTATCGCTAACCAGTTCAGCTCAATCTATGGCTTCTTGCCCCCCAACAAAATGATGGCAAAAGATCCCGGTGAGTGGCAGTCTTACGACATTACCCTTGTAGGCAGAATAGTAACTGTTGTAGCTAACGGGAAAACGGTTATATGCAATGCAGAAATACCCGGCATCACCGGCGGAGCTATCAACAGTAAGGAAGGAGAACCAGGCCCCATACTAATCCAGGGCGACCATGGGCCGATAGATTACAGGAATATTGTTATTACGCCTGCGAAATAGGGAAGCGGGCGGCATCTTGCTATCAACAGCGTTTTATTACCAATTGTTTATAAAATTTCAGGAACTATCGCATCTGTTAAGAAAAGTATAATTTATGTCTTCTAATTTCCTCCGATTTCCAAAAAATTATCCTGCCAAATGATCCGGTATCTTATTTCAATAGTATTATTTATCTCATTTATTCCCGCAGAGGCTCAAACCGCTACACCGGAAAAAAAAACAATTGAACCTGATTTTAAAAACGCGGGCGAGCAGGAAGATTATTGGGCCAAAGAATTGTTCAAAAGAGATTATAATAAACAGCACTATGAAAGATACAAGGGGGCGGTCGTTATAAATGGAGATACTTACAGATATAATGACCAAGTATTAACTGTTTACACAACGCCGGAATTGAAAGCGATTTTTCAAAAAGGGATTTTTTACCCCGGTATCATAGCAAAGTCCTTTAAATACAGGCCAAAAATTAAAATCAGACTGGTGAAGGATACAATGGCGGCAGGGCTAAAAAAGGATACATCAAGCGCAATACAAAAAGTTTTTTATGACATGGCAAGAACAGACAGTTTAATTATATCAAATCTTGAAGAATTGAAATTTTTAAACACGATGCCCAAGCAAAGGAAATTTAGATTTTGGTTATCCAGAAAAGGTTTTGCAAACCCTACCGTATATTTTTTTGAATTGACCAATGAAAATGCAACATCTGAGACTGGAATGTCTTCGTTTATAAATGGTTCAAAACTTACTTTTTTTGAATTGGGCTGGATTATAATCTAAGTATCAAAAAAAGCAAACCTTGAGCTCTTCCAAATACCTGTAATAACGATTTACTCATTCTTTGCCCGATTGTATGATAATGCGGGGTCCCGACTTTGACGAATAATTGCGATAACTACGATCTCCTGTAATAATGCAGGCTCAATACCATCGCCTACTTGTCTAATTCTTCAAATAACTCAGAAATCGGCCTGATCCGGTCGGGATTGTTTTTTAAATCAGCAAGACGGGCATCGATTAGGTTTTTTTGCCACTGGGGTAATTGAGAATCTATATGGCCTACTTCAGGATATTTGGTCTTTATCATTTCCCATTTTTTAATTGGGACTTGAACAGCAGTTATCTGCCCTTTTTCGTCAGAAAGATATTGTACATTCATAATATCAAATTTAAAAAATTATTCTAACATATCAAAGCCCCGGCACTTTCGTTCAGATTAAATTTAAATATCACTATTTAACCGCCCATCAAATGGCGCAGATACACTGCCGGGTTATCCAGAAAGGATTTGGTGAGATAATAATGCTCGGTGTCTTCGTAACGGGTTTCGCGCACGCCATCTTCATCGAACTGGTAAATAGTGGCTCCAGGGTAGCAAATAAGCATCGGCGAGTGTGTGGCTATCAGGAATTGAGCCCGGCCGCTTTTGTCAAGCTGATGTATAACCGCCATAAAGGCCAGTATCCTTGCGGGCGACAGGGCCGCTTCGGGCTCATCGAGTATATAGATGCCTGACTCGAACTGATTATTAAATAAGTTGAGGAATGATTCTCCGTGTGACTGCTCATGCAATGACCGACCGCCATAAGCCCGTAAAATACGGGGACTGTCCACAGCCAATTCATCAATGTAGGAAGCGAAATTAAAAAAACTTTCCGCCCTCATGAAAAACCCCTCGGTGATCCTGCGCGGTGTCCACCCCAACTGCAAGTGCGCTGCCAATGCCGATTCATACCCTTCAAACCGGTGGCCTGTATTAAAATTATGGTTCCGGTTGCCTCCTCTCAGACTGAACCCGCACTGCTCTGCAACACCTTCAAGCAACGTGGACTTCCCCGATCCGTTCTCGCCGACAAAGAATGTTACATTATCTTTTAGTTTGAGTTGTAACCCATTACCAAGGCTTGGAATATGTTGGAGGTAACTGCCATCCTGCAGCGGCGGGAGCGATATACGGGATAAAAATGGCATATGCTGTTGCTTGTTGCTTCAGAACAAACTTACGGTTGTTTGCTGAAATAAGCTCTGTATATTTGTTAAATAAGACAATTTAGTAAAGATGGAAACAGTTTTGCTTCAGATCAATAACGATAAAGCCTACAAACTTCTGGAGGAACTGGAGGCGCTGTATATTGTTAAAGTGCTCAAAAAAAGTGCTCGGCCGAGAGAAAAACTATCTGCAAGATTTGCAGGTTCACTCAATCTTTCCGATGAAGAGTATAATAACTTCCAGAATTCTATTAAACAAAGCCGAAACGAGTGGGAAAGGGATATTTAATTGACTCCAATGCTGTTATTGGATATTTAGATAACAAATTACCCGCACATGGAATGGGATTGATGAACCCTATTGTCGACACTACTCCGAATATTTCTGTAATTAACAAAATTATTTTTCCTTGAATAATGCAAGTTCAGGAGGAAAAAATTTTATTTGTTTGTCGCTGTCATCAATCATCATAGGGGGATCAATTACAATATCAGAGAGTTGCCCATGAATTTTTTGTAAATATTTGTATTGCAACGCATCCTTAAAAGTAATATTTATATTTATTTGCGTATGTAACTCTTTATGTGCTTCATTATCCTTGAAAACATCAATCATTCTATCTATTGGCACACTTTCGATTAAATCTCGTGGTGTAAAAAGTTCCTCACCATATTCTGTTGACTTGTTTTCTATTTCTAAATTGTATGCAAAATTTTTGATTAGTTTAATACGTGTGTAGTCTTTTGTGCCATTTTTATTGAGGGGAAAGTCAAATACGGGCTGTATATTAACAATGAACTGTAATTGCTGTAAATAAGTAACTTTCTGCTGCTCACTACTGACTTTCTTTTGTTCTTTTAGCGTTAACCATATAATCATACCAGTGATCCCTGTTACTAAGATCATAATCCAATCTGAAACTGTACCCCAAATTTCAACTGGAAAGCTATTAAATGTAATATTCATAATCTATTAATTCCCATAATTGAGATTTTAATGTTTGCCTGAATCTTTGGATTAAAATTCATCCGCTTTACTATTTTTCATATACACGAAAAGATTAGCTATAAGCCCGTTTAATTGTGTTTGCATAGAGATATAGGCATCCGTTATCTTTCTGTTCAGGTTATCGCGCCCTATAGCTAATCCGTGCAGAGTTTTATTTTCTAAGTAGAGATTATATCCAGGTTCAAAAGGTCTTTCAACCAAATTGTTATTAAAATCATAAAACGCATAGCTAAAATTGTAAAATTTATACCTGTACTTGCCCTTTTTAACATCTATCTGAATATAGAATATAATTTGAGGTGCTACACTACCATATATTAACATTCCAGCAGGTACAATTACTTCTGCCTTACCTAAAAATCTACCGTTAATTTGATCCTCCGATTGAATTACAGATTTTACCGATTTAAAGCTATTTACGAACCATGTTTTGACTGACTTATATAATAATGACTGTGAGTAGGTACTATCTAAGGTTATTACGTCTTGATAGTTTAAATGATCGGTTGTTAATGGAAATCTGAATTTAGATGTGTCCTGCGCTTTCGTACTAAGACAAGCAAAAATGGAGATGATGATAAGTAAGGTTTTCATTGTCAGGCTTTCTCTTTTGGCGTTAGTCAAAGTTATATAATTAGTTTACTATAAATCAAACTAATATAACAGCTTATTATCGTACTGTCTGTAGTTGTTACTATTTTTATCGGTGCAAGCCGTCACATGAGGCCATTATGTTAGGCGCCCCCGGTAGGCGGTTGCCTGCGCCTGGCTTTTAATACTAAAATGGCGGTATATCTTAAATAGTGTATGTAATACTGTATGTATAAAAAATAAAACCGCCTTAGAATAACTCTAAAGCGGTTTTGTACCCAGAGCCGGGGTCGAACCGGCACGGCCTTGCGACCACAGGTGTTTGAGACCAGCGCGTCTACCGATTCCGCCATCTGGGCCTGTCCTTATTTCAAACGGTGGATTAATTCGTTCAAAAGCGGGATGCAAATGTATTTAAACTCTCCTTAATACGCAATAAATATTTTTGCCTGTAGTAACAATCCGCTATTTCGTTTAAGCGGCTCTCTTTGGCAGTATCGTCGAGGCTATCGTAACCAGTAGTTAAGCGTGCTATACTTTCGTCAATATCTCCCTCAATGGCAAGCACTTCAGCGGTTAGATGGGCCAGTTGTTCGGCATCATCTACTTCCATCAAACGCTCATTAATATCCATCATCTCCATTAAGAAATCCGAAGGCAGCTGTGGTTTTGCGCCTTCTAAAAGCAAATCATGCGACTTTAATATGTACTCCAGCCGTTTATATGGGTCTGACAGCGTTTGCCATGCTTTATTATTAAGGGTAGACAGTTCCAGTATTTCTTGTTGTTTTTCTTCATTCTCATTGGCGTAATAATCCGGGTGATGTTGCTTGCTTAATTCGTAAAACTTCTTCTTCAGTAAAACAATATTGGGTTTAAATGATTCGGGGATGCCGTAAAAGTCGAAATAATTCATGGGACAAAGGTAGGGAAAGGAGTCCGAAAGTCCGAAAGTCAGTAAAGTCCGAAAGAAGCTGCAATTGGGTTGTAGGTTACTTTACAAAGTTTACTGCTTTTAGCCTCCCATGCATTTTTACTTTCGGACTTTACTGACTTCCGGACTTTCGGACTATAAAAAAGAATTCTCATCTTTGGGAACAATTTTTCTGATATGTTATTCGAACAAATGCGGCAGAAGCCGTTCTTTATATTGGGCCCTTGTGTTATGGAAAACCAGGAACTGTTATACACTGTTGCTGAAAAAGTTGCCGAAGTTGGTCAGAAGTATAACGTCACCGTTATTTTTAAGTCGTCGTTTGACAAGGCTAACCGCACATCTATACATGCGTACCGCGGGCCGGGGCTTGAGAAAGGAATGGAAATGCTGTTAAAAGTTAAAGAACGCTTTGACCTGCCGCTTACCACCGATATACATGAAAGTTACCAGGCTGCCATTGTTGGAGAAGTGGTTGATATATTGCAGATCCCCGCTTTTTTATGCCGTCAGACTGATCTATTGGTTGCCGCCGCCAAAACGGGTAAAATAGTAAATGTTAAAAAAGCACAGTTCCTTTCGGGACTGGATATGTTTTATCCCGCCCAAAAAGTCGTCGAGGCCGGTAATACGCAGGTAATATTAACCGAGCGCGGCAATATGTACGGCTATAATAACCTGGCTGTCGATTTCAGGAATATTTATGATATGAAGGCTTTTGGCTACCCGGTTTGTATGGATTGCACACATTCTGTACAAAGACCTGGAAACGCAGGCGGCAAAACAGGCGGCGACCGTATTTTTGTACCCATGATGGCGCTGGCAGCCAAAGCATTTGGCGCTGATGGCTATTTTATGGAAACCCATCCTGATCCTGATCATGCATTAAGCGACGGGCCGAACATGGTGAGGCTTGAGGAATTGGAAAAGGTGATTGCGCCGCTTGTCTGAATCAGAATTCACGGAATTTTAGAATTCACAGAATTAAAGGATAAAATCAAATTAAAAAAATATAAAACATCTCTCCTTTGGAGGAATGTCGTTAAGTTAAGGAAAAAACATTTTTTTACCCTCTTTTTTGCTTGCAAAAGAGAGGGTGGTCGAGCGAAGCAAAGACCGGGTGAGTAAAATATGGAAGCGGCATTAGCGTCCGATGCATGGTGCACATCTACTCACCCCGAATGCGCTTCGCTGTTCGACCCTCTCTTCGGCAAGCCGGAAAGAGGGTAAAGACGGCAACTTTCCTTAATTTACTGACATTGTTCCTCCGGTAGAGTGTCGGGTGAGGCTATGAAAGATATTGCCAAAAGGGTTTTTAATATTGAAATAGAATCGCTGCGGTTTGTAGCGGAGGCTATTGACGATGAATTTACTAGGGTTGTCGAGGCCATATTGAAAGCTACCGGCAAGGTAATTGTCATTGGCATAGGGAAATCGGGCATTATCGGTAAAAAAATAGCGGCTACGCTTGCAAGCACTGGTACGCCGGCCTTTTTTCTGCATCCCGGCGAGGCTTTCCATGGCGATTTAGGTATGGTAGGCACAAATGATATGGTGATCCTGATCTCATATTCGGGCGAAACTGATGAGGTGCTTAAGCTGATCCCGTTCCTGGAGTGGAATAAGAATGTGATCATTGGGATTACTGGCAACCCTAATTCAACCGTGGCTAA
The DNA here is from genome assembly GCA_036758125.1 of Mucilaginibacter sp. Classification (GTDB taxonomy): domain Bacteria; phylum Bacteroidota; class Bacteroidia; order Sphingobacteriales; family Sphingobacteriaceae; genus Mucilaginibacter. The sequence continues at coordinate 176,181 of DAIOXE010000007.1, forward strand.
AAACAGCCATTTTCATCTTAATATTACTATTCAGCAGGAGGCGTGCCCTCTCGCTCTTGCCCCTACTTCATCCACGACGGCAACGCTGGTGATGGGCGATGCATTGGCTGTAGCATTAATGGAATCGCGGCAGTTTCAGCATGAGGACTTTGCCCGGTTTCATCCCGGCGGCAGCCTTGGAAGAAAGTTGCTAGTAAGGGTGAAAGATTTAATGCGGACTGATAATCTACCGTTTATTAATGAAGATGCTTCATTTACCGAGTTACTGCTCCGGATGTCCGAGGGGCGGCTGGGGATGGTTATAGTCGGCGATGCCCTGCATGTAAAAGGCATTATTACTGATGGCGACTTGCGCAGGGCCCTGGTGCGCAGCCCTGATACCTCAAAACTGACAGTTCCCGAAATGATGACCAAAACGCCGGTCTTTATCGATGAAAATGAGTTTATCCATCAGGCTGAACAATTGATGATTGAGAGGAAAATAACTTTGGTGCTGGTAGGTTCCCAAACTCATAGGAACATTAGTGGCATTTACCAGATTTATAATCAGTGAATTGGTTGATTAGGTTGGATTAAGTTGATTAAGTGAGTGGTTGGGTCATTAGTCATTAAGTCACTAATCATCGGGTTATTGGGGTCATTAATTGTTTCAACCTTTTTTAACTATCCAACTCTTACAACAATTACAACTTAATCTAACCTAATCAACTCAATCAACTTAATCAACCAACAAAAATGCCTTTATATTACGATCAATTAGGCAGGGAAGTTAATTTGCCGGCAGCACCGAAACGAATTATTTCCGTGGTGCCCTCGCAAACTGAATTGCTGTTTTATCTGGGATTAAATGAGGAAGTTATTGGCGTTACCAAATTTTGCGTCCATCCGGTAGATAAATTTAAAATTACGGCAAAAGTTGGCGGCACAAAACAGCTGGATATTGCAAAAATAAAGGCATTGAAGCCTGACCTTATCATTGCCAATAAGGAAGAAAACGAACGCAGACAAATTGAAGGACTAATGAAAATTTGCCCGGTTTGGATAAGCGACATCAGCGATTTACCCGGAGCTATTGATATGATCGAACGGCTGGGAATATTGGTTAACAGGGTTCTTGAGGCCAAAACCCTTAGCCAATCAATAATGCAGCAATTTGATAACCTTGCCATTACGCCGTTAAACTTGCGGGCGGCCTATTTTATATGGCGAAAACCTTATATGATAGCCGGGAAAGGCACTTTTATTGACAGTATGCTCCAAAAATGCGGTTTATCTAATGCGTTTGAGATCGACAGATACCCCGAAGTTTATGCAGCGATGATTGCAAATGCGAAGCCCGACGTCATTCTTCTTTCATCAGAACCTTACCCATTTCAGGAAAAGCATATAACCGAATTTAGGATATTATTGCCTTCTACCATCATAAAAATTGTTGATGGTGAACTATTTTCATGGTATGGAAGCCGTTTATTGCATGCACCGGCTTATTTTAAGGAATTGGTTGAGTTGTTGATTAAGTTAGATTGAGTTGATTATGTTAGATTTTTTGACCATCGAATTCAACCTAAAAAGCTAATCAACTCAAAAAAACATTTCCTTTATTCCCTAATTAACCCTACCTTTGCAGCCTTCCTAACTGCGGGAGTGGCGTAATTGGTAGCCGCACCAGACTTAGGATCTGGCGCTTCACGGCGTGGGGGTTCGAGTCCCTTCTCCCGCACTGTTTAAACCCGATTAGCAATGATCGGGTTTTATGTTTTTTTGCGCCACGGTGATAACACAACCTGGAGCTCAACGGAATGAAAAAAAAGAATTGAGGAAATACCTGTTTTATGTATGTCCTTTTTGTACCTTTAAAAAAAATTTAACATGCCAACAGGAACAATTAAATGGTTTAATGCAAACAAAGGTTTTGGTTTTATCCAGCCCGATGACGGTGCGACAGACGTATTTGTACATATATCAGCGCTTGAACGGGCCGGTATTAAAAGATTAGACGAAGGTCAGAAAGTCGAATATGAATTAGAGAAAGACTCGAAGTCAGGTAAGATGTCCGCTGGTCAACTCCAGGTAATTTCTTAATTCTGCTGCTCTTGCAGGGCAAAAGCTGAAGACACTGCTGTTTATCAAGATAGAACGCTGGAGCGAGGAATAATCTGCGATGTAAATTTTCATCAATGGGCGGGGCAACGTATGGAAGCCCCGTTCATTGTTAACCAATTTCTGGAAGATATCATGATAGAATATTACAACGAGGCCAGGCTTTGCTGACAGGGATACGCTGCATATCGGGTCATACAATGCCTTCTCCTTAATTCTTCACTAACCATACCTGTCCTCTTTTGTATTCCAGGATAATATGTAAAAAAATGGCTGCAATATTAAATTTTTATATTCATCTCCTTTTTTTACTTTCATTGCCAAATGAATAGGAATTTATTGCGTTTGTTTAATATACTTTTTAGCCTCCTTTTCATCCTTTTTAGTGCTGAAAATGTCTTGGCCATTAACCCGGTTGTACATATATCTCCAAGGCCGACCTGGATACTCAAATGCAAATCATATAATAAAAAGCCATCGGTAAGAAATATTGAGAATGGCGCATACGATGAACTTATTGAAGAACAAGTTAACGTAGAAGAAAAAGCTACTTACAATCATATAATTACACAAATTGTTTCTGAATCGGGCGTACAAAATAATTCTGAAATATCAGTAAGTTTTAACCCTTCATATGAGCGACTCGATTTTCATGAAATAATTGTATGGAGAGATAATAAACCGCAATCCCGTTTAAACACAAGTGCTTTTAAAATGCTTGCCGAAGAAGATGAATTTGACAAGTTTATTTATAATGGCACCTACTCGGCAAAATACATATTAGCTGATATACGGAAGGGAGACAAGATAGAATATTCATATACAGTTACAGGTCGCAACCCAATTTTTGATAATAAATTTTGCAGAAGCATTTATCTTCAGGGTTCGGAGGTAATCGCTCACCAGTACACTACATTATTGTTTTCTTCTAACAGGAAGATGAATATCAAACCATTTAACCTCCGCTCGCAGCCTAAAATTTCTATTGCCGGAGGTCTTAAAAGATACGAATGGGAAGATTTCCAGGTGCCGGGGGTATCAACAAATAAGCTTCAACCCAAATGGTTCAACGAGTATGCGCGTGTCCAGGTTAGTGAATTTGGCAACTGGATCGAAGTAATTAACTGGGGACTTAAAATTAACCCGTTACAAACTGCGTTTAAAGGGGAACTGGCGGATACGATTGCCAAGCTAAAGAATTTGTACGGCAGGGATAAGGAAAAATATTTCAGGGCTGCTGTAAGATTAGTTCAGGACGGGGTAAGATATATGGGTATTGAAACCGGTCAGTACTCGAACAAAGCCAACTCACCTGATAAAGTATTTAAGCAACGTTACGGTGATTGCAAGGACAAGTCTCTATTACTGGCATCAATATTAAATGCAGACAGGATCGAAGCACACCTGGCTTTAGTGAATACCGATCTGGAAGATAAAATAGAAAATTATATTCCATCGGCATTAATATTTGATCATGCCGTAGTGGTAGCTACTATTAACGGAAAACAAGTATGGATAGACGCTACTATGGCATACCAAAGAGGAAAGGACGTTGATCTTTACTTTCCTCCATATGGCGAAGGGCTTATTTTGAAGTCTGGAAATACTGGCTTAACTAAAATAAAGCAAACAAAGACGGGGAGAATCCTCTGCCAGGAAGAATACGATATAAGAAATGAATATTCCCCGGTAAAATTTAACGTTACGACAACCTATACGTTAGATCAGGCAGACGAAATCCGCGGTCATATTGCTTCAACGGGAATAGCTCAAATCGAAAAAGGTTACCTTAATTATTATTCAAAAACTTATAGTAAAATTGAAGCGGCTGATTCTATTACAATCAAAGATAATGAAGCAAAAAATGAATTAACCACCATTGAAAGCTACAAAATTCCTGATTTTTTTAAACGTGACTCCGTAACCAAGAAATACAATGCTGATTTTTATGCTGATTATATAGCTAATCAACTGCCTGATGTTGCAGGACAAACAACTTCCCCGGTATCAGTAAACTATCCTTATGCTATTGACTACACGATTAATATTTTTATGTCTAATGGCTGGGATATTGCTGATGAACATTACGCAATCAACCGCAGTACATACAAATTTGTTAGCGACAGAATCGTAAAGGATAATAAACTATCGTTACATTATCAATTTGCCTATTTACAGGACTACGTGCCCCAAGACAAATTAACTGAATTTAAGCAAGATATTAAGGACCTGAAAGATGACAAACTTTCATACGGCTTTTTTTATATCCCGGACATTAAAAAGGTACCATTCAAAATAAACCAATTAATGCTTGTCGTCACGGTAATAGTGATGTGCATTTTTGCTTATTGTGGATTTAAAATATATAAAAAGGAGACAAGGGAAGAAATATATTATAATCGTAATTACTATTCACCGCCTTTGGGGGGCTGGCTCATTGTGCTAATAATTGTTCTAGTAATAACCCCATTGGGTATTGTAAAAAATTTAATTGAAGAAGGTTATTACAGTATTAGCAAATGGGACCTGTTTACCACTGGAATAGGCAGTATAGTACACAGAGTATTATTAACATTTGAAATAACAGGTTACATAGCATTAATATGTTATTCGGTTTTTTGCCTGGTCCTTGTCTTTAAGAAAAGAGATATTTCCCCACGCTTTTTAAAAGGATATTATTTGTTTATGGTAATCTTCCTTTTTATTGATTACTTTTTTAACGCATTTTTAAACAAGAATTTTCAAATTATAACGTGGAGCAAATCGTTCAAGCAGTAATTGTCGCTGCCATCTGGACATATTATTTAAATACATCCAACCGTGTTAAGCAAACATTTGTAGTATCTTCCCCTATTAAAAGTAATAAATAAGCCCCCTCTTACTTAACGGTCGTAAAACCGGTCTTCATTGAAGTGCTCATGACGGTAAAATTCATCCTCTTCCCTATCATCACGATCAGCCGGTTCCAGAATTTTTCGTATAGCGATTTCAGTATGCCGCGACAGGCGGCCTTTTTCATACAATGGCAGCGAATCGAGCTGTTTCGCGCTTATTGATGGCACATATACCACGTTACCGCCGCCAGATGGATCGTACGCGCTTAGCGCCGGATCCAATTGGAGTTTGCGGTGGGAAGACTTCGTATACAATTCAGCGATCCCGATAGGAATAAGCACTTTACGATCTTCCGCCAAATCCAGTTCGTTGCCATCCAGGTCGGCTATAATGTAGCGTACTTTTCGCGAATCAGGGTCAAAAAGAAGATCCTCAACCTTACCTGCCTTTTTACCGCTGCGGGTCCTGATCTCCCAGCCGGTAATGTCGGGCTGTCCGTCTGTAATCTCGAACCCGCTATTGTGAAGCTCCTCAAGGCGGGTCGCTATTTTTTCCTGTGTTTCCATAGTATTTAATTTAAAATTAACGAATTATTTAGCCCGGTGTGCCGGCGCCGGATTGGTTGACGTTTTGGTCGAATCAGTTGTGGACACAGTCTTTGTGCCGCCATGATAGTAATGCTGGTAGCAATAAGCGCCTGCGGCAACTATAATGATGATGATAATCAACCAGAGCCACCAGCTACCGCTGCTTCGGGGTTTTACTTCTAAATGTGCCATGATCTGAATTTTAACTTATCTTGTAAACAGTCGGACGGGCAATAGGTTTTCGGTTTTTTTATGAATATTGCTAATCTATAAATTCCAGGATCACACATAAAATCCCTATCAGCAAACACAAAGGGGCGTAATATTTAGTATCCAATTGGCCGAATTTTGTGGTTTTTATCTTCTTGAAAAATCCAATGTATTTAAATTCACCAATTGCCCTTAAAATGAATATTGCGGCAATAGCCCAAAGGCCGCAATTCATAAGCCAGCCCGGAGAACTGAATGAGGTGACCCCGGATTTTATTAAAATGGAAAGTCCAAAACTTAAAAGCCCAATTGCAACAACCAGGCAATCAAATAAGCCAGGATTTATCACCGCTTTGTTATTCTGTGTTGTTGGAATCGTGGCAACTGAAGGATTCTTGCCACCAAATGCCCAATAAATATGGATGGCAGCAAGAAATATAAAGACGATAACCAGGAATGAGGCGATTAAGATTTTCACTGGCCGAAATTAAAGTAAAAAGGTAAAAGTTTGAAAAACTTTTACCCCTTTTTGAAATATATAACAGGAAAATTATTGATTTCCAGGCTCGTCCGAAGGCGTTCCTACCACCTTGTATACTTTATCACCGTTTGTGGCGATTGTTTGCTGATAATAGTAATCGTCCGGCGACACATAAAAAGTTTCGCCGTTAATTCTCATTCTCCTAGTGTCCGGCGGCAACTGATCATAAATATCGCCTATTTGGGGAGCGGGGGCATTATCAACACTGCCGCCGCCATTATTGGGGCCGTTATAAGCTCCGTTATCAGTATTTAACTGGCCATCTTTACCTGCAACTATATAACCGGTTGTGCCATCATCATTTGTTATAGGCTGATAGTAAACACCATTTAATTCATAATATTGCTCGCCATTAACAGTAACCGGTTGTGCGCCGGCAGGTAAAGTAGTTACTTCTGCGCCTAATGGAGGTTCAACCACAGTGTATTGATCGTTATCATATTGATAATAATATCCATTACTTAAATAATATTCGCTATCGTCCCACCAAAACGGATCATAACCATAAGGTAAAAAGCCTACGCTAAAACCAATCCTTGGCCAGTATAAACTGCCATAAAAGCCACCATTCCAGAAATAGCCGTCACGATTACCCCACCATCCGCGTCCGCCCCAATTACGGGGGCCGTAGGCGCCGCCACGATAACCATATCCACCGCCATAAGCACCGGCATACCCCCTGCCGCCAACATATCCACGGCCACCGGCATAACCACGACCTCCAATATTACCCCTGCCGCCAACATACCCCCTGCCACCGGAATAACCACGGCCACCGGCATAACCACGTGCACCGACAGCGCCACGTGCGCCGGCATATCCGCGTGCTCCGACAGCGCCATTATTGTAACCGCCCCGGATAGCGCCTCCGTTTACGGAACTGCGCTGCGGCACGCCGAATGAACGGCTACCCCCGCCGAAGCGGCCCCCGCCTCCTCCATTGATTGCGCGGTTACCACCGCTGAATGAACGGCCACCGCCGCCGAATTGGCCTCCGCCACCGCCACTGAATGCACGACCGCCACCACCGAAGTGGCCGCCGCCACCGCCGCTGAATGCACGGCCTCCGCCACCTCCGGAATGGCCTCCGCCACCGCCGCTGAATGCACGGCCTCCGCCACCGCCGCTGAAATGACCGCCGCCGCCACCGCCGCTGAAATGACCGCCGCCACCACCGCCACCGGAATGACCGCCGCCACCACCGCCACCGGAATGACCGCCGCCACCACCACCGCCGGAATGACCTCCTCCTCCGCGCTGAGCGTTGGCCGGAATGGCTAAAAACAAACATAACAGACCGCTTAAGGCTGTTAATGACAAATATTTAAATGCACTTTTCATGATTTATAATTTTAAATAGCTTTTTGTCGCTTTTATTTTAATAGACGTCTTTTATTACAAACGGTTTAACGGCCCTTAAATTATTTATCGGCCCGCGTTATAAAAACTGGGTTAATGTATATCTTAGCGGCACTTGTTTGACATAACAGATTATGATAAAAGATACTAATTCATTAAACCAGGTAGCCGAGTTCCACACCACCTTTAAACACCCTGTTATACAAAAACCTTTGATTCCTTCGAGAGAACGATGTGACTTGCGCATTTCTCTTTTAGCCGAAGAATTAAAAGAATTACAGCAAGCGGTGGACGACAATAATTTAGTTGAGGTTGCCGATGCATTATGCGATTTGCAATATGTGCTCGCCGGCGCCATTTTAGAGTTTGGCCTCGGCGAAAAATTCAAAGAACTTTTTGATGAAGTACACCGCTCCAATATGAGCAAAGCCTGCAAATCTGCTGAAGAAGCTAACCTCACGATGGAATACTACAAAAATACTGCCAATACAGAATCCTACCACAAGGAAATAGAAGGGTTATTCCTGGTTTACAGGACTTCGGATAATAAGACATTGAAATCGGTAAATTATTCGCCGGCTGATCTGGAAGGGATATTAAACAAATAACGTCTCACGCAATAAATGCCTGAGCCAGGCTATCCATCCGCCGGAGGATAAAAAAATCAGCGGAATCCAAAAATCATTCAAATCAGCGGTTCAGCCTCTCATAAACGGGTTAAAATTCCTCGTGCCTATTTCCATCCCTGCCGCACGGCAAACGGTTTTTTCGCCAAACTTAAAGTTTATTTTATCCATGGCCTGGTAAAGCCTTATCCTTTCCTCGTTATCTTCAAAAAGATTTATCTGGTAACTGCCGCTGCACAGGCTGCTCAGCCTCACCCCTATTAACCGTATCGGGCGGTGACTGTTCCAGACCTTTTTCAGTAGGTTTTTTATACCGGGTATCAAAATGTGCTCGGCAGCGGTTAATGATATTTTTTCCTGCTGAGTATGCGTCTCGAAATTGGCGTAACGCACTTTTATCGCCAGGCATGAGGCTACCATGTTTTCCCTGCGGAGTTTTGAAGCAAGTTCCTCCGTCATGGATACCAGGATGGTTTCAATCTTATTTTGGTCCGCAATGTTGCTGTTAAAAGTATGCTCTGTTGAGATGGATTTCCTGTCGGAGTGCGGAACAACCATAGCCTCATCAATGCCGTTTGCTTTATCCCACAAATATTTGCCGGCTTTTCCGAAAACGGTTTCTAAAAACTTAAGGTTTGTTTTTTGCAAATCCCCTATCTTCTCAATGCCATATTGATAAAGCTTCGCGCTGGTGCTTTCACCTAAACCGGGTATTTTGTTAATATTTAATGGCGCTAAAAAAGCTTTCTCCATGCCGTGCGGTACGAACAGCTGCCCGTTTGGCTTAGCCTGGTTAGTGGCCATTTTCGAAACTGTTTTACCTGATGACATGCCAAACGAAATTGGCAAACCGGTTTCCCTGATGATCTTCTGTCTCAATTCCGTTGCATGCTGGTAACAGTTATGAAAACGGTCCATGCCCGTATAATCGATATAAAACTCATCAACCGAAGTTTTTTGGTAAAGCGGGACTGACTGCTGTATGATCTCCGTAACCTCGCGCGACGCTTCGGAATACCTGCCGTGGGCGCCCCTTACAATTATGGCATGAGGGCAAAGCTTCATCGCCTGCTTCATGGGCATGGCCGAATGAATACCAAATTTCCGCGCCTCATAACTGCATGACGCCACTACTCCCCTGGTTGCCGAACCGCCAATGAGTACAGGTTTTCCGATCAGCGAGGGGTCAAACTTACGCTCCACCGATACAAAAAATGAATCGAGGTCGATATGGACGATGTAACGTTTGGCAGGCATGATACAAATGTAAAAAAAGATTTGGATTTTGCTAATAATATTAGCATAATTGTTGTCTCAAAACAATTGGCTATGACAGGTTACCACGATTACTTAATAGTGCTTTCGCCACCTGAAAGCATTATCAGTGGCGTAAAAAAATTAAAAGATTTCAGCTATAATAAAATCGGCGAATATGAAAGCCGTTATTCAAAAGCACATATAAGTATTCAATCCTGGCCACGCAAAAAACCGGTATGGATAGAACCGCTGATACCAAAACTGGTAAGGGACCTGCAAAGCCTGCCGCCGGTTGTATTAAACATAAATGGTTTTGATTTTTTTGATCAGCAGGAATTTCAAACCATCTATGCAAAGCTAAATTCAACGCCTTTAACAAAAGTTTGGTTTAAATTGCTTAGGAAATTTTTTAATACAAAGCCCTTTGAGCCTCATATTACCATAGCCCGCAGTTTACCCAATGATGATTTTAAAAAGCTGTGGCCCTGCTTTAAAAATCTGCATTGGAATGAGCAATTGAAGGTTGATAAGCTTACCATTTTACGAAGGGAAATGATTGGCCACGACAAAATATTTAAAGTGTTTAAAGAGATACCTTTTAACCACCGGCTTGATTTTTATGATTTTGCCAACTCAAAGTTGAAAGCAACGCTGCTGCCATTAAACAAGGTAAATACGCAACAGATCAGCCTCTTTTAAACTAAGATTCTTTGGATGTGAGGA
>DAIOXE010000007.1:186518-186673 GCA_036758125.1 Mucilaginibacter sp.
TGATAAGATTTACTGCGGCTTTTAGTATTAACCCTTTTTACATCTATAATTCAATTAATTCAATCCTATAATCACCAAATCCTAAAAATCTTAGTCCATGGATTCTTTGGATGTGAGGATGATAAGATTTACTGCGGCTTTTAGTATTAACCCTT
>DAIOXE010000008.1:0-182207 GCA_036758125.1 Mucilaginibacter sp.
GGTGAACATACCGGCATACTGGATGTAATTGTTTTGAATGATTGGCTGGAATAATCAAGGTACTGGCATATGGGGCGTACGGGGATTACAAATCCCCGGTAATTTAGTCCGGGATTATAAATCCGGACTAACGGGGGCGAAGTTTTAAAATAACTATTTGATGAAACTAAAATCAATTAGTAATACTATTTGATGAAACTAAAATCAGTTAGTAATACTATTTGATTTTATTTTTAATGGAAACACGGCATTGGGGGTAAAGAAGACACTCCTGCCGCCGGTTCAAGCGCTTGAACCGGCGGGGGCTCCTTCGGATACCGTGGTGTGCCTGCAAATATCAGTTCCCCGGCTTTTTACGCTGCAGGTAAGCAATATCTTCCAAATCTTTTTGACGCGCACTTGCCTTTTTGTCGCTTATCAAATCTTCGAGATTGATATCATATACTCAATTGCATGTTTATTAAGTATTTCGCAGACACGAAGCATGTAGCCGGCCAGGTCGTCCTCCATATTCAAATCCGCTTTTTGGAATTATTATTTGCGTTAGAAGGCTTGCTTTTATTCACCTGCACCTGCAGCAAGTTTATAAACTTTTCGAATGCTCTATAGCGTTCATTCGATTCAGTCAAATTTTCTGCGCCCGATCCGGTATTGGCTTTTAATGCCTCAAAACTATCGTATTTGGTTAGCGTGGCCATTTTATTTTTCTAAACTCCCCGTTTTTTTTTTCAATAAGTTAAATATAACGCAATTTTTACTTCTAAACACACAAACTCATATTAAAATATTCCCAATTTATCCTCTCGCGCTATACCCTCGCCGGTTTAAGCGTCCCGCTTAAACCTAAATTTGGGTCAGCGTCTCGCTGACTTCACCCAATGTTTTTCAGCGGGTCAAGTTCGCCGAATGGAGCGTTACGCTGCACAATAAATATGGGGAATATTTTCTTTTCATGCCAATATATTATTGTAAGCGGGACGCTTACATTTGTTTGGGTTCAAGCGTGGACGCTTGAACCGGTGGGGAAAAAATGGTTTAATTTTATTTTTGCAAAATTACGTGGACTGCATCGGCATGCGGTGGATAAAAATATAGAAAAATCTGCCATGCAGTAAGCAAAATGGCTGCTATACCGGCAAACCAAGTCCCTCGGACAAGATAAATATCGTTCCTTATTGCTATCTTTTCTTTTGTTTCGGCAATATTTTGATTTATATTATCTATCCTTTTTTGTTCAACGTACCCTTGAAATAAATAACCCTTATAGCTAATAAGATACTTCGGATCAATCGCAGTTTGCTTTTTATCCCTCTTTCTTTCAATTATATATCCGTCATTAATTAGCCTATCTGTTATCCTGATAAGGTCATCTTCACTTATTATTAATCCCTTGGTTTGTAGATTGTCACTTAACTGTGCATCAGTTAAAAAACTCTTTTGGGTTCGCAAGTAATTCAGAACTTCGTCTAATTTTTGAATTGGTTCTAATCCTTTTTCCATAAAAATAGAATTTCGGTTAAGTCTCCAATATAAGAATATTTTATCCATTACCCGCACCGTGTCCGTCCCCGTCTACTTTTTCTGATTATGAATAGGCTTGTATAACTATATGGCTTATGAAAAAGATATTAAAGTTGTAATCGCACACTGTAGTCACAGCCTACAGACATTGTGTAAAATATGGACTCAAAAACTATTTTTACAAAATAAAGATCAGATGTGGTCGCAAATTGCGACTACCTTGAAGATGATATGCATCATGGCAAAAAAGGAAACATGAGAAAAATAAAATTTAAAAAGAATCCGACCTAATGTTGAACGGTTTGAGTTGCAATAGGCAGGAATTGTTTTTCACATCTCCGTTAGTGCTGTAGGTGGTTAGACACGGGAAATGGGTTGGTAGCTGTTCGTAGATGTTTAGGCGCCGGAAGTGGCACACGAGAACGCCACCTCTTTTGTCCTGATGTCCGTAGTTTACGCGGAACGCTGGTCGCTGTCCGAAGACTTTGTCTTCGGATAAGCTATGCCTGTAGTTTGTAACTACAGTAACGAAAAGCAAGACAGAAAGACAGGCCTGGCCAATGCACCGCTATCGCAAGCGATTTTAATGCTTTCCGCTGCCGCCCCGATTTATCGGGGTGGCCCACATACTAAGCAGCTGACATGTGTTAACACGCCGGGGCAGCGGCGCGGATTTTTCTGAAATTTTAGTCCATTCACACGAAATCTTTCTGAAACCGACATGGTTGATTACCCGTCGGCGGGCCACCCCGATAAATCGCGGCGGCAGCGATGGGCATTCCTAAACAATGCAATGCCAGCAAAAATGGTGACACATTTTTGTCACTGACAAAATTTTGTCAGTAGTTAAGTTGTTAATTATCACCCATGTAGCGTTTCGTAGCGTGGTGTAGCACGTGTAGCGCTACGCTACAAAACTCCCGGTAACATCACTAAACTGCCCCGTTACAACCTAATCCAACTCAATCAACCCAATCAACTACTTCTTCAACGTCGCTTCAAACAACTTATATATCCGTTTATATTCATCCGTCCAGCTGCTGGGTTGTTCAAAATCATGGTTTTCAACGGGGTAAGGCGCCAGTTCCCAATTATCTTTATGCAGTTCAATCAAACGCTGGGTTAAACGTACAATGTCCTGGAAGTTCACATTCTGGTCAACCATGCCATGCAGCATCAAGAGATTGCCTTTTAGTCCCTCGGCAAAATATATGGGCGAGCTTTGCCGGTAAGCCTTTTCATCGTTATATGGCTCGTTCAAAATTGCATCGGTATAGCCATGGTTATAGTGCGCCCAATCGGTAACCGAGCGGATAGCTGCGCCTGATGTAAATACATCCGGTGCGGTAAACATCGCCATCAGCGTCATAAACCCGCCGTACGAGCCGCCATACAAACCAACATGTTTTGGGTTTACTCCGTATTTTTCAACCAGCATTTTTACGCCGTCCACCTGGTCGCTAAGGTCTTTGCCGCCCATGTGCCGGTAAATCGCAGTCCGCCAATCGCGGCCATAACCGGCACTTCCCGAATAATCCATATCCAAAACAGTATAGCCATTATCAGCAAGCATATTGTTAAACATAAACTCGCGGAAATAATAGCTCCAGCCGTAATCTACATTTTGCAGGTAGCCTGCGCCGTGCACAAAAACCACCGCGGGCTTTGCCGGATCAGGATGCTTTGGCAGGTATAGGTGTGCATAAACATCATTGCCATAACGGTTTTTAAAGGTAATGATCTCCGGACCGCGCCAGGGGTATGATTTAAACTCCTCGGTGGTTGAATTGGTAACCTCTATGGGAGTTGCGCCAGGTTTGTTAGGCTGTATATATAATTCCCAGGGCTTATTGGTGTACGAATAACGGATGGCCAGCCATTTTTCATCCGGCGAAAGCGTTACTTCATTCATCCCTTTCATCGAAGTAAGCTTAACCGGCTCGCCGCCCGTTACCGGCATACGGTAAAAATGAGTAATGCCCGGATGGTCGATGTTCGCGGTGAAATAAAATGTTTTTTTATCGTTTGATAATTGCAGGGTTTGTACTTCCCATTTACCACGCGTGATCTGTTTTTTCGAGCCGTCGGTTACATCGAGCAGATAAATATGCGCGTACCCGCTTGCCTCACTCTCAAAATAAAAATGGGTGTTATCTGTCCAGCCAAAATTACCGCTTCCGGGACCTCCAACCCATGCATCATTATGCTCACGGTACAGCGGGCTTAAATTGCCGGTTGCGGGATCAAGTTTCATCAGCCACTTGTCCTTATTATCTTGTGCGGTTACTAACACAACAGCGTTTTTGCCGTCTTCGCTCCAATAAGGCCCCCGGACCATTACCTTCCTCTCCTCATTGAGTTTAGTACGTCGTTCCAACTCTTTGGGATAATCTTTCACATAATCGGGCAAATCTTTGATGCAGGGAATGGCTGAGGTAACGATTTTATAAACAGTATCCCGCTGCGTATCAAAAACGAATGATTCAAAGGTTCTTTGCGAGCCGCCGACTTTTTCTCGATTTGGGATGTCTTCCGTAAAACCAGATGCCGTTACATAATCAGGAACTATAGTTCTTTTTTCGCCTTCAGGCGTTTTTGCAAGACGATAAGTTATGTAACGCCCATCCGGACTTAACACAACATCGCCTACTGATTTGTCATCAACTGCTATTTTCTTTACCTTTTTTGGTTCAAGTTCCTTGCGTTCAATAGAGTCAAGCTTCCGGTCTTTCTCTTTAACTTTTATAATGTCAAACAGTTCAAGCTGCTGGTTTTTTAACCAGCGTTCCTGGTCATTCGCGGAGCCTGATTGATCGTTCTTTTTGCCGGACCCTTGCTGTATTCTTCTGCCTCCCGATTGCGGAGCAGCGGATGAGGGTGTATGTACAAAATTGGTTAACTGCATTAATTCGCCGCCGTTAAGTTTTAATGAGTATAAATTTTCGCCGCGTATAAATAATACTTTGTTTTCATCAGCACTGAATGACGGGTTACTTTCGTTGTCGGCAGTATTTGTTAGTCGTTGTATTTTACCTGTTTTTGGTTCTGAAAGATAAACATCCCCATTTTTTTCGTAGAGCTTTAGTGTATGTTTTTTATTCCACCTGCCAGATTGAAGCGCAATTTCCCTTTGTTCACCGATGCTTACTTTCACAGGTTTTATGGCCGTTGGAGTAATAGAAAACAGTTTATCACGGTCAGCGTTATTAGGGTTCCAGGCAAAATAAACCTTTTTACTGTCATCGCCCCAACGGATATTTGAAGGCGATACGCCTATCCATTTAGGGTCGCGCATTATTTTTTCCACCGTTAATGTGTCCAGTTTTTGGGCGATTGTACGGGCAGATATTATTAGTAGCAGGAGGGTAAGGGTTTTCTTCATATCGTTGTAGGTTTTGAGTGGTTGATTGAGGCATGAAATTCTTTTTAAATAATAGAAATTACCAACAAAACTACTCACCCAATCAACTTAATCAACCATTCAACTAACAATGCGTAATTGTACGCATTAATAATCAGTGGAAACACTTTAAAAACCAGGTACTTTCCCTATTGGCTGCTCCACTGCTGCAAGTTAATTTTATTAACAAAATAGCGGCGCCTAACGTATAACTCTGGAGCCGCGTAGAAAAAAAGAACCGGCAATCCATTTAAGAAGAAGATTATGTCGAATGAGGGGAAATTTTTAAAGGAAACTACCATTTATGTATCAACACTGTCAAAACTAAACCTTGAACAAACTCAAAGTGTTACTGACCAGCTTTTGCGTATTATCGGGTATGCAAATTGTTATTCAGCATTTAATTTCCGGTTTATTGATGAAAATGATTTGATCCAGGCACATGCATCTGTAGATAGCGAGCTTAGGGTTTCTATAAAAAACTAAAGGTGATGTGACGATGTGCAGATTTCAGATGTGCGGATGGAAATTATAACTTTCGTTTTTTCGGGCTTTGCCGGTTATCAAAAACGGAAATTATCACTATTTCAGTCCTGTAAACCTTAAAGAAGATAGATGTTTGAGGGGAAACAACGGAACGACGCACATTTTTACGCTTTGAAAATATAGGAAATTGATCAGGTGCTTGCTGAATTCTTTTAGCCGTTTTTTCTATTTGTTCATTAACCCTTGAAGTAATTTCATCCCCCCACTCACTTAATAAATAATCTAATAGCTTTCTGTTTTCGTCCAAGGCTCTGTCAGACCATCTAAGACTTTTATCTGCCATTTTTTTTACGGAACTCAGCTATTTTTTTATTCATTTCAGCCATCACATACTCGTGGGAATGTGTTCGGCCAGCTTCCGCATCTGCCAACCCCGCTTTTATCCCTTCAATCGCTGCTTCGGGAAGATCGCCCCAGTCGTCGTCTTCATCTTCTTCTATTTCAAACTTCAAGCCCATGCGCTTTAGCACTGCCTGCAACTCCGATAAATCCCGTTCTTCATCTATTTCTATTTTCAATGTTGCCATGTATCAAAATTACGAACAAAACGACTATGTTCATAATTTCTATTAACAAATTTCCTGCTATCCTTTATATTTACCGATTGAATATTTCATAGCGGATAATGAGTGAAGATATAAGCAATAACGGTACCCCTGTAAATAAACAAGACGATAAACTGCATAATATAACCTCCCTCGACGGACTATACGAAAACTGGTTTCTGGATTACGCTTCTTATGTGATCCTTGACCGCGCCGTTCCGCATATAAATGACGGTTTAAAGCCTGTACAGCGCCGCATACTGCACTCGCTCAAAGAGATGGACGACGGGCGCTTTAACAAAGCCGCCAATGTTATCGGTAATACCATGAAGTACCACCCGCATGGGGATGCTTCCATTGGGGATGCTATGGTACAGATAGGCCAGAAAAACCTGCTGAT
The DNA here is from genome assembly GCA_036758125.1 of Mucilaginibacter sp. Classification (GTDB taxonomy): domain Bacteria; phylum Bacteroidota; class Bacteroidia; order Sphingobacteriales; family Sphingobacteriaceae; genus Mucilaginibacter. Next base: position 6,413 of record DAIOXE010000008.1, read on the forward strand.
CGATTGCCAGGGAAACTGGGGCGACCCGGTTACCGGCGATTCGGCTGCAGCGCCCCGTTATATTGAGGCACGGCTGTCAAAATTTGCGCTTGAGGTTGTTTTTAACCCGGATACCACCGACTGGCAAGCAAGTTACGACGGTCGTAACCGCGAACCGATAACACTCCCTGTTAAATTCCCTTTGCTGCTTGCCCAGGGCGCCGAAGGTATTGCGGTTGGTTTGGCCACAAAGATATTACCGCACAATTTTATTGAACTGATCGATGCATCCATAGAAATACTTAAAGGAAATCCGCCCAATTTAATGCCCGATTTCCCGACTGGCGGTATGGCCGATGCTTCGGCTTATAACGATGGGCAGCGCGGGGGAAGAGTGCGGGTTCGTGCGAAAATTGAGGAGCGCGATAAAAAGACGCTGGCTATCACAGAGATCCCATTCAGCACCACCACTGGTGGGTTGATGGAAAGCATTGTTGCCGCCAACGAAAAGGGTAAGATAAAGATCAAAAAAATAGAGGATAATACAGCGGGTAATGTGGAAATCATGGTGCACCTGGCACCCGGCATTTCGCCGGATGTAACTATCGATGCACTGTATGCTTTTACCGACTGCGGGGTTTCCATTTCGCCCAATACCTGCGTGATACAGGATGATAAGCCGCGCTTTATGAGCGTGAATGACATGCTTACTGAGAGTACTCATAATACCCGCAGGCTGCTTAAAATGGAGCTGGAGATCAGGCTGAAAGAACTGATGGAAAAGATATTTTTTAACTCGCTGCTAAAAATATTTATCCAGGAAGGAATGTACAAAAACCCCGACTATGAAAGTTCAGGCAATTTTGAAACAGTGGTTGATGTTTTGAACCGTTTGTTCGAACCTTTCTTCTCTCAATTCTACCGGGAAATTGTACCCGAAGATTACAAAAAGCTTATTGATAAGCCTATGAGCAGTATCACCCGTTTTGATGTGAAAAAAACGGATGAACAGATTAAGACTCTGGAAAATGAGATAAAAGAAGTAAAACATCACCTTAAACATTTAACTGACTATACCATCGCCTGGTTCCAAAAACTGAAGGAGAAATATGGGAAAGGCCGTGAACGCAAAACCGAACTGCGCACCTTCGACAGGGTAGAAGCCGCACAGGTAGCGCTTGCAAATGTGAAATTGTATGTTAACCGCGATGATGGCTTCATTGGAACAGGCTTGAAGAAAGATGAATTTGTTTGCGATTGCTCGGATATTGACGAGATCATAGTTTTTAGAGGGGATGGTCGTTTTGTAGTTACTAAGGTGCAGGATAAGATTTTTGTCGGCAAAGACATTATACACGTTGCCGTGTTTAAAAAGAACGATGAGCGCACGGTTTATAATATGATCTATAAAGACGGGCAAAGCGGTATAAGCTTTATCAAGCGTTTTTCAGTAGTCGGCGTTACCCGCGATAAAGAATATGACCTGACCAAAGGAACCAAAGGCACAAGGGAGTTATACTTTACGGCAAACCCCAATGGCGAAGCCGAAGTGGTTAACGTACAGCTAAAGCCGCAGAGCAGGCTTAAGAAACTACAGTTCGATGAAGATTTTGCGTTGGTGGCGATAAAGGGACGTAACTCTATCGGGAATATAATAACCAAATATCCCGTAAAAAAGATCACCCTGAAAAGTAAAGGTGTCTCGACGCTCTCTGGTCGAAAAATATGGTATGACGATGTTTTAAGACGATTAAATGCCGACGGCAGGGGCAAGTATCTTGGTGAATTTGATGGCGACGACAAAATATTAACAGTTTTAAGCACCGGCATTTATGAACTGACGAGCTTCGACCTGAACAATCACTTTGACGATAAAATGATCGTTATTGAAAAGTACCATCCTGAAAAAGTTTATACTGTGGTGCATATCGATGGCAAATCAAAAAATTATCTTGTAAAAAGGTTCATGTTCGAAAACATCGCGACAAGCAAACAAACCAGCATTATCAGCGATGAACCCGGTTCAAAAATGATATTGATCTCGGGGACCTCACAACCTTTAGTAAAAGTTGAACAATTAAAAGGAAAAGAGAAAACACCTGAAACAATTGAAATTGACCTTTCAACCCTAATAGACGTTAAAGGAATGAAAGCCATGGGTAACCGTCTTTCGCAGCATCCCATAAAAAGAGTAGAACTGCTTGCTGAAAATGATGTTGAAGAAGCAGTTATTGGCGGTAGCAGGACTGAAACAATCGAACCGGAAACAGAGGAAGCAGAAGAAGAGGAAACACCGGATCCAAACGCCAGGCTAACAACCCCACAAGAGAAATCTGCTGAACAATCAGTGGAATCTCCCCAACAATCGGTGGAATCACAACCAAAATCGGTGCAATCATCTTCTCAACAATCGGTGGAATCACATCCTAAAAAAATAGACTTTGAAATTACCAATCCTGATGATATTGAAATAGATGACAAGGGGCAGTTGGGGTTGTTTTAAATTTTGTTCAGGACAATTTGTAAACAATTTGATCCATGGGACTACGGCTGCTTGATCTGTTATTAACGCTGCTTCATTTTGCCATTATAGGCTTTAACCTGTTTGGCTGGATATGGAAACCCTTGCGGAAGGCACATCTTATTTGCATTGCAATAACCGCGGGCTGCTGGTTCATCCTGGGCATCTGGTATGGAATAGGCTATTGCCCTGTAACCGACTGGGAATGGCATGTTAAGGAAAAATTGGGTGAACATAATTTGCCGGATTCTTTTATTACATATTACGCCGATAAGATAAGCGGTAAAGCCGTAAGCCCTGCGTTGGTTGATACGCTTACAACGATATGTTTTTCCCTCGCCGCACTGCTTTCAGTTTACCTCAACTTCCTTAAAAAAAGAATAAGATCTCACGGGTAATGGCCAGTAATGCGGGTTGGCGTCCTTTTTAATTCCCTTTCCTTTGTCCACAAGACTCCTTACGGAGGAGATGGTTGGGGTAAGACGCGACAGGCTTATATTTAATCCACGTTACCATTAGGTTATTTGTTTTATTTGTCTGATATAACAACTATATGTTATATATGAGCCCTATTTTTTATTCGTGAAAATCAGTGCTTTGTTAAAAAAACATATCCATTGTTGATTTAAAATAACACAAAACATCACTTTTGTCGTTTAATCAAAAACATATCTATGAAAAAAATAATATTTTACTTATCTGTTTCAGTTTCATTTTTACTACTCAGCAAACGATCAAACGCGCAGGATTACAAAACCGCCGTTGGTTTAAAATTTGGCGGCTACGAAAACGGCATTTCTATTAAATACTTTACCACCAGGGATATAGCCCTCGAAGGTGTTTTAGGTTTCCGCGATCATGGGGTTGTGATAACCGGGTTATATGAAGTACACCAGGAAGCGTTTGGCGTCCGCGAATTAAAGTTTTATTATGGCGCCGGTGCCCATATCGGCGCCCTAAGCAGCGGGGTTTATCAAACATTCGATGGCGTAAATGAAACTTATAACGGCAGTCATATTTTACTCGGTGTCGATGGTGTCATCGGGCTTGAATATCGAATTCCCAGAGCCCCCATTGCCATTAGTCTCGATCTCAATCCCAGGATAGAATTAGCAACGGGGCCATTTTTTGATTTAGCGCCGGGCCTGGGGCTGAAGTATACTTTTTAGACATTATCGTAGAGACGCAATGCATTGCGTCTCTACACCCGGTTACCTCAGAACAACAATTTTACTATTATAAACCTTCTGTCCTAACAATAATTTTAATACATAACCACCGGGGGGCAGTTTAGAAACATCCACTGATGAACTAAAATTCCCTTGGGCTACCGCCTGTTGGTTAGTATAAACAACCTGGCCTGCGGCATTTATAAATGAAAGGGTTAAATTTCCGCTTGTTTTTGCAGCAAAAATAATATTAAGGAGGCTGCTTGCTGGCACCGGGTAAACAACAAGGCCAATGTCACTGCTTTTGGAAAGCGATACGTAAACAAAATTATCGGACCGGAGCTGGCAACCAGTGACTAAGTTTATTCCTACCTCATAATTTCCGCTCATCGACGGCGTAAAAGTTTCACTTGTCGCACCTGCAATAGCGGCCCCATCCAGGTACCATTGGTTGCCCGATGAAAAATTTGAGTTTAGGACAGTTCCATTTTGTGTAATAACAGGCCTGGTTATTGCAACCGCCTGTTTTTCCGCTGAAGCACATCCGGCGCTTTTTAATTTAACATCATAAAAATAATAGTAAAAGTTTCTGTAAAAAGCGGTATCAGTGCCCGATGTTGCATTGTTCCCCGTAATACTAAATATATTCCCGATTGTAAATGGATACCCGGTTACGCCGCCGTTGCTGCGATAAATAGTGGCTGTAGTATCATAATCCACATTAATAGTATATGTCCCGGCTGAAGGCAATAGCAAGTTAAGTTTATAAACTGCTCCCTGGTCATTGGGGTCATCCGGCTGCGCGCCGGGCTGGGGGTTAGTACGGGTGGCAACGGCATTTATAGTCGCGGTTGATACGATCTCGCCGTTGGGATCAGCAACATTAAAAGTTATTTTGCCCGAATTTCCAATATACAAACGCGCGCTTTCAATTATTACCGGTATCTGTGTGCTTACACTAACATAAGGTGTAAACTGGTTATATCCGCCACCCGAAAAAACATATTTTGTAGCCGGGCCAACGCTGCCTTTAAAATCGTTAAGTCCAGCATACCATGTGTTGTTAACAGGCGCTTGCGATACAGAGACAGTCGCACCATAAGCAAATGGTATAGTATCCGTGCTATTTTGATACCAAAGCATTTCGCCATCGCCGATGCCTGAAAGTTGGTATTGTTTGGTATTAACGCAATAATAAGCTGAAAGACCGGTGGCAATTGGCGGCGAACTAACAACAAATGTTTCGGATACCTGGTTATTAGAGCTGATGGGGTCATTAGGCAGGCTGGTAGTTGCCGTAATATTGTACGTTGAACCGGCGACAGCGTTAAAAGTGCCGTTTAAGGTAAAATTTTCCTGTTCAAGCGGTTCAAGTGTTGGTATATATGTTTGGTTCAGGGTAGTAATGATGTTTCCGGGAGCAGTTATAACAACGGTAACCGGAATATAGCTTATCGGCTTGGCGCCAAAGTTTTTCAGTCTCACGGTAACTTGTGTGGCGGCAGGGCACGTACCTGTGGAATCGGGGTAAACAATTGCTATAATACCTGCATCGACAGCGGTTTGTAAAAACTGTACCCTGTAATCCTGTGTTTCGCCTTTGGAATAGGAGCCGCATGGTTTTATTACCGACGTATCGCTCGTTTCGGTTAATACAACGCGCATTACACTATAATTGCCGGGAATAACGGAAACCGGAACAGAAATGTTAGTATTATAAGTGCCCGTCGCATTGATAATACCGGTCGTGGCCACTAATTCATTTGCCTCAAAAACGCCGTCCCCGTTCCAGTCAACATATATTTTGGCCGCTTTATTGAAATTGGCGCCGCAGGTGCCCAGGGTTATGCTTAAAGGATAAGTTTTCCCCTGTTCCAGTTGAACGGTTAAGTTAGTAAGATCAGTATAGCCTGTACAACCCGGCGGCTGCGTATAATTCAAATTTGAAAGAGAAACATTATTAACCTTTGAATCGGCGGTAGACAAGGGCGCCGATGTACAATAGGTGTGGCCTCCAACCCCGGTAACGATAAGCGAATAATCCTGCAAGGCTCCACGCAAAGTGCCCTTATGCGAAACGGTTATTGTATAGGCTCTCCCTAAAACAGCGTTTGGTATATAAACCTGCTCTACATTATCCACAATATTATCACCAGTCTTCGCCGCCGCTGATGGGTTTGACGGATCCAATACCCATGGGTCAAAGATAGCCGCGCCATCAGTAACCCTGATATCCAGATCGTTAACCAATTTTGGCGTGCGGCTGTTTATAGTACCGTCCCTGGTTGGCGTTCCGGCGGGGTCTGTCCATGATATTGTTGCCATCAACGGCCCGTTGCCAGATGCAATAACATTATAGGTTTGCTGCTGCCCTTGCTTCAATACATTTTCTTTCAACAGGCTTTTTGAGCCGTTATCTGTTATTGCCTGGGCAGCCTTCTTCATATCCAGCAATCCCCACCCGTAAATATAATCCGGCCCGGGATTGCCTGCATCAAAGGCTGTGTGGCAGGCTAGTCCCTTTAACGTAGCGGCCCGCATAAAGTTTCCGGCATTTTTTTCCGCGTAATACTCCTGCAGCAAATACAATGATCCTGTAACATTTGGGGCCGACATGGAGGTTCCCGAAAGGGTAATATAGTTGGTCGGGCTGCTGCTGCCGCACGAAAGCACGTTCACGCCATCGCCAACAATATCCGGCTTGACCCTTCCGTCATCCGTTGGCCCCCAGCTGCTGAAATCAGCAATCGCTATGTCCTGACTGTTTGCCGGGCCATAGGGCAATGGATTTACCGCACCTACTGTCAGAATATTTTTTGCGTTACCGGTAGTACTGATCACATCGTAACCGCTGTTATTGCTAATGCCCGCAGGCCTTGGGCCTTTATCAACCAGGGTTTGATTTGTGATGCTTTGATAACCGTAATAATCGGCGCCTACGGCGGGGCCCGGATAAGCATGGGCGTTACCCGCCGATTCGACAATTAAGTAATAAGGTGCGCTAAAGGCGATCGAATCATATTCCTGGGTTCTTTGGCCATAAAAACCAAAATTATAGTCAACGCTATCGCCCGGCAACCCGTACCACTCCCACCTGTTGGCGCCATCGTTAAAATTCCAGCCTGCTTCGTCTCCATAAGAGTGGTTGGAGAGCAATAGTTGTGATGCGGCGGCGCTCATCTTCGCCACATCGTTATCAAAATAGTAGGAGTGTAAAGTGGCCGCGTTAAATGCCATGCCTTTAGCGGGAGGATAAACCCCTTGTGCTATCATAGTGCCTGCAACGTGGGTCGCATGGTCAATTATGCCGGCAGCGTCCTCAATAGTAATAGTTTTACCTGCAAATTCCTGATGATTTTTATACACTGAGCCGCCGTCCCAGATAGCTAACCTGTTGTTTAGGAAAGTACTTGATCCCGAAAGGTTTAAACCTAATGTCCCGCCAGGCTGAACCGTATTGGTCCCGGTTGTTGCAGCGGCAGTAGTGTTATTGTCGGTTATAAGATAAATGGGGAAGCCAAGACTGTTAACTCCCTGCAAAGAAACCAAACCGCCATTTTTTGTTTTTCTGATAATGTCCCATCCGTGGCTTTTTGCGAGCGATAGCGCCTTTTGACGGCCCAATAAGTATAAATTGTTCTGCCGCATCGAAAAATCAGCCAGTTCTTTCTTTCTGGCATCTGTAACCAGGATTTGCTGGGCAAATGTTCTGCCGGCGATACACAGCAATAAAAAACAGCCAATAATTGCCGTGTAAAGTTTATTCATATTTCTTTCCCGGATAATTTCATTTCAGCGAATTTTCTCAATACGAAAATATTATATAAATAGATTCAAATAACCGGTTCCCCACTTTAAAACCAAGGTATTTATTTTTTTTAATATTTTATGTAACCTTCTTTTTAATAAAGCCGTATAAGAATGCGCGCGGGGCTGCTGAATACCTATTCACAACAAAAATTGGGAGGTAATTTATGCGATTTTTTTTACGAAATGCCCTAATACTTGGTTTTTTAGTTTTTTCCGGCGCCAAGGTATCTGCCCAATCAAGATATGACTGGACGGGGGCAATCAGCACAGATTGGAGCAATCCTGCTAATTGGGAATCAACAGCTTCAGGGGTAACCACTAATCCGGCAATCACCTATCCAGGCCCAGCCGATACAGCAAGGGTCGGAGTAGTTGCCTTCACCAACACTTCAAATTTTCCGGTAATTTCTTCAGGAGGGGCTACTTCCGTCGGCAGTATTGTTTGGGGAACAGAAAACTATCTTACAGTTTCATTAGTAGTTAATACAGCATTTACCGTTAACGGCAATATAGATAATACTGATGCCGTGCCAGGCAATGGCGCCGTAAGCGCTTATGTATTTAGCTTATCAGGAACGGGAACTATGACGGTAACAGGATCATTAAATGTCGGATACGATGATGGGTTCACTACCGGCTCAACTTCCGGAACGAATAATAATACTTTTTCGTTTGATAGTTCCATAAACCATTTAGTTATAACGGGAAATATAAACTTAAACGCCTTTCAGGGTGATACCAAACACCGGGGTTTTCTTCCCGCGTTTAATGCTCTTGCGGGTACGGTAACTGTAACAGCAATAACTTCCAGTTTCTCTACAAATGTAACCAACTCACTTTTTAATGCAAGTCTTACGGTCGGCAATTCTTCCGGCAGTCCTGCCGCCACGCTTCAGCTAACCGGGGCCACTGCGTTAACAACCTTCACACCGTATATAAATAATTATCTTACGTTTAATAATCCTGGCGCTACTGTTGAATATTCCGGCGCTTCGCAGACCGTTTACACAGATGCCGCTATCCCGAACTTGAGCAATACGATCAGTTATTACAGCATTAAATTTTCTGGTACGGGCGCAAAAATAGCGCTGTCGGGAAACTTATTGGTTGCCGGTGATTTCACCAATTCAATGGCTAATGATGCAAGCAATTACGTTTCATTAAGCGCACCTACTGTTAATTTTAATGGTACAACCCAAAATTTATATGGTGGCATCGGTAACGGAACGACATTTTACAACGTCGACTGTAGCAATTCTGGCACTAAAACTATGCAAAGCGGAACTTTCAGCCTTGCCGATATAGGCATTTTGACAATGAGCGGCAGTAGTACCAAACTTGCCGCCGGCAGCGGGATTTTTACATTAATATCAGATGCCGTCGGTACCGCATCAGTGGCCGCTATACCGTCGGGTTGCAGTATCACCGGTACTGTGAACAGTCAAAGGTATTTCCAGGGCAGCACTACTTATGATAATGTTAAAATGCGCTGGCTTGCGCGTAATTACCGGATTATATCATCGCCGGTTAATAATGGGGTGCAGGTTAACGGCAATTATACCTTTGGATTAAACTATATTGTTGGCAGCACAGCGAACAATACAAGCGCAACCAGCACTACAAATGCATATATTACCGGCTGCCTTGGGGGCACAACAACTGCCGGTAACCCATCCAGCTATGTATACAAGGAAAGTAAAGTTCCGTACAATCTCAGCTTTACCGGCGGAAATTTTCCCGGCATCACTAATATTACCAACTCAACAACGTCAGGCACTATCGGCGTAAGCGATGGCGGCACTTACAGTTTGCCAATTGGTACGGGCGTTTTCTTTTTTTTCAGGGGCGCTGCAACCAATTTTTCAACACGCACAAACTATCCATTCATTGCGCCAGAAAATGTGACCTTTACATCAACCGGCTATGTTAACCAGGGCAGCTACACCTATAAAGACTGGTATACGCCCTTATCTTCAAATTTAGGGTACACAGTTACCAAGTCCAGTACCGATACTACTACTAATTATGCCGTGCGCGGATTTAATATGTTAGGAAACCCATATCCTTGTTCAATAGACTGGAATACTGCTTATGCGGCAACCGGGATTTCCCGCACTAAAATAAATCCAACCATTTGGGTATTTAACCCGGTAACTAACCAGTATGATACGTATTTAAGTAACTCTTCAACCACGGGCACCGGAACCGGCAATGCAACCAGTATTATAGCAAGCGGACAGGGATTTTTTGTACAAGCTAGTGGTACGGGCGCAAGCTTAGTAATTAACGAAACGGCTAAATCAGCTACATCTCAGCCAACAGGAGGTAATTTATTAATGGGGACCCCCGTACAAAATGCTGTTCAACAGAACCTTCGTTTAAAACTGACTATAGATTCATTAAATTACGACGACATAGTTATTGGGTTTAATTCAAACGCTTCTGTCAAATATAATGGCGCTGAAGATGCACAGTATCTGCCCGGCATAAACGCAATGGAGGGATTGTCGAGCTTCTCGGCAGACAATGTCCCATTAGCCATAAATTATTTACCCTTGCCAAAGCAAACCCCTGAGGTGATAAAGCTGGATGCAGAGGGATGGCTTAATGGCTCATATACCCTTCAACGGACCGCCCTTGACGCTGTCCCTCAACTTTACGAAGTTTGGCTGATGGATAACTACAAAAAAGATTCGTTGGATCTGAGGAACAATTCAACGTACGTCTTTGACATGAATCTAAGCGATACCAACAGTTATGGGAAAAACCGTTTCCAGGTTGTTATCCGCCAAAACCCGGCATTAGGGGTTCATTTATTAAATTTTGCTGCAAACAAGTCATCCGGCGGCGCCCAGGTTGTGTGGAAAACCGAAAATGAGCAAAATTATACCAACTTTACCGTTGAAAGAAGCAGCGATGGCGGTACTACATTTGATGTTTTGGGCGGTATCAGCTCAAGCGCCCTTGGTACTTACAGCTTTTTGGATGCAAACCCTCCGCTTGCGGCAGACCAGTACCGTTTGAAGATAGAAGACCTGAACGGCGCCATCAGCTACTCAAATATTGTTACGCTGATCTATGGAAACTCAACGACCGTTGCTGCCGGCAATATCAATGTTTACCCTAACCCGGCAAGCAATGTTATTAATTTAGCTATTAAACAAAGCGGCGGCGGTCAGTCTTCAGATCTGCCCGCACTTCAATCCCTGGGTACAACACTGAGTTTAAATTCGACACAGACAGTTGAAGGCACATCATCGTATAACATTAAAATAATAAGCATAACAGGTTCTGTTATCTCAAATGCCACGTCATCAGAAAGTACATGGCAGAACGATGTTAGCGGCCTTACACCTGGCACTTACATTATAGAAGTTGTTAATAACAGCGACAAGAGCCTGGTTGGAAAAAGCACCTTCGTAAAACTATAAAAAAAGCAGAAAGCAGAAAGCGGAAAGACCAAAACTTTCCGCTTTCGCTTTTTTTTGCTTTGTACCTTTCTGCTTTCTGTTTTCACCTTTAAGCCTTCTCCCTTCAGCTTTGTGGTTTTCGCTTTTCTCTTTCTCCCTTCCGCTTTAAGCTTTCCGCTTTTTGCTTTCCGCTTTCACCTTTAATCCTTCCTCTTTTCCCATTATATTAAAAAACGAAACTATTCTATTTAATATGCGTAATAAGGGTGAATTTATCCAAAAAATAAATAAAATAACATTATTGGTGTAAGAACTAATGTTGAAATTAACGCTAATAACGGCTGTTTTACTGAGAGTTACATATCGATGGCCCCAACTATTACTTGCTTAAATAGTTATTTGAAATATTAAATATAACCGGCTTAAAACTTTGAAATCACGATTGCTTTTTTGCTTAATAATCCTTGCTTTAGTCTTTTGTATAAAAAACGCTATTGGGGCTACTACTTATACCTGGAACGGCGCCGCTACCGGCAGCTGGACTACCGCAGCTAACTGGTCGCCAAGCACCGGATACCCCGGCAGTTCAGGTTCAACAACCGACATCGTAGTTATAAATACAAGTAATGTAACTATCAATTATACGGGTAATCTTACAATAAATCAATTCGGATCCACCGGTAATGGAATTACAGGTACCACGGTAAATTTTACAGGTACATCTCCCACGCTTGCTATAACCGGCGGCCTTAATATGGGGCAGGCATCCAACTCCGCCGTGGTGATCACATTTAGCGGAACAGGTATGGCGACGATAAGCGGTACCTCAAGTTTTGCCAATAATGGATCAATGACAATATCTTCCGGCGCCACTGTTACTTTTACATCAGGCAGTATTATTGATTTTACAGCTAACAAAGGGACATTAACCAATAACGGGACGTTAAATTTAACCGGCGGCACATTAAACCTGGGCGCCCATTCATCATTTGTCAGCACGGGAACCACTATCGCCAGCAACGCAATCCTGAATATTACCGGTACCCCGGCATCCATATCCTACGCAGGCAAATTTGTCGCTAATTCCTGTACATTTAATATCCCAAATCCCGCGTATGTGACAAGCACCAGCACATCCGCTACGTTTACCGCAACTACCAGCACATTTAATTTAACAGGCAGCAGCGGCGGCGGGGGTGCTTATTTTTATAATAACGGCACATTGACCGATCATGGATCCACTTACAATTTAACGGGACAAGGCGCTTATTTACAAAATAGCGGAAGCAGTTCAACTGTGACTTTAAGCGGGACGACAGTAAATTTCAGTACGTCTGACGGTAACAATGCGCAGTATATCGACAATTCCGGCACTTTCGTGGCTGACTCCGCAACATCAATCAGCGCTTCCGCTTCTCAATCATATGTCACTAATTCAGGAGGTTTTTATGCAGGAATTTCAGGTTCAGCATGCGTGATCACTTTAAGCGGTCAAAGTTCAAATATCGTTAATACCGGTACTTTTTATTTAGGATCAACATCCATAATTTATCCAACCGGCATATCAGCAGCAATAACCAATACCAGCCCGGGCTATTTTATATTGCAGTCTGATGGTAATGGTTCGGCTGCCCTCGGTGCTTTTAGTTCAACGGCAACCGCTACGGGAACTTTTAATGTTGAACGATATTTTCAGGGCAACTCAACTTATGATAACGTTAAACAACGCTGGCTTGGGCGAAATTATCGAATGATATCTTCTCCCGTTAATATCGGTACGCTGGTAAACAGCAATAATGTTTATGGCTTAAATTATATTGTAGGCTCAACAGCGGGTCAAACGACAGCGGCAAACAGCTCCATAAATGCATTTATTACCGGATGCACAGGCGGGAGCACCAGCGCCGGCAACCCATCTGTTTTTCTATACAGGGAAAGCAGGGTACCATATAATTATGATTTTACCAGCGGGAATTTTTTTGGTATCACTAATATTACAAACTCAACATCAGCAGGCACAATAACCACGAGCGATGGCAGCACCCATTCTATTCCTATCGGCACGGGTGTGCTCTTCTTTGACAGAGGCGCCGCAACCAATTGGTCAACCAGGACAAAGTTCCCTTATATAGCACCCGAAAACGTAACACTAACCTCAACAGGCAACATAAATTCACAGCAGGTGACCGTAAAAGACTGGTACACGCCTACGTCTTCGAATTTAGGGTATACAACCACATCAAGTAATAGTACCGTACGTGGATTTAATATGGTTGGCAACCCATATCCATGTTCGATTGACTGGAACACCGCTTATTCGAATACCGGGATAACACGCACAAACATAAGCCCGACAATATATGTTTTTAACCCTGTAACCAACCAGTACGATACGTATATTACTACATCCTCAAGCACAGGAACCGGCACAGGAAATGCAACCAATATTATAGCAAGCGGACAGGGATTTTTTGTCCAGGCTAATGCTGCAGGGGCTTCCCTGGTATTCACCGAGTCAGCCAAATCAGCTGCATCCCAGCCAACGGGAGGCAATTTATTGATGGGAATCCCGGTACAAAATGCTGTTCAGCAAGGGCTTCGGTTAAAACTATCTATAGATTCGTTAAATTATGACGATATAGTTATCGGGTTTAATTCAAATGCTTCTGATAAATATAGTGGGGCAGAAGATGCGCCCTATATTGCCGGCATGGGTGCGATGGATGGTTTGTCAAGTATTTCGTCAGATAATGTCCCCCTGGCCATTAACTATTTACCCTTGCCCAAACAAACCCCGCAGGTAATAAAGTTAGATGTGGAGGGAAGACTTACCGGATCATATGCGATGCAACGGACAGCCCTCGAGTCTATCCCTAAGATTTATGACGTTTGGCTAATGGATAACTACAAAAAAGATTCGCTGGATTTGAGGAACAATTCAACGTATGCCTTTAATATCGATCTAAGCGATACCAATAGTTATGGGAAAAACCGTTTCCAGGTTGTTATCCGTCAAGACCAGGCATTGAACATGCATTTATTAGATTTTGCTGCCGCCAAAGCGCCGGGCGGGGCCCAGCTTGTGTGGAAAACAGAGAACGAAGAGAATTACACAAACTTTACCGTTGAAAGAAGCAGCGATGGCGGCGTAACATTTGACATTTTGGGCGGCATTGGCTCAAGCGCTCTCGGTACTTACAGCTTTTTGGATAAAAATCCGCCGCTTGCCGCAGATCAGTACCGTTTGAAGATCGAAGACCTGAACGGCGCCATTAGCTACTCAAATGTGGTTACGCTGATCTATGGAAGTCCAGCTTATACACTTGCAGGCAACATCAATGTTTACCCCAACCCTGCAAGCAGTGTGATTAATTTAGACATTAATAAAAACAACGCCGGCGGCCAGTTTTCTAATTTGTCGGCATTGCAAAACCTTGCCACAACCCCAGGTTTGGTCTCCGCCCAAACAATCGCCGGTACGCCATCATCGTACAACATTAAAATAATAAGCGCAACAGGTTCAGTTATATCAAACGCTACATCATCACAACGTACATGGCAGAACAACGTCAGCGATCTTATGCCTGGCACTTACGTTATAGAGGTCGTTAATAACAGTGATAATAGCCTGGTTGGGAAAAGCACATTCGTAAAACTTTAACCTTTTACCTTAACAATGGTTCGGCATAGTTTTTAAGCATTTGAAAAGCCTCAGTCCAATTAGAGGGAATTGCAGGGAGAACCGATAATTGCATTTTCTCTGCCAATGTGTTTCTAAAATTTGTTAGCTGATCTTTTAAAGTTGCATTATGCACACCCGAAAATTCAAAGATTATTTGTTTCTGGAAAGATTTTCGAATTAAATATGTTTTCCCTACCCGTCGTCTGCCATATATAGCAATCAGTTCCGCTTCATCAGACTTTATGGCTTGTTCAAGAATTTGTTTCTCTTCTATCCTACCTACGATCTCTTTCATTGTTTAATCCTTTATTTAACACAAATCATTTGCTTTTGTTATAGTTATGGCTACATTTTGAGAAGTATATTCAGCCATAACTATGCAAATATATACACTTGTGGCTGAATATAAAAAATCATAATCAGCCATAACTATACAAATGTATACACTTGTGGCTGAATATAAAAAATCATAATCAGCCATAAGTGTATTTTAAAACAAGTTGTGGCTGATTATGTTAAAGAAAACTGTTTAAAAATAATTCCCAATGTTGTGTCACTCGTAAATTGAATCTTAGTCTTAAGGCCTAAGTAAAGAAAAGAACAAAATTCGACTTAAGACTTCCGACTTAAGACTTTTGACTTCACACTACCCCATCCTCTTCCTATAATTCAATATCGCCCAGCCGTTAAAAAATAAGGCAAAGCCCAAAATAGCCACAATATGGAACTTTACATCAGCAAGGTTGCTGCCTTTTAACATCACCATGCGCATTACTTCAATAAAATAGGATACCGGGTTAAGCCGGGTGACCCATTGCGCCCAGCCCGGCATGCTTTCGATTGGCGTGTACAGACCGCTCATTAAGTTAAATATCATGGTTATAAAAAACGAAACCAGCATGGATTGCTGCTGTGTTTGCGCATAGGTTGATAGCAATAAACCCAAACCCAATACGGCGGTAAGGTAAATAGAGGCAAAAACATAAATAGTAAAATAACTCCCCACCGGTACAATGCCGTACACAAACCGGGCGATAATTAAACCGATGGTCATCACACTTATGGCCAGCATCCAGAAAGGTATGAGTTTGCCCAAAATAAACTGGTATTTTTTTATCGGGCTTACGTTGATCTGTTCGATGGTTCCCATTTCCTTTTCCCTGACTATATTATTGGCGGCAAATGATGAGCCGATCATGGTTACCAGCACTACCAGTATTCCGGGCACCATAAATACACGGTAATTCATGTTGGGGTTATACCAATCAGACGAAACAACATCGATAGTGGGCTGCGGCTCAAAACGGGGCGTCTGTATCCATTGCATGCGCACGTCCTGGTTATAACCCTGGATAATTTGCTGTATGTATGCCCCGCCAAGGCCGGCCTTAACGCCATTAATGGCATCTACGGCAACCAACAATGTAGCTTCATTATCTTTTACAAGATCGCGCTCAAAATGGGGAGGTATTTCAAGGATCAGGTCGGTTTTATCCAGCTCGACAGCCTTTAAACCTTGTTTAAATGTCGGACTGTAATCCTTTAATCTGAAATAACCGGAAGAAACAATTTTATTGATCAGTATCCGTGAATATTCAGAATGGTCCTGGTCAACAACGCCCAGGTTAATGTTCTTAATTTCATAATCGGCGGCAAGCGGCAGGATGAGCAATTGTATGATGGGCAATATAAACAACACCCTGATGATACCCGGATCGCGGAATATCTGTTTCAGTTCTTTCTGCAATAAAAATTTCAACATCCTCATGCCAGCCTGATCTTAAATTTATAAATACTTACCCCGAGCAATGCCGCAGTCATCGCAGCGAGTATCAATGTTTCTTTCCATACCGCTTCAAAACCAAGCCCTTTGATCATGATATCTTTTATAATAATATAATACCATTTTGAAGGCACTATATTGGATATGATCTGCAATGGGACGGGCATATTCTCAATCGGGAACAAAAAGCCGCTGAACAAAAGCGTAGGCAAAAACAAGCTCATCAACGAGGTGAACATAGCGACTTGCTGTGTTTTTGCGCTGTTTGAAATGAGTATCCCAATTGAAAGCGAAAGGATGGTAAACAAAGTGCTTTCGGCCATTAACAGGAATAAACTGCCTACAATGGGCACGCCGAGCACATAAACGCTTAATAATAATATACTTATGATGTTCAGCAGAGAAACAAGGAGATAGGGGACGGTTTTAGCGATAATGATCCTGAACGGTTTTAGCGGCGACACAAGGATCACTTCCATAGTGCCCATCTCTTTTTCCTTTACTATGGCGATAGAGGTCATCATGGCGCAAACCAACATCAGCACCAGTGCCATTACACCCGGAACAAAGCTGTAAGCGCCCTTTAATTCGGGGTTATACAACATGCGCACCTGTGCCTTTATGGTATAAGGCAATTGTTCATTTTGATTTAGCGATTGCTGGTAATTATTAATAATGGAGCTTGCATAATTGGTAAGCGTATTGGCCGTGTTAGGATCAGATGCATCGGCAATTAATTGAATCTGTGCATAGTTGCTGTGCAAAAGATCATACCGGAAATTTCGTGGAAAAACAATGGCCATCCTGATCTTTCCCTTCCTGAACGTGGCCCCAATATCCTCATAAGAATATACATTTTTTACCAGATTAAAATACCGGCTTGCAGCTATTTCATCAGAAATTTGTGTTGTTGATTCATCTTTCGACTGGTCGAAAATGGCAATATTTGAGTTTTTTACCTCATTGGTAAGCGCGAAGCCGTACAATATAATTTGTACTATCGGCATCCATATCAGGATAAACAGCGTGCGCCTGTCTCGCCAGATATGGAGCCATTCCTTTTTTACAAAAATCAAAAATTGCTTCACTGTTTATTATTTAATATAATCTCATTCGTGCCCTTAACGTCAAGGAAAAAAGGCTTTTTACCCTCTTTCCGGCTCGCCGGAGAGAGGGTCGACCAGCGTAGCGCCGTCGGGGTGAGTAAACTGTGCGCCATGCATTTGCGTTAGTGCCGCTTCAATAATTTACTCACCCGGTCTTTGCTTCGCTCGACCACCCTCTCTATGGCAAGCCATAAAGAGGGTTTAAAAAAAACATTGTTCAATCCCCCGTCCTCACCGCCTTCCTTGCCAGCTGTAAAAACACCTCATCCATCGACGCCGCCGAATAATCTTTCATCAGGTTTGCGGGGCTGTCAAGCGCGTCTATCCTTCCGTCAACCATAACAGAAACGCGGTTACAATATTCAGCTTCGTCCATATAATGGGTCGTCACAAAAATGGTAATGCCCTTTGCCGATGCTTCATATATCAGGCCCCAAAACTCCCTTCTTGTTACCGGATCAACGCCGCCCGTCGGCTCATCCAAAAAAACAATCGCCGGGTCGTGCACGATGGCAATGGAGAAGGCCAGCTTTTGTTTCCAGCCAAGCGGCAGCGCCCTCACCAGCGTTTTTTCCTGCCCTTCCAGGTGCAGTTGCTTTATCAGCAAGTTGCTTTTTTCTTTAATACGATTATCATTAAGCCCATAAATACCCGCGTAGAACCTGATATTTTCAGTAATGGTGAGGTCCTCGTACAGCGAAAACTTCTGGCTCATATAGCCAATGTTTTTTTTGATCTGTTCTGTCTGTTTGTACACATCAAAGCCTGCTACGGTAGCAAAACCCGAGGTTGGCAAAAGCAATCCGCAAAGCATCCGCATGGCTGTTGTTTTGCCCGCGCCGTTAGCGCCCAGGAAACCGAAAATTTCACCCTTCTCCACATCGAAATTAATTTTATCCACCGCGGTAAAGTCCCCAAACCGTTTCGTTAAATCTTTTGCCGTTATAACTTTTTCGTTTTGCATGGTTTAATCTTTCATCAATGCCATAAAGCAATCTTCAATATTTGGTTCGATGGATTTTATGTCAACATTCGTGTAATTTCCCTTTTGCGCGATTTGTTCCAGTTTCTGCTTGCTGTTTTCCTGCGTTTTAAAAACCACATGATGGTACTGCCCGAACGGATAGCAGCTTTCAACCGCAGGGTCATCCTTTATCGCGTTCATCAGCCTGAACATTTCATTCGCCCCGATTGCCCACAAGGGTTTTTCAAACTGTCTGATGATCCCCTTTGGCGTGTCGACAGATAATATCTTCCCCTTCTGTATCAATGCCACGCGGTCGCAAAGGCCGGCCTCGTCCATATAAGCAGTTGATACCAGAATGGTGATGCCTTGTAATTTTAACCGGTGCAGCATTTCCCAAAATTCCTTGCGGGATACCGCATCTACGCCCGTTGTCGGCTCATCAAGAAACAGTACCGATGGCTTGTGTATCAATGAGCAGCTCAATGCCAGTTTCTGTTTCATTCCTCCGGATAAAGCCCCGGCTTTGCGATCTTTAAAAGGCTCTATCTGCTGGTAGATATCCTTTATCAGGTCGTAGTTTTCTTCGATAGTCGTATTAAAAATGGTCGCGAAAAATTCAAGATTTTCCTGAACGGATAGATCCTGGTACAAGGAGAACCTGCCTGGCATGTAGCCAATGCGGTTGCGTATTTGTTTATAATCTTTAACAACATCAAAACCATCAACAGTCGCATTCCCGCTTTCAGCTAATAATAAGGTGGTGAGAATGCGGAATAATGATGTTTTGCCGGCGCCATCGGGGCCGATCAGGCCGAATATCTCACCTTTATCGACAGAAAAAGAAACCCCCTTCAATGCTTCAACCACCGTTTTTTTTGTCCGGTAGTTTTGGACGATATGCTCAACTACAACTGATTGCATTTTTTTATTAGTTCGATATTTTTTTTAATTCGGGCATTTCGTTCGCCTCACCTAAATCCTCTCCAAAGGAGAGGGCTTTAGCTCGCCTAAACCCTTAGAACCCTCTCCTTTGGAGAGGGCAGGGTGAGGCTTTAAAATTTTACTTCGCCATACATCCCGATCTTCAGGTAGCCGTCATTCTTTACGTGGACTTTTATAGCGTAAACCAGGTTGGCACGTTCGTCTTTCGTTTGTATTGTTTTGGGCGTGAATTCCGCCTTGTCGGATATGAACGTGATAACCCCATCATAAGTCTTGTAGGTATCCGCGTTCCTATCAACCAAAACTTTTACTTTTTGATCTAATTTTACCTGTGCCAACTGTGTTCCGGTTATATAGGCCCTCAGCGTGATCACCGAAAGATCCCCTATTTTATATAAGGCCTTGCCCGCTGAAGTAACTTCGCCCGCCATTGCGTATTTGGTAAGCACCGTTCCGTTGATGGGGTTTACAATCCTGGTGCGGTTCAATTGGTCTTGTAACTCTGCGGCTGATTCCTTCAGCGGTTTATATTCGCTCAAAACAGTACTGTTCTGCGTGCCGGTGGTTGTTTCCTGCACCTTTATCTGCTGCTCATTTACCACTATCTGTTTTTGCAGCACGGCGATTGCTGTATTAATATCGTCCAATTGTTTTGTTGTGGCGGCATCGGCTTTTATCAGCCTTTCGGTGCGGGCTTTTTCAAGAAAGTCGTCTTTCAACTGCGCTTTTTGTACCGCTATCTGGTCTTTAAGCGCTTGTATTTGCGGCCTCACATCCATGGTCTTTTGGTGCAATGCGCCAATAGTCGCCTCTACCTGTGCCTTCTGCAATTTAAGCGGCACGGGATCGATAATACCTACCAGGCTGTCTTTCTTGAGGATGGAACCTTCCTGGATATCCAGCGACAGTATCTTGCCGGGTACTTCCGCAGATACGATCACCTCGTCCACTTCAAATGTTCCCTGTGCGTCAGATACCTGTTTGTTTGAACTACACCCTGCCAGTATAGCGGGTAACCAAATGATGTATAATAATATCCGGGTTTTCATTACTCTTATTTTTATTGATTTTTGATATTGCCTGTGGTATTTTGGTAAGTGTATTGTGCCTGCAGCAACTGCATTTGATGAAGAATACGGTTTTGCCTTGCCTGGTCCTCGGAGTTTACTTCAGTGAGGTAGTCATGGGCGCTTAACACTCCGTTTTCCAATTGTGCGCTTGCCGCCTTCTTCACAGATTCGCGAAGCCCGATAATAGCATCATCCTTTTTAACCAGTTCGATATATTTCCCTATATCGGAATCCTGTTGTTTTTGTGTAAGATTGGTATTGAAAAGGAATGTTTCTTTCTGCACATCCAATGTTTCCTTGCCGATGTCCAATATTTGCTTTTGATTTTTCAAAGTGTACAAGCTGCCCAGGTTCCAGCTTAATTTTATGCCGCCAATATAATACCATTGAAAATTATTGCTAAGGGGATTCAGGCCGGGGCGCGCATATCCGCCCTGGGCAAAAAAGCCGAATTTTGGCCTGAGCTGAGCATTCAAAAGCTTGCCCTGCAAATCGTACGTTTTTTTCTGGTAATCGTAAGATAAAAGTTCGGGCCTGCTGATGGCCTCGGAAATTACGGGCGCCGCGGGCTTTTCAAGTACTGTATTTTCATCAACCGGTTGGTTAATAAACAGTGCCAGCATATCCAGGTATGCCTTTTTCGCGGTGAGCAATTCCACCCTCGACTGATCTGTTTGCAACAGTTGTGCCTCCAACTCATCAACACTGCTGCGATAGGCAGTTCCGTTTGCCACAAGCGCCTTTGTTTTATCAATGCCGTTTTGTACATCAGCTTTTAACAGGTCATTTTGTTTTAGCTGTTCGTTGATCAATAAGGCGCCGAAAAACAATTGGTTTACACGGTCGTACAACGCATATAATTCAACCTCCAGGCTTTGCTGCTGGATAATCTCATTTGCCTCGGCCGTTTGCTTCTGGTTTTTTATGATGCCGCCGTCATAGATCACCTGGTCAACTTCGCCGTATATTTTATATTGGTCTTTGCTGTATTGCGGTAATTTAAAGCCCGGAATCGGGATAGTAAATGGAAAAGAGGTTACAGTTGACTGATAGGTAGCCTGTCCGCTGACAGAAAATGCAGGCAAATACCCCTTTGCCGCGTTGGAAACCGAATATTCCCTTGTTTTGGTAATCAGGTCATGTTGTTTTATCAAAGGATAGTTTTTCCGGGCCAGTTGGTAAACCTCGTCTATTGTTAAAGCCGGCGACTGTCCTTTAGCTACCGGCAATAAAGAGCTTGCCAGTAATAAAATTATCAGGCTTTTTAACCATTTTGGACTATTGAGATACTGCATCGTTTTTTCAATTTTGATAAAACTTAAAGGTTCATGATCCCGGCTATCCATACCGGGATCAGTTTTTTGCGTTCTTCTACTATTTTCCGGAAGTCGTCCGCCGTTAATGCCCCCGACCTTAATAATAAAGGGCGCGATAGAAAAGGGAAGGCCATCATGCCGACTAAATTCATCATAATATTCAGCGGATGAAATGGGATTTTACCCTCTGCGTGCAGGGCCATTAACTG
Organism: Mucilaginibacter sp.; assembly: GCA_036758125.1. Classification (GTDB taxonomy): domain Bacteria; phylum Bacteroidota; class Bacteroidia; order Sphingobacteriales; family Sphingobacteriaceae; genus Mucilaginibacter. The sequence continues at coordinate 28,377 of DAIOXE010000008.1, forward strand.
CTTGGCAAAGTGCGAGTTCAAAAACAACTGTCCATTATTTGTCATTTGCGGCAGTTTGTTTGAACCCGACATAATTTCATTCACAACAAACAACGGCAAATCAGGATTTTCAATCAACAGGCTAATGTAATGGTCCACGACTTCCTCAATCTTTTCTATAATTGTAGACGATTCATCATTGATAATATTTTGAACTTTATCAAAAAGCTTTTGAATAGTTTCGGCCATAATGAGCTCAAAAAGCTTCTCCTTGCTGCGGAAATAGTAGTTAACCAAAGCAAGATTAATATTAGCCTCGGCTGCAATATCCCTTACTTTAGTTGCAGCATAGCCCTTGCTCGTAAACACTACCCTTGCCGCTTCTTTGATCTTTTCTTCGGTTGACGGGTCGATATTGGTTTTGTTAGCGGGCTTTTTCATTCAAATTTTCTGTACAAACTTAAATTAAACAAAGTAATTAAACGATTGTTTAAAACAATTGTTTAAAATTTATAAATATTACAGATGCCGCCCGTTCAAGCGTCCACGCTTGAACATATAAAATTTTGAGCGTCCACGCTCACGTCATCGATTAAGCATTATCACTTACAAATATATCCCTTTACAATCGGGAGCGTGGACGCTCCCAACAAAAGTCATTCAAGTGTGGACACTTGAACGGGCGTGTTGTAATTAAGTTTTTACAAACAATCGCGGACATAACCATCAGCAGGTCAAACATTTTCTATGAAAATTCTATTAAATCATAAATCATTGGATTTCTTTAAGCTGTTAGCTTGTTCAAGCATTGAGCCATGCCATTAAAACCAAAATATTTACTATCGCTGCTATTGTTGTTTATTAGCTTTAATCAACTTCAGGCACAGGACAGTACATTGATGGGCGCCACCTTAAACTGGGACCTGGTAAAATGTATTGACTATGCCAAAAAAAACAATATCCAGATCAATACCCTTCGTCTTTCACAATTAACCAGTCAGCAGCAATATTTATTGGCAAAAGCCGCCCGTTTGCCGAATCTTGCCGGTACAGCCACGCAGGATTTTGAACATGCCAATAACAATAGCAGAAATAACAATGGCCTAAGCAGCAGCGGAAGCAGTTCTGGCTTCACCACGTCAGGTCAGTACAGCTTAAACTCATCCGTAACCTTATATAATGGCAATTTAATTAATAATACCATCCTGCAGGCAAACACGGCGGTACAATCGGCAAACCTGAGCATTATACAGCAGGAAAATGATGTCAGCCTGCAGATAACGCAAGCCTACCTCGCAATTTTATTGGATAAAGAAATTATAATTTATGATACTGACCTCGTAAAAACCTCACAGGCGCAGGTAAAACAGGAGCAGCAGAAATACGATGTGGGCAGCGTGGCGCGATATGCACTTATCCAGTTGGAGGCACAGCATGCCGCGGATCAATACATGCTGGTAAACGAGCAAAATACCGAAAGAGGCGACCTGCTTACACTAAAACAGCTTTTACTTTTACCCACCGATGTTAAATTTGATATTATAAAGCCGGATACAATTGTACCCATTGATACGGTTGCCGCGTTTCATGATGTTGAACAAAGCGCTCTAAAAAACTTTCCGGATGTAAAAATAGGGGAGCTGGGCCTAACAACCGCGCAATATGGCGTAGACATTGCAAGGGCTGGTTATAAGCCCACGTTAACCGCGGGCGGTTCATTAAACTCGGGTTATGTTACCGGCCAGGGAAGTTTCTCAAGTCAGCTGAACAATAATTTCAACCAGCAAGTGGGCCTTACCCTCGCAGTGCCCATTTTTACTAGGAGAGTGGTCAAAACGCAGGTAGAAGAAGCTAAAATACAGGTGGACCAGGCGCAGCTTAACCTGAAAAACGATGCGTTCACACTCTCTCAGACAGTTGCGCGGGCTTATTTAAATGTTGAAAATGCTATAGGCCAGTACAAAGCAGCGCTTGAACAATACAATTACAGCAAAGAAAGTTACCGTATTGCAAGTGAGCAGTTAAAGGTTGGCGTGGCTAATACGGTCGATTTTTTATTGCAAAAAAACCTGTTTATACAAGCGCAGCAATCTTTTATCCAGGCAAAATATAACGAACTGCTAACCTTAAAGATATATGATTTTTACCGGGGGATCCCCATCAAACTATAAATTGAGCTATCATGAAACCTAATTTAAAAAAGACATTAATTATTGCGGTCGTACTGATAGCCGTACTGCTGATCTGGTTCCTGTTCATCCATAAAAAGGCAGCGCCGGTTACCGTAATTGCGGAAAAACCTGCTATCGGCTATATCGCGCAAAGCGTAACCGCAACGGGCAAAATTGAACCTGTCGATACGGTTACCGTGGGCACACAAATATCGGGGATCATTCAATATTTATATGTTGATTTTAACTCGAAAGTAAAAAAAGGCGAACTATTGGCGCAGGTTGATAAATCGTTGTTGCAGGCTACGCTCGATCTGTATAAAGGCAATTTACAGAACGCCCAAGCCCAGTTAGTATTCGCCAAAAACAATTTTGACCGGCAGAACCTGCTTTTTAAAACCGACGCCATAAGCAAAGCTGATTATGACAGCGCCCTTAATACTTACGATGCCGCTAAAGCGGCTGTTGCAAGTGTCCAGGCGCAAATCAGGTCGGCGGAGAAAAATTTATCCTATGCCGAGATCTATTCGCCTATAGATGGTGTCGTATTAAACCGGAATATCAGTGTAGGGCAAACGGTTGCCGCCAGTTTTAGTACGCCAACCCTTTTTATTATTGCAAAAGATATTACAAAAATGGAGGTGGAGGCTAATGTGGATGAAGCGGATATTGGGGATGTTAAACCTGGCAACCGGGCGTCATTTACGGTGGATGCTTTTATCAACGATCAGTTTGGCGGAACAGTAAAGGATATTCGCCTGCACCCTTCCGTGTCGGCAAACGTGGTTACTTATACTACCATCATTAATGCACCTAATAATGACATGAAACTTAAGCCGGGAATGACCGCCAACATTATTATTTATACCAAGGAGGTAAATAACGCAATGCTGATCCCGGCTAAGGCCCTAAGCTTTAGCCCCGACTCGTCTCTGATGAAAAACTACCAGATTGTAGGAAGGGTAAGCCATAAAAGTATGCGCAGGCGGGGCGCGCCGGGTGGGAACCCTTCAGCAAACCAGGTCTCGCATACAGCTAAGAGCCGGACTGATACTTCGGGTGTAAATAAACAAAGGGCATTAGTGTGGCTATTGCAGGGCAATAAACTGGTGCAGAAGAGAATATTGATCGGGCTGAATGATGAAACACATGTTGAAGTATTAAAGGGGTTAACAGCCAATGATATGGTAGTAACCGGCACAAACAGCGGCCTGGCCGGTGTAGCGGTATCAACGTCTCCGGGGGGCAGCCCGTTTTTACCGCATCGGCCACAAAGAAAGGGCGGGGCGCGATGAGCAAAAAAATACTGGAAATACATGAGCTTAGACGCGACTTTATAATGGGTGTCGAAACTGTCCATGCTCTTAAAGGTGTATCGTTTGAGGTGGAAGCCGGTGAGTTTGTGACCATTATGGGCAGCAGCGGTTCGGGCAAAACGACGCTGTTAAATATTTTGGGCTGCCTTGACAAACCTACCTCCGGAAAATATTTTTTAGATGGCGTCGACGTGGAAAAACTATCGCGCGATGAGCTTGCCCAGCTGCGTAATTATAAAATTGGTTTTGTTTTCCAGTCGTATAACCTGCTGCCGCGTACCTCGGCATTAGAAAATGTAGAGCTTCCGCTATTATACAATAAAAATATAAAAAGCAATGAGCGCCGGGAAAGGGCCATCCATGCGCTGGAAGCTGTTAAACTGGCCGACAGGCTTGATCATACCCCCAGCCAGCTATCGGGGGGGCAACAGCAGCGGGTGGCTATTGCAAGGGCGCTGATAAACGAGCCCGTAATGATACTGGCTGATGAAGCTACCGGTAACCTGGATAGCCGGACATCTTACGATATTATGGCACTGATGCAGGAACTCAACGCGACGCAGGGAAAAACCATAGTTTTTGTAACCCATGAACCTGATATTGCTTCGTTCTGCAGCCGCACAATTCAATTGCGGGATGGGAAAGTACAAAACGATAAAGCCAATGAAAACCAGCGGTCGGCAAAAGAGGTTTTGGCGGCGTTACCTGTTTCCGAGGAGGGATGAATTATTGAATAAATTATTAATGACCTAATGACCAATGACTTAATGACTAAAATAAGATTGTTGAGTTAGTGAGTTAGTGAATAAATTATTAATGACCTAATGACCAATGACTTAATGACTAAAATAAGATGAACATAATTAACCTTTTACGGATAGCCTATAAAGCGCTCCAGCGAAACAAACTGAGGGCTTTTTTAACTATGCTTGGAATTATTATTGGTGTTGCGGCAGTTATTGCAATGGTGGCCATAGGCCAGGGGTCTAAACAAAGCATACACGACCAGCTATCAAACATGGGATCGAATATGGTAACTGTTTTCCCGGCCAGCAACTTGCAGGGAGGCGTAAGGATTGCGGGAACAAGCTTCCAGACTTTAAAGGAACAGGATATAACGGCGCTTAAAAAAGAGGCGCAATATATTACTGAGATATCGCCCGCTGTAAGTGCGCGTGGGCAGGCTATTAACGGGCCCTTAAACTGGCCCACTTCTATGTCGGGCGTAAGCCCCGAATATTTAGACATCCGCAAACTAACGCTCAGGGATGGGATCGCATTTACGCAAAATGATGTTGTAACGTCGGCTAAAGTTTGCCTTATCGGGCAAACAGTTATTAATAACCTGTTCCCCAACGGAGAAAACCCGATAGGCAAGGTGATCAGGTTTAATAAGACCCCTTTCCAGATCATCGGCGTCTTAAATCCAAAGGGAAATAATGCTTTCGGGCAGGACCAGGACGATATCCTCATCGCTCCCTACACAACGGTGCAAAAAAGGATACTGGCCACTATTTATTACCAGGATATTTATGCTTCGGCGGCAAATGAGCAGGTATCTGATTCTGCCACATCAGAAATGACCAGGATACTGCGACAGTCGCATCGCTTAAGGGCCAATGAAGACAATGATTTTAATGTGCGCACACAGGCCGAATTAATCAGCACCTTAAGCTCAACAAGCGGCCTGCTAACTATTTTATTAACAGTAATTGCGGGTATTTCATTAGTCATCGGCGGTATCGGCATCATGAATATCATGTATGTTTCAGTAACAGAGCGCACCCGCGAAATTGGCCTGCGCATGTCAATCGGCGCCAGGGGAAAAGATATATTGCTGCAATTTTTAATGGAGGCAGTGCTCATTAGCTTAACCAGTGGGGTTATCGGCGTGCTGCTTGGTATCCTTTCTACACAGGTAGTCACGCTCACGCTCGGCTGGCCCACTATTATATCCGAGTCATCGGTAGTAATATCATTTGTTGTTTGCGCTATGACCGGTATTTTCTTTGGCTATTATCCCGCGCAGAAAGCTTCGAGGCTTGATCCTATCGAGGCGCTGAGGTATGAGTAATTTCGGACTTCGCCTGCCTGTCATGTCAGAGACGCAAAAATTGCGTCTTCTACAGCAAAAGACCAACCTCCCGCCCGTTCAGACGCAAAACATAGAAAGCGGAAAGCAAAAAGACCAAATCGAAAAGCAAAAAGCCTTTTTATGTCATTGCTTTCTGCTTTGGTCTTTCAGTTTTTGGCAGAAGTGGTAATCCGCATAATAAGGTTTTACCAAACCTGGTAAATCTCCCTAGAACCCGTCAGATACATATCGTGATAGCCTTGCATTTTTTCTTTCATCTTTTTCATTTCTTCGCTATCCTGCATGTATTTCTGAAAGCTTTGTTCATAAGCGGCAAGGTTGTCGTATTTGGTTACCATTACCACTTTGTTGAAGACGCCGGTCATGTCAGTCATAATGTTAACCAATTCATCGTTATCAGCCATAACTTCCTTAAACAGTTTGGCAAACTTCGAAGCGATACCCGGCTTGCAAATAAAAATGTCGTGAACGATAATCATAATGGAGTTTTTAATAATAATTAATGATGAGAAAGAAATAACATGTTAAGTTAGTAAAGGTTTTAATTTTTAAGTCTTAGCTTTAGTCCTTCAGCTTTTAGCCTTTCCTTCCACTAACCATCATATGCGGACTAAACGATAAAAGCGCTGGTATTTCTTCAGTTGATTTCAGCAGATCCATCATAGCGGCCTTTTTTTCGGGATCCGAACGGCTCTCAAAATATTTGCTATCCAGCCAAATCATGCCTTCAACGGCAAACATCTTCGGGTCGTTAAACCCGGATTCATGTACTTCATCCAATAACTCATTAGGTTTATGAAAAAAGGCTTCGGGCAATATCCCGGGCCAGTTGGCGGGCGGGTTATGCATACCGGTTTTGAGCTCACTCTGGCACATGGCATAAAATTGCGGCTCATGGATCATCCCGTTTAACAAGCCTGTAATTGTAGAAGCGGTATGATTGATGGCAAACCCAAGCAAAACGCCATTTGGTTTTAGGATGCGATAAGCCTCTTTTAATGCTTTTAGCCTTTCGTCCCTTAATTGCAAGTGATATAGCGGGCCATGCAATATTACAATGTCGGCAAGCCTATCTGGAAAATCAAGCCTCCTGGCTTCGCCTAATATAGCGCTGAATGACTTTTTAAGTTTCGCCGCTCTTTTTTGCGCCTGCTGAATATGTTTGCTTACCGGATCGATCAAGTGAACGTCATGCCCCATTTCAGCCAGCCATTCTGCATAAACGCCCGGGCCGCCGCCTACATCAATGATAACAGAACTTTCGGCAGGCAAATAACGGCCTATCAATTCCTTATTCCGCTCAAATTCCAATGGGCCCAGGCCAAATGTAAGCCGTTTATCCTCCGATGCAGCGGAATAAAACAGATCAATCTCCCTGCTAATCTGGTTGTCCGTCATTTATTACATTTTTTAAAAAATTAGAAATCAGTTGGTTATCCATTTTCAGCCCAGATAATGGCAGATAACTTTTTTCACATGAAACTAACAAATATTTTAAACGTATAAAGTTCATATTGTTTGTCAGGGCATTCTTAGTGTTACATCGGTTAATTGAATAAAATTCATGGCAAATAAAAACCCTTTTGGAATAGAGGACGACGGGAAAACTGCGGGAATGCTTAGTTACTTTTTTGTTTTAGGATGGTCGATGGCTTTTTTTACATTTCACAAAAATGATAAGACCAGCCTGAGCAGTTATCATCTGCGACAAACCCTGCTTTTGTATATTTCTTATGTGGCAATCCGGTACGGATTGTCTGTATTTTTTGGTGCTATCGGGTTGTCAACCGGCATCTTTTCATTATACTATTTCGTAGTGCCTGTAAACTTAGGATTTATTGTCCTTTGGATAATTGGTTTAAACGGCGCCATTAAAGGACAGGAAAAGCCAATCCCCATTTTTGGTCAGCAGGCCCAGCTTGTTTTTCCAAAGCTTTAGTGCCATATATGTTCCACTTGTCGTCGCAAATATCTTAAAATAATTCCGGTTGTCATGGGGCCTTACCAAACGGCATTAGGTGGCTCCGATGGAGCCGGGAATATTTTATTGCCTTGTTTTCTATAAACAGGGAGCTCCGATGGAGCGAATTACCCCATTTCTTATTATTTTTTTAGCTCTGTAAGAGCATCCTGTTTATAGAAGAAAAGTAATCTACTGATTTGGCTCCAATGGGAGCCTCCTTATATTGATCTGATGCCGCCGGCATATTTTTGAATATTTGACGTGTTTACCTGTTTCATCAACTTTCTTTCTAATGTTTAAAGAAATAAACCTTCCATTTCTTTCGAAACGCTTTTAACTGACAATAAAAAGTTTATAAAAAAACAAACTGGTTGGCAGTTAATTTGTTTACTTTTTACAACTCAGTAAAATTCAGGTTTTATGGAACTTACTAAAAACTTCGGGATAAAGGATACCGGGAAAGCAGCAGGTATAATCAGCTATTTTACTATTATAGGATGGCTCTTCGCATATTTTGCGCTTCACCAAAACAATAAAACAGCTTTTGGCAGCTATCAATTAAGACAGACGCTGCTTTTGCATATTGTTTTTTTAGCAGTTAGAATTAGTATTCCTTTCATTTTAGGAGCATTTTGGGTGGGAAGCGGCATTCTTTCAATGTGGTACTTTCTCAGGCTTATAGAATTCATCTTTTTTATTCTTTGGATACTTGGTTTAATCGGCGCCATAAACAGCGAAACTAAACCAATACCTCTTATAGGTGAGCGTGCGCAAACTATGTTTTCAAACCTTTAATAAATTTTGCCGGTTAAAGCAGCAAAGCATCGACATAATGCGCGTGAACTATTCCCTCGCAGGGCGACCACGAAAAAATGGTGAACCTGCCGTCCTGGGAAGAAACAAGTGCGATAGCGTCACGCTGGTCAAATACAAACTGCGCAGCCGACAGGTGCCTTGTTCCGCCATTTTGTGAAGGGTGGATGAATATCGCGGCATTGCCGATTACAGGCTCTGTCACCAGCATTTGTTCAACGGGTATGCCGTTTGAGGACAACCCTATTTTCGCTCCGAAGGCCATAAGCTCTAACCTGTCGTTTATAATAGTGGCGCCGTCTACGGCGGTAAGCCCTGCAATACTTTCTACCGTGCGGTTAACATCTTCCTGCCAGAGGCTTATGCTGCGCTCGTTCAACTCCTGCCGCATTAATATCTTAAGTTGATCAAAAGCCGGCGTAACCGGGTAGGTAATTGGGTGTATAATCGAATCCCTCCAGGTATCCCCGTCAGATGGTACTACCAGTAATGATCCCCCACGCCCATGGGCGCGCATGGAGGCCGCCAACTGGACCAATACATTTACGGAATCATTCCAGCCCGAGGGAGAATTATAATCCAATAACGAGGTCAGCAAAGCAGGGCAGTCGGGCAGGCTTCTGCTATGCTCATCAATTATTTTTATCTCATCGCCTTTTAACACAGCAACATTTATGAATTTGCCGAACCCGTGGATCCGGCGGTGCTTTACCACCAGCAGGCCCGGCTCAATCACCTCAAGCACAAAACAGCAATCGGGTATGAGGCGTGTTGTTCCCCAAACATAAAGCTCACCATCTTCATCCCAAACACCGAGATGGATGCCTGAACGCTCAACAGCGGGGGCCAGTTTGGTAAGCACATAAGGCGTCAGCAATATTCTTTCTTCAAAAACCAATGGCTGACCGGCGAGTAATGGCGGCAAGTAAGCAATCGATATTTTTGGAGAGCGGCCCTCTTCCCTGCGCAAGCTAGCCCAAAAGGTAACGTCAATTATAGCCTCGATCACTTTTAACGAAGGTTCGGGCGCAAGATCATTTTCACCCTGTTGCAAAGCCGCCGCCAGAAGCCTTTCAAAATGAGCTTGAATAGGCGGAGCGGCGAAAATGGCCGCCTGGTAAGTTGATTTGTAAATCATGTAAGCCGGGCAATTTATTTATGCCGCTAAAATACTGCAATTTGGTTGATTAGGTGAGTTGTTGGATTAAGTTGATTAAGTTATGACGATATAATTGGTTGATTAAGTTGATTGGGTTGGATTAAGTTGAATATGTTGGTTTAGCGTGCTTCAATCACTCACCTAATCAACTACTCACTAATCGTTATAATTGGCTGATTAAGTTGATCGGGTTGGATTAAGTTGAATATGCTGGTTTAGCGTGTTTCAACCACTCACCTAATCAACTTAATCAACTACTCACTAATCGTCTAAAAACAAACCCTCATCTATATTTGTTGCATATCCGTCTGTTTTCTTTGTTATTACAAAAAATAATATTTACCATTGTGTATTAATGACACAATAATGAAATTGTATAATTATACCAATTTTCAGTAAACCTTTTAAATTATAAAAATGAGATTAAGTTACAAATCCGCGACCGCGGTATTAATCGTGGCGCTTAGTTTATCCATGTTAACTGTCCATGCACAAACTAAAACACCGCTTCCCCGGTTAGGGAAAAGCAGTTTAAAGCAGGTAATAGCAGCTATGACCCTGGAGGAAAAATCAAAGCTGGTAGTGGGTATGGGTTTTAAAATGCCCGGTGTACCTCCGCCAAAAAAGGGCGAAAAACCGAAACCGACTAACATTGGCGGCTTTTCACTGCCGCCATCCGACCCGGAGGCCTATGCAGTGCCGGAGAAAGTTCCCGGTGCGGCGGGCAGAACACATGCTATACCACGCCTGGGCATCCCATCCATCACTGTTTCGGATGGCCCTGCGGGGTTAAGAATTGAGCCTAAAAGGCCAAATGACCCTAATACTTATTACGCTACGGCTTTCCCGGTAGCTACTTTGCTGGCATCGTCTTGGGATACTTCCTTAGTAAAAAAGGTTGGCGTTGCATTTGGAAATGAAGTGCGTGAATATGGCGTTGATATATTACTGGCCCCAGCCCTGAATATACACCGTGACCCGCTCGGGGGCAGGAATTTTGAATATTATTCGGAAGACCCGCTGATTGCCGGGAGCATGACCGCTGCAATTGTAAAAGGCATCCAATCCAATGGTGTTGGTACATCGATTAAACACTTCGCTGCAAATAACCAGGAAACAAACAGGAATAGCATCAACACGATCGTCAGCGAAAGGGCTTTGCGGGAGATATATCTGAAGGGTTTTTCTATCGCTGTAAAAGCATCGCAGCCGTGGACAGTAATGTCCTCTTACAATAAAATAAACGGTACCTATACTTCCGAGCGCCGCGACCTTTTAACCACCATTTTAAAAAATGAATGGGGATTTAAGGGTTTTGTAATGACCGACTGGTTTGGCGGCCATGATGCCGTTGCCCAAATGAATGCCGGTAACGACCTGCTGATGCCTGGTAATCCTAACCAGTCTGACGCGATTGTGGCCGCTGTTAAAGACGGTAAATTGAGCATGCAGCAACTGGATGCCAATGTGGAGCGGATATTGAAGATCATTCTTAAATCGCCAACCTTCAGGGGGTATAAATATTCGAACAAGCCCGATTTGAAGGCCCATGCAAAAGTTTCGCGCATGGCGGCATCCCAGGGAATGATATTGCTAAAAAACGACAGCGAAACACTGCCATTACAGAGCGGAAAAAGGATAGCCGTATTCGGCAATACCTCTTATAATATCATAGCGGGCGGTACAGGCAGCGGTGATGTGAACAAAGCATATACCGTATCTTTAGTTGAGGGCTTAAATAATGCCGGCTACAAAGTACAGGAAACACTAAGTAAAAGCTATACCGATTATATAAAGGATGCAAAGTCGAAACAACCAAAACAAAGGAATTTCTTTACCCCTCCCCCCGTCATTCCCGAAATGGATGTAAACAGCTTAGTTAACGAGGAAGCCGATGGGGCGGATGCCGCTATTATTACCATAGGCAGAAATGCAGGTGAAGGCGCCGACCGTAAATTGATAAATGATTATTATTTATCGGACGCTGAAAAAGGGCTTATAACCGGCGTTACGAATGCATTCCATGCCAAAGGCAAAAAGGTGGTGTTGATTTTAAATATTGGCGGTGTTATTGAAGTTGCCAGCTGGCGCGATAGCGTTGATGGCATTTTATTGGCCTGGCAGCCTGGCCTTGAAGCGGGCAATGCCATTGCTGATGTATTAAGCGGCAAGGTAAACCCTTCGGGTAAACTGGCCACCACCTTCCCTGTTGATTACCCGGATGTACCTTCAGCCAAAAACTTTCCGGGCAAGGAATTGCCTATGCCGACTGGCCAAACCGCTAACCCAATGAGAGGTAAACCATCAGAAGTTACTTACCAGGAAGGTATTTATGTTGGCTACAGGTATTATGATTCCTTTAAAATTAAACCTGCTTATGAGTTTGGATACGGATTATCGTACACCAAATTTAATTTAAGCGATATAAACGTTAGCTCACCTGATTTTAACGGCAGTATTAAGGTTAAAGTAAGCGTTAAAAATACCGGTGCGTTATCCGGCAAGGAAGTCGTTCAGCTTTACCTGAGCGCACCCAATCAAAATATCGATAAGCCTGAACAGGAATTAAAAGCGTTCGCCAAAACAGGTTTATTGGCCCCCGGCCAATCGCAAACGCTGGTATTTACGCTTCATACAAGCGACCTCGCTTCTTTCTATACTGATAAGTCGGCCTGGATTGCTGATGCGGGAGAATACAAGGTAAATGTTGGTACGTCTTCGAGAGATATAGCCAAGACGGTTACGTTTAAACTGGCAAAAGCAATGGTTACTGAGAAGACCCACATTGCGCTGAAACCGCAGGTGGCTATTGATGAACTGAAGAATAAATAGGACCGCAGATTTTTTTGATGAGGATGATTTCACTGATTTTTGAAATATCGTAGAGACGCAATGCATTGCGTCTCTAACCCCCAAAGCCCCGCAACGTAATGTTGCGGGGCTTTTTTGACCGCTGATTTTTGCTGATTATTGTGATTTCGCTGATTCTCAATGTTGTCTCGTCCTTACCACAAGGAATTAATACCGTGATAAAATGGGCAAAATCCTTTGGAATTTGAAATAAGGAATCGATGCCATTGCACGCCGCAAAAAATAAAATTAAACTATTACGCCTTCTGATTGTCTATCTATCAAACAAAATAGTTATTTATGAAAAAATTTATTTTTACTGCTGCCATATTGTTATTTGGCTGTTTATCATTTAAAATCGCTGATGCCCAAATACATTTCAGTTTAGGCGTAAACATCGTAAGTCAGCCCGAATGGGGTCCTGTTGGCTACGACCATGCCGATTATTACTATATGCCTGACATTGACGCTTACTATGATGTTCCGGCGCATCAATATGTTTATTATGATAATAATGTTTGGATACATGCCAGGGCATTACCCCCAAGATACCACTTCGACAGGTATCATAGCTATAAAGTTGTTGTAAACCAGCGCGATCCATGGGAACATGAGGCCGATATAAGAGCCAGGTATGCAAATTACCGGGGGCGTACCGACCAGGTAATTATCCGCGACAGCCGGGATGAACGTTACCGCAACCACTGGCATGATAATGGCAATCATTATGGTCAGCGTGGTGACCACGGTGACAGAGGCCACGGTCATGGTGACAAAGGCCACGGTCATGGCGACAACGGCCACGGACATGGCGACAATTAATAATTAATTAGCGATATATCTAATAAACAAGTAGCCCTGGTATTAACCGGGGTTGTTTGTTTTTAGGCGTTCGGTGATGCTTAGCTGATTAAATCTTATTGTATTAAAACAACCCAAATAAATCAATAAGTATGGATTTGCCCGTAAATATCCCATAGGGATAACCCCTTTGTAGAAAAAAACAACGCTAAATTTTTGCCTCGTCGAGGCTACCTTTGGTCGTGCGATGTTTAACAAACCTTCGGGCAAGGATATTATGACCCGTTAAAGGATTATGCCAGTAAATATGATTAAAAATCGTTAATACTTTGGTGGGCGTGCAAAGGGTAACCTCTACGAGGCAAAAAATAATATCTCGGTGTTTCTACAAAGCGGTTGACCCTACGGGTCATGAAGATGGTTATAAGCTAAATAATGTAATCCCTTAAACTGTCGACTTAAGACTAAACATCAATTTATGGTTGGCACGACATTAATAAATGTATTACCGTTTAAACAAAACAGCCCTGGTATTAACCGGGGTTGTTTCGTTTCCGGCTAAGGCTGTTTATTCAAAATTCCGTTTTATGACCTTATTTATAGCCTCTCCCCAAAAATTTCCCGAAGCATTCGCGCCTTGTTTATTGGGATGTAAATAAAATATGCCCTGGTGTCCCTGTTCGGGCTGAAGGTTAGTTAAATAATGTTTCTTAAAATAGTTAAATCCTTTTTTATCGCCAACAAATACCCTTTTCGGATGTGAAACGGCATATTCAGCCACCAAATGGTCTATTTGAGGCATATAAGTTTGCAATCTCAATAAACCTTCTTCAAGGTATTTGGCGCCATTATAAGTGTTGGGACTGTACCATATAGGGTGCTGAAAAATTAGGAGACAACCCGGAAATTCTGTCAGCAAACTATCGGCAATGGTCTTTAGATTTTGCTTATACGCCTCCGGCGAGACCGGCGAACCATTTGGCCCCTGTATAGCGCTGTCATTTGTGCCGAGCTTAATTGAAAATATAAGCAGCGCCTGTTTATCGGAAAAAGCATGGGCAGCCGCTTCAATTCTTTTAAATGCTTTTGCTGTTGAAGGTAAAAAATCAACAGTGGTAAAACCGCTGTAACCCTGGTTCGAAAAAGCAACCGTTCCGATATTGGCTTGCTGCTTTAAATAATTGCAGGCAATAACAGGCGGCGCCTCGGTTGCCGGATCAGCTAGACCTGCACCATAGGTTATACTGTTGCCGATGAAGATGATGTTGAGGTTTCGTTTGGATTGGGGATAGACAATAGTTCCGCCGAAAAGCAAAATAATGGCCGTTAGTACCAAATGGAAACGAATATTTATTTTAAGGATCATTTTAAAAATTTGTAACGGTCATGGACATGCATTTTCTTCGCTGAATAGCTCATTAAACCCCTCCCTACCCTCCCCAGGGAGGGAATCGCACGGCCCCTGGCTTTTTAAATTCCGCAATCGCCATTCCGACTTCCGCAATTCATAAATCCGAAATCGTAAATCCCAAATCACCACTCCACTCCCATATTCCAAAACATAAAGGCCCATTTATCCACCTGGCCGCTAATTACTTGTTCCGTGCTTTGGCCTGCGCCATGACCGGCCTTTGTTTCAATACGGATAATTACCGGGGCCGGGCCTCGCTGATATTCCTGCAACCGGGCTGCAAACTTGAACGAGTGTGCAGGCACAACCCTGTCATCATGATCTGCGGTGGTGACCATCGTTGCGGGGTAATTGTTGGGCCTTAATGCATGGTAGGGCGAATACTTGTAAAGGTAGTCGAACATTTCCTTTGAGTCTTCGGCCGTGCCATAATCATAGCTCCATCCGGCGCCTGCGGTAAATTTATTGTAGCGCAGCATATCCATCACCCCAACGGCAGGGAAGGCGACTTTGCACAGATCTGGCCGTTGGGTCATTACCGCACCGATGAGTAGTCCCCCGTTGGATGCGCCCGAAATAGCGAGGTAATTTTTTGAAGTGTATTTATTCCTTACCAGGTATTCGGCAGCGGCAATAAAATCGTCAAAAACATTTTGCTTTTTCATTTTAATGCCCGCTTTATGCCATTTGCCGCCGTATTCGCCGCCGCCCCGCAGGTTAGGTACGGCAAAAATGCCGCCATGCTCCAGCAGGATAATATTTGAGGTACTAAAAGTGGGCGTTAAACTTATATTGAAGCCGCCATAACCATACAACAGCGTGGGATTTTTACCATTGCGGGCCATCCCTTTTTTATAAGTGATGATCATTGGTATTTTCGTGCCATCTTTCGACTTGTAAAACACCTGCTTGCTTTCATATTGATCGGGATCAAACTGAACTTTTGATTTTTTATAAACCGTTGACACACCACTTGCAATATCCAGCTTAAAAATTGTGGGTGGATAAACGTAATTGGTGAAAGTGTAATAGGTTTCTTTTTCTTCCTTTTTCGTTCCGAAACCACCCGCAGAGCCCACCGCCGGCAAAGCAATGGTACGTTCCAGCTTGCCATCCATGTCGTATTGCTGTATAAATGATGTCGCATCTTTCAGGTATTCGGCAAAAATTTTACCGCCGCCGGTTGTTGCTGTAAGCACATTAGTTGTAGTTGGTATCAAGTCCTTCCAGTTAACGGGTTTAGGGTTTGAGGCGTCAACGGTAACCACCTTAAAATTGGGCGCGTAAAGGTTGGTTAAAATGTATAGCCTGCTGCCTTCATTGGTAAGTACGGTATGCTCATTATCAAAATTATCCACTGCCTTAACTATCCGGCTATTTGGGATGCTCAAATCCTGTATATAAAGCTCATTGCCGGTTGTTTCATTGGCGGCAGTGATCACCAGGAAACGTTCATCCTCGGTTAAATAAGCGCCGATGTACCGCCGTTTTGTTTCTTCCCCGCCAAATACCAGTTTGTCACTGCTTTGCGGCGTACCTAATTGGTGATAATATAGCTTGTGATATTGTGTCATTCCAGATAACTGCGAGCCGTTTTTGGGCTTGTCATAACTGCTGTAATAAAAACCCTCATTGCCTTTCCACGCTATGCCGCTAAATTTAACATCCATTAGCGTATCGCCAACCATAGCCTTATCTTCAGTTTTTATCACGATCACTTTGCGCCAATCGCTGCCGCCTTCCGACAGTTGGTAGGCGGCCATGCTGCCGTCTTTCGTAAAATCAATGCCCTGCATGGAGGTTGTGCCATCTGCCGAAAACTTATTCGGGTCCAGAAATATTTCTGGCGTCCTTTCGCCAATTTGCCTCCACAAAACCGACTGGCTCTGCAAACCGTCGTTCTTATAAAAATAGGTGTACTTACCTTCTTTAAACGGGGCGCTGTATTTTTCGTAGTTCCATAACTGTTCCAGGCGTTTGCGCAGGGCATCCCGGTAAGGGATCTGTGAAAGATAAGCTTGTGTTACTTTATTTTCGGCCTTTACCCAGGCTTTGGTATCTGCGGCGCGGTCATCTTCGAGCCAGCGATAAGGATCAGGCACAACGGTGCCGAAGTAAGTGTCAGCGGTATCAACCTTTTTGGTTGCGGGATAAGTAAGTTTTTGTGTATTCATGGGTTGTGCACAGGCAAAGCTGCAAATTAAAACAGCTGCGGATAAACAGTTAATAGTTTTCATTTTGCAATGCGTTATTGATTTGGCAAGATAGGTCTTTTGAGCTAAAAGCGGAACGCGGTTCATGATTGATAGTTCATGGTTCATAGCCTTTGTAAACGTATCGCGTATTAAAATAGTTATATACCTCCTTTTATTTCCTGGTAATCAGCGTGACGTGGATAGGCGCTTTCAGGTTATTTTTTTAACAACAAAAAAGCGATGAGCATTTAAAACCCATCGCTGTTAATATCGATTATAACAATCGTAAATCGTAATTCTAAAATCTTAAATCAGCAGTCTCACCGGCTCTTCCAGCAAAGATTTAAGCGTTTGCAGGAATGCCGCCCCGGTTGCGCCATCAACCACGCGGTGGTCACAGCTAAGGGTTACTTTCATTACATTTCCGGGGACTACTGCACCGTTTTTAACAACCGGTACCTGCTGAATACCGCTAACGGCAAGGATACAGGCGTCGGGTGTATTAATGATGGCGGTAAACTCGTCGACACCGAACATTCCCAGGTTTGATATGGTGAAAGTTGAGCCTTCCCAATCGGATGGCTGTAATTTTTTGGCTTTTGCCCTTTGCGCGAGATCTTTTACCTCGACAGAGATATGACTCAGCGATTTTCCGTCGGCAAAGCGTATAACCGGAACCAATAGGCCCTCGTCAACAGCTACGGCAACACCGATATGGATGTGTTCGTTATAACGGATCTTATCGCCCAAATAGGATGAATTAATAGCCGGGTGCTGCTTTAAGGCAACCGCGCATGCTTTTAGCACAAAATCGTTAAATGATATTTTAACCGGCGATATTTCATTGATACGTGTACGCGCTTTAACGGCCTCGTCCATATCAATACTCATGGTTACATAAAAATGCGGCGCAGTAAACAAACTTTCAGATAATCGTTTAGCTATTACCTTACGCATCTGGCTAACCGATTTCTCGGTATATTTTTCTTCACCAATAAAAGTTGGAAGGGTGATGGTGGGAGGAGTAGCAGTGGCAGGTGAAGGAGTAGCAGCCGCGGCAGTTTCTTTAGTGCTACTGCTACTTTCTACTGCTACTGGTTTAGCCGCCGGAACGTATTCTTCTACATCTTTCTTAATAATGCGGCCGCCTTCGGCAGATCCTTTTATTTCACTAAGGTTAATGCCTTTTTCTTTTGCTATTTTACGTGCCAGCGGGGATGCTTTAATCCGGCTGTCGTCTTCGCTTTCAGGGGCAGTCTCTTCTTCTTTTTCACTGCTACTGCTACTTTCTGCTGCTACTTCTTTTTCACCACTACTGCCACTTTCTGCTGCCACTTCTTTAGCCGGCGCTTCTTCCTCCTGTAGCAAAGGTGTAATATCAGTTCCTTCCTTACCAACTATCGCTATAATGGCATTAACCTTCGCGGCTTCACCTTCTTTTGGACCGATATATAATAAAGTACCTTCCTCATAGCCCACCACTTCCATAGTAGCCTTATCAGTTTCCACATCGGCAAGCGAATCGTCGGATTTTACTTTATCGCCAACTTTAAAATTCCATTTATTGATCACGCCTTCGGTCATGGTATCGCTCAATGCCGGCATGCGGATAACCGTAGCGGGTATACTCGATTTGTCAACTTTCGGTTTACCTTCAACGGCTTCCTGTGGTTTTTTGTCCTCAACAGCCTTTTCGGCTTTGGTAGGTTCGGAAGGAGTCGCAGTGGCGGGTTGGGCAGCTTCTTTAGTGCTACTGCTACTCTCTGCTGCTGCTGCTTTTTCAGGTGCAGCTTCTTCACTGCTGCTGACATTATCCGCTGCTACTTCTTTAGGCGCTTCTGCATTGTTTGCTTCAAGGGCCGCATGATAATCCTCGCCTTCGTCGCCAATGATAGCGATAAGCGCGTCAACCGGAACAGCCTTACCCTCTTCAACACCGATATAAAGCAGGGTGCCATCCTGGTACGATTCAAAATCCATCGTGGCTTTGTCGGTTTCGATCTCGGCCATTACATCACCCGATTTTATTTTGTCACCAACTTTTTTATGCCACTTCGCCAATACCCCTTCGGTCATGGTATCGCTCATTTTAGGCATTTTAATTACTTCGGCCATATACTAATGATCAGTATTCTTTTAAATATTTCGTTTAAATGTAATGATTAGTCCTTTATATAAGGATAATCTTTTTGAACATATACGTCAGTGTACAGTTCCGATGCCTCGGGCCACGGCGACTCTTCCGCAAACTTCACCGATTCATCAACTTCGGCTTTTACTTTCACTTCTATATCTTCAAACCATTTCGCGTCGGCATAACCCTCTGATTCGATCATATGTTTTGTAAGCTCTATCGGGTCCTTAGCTTTGTATTCTTCCAGTTCTTCTTTTGTACGATATTTTGCAGGATCAGACATGGAATGTCCCTTATAGCGGTAGGTGCGCATCTCCAAAAAGGTAGGCCCTTCGCCGTTGCGCGCACGCTGAACGGCTTCGTCCATCGCCTTATGCACCGAAGCAGGGTCCATACCATCAACAGCCGATGAAGGCATCCCATACGGGAGCCCTATTTTGTAAATATCAATATCCGCTGTGCTGCGTTCAACCGAAGTGCCCATGGCATAACCATTGTTTTCGCAAATAAATATTACAGGCAGTTTCCAAAGTGCAGCCATATTAAAAGTTTCGGTAACCGAACCCTGGCGTACGGCGCCATCGCCCATATAAGTAATGTTCACAAAGCCAGCCTCTTTATATTGCTCGGCAAAAGCTACGCCGGCCCCCAAAGGTACCTGGCCGCCCACAATGCCGAACCCGCCATAAAAGTGGTGCTCCTTACTAAACAGGTGCATGGAGCCTCCCTTGCCTTTTGAGCAGCCGGTGGCTTTACCGTAAAGCTCGGCCATTATTGCTTTTGGCGTTACCCCTTTAGCAAGGGCATGGGCGTGGTCGCGATAGGCGGTGATCATGCTGTCTTCCGGTTTTATTACCGACATTGCGCCAGCCAAAACAGCTTCCTGCCCTATGTATAAATGGCAAAACCCTCTTATTTTTTGCTGCCCGTATAATTGTCCGGCTTTTTCTTCGAACTTCCGCATTAAAAGCATCGACTCATACCACATCAGGTACGTCTCTTTATTTATTTCGATTGAACTCATGTATTATATTAAACGATCAATTTTCTGAGTAAAGCGCAAATCTAATTATATCCGTGAAAATATCGAAACTGCGACGATTTTGTTAGAAAGATTTATGTTTTATTTGCTATTTGGCTTCACCGCTATCCTTGCTGCATGTTAACGGTGAGTAAAAATGGGTAAAATCCGTCCCGATTAATTGCTTAATGAGTGTATTTATAAAACGAAACGCAACTAAAAGGGTTAACTATTCGTTAAATTCCAATATAATTAACATTGTCACGCAAATGTTTAAAAAAAATGGCCGTTTAATTGCATTTTTAAAAAAAATAGATAGTTTTGTAACCCGACAGCAGATAGGGTTGTCTCGATTTAATGAACAATTTGTTGGCTCACAACAACAAACTATAGATTAAATGAAGAAAATTATTATTGTTATTGCATTATTTTTCAGTGTTACAGCCGTTCAGGCTCAGACAAAGACAAGTCCAAAACCCGCGGACGAGAAACCTTCAGATGAACAGGAAAGCTTAGCAAAAGATTATTTATCGCAAATTATGGGCGTGGCCTTATCCGCTACTTCCAATATGAAACTTTTTCATTTTGTTTATGATTGGATAGGCACCCCTTACCGCTTTGGCGGAAGCTCAAAAAATGGTATCGATTGCTCAGCCTTTACAAAAGAACTATACAGCCAGGTGTTTAATATGGATATCGAGCGTAATTCGCGCGATATTTTTAGCATGGTTAGTCCCATAAACAAGGATGACCTGAAAGAAGGCGATCTGGTTTTCTTTAAAATACATAGCCGCCGCATATCTCATGTCGGCATATATCTCGGAAACAACCGGTTTGCGCACGCTTCCTCCAGGGGCGTAGCCATAAGCAGCCTTGATGACGCTTATTATAAACGTTATTTTTACCGTGGCGGCCGGATGCTCGAATCTCTTAAAGAAGAGCTGGAAAAAGAAGACAGCAATAAAAATTAGAGAAGTCCGAAAGACGGAAAGTCAGGACATCTCTCCTTCGCTTCAGTAACCCCTTTTTCTTTCTATATAATAATCCTTTGCACTGTGTATGTATATAATCCGCGGAGTAATTGCACCTGGCTGGAATTATCACCCCCTAAATTCGTTTAGGCAGTGATAATTTTTGCGATTTTCCCGGCTAAATGCATATAGGCGGTGATAATTTTTGCAGTTTTCCCGGCTAAACGCGTTTAGGAGGTGATAATTTTTGCGATTTTCCCGGCTAAATGCGTTTAGACGGTGATAAAAAAACAGGTGCAAGTTTATTTAAATCACTGTAAATCAATCAAATAAACTAAAAAGCCAAAAAAAGACAAGGATTTTACTTAAATATAAAGCTTTCAGCACTTGTTTTGCTGCTATTTGATAAACCGGAAGCCTGTTGGATTAATCAAATATATCAAATTTTTCGGTGATTAGCAAACGGAATCGAAAAGTTGGCTGCTTTACCTGTCAGCGGGGTACGAACTCAGCGCTTTGGGTCTTTGTGCGCATTTTCGCCTGGGGATATTGACAGCAAGATTTTATGTTTATATTTCAAATTAGTATATTTGTACATGAGCAACTGGAAAGAACGGATTACAACCAACCCTGCGCAGTGCGGCGGAAGGCCCTGCATACGCGGGATGCGTATCCGCGTGGTGGATGTACTCGACCTGCTTGCTGCGGGTTTAACCCAAGAACAAGTATTAGAGGAATTGCCCGACCTGGAACCGGAGGATATTGAAGCGGCATTAAAATATGCCGGCAGTAAACTGGACCATCCCATCATCGCAGCATGACCCTTTGGATTGATGCCCAGCTTTCCCTTTTATAGCTAACTGGATAAATGCTAATTTCCCGGAATTGGATTTTCTTTCCCGATATTAATAATTTTATACTTTGACGTCTCGTTTGTATTAACAGTTTATATATTTACGTTAATATATTCTGTTTAGCGTTGAACTATGAATTCTGCCGAAAAATATGAGCTCTTAATTGATAAGATCAACATTTTTATCCGTAAATACTATTTCAATAAGTTTTTACGCGGGCTTATCTTTTTAGGCGCCGGCTTGTTTTCGGCATACGTGGTTATCACCGTAAGCGAGTATTTCGGTAATTTTAATACCCTGTTCCGTACCCTGCTGTTCTATATTTTTATTTTTCTGAATGCCGGCCTTATAGTCTGGCTCATTGTTCCGCCGATGCTGGCCTGGTTTAAACTAGGTAAATCTATAACGCACGACCAGGCGGCTGAAATTATCGGCAGGCATTTTAGCGATGTCAGCGATAAACTGCTCAATACCTTGCAGCTTAAACAACTTTCAGCCCAAGATCCGCAGCATCGCGCGCTGATCGAAGCCGGCATCGACCAAAAAATTGAAGCTTTAAAACCAATCAGCTTTCCCTCGGCCATAAATATCAGGGAAAATGCGAAATATCTTAAATGGGCAATCTTCCCTGCGGGTTTAATTTGCATCATCGCCCTCGCCGCGCCATCAGTATTAACCGAAAGCACGAAAAGACTTATAAGGCATAATGAATATTTTGTTCCCGTGGCCCCGTTTAATTTTATTGTAGAAAATAAAACCCTTTCGGTTGCGCAGGGTGATGACCTGAAACTCGACCTGAAACTTGAAGGCAATAAACTTCCCGCGGACGTTTATGTAGAAACAGCCGGCAATGCCTTTAAGCTGGATAAAGACAACATCCGCCGTTTTCATTACCTGTTCACCAATTTACAGCAAAACACCTTTTTTAAACTAACCGCGAATGGCTTTACTTCGGCGCAGTACGAGGTTAAGGTTAATTTGCGCCCGGCTTTGCTGCATTTTGATGTGGATCTGAATTACCCCGCCTATCTGCATAAAAAAAATGAAAGCCTGCCAAATGCCGGCGATCTGACCATCCCGGAAGGAACAATAGTTAAATGGGATTTTCATACACAAAACGCCACAGGCCTGCAATTTTATATGAATGGCAACGCCGGAAAGGTTAATGCTGCAGCCCCGGACATATTTGAACATAGCGAAAGAGTGTTGAAAAACAGCATCTATAAAATAACCCCGTTGAATGCGATGGTTAGCCATCTTGATTCGGCAAGTTACAGCTTGAATGTTATTGCCGATGAGCCGCCAACTATTACCGTTCAGGAAAAACAGGATTCAGTAAGCATGAAAACGCTGTATTTTGATGGCAGGATACAGGACGACCATGGATTTTCATCGCTGACCTTTCATTATCGGGTAGGCGCGCCCGGTGATAAAGAAAACCTGAAATCGTTCACCAAGCCTGTTAAGGCCGACCTGAACCAAACCCAAACTGAGTTCTTTTATTACTGGAATTTAAAAGATTTGGGTATAAAATCCGGAGACCAGGTAACCTATTTTTTTGAGGTGGCTGATAATGATGGCGTAAACGGCCCTAAAAAAGTGCGTTCGCCCGAGCATACACTTAATATTCCGGATGCAAAGGAGCTTAATAATGAATTGAATGCCGGCACACAAGCAGTAAAGCAAAAGATGGAATCAGCGATAAAACTTGCCGGGCAGATAGAACATGACTCGCAAAAACTTAACCAGCTTTTATTGGATAAAAATGCGCTTTCGTTTGATGAGAAAAAGCAAATTCAAGATTTGTTACAAAAGCGAAAGGAACTGAATGACCTGGTAAAAGAAATACAGAACGACAACAAAAAGAATTTATATAATCGCCAGGAAAATCAGCAGCAGAACAAGGAGTTAACCGAAAAGCAGCAGCAAATGGAGCAACTGCTGAACGATGTATTCGATCCAAAAACCCAGGAAATGCTGCAAAAACTTCAGGAGCTGTTGGAACAGCAACAAAAAGAAGGCACGAGGGACGAATTGTCGAAAATGCAGATGGACAATAAATCTTTGCGAAAAGAACTTGACCGCATGCTTGAACTTTATAAAAAGTTGGAGTTTGAACAAAAGTTAAACCAAAACGTCGACCAGCTTAACCAGCTTTCGGAGCAGCAGCAAAAATTATCCGACCAGGCCAAACAACCCGGAGCCGAACAGCAGGGCTTGCAAAAAAATCAGCAAAAGCTAAACAACGATTTCCAGGATATAAAAAAATCATTGGATGACCTTGCAAAAACCAATGAGCAAGCTGAACATAAGCAGGATTTCGAAAACCCTAAGCAGGATGAACAAAGTATAGAGCAGCAAATGCAGCAAAGCTCGGACGAGCTGCAAAAAAAGAATAACGCAAAAGCATCTCAGTCGCAGCAGAAGGCATCTCAGCAAATGAAAGAGATGGCCAATAAAATGCAGCAAAAAGAAGAGGAGGGCGAAGAGACGGAAAACACTGTTGATGCCAGGCAATTGCGTGAGCTATTAAAAAACCTGATCAATAGCTCCTTTGAACAGGAAAAAGTGATGCAAACGTTAAAAACTACCAGTCCGGCTGATCCGAATTATATTACGCTGGCGCAAAGCCAAAAAAACATAAAAGATAATCTTAAAACTGCCGAAGACAGCCTTTATGCTTTAAGCCGGCGCATTCCGCAGATACAATCCACCGTTAACCAGGAAGTTTCGGGCATAAATGATCACATTGACCAGGCCCTTGAAAACCTCGGCGACAGGCGCACCCCTGAAGCTACCCGTAACCAGCAATATGCCATGACCTCGATGAATAATTTGGCATTAATGTTGAGTGAGGCATTGGAACAGTTGCAGAACGCCATGAATAAAGGGAAAAGCGGTAAAGGCAAAGGAAAGAAGCAATCCCTTGATCAGTTGGCTAAAATGCAGGAGCAATTGAATAAAAATATGCAGAAGGCGCGCGACCAGATGCAGCAACAAGGCAAACCGGGAAAAAGTTCGAATGGAAATAATGAAAATATTAGCGAACAATTAGCTAAATTAGCGCGGCAGCAGCAAATGATCCGGCAGGCGTTGGAACAGATAAATAGGGATGAAAATAAAGATGGCACAGGGAGTTTAGGGAATTTAGATAAAATTTCGCAGGAAATGGAACAAACTGAACACGATCTCGTAAACAGGAGAATCACAGAGGAAGCCATAAAAAGGCAGCAGCAAATCCAGACACGCTTACTGGAAGCCGAAAAGGCCGAGCAAGAACGTGAACAGGATCAGCAGCGCGAAAGCCACGCTGGTAAAGACATTCCTCCGGGATACATAAAAGCATTGCAGGAATACCGGCAAGCCAAAGAAAAACAAACCGAGCAGGTAAGGACTGTACCCCCTGCAATAAATTTTTATTATAAATCAAAAATAAAGTCTTACTTTGATCTACTCAACGCTAAATGACATGGACCAACAATCAAATGTTCAAACAGGTGAATTGTATACCTTACAGCTTCCTTCGAAACAGGAAAGCATAACGCTGCTCGAAAATTTGATTGAGGAAATTGCCGACAAACATAAAGTTAGTGAAGATACCTTTGCTAATATGATGACATGCCTCAATGAGGCTGCCATTAATGCCATTGTGCATGGTAATAAGCTTGATCCCAATAAAAAGGTTATTATAAATGCCGATATTGAAGGCCGCCGGATCATCTGGACGGTTACCGATGAAGGCGAAGGCTTTGACTATAATAACCTGGCAGATCCTACCGCCCCCGAAAATCTTGAAAACCTTACAGGGAGGGGTGTATTTATTATAAAACACCTGGCAGACCAATGCATCTTCAACACGAAAGGCAATGAAGTTGAGCTTCACTTTAAATTGTAATGCCCGCAATACATTTTTTTGAGGAAGACATCACCTATAAGTTAAAACATAAAACCGCCGTAAGGCGATGGATCACCGAAACAGTACAAACCGAAGGGTATAAACTAAAAGAACTCACTTACATTTTTTGCTCCGATAGCTATTTATTGCAAATAAACAGGCAATATCTTAACCACGACACTTATACCGATATTATCACTTTTGATAATTCGGAAGCAGAAAAAGTGATTGGCGGCGATATTTTTATTTCGATAGACCGCATCCGCGAAAATGCCGCAAAGTTGAATATAGCTGAAACAGATGAGTTGCACCGGGTAATGATCCATGGCGTTTTGCACTTGCTGGGCTACGGCGATAAAAGATCTTCGGATAAGCAAAAGATGACATTGAAGGAAGATTTTTATTTGAATCGAAGATGCTTTAATGGTTGAAGTTATCGTAAAAATAGGTGCATTGACTGTCGCTCCAGCACGAAACGAGGTTGACTCAAAAGAGAAATAGTAAAATTCAACACCATATTAATTTTAAATCTTCGTGTCATTCATAAATTGACGCTTGGTCTTGAGTTCTAAGTAAATAAGAAGGCAAAGTCCGACTTGGGGCTTCCGACTTAATACTTTTGACTTACCACTATCATTGGTTGCGCAATTGTATTATTTTGGCGTTCCCTGCGGGCCGGGCTTTCCGCTCATACTACACAGGCCTTAGCCACGGGCCGGTATACGCTGCAATCCCTAACGCGAAATCCTCGGAAAAAACAAAATTTATTGAAGTTTTAGAGTTAGCCGTATAAAAACCCTAACCGGCCAAAGCCCTATCCGGCTCATGAAAACGACAAGTTAGTTAGGATACGCATAACAAATCCAAAATCGAACATCTCCGTAGGAGTCCTTCGGACCGAAATCCGAAATAAAGAAAGATTCGTAACAAACACGGAGACAAAAAAATGACACAAAAAGAAGATTCCTATTTGAATAAAAGAAGTTTTAATAGCTAATTTTGACATAATTATTACCTATTGAAACCAAATTTTTAAAAATATGAAATTACTTGTTTTATTCCTGGGGCTTATGTTTGTAGGCCCTCCAAGTTCAGTTTATGACTTTAAGCTGAAAAATATTGACGGGCAGGATTTTTCGCTGGCCCAGTACAAAGGAAAAAAAGTGCTAATTGTTAATACAGCCTCAAAATGCGGTTTTACACCGCAATATGCTGAGTTGCAAAAACTTGCCGACATGTACAAAGACAAATTGGTTGTTGTGGGCTTCCCTGCCAATAATTTCGGTCAGCAGGAGCCGGGCACCGCTACAGAAATTAAATCATTTTGCCAGAAAAACTATGGCGTTACCTTTCCGCTAAGCGAAAAGGTAAGCGTTAAAGGCGATGACATTTGTCCTTTGTTTAAATATCTAACAGAGGCGCCAAACCCTGATTTTACCGGTGAGATCAAATGGAACTTCGAAAAATTCCTGATCGATGAAAACGGCACTCTTATACACCGTTTTCGTTCAAAAACCACACCGCTGTCGCCTGATATTACAAAGTATTTGTAATCACCGTTAAGAAATTTAACAAAAACCGTCTCAAAAGCAATTTTTGAGACGGTTTTTATTTTTAGCGAACTGGCATTAAATGGTGTGTATTATTGTTTATTAGCCTCCGCAGCCTTCGCTTTCTTTATAGAGTCCTCCTGCGCTTTTTTCTTCTTTTTAAAAAACCCCTTCAATAAAAAGTTGCTTTGAGCTGCTTTCAGGTCGGTATTCAATGTGGTGGTGGTTTTATGAACGTTTTGCATAGTTGTTTTAGCCTGTCTAACAGTCCCTTCCAGATCCCTTGATAATTTACTGCTGTTCAATAGCCTTCCTATACTTCCCTGCCCATTATTAACTTTCGCCACAATTTGTGATAATCCGGCGGTCAACGATTCCGCATTAGTAACAACGCCGGTAATTTTGTTCACTATTTTGTCAATATCAATTGGATTAACCGCGGCCAATTGATCTCCGTTCCGTACCGCTTCAGTGGTGGTAACACCGCCTGGCGATATGACTACCAGTTTATCGCCCATTAAGCCATCGCTGCCGATGCTTAATTTAGAGTCCTTTTTAATAAACTTTTTTACCTTATTATCTATGATAAGGTCGACCCTTGCCGAACTGTCCGTTACAATATTGATCGCCTGAACTGCCCCCACATTAATGCCTACAAGACGTACATTATTACCTTTCTGCAGGCCGTTAACATTTCTAAAGGTTCCGTAAATACTAAATGTTGAGCTAAAAAGATTTCTTTTATTCCCGATAAAAAAAATGGCTAATACTAATGCTAACAGGCCGATAAAGGTAAATAACCCGATTTTTATTTTTTGCCCTGATGTAATTTTCATAATACGTCCCTAAAAAAAGATGCTACAATTTTGCTGTTTGATTTGTGAAGGCTCTCAAATGTGCCTTCCGCTATAAATTCCCCATCCTCCATGATTAGCAGGCGGTCGGCCGCCATTCGTGCGCATTCCATGTCGTGTGTAATAATGAGGGATGACGTTTTGTATTTTTTTTGGATAGTTAAAATCAGTTCGCTGATCTCTCTTGACGTTATAGGATCAAGGCCCGTTGTAGGCTCATCATACAACATAATCTTGGGATGTACTACTATAGTACGGGCCAATCCTGCCCTCTTCCGCATCCCCCCGGATAGGTCCGATGGCAATTTATCTATGGCGTCAAGTAAATCTACACTTTCCAAAACATCTTCTATGCGCCTGTCAATTTCCCGCTGATTCTTTAACTTTAATACCCTGGTTAACGGAAACTCGAGATTTTCGCGTATAGTCATTGAGTCGTACAAGGCCCCGCTTTGAAACAAAAAGCCAACTTTTGTCCGCAGCTGCTTCAGTTCATCGTCCGACATTTCGGCCACCTCATCGCCAAATACTTTGAGCGAGCCTTCATCCTGCTTTAATAACCCGACGATACATTCTATTGTTACCGATTTACCCGTTCCCGACCTTCCTAAAACAACTACGTTTTCACTTTTTTTTAGCTCAAGGTCTATTCCTTTTAAAACAATTTTTCCGTCAAATGACTTTTTCAGGCCTTTTATCTCAATCACCGTGTCGTCCCTGCTTTTAGGCTGGCTCTTCTCTTCAATATTTGCGTTAGCTTTATCCATTTCCATCTTATGTGTAAAAAAATATACTGGTGAGCTGGGCGGCAATCGCGTCAATAACAAATATCCATAAGGAGGCAGTTACCACCGCTGAATTTGCCGCTATGCCCACGCTTTCGGTTCCTTTGTTTGAATGAAAGCCTTTATAACAGCCTACAAAGCCAATCGCAAAGCCAAAAAATATAGTTTTAACCATGGCTGGGAAAAAATCTGAAAAGTCAATCGATCCTATAATTTTATTAAAATAAAGGTTGTAACTTATCGTGTCCTTTATATTTAAGGCCAAATAGCCCCCAAAAAGACCTATTACATCCCCGAGTAACGACAATAGAGGTACCATTACAGTGGTGGCCAAAATACGCGTAACTACCAGGTATTGAACAGCATTTGCGCCTGATACTTCCATGGCAGCCAGCTGCTCGGTTACCTTCATGCTGCCTAGCTCGGCGCCGATGCCTGATGATATTTTACCTGCACAGATCAACGCGATGACAACCGGTCCTATTTCGCGCACAAATGAAATTGCCAGTGTTCTCGGAAGCAGGCTTGCCTGCCCCATAGCAACTAATGTGGGCCTCAATTGAACGATGAGCACAACCCCCATAATGAATGAAGTGATAGCCACCAGCATAATAGAACGGTAACCTATTTCGTAACATTGACGAATAAATTCCGACCATTCGAAGCCTCCCTTAAAAATGTTTTTGAAAAAATTAATAAAAAACGCCACCTGGTCGCCAATACCTTCGAACCATCTCTTCCATCTGGAAGTTATTATCTGTTCTGCCATGGGTAATTTAATCGGTTGTTTAGTAACACACTGTGTTACTCTTATATACAACGCATACATAGCTGTTTTGTTTAGTATACAGCCGTTAACATGGCTAAACCGTGGGACGTTGCTGGAATTTGTTTGTTAAACACTTATATATAAGCGTTTTGGAATTAAAGTGAAATCAAAGTTATAAGCTTGCAATTAATCTTCCATACAACTCATAATCCTCATCATCAAAACATACAAAAATTACTTTTTCAATTTTATCAGTTCTTGAAAGAAAATCCGATACCAATTCTACAGCAATTTTTGCCGCTTCATTTTTTGGGAAATGGTAAATCCCGGTACTTATATTGGGAAATGCAATGGTTTTGCAGTGGGTATCAACCGCCAGCTGCAACGAGTTTTTATAACAATTGGCCAGCTTAGCTTCTTCATCATATTTGCCCCCGTTCCAAACCGGACCAACGGTATGGATCACATGTTCGGCGGGTAAATTACCCCCGGTAGTAATAACAGCTTCGCCTGTTGGACACCTGCCCTGGCGGGCGACAATTTTCTTACATTCTTCTAATATTGCCGGGCCGCCCGCCCGGTGTATGGCGCCATCAACCCCGCCGCCACCCATAAGTGACGAATTGGCGGCGTTTACAATGGCGTCCACCTTAATCTTTGTAATGTCGCCCTTTACTAGTTCAATTTTATTTTCCGAAGGGATCATAGTCTGTTTAACAATTATCCCCAGTAAAAGATTTGACAACTCCTAAAAAGTCATCAAATCTAATCTTTGTGATGAAAACCGGGTTGTTGCTTATCCTGGCTCTTGGTTCTTACATGGCTCATTCACCAGGCAATCTGTAATAATAAATGGGCGAATACACCCCCTCACTTGTTGTATAATAGCCTTTGCCGTTGGGAGTAAAGCCAATAGCTTCGCCTTGTTTTTCTTGTATATAAGGCAATATCTGCGGATTCTTTTCAATGGTTTTCCAGATGGGTTCATTGCCATCACGTTTCCAGTAATACACGTTTGTATAATTTTTTATTAAAACCTGCCGGCCATCTTTTGATATATCGCCGGCGGTTATCCATTTAAACGGTTTAATACCCGGGAAAAACAACCTGCAGCGTTCGGTTAATACAAGGGTATCATCTGTTTTATAATTTAAAGGCGATGTGTAAACAGTTACATAGTCGTGCCTTTTTGACACGATATAAATGAGTTTTTCAATAGGATCGATCATTAATGTTTCCGCATCTTTAGGGCCGTCGGGGTACTTGAAATGGATCGGCGCGGCATCTGCTTTTACAACTCCGCCTTTTGCCCAGGCGGTTTTTTCTTCCATGCGGTAAACCGTTATATACTTGCGGACCGAATAATTATCGCCGATATCGCCCATATAAACATAGCTTTTGCCCTTAACAGGACCGGGGCCAACGGCAATATCTTCGCAATCGTGTACGCCATACCTTTCCGTTGGGTCGCCTTTAAAATAAATTATTGACTTTACCCCGCCGGATGGCAATATGGCGAAGAACCGGCAAGTATCACCGCTGTCATTATGTACGTAATATAGATCCTCATTAATGCCCGATGCCGCGATGCCCGAAATTTCATCCATATCCTTTGTTTGCAGGCGGCCCTCTATATTGCTTTCGTGGCCAAGATATTTATGCCGGCCATACGCCCCCAAAAACAGGATGATCACTATTGGTATTATAAACTTTAATTTATTCCCGCTGTTCATGCTTATTTAAACGAATTCGTGCGTTTTACGTTAAATAACGCAAATAAACATATTTAGTATGAAGGTTTGGTTAAGAGGATCAGTCAAAAGAACTCCCGGGGCAATTAATAGACGGAGGTTTTGAAGATCAGCAATATATCTTGTTAATGGCTTTGTCAGAATTATTTAAGCATGCTATTGAACATTTTTTTGAAATAAGCCGGCAACTACTTTGGTTTTCAGATAACTTATCTCTTTATAATGTTGAATTTTACGGAAAAGCGCATGTTTGTGCTCTGAGTAAAAAAAGCCCCCCATTAAGCAATATGATACTTTTGGTTTTATAGGTCTCCCCTACATTTATTCGAACATAAATTAACCAAAAAGATAATACATTAATAACAAACACATTAAACTTTCGTTGTTTTAATGACTATTTTTTTAACCATCCATGGCTGGAAGTTGAATAACAGAATTGTCATTTATGGCCTTATATAAATTAAAACAGGTTCGTTGATTAATCCAAAACATATAAAAAAGCATGAATGAAATTTTGAAAGAACGGGTGTATGTTAAAGGTAAATTATTGTATTTTAATAATAAAAAGTTTTACATTAAGGGTGTCACTTATGGCACATTTGCTCCACAAATTGATGGGTTTCAATATCCCGACGAGGTTACCATAGCGAAAGATTTTAGCCTGATGGCTCAAAATGGAATTACCTGTGTAAGGGTTTATACGGTACCCCCTTTATATTTATTAGACGTAGCTTTAAAATACAACTTAAAGGTAATGGTTGGCCTTCCCTGGGAGCAGCATATTACATTTTTAGATACTGAAGAGCGACAAAAAGACATTATAAAGAGAGTGCAGGATGGAGCCATTTTATGTAAACAGCATCCTGCCGTTTTGTGTTATGCCATCGGTAATGAAATCCCGGCCTCAATTGTAAGGTGGTATGGGAAAAAGCCGATAGAAGACTTTTTAAAACGTTTATACTACGCTGTAAAAGAAATTGATCCGGCAAGCCTTGTTACATATGTTAATTTTCCGACTACAGAATATCTTGAATTAAGCTTTCTGGATTTCGATTGCTTTAATGTTTACCTGGAGACTCCTGAAAAGTTTAGCGCATATATCGCCCGTTTGCACAACCTATCTGGCGACAGGCCCCTGGTACTCGCTGAGATAGGGTTAGACAGCATGCGGAATGGGTCGGAAAAACAGGCCGAAACATTGGAATGGCAGATAAAAATGGTCTTCGCAAAGGGTTGCGCGGGAATTTTCATTTTCGCCTGGACAGACGAATGGTGGCGTGGCGGATCAAGTATTGATGATTGGGACTTTGGAATAGTTGATAGAGACCGAAATCCCAAACCTGCTTTATATACAGTAAAAGAAACCATGGCGAGCGCTCCTTTCGCTAATAACGGAATATTGCCTTTTATATCGGTGGTTGTTTGTTCCTATAATGGGTCAGCTACCATCAGAGATTGTTTAAAAGGGTTGCAACAATTGGATTATCCCGCTTTTGAAGTAATTATAGTGAATGATGGATCTACGGATAATTTGGCTGAAATTGTTAAAGAATATCCTGTAAAACTCATTACTACTGTAAATCGTGGTTTAAGCAGTGCACGCAACACCGGGTTATACCAGGCCAAAGGCGAAATTGTAGCATATATTGATGATGACGCTTACCCAGACCCACACTGGCTAAATTACCTAAGTTATGCATTTCTAAGCACGCAATATGCAGGATTCGGCGGGCCAAACATTGCGCCGCCCGAAGATGGGCTTATTGCCAAATGCGTAGCCAATGCGCCCGGTGGCCCTGTTCATGTATTACTTACAGATGAAATAGCAGAGCATATTCCTGGCTGCAATATGGCTTTCAGAAAAAGTGTTTTAATTGAGGTAGGCGGCTTTGATCCCACGTACCGTACGGCCGGAGATGACGTGGATATCTGCTGGAGAATACAAAAGGCAGGCTATTCAATCGGATTTCATCCGTCGGCAGTAGTTTGGCATCACAGAAGAAATTCTATCAAGGCTTATTGGAAGCAGCAAAAAGGATATGGAAAGGCCGAAGCATTGCTCGAAGAAAAGTGGCCCGAAAGGTATAACGGCTTTGGGCATGTAGTGTGGTCGGGGCGAATCTATGGAAATGGCTTTACCATGCCATTAAATGTAAAAAAAGGGAAGGTGTTTTACGGCACCTGGGGCAGCGCTCTATTTCAGTCGGTATACCAGCCGGCGCACGGTTTCCTTAATGCCATTCCATTAATGCCCGAGTGGTTCTTGTTTTCCGCATTGTTAGCCATGTTTGCCTCTTTGGGGTTTTTATGGAGTCCGTTGTTATGGATATGGCCATTTTTTGTTCTGTCTGTTGTCATTGTATTTATCCAGGCCGTTGTAAGTGCGAGAGAAAACATTTCTAACCAACTGGCGCAATCGCGGGATTTTAAACAAACCGCTTTAATAACCTTATTACATATGATACAGCCCATGGCCCGGCTTTACGGACGACTTAAGTACGGGCTCAGGCCGTGGAGAAAATTCGATATTGTATCAAACATGAAATTCGCCTTTGTTTTAAGACCTCAAATTTTAACACTTTGGTCAGAAAAATGGATACCGGCAGAAGTGTGGCTGGAGCAAATCGAAAATGAATTGATTAGCCTTAAAACAAGGGTTAAGCGCGGCAGTGATTTTGACCGTTGGGACCTGCAAGCCCGTAACAGCTTGTTTTCGATTAGCAGAGGTTTACTTACTATTGAGGAGCACGGTAGTGGCAAACAGCTTGTAAGATTCAGAATCTGGCCTTTTTTGCCTAAAACTGGTATTATAGCAGTATCCATTTTAACAATTGTTGGCTTTTTTGCAACGGTTAATGAGGCTTACATTGTTGCTATTGTGCTTGGATTAATATCGTTGTTGATCCTGGCTGAGTATTTTAAAGATTCGGCCAGTACCATGTATGATTTGTATACAGCTTTTAGCAGATTAGCCAGACTTGGCAAGTTAAGTTCAGATCCGGAAAATAATATCGGGACTGATCTAATCAAAATCCTGGAACCTGAAGGATCAACGCATTATAAACAAGTGGTATAAACAATTTAGCATATTACTGTTTATATGTGCGCTGCTCAGCAACCGCGTACCAATCAAAGAAAAGAATGGCATCACCAAGTGTATATAGAAGGCTTTTTCAGTATATCTTTCAGTATAAATCAAAACTGATTGCTGTAGCTTTAATTTCATTGCTTGGAGTCGGTTTTGAGATTGTGAAACCGCTTCCGATAAAAATTGTATTAGATAACATTCTATCTGATCATCCATTACCGGCTATAATTAGTAAGGCATTTGCCAACAGCGCGGTACTACATGATAAACAACAGATGTTGGTGATATGTATTGCGCTTTTAATTTTAATTACTGTTGGAAGTGCTGCAATAACCCTTATTGTTTTCAATTATACTGTAAACCTATCCCAGCGTTTGGTTTATGATCTTTCTATCGACTTTTTTAGTAAGCTTCAGCGGTTATCTTTATCGTTTTATAATAAAAACAAAGTAGGCGACCTGCTGCAGCGCATGAATGGCGATATTTTTATAATCTATTTTTTGGTCGCTCAAATACTCTTGCCGTCTTTAACGTCTTTGGTTTGCCTTATCGGAATGTTCTATGTAATGGCTAAGATAGATATCATTTTGGCACTTGTAGCATTTGCGGTAGTACCGCTTCTTGGCGTAATACTTGCTTTTTATGCTAAACCCATGAATGATACTACTATGGACCAGTATGATAAACATGGGGCGATGTCTGCGTTTGTACAACAAAGTCTGACCTCCATGAAAATCATCCAGGCATTTGGCCGGGAATCGTTTATGTATCAAAAGCTGCGTATACATGCAGAGGAATTCAGCCAGGCGTTTAAAGTAGCTAATAAGGTATCTTTAACATACAACCAGCTGTCGTATTTAATTACGGGTATAGCATCGGCTGCGGTTATTGGTATAGGCGGTTTTCGTGTATTGCATGGCGTGCTATCAACAGGCGACCTCTTTATATTTTTAGGATATATAACTGCCTTATATGGGCCGGTAAATTCTTTATCAACTGCAATAAGCACTGCTGTTACTATAAATGCACGGGGTAAACGCATTTTTGATATTATCGATTCTGATGAAATTGTCCGGGAAATGCCAAATGCTGTGCAATTGGCTTCGCCCCGGGGGGCGGTCGAGTTCAGAAATGTTAGTTTTGGCTATGGTAGCCCCGGTAAAGCACAACCTATACTGAACAATGTTTCTTTCAAAGTTTTGCCTGGCCAGATTGTTGCTATTGTAGGGCCAACAGGGGCAGGTAAAACATCCGTCATATCATTGCTTTCCCGCTTTTACGATCCATGGGAAGGCCAAATAAAGGTAGATGGCATTGACATAAAGAACCTAAAGCTCCATTCCCTGCGCGAAAGCACATCCATTGTATTACAGGATTCTTTTTTGTTTCCGATGACCATTGGTGAAAATATTGCTTTCGGTAATCCTGATGCATCCTTTGACGAAGTGATAGAAGCATCAAAGGCTGCGCAGGCACATGATTTCATTATGAATTTGCCGGATGGTTATGAAACTGTTATCAGCGAAGGTGGTGCTTCGTTATCAGGAGGGCAACGACAGCGGATTTCAATTGCACGGGCATTTTTAAAGAAAGCAGCTATATTAATTTTGGATGAGCCGACATCTGCGGTAGACGCGCTTACAGAATCAAGAATTTTTAAAGAACTGGCTAAGTTTTCTAAGGGAAGAACAGTTTTTTTAATATCGCATCGTCTGTCCACATTGAAACACGCCGACCTGATTATCACTATTAAAGATGGGAATGTGGTAGAGCAGGGAACGCACGAAAGCCTTTTAGAAGAAAACAAAGTTTATGCAAGTCTTTACAAGTACCAGCATATTTCATAAGCCGGTTTATAAATGGTTAAGGTACTGTAATATGATACACTGAAAAGATCAACATCATCTCAATGAATGAAAAAAAAATATTATTTCACCCGATAGTACCGGGTAAAGAAATTCCGGATGATTGGTTCAGAGGGAACATTCCTGATAATATAGAAGTGGGGGAAAACTCCGTAATAGACTCGGCATCTGGTTTCAAACACTTTTTTTCTACGTTAAAGACCGGGTTAAAAATAGGCAGCAATGTTACGGTTTGGCGCACCTCTTTTGCAACCGAGCAAAATGGCAGCATAACAATAGGCGAATCTTGTTATATAGCCGGTGCGTCTTTAGTGGCAGCACAACAAATAACCATTGGAAGCCGTGTTTTTATTGCGGGAGGAGTAACCATTGTTGATTCTGATTTTCATCCCATAGCACCGGCAGCCCGCATGGCAGATACGATAGCTATTTCGCCTTTAGGCAACCACGATAATCGCCCTGTTGTAAAAGCAAAGCCGGTTGTTATTGGCAACGATGTATATATTGGTTATAATGCAACTATTTTAAAAGGAGTAACGGTGGGTGATGGTGCTGTAATTTCGCCCGGTGCAGTAGTGATTGAAAATGTTGCCCCCCGCCTCACAGTATCCGGGAACCCCGCTAAACCTGTTTAGGATGAGAGAGAATATTATACAGGTAAAAACCGTAGGACCCGATGGCCGGATCCATATAGAAGGGGACTGGTACCATAACGGAATCCCATCAAATGTAACTTTAGCAGAAAGCGTGTACATGGATACCTCCTATGGGCTATCCGCTTTTTACGCCGAAAGTAAAGACGCGCTCACAATTGACGAGGCAAGCGGCTGCTATGGTGTTGTAAACTTCATAGTGTCTAAAGAAGGTAAGGTATCTGTGGGCAAGTTTTCTGTGCTGAATGAAACAACTATAGTTTGCAACCAAATGGTTATTATAGGGAACCATTGCATGTTAGCCTGGGGCTCTGTTGTTACTGATACCTGGCTTGATGCAACCTCTTACTCATTAGAATTGCGCAAACAACTGTTAATTAACGTTTCGCAAAACCCCCTGCGCCCGCATCCGTTTCCTGGCACTTCATTGCCAGTTGTTATCGAAGATAATTGCTGGGTCGGTTTTAATGCGATTATAATGCCGGGTGTTCGTTTAGGGCGAGGATGCGTTGTTGGTTGTAAAACAGTTGTAGAAACTGATGTTCCGCCTTATGCGGTTGTTACTGGCAGTCCCGCAAGGATTGTTAAATATCTTGCTGCTGATGATACAGATGACAAAAGAGAGGAAGCGCTAATTCATTATTTGATGTAAGCAATTCCCTGGTAATATAATTAAAAGTTTATTAAACAACGGGCAAGGTGTTCCGGAGAGAGGGTAGCCTAAGTCTATTGGTTCATAATTAGCTCTTATTGGCTCTTATTGGCTCATGATTGCATGAAATTTTAGTATATTTGCAATATGAGTAAGCTTAATGTACATACCGAGACGCTTGATTTGAACTGGAAGCTAATTAATTTAATCAGCGAGATAGACCGGTTTGATGCTTCCTGGCAAGCTGTGGAAAGGCGGGAGGGGCAAAGTTTGAAAGAGTTAAAATCCATAGCCACCGTTAGAAGTGTTGGTGCTTCCACCCGTATCGAGGGTTCAAAGTTGAGCG
This sequence comes from Mucilaginibacter sp., assembly GCA_036758125.1. GTDB lineage: Bacteria > Bacteroidota > Bacteroidia > Sphingobacteriales > Sphingobacteriaceae > Mucilaginibacter. The sequence goes on from DAIOXE010000008.1 coordinate 66,318, forward strand.
ATGAGCAGGTTGATGTGCTGCTAAAGAACATGGACATCACAAAGTTAGTTGAGCGTGACCAACAAGAGGTAGTGGGTTATTTCGAGGTGTTGGATTTAATCGACGAAAATTATGAAGATATCCCCGTATCCGAAAATGCTTTGAAAAACCTACATAACCAGCTGTTAAAATATAGTCAAAAGGACGGATGGCATAAGGGAGACTACAAACAGCATACAAATGCTGTTGAGGCACACTTACCAGATGGAAGCAGCCAGATTATTTTTCAAACAACGCCGCCGGGATTTCCCACGAAAGATGCTATGCGGGAAATGGTGTTTTGGTGGGAAACGGATTTAGATACCCACGCCTTAGCTAAATCTGCGCTTTTCTCCTACGAGTTTGTTTCTATACATCCTTTTCAAGACGGCAATGGCCGCTTAAGCCGCCTCCTGGCAACACTCCTGTTAAGGAAGAGCGGTTACCAATGGATTAGGTACGTTAGCTTTGAACATGAAATTGAAATCCAAAAAACAGAATATTACCGGGTGCTAACGGCCTGCCAGTCGCAAAGGCCCGGAGAAAATATTACGGAATGGGTCATTTTCTTTTTGGCCTGCCTGAGAAATATGCAAGAAGCATTAATAATCAAATTGGATGCTTACGGCGCTGCACAGAAAATATCAACGAAAGAAAAACAATTGCTATACATTATCGAAAGTAATGCAGGTATTAAAACCAGTGAAATAGCAAGGAAGTTGAACATTTCCAGTTCAACCGTAAAAAGAATGCTGGATAATCTAATCACTGCAAAACTGATAGAACGACAAGGCGTAGGGCCGGGGTCGTATTATACCCTATTGTAATCAGCTTAATTGGCTCATAATTGGCCCACTATTGCAAGCTTGTAAAATATTGAAAATGAAGTAGAAATAAGATAGGTTCGAGTCCCGTCCATTCCGCTTTTTCAATAGCAAAATTGACAAAAACCCCTTAAATGATATCATTTAAGGGGTTTTTTGTTTTTAGAACATACCAAAATAAACCTCTCTTTTCTGAACATTTGCAACCACTGTAACGCTTAATAACTATATACCAATTGGAAAGCGTAGCTAAGATGGTACGCATACCAGCATTAAGACCACGCAGATTTATGCTAAAGTTATGGATCATAAGATAAGTTCGGATATGCAGCTATTACGAAAAAAGCTTGTTGCAGGTTAATCAGGGCTTATTCAGTTGTCAACGATTCCTTGATAACTGCCCGGATGGCAAAAAATGCAACAACTCGAAAAACCCGAGCGGTTTCAAAGTGAATAAGAATGGGTATTACCATTAACCTGTCTGAATAAACCACCCCATATTTACCGCTTAAGCAACAAACAGCGTGAGCCGGGTAAATAGTTGGATGCAGTACCCTTCTATTTATAAAGAAGATAACGGGTTAACCGGTAACACGCATAAACAACAATAGGCGCTGCCAGGATATCAATCGTGTAATGGATATGCTGTACAAGCAATAAATAAGCAACGGCAAAAGCTGCAATAAGCGCTATTATTTTATCCGTTCTTCTTTCAAGGCATAAAAATATCAGGACCATCGTAGTAGTGTGCCCCGAAAAAAACAGGTCTTTTGTAATAGCGGCGTTCCCGTAAAAAACACTGCTGAGCGGGTCAACCAAAGGGATCAGGCCTGGTGGCGGATCGAGCGCAACAACGCTGATGGTAACGAAACGCACGATATAAACAAATATTAACGTCCAGCAATAGGTTATATAAATGGAAGGATTTTTGATAGTCCTGATCAGTATTAATAAAACCATCCCCCAGATAAGTGCAAAAATTAACACGGATACATTATGCGGAGGTATGCGTGCTAACAGCCAATCATTTAACACAGCCCCTTTCCTTTTTTGAATGTGGCCGAAAAAGAACGGTAAGGTAAAAATTATGGCAAGCATGATCACGGTGCCGATGATCATTTGATAGCGTTTGTAACGTGAATTCCAGATTACCGTCCAGTTATCTTTTAGTGAAGGTGATGGCATATTTCGGGCGCAGTGTTAATTTGGTGTTGGCAAAAGTAATAATTGAAAGAGTATTCGGAAGCCTTTGTGTAAATATTAGTTAACGTGAATGTAAAATAATCGCATAATAAACGCAATGAGGTTGCATTTATTCCTATCTTTGTACTATGAGTTCTCAAAAACGCGGCTCAAAGCTGGATCGTATCGGGATGACTGCCTTCACATTATGCGCCATTCATTGTGCTATTGTGCCTTTGCTGATTACCAGTTTACCGTTGTTGGGTTTGGGGTTTTTAGCAAACCCATGGTTTGAATGGGGTATGATAATTTTTGCGCTCTTTATAGGGATCTATGCCCGTTTATATTGCCTTTACTTTTTGCGGTCTGCCAATGTCGAAAGTATATTGAGAAAAGTCGAAACAGTGGCGGTGTTTGAAGTAGGTTCGTTTCATAGTTAATTGCTTTTAAATTCAACTCCAATTCAATCACTTTTGTTTAAACGTTGGCTATTCCAGGATAGCGTACCGTTTGTCCATTAAGGTTTTATAGGCTGTTTTGTATTCATCGGAAAGAAATGATCGTTCCAGCCAGTCATAAGCTAACTGGCAATTTTTGATAATTCGATCAAAAACATTCCTAATCTGCATTGGGTTCAATCCGAGCCCTTCGGCCAGGTGTATGAAATGTTCCAGCTTTAACTTCTTTTTCTTTCCTTCAAGCGTTAGCGCCAGTTCTTCGTCATCAGCCGGATTGACTATAGGTATCCTTATAATATATGGCTGCCTGTCTCATGGTTTCCATTCTTTGTCAGGTGGTGATAATTCTTTGCTATCGGCCGGAGCCAACTCGTGCCCAAACATTTTCAATACCTGATTAGCTTTCTTCAGGTTAAGGTTTCCCTTTCCTTGTTCAATCTTGCGGATAACCGTCAGTGCTACTCCCGCCCTTGCTGCGAAGTCTTCCTGGGTCAGTTCCGCTTCCTTTCTTTTTTGCTTTACAAATTCTGCCAGTGATTTCATCATAGCTCAACATTATATGCAATTACATATAACAAATCAAAAGTAATAATAATTATATGTATTTGCATATAAAAACAACCAAATCAATAAATTTATATGCAATTGCATATAAAAAATAAACTTTTCGTAAATTTATATGTAATCACATATAACTACCATCATGTCTGGGTTAATCTATATCATGCGTGAAACAGTCTTAAAATTCCTTAAAGTCTGTGTTAAAACTATAATAATGGTGCGTTCTTAAACTATAATAAAGAGCGATTTTTATTGACAAAGGAGAAATGATCAATAAAAGCGAAGCGGGTCATGCCAAAAAGAAAAAACATCTTAGCAGGCAAGCGAGCTATTTTGCATGAACTATAACATACCTGCCCACAATATTAATTTAACGTGAGTTAGATATAATTTTTTAACTCAGGCACTCCGTTTCGCCTCACCTAAATCCTCTCCAAAGGAGAGGACTTCGATGCAAAATGGTTAATTTTCAGCAGAATAAACTCGTTACTGGCTCCCTCTCCTTTGGAGAGGGCTGAGGTGAGGCGAATGGTGAGCTTATATCGAACTCACGTTAATTTAGAACAACTTTTCTTCCAAAAGGTCTTTCCAAATTATAAGTCCTTTTTGATCTTCAGAATAATCATGTACAATGCGGCTAAAGTTTTCCGGATTTTTTTCAAGATATTCCTGCCGCCCATTTATTCTGATTAGTCCAAGTAATTTATCTACCTCATTTATTTTTCATTTGACAGTGAATAGGGGAAATCGCGTTCACTGATTCCTTTTTGCTTATTTGGAATGCCGGTCATATCAAAATTTATAATTGCGCCTTCCATAAGTGTTTTATGACTAAACCAATTAAAGGTGTAAGGTTTGGCATTATAGGTAAGGCGGTTAATATACCTGTTGCCGGCGCTGTTAGCCGGTGCATCTATAACTATTTTTTTGCCGTTCTCAAGATTCAGGACAGCTTTTTTAAACAGAGGCGCCCCAATTACATATTGGCCGCATACAGGGCATACCGGGTAAAATCCGAGGGCAGAGAATACGTACCATGCCGAAGTCTGCCCGTTATCCTCATCGCCGCAATAACCGTCCGGGGTGGCTTTGTACAATTTGTTCATGGTTTCACGTACCCAATATTGGGCTTTCCAGGGCTCACCTGCATAGTCGTATAAATAGATCATATGCTGTATAGGCTGATTGCCGTGTGCATATTGCCCCATGCCTGCAATCTGCATTTCCCTTATTTCGTGTATAACGGTATGGTAATAACTATCATTAAAAATTGGCGGAAGTGTGAATACTGAATCAAGTTTAGCGATAAACTGTTTTTTACCGCCCATCAAATTGATCAGCCCCTGTACATCATGAAAAACCGCCCACGTATAATGCCAGCTATTCCCCTCCGTAAAGGCATCGCCCCATTCAAACGGGTTAAACGGGGTTTCGAATGACCCGTCCTTGTTCTTTCCACGCATTAAGCCGGTTGAACGGTCGAACAGGTTTCGGTAATTCATACTTCTTTTTTTGTATACCTCAATTTCTTTAGCGGATTTATTCAGCGCTTTGCCTAACTGGTAAATCGAGAAATCATCATAGGCGTATTCCAGCGTACGTGCTGCATTTTCATTAATATTAACATCATAAGGCACATAACCCAATTTATTATAGTAATCAACGCCCCTTCGCCCGGCCGCCCTGGGCCCTTCATAATTGGCATCATGGATAACGGCCTTATATAATGTTTCAATATCATAGCCTCTCACGCCTTTTAAATAAGCCTCGGCTACAACTGAGGCAGAATTATTTCCGACCATCACATCAGCATAACCCGGACTTGACCACTCCGGCAGCCAGCCGCCTTCCTTATAATCATTCACTAATCCTTCCTGCATCTCTTTATTAATGGAAGGGTACATAAGGTTTAAAAAAGGATAAAGCGCACGGAAAGTATCCCAAAACCCGGTACCGGCAAACATATAGCCGGGCAATATTTTCCCATTGTAAGGGCTCCAGTGTATAATTTCATCTTTGGCATTCACTTCGTAAAGCTTATTCGGGAAAAACAGCATCCGGTAAAGGCATGAGTAAAATGTCCGTTCCTGATCAATGGCGCCACCCCCTATTTGAACACGGCTTAATGTTTTGTTCCAGGTTGCTTTTGCCTTTTGTTCAATCCTATCGAAACCATCATCCCCCTGTTCGCGTTTCAAATTCAATTCAGCCTGCTCAATACTGATAAATGAGGAAGCAACCTTTAAATGGACCTTCTCTCCTTTGGTTGTTTTAAAACCGATAACTGCAATTGCATGATCGGCAGTAAGTTCTAAACCTCCTTTCAGTACGGTGTCGCTATAAGTATGGGTAATAGTTACGGGCTTATCAACATAGACCACAAAGTAATTTTTAAAGTTTTTTAAAGGTCCGTTGGCAAACTTTGTTGAATAACCCACCACCTTGTTTTCCTTCGGGATGATTTTAATGTATGATCCCTTATCAAAAGCATCAATTACAATAGATGAACTGTCACTTTTAGGGAAAGTAAACCTAAAACTGGCCGTGCGTTCTGTCGGCGTAATCTCAGTTGTGACATCAGGATCAGCAAGGTAAACGCTGTAATAATAAGGTTTTGCAATTTCGGTTTTATGTGAGAACCAACCGGCCCTTGCATTTTCGGATATTTTCAAATTACCTGTTACAGGCATTATGCTGAACTGACCGTAATCATTCATCCAGGGTGAGGGCTGATGGGTTTGTTTAAAACCAAGTATCTTATCTGCCGTATATGTATATTGCCAGCCGCTTCCCATTTTACCGGTTTGTGGTGTCCAGAAATTCATGCCCCAGGGCAACGCAATAGCCGGATAGGTATTACCGTTGGATAGGGTAGGTTTTGATTCGGTACCCATAAGCGGGTTGACGAGATCTGCCGGATCAGTAACCAAATTATTTTTCTGTGCAAAAACAATAGCGGGTAAAAGGGCTAACACAAAGAGCCATAATTTTTTCATTAATTTTTCGGATGTTTAATTTTAAATAAATTGTTAGTGACCGGATAAAATAGTCCTTTCAGTTTAAACGGAAAGGATTCACGCGGTTATGTATATTATTGACCTTTGAAAAAAGCTCCCGCATACGAAATTACATATACGGAAGCATAACCAACTTTTCTCAAAAAAGGCCTTATTACCACTTCAAATCCACCTTTATACCATCAGGACTATTTTCAAAGTTTAAAAACAATGTGTTTGACGACGTATCCCATGATGTTTTAACATTGGGGATCTCCTTGCCTTTGCTATCAGTGATTATTATTTCAGCGGGTTTTGAAGGCAACAATACCCGGGCGCTATTCATGGTATTGACGGGGCTTTTTGCAATAAAGGAATAGGAATGCGTCTGTAACTTAGCATTATATATTCTTGATGCAGACGCAAGGACTTCAGGTTTGGTTTTATCTGCCACACGGTTCAGGTCATACAATAAAGCCTGTTCGCCGGGATTTATATTTTTTTGCGGCAGCACAGGTAATTCCGGATCGAACAGATCGATAACAGGCCCTTTCACCAGGTATGGTTTGCTGTCATCGTTCTCATCCAAAACGGAAATTATATCATAAGGGCCCCGCTCTAAATAAAAGTTGTTCTTTAATGTTAATTCACCCGCCTTTGCATCATTTTCATAAGCCTTTTTAACAATGCTTAGATAGCCTGCATCATTATTGGGCTGTAACACAAACTCTTTAGGGTTTTGCCTCATAACATATACGTATCCTTTACCGACTTTAAATTTTTGTTTGCCGGGCGATGGGCGGATATTCAGTAACTTAAATAAATGTTCGGATGGTGATTTGTATTTATTCCCATTCGTATTCCACCACTCCATAACGGATTGATATGGATCATCGTCCCTGCCGCAATAAATTAAAACACCGCCCTTTTTTATCCAATCAGCAATATATTTATGCACTTCAGGTGCATTGGGTTTCATGTTGGAATAACTTACAACCAAAACTTTGATTTTATTTAATGCGTTGGCATACGACAGGTTTTCCATATGTACTGTTTGTACCGGGATACCGCGTTTCAGCAATGGGAATGTTTGCCCGTAAAAATTTGAAAATTGCTGGTCTTCAAATCCATTGTGCGTGGGGAAGCGCTGAAACATTAATGAATTACTCATCAGCACGCCAATAGCATTCACCCCATTCACCCGGTTTGATGATAAGGGCATGTCATTCAATGCATTGATCATCACCTGCATTTGGGTTGAATAGTATTTAGGGATAAGTACGGCAGAATCACTATGGGCCAGCTTATAAGGGCGCGTATAGATACGCTCGGGCCAGGGCATTACTTCATAATTATTTATCATTGGATAAAGTAACTCAGCCGTAAATGTTGCCTGGTAGTTTTTCTTATAATCGGTCCAGTCGCGCGGCCAATCTTCTACCGGGTCGGTCAAAAAGAATAGTTTTCTCCCGGTAGGGGCAGTCATAGATACCATTGAACCATATTCCAGGAAAGCGTTTTCAAAAACACGTTCCTTTTCTTTACCGTTAAAATATGTCGGCTCACGCGATGTACCCGTCCAAACCTGTGCAATGTATCCGTCTATGCCCGGCAATGAAGCCAGGCTGGCTTCCGGACTGACAATTTTCCAGGACGAATAATTAACAAGGGAGTGGGTAGCTATATAAACCTTAACCTCTTTACCTTTTGTTTTGCCATAGCTTTTTGCATAATTTGATACCTGCTTTATAGCATTGTAATACAGATGATACTTGAGCTTGCTTGAGAGATAGGTATTCTCCGGTGATGCATCTTGCGGGCGCCATGGGAAACCATAATATTTTTGCCATTCTTGTTTAAAGGGTGCGCCGTAACCGGCCCGGGCCCAAAACTCAGGTTCTTCCAAAAAAATTGTAGTGATATTGGCATCAATAACCCTTTTTACGATGGCAGTTTTCATATAGTCAATGAACGATTTAACCGGCACAACGTAAGGCATGTTTTTACCATGAAAAATCGTATCGCCTTTTTGGGTTACCTGCCCAACGCCTAAATGGTTTTTTCCATCCCATTTACCTAAAAAATAATCAAAATATGAGCCCCAGGCTATCCCGGTCATGAAAGCAGCCTGATAGCCATGGTCACGCCATGATTTTACCCTTTGCTCAAATGTTAAGTCTTTGCGGTCATTTACGCCATATACAATTGCAACATCCGAGCGTACATCAATTTGAGGGATCCAGGGGCTGCTGGTCTGGAAGGCGGTTTTTTGTTTTAAAATCTCCGACGCTGACTCTTTATGCTGTGAAAAGCAAGTAACCGAGATGAACAGTAAAGCACAAAAAAGGATAGTTTTTTTCATAATTGTTTATTTAGGGTGGAGATAAGTGTGCATATTGCTTGTGATAATTAATTTAGAGGTGGATCTACCTGCATAAATGTCACAATGCTGCTTGCTTCGTAAGATTGTATATCTCCGATCGGACAGGCGACTCCATAATTACGATAAGTTAAATTACGGGATCTGTCTCTGTTTTGCCAGCCTGCGTTTATATTCTGCTGTAGCCATGGAAGGTATTGACTTTGTCCCCCGTCTTTTACCAGCATCATGATGTATTGGGCAAATATGGCTTTCAATACGCCCTGTTCATTAAAGTCTCCTTCGGCCGGCAACAGGACATTAGGGCACATATTGTTCCTGGTATAATCGGCGACGAGTTTAGCATCGGCGAGATAAGAAGTATCATTAGTTACTTTATAGAGCATAACAGCAGCGCCAATTGCCGTACCCTGATTATATGTATAATCTTCATAGCCTGGCGGATTATCACCTATTTTGTGATCGGCTATCCGGCCATTAACCGCATTAAACAGGTTAGCCTTTGCCCATGAGTAAATTGATTTTGCTTTTGAAAGATAGCTTTCATCATCGGTGATCTGGTATAAACGGACCGCCGCTATTACGGTGGGGTAATTGATACAGGCATTTTTACCGCTATGACTAAAGTCCCAGAACATGCCCCCTTTATCGGGATCATACGAACCTGCCCAAACATGATTAAAACCTTCAATAGATTTTTGCAGATAGATTGCATTTCCTGTTAACTGGTTGGCCCGTGCCAAAGCAGCTACCCACCACATCATATCATCATAAATGAACCATTTAGTGCTATTGTCCCAGTTATAGCCGTCATATTGGTTGAACCCACCGGTGTAAATATCATTTATCATAGTTAACTGCGAAGCATTCTTTGTACGCTCGTAAACATCCATAGCCATATCCCAGTAAATGGCCTGTGTCCATATAGCGCCGGGGCCATCCTGTTTTGTCGTACTGTAGTAAAGCTTGGCAGTCGGGTCATAAAAGTAGGTATTGAATGCTTTATAAGCTTCATCGGCATCAGCAGCTGTGAAATTAATGGTTTCATTGGCGTTCATTTGCTGCTGCGAAATAACCCCCTTTTCTTTGCCGCAGCTTATGCCAATGAACGATAACAGTATCAGTGGCATGGGTACTAATTTTCTCATGATACCAGGAGTTTTGGCAGGGCATTAAAAGCAATTGCCGGGTATGAAACAGCTAATAGAGAGCGAAGCAGAATAGGTTTTTTCATTTGATAATATTGGTGTAAGATGTTTAAAAAAAAGGCAGATGCAGCGGCCGGAAAAAAGGAGGGAATCGTCTCCCTCCTTTTAAAATTAAATTATGGATATGTTATTGATGCCGGTGTACTATAATTATATTCATCAAGCCCGGCGTTTATTCTTGCCCCAACCCTAAAGTAAACATCCTGCCGGGCCAGGGCCCCGCCCCTGGTAGTTATGCTAATAGTTTGACCTAAAAGGGCGGTACCGGTTGTACCGCTATATGAGGTAAGCTTTGAGTACCTCGGGTCATAATTGTTGTTGCCGTCGTAATGTGTGTTGCTTACATACAGGTTAATATCAGTAATATCCTGCTGATATGCCGTATTAGTGGTGCCACGTGTAACTTTAACCTGGACAGTAACCGTACTATCAGCATTAAATACCGGTGCGCCGACTAAATCAACCCTTAAAAAAGGTTCAACTTTAAAGGTGAGGCTGGTTACTGTATTGGTACCTTTTATCACTACGTTTTGGCTCTGGTCTGATACAATGTTGCCGAGGCTGTCAGTTTGCACCAATGGCACGAATGGCCCTTCAACTGATACTTTATAGGTAGCGGCAAATATTTTGGTATTATTAAAGGTACCATCCTGCATTGATTGAAAATAGTAAGGCGTCGGATTGGCGCTATAGCTCGTTTCAAGCAATTTAACGCGTGTGCCGCCGCCGCCTATTGCAGTTTGCACTGTATTTCCGGTGCCCGCATCTATTGTACTTCCTTTCAGCGTATTTGAGGGCGCAGGATAATTATCGATCTTTTTGCATGAGTTGCCTGCGATAACTGCCAGGCAAAATGCTAAGTAATATAATGTCTTCTTCATTTTCTTTATATTAATAACCTGGGTTTTGAATTAAGTTGGTACTCTTAGATATGGCGCCGGGCGGTATTTGTTCATAATACCATTTTGGGTCATAAGTGTAAACATCGTTCCGTTCATCGGTACGGGCGTCAAAGAAATATTTGCCTGCCTGCGCCGAATAAAAGGGCATTAATACCCTGTACAGGGTTCCGTTTTGTTCTTTATCAAATATCCGCCATCTTCGCAGGTCCCAGTATGTTTTATTTTCAAATGCCAATTCCTTCCTTCGTTCTATACGGATAGTATCGATGGTCATCGCGCCAGGGCCGGCCAGCAAAGTTGCACCCGCCCTTGAGCGTATTTGATTAATAATGTTAAAAGCATCCGTAATGTTGGCGCCCCCGCCCAGCTCATACCCTGCTTCGGCGCGGTTCAATAAAACTTCGGCATAACGCATTTCTATCCATGTTTGATCCTCATTGTTTTCCAGTACCTGCGATGTTGGCAAGTTTGGATTAAGCCATTTTCGTACGGAGAACCCCGAAATTGCACAAGTTTGGTCACCGGTAAAGACGCCGCTCAATCCGGCGGGATTCATTAGTGTTCCGTCAGGTAGTTTATAGGGTGTTTGTGCTGCGTTTGAAGATGTTACAAGATTTGCTGTAGGATATTGTGATCTTGAACCCGCCGGCAGCAGCGGACTGATACCTCCTGCAACAGGGCCTGTGTAAATACCACGGCGTATTTCAATACTTTGTCCTTTAAACACATCACCCGGGAATATCACACTAGCTCTTAGCCTGGGTTCAGCATTTGCAAACAGATCCATTGTGTTGCTAAATAAAACGTAATGCCCGCTTGCATCGAGGTTTTGGATGGTGCCATCAGCGTTTTTAGGGATGCCGACAAACATTTCAACAAAATTAAGTGTTGGGTTTACTTCGGATGAATAACCGTTTGGCCCTATGAGCTGGCGCGGAACATTATAGGCATCGTACCCGTGAACGGAATTTGGATACTGGTATTCCCGTACAAATACGTTCTCGGAACTTTTAGCGTCGAAAAAAAGGTTAACAAAGTTCTGATACTGTGCATTTTTGTCGGTTGCTGACCATGCCGATAAATAAAGACTGTAGGCTCCTTCGAGCGTCTTTGCCGCATCATAGCTTTTCTGGAAATATGCGGCTGCAGCGCTGGCGGGTATGCCGCAAAGCTGGTTTTGACTGCCATCAAATAGCGTAATGGTATTGTATTTGGCAATGCTGCCTGCATATAACATAGCCCGTGATTCAAATGCCGCGGCAACATATTTATTTGCCCGGCTGCCATCGGAGTAATCGGTATTTACCGCGGGCAAATTGGCAATGGCGAAATCAAAATCACTGGCTACCTGATCCCAAACTGCTTTTTCGGAGGAGCGGGGTATTTTAAGGTTGTCAATACTCGTGCCCGGGGTATAGTTTAGCACTTTATTAACAATAGGCACACCGCCAAAGCGTTTTACCAATGCAAAATAGGTCATACCGCGAACAAAATATGCTTCGCCCAACCAGGCGCTTACCTGTGCGGCAGTGAAGCTTTTTGAATATGCGGGAAGTGTTTGAATAAAATAGTCACAATCGCGTATTACTGTATATGAACCACCCCAAATGTCCCAGTGCCAGTCGCCCCAGTTTTCCGAAGTTGCGCCTGTTTGGTCACGGCTTAGGGCTTCTCCGGTAGTAGCCGGGGTAGGTTTGATGATCCAAAAGAAATTTAAACCCATATCAGGCGAATACCTGAAATCTTCAATGGGCAGCTCACTGTACAAACGTGCCATGTATGCCTGGATACCGGCTGAAGTGGAAAACACATCTGGGTCCTGGACAATATTTTTAGGCGGAATATTCAACTTTCTGCAAGCCGATAGGCCCGCTATTACAATTATTAATATTATATGTTTATATTTTTTCATGATCTGTTTCGATTAGAATTTGACATTTAAACCAACGTTGTATAATTTATCCAGCGGATATAAATACCCATACAATCCCGTAGGATGTTCGGGGTCTTCATATTTTAATTTTGTTAAAGTGAACAAGTTGTAACCGTTTACAAAAATTCTTACTCCTTTAATTCCGGCATGTGATAAGAATGATTTGGGTAAGTTATAACCTATTTCGGCGCTCTTGAGCCTCAGGTATGCGGCATTTTGGAAATTGAACGATGAATTGGTGTTGGCGGTGGTTCCGGTATAGGCAAAGTTACCAGGTACCCATGCGGTATTTGGGTTGTAAGGGTCGGCGTTCGGATTGGCCGGGTGCCAGTCATTCGTGAATTGCTGCAAGGCATTGCCGCCGCCCCACAGCGGGATGTTTAATTGTTCAATATATGAAACATTAATTATTCCCGTTCCCTGGAACAGCAAATTAAAATCAAGCCCTTGATATGAGCCTCCTAAGCTAAGGCCGTATGTAATTACAGGTGTTACCGTTCCTCCATTAGGATTACTGCCGTAAGCTATCGGGTGGTTGTCATTGCCGTCGATCTGGCCGTCGCCGTTCCAGTCAAGGTAATTATAGTCGCCAACTACTGTACCCCGGCCAACATAAACCGGGCTGTTTACAATTTGGCCATAATTCTGGAATTGCCCGGCTGAACCTAACCCGAACTGAATTCCTTGATTTCTGTTCTCGTGGTTAGCTAACCAATCAAGATACGAGTTGCCGTGCTGTGATTCAGCATAAGTGGTCCACTTCGTACGGGCATAAGAGAAAGTGCCTCGTATATTGTAACTAAATTTACCGATATGGTTTCTGTGTGTTAGTTCAAAATCAAAGCCCTGGGTCCTGTCGCCATTAAGATTTTCCTGCGGAAGAGTAGCGCCTAAAACATCCGGAACCTGCAAGGCAGGGGTTGCGAATAATCCTGACCTGTCGCGCCTGAAATAATCAACGGTGACTCCCAACATGCCCTGCCATGCATCAATATCTAAGCCGGCATCAAATGTACGGGATGTTTCCCAGGTGACATCGGAATTTGGCAGGTTTGTATGTGATACCGCGTTTACATAAGTTTTGTTAAATACTGTACCGCCAGGTAACCGGTTATTTGAACCACCGGCCGGATAATTGTAACCGCTCAGAAACTGGTAGTATAATGCGTTATCATCACCTGTTACACCGTAAGAGGCCCGAAATTTAAATTCATCAATGAATGATAATGCTGAAGAATTTTTCCAAAAATTTTCGTCAGACACGTTCCAGGCTAATGAACCGGACGGAAAAAACCCCCAGCCTTGCCCTGGTGCAAACTTCGATGATTTGTCGTCCCTGAAACTGAATTCAGCTAAATATTTACCCTTATAATCATAGTGCAATCTTCCCACAATTGAATTGGTTGCGTAATCATACAATTGACCGCCATCCTGTGTTGCACTCTGGTTAAGGCTGTTACCTGCAATTAACTGGTCAACCGGTATGGCAAGCTGCCTGTAAGCAGCAAAGTTATCAGCGCTTTGCTCGTTACCTTCATAAAGTAACAATGCGGTAACATTATGTACTCCTTTAAAAGTATGGATATAATTGAGCGATAACTGATCAGTATTTTGAGGATATTCATAATACTGCCTTTGAACATAACTTGGCGCACCGGTTAAATTTGGATTATAGGTGTTTGAAGCTGCATCGTAATTATATAGATCATACGATTTACCAAACTGCTTATTATTTTGTACCTGGTAATTATAGCTGTATAAAGCCTTGACGTTAAGCCCTTCAATAAATGGCACCTTATAATCCAGGCTTAGCAGCCCGGTAAAGAATTTATTATTTTGTGTACTGTAGCCGTTGACATCTGAACTTTCAAATGCCACAGGGTTTCCTCCATCAACAAGGCCAAGATCTAAGTAGGCCGGGTTGTTGTTGGCATAAATTGTCTGCGTAGGCAATTCCCGCCAAGTTTCCCTTGTAGTCCACCAAACAGATTGCAAAGGCGCATTTTTTTGATCCATTATGGCGCTCAGGTTCAAATTAATGGTAATGTTCTTACCTATCTTACTGGTAATATTTGAGCGGACATTGTAACGCTTATCATACAGGTCGTTACTTTGTAAAAAGCCGTCCTGGCCGGTAAAGCCGGCACTTAAAAGATATTGCGTACTCTCATTTCCGCCAGTCGCGGTAAGGTTATGCTGATCCTGGAACGCCGATTTTTTGAAAACCGCATCATACCAATCTGTACTTTGCTTAGTGCCGCCGGCATAACCGGCAAAATCTGCGGGAAAATAAACCAGCACTCCACCATTCGCGTTGTGCATTGATTGCTGATTTCGAAGTGTCATATAGTCGACCGCATTTACCGGTTTGGGTAAACCCGAAGGCACTTGTGAACCAAAGGATCCGGAATAAGTAAGCTCAAGCGTTCCCGTTTTGCCCTTTTTAGTGGTGACCAAAATTACGCCGTTTGCTCCATTAACACCGTAAACGCTGGCGGCGGCGTCCTTTAAAACTGATATACTTTCAATATCATTAGGATCAAGCCTCGACAGAATATTACTTATCCCGGTAGAGTTATCGCCATTGCCGCCGGTAACAGGAAAATAAGGCGTTTCCACTCCATCAATTACAATTAATGGGTTGTTGCCATATCCTCTTATCGAAATATTATTGTTATAATCGCCTGGTTCGGCAGTGTTTTGCATTACCTGTAAACCGGCAACTTTACCGGTTAGCATGTTTTCAACATTCTCGTTCTTTGTTGTAACGATTTCCGCATTGTTTATGGAAGTTACAGCGGTTGTAAGCGATAATTTTTTCTGTGTACCGTAACCAACGACGACAACCTCATTCAAATTTGATGATGAAAGGGTCATACTTACATTTATTTCAGTTTGATCGCCGACCGTTACTTCTTTATTAACATAGCCAACAAAGCTAAAAACAAGCTTTGTCCCTTTATTTGCATTAATTGAAAATTTACCGTTTACATCTGATATTGTGCCTGAATTGGTGCCGCTTATCTTTATACTAACACCTGGCAGTGTGGCTCCGTTTTCATCCAGTACCGTACCATGTATCTTACCGTTTTGCGCGAATGCTGCCACAGAAAACATCCATAAAAAAATCAGGATTGCGAAATGCGGGGACCATACGATTTTAAATTTAGGCCGCCAAATTTCAATAAGCCGGCCATGTCTTGTAAAAAGTTTCTTCATAAATAATTAGTTTTAATGGTTTAATTGGTGTCTTCAATCGCCGGGCAAACCCTGGTTCAGAGGCTTAAAGGATATATCCGTTTGCGGTTTTGAACGAACAAGATTAAGACTGCGGGTATTAAAAAATGGGTTAAAAAACGGGTTAATCCAATAATAAATTCATTAACCATTAACTAATTTATGGCATTAAGCGCAACTGTGGATTAACAAATCATAGAGCCTCCGTTAAAGCCACTCCAAAGGAGAGGACTTTTTGAATTTCCTTTAATATGTTACATTTTGAAAATTTCTCTTTAGGAGGGGACGGTGAGGCTTTAGTGAACAATTTTTTCGAAGCCGATCGCGTAATCTAAATCTAAAGACCGTTTATATTCCTGGATAAATTGACCGTATATCTTTCTTGCATGTTCGACACCCTTTAGTCTTCTTAAACTTTTTAACTGGTATTTTAACGCTTCGTCATTAAAAGGATCTATATTAAGTATTAGCCGGGCTATTTCTAAAGCAAGTTTGAACTCTTGTAATTCATATTGTCTTTTAAGCTCAGGCATCATCACGCCGGTCAGTTGTTCTTCATAATTATTTTTAAAATCATCCAGCCAGAAATCAGGCATGTCTTTTAAAAGCGCACCTCTTAATATAATAGGTAAATAATCAAAAACAGGTTTACCATCTGTATTATCATTTGATTGTTTGAAAAAATTTGTTAAAAACCAGCAATCGCAGAAAAAGGTATCATTGATTTTAATTGAATAGGTATCATTTAAAAAAGTAAGTTCTATGCCTTCAATGTCGCTAATAATATTTCTTAAGTGATTAAATGTAACCCCCTTGATGTTTTTTGTTTTGGAAGCTTCCTTATCAGGCCAAAGCGTAGCTGAGATTTTTTTTGAACTGATACCTTTACCGCCCTTGCTGTACAATAAGATAAGAATAAAAAGTTGCTTAATTTTATTACTGAACAGGTATGTGATATTGTTCCCTTTTTTGTCAAACACTAAAAATTCACCTAAAAGGTAAACGGCATTCTTTTTTCGCTCAACATCCCTTACATCTGATACATCCAAAGGCAAACTGACAGGGTTTTCGGTTTCAGGTAATGAACTTCCTGACCTTTTTCTGTATAATATTGTCAATCCACCCAGCAGCGCGATACCAAAAACAAATAATCCCGTATAGATCAGTGTTACCTTAGATGTTTTTTGAAAATGAAATGAATTTATATAACTTGCTTGGCTTACCGGTGGTGATGAGAGCGAATAAATTTTAATAATTGATTTTTTTCTGTCTGCGAATTCCTGTATAGCGCAAAAAAATTCTCCCGTTCTTCGTTTAAAAAACAGGTTAACGTCGGTTTCTATGCGTTCCGAAATTACCGGTATCGGAGCGCTTACCACCTCATAAGAGCCGTCTTTAACTGAAAATTTATATAACCTTAATTCTGTTCTGGCCATTTCATGCGGATAGCATAACGCATAAAAATATTTTTTGTCGTTTGAAAGAATAAGATTGTTTGCAGGTACAAAAACATCCTTTTCAGGATGAATATTCCAGCATTTTTTAACCGTATGATCTTTTAAGTTAATGCGGAACAAGTCATAAACCTGCTTCCCGCCTACCACTTGATTCCCCGATTCATTGCCATAGCCTCCGAATAGGAAAAGTTCGTTCGGCTTATCTGAATTGCCTGTAGCAGCAAAGAAACGCGGAGTGATTTTGTCGCCTTTAAAAGTTACCTGTTCCCACTTATCAATGGTATCGTTATACTTTAAAAAAGTGTTGTGATAATGATAGGCGCCATATCCGCCAAAAAGATAAAAATTATCCTCCTTAAAATCATAAAATATGTTGTGATGGTGTAATTGGTTCGGAAGTGTATACTTTCCTATGGGTTGCCATGACAGATTGTTTTTGTCCAGGTTCAAAGCAGCGACACTTGGCATTCCCTTCGATATGTCAAATAGTTCATAGATATAACATTTATTTAGCCGGGGATTATAAATACTTTTGCCCAACACCATCTGCACAGGCATTTTGTTTTTGTACGCCCTTGAGACAGCAGGTTCTGTTCCAGAATTAAATGTAATAAGTGAATCCCTGGAGAAAATAAAAAGGCTTTGATCAAGGGTGTTAAAATTTAATCCCGCTACATCATTAAAAACCTTTGTATACAGTAGCTTCCAGAAATAAGATTCGTTTATAAGCCATACAGGATTTTCTACAAAACCTGTGATCCTGCCATTCTGATCATGAACGCTGTTGCCGTCCCATTCGTCCAGCGGAAAAAAGTAGTTTTTAGAACCATCACTAACCGAAAGATTTTCAATAGCCATATTAGGCACTTCGGTATAAAATTGGTTTTTACCAAAAATTATATCGGCTTTAATTTTGCCTTTAAACCCCAATTTATCAGCCTTGTATCTCTTGTTATCAATATTTATAATCACTTTATCGGCATTAAGATCCAAATCGACCTTAACTTTCATCCATGTTTTTTTTTTGAGAACTGCAGGCTGCAAGGGTATTTTTATTTTATTGCTTTTGCTGTCAATATTAAAGTTCAGGTAACCGGCATTATTATTATAAAGGTAACTCAAGCTATAAGAGTTGTCTTTATCGGAAATGTTAAACACATAACCCAGATTCGAAGTGTCCCACAGGGAAAGATCAAAATTTATAAAGACGTGGTTACGAAATTCAGGAATATCCGGTCTAAAAACATCGAAAGAGGTTCTTTTTGTGAGTAAGCTGTCGTTAGATTTAAATAGCAGACCCTGTGCGCATGTATTTGATGCCTGAAAGCATATCAAACAAAGAAATGCAATGGTGTATATTTTATTAATCCGCAATAAGAACTTGTAAATTTTTAGCATTTATTATAAATTAACATATTTACTAACTGTTTTCACTGCTAATTTAGATTTTTTTACTTAATACAAGGTACGGTTTTCGCCGATTTGTCCTTACACAAACTAAACAAAAAGACAAAAAATATTTTAAGTGTTTATTTCACAATTAAAAATAAATTATTTTACTTTAGCTTTTGATTAGGCGCTTCAAGTGGCCAAATATTATAAACCAAATAACCGGATTTTATTAATTTTTTAGGAAGGCGGCGTGAAAAACTATAACGCTTATCTATATCAATTGATTTTTTTTAAATTTATGAACACAAACGCTGCAACAACCTAAATATGTCCGAGTCGGAGATTAAAGATTTATTGGCAGATATTGCTCTTAATAGTAATAGGATATCTTTCAAAAGGCTTTATTTATTATATTATGATAAATTATTCAGCCTGGCTAAATCTTTCGTTAAATCGGATGAACCCGCCGAAGAGATCACGGATGATGTTTTTTTAAATCTATGGACTCAGAGAGACAGATTAGTATTGATTAATAACTTCCCTTATTATTGTTATACTGCTATTAAAAACAAATCGCTTACTTACCTGTCAAAACAACAGATCAATAAAATTGATTTCGGAGATATTAATGTAGAAATCATTGATTCATCAGCAAATGGAGAAGAAACCCTTATCGGTGAAGACCTATCGAAAATTATAAATATTTCATTAAGTAAGCTTCCGGGACAATGCAGGCTGGTATTTCAATTGTTAAGAGAAGACGGTTTGAAATACAGGGAAGTTGCCGGACTGCTGGGTATCTCTGTTAAAACCGTTGAATACCATATTGGTAATGCTTTAAAACGTTTGACCCGTGATATCGCAAACTCCCATAAATCAGTAACTTCTGCTGATTTAAATATTTTTCTTGAAAAAAAATGATTTTTTAACCAGGGTATATTCATTATCCATAGTCTTTATATACAGAGACGTATAGGATGATTAATAATGTTTGGGTACTGATTGGTAAAAAGTTAAATGGCGAAGCTTCGCCTGAAGAGTTACTTGAACTTGAAGAATTGCTACAGAAGGAAGGTGCAGAGAGGTATCCGTTTCCGTTATTAGAGGAGATATGGAATAATCGTCATCAAAAAAGATCAGACCAAAAATTAGAGGACAAGTGGAACAAGTTTGAAACTAAGATCAATATCGCTGAAGAAAATGAAAATTTTCAAACGGCGGGTACAACGGAAATTCAAAACAATGGCTCCAGGTCACGGATTTTTAAGCTCATTAAAATATCTTCCTGGATTGTTGCTGCCAGTTTGCTTTTGGGGTTCTTTTTGTTAAAAAACGAACCCATAACTTACAATCACGGTGCTAATGAAATAATCGCACCCAAAAACGGTCTAAGCAAAATTCAGCTGCCAGACGGCACCAGCGTTTGGTTAAATTCCGGAAGTAAATTAGTTTATGATACCGATTATGGTATCAAATGCAGAAAGGTTTCTCTATCTGGTGAAGCTTTTTTTGATGTTGTTAAGGATGCCCAGCGCCCTTTTATCGTAACAACCTCGACCATACGAATAAAAGTACTTGGAACAGCGTTCAATTTGCGGTCTTATAAAAACGACAAAACTTCAGAAGCAGCATTGATCCGGGGGCGGATTGAATTAACCGTTTTGAAAAACCCTGAAAAGAAAATTATTTTAAAAGCGTCCGAAAAGTTAATTGTTATAAATTATGACCAGGCTCCCGAGAAAGATTTATCATCAGGCAGGTCAAGACAAGTTGCCGAAGAAATACCGCTGATAGCGCTAAGCAGGATACACCAGGCAAAACAGGACACGCTACCGTCAGAAGCACTTTGGCTCGACAATATACTTGCATTTGATGCTGAAGATTTTGAAAGTATTGCGATGAAACTTGAGCGCCGGTACGATGTAAATATCATCTTTAAGAATGATGCTGTAAAAAGATTAAGGTTTACAGGCAGATTTCAGAACGAGTCTATTGACAAGGCTTTGAAAGCACTTCAAACCAGCGCTTATTTCCATTACAAAATTGATAATAACCAAATTATAATCCATTAATTATTTAACGTAAACAAACAGCCTATGCTTAAATAACCAACTAAACTAAACCAAAATAAAAACGGGGAAATGTTGACGCATCCCCCCGTTGTAGCGGTATTTATTAACTACCAGCCCTTTAAAAAACCAAATAGTTAACAACCTTAATGCTAAATTATGAAAAAAAATGCAAACCGCATTAACCAATTGCGGTGGAACCGATTTTTGAAAGTTATACTCATGCTAAAATTTATCCTTATCCTGATAATCGTCACCTCATATGGGGCTTTTTCAAAGGGGTACGGTCAGATCAAAATAAATGTCAATTTTGAGAATGTTTCCCTAAAAAAGGCACTTAAAGAAATTGAGAAAAAGTCTGATTATCACTTTTTGTATAACGATGATGTGCTGATAAAGAATGATTTACCGGCAAGTTTAAATGTTAAAAATGCATCACTTGATGAAGTGATGGATGCCCTCCTCAATAAAACCAATCTGAGTTATAGATTGAGCGCGAATAATCTTGTGACGCTTTTCGAAAAAGGAGGAGTTATCTCGTCAGTTAGTATTACCGGCAAGGTAACGGATGAAAATGGTCAGCCTATGCCAGGGGTGAGTGTATTATTGAAAGGAACGAGTTTTGGTACGCAAACGGATATTAACGGTAAGTATACTTTAAGTATTCCGGATGCAAACGCCAATAATGTTATCCTTGTCTTTTCGTTTATCGGCTATGAACAGCAAAATATTGCAGTAGGAGATTCCCATCAGATCAACGTGGTGCTAAAACCTTCTCCGAACGCGCTGAATGAGGTGGTGGTTGTTGGATATGGCACGCAAAAAAGGTCTGACGTTACCGGTTCAGTTACAGAGGTGCCTAAGTCGCGTTTATCCGAGCTGCCGGTAACCAATGTTTTGCAGGCTGTTGAAGGTGCTGTCGCCGGCGTAATAGTAAGCAGTGCATCATCGATACCCGGAACCCAGCCTTCAGCGCTGATACGCGGACAAAATTCCATTACCGCCGGGTCAGGCCCTTATGTGGTGGTAGATGGTATCCCCTTAAGTAAAAGCGGCGGTTCATTGAACGACATCAACCCTAACGATATAGAATCGGTGGAAATATTGAAGGATGCATCGGCTGTCGCAATTTATGGTACAAATGGTTCAAACGGCGTAATCCTGATAACCACTAAGCGTGGAAAAACAGGCAAACCCGTGATCCGCTATAATGGATATGGCGGCCTGGAGGACCTTGCCCATATATTGGAGCCGCGCGATCCTGCCGCTTATATTCAAAAATATGCCGACTATTTAATGGAAACGGGCCAAACACAAACCAGCCCAGTGCCTAACTACTCAGAGCTGCCAAATTATAATGCAGGCAGAACTATTGATTGGGTGAAAGCTGCCACCCAGCAGGGTGTTATGCAGGATCATAATTTAAGCGTTATGGGCGGCACCCCTGATATTAAATATTATATATCAGGCGATTACTTAAAACAAAAAGGAGTGGTAAAAGGCTACCAATATCACAGGGCTGCGTTCCGGTCAAACCTTGATGTTAATGTTACCAGCTTCTTAACGGTAGGGACTTCAATGTTTTTTACCGATAACAATTATGATGGCGGGCGTGCCAATTTATTAAACGCCACGGCAATGAGCCCTTATGGCAATGAATATAATGCCGATGGGACTTATGCTATTTACCCGATGTACCCAGAGTTGCTGTATACAAATCCAATGCTGGGTTTAACAACCGACCAGGTTCACCGCAGTGTTAATTTAAACGGGAACGGTTATGCCGAAGTAAAGTTCGGCGGGGTGCTTAAAGGATTAAAATACCGCTTAAACGCCGGATACACGTATTTGCCAACCCGTGATGACAGCTACACTGGGCGCCTTGCCAATTCACCTTTAGGTTCGGCCAGTGCGGCAAGTTCCGAAACTAATGATTATACTATTGATAACTTATTATATTACAACACGGATTTTGGCAAGAACCACATTGATTTTACAGGGCTTTACAGTGTGCAACAGCGCAGATACTTTTCTGAAACTGCAGGCGCGACAGGCTTTGTAAATGATGCGCTTTCTTTTAATGATATCGGTGCTGGCGCTACGCAAACTGCATCGTCATACCAGGATAGGTATGGGCTCAATTCGCAAATGGGGCGCATCAATTATTCGTATGACAGCCGTTATCTGTTAACACTTACCGCACGCCGGGATGGATCATCAGTATTTGGCGCAAATACTACCAAATACGGCTGGTTCCCGTCTGCCGCGGTTGGTTGGAATATCTCCAGGGAAGATTTTCTGAAAAACTCAAAAATAGTGGATAATTTAAAGCTAAGGGCATCCTACGGCAAATCAGGGAATGAGGCTATATCAGTTTACCGAACCATAACAACCGATAACGCAGTACGCTTTCCTTTTAACGGTGTAAGCACAATAGGTGTGCTGGCGGGTAATTTGGGCAATGCCAACCTGCACTGGGAATCAACCGTTGGCGCTAACCTGGGCGTGGATTTTTCGTTGTTTAACAATCGTGTAAGTGGTACGGTTGATGCTTACAAATCCCATACTTATGGATTGATACTAAGCAGAAGTTTACCATCGATCACCGGTTATTCGTCTGTGCTGGATAATATCGGTAAAACGGCCAATCAGGGTATCGAGGTAACATTAAATACCCATAACATAACCGGCAGCGATTTTCGCTGGGAGACCAACATCGTTTATGCTACTAACAAAAATAAGATTGTAGACCTGTATGGAGACGGCAAGGACGATATAGGCAACCGCTGGTTTATAGGCAAACCTATAGGTGTTATTTATGATTATAAGATGACCGGCGTTTGGCAAACAGGCCAGGATCCTTCAACGCAAGATCCCAGCGCTAAACCCGGCGACCTGAAATTTGCTGACATAAACGGTGATGGAAAAATTACAGCCTCTGACCGCGAAATACTCGGGCAAACCGCTCCGAAATGGACAGGCGGCATAACCAATACTTTCCATTACAAAAACCTTAACCTGAGTGTGTTTTTCCAAACCGTACAGGGAATGCTGAGGAATAATGCTGACTTAAACTATGCTGATGAATCGGGGCGAAGAAATACCCCGGCTGAAGTCGGTTACTGGACGCCAAGCAATAACAATAATTCTTTCCAGGCGCTGTCATATACCAATACCCGCGGTTATGGATATCCGCATGATGCGAGCTATACACGCCTAAAAGACGTTACTTTTAGTTACATAGTGCCGCAAAAACTATTGGATAAAGCCCACATTGCAAGTTTAACCTTTTATATAAGCGGTCAAAACCTGTACACATTTACTAAATGGATAGGGTGGGATCCTGAACAAACTTATTACACCAGGGGAACAGGAAATTCTGGCAATAACCAGGCAGCCTATACCGCGGACTGGACCAACAACTATCCTCAAACCCGCACATTTATTTTTGGTGCAAATATTTCTTTAAAATAAATAAACGTAAAGACATGAAAAAGTATTCAACAATATTAGTTTCTGTATCAGTGCTTATTATTTTGTTTGCATCCTGCAAAAAGAATTTTCTGGCTGAGAAACCCTACTCTTCGTACACGCCAATAACGCTGACAGACTCTCTCGGCTTCGAGGCTTCATTAGTCGGCTTGTATAATCTGGAAACCGGTATTTTAACCTATTCAGGCAACCAGGGATGGCCAAGTGTTTGGCAGATAGGTACCGATGTAGCCAACGCTACCGCCCAACAGCAAGGAATTGAAGTACCCTATTACAATTATACACAATTAACATCAACAGATTATGCAGCTCAATATACCTGGGGCAAATACTATAGCCTTATTAATAATGCTAACATTATAATTGATGGTATTGAAAGCCCTGCTGTTACAAAAATTTCAGCAAGCGGAAAAAATGCTATTGAGGCCGAGGCGAAATTCTTCAGGGCGTATGCTTATAATACGCTTGCCACACTTTATGGAAAGGTTCCGTTGATAGTTCACGCGCTTAGCGGCCCTAAAACAGATTTTACCCGAACTGCGCTTGATGCGGTAAATAATCAAATTGTTGCTGATCTTACGTTTGCAAGTACAAATCTTGCCGATCTGAAAGCAGGAACTGCAAATATAAATTCACTGGGATTACCTGTAGGCCGTGCAAACAAATACATGGCCATGCAGTTGCTGGCCGAAGTTTACCTGCGCATGGGTAAAAATGACATGGCCGAGCAGCAGGCGCTGGCTGTTATTAACAGCGGAAAATTCAGCCTTATAAGTTCCCGCTATGGGGTAACATCCAGTTTGCCTGGAACTTATTATTCTGATATGTTTCATTATGGAAACGAGAGGCGCTCCCAGGGGAATACCGAGGCTATTTGGGTGCTTGAAGAAGAAAATCCAAATTTGGTTGTGGGCGGCAACGTTGATAATGCACAGCAGCGTCGTGTTTGGGGGGCTGCTTATTACCAGGAGCCCGGAATGATAATTTGCGATTCATTGGGCGGACGGTGTTTGGCGCGGTTAAGATTAAGCAACTGGGTGCTGTATGGCCTTTACCCTCCCGGTGATATACGTAATTCGGATTATAGTATACGCAGGCGCTATTATTACAATGGTCCCACATCGCCTAATTTTGGTAAGCAGATCCCTTTTACAGGCCCTGATACGCTTTATAAAATATGTCCGAGCACTACCAAATGGGGCCAGTTTGACCCTAATGATGTTTTTGGTTATGCCATGATAAAAGATTTCATCATGATGCGCCTGGGCGAAACTTACCTGCTGCTTGCAGAAGCGCAGGTAAAATTGGGCGATCTCGGCGGCGCAGCAACAACTATTAATGTGTTAAGGACAAGGGCCCAGGTGCCACTTGTTACTGCGGCACAGATGAATTTGGATTTTATCCTGGATGAACGCGCACGCGAACTTATTGGCGAAGAAAACCGACGTATGACTTTGATGCGCACGGGTACTTTAGTTGACCGCGCTTTAAGGTTAAATTCGGGTGATGCACAGCATCCTACCACTGGTTTAACTAATACCAACCTTCTGCTTCCCATTCCTCTGTCTGAAATTCAGTTGAATAAAGATGCGGTTTTGGAACAAAATCCCGGATATTAATTACATTACAAAGTAAAGGCTGAAAATCAGCCTTTACTTTAAAACTTATGAAAAAAACGATCCTTTTATTTGGATGCCTGCTTTTATTGTTTAGCGTTATTATCCATGCGCAAGACAAACAATCAGACGGGATAGCCGATAGAAAGCTGTGGCTGAGGTACATGGATAAAATAGCCTGGCCGGTTATGTCAAACCTGGCTGCCGACCAGCTAAAAGAAAAAATGCCGATGTCTCTTTCTGACCTTATTGATAACAAAGAAAGCCGTACTAAAGCAGGTTACCTGGAAGCATTTGGCCGCACCTTAAGCGGAATAGCGCCCTGGCTGCAGTTGCAAGGCGGCGATGCTGATGAAGTAAGACTGCGCGATCAATATCGGCGATGGGCAATTAAAGCAATTGCTAACGCGGTAAATCCACAGGCTAAAGATTATTTGCAGTGGAGCGGCGGCCAGCCGCTTGTAGATGCCTCGTACGTGGCCTTCGCGCTGATCAGGTGCCCCTGGCTGTGGGAACACCTGGACAGCGACGTAAAAAAACAGGTTGTTGACGCCTTAAAAATAACCCGGGGTACGGTTCCTGTTTACAGCAATTGGATATTGTTCTCCGGCATGATCGAAGCATTTTTTTGTAAATATGACCTGGGCTATGATCCCGTAAGGATAGAGTATGCCGTGCGTGAATTTAGCCAGCACTGGTATACAGGGGACGGCATGTATTCAGACGGAATGACCTTTCATTTTGATTATTATAACAGCATTGTTATTCATCCCAACTTAAGCACTATCCTTGAAGTTGTAAATGCTAAAAAAGGAACTTATCTGCGCGAACAGGAACGCGAAGTTGTTATAGGGCAACGCTATGCCGAAATATTGGAACGCCTTATCAATACCGATGGCAGTTATCCTGTTATTGGCCGGTCTGTGGTTTACCGGGGCGGTGTTTTTCATCACCTCGCAAATATCGCTTACAAAAAACAATTGCCTGCCGCGTTAAAACCGGCCCAGGTGCGCTGCGCCTTAACGGCCATGATCAAAAAGACACTCGGTGCGCCGCAAACATTTACCGGTGATGGCTGGCTCAACATTGGCTTATATGGAAAGCAGCAGGGCTTGGCTGAATTTTACATTACTACAGGTAGTCTTTATATATGTACAAATGTTTTTGTTCCGCTGGGCCTGCCTGCAAGCGACGAATTTTGGAGCGCACCGGCACAACCATGGACGGCAGTAAAAATATGGACAGGCCAGGATGTTCCGGCCGATCATGCACTTGATATAAGAAGATAAATAATTTGTATTTAAAACGTGATATGAAGAAGATAATACTGATTTTATTTTTAACGGGGATATTTACACAGGCCATTGCACAGGATAACTTAATTACCGACATTATTTCGCGCAAGTCTTCATCGTTAAACGGGAAATGGCAATATATAGTGGATCCTTATGAAACCGGTTTTTATGATTATCGCTATAAAGAGCTGAATGAATCGAACCCAGCTGCTTATTGGAACAGCGGCACACCGGATAATAAAACAGTGCTGGAAGAACATGGCTATAATGATAAGTATGTTTTACAAGTTCCGGGAGACTGGAACCACCAGAAACCCGAGTTTTTGTATTATGAAGGAACAATCTGGTACAAAAAGTCCTTTGACGTCCAAAAGAATAATGGCAGTCGGTATTTCATTTATTTTGGCGCTGTTAATTACCGGGCTGATGTGTATTTGAATGGCAAAAAGCTGGGCGTGCACACCGGCGGTTTTACACCTTTTAATTTTGAAGTACCGGCATCATTACTTAAGGAAAAGGATAACTTTTTAGTAGTAAAAGTTGACAATAAGCGTTATGCCGATGAAGTGCCAACCATGAATACCGATTGGTGGAACTATGGAGGCATTACCCGCGATGTTAAGCTGGTGGAAGAACCCCGGGATTTTATACAGGATTATTTTATCCAGCTGAAGAAGCCCCTGCCCGGCAAAGCCCGTGATGCAAACCAGGATGTTGAGGGCTGGGTGAAACTCAATGGCGCAAAACCTGGTGAGAACATCACTATAACCATACCAGAACTTAAATTTAAAATACAAGTGCCCGCCGCCGGCCAACTAACACCATTGGATTTTAAACTACCAAAATTGCAGCTATGGTCGCCGGATTACCCTAAACTTTACAGGGTTACTGTGGCTACCTCAACCGACAATGTGAAAGACAAAATTGGTTTTAGGACCGTCCAGGCATTTGGTAAGCAGGTGTTGCTGAACGGCAAGCCTATATTTATGCGGGGCATAAGCATACACGGGGAAATTCCGCAGGAGGCCAGGCGGGCCGTTGACGCTGACGATGCCAGACAATTATTAAACCAGGCGCGAAACCTGGGTTGTAATATGGTGAGGCTTGCCCATTATCCTCATGATGAAGCGATGACCCGCATGACCGACTCACTGGGTATACTTGTATGGTCGGAAATACCGGTTTACTGGACTATCAATTTCGGCAGCGAAGAAGTGCTGGCCAAAGCCAAAGCGCAATTGAATGAGATGATAGCCCGCGACCATAACAAAGCCAGTATTATTATATGGTCGGTGGGTAATGAAACGCCGGTAAGCCAAACGCGAACTAACTTTATGCATAGCTTAATTAGTGAGGCCAAACGGCTGGATTCAACGCGGATGGTTTCGGCAGCCCTTGAGGTTGATTATGCATCAGGAAAAAATGTAAACGTAATTAATGACCCGCTTGGCCGGTTTGTAGACCTTGTGGCCTTTAATGAATACCTTGGGTGGTATGGCGGCTTGCCCGATAAATGCCGCACAACCAGTTGGCGCACTCCTTACAATAAACCTCTTTTTATAAGCGAAACCGGCGCCGGCGCCAAGGGTGGCTTTCATGCCGATTCACTTACCCGTTTCAGCGAAGAATACCAGGCCTGGTACTTTAAAGAGCAGGTGGCCATGTTTAAACGGATGCCTGACAGTTTTGCCGGCCTTTCTCCCTGGGTGCTAAATGATTTCAGGTCGCCGAAACGCAATAACCCGGTATACCAGGAAGGGTGGAACCGCAAGGGGCTGTATGATGAAAAAGGCAATAAAAAGAAGGCTTTTTATGTGCTTCAAGCATATTATAATGAACTAAAAAACAACCAGAACAAATAACTCTATGCGCTTTAAAAACATACTTCTGGTGCTTTTTACCAGTGCCCTGGCTCAGATAACACACACATTAAGTATGGCATCACATTAATTATCTTAATTGCTGTCATAACTTAAAATATCGGAAGCTTTTAACCGTCCGTATAAATTAGTATCGCCCGGGTCATTGGTCATTGGTCATTGAGTCATTGGGCATTGGGTCATTGGTCATTGGGTCATTGAATGTATCGTGTATTACCTTTTGCCTTTCACCTTTCGCCTTTCACCTCCTTACGAGCATCCCATCGAATTTCCACAGTTTAAGCACTTATAACAAGTACCGGATCTTAGCGTAGTATGTCCGCATACATTGCATGCCGGCGCATCGCTTTGTACGCCCATGCTCAGGTCAACACTATATTTTTTACTACTGCTGCTATTCTCAACTGGTACTGGCTTTGCCGGCTGGTAAACATTCGTCTCATCAGGATTAACATCGCTGTCATTCATTTGCGGGTTGCCGGTTATGCCCTTTTGCTCGGTGATCACATGCACCAGGTCGGTGCGGTCCTGGTACTCGTAGCCCAGCATCCTGAAAATATAGTCGATTATGCTTGTGGCGCTTTTTATATTGGCATGACCAACTACCATTCCTGCAGGCTCAAAGCGGGTGAAGGTAAACTTCTCCACATATTCTTCCAGCGGAACGCCGTATTGCAGGCCAACCGAAACGGCTATGGCAAAACAGTTCATCAGCGATCGGAACGTTGCGCCCTCTTTATGCATGTCCACAAATATCTCACCTAACGTGCCATCCTCATACTCCCCGGTGCGCACATAGATCACCTGCCCGTCTATACTGGCCTTTTGCGTATAGCCGCGGCGTTTAAAAGGCAGGCTCTTTTTCTGCACCACCCGCGAAAGCTGCCGCATAAAGTTGGTATCCTTCGACTTTTCCATAATGGCCATGGCGGCTTCTATCACTTGCTCAGGACTGAGGTCGCTTAATTTTACATTAGCCGCCTCGCCTAAAACCTCCTCAACGGTTTCCAGTTTTTCTTCGGAGACTGCCTCTTTTTCTTCTTTTACGTCAGATTTTGTTGATAATGGCTGTGAAAGTTTACACCCGTCACGATAAAGGGCGTTGGCCTTCAGGCCCAGTGTCCATGATAGCTTATAGCTGTCCTTTATCTCATCAACAACAGCCTCATTTGGCAGGTTGATGGTTTTTGAAATAGCGCCTGATAAAAAAGGCTGTGCTGCCGCCATCATTTTTATATGGCCATGCGCATGGATATAACGCTCCCCTTTTGCGCCGCATTTGTTGGCACAATCAAATATGGGGTAATGTTCTTTTTTAAGATAAGGTGCGCCTTCTAAAGTCATGGTGCCGCAGATGTACTCATTGGCCTCAGCAATTTCTTTGCGACTAAATCCTAAAGCCCGCAATACATTGAAATCAGGCGCATTGTACTGTTCGGCGGTTATGCCAAGGCGTTTCAGGCAATCTTCGCCAAGTGTCCAGATATTAAAGGCAAAGCTGATCTCAAATGCCGCAACCAATCCCTTATCTAATTTTTCCAGCTCATTATCGGTTAAACCTTTTGCCTTTAGGGTATCAACGTTAACATAAGGCGCACCTTTTAATGTGGCTGCTCCTTTCGCGTAATTTACAATAGCGGTTACCTCATCCTCCTTATAGCCCAGGTTGCTCAATGCCTCGGGCACTGCCTGGTTGATGATCTTAAAATAGCCGCCGCCCGATAGTTTCTTAAACTTTACCAGCGCGAAATCCGGCTCGATACCGGTTGTGTCGCAATCCATTACCAAACCAATGGTTCCTGTTGGGGCGATAACGGTGGTTTGGGCATTGCGGTAACCATATTCTTCGCCCATTTCAACGGCTTTATCCCAGGCATTGCAGGCGGCAGATAACAAATAATCCGGGCATTGCACCTGGTCGATACCCGGAGGGTGGATCTCCAGGCCCTCGTAGTTTCCAGTCGAGTTATAGGCGGCATAACGGTGATTGCGCATTACACGCAGCATGTGCTGTTTGTTTTCTTCGTAACGTTTAAAAGTGCCCAGCTCACGGGCCATTTCAGCAGAAGTGGCATAAGCGGTACCGGTCATGATAGCAGTAATGGCGCCGCCAATAGCACGGGCTTTTTTGCTGTCATAAGGAATGCCGTTCACCATTAATGCCGAGCCGAGGTTGGCATAGCCCAAACCTAATGTGCGGTAATCATAGGATAGCTGCGCCACCTCTTTTGATGGGAATTGCGCCATTAAAACGGAGATTTCCAGTACAGTGGTCCATATCCTGCAGGTATGCTCGAAGCCTTTTACATCAAACACGCGTGTTTTGGGATCGAAAAAATGCGCCAGGTTGATGGATGCCAGGTTGCAGGCGGTATTATCCAAAAACATGTATTCCGAACATGGATTCGAGGCATTGATGCGTCCGCCTTCAGGACAAGTATGCCATTCGTTAATTGTACTATCGAACTGCACGCCGGGATCGGCGCAGGCCCAGGCTGCAAAAGCTATATCATCCCATAATTTTTGTGCCGGGACGGATTTAACAGTTTTACCTGTCATGCGGCTGGTCAGCTCCCATTCTTTTCCTTCTTTTAAGGCATTGAAAAAGCTATTAGGAATGCGGACAGAATTGTTAGAGTTCTGGCCGGAAACTGTCTGATAAGCTTCGCCTTCATAGTCGGACGAATAACCTGCGGCTATCAATGCGGCAACCTTTTTTTCTTCTTCAACTTTCCAGTTTACAAAATTTTCAATTTCTGGATGGTCAAGGTCGAGGCAAACCATTTTGGCTGCGCGGCGGGTGGTCCCGCCTGACTTTATGGCCCCTGCCGCACGGTCGCCAATCTTTAAAAACGACATGAGGCCGGATGAGTAACCCCCGCCCGAAAGCTTCTCACTCTCGCCCCTGATCTTTGAGAAATTGGTGCCAACGCCCGAACCATATTTAAATATCCTGGCCTCGCGCACCCAAAGGTCCATAACGCCGCCTTCGTTAACCAGGTCGTCCTCAACCGAAAGGATAAAACAGGCATGCGGCTGCGGGCGCTCATAAGCCGAAGTAGATTTGCTGAGTTGTTCTGTAATAGGATCGACATAATAATGTCCCTGCGGCTTCCCGGTGATATTGTAAGAAGAATATAGACCAGTATTGAACCATTGCGGCGAATTTGGCGCTGCCAGCTGTCCGGTTATCGTGTAAACTATTTCATCATAAAAAATATCAGCATCCTGCTGCGAAGCGAAATAGCCGTAGCGCATACCCCAATCCTTCCAGCAATTAGCCATACGGTGGGCCACTTGTTTTATGCTTCTTTCGGAACCTGTTGTACCATCGGCCAAGGGGACGCCCGCTTTACGAAAATATTTTTGAGCAAGGATATCCGTCGCCACCTGCGACCACGTTGCAGGCACTTCCACATCATTCATTTCGAACACAGCATCGCCCGAAGGATTTCGAATAACCGATGAGCGGTTTTCATATTTAAAAAGGTCAAATACATTAACACCCTCTTTGCTGAAATACCTGGCAAATTTCAATCCTTTGCCGTCAAATTCCTTTGTTTTCTTTGCAATATTCTTTCCCATTGCCGTATGTTTTATGAAGTTAACTTATGTTAAAAAACCTTTGGGGGGTTTTTACTCAAATCTATTACTATGAAAAACAGCATTCAATTCCGAGTTTTCCACACCTGCTGAAGAAAGTGGCTCTATTATGCAATTGCATTTTTAACTTATTGGTTTGCTGTTGTTTATACTGTTGAAAAGATTGTCTGAGCCACTGATTTCGAGCATAGATATAAAAACGGGCGCCTTAATTTAACCCTGGTTCATCCGGCTGAAAGCAATCTGTAATTCTTCATGTTTCGCTTTAGCCATGGCAGTGCTAAACCCGAAGGATATTTCAGCTTTTCCTTCGCTTAACTGCTCAAATACAGCCTCAATAAAATCACTAACCGGGGGTTGTGTATCGTGCAAGCCTTACCACCCAGATCTGTATTAAGCGCGGGAATGCCGCTTCTGCCGCCGGTAATTAAAATTTTATTGTTTGATAATTTCATCTTCGATCCTTGCGTTACAAAATTGAAACAAAAATTAGTGAGGAAGGTTGCAAATACTTTACGAAGTTAAGCCGCAGGGCCCCGTTCAACTCTGCGGAGACTGTCGGGGCCTGCCTCTGCCACCCCCATTTCCAAACACCGCCCCTAATTTTATCTCGAAGAAAGTTAAAAAATCACGCGGTACTGCCATCTGTGGTAACTCAAATAATACTTCTTTCTGAGGGGCGGTCTTTTTGTTGCTCATCATCTCAAAGATAACCCTAAAAATTCATGGTGCCTCAAAATAAGTATCAGCCACTTTTTGCTATATTTGTAATATGGAATCTGCGATTATATCTGGCAAATCGAAAAAGGACATCCAACCATGACCCTGTGTCTTAAGTTAATACTTTAGCCTTAAGACTTTCAATTCAGGACTTTAAGAGATAGAAAAAATCATTACTGAATGAGACAAAAATTTTATGATACTGCTGTGAAGCAGGAAAAAGCTGTGCTGGTTGGTGTTATGACGCCGAATGAAACCGAAGAACAGGAAAAAGAATATTTAGAGGAGCTGGAGTTTTTGGTTGCCACCGCCGGCGGTGAAACGATGAAAAGCTTTACCCAAAAATTACAGCGTCCGGATAGGGCAACATTTGTTGGCTCGGGCAAGCTGGAAGATATTAAAGCCTATGTGACAGCGGAAGAAATTGATATGGTTGTTTTTGATGACGAGCTGACCCCATCGCAATTGCGTAACATTGAACGCGAATTACAGGTAAAGATCCTCGACCGCAATAACCTGATATTAGACATATTTGCAGGCCGCGCACAAACAGCGCAGGCAAAATCGCAGGTTGAGCTGGCGCAGTTACAATATTTACTGCCGCGCCTTACCCGCTTGTGGACGCACCTTGAACGCCAAAAGGGTGGTATTGGTATGCGCGGCCCGGGTGAATCGCAGATTGAGACAGACAGGCGTTTGATATTGAACAAAATATCCCTGCTGAAAGAAAAGTTAAAACATATTGACAGGCAAAACGAAACCCAGCGTAAAAACAGGAGCCAGCTGATACGGGTTGCCCTGGTAGGTTATACCAATGTTGGGAAATCGACAATCATGAATTTAATCTCTAAATCGGACATTTTTGCTGAGAATAAGCTGTTCGCAACATTAGATACAACAGTTCGCAAAGTTGTTATTGAAAATGTGCCCTTTTTATTGTCTGATACGGTTGGGTTTATCCGCAAATTGCCTCACCACCTGGTCGAATGTTTTAAATCAACGCTTGATGAAGTGCGCGAAGCGGATATATTGATTCATGTTGTTGATATTTCGCACCCAAATTTTGAAGACCAGATAAGAACGGTAAATGAAACGCTGAAAGAACTGGGCGCTATTGATAAAAAGGTTATTACGGTTTTTAATAAGATAGACGCTTTTCAACCTTCCGATAGTCCCCATAGCTATCGGGACCGGGATGGCGGGCAGCATCAAATGGATCAGCGCGCCGAACCTTTAACTTTAGATGATTTTAAGCAAAGCTGGATGGCGAAGAACAATAGTCCTGCAATTTTTATTTCGGCCACTAAGAAGGAAAATATAGATGAATTCAGGGCGCTGCTTTATGAGGAAGCAAAAGCATTGCATGTTGAAAGATACCCCTATGATCAGTTGTTGTACTGATAAGGGATTTATAAAACCACTAATTACTTAGTTATCAAATAATTAGACTAAAAAATATGAGCAAAGCAATAATAATCGGCGGTGGCGTTATAGGCCTTTTTTCTGCCTATTACCTGCATAAATCTGGCTGGGAGGTTGATGTTTTAGAACAGGGCGACCTCTCTGACAATTGTTCCTTTGGCAATGCGGGAATGATCACTCCAAGTCATTTTGTGCCACTGGCCTCTCCCGGAATGGTAGAGCAGGGAATCCGCTGGATGTTTAACAGCAAGAGCCCGTTTTATGTAAAACCTTCGCTTAATTCCGACTTGATCAGATGGGGGCTAAAATTTGTAAAAAGCGCCACAAAAAAGCACGCGGACCGATCAGCAGGAGGATTGCGGGATATTTCGCTTTTAAGTAAGGCGCTCTATCACGAATTTGAAAAAGATGCCGGCATTGATTTTGGCTTGACAGATAACGGCATCCTGGCGCTTTTTAAAACGCCTAAGCTTGAAGAAGAGGAACTCCGCATGGTTGAAAAAGCAGTTAATCTGGGTCTTGATCTCCAATATCTCACACCGGATGAATGCCGCAAATTACAGCCTGATATTGAATTGGATATTTTAGGGGCGGTACATTACCGTTGCGATTCGCATATGTATCCTAATAATTTAATGAAAGGCCTGGTAAAACACCTTGAAGCCAAGGGGGTACACATTCATCGGAACACCGAAGTGATAAAGATCAGCCACGAAGCAGGAAAAGTACGCTCTTTAAGCACCAAAGACAAAGATTTTACGGGGGATGCCTACCTTATTTCGGGTGGCTCGTGGTCGCCCGGCATTGCAAAGCTGGCCGGGTTGAATGTGCCGCTGATGCCGGGCAAGGGTTATTCATTTATGGTGCATAACCCGGTTAAGCCGATGACCATCCCATCCATATTGTGTGAAGCAAAGGTGGCTGTAACACCTATGAACGGCAGTATCCGCTTTGGCGGTACAATGGAAATCGGCAAAATAAACAAACGCATCAATATTAACCGTGTAAAGGGGATTGTTGAATCAGTACCAAAATATTTACCTGATTTTAACCTAAAGGTACCGGAGCAAAAAGATACCTGGTTTGGTTTCCGCCCGGTTTCGCCTGATGGTTTACCTTATATCGGCATGTCGGGCAAATTTAAAAATCTGGCAATTGCAACCGGACATGCCATGATCGGTTTAGCTTTGGGGCCTGCAACAGGGAAACTTATAGCGAATGAATTTAATGGTGAGAAACAGCCGTTTGATATCAGTTTGTTTTCGCCGGGAAGATACCAATAGGCTATTATGTGATGGCTTCTCAATTTTTTTAATGGAAAATATATTCTATTGACAATCAGGCTTATGCCCAATCTGCTTCTTTCATTTTGTGGTCAGTTGCTCTTGTATAAATTTATCAAATATTCCCGGATTTGACCGTTAAAGGGGCTAATTCAAACTGGACGAGTATTGCTGTAACCGCCTATAGGGCAACGTCATTAAGGTAAAGGGAAAAAAATTGCCCTCTTTTTTGCTTGCAAAAGAGAGGGTGGTCGAGCGAAGCAAAGACCGGGTGAGTAAATATACACGCGACATTAACGTAAATGCCTGGCACACAGTTTACTCACCCCGAATGCGCTGCGCTGTTCGACCCTCTCTTCGGCAAGCCGGAAAGAGGGTAAAGACAGC
This sequence comes from Mucilaginibacter sp., assembly GCA_036758125.1. GTDB lineage: Bacteria > Bacteroidota > Bacteroidia > Sphingobacteriales > Sphingobacteriaceae > Mucilaginibacter. Next base: position 102,633 of record DAIOXE010000008.1, read on the forward strand.
TTCCCGTTAACTTCCCTTAATGATATTGCCCGGAATCGCTGGTTGACAGAAAATATAACAGGGCTATTTTCTACACTTCGGAACGTTTGGTTGACAGGATGTTTATCCCTCAATTTAATTATCCGTATTTTTGCAAAAAAATACACATCCGATGGCAAAGAGGGCAATCATAGCTGGTGCAAGCGGACTAATTGGCAGTCTGTTGCTAGAAATCGTATTAGAGAATAAGGAATACGATGAGGTTTTGATTTTAGTAAGGAAAAAACTCCTCCTGCAGCATATAAAATTAAAGCAACTGGTAGTTAATTTCGACCGACTCGCTGAACATGCAGATTTGCTAACCGGCGACGTTGTTTTTTGCTGCCTGGGATCAACGCGGAAAAAAACGCCGGATTTAACGGTTTACAGGAAGATAGATCATGACTACCCCTTACAACTGGCAGAAATAGCTTTAGAAAATAAGATCGGGCAATATCATTTAGTATCGGCTTTAGGGGCAAACCCTGCCGCGTCAAATTTTTATTTGAAAATGAAGGGCGAAACTGAAGCTGATATTAAAAAGGTTGGATTGCACAGCCTCCATATTTACCAGCCTTCTTTTTTAACCGGCGACAGAAAAGAAAAAAGGGCTGGCGAGCGCTTTTTGCTCAGCTTATCGAAAATAATTGACCCATTGTTAATAGGCGGCCTTAAAAAGTACCGGAGTATTCCGGCGGCAACGGTGGCCCGGGCCATGTATAACGAATCTTTAATAAACCAGGCTGGAATTTTCATCCATCCTTCTGACAAAATAAAACAATTAGTGTGAGTACATATATATCTGCCGAAAACCTCGGCCATTCTTTTCATGATCATTGGTTATTTAAAAATGTATCCATTGGGATTAACCGTGGCCGACGGGTTGCTTTAGTGGGCGTCAACGGCGCAGGAAAGACTACCTTATTAAAGCTATTGGCCGGCGATTTAAAGCCCACCGAAGGAAAAGTCGCACAAATGCGGGATTTAAAATCAGGATATTTAGAGCAGGATCCCGGCTTTAAAGACGCCATAACCATTAGCGATTACATTTTTCACGCAGACGATCTGCAGCAGCAGCTGATTAGAAGATATGAAGAGCTTTTAGAGAACGATCCCGAAAACGCCAAAGCCATTGAAAAAGTAATGGAAGAAATGAGCAATATCGATGCCTGGGAATATGAATATAAAATAAAAACCATTTTAGGACGGCTGGACATTCATCACCTCGATCAAAATATAAATACGCTTAGCGGAGGCCAAAAAAAGCGTTTGGCGCTGGCAAAGCTGCTGATAGAGGATCCTGACATTTATATTTTAGATGAGCCGACGAACCATTTGGACATTGATACCATTGAATGGCTTGAGAAGCTATTGACCGACGGCACAAAAACCATCCTGATGGTTACGCACGACAGGTATTTTCTGGATAATGTTTGCAATGAGATATTAGAGATAGACAAAGGCAAAATCATCCCCTATAATGGGAATTATGGCTATTATTTAGAAAAAAAGGCAGAACGTGAAAGCGCCGACGAGGCCGCGTTTCAAAAAAACAGCAATTTGCTGCGCAAAGAGTTGGAATGGATGCGCAGGCAGCCGCAGGCAAGAGGCACCAAATCAAAAGCAAGGATTGACGCTTTTTATGACCTGGAAGAGAAAACAAAAAATGGCGGCGCGAAGCAAAAAGTTGAATTAACCGTTAAAACAGCCCGCCAGGGGAATAAAATTATGGAGATGAACCATATTTATAAATCATTTAACGGTCAAACCGTCATCAATAATTTCAGCTATATATTTAAAAAAGGCGACAGGATTGGCGTTGCGGGCAAAAATGGCAGCGGCAAATCTACCCTGTTAAACCTGATCACCGATGCATTAAGCCCGGATAAAGGCGCAATCGACAAAGGCGAAACTACGGTAATGGGCTATTTTCATCAATCAGGCATTGTTTTTAAGGAAGACGAAAGGGTTATTGATGTCGTAAAAAATGTTGCGGAGTTTATCACTATGGCCGATGGCAAGCTAATATCGGCTTCGGCGTTGCTTACTTTGTTCCTTTTTCCACCCGCAAAACAGTATGGCTTTATCTCCAAACTTAGCGGCGGAGAGAAGAAACGGCTACAATTAATGAGCATCCTCATGAAAAACCCTAATTTTTTAATTCTTGATGAGCCGACAAACGATCTTGATATAGACACCTTAAATGTGCTGGAAGAGTTTTTAACCAACTATCAGGGTGTTTTAATGATAGTTTCGCATGATCGGTACTTATTGGACAAGCTTACCGACCAGCTTTTTATAATGGAAGATGGTGGGCATGTTAAAATATACAACGGAAATTACTCATCGTACAGGCTGGAACAGGAAGAAAACAAGCAACAAAACAAGCGCAATGCCGTTATTGAAGCGCCGCAAACACCGGCAGTCAAAAAAAACAAATTGAGTTTTAAAGAGATCAAAGAGCTTGAAACTCTGGAAAAGGAGATCGCTGCCTTTGAAAACCAACTAAGAGAAAAGAATGAAGCATTGAATGTGGTTGGCATTGAAACAGCCAAACTAACTGAAATACTCCAGCAAATTGCCGTTTTAAAAGACAAATTGGATGAAAAAAGCATTAGATGGATAGCATTAACGGAGTTAAAAGAAGCATAAATGGGCGCATTGGCATTTGTGGCAATATTATCATTATTTAATGTTCCACGTGGAACATTAGTAAGGAATGGGTAATTTTGTGGATATATGGCGGATGCTGCATTCGATGCGGAACACAGGAGGGCCTGTTCTTGAGATTCTGCAGAGACGCAATATTTTGCGTCTCTGAACGGCTGTCTTTTTCAAAGGCGCGCTAAACGCAAAATTCAGAGACGCAAAATATTGCGTCTCTACAAAAAACAAATGTTCCACGTGGAACATTAATGAAAACAAAGGCCCATCGAGGTCAAATATGGGTAGATAAATGTTTAAAAAATATAACGTAATTGTCGTTGGCGCCGGGCATGCGGGATGTGAAGCCGCTGCTGCCGCTGCAAATTTGGGTTCATCTGTTTTATTGATCACCATGAACATGGGCGTCATAGCACAAATGAGCTGCAACCCTGCTATGGGCGGCGTGGCAAAAGGACAGATCGTGCGCGAAATTGATGCTATGGGTGGCTATTCGGGAATTATCACTGATAAAACATCTTTGCAGTTCAGGATGCTTAACCGTTCGAAGGGCCCGGCTATGTGGAGCCCCCGCGCTCAAAACGACCGGATGCGCTTTGCCGAAGAATGGCGCTTAGCCCTTGAACGTACACCAAATGTCGATTTCTGGCAGGATACTGTTACTTCCCTGCTTGTTAAAAACAACACGGTTGCCGGCGTGCGAACTTCACTCGGTATAGAGATAGAAGCCGATGCGGTCGTACTTACTAATGGCACTTTCTTAAATGGGATAATACATATTGGTGAAAAAAAGTTTGGCGGTGGCCGCGCAGCCGAAAAGGCGGCAACCGGATTGACCGAGCAACTCGTGGAGTTGGGTTTTGAATCGGGCAGGATGAAAACCGGGACACCCCCTCGGGTTGATGGCAGAAGCTTAAATTATGCGTTGATGGAAGAACAATGGGGCGATGAAGAACGTGGCCGTTTTTCATTTACCGATGTCGACCTGGCAAAAGAGCAGCGCTGCTGCTGGATAACCTATACCAATGCCAATGTACACGAAACGTTAAAGGAGGGCTTCGAAAAATCGCCAATGTTTACGGGACGCATCAAAGGATTGGGGCCAAGGTACTGCCCATCGATTGAAGATAAGATCAACCGCTTTGCTGAGCGCGAGCGCCACCAGATATTTGTTGAGCCGGAAGGATGGAACACAGTAGAAATATATGTAAACGGTTTTTCAACTTCACTACCGGAAGATATACAATACAAAGCCCTGGTACAAATACCCGGCTTTGAGAAAGCCAAAATGTTCCGGCCCGGTTATGCCATAGAATATGACTACTTCCCCCCTACCCAGCTTGCCCTCACGCTGGAAACCAAGCGGATCAGCAACCTGTACTTCGCGGGCCAGATCAACGGCACAACAGGTTACGAGGAAGCCGCATCGCAAGGGTTTATAGCGGGCATAAACGCCCATCAAAAAATAAATGATAAACACGAGCTGATCATGAAAAGGTCGGAGTCGTATATTGGCGTATTGATAGATGATCTTGTAACCAAGGGTACTGAAGAGCCGTACCGCATGTTTACCTCCAGGGCAGAACACCGCTTGCTTTTGCGCCAGGATAACGCAGACATCCGCTTAAGCCCGATTGGCCGTGAACTGGGTTTAATCAGCGACGAGCGGCTGGATAAAGTAACGAGGAAAATAAAAAACTCGGATGATATAGTCGCCTATGCCAAATCAAAATCGATTGAGCCGGCAGGTGTTAACGGACTACTTGAAAGTTTAGGAACAAGCACGCTGAATCAAAACACAAAGCTCTTTAACCTTTTAAGCCGCCCGCAGGTTGGTTTTGAAGATCTGCGAAAAGCGGATGATCTCCTTGATAATTTATTGTCGGGCTATGACAAAGAAACCATTGAGCAGGCTGAAATAAAAATAAAATATGAGAGTTATTTTGAAAAGGAATTGGATATTGTGGCGCGGATGAAAAAAATGGAGGATAAGGAAATAAATCCGGACTTCGATTATCATCCCCTGGTTTCGCTCTCAAAAGAGGCGCGCGAAAAATTGATGAAGATAAAACCGCGCACCCTGGGGCAAGCTTCCAGAATTTCGGGCGTTACACCGTCTGATATCTCTGTTTTAATGGTACACATCTCCAGGTAGCCCGTAACTATCTGATAATAAATTGATTGTAAAATCTTTGATTAAAACGATTATTTTAAATTTTTAATATTGCAGGTCGTTAAAATATAAAACTCGCTTATAGCGTTTAAAAACAATGTTAAATAAAACAGCCTTCCTTTTCCTAAAAAAATTCGCCTTCTTTTCGCTTGTTTCGCTGATTTTAGGCTGTGCTAACCGCATACAGCCGCAGGGTGGACCGCGGGACCATGATCCGCCAAAATTATTGAAGGCAACTCCTCCGAACATGACCCGTAATTTTAAAGCCAAAGTAATTCAGTTGGATTTTGATGAGTTTTTTAAACCCCTCATCTATTCCGAAATTACCATGAGCCCTGCGCCGACAAAAGTTCCGGATTATAAGATAAGGAAAAAAAGTATTGTTATCACGCTTCGCGACTCGCTTGAAAAAAACACGACCTATGTGATAAATTTCGGGAAGGCGATTGCGGACGTAAACGAAGGAAATGTACTGAAAAATTTTACTTACGTTTTTGCAACCGGCAGTCACATCGATTCGCTGAGCATATCAGGTAATGTGATTAATACCCTAACAGGCGAAAGGGAAAAAGAAGCAACAGTGATGCTTTTTACCCTAAAACAAGATTCGTTGCTGTTCGGCAAAAAGAGGCCTACTATTTTCACAACTACAGACACTGCCGGTAACTTTTCCATGAGTAACCTGCATGCCGACGATTACCGGATATATGCATTGAAGCAACCAGGGACTGGAAACAAGATATACAATGGCGACAAGGACCTTATTGCTTTCAGCAAAAAGGTAATCCACTTAACAAAAGACACATCGAACATTGAGCTAAAATTGTTTAAAGCCGCGCCGGATAAATTCAGGCTTGTGGAACAGCGGTTCGACCTGGACGGGAAAATGTTTTTTACTTTTAACAAAAGCCTGGACAACCCTTCGCTAAAAGTAACTTATCCCCCCGACTATGATAAATATAAAATAGTCGACATCAGCAAAACAAAGGACACGGCAACACTTTATATGCGCAATATGGACTTTGATTCGATTAGGGTTGCATTTTTTGATAATAATAAACCTTTGGATACTATCTACAAGCGAAAAGGAAGAAAGGAGTCGTTTATAAGGATCCTCACTTTTCAATATAATATAAACGCAAACTCAAAGTTAAAGCCAGGTACCAATCTGACTTTAAAGGCCAGTTATCCCATCCAAAATTTTGATCCCGCACTCGTTGACCTAAAGGAAGATTCGACAGATGTGACAAATTTTACGCTGCAGAAAGATACTGCCGATTCGCGCCTGTTCACTTTACTTTATCGCTGGAAGCAAAACGCCGGTTACACCCTCCTGCTTAATGAAGATGCATTCACCGATATTTACGGCGATAAAAATAAAAGGCTGTCAAAAAGATTTGATCTTGATAAACCCGAAAATTACAGTTTACTTACCTTAAATGTCACGGTACCGGACACCGGGAAACAGTATATAGTAGAGCTGTTAAATGAGAAAAAAGAAGTTTTAAGGCGTGATATCGTCAGGAAAAACACTGCGCTTCTTTACAAAAACTACTTAACGGATAAATATGGGGTAAGGGTGGTGTACGATGACAATAACAACGGGAAATGGGACAGCGGCAATGTAAAACTAAAGCTGCAGCCCGAAAATATCTGGGTGGATCCGGAAATAATAACACTGCGGCCAAACTGGGAACAGGTGACCCCTGTTGCCATACCAAAAGAACCTGCTACGCCTTAAACCAGCCCGAGTACATAATGTATTTATCGGGCAGCTGTTCGAGCATTTCTTTTTGCGCGTCTGTAATGCGTTTTATTTTTTTTGCCGGTACCCCCGCATAAATATATCCCGATTCGCAAATGGTTTTTTCGAGAACGACTGCCCCGGCGGCTATGATCACAAAGGACTCAACCACAGCGTGATCCATAACTATGGCGCCCATGCCTATTAAAACATTATCTTTTAATATACAACCGTGTACCAGCGCGTTATGGCCAATGGATACATTGTTACCAATATTTGTGGGCGCGTACATATAAGTACAATGTATCACCGCGCCGTCCTGGATATTGGTGTTGTTGCCAATTTTGATATAATGTACATCACCCCTGATCACTGCGTTAAACCAAACGGAGCAATTATCGCCCATCACCACATCGCCTACAATAGTGGCATTAGGGGCGATAAAGCAATTTTTACCAAAGGACGGGCTTATGTTTTTTACAGGGAGGATAGTTGGCATATATATGATTAATGAATTATTGAATTAAATAAATAGACGTTGTCTAAATTTTATTCAAAAATAACATAATGAGGCTTAAAACAGGCAAATGCAGTTGAAATGACGTGTCTACCGGTGATCATATTCAGTTGATTTGCATGTTCAGAGATTGCTTCGTTCCTCGCAAGGACGGTCGGTGGGTTCTTATCAGCCGTGTAAACTACTCATAATCACTATTATTCGTAAAAGTCAGATTGCTTTTTTAAGCTTACCAGGGGGCACCCAGCGCGGCTTCTGTTTATATGGGCATGAATTTCTTTTGCCGTTTCATCGGACAGTATCCCCCAGAAATCAGACATTGTTCTTTTCTTCTCACCAATATTAACATCATCCAATGGCAAGCAGGTAATTTCAACCCGCTTGCCCACGTACTCTACCGGCAGATCCAACTCGATATGTGTGTTCCTATGTGTTAAAATGGTTTTAACCATAATCAAATTTCTGTTATATTTCTTAATAAGTTAAATACTTTTTACATTAGCGCAATCAAGCGGAAATAGCTCAGCTGGTAGAGCATCAGTTTCCCAAACTGAAGGCCGCGGGTTCGAATCCCGTTTTCCGCTCTTTAAAATCTACACACTTAATCCTATTTCACTCCAAAAAAATATTGTTAAAATTTTCTATAACTTCATCAGTGCCTCTCGCGTTTGAATTATGCATTTTTAGCGATTCCGCAACTAATGGAAACTCATCAATAAACTTCAAATTTTCACAAGGATAAAGATCAAATTTTTCCATTATTGTCAGAAAGTCCGTTTCATTCACCCCCCTGTATTGTATATACTTGGCCCGCTTTATAAATATTTCTTCTAAATACTTTTCGTCATTATAAATAATACCAAATTCCAGAAACCCATCTTGCGTTAATTCAACAGCATAGGGTTCCAATATATTAATCAATTCATACTTATCCACATATTGACCATAATTTGGTTCATGATCAATATAGCTATAAATTAGAGAAACGTTCGGCGGCATTTGAAGAATTAACCTCTCTTATTAATAACCATAAAATGCTATTATTGATATTAATTTCCGCATAAAATTTATACCCTAATTTATCTGAGATATTTCTTTTAACAATGAATCCTTCGACAATATTAGCTTTTCTTCTCTTAAGAATTCCTTGTATAGTTTCGGGGTAATTTGGAACTTCATCCAAATTAGGAGTGGGAATTGTCGGCGCTAATTCAAGGGCTTTCATAAATCGGTTTTTCTCATATATTAAAACACCGTATCATGCACTTCAGCCGCGTGATTTGGATAATCGGTAGTTGAATGCAGCCCCCTGCTTTCCTTCCGCATCATGGCCGATTTTACCACCAAAAAAGACACCTGTATCAGATTTCTCAACTCACAAAGCTTCACAGATAATTTGGTTTTTTTATAAAATTCTTCTGTTTCCTCGTATAACAAACCTAATCGTCTCATAGCCCTTTCCAGCCTGAAGTCCGAGCGCACAATGCCAACATAATCATTCATTACCTTTTGCATTTCGCGCACGTTGTGGGTTACCAGGATATCTTCGTTTGATAATTGCACGCCTTTTTCATCCCAGTCGGGTATATTTTCTGGAATAGTAAGTTTATCAAACTGCGCAATGGCATCTTCATATATCCTATGGGCGAATACCAGCGCTTCTAACAACGAATTAGATGCAAGCCGGTTTGCCCCATGCAAACCGGTCGAAGAGCATTCCCCGCAGGCATAAAGCCTCAGTAAAGACGACTTGCCAATATGATCCACCATTATGCCCCCGCACATGTAATGACATGCAGGAGCTACCGGGATCATATCCTTTGTCATATCTATACCAATATCCAGGCATTTGGCATAAATATTTGGAAAATGAGCCAGAATATCTTTTTTGCTGCGATGCCGTATATCAAGATATACAAAATCCTCACCCGATTTTTTTATTTCAGCATCTATTGCCCGGGCTGTAATATCACGCGGGGCTAATGATTTTCTTTTATCATATTCCTGCATAAACTCTTCACCATCGGTACGTTTTAAAATGCCCCCAAAGCCCCGCACCGCTTCTGAAATTAAAAACGAGGGATATTCGCCGGGATTGTATAAAGCTGTTGGGTGAAACTGGATAAATTCCATATTCCTTACTTTTCCTTTGGCCCGGTAAACCATCGCCACGCCGTCACCTGTAGCAATAGTTGGATTTGTAGTAATTGAATAAATATGACCGGCCCCGCCTGATGCCATAAAGGTAACTTTCGACAATATTTTCTCTACGTTCCTTGTCTCATTATTAAATGCATAAATACCATAACAGGTAATATCCGTGGTCGATTTATCTACAAATAGGCCCAAATGGTGCTGCGTTATCAGATCTACAGCAAAATAATGCGTTAAAATTTCTATGTTAGGATTATTATGTATCTCCTCTAATAACGACCGCTCAATTTCAAAACCGGTAATATCCTTATAATGCAACACCCTGAATTCGGAATGACCTCCTTCTTTTGCAAGATCATAAAAGCCTTCGTTTGTTTTATCAAAATTTGTCCCGTAATCAATGATCTCTCTTATCCGCTCAGGCCCTTCTTTAACAACAGCCTCAACAACCTCCCTGTCGCATAAACCGTCACCGGATATTAACGTGTCCTGAATATGTTTATCAAACGAATCTTCCTTTTTATCAACAACCACAGCTACCCCGCCCTGGGCATACTTAGTGTTTGATTCGTCTTCGTTTGATTTTGTAACTATCAGTACTTTACCATGCTTTGCAGCCTTAAGGGCAAAACTCAATCCTGCTATCCCCGATCCCACCACAAGAAAATCCACAGTTCTGGTCATATATTATGTGTATAATGTGTAAAATTTATATACTTGTTAATAACAGCTATAAAAGATGTTAATTTTGTGTAAACAAAAACTTAGTAAATAATTAATAAGTGGATAACCCTCATTTTTTATTCCAATCCTATTAAATTTTACCCGACTTTTGAGCCTTTAAAGTGCCAAAGCTAACATTTTACAAAGCAATAAACTATCAACAAATAAGTTTTTAAAGATAAATTTGGTTCTTACATCAATCTAAAAATCAATTATATATGTCAGTGAAATGTCATACAAATTGTTCATAAATTATTAGAAAATATATTTTACTACACCTATAAAAGTAGTTTTAAACATAACTAACACACCAATAACAATAGCTTTCTTTATATATATAAATCAATTGTTATTAATTGAATTGTTGAAATGGATACCTTAGAGGAAATAAATGTGAAAGGTTTTGCGGATGAGTTTATTGATCCGTCGATTGATCTTTTTGATGAAATTGAGAAATTAAAGAAGGAAAAAAATGCCGTCATTCTTGCTCATTATTACCAGGAACCTGATATTCAGGATATTGCCGATTATATTGGCGATAGCTTGGGATTATCGCAGCAGGCAGCAAAAACGGATGCGGATATTATCGTTTTTGCCGGTGTTCATTTTATGGCCGAGACTGCCAAAATATTATCTCCTTCAAAGAAAGTTTTACTACCCGACATAAAAGCGGGCTGTTCATTAGCTGATAGTTGTCCGCCGCATTTGTTTAAAAAATTTAAGGAGCAATATCCCGATCATTTGGTAATAACTTATGTAAACTGTACAGCCGAACTGAAAGCGATGAGCGATATAGTTTGCACATCGAGCAACGCGGTAGGGATAGTTGAAAGCTTGCCAAAAGACCAGAAAATAATATTTGCACCTGATAAAAATCTTGGGGCTTATGTGGCAAAGAAAACGGGACGGGATTTAGTTTTATGGAACGGCGCCTGTATGGTGCACGAGATATTTTCGAGAGAGAAAATAACAAAACTAAAAGAACGGCATCCCGGTGCTAAATTGCTTGCCCATCCAGAATGTGAGGATGCTATATTGAAAATGGCTGATTATATTGGTTCAACAACCGGGATATTAAAATATGCTGGCAAGCATCTGGACAAAGAATTTATAGTTGCAACAGAAGCTGGGATCATTCACCAGATGCAAAAGGAAAACCCGGATAAAGTATTTATACCGGCTCCGCCAAATAACAATTGCGCCTGTAACGATTGCCCGCACATGAAAAGGAATACGTTAGAAAAACTTTACCTGTGCCTAAAAAATGAGCTACCGGAAATTTCCGTACCGCAGCATGTTATAGATAAAGCGGTGATACCAATTGAAAGAATGCTACAAATGTCAGCGAAGCTGAATCTTTGATTTCACCGATTATAGAAAGTGATTACACCGATTAAAAAAAATTAAAAAGTTATATAAAAAATCGGTTAAATCAGTTTGAGAAATCGGTGAAATCATAATATACAATCGGTGTAATCTTTTTTTACAATCGGTGAAATCATAATATATGTTTGAAAATCAGGAAAAAACAAGTATAGAACAGTTAGGAGAGTTTGGTTTAATAAACCATCTCACTAAAAATATAAAAATTTCCCAAAAAAGTACGGTAAAAGGTGTTGGGGATGACGCTGCTGTGCTTGATTTTAAAGGAAAAAAAGTACTGGTTTCCACCGATATGCTGTTGGAAGGTATTCATTTTGATTTGGCTTACACACCATTGAAACATTTGGGTTATAAAGCTATACAGGTTAATTTAAGTGATATATATGCGATGAATGGGATAGCTTCCCAGGTTACGGTATCGATAGGTATATCCAGTAAATTTCCATTAGAAGCTGTAGAGGAATTATATGAAGGTATTTATCTCGCTTGTGAAAAGTATAATGTGGATTTGATTGGCGGGGATACTTCATCATCAAAACAAGGTCTGGTAATCAGTGTAACCGCCATAGGTTATGCGGATGAAAAAGACATTGTTTACCGGTCCGGCGCAGAAGAAGGCGATTTAATTTGTGTATCAGGTGATCTGGGCGGGGCTTATACCGGTTTGCAGTTGTTAGAGCGGGAAAAACTAATCTATCTTGAAAACCCAAATATCCAGCCCGATCTGGAAGGCAAGGATTATATCGTAGAACGCCAGTTAAAACCAGAAGCCCGCAAAGATATTATAGAATTGCTAAAAGATATTGACGTAAAACCAACTGCTATGATCGATATTTCAGATGGTTTAGCATCCGAAATATTGCATATATGCAAACAAAGCAATAAAGGCTGTAATTTGTACGAGGATAAAATCCCGCTTGATCCAATGACCTACGAAACAGCCCGCGAATTTAAACTGGACCCAACAGTTTGCGCCCTAAGCGGCGGTGAGGATTATGAATTGCTGTTTACCGTTAAGCAAGCTGATTATGATAAGATAAAATTCAAAATGGATATTACTATTATTGGCTATATAACGGAACCATCAGCAGGCTGTAACCTGGTAACAAAGGCTGGGAATACGCATCCGTTAAAGGCGCAGGGATGGAATGCTTTCCCCCAGGCCACCTAAAGAAAGAGTTTGAATTTAATTTTTTTGTATTATTACGAAATGAAAATCTTTAAATCTATCCTATGAAAAAGATCATTCTTTTACTCCTTTTATTAGCAGCAATAAAAGCAGAAGCCCAGAAGGGCATTGTTTTTAAAATGAAATATCAGCCTGGTCATAAATATACATCGTTAATGGCGATCGGGATCAATTTAAAAGTTAATATGACGGGCAACGACACTGTGCTTAATAAATTAAAATCGCAGGGAATAACGTTGCCGTTAGCTTTAAATGCAAATGCCAATATCAATGGAGATATAACGACCGGCGCCAAGAGTGCGGATAATAGTTTTCCGCTAACGGTTAACTTTAGCGTACAAGACCTTGCGCTCATGTTAAACGGGAAACAGATAGATCCGCTAAAAGGTAAAAATATTGCTATTAAAATATATGCGCATAATAATCCCGATGGAAAAATTGTTGCGGATTCGACATTTTTTAATAATAAAAAGACGATCTCTAATCTTAGTAAAAATGACAGTGTCAAAACTTCAATGTCAAGCATGCTCGATGCACTGCAACACCAGATAAAATTTCCGGACCGCCCCTTAAAGGTAGGTGATTCATTTGACCAAAATGCCCCGATGGGCAATTTGCCGATGGGCGTGGGTAAGGGCGCAAACATTACTAAGTCGACCGTAAAAACCACTTACAAACTGACCGGTATTGCAAAAGGCAAAGCATACTTTGATATAATGCAGACGGTTGATGTGGCGGTAACTGTGAAAACGGCAAATGTTAGTTTAACCGGCAATGGAAGCGGAAAATTGGTTTATAGCATTAAGGATAATTTCCCGTTGGCATTTAATAATAAACTGAGCATGAAGCTTAATGTTGCCGCAGGGTCGACGGTGGTCGACGGTAGTGCAGATATAACCTTGGATAGTACCTATACGGTTAATTAATGGGGCATGCCAGTGTTAGGGTTGTAAACAGCAAGCCGGTGAAGTAATTTAAAGAATTGTTTTTATCGTTTTACCCACCCTACAGCCCATTAAGCACTGTTTGAGTTGAATTTAAGCATCTTTGACCCGTAGGGTCTACCCCTTTGTAGAAAAAGAGAATAAGTAGATTTTTGCCTCGTAGAGGCTACCCTTGGCGAACTTTTATTATATTTGTGAATAACCCTGACCACATGTCAAATACCTACACACAATTATATATTCATTTTGTATTTGCTGTAAAATACAGAAAAGCAACAATAGAGGAAGAATGGGAAGATCGTCTTCAAAAATATATTACCGGAATAGTACAAAACAGGTCATAAATTGTTGGCGATAAATAATATGCCAGATCATCTGCATCTTTTTGTCGGCCTAAATCCCAAACAATCCATTTCAGATTTGATGAGGTTGGTAAAGGGAGATAGTTCGGAATTTATAAATAGCGAAGGTTTTACAAAAAGAAAGTTTCAATGGCAGGACGGGTATGGCGCGTTTAGCAATAGCAAGTCCCAAATTGATGGCGTCGTTAAATATATATTGAGTCAAAAAAAGCATCATTCCCAAAAAACGTTCCTGGAAGAATATATAGAAATATTGAGAGATTATGCCGTTGAATATGACGAGAAATATATTTTTCACGACCTTTTAGACGATTAAGGGTAGCCTCTACGAGGCACAAAGAAGGGTGCGCGTGTTTTTCTACAAAGGGGTAGACCCGATGGGTCAATTAGTGAACCATGATGATATAAAATAAAAAAGAATAAAAATGTACTTTTTGGTATACCATGTAAAGCCTTTGCCTGACCTATAAAATACAGCCAATATCGCCGGTGCTTACGTTAGTTGTTGGATTGAAGCTGTTTCTTTAGCCAACGCAAAGAAACTTGCAAAAGAAAAAATTAGTTTAGCTAAATGGAAAGTATTAGAAATAGACGAAGCTTACGAGATAAAAGAAGAAGATTATTCAAAAAATTCAAATGGGCGGGAATTTTATAAACAGGCATTAATAGATAAATGGGTTTTAAGATTTCATACATACCCTATTGTTAGCGGGTCGTCATGAACAAATATTTTATTCCACTTTTAGGGGTTAGGGGGCTTCCTCATCCCCAATATACTTCTGATCCAACTGCTTATTCGCCTTAGCACCCAAGCCCTTAATTTTTTCTGCTGTTTTTGTCAAATTTCCATTGCCATCTACCAATTTGCTAAAGGCGTTATCATAAGCATTTTGGCTCAATTTGATGTTTTTACCAATGCCTTCCATATCGCCAACAAAGCCAACAAATTTATCATACATGGCGCCGCTTAAACGGGCAATTTCAAGAACATTGCGGTTTTGACGTTCCTGTTTCCATATGCTGGCGATGGTGCGCAGGGTAGCTAATAGCGTTGAAGGGCTAACAATAACCACCCGTTTATCCCAGGCATCGCTGAAAAGTTCGGCATCAATTTGTACCGCAAAGCTGAAGGAAGATTCTATCGGCACAAAAAGCAGCACAAAATCAGGGGAATTGATCTGGTACAAGTCGTGGTAGTTTTTTGAAGATAGATTTAAAACATGGCCGCGGATGGATTCCACATGCGCTTTTGAATATAGTTTACGGTCATCCTCCGTTTCACAATTGACCAGGCGTTCATAAGCTATTAAAGATACTTTTGAGTCGATAATTAAGTGCTTTTCATCCGGCAGGTCAATTATGGCATCGGGCTGCAGGCGGTTGCCGTCAGGGTCAGTTAAACTTGCTTGCAGCCGGTACTCACGATCCTTAACCAGGCCGGAACGTTCCAATACTCGTTCCAGTATAACTTCGCCCCAGTTGCCCTGTTTTTTACTATCGCCTTTTAATGCTTTGGTTAAATTTTGCGCCTCGTTGCTAATCGTTTTATTCAAATCCATCAGCTGTGTAATAACGCCCTTAAGGGTATTGCGCTCGGCCGCTTCCATGTTATAAACCTTATCCACTTTTTCCTCAAAAGCCTTAATATTTTCCTTTAAAGGATTTAATAAGATATCAAGATTGGTACGATTCACCTCAACGAAGTTCTTAGACTTTTCATCCAGCAGCTTATTGGCCACATTCTGAAATTCGAGCTGAA
The DNA here is from genome assembly GCA_036758125.1 of Mucilaginibacter sp. Classification (GTDB taxonomy): domain Bacteria; phylum Bacteroidota; class Bacteroidia; order Sphingobacteriales; family Sphingobacteriaceae; genus Mucilaginibacter. The sequence goes on from DAIOXE010000008.1 coordinate 118,263, forward strand.
ATTTTTGTTGTATTTCGAGAATAGATTTCTCCTGTTCGGCTAAGCGCTGCCGCTGGGCTATAAATTGCTCCTCCGCCTTGGCCATACGGTTCTTTTCGGCAAGCAATTCCTGGTCCTTTATAGACATCAGATGATCGTATCTTATCCGTTCGTCCTGTAATAGTTTATCTGCCTTGTCGCGTTCAATGCTTAGCCTTGAAACGCCTTCCTCAGCCTTAGCTAAGGCAATAATAAGTGCTGAATTTTCATTTTTTAAACGCGATAATTCCCCGGCAGACACACCATCAACATTACCGGGCTTCTTTAAAAAGAGCAATACGGAGATTAAAAGGATTACAACAGAAGCGATTAAAAGATACAGACCCATTTTGATAAAAATATTAGCAAAAACGAAGGTAGGAAATTTTTAGGGAGTCCGAAAGTCGGAAAGTCAGTAAAGTCCGAAAGATTTTTGCAGGAGATAAAGTTTGAGCTTTAATCGCCGGAATTATCAGTTAGCGAACCAATAAAATGTTCCTTTATCCTATCCATTTCTTCTTCGCTGTAACAATCGGAATAAAGCGATTTTACCACCTCAAATTTAAGCTCGCCTTCCGAAATACCAGGGCGCTTATCCATAATTTGCTTTTTGAGCATATTTACCGAAAAGTCGGCCATATCGGAACACATTTTAAGGCGTTCTGTTAAGCTTTTTTGCAGCACAATGGAAACCTGAATATTCATAATATGGTCCGGTGTGTCGGAAGGTAAATTGTTGTATTCGGTCATGCTAAAAAAGGCCAAACGTGTTTAAATTTAATTTGTCTTTCCAAAACAGTAAATAATCACGGTCTACGACCGTATTTCGCATTAAATTTTGAATATCGATAAATTGCCGTTCGCTATATAGCTGCTGTATCCATTTTAGCTTAGCGACAATGAGGTCTTCAATCGAAATAACATATACCGTCTCATTATTTAACCTAAGCGGTTGCCTTCTGCCAAAGGCTGTTTGGCTATACTCGTCTTGTTTTAATATAATAAAATCTATTTTGAAACCGGTGTCATTACTAATAATATTAAAAATGCCCTTTCGGCTAATCTCATCTTCAATTGTTGGACGATGGAAATAATATCCCTCAAAAGCAAGAAGAAGGTTATCGACATCTTTTTCTCGCAGATAGACAACAATATCGATATCCCTTGTGGTACGGCTTACCGAATAAAAAGACATAGCCACGCTTCCCGACAGCATATAAGGCACTTGTATGGCCGTGAGTTTTTGAGCAGTGGTTAACAGTAAATCAAACACGATTGAAAGTATTAGTCAAACGAAGATAGGAAATTTGGTGAAGCCGAAAGTAGAAATGTATAATACAAGATAAGCTGATTACTTCTAAAAATCCCCCTTTAGGGGGTTAGGGGGCTACTTTCTCCACCCGCATCCCCACATCGCTCACCTCCCTCAAAGGATTATCCCTCATATTTTGTTCAATAAGAATATGATAAACCCCCTTAGCCGGGAATTTGTAATTGGAGCGAAATAGTGACTGATAGCTATATAAATTCCCCGAACCTTTCCCCAGCCATTCGCCGTCTTTATTAGCCAGTTTTAGCTCATAGCGCCTTACTTCAGCTTTTTTATCCGGCCTGGTTTGCGTGATCAATACAAATATGTTGGAGTATTTATAATCGGCCGTTACCCTTAAATTCATGTATAGGTTATAGGATATTTTTTCATCATCGATCTTAACGTCGTACTTAAACTTGTTTAAATATGTCCAGTTATGATTTGGCACCTCTGAACTTTGGTCGATAATGGCGTTTTTATCCCTGCAACCGACCAATGTCAACAGGGTTAAAACTAATATTGGGTAAAAAAAAGTTAAAACCTGTTTCATTCCTGTTTATCTGGTTGGCTGCCCTGGTCCCGGTGGCCATCGGGATTATCGTTGCGACCAGGACGGTTTTGATTATTTCTGTTTGGGCGGAATTTTTTATTCCGGTTGTTATTAAAAGCTCCATCCGGTCGGGGACCTTGTGTTTTTGGCGGCTGTGATACCTGCGATACAGCTGTAGCCTGTCGCTGCTGATTATCTGGCGCGCCGTTTTGTCGGTTTTTATTGCGGTTCTTGTTTTTCTTTTTGCCGCCGCGCCTGTCATCAAGGCGGGTTAAACTATCCTGGCCCACAACGTTTTCGTAATCTAAAATCTTTACAGGGTTGGTTTCAATTTCAATCACCTCCCCAAGGTCCGGCGGAACAATGCCATCTTTGTTCAACCGCTGAATTTCCTTTACCCGTTCAATAGGCAGCGGTATCCACGATTCTTCCCGGGGATAGCTAAACCACATCAGTTTTTTAAATATATCCGTTTTTTGCAGGCGGGCTTCGCCTTTTTCGGTTTTTAGCACATTTACGTTATCAGGGATGTATTTTAAGGCATCCATGTAAGTATCCAGTTCGTAATTCAGGCAGCATTTGAGTTTGCCGCATTGCCCGGCTAATTTTAAAGTGTTGAGCGAAAGATTCTGGTAACGTGCCGCAGACGTAGAAACCGTTTTAAAATCAGTTAACCAGGTGGCGCAGCATAATTCGCGCCCGCAGGAACCGATACCGCCCAGCCTGCTTGCTTCCTGGCGCATACCGATCTGCCGCATTTCAATCCTGATGCGGAACGTTTCGGCCATTTTTTTGATCAGGTCCCTGAAATCAACGCGCCCTTCGGCGGTATAATAAAAGGTGGCTTTTGTTTTATCGCCCTGGTAGTCAACATCGCTTAATTTCATCGACAAGTTAAGCTCTAGCGCCAGTTTCCTTGATTTATGCATGGTTTCCCACTCCAGTTCTTTGGCGGCTTTCCATTTTTCAACGTCGGCGATAGTGGCTTTGCGGTATATTTTTTTTACCACATCTTCTTCCTTTACGCGCCGTTTAACCATTTGCATCCTCACCAGTTCGCCGGTGATAGATACATGGCCCACGTCATAGCCGCCTGTAGCAGCTTCAACCACAACAAGTTCTCCGGCTTCGAGGTAAATATTGTCATTGTTCAAATAAAACTCTTTTCTTGAACCCTTGAATTTTACCTCAACTATGCCGAAAGGCTTATAATTTGTCGGCATGTCCATGTGCGACAGCCAGTCGTAAACATCTAATTTGCTGCAGCCATTGGTAAGGCACGAGCCGTTACTTTTGCAGCCAGCGGGTGAGCATCCGCCCCCCGTTGAGCAACTTCCACATCCCATAATTCAGGTATATCAGGTGTCCGCCCTTTGGCGGATCGTTAAATTTAAAAGTTTTATAATCTGTAAAGATACATCTAAAAATAAAATTTTAGGGTTAGCATTTCTTTCTATGTGATAATGTGCCTTTTCAAGCTCGGTAATGATGCTCCCGGCTTGTAAAATAGTCATTACATTGGTCATTTTTTGCGCTGTTTCAAGTTCAGGCGGCGGTAAATGAACCAGGCTGCCTGCGCCCGATAGAATAAGACAACATTCCCTTATGAAGTTTATGCCATAACGCAAAAAGTTCTTCTGGTTTTCCCGTCCCATTTTTGAAAGCCCGTCGGCAAAGGCCATTACTTCTATCCCTTTATTTGCAAAACAAAGGCGCAGCCACTGCACAAACTGACCGTGATAACCATTATTTCCTTCCTGGAGCATGGTGAGCGCATCGGATAAACTGCCATTGCACAAATAGGCTGTTTCTGACGCCGCCGCTTCAGTTTGATTATGCTTTTCAATCAAATGACCCTTTATATCATCATAGCTTAACGCAGGAATTTTTATCAGTTGCGTGCGCGACAGGATAGTGTTCAAAATTTGGTCCTGGTTTTGGGCCACCAACAAAAACAAAGTATTAGGCTGCGGTTCTTCAATGATCTTTAGAAGAGAATTGCCTGTTTTGTCAAGGTATTCAGGCAGCCAGAGAATTAGAATTTTATAAGCCGATTCAAAGGGCTTAAAGCTCAGTTTTTTAATGATCTGGTGGCACTCGGCGATATTGATATTGGCTTGTTTATTTTCAGCATCCAGATACCCGCGCCAAGTATCCAGGCTTAAATAAGGATTGGACAAAAAGGCCTCGCGCCATTCTTCGATAAAATTTAGCGCGGTATCATCCTTGTGTTTGGCAAAAAAGGGGTACGAAAAATGCAGGTCGGGGTGCATTAGTTTTTGGTACTTGCGGCAAGAAGAACATTCACCGCAGGAATCATCCTCCTGTTTATTCTCGCACGACACATATTGTGCATAAGCGACCGCCAGCGGCAAGCTCCCCGATCCGCCCGGCCCCAGGAACAATTGCGCATGACTCACCCGGTTTTCCTTTACCGAATTGATCAACCGCCGCTTTACAGCCTCCTGTCCAACTATTTGCTTAAACTGCATTGGTGCAAATTAGGAAGAAGATTTGAGATGTGAGATATGAGACGTGAGATTTGTTTGAGTTTGAAAGTCGGGAAGCCGACGGATAATAAGGGAAAAGAAGCTGATTGGATTTTGTTCGAATTAAAAACACAGTCAAATACAACTATCTTTACCAAATGAACCGATTATCTCATATCTCATATCTCATATCTCACATCTCATGTCCCGCATAATGGCCTTCGATTACGGCACCAAGCGCATTGGAATAGCTGTTACTGATCCGATGCAGATCATTGCCACGGGGTTGGAAACGATACATCCCAACCAAATCATCGATTACTTAAAAAAATACCTGCAAACTGAACAGGTGGAACGCTTCATCGTGGGCGAACCCAAACAAATGGACAATACGCCCTCGCAATCGGCGATACATGTTAAGGGATTTGTAAACCTGCTCAAAAAAACCTTCCCGGAAATACCTGTAGAAATGCTGGATGAGCGCTTTACGTCAAAAATGGCATCGGCAACTATTGCTCAAAGCGGGATGAATAGAAAGGGGCGGCAGAATAAGGCGTTGGTGGATACGATATCGGCTACTATTCTATTGCAATCTTACATGGAGAAAAAAATGCATTAGCATAGATGGACCATTTTCCCCATATAGGAAAAATGGTAAACAATAGATTTTACTGTTAAGACAATCGTTTTCCCCAAGCGGGGAAAATGATCAGCCACAGCAAAACGACCGCTTAATTCCCATTTATTTCAAAATTCTTACATTTGCCACATGGAAATCTTACCCTATGATCTTCAGGAGTATTTAGATACCCATTGCGAACCCGAACCGGAATGGCTGCAAACCATCAGCAGGGAAACTTATTTAAAGGTGCTTAAGCCGCACATGCTATCCGGACATTACCAGGGCCGGGCGCTTAGTTTTTTGAGTAAATTAATTCAGCCAAAACGCATTCTTGAGATCGGCACTTTCACCGGTTATGCCACCATTTGCCTTGCCGAAGGGCTTACCGATGATGGGGAAATCCACACCATTGAAGTTAACCGTGAGCTGGAGGAAATGCTTAATTCACACTTTAAACTAACAAATGTTGAAAGAAAGATAAAGCTTCATTTTGGTGAAGCAGAACAAGTTATCAGCACTTTGCCGTATAATGATTTCGGCTTAGTATTTATAGATGCGGATAAAAAAAATAATTATACTTACTTTCAACTTATATTTGACAAAATAATATCCGGAGGATTAATAATAATTGATAATGTTTTGTGGAAAGGAAAAGTGTATGGTGCTGAAAATGACGCTGATACACAGGCAATCCGCAAACTAAATGACCAGATAGCTGCCGACACAAGGGTTGAAAAACTAATTCTTCCCGTTCGGGACGGCCTGCTGATCATCAGAAAAAAATAAATTATGAAGAAATTCTTACTGATTACCCTTTTGCTGACCTCATGCTTGCTGGCTTCAGCACAAAAAAATACCCCAAGATCATATATCGAACAATTTAAGGAAGACGCCATTCGCATTATGCACGAAACCGGCGTGCCCGCAAGCATTGTTTTAGGTGTTGCTATGCACGAATCGGGCTGCGGCAATAGTACTCTTGCGCAGCATTTAAACAACCAGTTTGGTGTAAAAGGCAACAGTGGCACAGTTTATTATAAAAATAGAAAGAAAGTGCACACCGCCTATAAACGCTACGGATCGGTATTTGATTCTTTCCAGGATTTTGCCCGCATAATGACCGAACGCAGCGAATTTATCGGCTTATCAACGCAGTTTACCCATTTTGACTATACAGGGTGGGCGCATGGTATTCAAAAAAATGGCTACGCGCACGACCGTAATTGGTCCAAACGTGTATTGGATATTATAAATAAATACCAACTATACATGTTTGACGAAAGCCCTACGGAGCAAGCCCAGGTGGCACAGAATAAGGTTAATTAAGTTGATTGAGTGAGTGGTTGATTAAGTTAATTTAATCGTAGATAACATATAAACTATCCGGCCCAAGAGTTTCCAGTTGTCAACTATTCACTTAGTCAACCTAATCAACTCAATCAACTAATGAGAACAGTTTACTTATACATCGCCTTTGCATTTTTTACTTCGTGCTCGGTACACAAAGCGCTTATCTCTAACAGGCAGGCAAGGCAGAACAATCAGTCCGTCCAAAAAGCCAACAGTGCGTCAATAGCAACGTATACTCCGCTTACTTCTGTTCAATATATCGAACGTTACAAGGCAATCGCCATACAGGAAATGAATTTATATGGCGTACCCGCCAGTATTACGCTGGCACAGGGCCTTTTTGAATCGGGCAGCGGAAACGGCACGCTTGCCAGGATCGCCAATAACCATTTTGGGATTAAATGCACCCCCGAATGGCAAGGGAAATGCTATTATAAAGACGATGATAGCCCCAACGACTGCTTCAGGGTTTACGATAGGGCTGAGGATTCGTTCCGCGATCACTCGCTGTTCCTAAAAAACAGGAAAAACTATATCAATCTGTTCTACCTTGATATAACCGATTATAAGGGATGGGCTAACGGCTTAAAAAAAGCAGGCTATGCTACAAACCCTAACTACCCCTCGATTTTAATAGGCATTATCCAAAAATATAACCTTGATCAGTACGACACCCCGGGCGGCGCCGAAAGTCAAAATAATAAAATGCCCGATACATTGCTCACAAAGAAAGATCCCGACAGCATAATTTCTCCAAAAGACACAAGCATTCAAAACACTTCCGCCGGAAAAACCTACACCGTAAAGCAAGGCGATACACTATATAACATTTCGAAACGTTTTGGCTTAGCTATTGATGACTTGAAAACATTGAACAATTTGGCCGACACCAACATAAAAATTGGCCAGAAACTTGTTGTAGCTAAATAGCGATGTTAAATATTGTTAATTTATATGCTTTAAAACAGCCATTAGGTTAGTTTTATATTTGTAATGAGGACGAGGCTGGTAATATGTTTTTTTTTAATGGCGCTGAAGTGCTTTTCGCAGGAAAAGACAGTTGCCGGGATCGTGTTCGACAAGGACAGCAAGGATAGGATCGCCAGTGTAAATGTCCATAATATTACCACCGGCATAGCCGTATTTAATAATCTGAAAGGCGAGTTCACCATCAAAGCAAAAGAAGGGGACCAACTCGTTTTTACGAAGCAGGCTTATCATCCCGATACCGTTAAGGTTCAAAATAACAGCCCATTGGCAATTTATATGGCCCGGTTAGCCATTCAGCTAAAAGAAGTTACAGTTCATGATTCCCTTCGAACGCCCGAAGAGCGGCTGGAGGCCACAAAGCGCGATTACAATAAAGTGTACGGCTCGTTGGCGTACGGCGATTTTCTGACAAACCCTTCGGGCGGCGGCGCGGGTTTAAGTATTGATGCGCTTTATAATGCAATTAGCCGCGAAGGGCGCAACGCAAGCCGTTTGCGGCAGATCATACAAAACGACTATGAACAAAATGTGATCGATTATCGCTTTAACCGCATCTTTGTTGGCCATATCACCGGTTTAAAAGACGAAGGGCTAACCGCCTTCATGTCGAGGTACCGGCCGGGGTACTATACCACCAAAACTATGAGCGATTACGAGTTTGTCTCGATGATCAGGAACAACCTGCGGAGGTTTTTAAGAAGAAACCAAGCGGTGTATTATTTGCCGCCGCTGGCGGGGAAGTGAGTATTAGTGAGTGGTTGATTAAGTGAATGGTTATTTAATTTAAGGGAGTTGTTGATTGAGTTGATTAGGTGAGTGGTTGGTAAGGTAAGTGAACGGTTGATTAAGTTGATTAGGTGAGTGGTTATTAAAACGTTTCAAACAAACAACCACTCACTTAATCAACCCAATCTAACCCAATCAACTAATTTAAGCAGACCGTACCAACACGGTTTTTGATGCGTAAAACTACGCGAGTTTTTTAACAGCTAAACCTTAGAATGTGCCTTTGTTCGTTGACAATCAGGAAATTGTGCAATCTTTGAAAACGGAGCATTTCTAACGGACTGTATCCATCCTTTGAAATACTGACTAAATAATCTTAGTTTTATGGAAACTATTTTTCAGACCTATATTAATTAAACAATGGAAACGCACCGCGAAACACTGATCACAGGCAAAGAAGGTGGCCCGATTGAACTTAACCTTGCCGCCAGCTGGACAAAAAACTACAGGGATAAACATCCCGGTGAAACTATTTCTCAATTTTTTGGAAAAGAAATATTGGAAAAGATCCTCGCTCAAAAAAACTGCCTGGGTATTCGTTTTTACTATGCCCATGATAAACCGCTTAACAGATGGCAGCGCTGTGTGGTATCGGTAAGTAATTTTATATTGAAAGTGGTTGGGAATATAGATGGTCATAAACATCTTATCATTGTGGGTGTTATGGCTGATGGCGCTGACCAGATTGGTGGAAAGGAGCACGAGGCAGTACCTGAACGAATGACAGCCGCTGAGCCGCTAGTGGCTACTACAGATAGTACGTCAACCACTATCGGCGATCTGTCTGCTCCATGCCCGGGTTCGCCGGGTTGCCCTACAAATACCTTAACCGGGGTATAGTAAGAACATTAAATTAATAACCTTATGTCAACGGCTTACGCCTTGTCTATTTGTAGTATTCTATCGGGGTTTTTCCCGGTTATTGCGGCGTGGTATAACTATCGATACCTCGATAAAACATTAAAAATAGCCGCCCTTTATTTCCTGGTGTCGGCTTTGTCCGACTTAATACAGCTATTAACGCAGTTTATCCAGGTAGCTAACAATTACCCTGTCGCGCATCTTTACATATTGATATCTACCCTGCTTTTTGGCGCAATCTATTTCCGGGCATTTTTTAATCCGGTATTCAAAAAAATAATTATTGCATTAACGGCAATAGTATTCCTTGTTGAAATAATCAACATTTTTGTTGGCGGCATTTGGGAATTCCCTTCTTTATCCGATACGGTTTTAAGTTTAATGCTTATCTGCTTTTCATTGGCATATTTTTACCAGCTTTTAAGCAGGCAGGAGTTTATACACATTGAAAAGCAGGGCTTATTTTGGATAAATGCCGGCGTATTGTTTTATTTTTCAATTACCATATTTTTCTTTATGCTTTTTAAACGCATCGCAATAGCCCATAAGGAAAGCTATTCAATTATTAACTATATTACAAACATTTTCGCTAACGTATTATATACAGTAGGACTACTTTGCAAACCCCAGAAGACAACCTGATCCCGGTACTGATTACCGGAACACTTGTAATTGTTATACTCATTGTTTTTTTGTTCTTTTTTGTGATCATTTATCAGCGGAAAATGATAAAAAACCAGGTGGATTTGCGGAAACTGCACGATGATAAGCAAACCGATCTGCTCAATGCAGTTTTTGAAACCCAGGAAAACGAACGTAAGCGGCTTGCTGAAGACCTGCATGATAGCGTGGGCCAGGTGCTATCAGCCATAAAACTCAACCTTCACCGGTTGAACAAAAGCGCTGTTAACGAAAGCGCGCAGCCTCTATTAGCTGACACGCGTAAACTGGCCGATGAGTGCATTGGGGAAATACGTAATATTATCCATAACGTTTTGCCGCCGGTGCTTACGGATTACGGTTTGCTGGAAGCGCTGGAAGGATTGTGCATTAAAATAGAACAAACTACCGGTGTTAAAGTAGAGCTGAAAAAAAAATTGGACGGGACGAGGTTTAAGCCCGAATTCGAGCTGGCCTTTTACCGTATTGCCCAGGAATTATTCAGCAATGCTATCAAACATTCGGGGGCAACGGTTATCCATTTGACGCTTACTAACGAACCGGGCTTGCTAACCATGGAATTTAAGGATAATGGCAAAGGGTTTAATATAGGTGAGGTTAAACATGGGTTCGGTTTAAAAAACCTGGAGAGCCGGGTACAGCTCATCAATGGGGAAATTAATATTTATACCAAACCGCAAAGCGGTACTATTACTATTATTAGAGTGAAGATGTGAGATATGAGACAGAGCAAGCATATCTCATATCTCAAATCTAATCGGTAATTTTATCTCAATACTCATATCTCACATCTAATAAGTATCATACAGGTAAAGATGTGAGATATGAGACAGAGCAAGCATATCTCATATCTAATCGGTAATTTTATCTCAATACTCATATCTCAAATCTCACTTCTTAATAAACCGTTAAACAGATGGAAAAAATAAAGTTAGCCATTGCAGATGATCATAAAATATTCAGGAACGGGTTAAAAGCCACGCTCGAAGATTGTGATGATTTTGATCTGGTATTAGAGGCATCAAACGGCAAACAACTTATCGCCATGTTAACCTCCGTTACTCCTGATGTGATATTAATGGATATTAAAATGCCCGAACTTGACGGCATACAAACCACAGCCTATGTTAAACAGCATTATAATCAGATTAAAGTCCTGGCGCTTTCCATGTTTAACGAGGATAAATATATTATGGATATGATGAAAGCCGGCGCATCGGGCTATTTGTTAAAAAATGCCGAACCCGAGGAGATCATCGAAGCCATATCAACCGTTTATTATAAAGATTATTATTTTAATGAGCATCTTTCCGTAACGCTTATTAAACAGTTAGCAGGAAATACCCATACTGGAAATACCGCATTATCGCTGGCAGATTTTAATGAGCGCGAGATAGAAGTATTAAAACTTGTTTGCCAGGAATACTCGAACCAGGAAATAGCCGACAAAATATTCCTGAGCGTACGTACAGTTGAAGGCTACCGAGCGCGTTTATTCGAAAAAACCAAGTCAAAGAACCTGGTAGGGTTGGTTATCTTCGCTGTTAAGACTGGGATTATTAGTGTTTGAAGGACGTGAAAGACTTACGAAGTTTTTAGCGTTCAGGTTCATTTGAAATGAACACTGCGTGAACATAGTTGAATGCCTCATAATCAAATGTTTAGATTTGTTACAATGTTACAAACACTGTAAGTGCTTAGTAATCAGCATTTTTGTATTTATTGATCAAAAAAACTGTAAACTGAGCATGAGAGCTTTGCGCTTTTGGTCCGCGATGGATGCTCGCGATGGACGAGGAAGATCAAAGAGTTAAAAAATAAACTTATTTATTAATAGAGCATTTCGGAATTTTTAAAAGTGTTAAAAGATTGGGATCGCCTATTAATTCAAAAATGTCTGGAGCTTGAGCAGGATTTGCTTCTTTATTACTCACGGCATTGCCAGACAAGGGAGGATCCTTGGTCTCTACAGGATTGTAAAGGCGAACATATTGACGCGCATCTTGCGTGAACCAACAGTTACCTTTTTCTTGTATTCCATTTGCAATCTGTGTTTCCTGATCTTTGGCTGAATTGATAGAAAAGTGTAAGTGTTCAGCCCAGAGTTTGACACGTAATTTCTGAGCAAATGAGGGAATTTTATAACTTGGGTCTGGCTCATGGTCATAAATAGCAGCCGCTACCTCACTGTCGAAATTCCAACCCCGCTGATTACAATTCGCTGATCCAATAATTGCAAGTTCATCATCAAAAACCCATACTTTAGCATGAACATAAGATTTTGGTCCAAAGTCTTCTGGCTGATAAACTTTCTTAAATAACGGAGGATATCCATTCGGCGGTTCGTATTTGAAAAAGATTCGCAGCTTAGGAAAAGGAGGTTTCAGTGGTAAGCTGGGCTCTTGGGAAAAAGCCCTACTATATCTCGTTTTCTCTTCAGCACCAACGCTGCTGTTCTCAAAAATCTTGTTTACAAAGTCCAAGCGAGCTTGCCAAACTCCTGGCAAATCGGAGATCGCGGAATGAGGGATAAGAATTGTAATATGCTCTAACTTCTTGAGTTGTTCTCCTAATGCTTTGGCCACGGAAGCAGAGGTAGGATCTTTATCTGCTCCAGGTGCGCCAAGAGCGCAAGCGTTGATCATGTATTGGTCTTCAATATAGATGGAGTTTTTTGCTGCGCGAATTGCATTTAAAATTGCCGGCCCAATTGAGGCTTCCTTGACACAAAGATTTTGCCTCGATAAAAATGTTCGCAATACACAAACATTCTGGTTGCCCTCTCTTGCACCTTCAGACAAAGGTTTTTCGGGAGCCCGCAAGCTTCGTTTGGTTTCATCAAGCTGGGCAACCCTCGAAGATGCATTCCATCGTTGCCTAAAAACGTCAATCAAATCCGTAACCGAATCGCCTTTAATGCGGCAGTGCACATCATGGTATGGGGAGCCTTTATGAGAAGCTATAGTTTTTACGCGGTCTTCAGCTATATCTAACCCTCCACAAAATCCCACTAATCCTTCATTGCCGTTTACAACAAGTAATTTCTGATGATGGGATTGCAAAGTCCGTTTGAATTTAATATTATCTCCATCAGCAACAGCTGCAACGGAATCATTGTTCTTTTTTATAATGGAACCAAGATTATTTATATGCTTGACCTGCCATTCAACTCCTGCAGGATAAACAACGGGAATTCCTTTATGTAACGGATTATCCCACAGCATAATGCGCACTTCAACTTTTTGATTTACTGCCCTTTTTAGCAAATTATAAAAAGATGAATCCGGGTCAGGTTTATCTGTTTGGTTTACTGGTGTATTTAATAAAAAATTATAATCCAGCCACCATCCAAAGAAATAAATGTAATATTTTTCGGTGGATCCAGTTAAGGTTGTTAGGATTGCCTGGTACATGGATTCGAATGTTGCCCATCCATCTATTAAGTACGAAACGCTATTTCCGGATTTTATTCTTCCTCCTTTAAGAACTTCGTTCCATTTATCTTCGAGCGATTGCCCTTGACTATCTGACATATAAATATCGATTATTCGAATAGGGTATTAAAAGAGTACAATTTATATTGACATAGTTAGGATTTATCTATTTAAACTATGAAGTCGTATACGGAAGAATTTTGGGCTTTTCCTCCTCACTCCAGGTCCAGTCTCCCACCGGCGGATCGGAGGGATAATTAACTGTGTCTGGTTTCAAATTCGCCCCTATACGGTTCCATGAAGGTACCAGGTCGTCCTTACGCAATTTAATAAGCGTAGTAGGTAGCTTTATATCCCATGGATCACCAATAGGTGTTTCTGTTTCATTAGGTTCACCGCCTCCTGTTATCGCTTTTATTTCCTCGGCAATGTCTAGGTAGAGCGGATTTTGTGTCTTGTCGCCAATTGAAGGCAGGCCGCCGCCGAGCCAGGGTAAACCCGTGTGCAGGTAAAAATGAACTGCCTTTTCAAATCCCAGGCGAACGGGAACCACCACGCGCGCATAGCCGGCCTGCAGAAAATTGAGAAACAACGGGTCATCATTTTTCAGGTTCAGGCCCTCAAGCCACGTGGATCGGCGACCCCAGTAATACGGATAGAATATATACGCCATGTTTTCCCACTCAAAAGCTTGTTCAAACCACCGCACCCTCGGACCAACCTGCGGGTTGATATCTAAATCAGGTTCCGGTAATTGTGGAAGCGTTGGATCAGGCGCAGCACCTGGCGGCCCAGGCAGGGGCAGTTCTTGAGGAAATTCCTGGACAGATGCGCCAGAGCCATAGTTCACACCGCTAACTGTGGTGTTATTATGATCAATAATTGCGATGCAGTTACGCTTCAATTCAACTCGTTCGGTTAACCTGTTTGCGTCAGGATCTGCCGCACCCAGGGGGCCAACCGTTGTCGCCTGTAATTGTAGGGCAGCAGTCTTTGACTTATAGTCCGATTGCAGCGTTTGCCACGCAGCGATGATTTTTTCGTAGGTTTTAAGTTGCCATCCGGCTAATAGTTCGGGGGTGATAAAACAGGTAATCTCGATTTCGACCGATGCCTGGTTTATAAAATTAGATGTGATTGTTACGCCAACCGATTTTTGCTCGCTATTTAACTGAAGATTCGGGCTGCCATCTTGATAATTACTTTTAGACGTCTTATCGGTGTACTGCAGATTCTTGGTGCCAACCTGTATATTAAGAATCGGCGGGTAAGTGCCGTGTTCAGGCGCCCTGTATTCCCATGCCACGATAACATCTGCGGTGGCGGCACAATAGCCGTCGTCAAGTTGTATGGTGTCATTGGATACTATATTTGCTGGTGCCGAACCGGCTGAAAGCGCATAAGATTTTGGGAAAGTAAGTTGTGAGGCCGGCTGCGGATCAACCCCGGTAACCTGGTACTTCGCAATCCACTTATTTGCTACAGTTGGATCTTTCAAGTGTTCTGGCCTTAGCGGGTTGGTGCCAGCAGTCGGCACCGGATTAGCAGGTAATCCGGTACTCTCATCGGCTTCAAGCGGGTCAGGTTGAACTGGAATCGTTTGGTTAGCCGGGCGGATGGTTGCTAAAGCAAGCAGATTTGCGGCCGGTTCAGGTACCATCATGTCAAACACCAGGTGCCGTCCCAGGTTGAAGGTTTGGGCAAGGTAAACCTTGTTGATCCACTGATATACACCACTTATGTGAGCGGTACCGTTTCTATTATCGAAGGTATGATCTTCATCCTCCTCAAATGTTTCGGTTATCTGGACAGTCTGACTTTGGGTAACTTGTTGAGTAACCTTTGTTGTTGCTTTTTGTGTTACATCCTTGGATACATCGGATGCGAATTTCTTTGTGCTATCCGAAGACTTGTCATAAGCTACGGTCAGGTCGGCTTGAATTTTATAAGAACCTCCATCATAGGATGCATGTACGCCTGCATCTACTTTCGTATCCTCCTTTACCTGGTCCTGCGTTTCGTTTTGGATATTTGTATGGTCAGTACTGTCTAATTCCTTAGTGCTTTCAGTCGTCGAAACAGTTTGGCTGAAAGTTGTTGTTTCGTTTGTAAGCGTGTGTTTGGTGGAATGGTCACGCGACTCTCCTTTGAGAATGTTTTCGATTTTCGCTATTTCATCCAACTCATATCCTCGTATATGTTGTTTAACTACGTGAAATTCGCGTAACCCTATCCCATGTATAGGTTTTTGAAATGGTGCGAAAATGCCCCGGGGTAATATCAAAGTTTTGTTTATTGCTTTTTGAAAAGCCGTTTGAATTGCAGATTGGATATCCGCAGCAGTCTTGGCAGTAGCCGGTGGCGACAGCGCGGCATACCCCGCCTGGATGAGAGCAATGGCATTAATGCGATCACTAATTTCCTGTAGAGTTGGCTTATCGCTTAATAGTTCAGTAAGATCCCAAAGAGGCGGGCTTTGCGAACGTATTATGCTATCTAAATTATTGGGGCCACCCCGACGGATAATTAATAGCGCTATAAAAAGATCGCCAAGATCATACAGGTATGAGGTAAAAGTATCACTGTTTTTTTGAGCTCCCTGCTTGTCGAAAAGACTGGAAATAGCACTGGTGGTCTTAGCGTCTCCGGTTCCATTTAAAACTAAGTTATTTAAATTGTTCAGAAAATCCTGCAGACTTGTCCAAAGGCTATTAGCGAAAATTATATTGGCCTGGCTGATTAAGAAATCAATTGCGATTGGTTCAAGCTGTTTCCAAATTTCATCGGGGGAGCTATTTTTATCACTTGTAAGACTTTGAACCTGCTCCCGCAATTGGTCCTGGAAGCTCCGTGTATTTGAAATGAATGTACGATAGGCTTTGATAGGAGCCTGTGAATCCTGTTGGGGAGTGGGAGCAGCTGTTCTTTCCAATGATACGGTTTGTGCATTGTGCCTGTCGGCTGCGCGAATGACAGAGAATCTAAAAAGTTCTTCCATGATATGTCATCTTTAATTTTGGTTGCTTTAATCCTGGTGTAGTTTGTGTATTTTGCTTAGGTTATCGGAAATTGATTACTCATTTTTGGAGGTATGTCTTCTTACAGCAACCGGATTTTCTTCATGCGTATCTTCAAAGAAATCAAAATGTTTGCTTCCTTTTAATGCAAGCATAAGGGCAAGAGGATCAATGCCTGCGTTTTTTTGGCTGCTTAATAACAAAAATGGGAGCATCGAATCATCATCGTCCAACCTTTCTTTCCCAAAACTCTTCATGAGTAATAAAGTAGACAATGAATCATTAGAATTTCCGGCCGCACCCTGACCACTCAAAAGCATAAGCGGTAAAAGGTCATCCGAATTCTTTCCCCCCAATAAATTATCAGGGCCAACAACTTTTATGAAGAAATTAAGATTGAACATATTTGTTACAGGGCGATATTCAACGATGTCCTCTGTGGAGGGATCAAATCCGGTTACATTTCCTGTATCATCTATTTTTTCAACAAACAAAACAGAGAATGGATCGTCCGACCGGATAATAATGTCGCCAGGTTTGGGCATTTTCACGGGAAGCCGGTATACAAGGTTATCAGTTCCATCGATCGTACCTGTTGTTACATCCATGTACTTGTTTTTATGACGGGCGATAAATTTCCCATCAGTAGTTGCGCGCACGGCTAACCCGTAGATGCTTTGCTTAAAATTTCCGGTAGTATCCTTGCCGAGTGTTACCGAACCTAAGATTGATTGTGTATCCATGACGTTTGTTTTTTAGACGTTGATGTAATAAATTCAATTTAATAATAAAAAAAAACTACCATCTTGATTTGCAACAAGACAATACAAGGCCATTGAACTTTTTATCTGTCACTATCACGACTATTTTTTGTCTTTATTTTTTTTGTGAAACAGGCGGTTTACGATTTCCTCCCAAAAAAGGCCAAGCAATATTGCAACAAGCAACATCAATACAGCCAGAAGGAAATCCATAATTAAATGTACAGTTGGAGAAAGCAGTTACAAAGTGCTATTTAGTGACCTGCGGAATAAATGGTTCAAAGTGGGGGTTTGATTTAGTGAATCAAACAGAAATGGAATTAAATTTTCTCTTTACGCGCACGGTTACCCGCGTACCGGCGGGTTTTTTTTTATCATCATACAGGTCAAAAAATTCTATCGGGGAAACTAATTCGTCCTCATTAAAATCAATTAATCTTTTCCGGGTTATATCGATGCCTTTTGATCGATGTATCGCCGCAGAATTATTTTTCAATTCTTCCGCTTTTTTCCGGCCAATGCCATTATCAGTTATATCGCAAACTAACCACGCGGTATTTAGGCTGACCGTAATTCTTATCTCCTTTTCGCCGTCCTTCTGGCTTAAGCCGTGCCATAATGCATTTTCGACAAACGGCTGTAAAATAAGCGGGGGTATTTTTTCAAATTCCGGGACTACGTTTTCGGGAATAACTTTTTGGTAGTGTAATTGCATATCCAGCCTGAGCGCCTCAAGCTGAATATAAAAGCCGATCGTTTCCAATTCTTTATCCAAACTTATTACGTTATTTTCCGAATTATCAAGCACCTGCCTCAGCAACCTTGAAAATGAACCAATATAATGTATGCCTTCCTCTTTTTTATCACTTGCCACTAATGCCTGGATCGAGTTGAGCGCATTATAAATAAAATGCGGGTTCATTTGGGCTCTCAGAGCTTTCATCTCGAGCTCCTTCAGCTGATTTTCTATAAAGGCATCCCTTCTTATTTTTCTTACCCTTGCTCTGAAAATGCTAATAATAATTAAGGCAGCAAACATGATAATTGTTAAGCGAAACCACCACCTGCCCCAGAAAGGCGGGGTAATTGTAAACCCGAATATTGCAGGCTTGCTCCAGCCCGAAGCCATGTCCTTTGCTCTCACGATGAATTTATAAGCCCCGGCAGGCAATTGAGCAAATGATACCGATTTTGTCTTCGAAGGAATGCTCCATGAAGTATCCAGCGGTAATAACTTATAAGAATATTCAGGATTGGAATTTGAAACAGAAAGATCAATTGCATTAAAAAAAATGCCGAGCGAGTTCTGGTTATAATTCAACACGGGGTTATATGGTAGTTGGAAATAACTATACAGGGAATCTGTCAATTTGCTCCAATCAGTTTCTTTAAAAGCGAGGGATACCTTCTCAATAATAATGCGCGGCGTTTCTTTATGAAGCCTGATATTGGCTGTGATAAATTTTATAATTTTATTTGGTGACGAGAGCCATATATTTCCGCCAGTATCGCATACAAGTTTTCCAAAGTCGCTTACATTGATAGTAAGGTCCTCAGCCTTGGCGTAATTAAATACTTCCCAATTGCCAGCTTTGTTTTCTTGTAAGATATCCAACCCCGTATTCGTTGCAACCCAAAGCCTATTTTGTCTGTCACTTGTTAAACTAAGAATATTATTGCTTTGTAATCCATCCCTGGTGGTGATATGATTTTTCAAAAATGGCAGTTTATTTTTTCTAAAACCGTATTCATATAAACCCAAACCAGGAACAGCTAACCAAAAACTATCATCGGGGCCTTCATAAAAAAGAACACGCAATTCAATTCCTTTCTTGCTACCATCAAAACCAGTCTCTTTAATAAGTGAAATAAGATCATTTGCCGCATCTATACAATACACCCCAAGCCCGTCGATATATAATAACAAAGAACCATTTTTGACTTCATACAGTCGGGTAGGTTTAATTATGGGGTTGCCAGTATTTTTAGGAATAAAGGCTATAAATCTTGAAGAATTGTAATATAACAAAGTGGAATCGGCACAAATAAAAAGTTGCTGCCTGCTTTTTACATACTTCATGTCATAAAGATGTTCTGTTGTTTTAAGGTGTAATTTGCCGGAAAAATCTTCAAGCGTTTCACCATTAAAGCGCAAAAGCTTCCTAAAACGAGTAAGCAGCCAAAGGGTATTCTTGTTGTCAAAAGTGTAAGCGTCAACGGGATCTCTGTAATAATTTTCATTACCTGGCGATCGCGGCGGCATTATTTGCTTAAATTTATTATTTGCATAAACCTGCAAACCGGTCTTTGTACCTGATGAAAGTAGTAACCGGTTATCCGGAAGAGAAATTATATTATATATTCCATCCAGCGGCGCGGTATTATTTTTATCTATAATCTTAAAATTAATATCTTTTATTTTTTGTAAACCCGCAGTTGTGCCAATCCAAACATTGTGGCTCGAGTCTTCATTGATAAAAAAATGATAATCGTTGTCATAAATTGAATCTGAGAAATGTTGCCAATCACCTGGCTTAGATATTTTCAATAAATTTTCCCCAGCAAGCCAGAGGCGCATTTTTGAATCTACTAAATAAGAAAAATAGCTTTCGGTTTTTATACTTTGTTTGTACAAAGGCAACAAATGATGATTTCGGATTTCATATATATTTGTGCGCGTACTTACCCAGATGTGTTTATTTTGTACCGACAAAACATTAAAAATAGAATGGTAATCGTGCTGAGAGGCAATATGCAGCCAGTTTCCATTTTTAGTTCTGCAAACAATATCCGTGGGATAGCAAACATATAATTGTCCGTCTATTTCTGCAATGTTTCTGCATGGGTGATTTTTAAAACCCGGATAAAGCAATATTTTTTTCCACGATTTCCCGGCAAATTCATATACACCTTTATCTGTAAGAGCCCATGTGCGTTTATTTTTAGTTTCTATAAAATTGAAAACATAAGTATTGCTAAGACTATCATTTGTGGGATACGTTGTAAACCTGTTATTTATAAATTGGGACATTCCGGCAGCTGTGCCAACCCATAGCCGCTCCTTGCTGTCCTGAAAAACTTTGGTGGCTTTTAATGATGTTAAACCATCAGCGAAACTATAATTTACAAATTGTCTTCCATCAAAGCGACTAAACCCGAAAGATGTTGCTATCCATAAATATCCGTACTTATCCTGGTATGGCTGGTACAGCTCTGTTGATGGCAATCCATCATTCACATTGTATAGTTTTGACCCGAATTGCTGCGCATAAAGCAGACATGGAAGCGTGATTAGCGCCAATACCAAAAACCACATGGTGGCGCGGATATGAAGAAGCAACGCTTTCACTATCTTACATTTAAAAGGTGTAAAAATTCATCCTTATGCGTTCGTGATAGTTCTATTTCATGCCCGTTACTCATCACGATCTCACCTCCTTCGCCCTTTCTGTACATTTTAACATGCGCTAAATTTATAAGGTACGAACGATGCGCCCGGAAAAAGGATTGCGGGGTCAATATCTCATCATACTGCTTTAAGGTATAACTGGATAAAATACATTTTTTATCGGTAAGATAAAATTCCGTGTAGTTGCTGTCTGCATGGCAGTAAATAATTTCATCTACAGGGATAACTATAAAACCTTCAGCAGTGGGTATCGCAATTTTATCATGATTTTTCTTCGGGTTTTTTATGTCGCGGTACAATTGTTCTACCTGTCCCTTGGAAATAGATTGAGATGGGACCGTCCTTTGTTTTACTTTATTTACGGCTTCTATTAATTCATCTGTCACTATTGGTTTCAACAAATAATCAATCGCATTAAAACGAAAAGCTTTAATTGCATATTTATCAAATGCAGTTGTAAAAATGAGTGCAAAATTGATTTCAGGTAAACGGGTTAACAGGTCAAATCCTGTTTCACCTTTCATTTGTATATCCAGGAAAACAATGTTAGGATGTTGTTCTTTTATTCCTCTTAACCCTTCTTCAACAGTGGAGGCCTGCCCCGCCAAAATGATCTCGGGAAAATGTTGTTGCAACAAATTAATCAGAAAACTCCTGCTTTGGAATTCATCGTCGATAATTATGGCTTTAAGCATACATGATTAGGTTTTAGGATTAAAAGATTTAAATAAAAAACCCACATCAGCACAAGACATCCACTTGACCGGATACAATATTTTTATCTAACTTTTCGAAGTTACTGATTATCAAATATAAAACTAATTTAAAGTTTTAATAGGCGGCGCAAAAATTATTTTGTATCCCTGTGGGATAAAGGGCCTTTTTAGGCAAGCGCGCTATTTAAAAAAACCCTTTTCAAATATCATATTTATCCTTACATTTGCGGGCTAATTGTTGCTCATTGAAATCGCTTAGAAATTATTCGATTCCCTTTACCGGCCTTAAACTGGGAAAGCACCAGTTTGAGTTCATTATCACTGATGCTTTTTTCGACGAATTTGAATACTCACTGGTAAAAAAAGCAAACCTGGTGTGCAAAGTTGAATTGGAAAAGCAGGAAACCATGCTCATTCTGAATTTTGAGATCAATGGAACAATAGATGCAAACTGCGACAGGTGTTTAGCGCAATATCCGCAGCCGGTGGATATACGGGAACAACAGGTGGCAAAGTTTAGTGATGAGCCAATTGATGCTGACGAAGAGATCATCACCCTTACTAAAAGTGATCATGAGATCAATATAGCGGGACTGGTCTATGAATATATAAATGTTGCCATGCCCTTTATAATGGTATGCAGCGATGAGGGAAATACCCCGTATTGCGACAAAGAAATGCTGGACAATTTAAGTAAACTTGCAGCAAATACAGAACAACATGAGAAAACAGACCCACGGTGGGATGTGCTCAAAAAATTTAAATAATTAATAAAAAACAGGATCATGCCACATCCAAAACGGAAAATATCCAAATCAAGAAGAGATAAGCGCAGAACGCACGATAAGGCCCCATTGCCTACGCTAACTACCTGCAAAACTACCGGCGCCGTGCATTTACCGCACAGAGCTTATACTGTTGATGGTAATGTTTACTACAACGGCAAGTTACTTATTGAGAAAGCGGCAGTAGCTTAAGTTTAATTTTCTGCAATGAAGATTGGCTTAGATATTATGGGCGGCGATTTCGCTCCCGGGGCAGCGGTCTTAGGGGCAATTGCGGCTTGTAAGGTTCTTTCGGCCGATCAGCAACTTGTGCTTATAGGCGACAGGGAAATAGCTGTAAGCATCCTTTTAGAAAACAACTTCAATCCCGATAATTTTGAGTTCGTGCATACTACCGAAGTGATCGGCATGCACGAACACCCCACAAAAGCCGTTGTTCAGAAGCCCGGCGCCAGTATTTCCGTTGGTTTTAAATTGCTTAAAGAAGGGACAATTGATGCTTTTTCATCAGCTGGGAACAGCGGCGCGATGCTGGTTGGCGCCATGTTCAGCGTAAAAACCATCCCAGGCGTTTTGCGTCCTGCAATAACCGCCGTTATGCCCAAATTAAACTGTACTTTATCTATTTTGGTAGATGTTGGCGCCAATGCCGATTGCAAGCCTGAATTTTTACCGCAGTTTGGACTGCTTGGCAGTTTGTTTTCACAGCATGTATATCATGTGAAAAATCCCCGTGTCGCCTTATTAAATATTGGCGAGGAAGAAGGAAAGGGCAATATACTTAGCCAGGCGGCTTTTCCCTTGATGAAAGAGACGACGATGTTTAATTTTGTCGGCAACGTTGAAGGGCGCGGCCTTTTTGAGGATACTGCCGATGTAGTTGTGTGCGATGGCTTTACCGGTAATGTGGTTTTAAAGCTTGCCGAAACATTTTACGAGGTTACCCATAACAAGGGATTTAAAGATGATTTTTTTGAACTGTTTAACTATGAACAATATGGCGGCAGCCCCATACTTGGTGTAAATGCCCCGGTTGTTGTGGGGCATGGCATATCAAGCCCCGAGGCTATTAAAAACATGATTCTTTTATCAAAAAACATGGTTGAAAGCGCTCTTATAGATAAAGTAAAAGCCGCTTTCGAGTAAAAGAAATTATAATGAATAAAATTCATGCAGCTATTACGGCTGTCCATGGTTATGTGCCCGATTATGTGCTAACTAATCACGAGCTTGAAACGATGGTGGATACTAATGACGAGTGGATAACCACACGTACAGGCATCAAAGAGCGGCGCATACTGAAAGGAGATGGCCTCGGCACATCAGACCTTGCGGTTCCGGCTGTTCAATCGTTGTTAAAAAAACGCGGTATTGGTGCAGATGAGATCGAACTGATCATTTTTTGCACCTCAACCCCTGATTTTGTATTTCCCGCTACGGCAAATATACTGGCTGATAAAATTGGCGCAAAAAATGCCTGGGGATATGATCTGCAGGCAACGTGTTCCGGGTTTTTATTTGGCCTGGCAACAGGGGCTCAATTTATTGAAAGCGGCAAGCATAAAAAGGTTTTGGTTGTCGGGGGGGATAAAATGTCATCAATAATTAATTACCGGGATCGTGCGACCTGCATTATTTTTGGGGATGGCTGCGGTGCGGTCTTATTAGAGCCCAATGTTGAAGGCAATGGCATTATTGATTCTATTTTAAAGAGCGATGGCGCAGGCCTGCCTTTCCTTAATCAACAGGCAGGCGGTTCGGTAAAACCGGCAACACATGATACTATAGATGCGCATGAACATTATGTTTACCAGGAGGGCAGGGCCGTATTTAAATTTGCGGTTACCAATATGGCCGATGTTGCTGCCGAAATTATGGAACGAAATAACCTGGGGCCGGATGATATTGCGTGGCTTGTGCCCCACCAGGCCAATAAACGGATTATCGATGCCACAGCTGTGCGTACGGGTGTTAGCGAAGATAAAGTTGTTATAAATATTGAACGCTATGGTAACACAACAAACGGAACATTACCCTTATGTTTGTGGGAATGGGAAGATAAATTTAAAAAAGGCGACAATTTGATACTTGCTGCCTTTGGCGGAGGGTTTACCTGGGGCTCGATATATTTAAAATGGGCTTATTAATTTGAAAATGAGTTAATTTGAAGATTTGAAAATTAATGCGACTGGTTTTTAATTTTCAAATTGGCACATCTTCAAATTTTCAAATTACTTCATCTAAACATATAAATATTAAAATGAGTAAAATTCATGCCGCTATTACCGCCGTTCACGCTTATGTACCCGATTACATACTAACCAACAGTGAGCTGGAAACAATGGTAGATACCAACGACGAGTGGATTACCACCCGTACGGGCATAAAAGAGCGCCACATACTTAAAGGCGAGGGGCTCGGTACGTCAGATATGGCCGTTCCCGCTGTTGAAGCTTTGCTAAAAAAACGTGGTATCGGCGCAGATGAACTTGACCTTATCATTTTTTGCACCACCACACCCGATTTTGTGTTCCCCGCAACCGCAAATATACTGGCTCATAAAATTGGTGCAAAAAACGCCTGGGGATATGATTTGTCTGCGGCATGTTCCGGATTTTTATTCGGCCTGGCAACAGGTTCCCAGTTTATCGAAAGCGGCAAGCATAAAAAGGTTTTAGTGGTAGGGGGCGATAAAATGTCGTCAATAACTAACTACCAGGACCGCGCCACATGTATAATTTTTGGAGATGCAGCCGGCGCTGTTTTGCTGGAACCCAATTACGAAGGCAACGGCATTATCGATTCAATTTTAAAAAGCGATGGCTCTGGTGTAGCCTACCTGCACCAAAAGGCAGGTGGCTCTGTAAAGCCCGCTTCTCACGAAACGGTTGATGCCCGCGAACACTATGCCTACCAGGAAGGTCAGGCGGTATTTAAATTTGCAGTAACCAATATGGCCGATGTGGCCGCCGAAGTGATGGAACGAAATGACCTTAAATCGGAAGATATTGCCTGGCTGGTTCCTCATCAGGCCAACAAACGCATCATTGACGCAACAGCAAACAGGACAGGGGTAAGCCCGGATAAGGTAATTATTAATATTGAGCGTTACGGCAATACCACCAACGGGACAATACCCCTATGTTTGTGGGAGTGGGAAAAGAAATTTAAAAAAGGAGATAATTTGATATTGGCTGCCTTTGGTGGAGGATTTACATGGGGGTCTATTTATTTAAAATGGGCTTACTGATTTGAAAATGAGTTAATTTGATGATTTGAAAATTAATACGATTGATTTTTAATTTTCAAATTAACACATCTTCAAATTTTCAAATTGCACATCAATAATTGCAGATAATTCATCCGAACATTATCAAATATGTTTTGTTAATTTGCTATAGCTAACTAATCATAATTAAACATTTGCACATCCGCTATCTGCATATTTGCACATTAAACCAATTAACCCCCGAGCATGGATATTAAACAAATTCAGGATCTTATACGCTTTGTTTCCAAATCAGGAGTAAACGAAGTTTCGATAGAACAGAAAGATTTTAAGATCACTATAAAAACCAATCAGGCGCCCGTGACGGTAAACGCCACTGTGCCTGCCGCGCAATCTGCCGCCACATTGCCCGCCCCTGTTGCCGCCTCCCTGCCGGCAGCTACCGCTGAACCTGGCACAGACACATCAAAATATGTGACGATAACATCACCGATGATTGGGACATTTTATAGGTCGGCGAGCCCTGATAAGCCATTATTTGTTAACGTGGGGGATGAAATTGAGCCTGGAACGGTGCTTTGCATTATTGAAGCAATGAAACTTTTCAATGAAATTGAATCCGAAATCTCAGGCCGTATTGTAAAAATACTGGTCGACAATGCATCGCCGGTTGAGTACGACCAGCCATTATTTTTGGTGGAACCCATGTAAGAGGATTACACCGATTTTGAAAAGATTGCACCGATGTTAAAAAGATTACATTGATTTTTTATGATTTTTAAGGGCGTTGATTATCGGAGTAATCATCCAAAAAAATCGGTGAAATCAATTTCAATAATCGGTGAAATCAAAAAAAGTAAACTATGTTTAAAAAAATATTAATAGCTAACCGTGGTGAAATTGCCCTACGAATAATTCGTACCTGTAAGGAAATGGGGATTAAAACGGTAGCTGTATATTCAACTGCCGACCGCGATAGTCTTCATGTTCGTTTTGCTGATGAAGCTGTATGTATTGGCCCGCCGGCAAGCCGTGATTCTTATCTAAGCATTCCAAATATCATTTCAGCTGCTGAATTAACTAATGCTGATGCTATTCATCCCGGTTACGGATTTTTATCTGAAAATGCGAAGTTTTCGGGCATCTGCTCCGAGTATGGTATAAAATTTATCGGTGCTACCGCTGCCCAGATCAATGCCATGGGCGATAAAGCTTCAGCCAAAGAAACCATGAAAAAGGCGGGCGTGCCTACTATTCCCGGTTCAGAGGGTTTATTGCAAAGTGTAAAACAAGGCGTTGAGATTGCAAAAAAAATAGGTTATCCTGTTATACTAAAAGCGACGGCCGGCGGCGGCGGCAGGGGCATGCGTATTGTGTGGAAAGATGAAGAATTTGAAAATGCCTGGGATTCGGCCAGGGCAGAATCGGGAGCCGCTTTCGGTAACGACGGGATGTATCTTGAGAAATACGTAGAAGACCCCCGTCACATTGAAATACAGATTGTTGGCGATCAGTATGGCAAAGTATGCCACCTTTCCGAACGTGATTGCTCGATACAACGCCGTCACCAAAAACTGGTTGAAGAATCTCCATCGCCTTTTATGACAGAAAAGCTGCGTAAAAAAATGGGTGAAGCCGCCATAAAGGGGGCAAAAGCTGTAAAATATGAAGGCGCCGGAACGGTTGAGTTTTTGGTTGACAAGAACCGGAACTTTTATTTTATGGAGATGAACACCCGCATACAGGTAGAGCATCCGGTTACCGAAGAGGTGATCAACTTCGACCTCATCAAAGAGCAAATAAAAGTTGCAGCAGGTATCCCCATTTCGGGTAAAAATTATGAGCCGATGCTGCACGCTGTGGAATGCCGGATCAATGCCGAAGACCCCTTTAACAATTTTCGCCCGTCGCCGGGAAAGATCACCAATTTCCATTCGCCCGGAGGGCATGGCGTGCGCATTGACACCCACGTTTATACCGGTTACGTAATACCGCCGAATTATGACTCCATGATTGCTAAGGTTATTTGTGTGGCGCAAACGCGCGATGAAGCGTTAAGCACCATGGAACGCGCCTTAAGCGAATTTGTGATAGAGGGTGTAAAAACTACCATACCTTTCCATTTAAAATTATTGCAGGACCCTAACTTCCGCGCCGGTAACTTTACAACTAAGTTTATGGAAACATTTGAGTACAGTGAATGAATAAAAGACGTTTAGGATTAAACGTATTTACTATTTCGGGCGTTATATACCGGAAATTTATATTTAACAATGAGCATATTTAGCAGGTTCACTAACGCGGTAAAGGAAAAGGGAGAGATGATGGGGGCTGAAATGTCATTTTTTCAGCATTTGGAAGCCTTGAGATGGCACCTGATCAGGTCGGCTGCGGCCATATTGTTATTTACCATATTTGCCTTCGCTTTTTACGATTTTATTTTCAATAATATTATTATGGCCCCTACGCGCACCGATTTCTGGACATACCGGATGATGTGCAGCATGGGCGCCGCCCTTCATAACCTGTTGCCATTCCTGGATCCTAAGGGGTTTTGTGTCCAGAGCATAAAATTTCAATTAATTAATACCGACCTGGCCGGGCAGTTTAACCTGCAGTTCAGTTCGTCAATAATGATCGGCCTTATTTTGGGCATCCCTTATCTGCTATATGAGATATGGCGTTTTATAAGGCCTGCCCTGCACGATAGGGAACGAAAAGCTGCAAGCGGCTTTGTGTTTTATTGTTCTTTTTTGTTCATGCTTGGGGTACTTTTTGGCTATTACGTAGTAACGCCTTTATCTATCAGGTTTTTTGTCAATTATACGATAAGTGATAAGATAACAAATATGTTCAGCATCGACTCTTTTATATCGTCCGAAACAATGCTGACCCTTGTTGCCGGGATAGTTTTTCAACTGCCGATTGTCGTTTATATCCTGTCAAGCCTTGATATTCTGACCCCTAAGTTTATGCGGGAAAAGCGGCGTTATGCCACTATTATTATTTTAGTATTGGCAGCGATAATAACCCCCTCTCCCGATGCGCTTACCATGCTGGTTGTTGCCCTGCCTTTGTTTGTATTGTACGAGTTTAGTATATGGGTGGCCGTAGTTGTACAGCGCAGGAAGAAGAAAAGTGAAAGTGACGAATTGATGGTGCGATAGGTTGATGTGCGGATGTGCAAATGAAGAATTAATTTGAAGATTTGAAAATGAGAGAATTTGAAAATGCAGTTGCGGTTCAATCATCTTCAAATTTTCAAATCAGCTGATTTTTAAATTCAAAATATGAAAAACGGGTTAAAAATAGCAATCGGAGCAGACCATGCCGGCTTTGACTTTAAACAAGGAATTGCTGACAGTTTGCGTGCTGCGGAACTGAAGGATTTCGGAACCTATTCATCCGCATCGGTTGACTACCCTGATTTTGCGCACCCTGTAGCCTCGGCGGTTGAAAGCGGTGAGTTTGATTTTGGTATCCTGATCTGCGGCAGCGGTAACGGGGTGGCGATTACCGCCAACAAACACCAGGGCATACGTGCCGCCATTTGCTGGAATGAAGAATTAGCCGCTTTGGCCCGCAGTCATAACAATGCTAATATTGTTTGTATACCCGCTCGGTTTATATCGCTCGAAGACGCAAAAAAAATTGTTCGGATATTTTTAAGCACGGAATTTGAAGGAGGCAGACATGCGAACAGGGTGAATAAAATGGCGTGTTAACCGCATAGCGATGGGTTTCAAACCCATCGCTATAAATGGCCATACACCAAATGAATCAATGACCTAATGACTAATGACCCAATGACCAAATAAATGAGCCACACCGCTGAAGAATTTATAGTTGCTTCCGAAGAAAAGGCCTTCGATATGGACCATCGGCGCATTATCAATTATAATATTGGTAAGTATGATGCCGCGGTGGATCGTGGTTTGTCGAAGATCATTAACCTTGACAATGCCAAACGTAAGGGGCATGCCATCAAATGGAAAGTGATGGAAAATCTGGATAAGTTTCTGCCGGAATTTGAATCCAATTTTCTGAGGCACGGCGGCAAAGTGATATGGGCCAATGATGCCCAGGAAGCAAACCGGGCGATACTGAATATCCTGAAAAAAGCAGGAGCTAAAACCATCGTAAAATCAAAATCAATGGTTACGGAGGAGATTGGGCTCAATGAGTTTTTGGAGCATCACCACATTGAATCATTAGAAACCGACCTCGGCGAATATATTGTACAATTGTTAGGGCAAAAGCCTTATCATATTGTTACGCCGGCAATGCACTTGTCGAAAGAAGATATTGCAAAATTGTTTAACCGGCACTTTGGCACTCCCTTAGATGCCACACCCCAACAGCTTACCCAAAAGGCCCGCGAACTGCTCCGGGAAAAATATGTTCATGCCGATGTTGGCATAACCGGGGCCAACTTTTTAATTGCCGATACCGGCAGCATAGCTATTAGCGAGAACGAAGGCAACGCGCGTTTAAGCACGTCTTTTCCTAAAATACATATAGCCGTTGTAGGCATTGAAAAGATCATACCTTCAATGGCCGACCTCGACCTATTCTGGCCTATGCTGGCGACGCATGGCACCGGGCAGAACTTAACGGTTTACAATACTATTCTGAGTGGTCCGCGGCAGCCGAATGAAACGGATGGCCCCGAAGAAATGTATGTGATACTGCTCGATAATGGCCGCACCAACTTGTTGGCTCAGAAAGACCAGCGCCAGGGCTTATATTGCATCCGTTGCGGCGCCTGTTTAAACGCCTGCCCCATATATAAAAATATAGGCGGCCATACCTACAACACGACCTACAGCGGCCCTATCGGCTCAATTATCACGCCCCACATGCGCGGCATGGAAGAGTTTAAACATCTGAGCTATGCTTCCAGCCTTTGCGGAAAATGCAGCGAAGTTTGCCCCGTGAAGATCGATATACATAAAATGCTGTTGCTAAACCGCCGCGATGCTGTTAAAGAGCACCTGGTAACCACTAAGGAAAAATGGGGCTGGACGGCCTGGAAAAAAGGGATGCTTAAGCGTAAAACCATGGACTTTTTCAGCGGCAAAATAAAGAATTTCTTTCTTCAAAAATTCTTCAAAAAAACCTGGGGCCATTTCAGGGAGATGCCGAAAGTAGCAAGTAAATCCTTCAGCCAAAGTTGGAAAGAACGCAACGGGATTAAAGAATAACCCGGTTTCCTTTTCAGAAAACACCTTTCATGACATATTCCTGACTAAAATACCCATTTGGTCAAAAATTAAATACCTGTTAATCAAACGATTGAATAATCGTGACATTAGGATGAAACGCCGAATGTATTTTGTGGTGTTATTTTGTTTCGTGATTCAAATCACACACAACAATTTAACTACATAATAACATGAAAAGTACATTAAAGATCTCAGCTTTATTTTTAGCTTTTGCCGGATTTGCATTTGGCGCAAAAGCACAGACCACATCTGCAACTACCACTAAATCAACTTCATCAAACGGCGTTATTTTAAGCGTTGGCGTTGATGCAGGTATCCCAACAGGAAAATTAAATGATTCGTACGATTGGAACCTTGGCGGTTCGGTACAGGCCGACATTCCGGTTGTGCAGCACCAATTATTTGTGACAGTTAATGCCGGTTATAACAACTTCTTCGGTAAAAAGAATATTAACGGTACCGGCTTAGATGTTACCAACATTCAATTACTTCCAGTAAAAGCCGGTTTAAAATTCTTCCCGGTAAGTAATTTCTACATACAAGGTGAAGCCGGCGCTGCATTTTCTTTAAACAAATCAGACCTGGGTTTTGATAATAGCGCAGCCTTTTTATATGCTCCGCAAATCGGCGTTCAGTTTCCGTTAGGCGGCAAAAGCTATATCGATGCTGGTGTGCGGTATGAAGCCACAACCAAATTCAACAGCGCTGTTGACGACAGCAAAGTCAATTTCGTTGGCCTGCGGGTAGCTTACGCATTTGACACTAAGTAACAATTAATTACAATGATGAAGAGGCCGGGCCTTTTCGTCATTGTTCAATCAACAATTGCGAAAACCGTGATAACACAATAATCATAATTATCAGGGCAAAGCAATAACCAATTCAAATAAGATGTATAAGACATTGTTTATAGCGCTTCTTTTGATATTGAAGATAAGCCCTTCAATAGGGCAAAGTGATTGGAAACTGAGGACTGAAACTGAGGGAATAAAAATATATACCAGCCTGATGCCCGATTCAAAAATTAAAGCCATTAAAGTGGAAGGGGATTACCACGCGACAGCATCCCAAATGGTTGCGCTGATAATGGATGTGAATACAGCTCCTGAGTGGGTGTATCACACCAAATCGTGTGCGCTGGTTAAACAGATCTCACCATCGGAGCTATATTATTATTCAGAAATAAATTTACCCTGGCCCGCAGCGAACCGCGATTTTGTAGCCCATTTAATAGTTACTCAAAATCCGGATACGAAAGTGGTGACCATTGCTGGCCCGGCAGTTGCGGGCTTTGTTCCAATAAAAGAGGGCATTGTAAGGGTAACTGATTCTAATGGCAAATGGGTCATCACACCAAAAGGAACCGATCAAATAAAAGTCGAATATACCATCCATGTAGATCCGGGAGGCTCACTTCCATCCTGGCTTGTCAATATGTTTGCGACCGAAGGGCCAATGAAAATCTTCAGGAACATTAAATTCCAATTACAAAAGCGGGCATATAAAAATATCGAGCTTGCATTTGTTGAAAACTAACTAAATGATTTTTAAAACAAACGGTAAATAGGTCTTTGTTTACATGCGAATTAATAACGCAACAAATTTTTGGCTGATGAAACCAAAGGGGCCAATGAAATAATAGGTGGTTTTGTTGGCGACAACACCGACAAAGGCAGAAAGCAATCCTAAAATCTGTTGATCTTATAAACGGCGAAGCCCTGTTGAACACCATTGAAAAAACAAACACAAATGAAAAATCTTAGCTCAGACAAAGGCCCCCTACTGCAACCCCGACAACGTCGATGCCGCAGCAGCCAATAATGCTGCAAATACCACAACAACGCTTCCGCCTACAATAAGCAGGGTGTTGCCGGTACGCCTGCCACGGGTTCTTTTGAGAGCGTAATACTTAAAGGTTTTAATGTATAACGAATCGTTTAAAAGCGATGGCTGTGAGGCATATTTGCTGGTAGGCTTAAAATAATCTGAATTGGGATTATGAAAGTTGTTCAAAACACCCCGTTTATCGGCTTTATTGTACCTGAAACTGTGTGCATCGTGCCTGGCAAATTTAACAATAGTAGCCGAATCCATATTAGCGGTTTGCGCGACGGAGGCCCCGCAGAAAGTAAATAACATTAAAAAAACAAGTAAAACAGTTTTCATGCTCAATAATTTAATTAGGGTGATTTTTTAAATATAGGGTTAATAATCAAATGGGCAAGTATTAATTTCCGCTCTGTTTTTAACCCTCATTGCAAGACCAAAGGAGGGTTGACCATCCGCCGAAGGGCGGAGAAGTCGGGGTGAGTCAAATAGGCGATTTCCATACCCCCTATAGCTTCACCCAATCACCTCAATGTTTAAAACCCATAAAAAGCGCCAACGTCATGCCGAATTTATTTCGGCATCCCACCAGAAAGGTACGCCACTATACAAGCATGCTACAAGCAAATCGCCGACCATGCACGTCTGAATGTCCTGTGGGGCGCCTAAATAAATTCGGCATTATAGCTTTTTTGAGTCTTTCGAACACCTTTAATCGGAAATCCGAAATAAAAAATAAAACCTATGCTGCATTCGAAATATACTTCACCAAACTCCTTTTAGCTACCGGAAGCAAGGTTTGTTCCAGCGGGAAAGCAATATCACTCTGCACATAATAAACCGCTGGGTTGGCTATGTACTTGTTGCGGCCTATCAGGTCGAGCTTTATAGCTTCGGGAGTTTTAGTTATACTCTCTTCGTAAGTTTCAACAAAGTGAATATTTATGCCGCGGTATTTATCGTCCTTGTTTTCAAATATAGTTATCTGGTATTCATAAATCCCATGTGTTTTGTCCTTTCCGTTCCGCAGGGAAAAATAACCATGATAGGGCAATAAGGGCACGATGCCCACCGGGTCGATGTTGAGGCGGCTCTCTACAAAATCATAAATTTCCTTGCCGGTTTGTATGGCCGGATCAATTTTTTGCAGCGCATACGTAATGATCATTTCTATTTCCCTCATTGAGCTGTCGTCATCCACTATTTTTTGGTAGGTAAGCTTTACAGCTTCAATATCTGCCGATGTTAAGCGCTGAGGGAATGCCTGCTGCAGCATGCTTTTATTTTTTTTGAAGTATAATAGATTATTAAAATGGAATATCAGGTCGGTAAGGTTTGGATATAGTTTACTTTTATCAAAATAGCGGTTTATTTCCTGCAAATAATCAAGCAGGATATACTTTTTATACTCAAAATCAATTGATCCTTCAATAAACCAGTTTTTGCTTAGTTCTTTCATTTTTTCAAATTCCTTTCAGTAGCTTAAATTAAACAAAAAAGAGCAATTTTGCAATATGCCTTTAGGAACCCTTTATTTAATACCCGTACCGCTTGCTGATGACACAGCGGCCAGGTCATTTACCCCTTATTTAACTGATACGATAAATAGCATCAAAGAGTTTATCGTGGAGAATGAAAAAACTGCACGCAGGTTTTTGAGGGAAGCCGGCCTAAAAACCTCGCAAAGCGAATTAGTAATTCATGATTACAGCAAACATAACCGGGACAGCGGAAATGCCGATTTTTTTAAAGGCCTGCAAGCCGGCAACGATGTTGGTTTAATGAGCGAAGCGGGATGCCCCGGTATTGCTGATCCCGGTGCAGAAATTGTTGAGAAAGCGCACCGCATGGGCATAAAAGTTGCGCCATTGGTGGGCCCGAGTTCCATCCTGCTGGCACTGATGGGATCGGGATTTAACGGACAAAGTTTTACATTTAATGGTTACCTGCCTATAGACAAGGTTTTACGAGCTAAACGGATAAAAGAACTGGAAAGCCTGGCCGAACGCCTTGACCAAACGCAAATATTTATTGAAACACCGTTTCGCAATAATGCATTACTGGAAGAAATATTAAAAACCGCACACCCAAAAACAAGGTTATGCATTGCATGCGACCTTACCTCGGCTAATGAGTTTGTTCAAACAAAAACGGTAGCTGAATGGCAAAAAAAGGTCCCGGAGCTGCACAAACGCCCTGCAATTTTTCTGATCTACCATAAATGACAAATGAAACGCATACCAAGGTATTGGTTGTTGGCGCAGGGCCTTCGGGGCTGATGATGGCAGCGCAATTGCTTCGGTATGGGATTCAGCCGGTCATTATTGATAGTAAGCATGGCCCTACGGACGAGTCAAAAGCTTTAGGGGTACAGGCGCGGTCGCTTGAGATATACCGGCAAATGGGCTTAATTGATCCGATAATAAAAGGTGGTAAAAAGGCACAGGGTGTATCCTTTAACCGCGATGGAAAAAATGTAGCAAGCTTCCCGTTAACTAATATAGGTGAAGGGCAAACGTTTTTCCCTTTTATTGAATTTTATCAGCAAAGTAAAAATGAAAGACTGCTGCTTGATTATTTAACCCAAAACTGTTGTCCTGTATATTGGAATACATCCCTGGTATCGCTAAGGCAAACGGGATCATTGGCCGAAATACAATTAAAAAACGGAGCGGATACCTGGGATATTACCTGCGATTGGGTTATTGGCGCTGACGGCGCTCATAGCCTGGTACGCCAGCAATTAAATATACCATTTAGCGGGGATACTTACAGACACATATATTACCTGGCGGATGTTGAACTGGGCAATAAGGAATTAGGCGATACCATGGTGAATTTATTTTTGGGTAAAACGGGCCTCGCTGGTTTTTTTCCAATGCCCGAAGCAAACCGTTATCGTATTATCGGCAACCTGCCCGATATATTAGATAAAAAAAAAGATTTGCGGCTGGACGATGTACTTCCTTACCTGAATAACATTTGCGGCTTTGATCTGCAAATAGTACAGAATTATTGGTTTACCGATTACCGGCTGCATCACCGCATGGCGGATAAATTCAGGAAGCAGCGCTGTTTTTTAGCCGGCGATGCCGCGCATATACATTCGCCGGTGGGGGCGCAGGGTATGAATACCGGCCTGCAGGATGCCTATAACCTGGCCTGGAAACTTGCAGGTGTGATAAATAATCAGTTAAAACCAGCGGTTTTGGATAGCTATGCCGCCGAACGGATGCCGGTTGCGCAAGAGCTGCTGGGCACCACCGACAGGATTTTTACGATCATCATGTCAAACAACGTTTTTACCCGCTTATTCAAAAAATGGATAATGTTCCGGTTGCTCAAATGGGCCTGGAATAATAAAACGATAAAGAAAGAACTTTTTAAACGCGTATCCCAAATAGGAATAACTTATCGGAACAGTCCCATAAATCTTCATATGAGCCATGCCTCCAAAATAAAGGCCGGCGACAGGCTGCCTTATCTTAAGGTTTATGATGAGAAAAAACGGGAAGAAACTGACCTGCATACCTGGTGCAGTAAACCAGGTTTTACGCTAATAATTTTGGGAAAATTTGATGAGTTATTCTTGTTTAATATTGCCAGATGGATAACGGTGAAATATTCGAATGTCTTAAATTTCTTTTACCTTCCTCCTTCAGGGAAAAACCTCGATGTATTTAACGCGTTTGAAGTAAACCCTCACCTGCAAAAATCAATTATCATCCGGCCCGATATGCATATCGGTTTTATTAACGATCAGGTGGATACGGTTTTAATGGATAATTATTTGAAGAATATTGTCGGGATAAAGGAAAGTCCATAGTCAATGGTCCATAGTCCACAGTTTTTTAGAGTTATTTTGCTATGGTCTATGGACCATCGGCTATGGACTGAAAACTTATCCATGTATTGTTTCTGTTTTTCCATAATTTTTTACAACCTGGGCCTCAAACTCCAGGTATTGTTTCCAACGCTTATCTACATCTATACCACCTGCGTATTTCCTGGAAAGGCGGATAAACATGGAATAATGCGTAGCCTCGCTGATCATCAGTTCATGGTAAAAAGCGGCTAATTGGCTATCATGAATATTTTCGGATAATACCTTAAACCGCTCACAGCTCCGGGCCTCTATCATGGCCGAAAAAAGCAAACGGTCCACCAATTGTTCTGTCCTTCCCCCGCCAATAATGATGAATTTGCGCAGTTCGTTTACATAATCATCCTTGCGTTCGCGGCCTAATACAAAACCGCGGTCTAAAATTATATCATGTACGCGCCTAAAATGATCCATTTCCTCTTGTACAAGTGAAGCCATTTCCTGTACCAGGTCGGATAAATTGGGGTTTTGAACGATAAGGGTTATAGCGTTACTGGCAGCTTTTTGTTCGCAAAAGGCATGATCTGTTAAAAGTTCTTCAATATTGCTTTCAACTATATTTTTCACCCAAAGAGGATCGGTAGGCAATTGCAGTTTTAGGATAGTTTTTTCGCTCCCGGGAGCAAAGGTATGGGTTATTCATCGTCCTTAAAAGCGGGATTGTTGGAAATAAATTGTCCGTTAGCCAACTGATCTAACGCCCTTTCAAGTTTAGCAGAAATAATAATCTTATCAATAAAATCATCAATCACTATACTATCCGGGGCACTATTAAGCAGCTCCTGAACTTTTTCCCTTTCAATAACTAAACTTTCCATAACCATATCCTCTGTATATATTTATAAATTTTTTAACCCTCTCTTGATCACCATCATCCGTGTTCTGGTTCTCTTTTGTAGCTTTCTCATTCTTTTCCAATAGAGGCAGCTGTTCAACTAAGAAATCTAACGAAATGACCATTGCCGGCAATGCGCCGAGGCTTGTAACGTTTGTGCCGAAGCATGTCATGAGTATCACGAGCCAATTACGCAGGATTAGTGAGTGGTTGATTGAGTGAATGGTTGATTGAGTTAGACTGGGTACTGGGGACTTGATTAGGTTTGGACTGCATTTTAACCTAATCAACTACTCACTTAATCAACCCAATCAACTACCGATACAAATGCTTACTATCAATAAATTCCAAAACCACATCGGGGACAAAATACTGCACATTTTTTTTCTGTGCGATGGATTGGCGGATAAATGTAGCCGAAAGCTCCATTAAAGGAGTCATAGTGATGGTTACGGATGGATGCGTTGCCAGGTCGGTGTTTTCATAGCCTGGACGTGGGTAAACAAATACCTGGTAATCGCGCAATATCACTTTATAATTTTTCCATTTGGGCAGTGATACCAGGTTATCTGATCCCATAATAAGAGCAAATTCATGCTGCGGATACTTTTCTGTTAAATGAATTAGGGTATCGATGGTGTAGGATGGCTGCGGCAGCTTTAATTCAACATCGCTTACCTCAATTTTGGTGGAATTATCGGTACCCAGCTTGGCCATTTCCAGGCGGTCATAGGTGCTAATCAAGTCGCCATATTTTTTTAGCGGGTTTTGCGGCGATACTACCAGCCAGACTTTATCGAGCGTGGTGTAATTGGCCATATAATTTGCTATAATTAAATGGCCCACGTGTATGGGGTTAAATGAACCGAATAGTAAACCTATCTTCATTTTTTAGTTCATGGTTAATAGTTCATGGATCATGGCTTTTTTGTCCATAGTCCATGGACCATAGTCAATAGCCGGCACATTTTTGGCTGGAGAAACAAATTATCAAACCTTTAATTTTCCTTAGTCTATGGACTTTGAGCTTTGGATTTACGACCATGAACCATCAACTATGAACTTAATGAGTTATCCAGAAAATTAAGGACCAGTTCCTCCGCTTCTTTGCACGCCGTTTGAAGATCGTGATTTTTTAGGATAATATCAAATTGAGGGGCATAATTCAATTCTTTTTCCGCTTTTATAATGCGCTCCTTCAGTTTTTCAATGGTATCGGTTCCCCTGCCGGTTAAACGTTTGATGAGTACTTCTAATGATGGGGGCTGTACAAATATGGCCAGCGCTTGTCCATCATATTTGCGCTTCAGGTGGAGGCCGCCCTGCACATCGATGTCAAATATCACCACTTTGCCTTTTTGCCATATACGTTCAATTTCAGTACGTAGGGTACCATAAAACGTTCCGGTGTAAACCTCCTCAAATTCAACAAACTGTTTTGTTGCAATGCGGTGTAAAAACTCTTCTTTGCTTATAAAATAGTAGTCTTTTCCGTTTCGCTCATCACCCCGCGGTTTCCTGGTAGTTGCCGAAATAGAAAATTCGAGCTGGGGTATTTTTGAAAGCAGGTGTTGAACAATAGTGGTTTTACCTGCCCCTGATGGCGCTGAAAATATGATGAGTCGGCCGTTATTAATCATTTGGTCATTTGGTCATTGAGTCATTTGGTCATTTTACCATTAGCCCAAAATGACCTAATGACTCAATGACTTAATGACTAAAGTACATTTAAAAGTTGTTCTTTAATTTTTTCCAGCTCCTCTTTCATGCCAACGACCAGTTTCTGCATATTGGCATCGTTGGCCTTTGAGCCGAGCGTATTAATTTCACGGCCGATCTCCTGGGAAATGAACCCCAGCTTTTTACCATTGGCGTCATCATTTTTTAACGTTTCGATAAAATAATCGCAATGTGCCTTTAAGCGTATCTTTTCTTCGGTAATATCCAGCTTATCAATGTAATAGATCAATTCCTGTTCAAAACGGTTTTGGTCGATAGCCTCCCTGCCTACAGCCTCGGTTAAAAATTGATTTAACCGCTCCCTGATCACCGGGACACGTTTGGGTTCTTCAATCTCAATAAGCTCCAGGTTTTTTAAAATAATACCGATGCGGTATTTTACATCCTGCTCAAGTACTTTACCTTCATCTGCCCTGAATTGCTGAAATGCTGCTAAAGCCTGCTGAAATGTTTTTTCAGCTATTTTCCATTCCTCCTCCGAAACAGTTTCCTCTTCATATTTTACTACTTCGGGCAGGCTAAGGGCAAGTTCCAATAAATTATTCGCCGGTTCGTCAAGATCAAAACTCACCGCTTTTAGCTGCTCGTAATAATGTTTAAGCAACTCTTTGTCAATCCCCGCAGCATTTATCGTAGTATTGGCTTTTTCAACATTTATAGACAAATTTACTTTGCCGCGCTCAATTTGTTTGTTGCACTCGGTACGCAACTGGAACTCTTTTTCGGTGAAAGATTTCGGCAGGCGGAGCGATAATTCCAGGAATTTACTGTTAAGCGACTTTATTTCGACCGTATATTTTGTGCTTTCCGAGTCGAAACTGGTCATTCCATACCCTGTCATGGATTTTATCATGCGCAAATGTAGTGAAAAGAGATCAGAGATTGGAGATTAGAGGTTAGCGATCGGGGGTTAGAGATTAGTTTTTGCTTCACTATTGGTTGACAGCGCTTTACTCTATCTAAAACCGGATTAAACTTTCCAACTAATCTCCAATCGCTAACCTCTGATTAACTAACCACTGATCCTTATCTTTAACATTTTTTTACATTTGCTGTCAAATACAATATTTAAGTTTACGCCCTGTTGACCACTGATTCAAATGATTTAGTGATTTCGCTGATATTTTTTGTGAAAACAAAACCTCGTAAATCATAATCAACGAAATCACTAAATCATCTAAAAATCAGCGGTCCGTTTGCTGTCAAATACAATATTTAAGTTTACGCCCTGTTATATTTAAATGCGCACCGGACATTTTATATTATTTATGTGGATGTTGTTCTTTTGCCTTTCGTTAAAGGTATCAGCGCAGCAGATATTGACTGTACATGGCGTGGTCTCGAAAAAGTTAAGTGTTGAGCGGGTATCGCAGGTATTGATCAGCAACCTGAGAAGCAAAGACATGATGATGAGTGACGAAGTAGGTTGGTTTACTGTTAAAGCGACCATCGGCGATACGTTGCTTTTTAGTAAAGCCGATTATACCGACCAAAAAATTGTAATTACGAATGGGAGCGATCTGCCTGTATATATGCAGCCGGTGATTCATCTTGCAACAGTTAATGTGCAGGGGGAATCAAAAAAGCAAGAATTAAACGATGTAATGGCCGACTACAAAAAGGACGGTGTTTTCAATAACGGCAAATCCCTGCCGGTTTTCCAGTTCTTAACTTCACCGTTAACAGGTTTATACAATTTGTTCGGATCTGATCCGGGCAAGGCCAGGCGTTTTGCCGCCTATTCAAAAGACGAACTTGAATATGCCGAAATAAGAAGAAGATATACCTTGAAATTAGTGAAGCAGGTAACAAACTTACCGGATAGCACAGCAATAAAATTCATGGAATATTATACGCCTTCGTATGAAGACCTGAAAGGCTGGAATGACTATGACCTTATTAAACAGATAAGAAGATCGTATGAATACTACGATGAAAACAAAGATAACCTGGATTTGCAGCATTTGAATGGGCCGGCCTTAGCCCCAGCCCCCCAACCCCCTAAAGGGGGAGCTTCCGAATAGCAAATTATTCCCTTAGCAGTATCCCTAGCTTAATAGAATTCAATATCGAATGATGAATGTCGAATACTGAATAACGAAGTGGAATTTTGATATTCGATATTCTGCAAAAGATTTCTGCGGCGAACATGGCAGATAAATCCGGAATCGTAAATCCGAAATCATTCAGATTCCCAGCATTTCACAGGCTTTTTCGGCAGCGAGTTTTTCAGCGTTTTTTTTGCTGAATTCTTTTCCCAGGCCCATAATTTCGCCGTCAATAATTGCCTGTACAGTAAACAGTTTAAGGTTCTCCCCTTCGTCGTTGCTTATAAGGTCGAATGCGATATCTTTACAATGCCGCTGGCACCACTCGATCAATTTGCTTTTGAAATTGGTTTCGGTTTGCTCGAGGGTATGAATGTCGATATGCGATTTGATAATGTGGTTCACTAAAAAACTCCGTGTGAAATCATAGCCTTTGTCGAGATAAATGGCGCCTATTAATGCCTCAAATGCATCGCCCAGCAATGAACCCTGCCTTGATGAGTTAAGCATTCGGTTGTCATACTCTATCAGTTTATCAAAGCCCAGCTTTCGGGCAAGCTGGTTCAAATTTACCCGGCTTACTATTTTTGAACGCAATTCGGTTAAAAAACCCTCGTCCTCATAAGGATATAATTTAAAAAGAACTTCAGCAACCACACTGCCCAATACGGCGTCACCCAAAAACTCGAGGCGCTCATTACTGTTTTTTACCCCTTTTTTTACATTTTGTGCGACAGATTTATGGCGGAACGCCAGTCTGTATAACGACAAATTGCCCGGTACAAAACCAAGTAAATTTTTTAAAACCTTAACGTGTTTTCTGTTGGGAGATATGTAAAGCTTATAAAACCGACCTATAGGCATTCAATATAATTAATCTTCGTATTTTTTAAATATCACCGAGGCATTATGGCCTCCAAAACCAAAACCATTGCTCTGCGCCACTCTTACTATCCGTTTTTGGGCCTTATTAAATGTAAAATTTATTTTAGGATCAAAAGCCGGATCATCAATAAAGTGATTAATTGTTGGCGGAACAATGTCATGTTTTATAGCTAAAATAGCAGCTATAGCCTCAATTGCGCCGGCGGCGCCCAATAAATGCCCCGTCATTGATTTGGTTGAACTGATATTTATACGATAAATGCTATCGCCGAAAGCCTCTTGAATAGCTTTAACTTCCTGCGGATCGCCGATGGGTGTTGATGTTCCGTGAACATTCACATAATCAATATCGGCCGGCGTCATGCCGGCATCCTCGAGGGCAGCTTTCATTACCAATGAGGCGCCAAGCCCTTCGGGGTGAGGGGCCGTCATGTGATAGGCATCGGCACTCATTCCGCCGCCCATCATTTCGGCATAAATTTTAGCGCCACGCGCCCTGGCATGTTCAAGTTCTTCCAAAATTATGGCCCCTGAACCTTCACCGGCAACAAACCCGTCCCGGTCCAAATCAAATGGCCGCGATGCGGTTGCAGGATCATCATTACGTGTGGATAAAGCATGCATGGCGTTAAAACCGCCTATACCTGCTTCGTTTATGATCGCTTCAGAGCCGCCGCTGATAAACATGGTTGCTTTACCTAAACGGATATAGTTAAAAGCATCTATAAG
Organism: Mucilaginibacter sp.; assembly: GCA_036758125.1. Classification (GTDB taxonomy): domain Bacteria; phylum Bacteroidota; class Bacteroidia; order Sphingobacteriales; family Sphingobacteriaceae; genus Mucilaginibacter. The sequence goes on from DAIOXE010000008.1 coordinate 160,445, forward strand.
GGCATTGTTTGATGATGCACAGGCCGAAACTGTTGAAAAGTTCGGGCCACGCAAGCCATATTTGATCGATATATGCCCTGGGGCAATATCAGCGATCATCTTTGGAATAAAGAACGGGTTAAAACGAGGGGAACCATCGCCTTTGGCAAAATTCACCACCTCATCTAAAAAGGTCTTTAAGCCGCCGATCCCTGATCCCCAGATAACACCTATCCGGCTGGTATCCAGCTTATCAAAATTTAACCCGGCATCTTTTACCGCTTCCTCCGTTGCATACAATGCATACTGAACAAAAGGATCAAGCTTTCTTGCATCTTTTCTACCTAAAAAGGCATCCGCATCAAAGTTTTTTACTTCGCATGCGAATTTAGTCTTGAATTTTTCGGTGTCAAAACTTTTTATTAAGGCAGCCCCACTCACTCCGTTGATCAACGATTCCCAATATTCAGGAACGCTGTTGCCAATCGGAGTAAGTGCTCCAAGCCCGCTTATTACAACTCTTTTAAACTCCATTTAGTAATGTTAGGGAGTTTATTTAACGTTTTTTTCAAGGTAGGCAACAGCCTGGCCTACAGTGCCGATAGTTTCGGCCTGGTCATCAGGGATTGCTACGTTAAATTCCTTTTCAAACTCCATGATTAATTCCACGGTGTCCAACGAGTCAGCACCAAGATCATTGGTGAAGCTAGCTTCGGGTGTTACTTCACTTTCGTCAACACCTAATTTTTCTACGATAATAGCTTTTACTCTTGAAGCGATATCAGACATAGTCTTATAGTTTAATGATTAATAAAAATTTTGTGCAAAGAAAAATAAATTCCGTCAAATATCAAATCTAAAAACTTTTGTATAATCTGCAACAAAATTTTATCGCAAGAGTTTCAATTTGTATTTTTACCGCCGCAAAAGTAATGATTTTGAACAGGAAATTTTTAAAGTTTGAGATCGATCTCGATTTTGTTTTGATCGCCCTTACAACTTCTTTAAAAGATTATCGTATTTGTTATCTTATCAACAAGTTTTTAAACTTTAATTTTATAAAGATTCCCGATCTGCAGGTCGATATTCATCCCGGCGAATCACCTGTTTTATTCTCACGGTATCATTATAATGGTGAACCCGCCAAAACCAACTTCTATTTTATTGCCAATAAAGGCTCGGAAGGCTATTTGATCCCCGAAATGAAAAAAGCCGATTATTTTTTATTAGTAAAAAATTATATAGATGAGAACGAAGTGGATAACCTCATTTCTTCACTAAATAAGGTGCCTGAAATTGTTGCGGCGGTAAAGATTGATCCTAAAAAAATAAAATCACGCGAAAATCTCTTATTTTAGCGCAAATTTTTGAGTGTTATAGTTACACTATCACCAAAATGAGCCCTTTTTAACCAGATAATTATGAAATTGAACTATAACCGAACTAAAATTGTTGCCACAATGGGGCCAGCATCGGCAAAAAAAGATGTTTTGCTTGCCATGATAAAGGCCGGCGTTAACATTTGCCGGCTTAATTTTTCGCATGGAAAAGCGCAGGATCATAAAGCAGTGATCGACACTATCCGCGAAATAAATGAACAATATAAAACCAATGTTGGCATATTGGCCGACCTGCAGGGGCCAAAGATTCGCATTGGTTTGGTAAAAGATGGCGGGATACACTTAATTAATGGCACCCGCATCAACATCACTACACATGAATGTATTGGCGACGATAACCGTATATATATCACTTATGATACTTTTCCGCAGGATGTACAACCCGACGAAATTATTTTGCTGGATGACGGAAAGATACAAATGAAGGTTATTGAAACAAACAGGCATGATACTGTTGTTTGCGAAATTATACATGGCGGCATATTAACCTCGCGCAAGGGTGTTAACCTGCCAAATACTAAAGTTTCTATCCCAAGCTTAACTGAAGAGGACATTGAAAACCTGCAATATGCACTTGAATGGGATGTTGACTGGATCGGCCTTTCGTTTGTGCGTACCGGCGCGGACATTATAGATCTAAAACGGATTATTGCCGCCAGCGGGAAATCGGCCAAAGTGATTGCCAAAGTTGAAAAACCGGAAGCCATTGATAATATCGATGAAATTATTGCCGCCAGTGACGGCGTAATGGTTGCCCGCGGCGACCTGGGCGTTGAAATGCCATTGGAAGAAGTGCCACTTTTACAAAAAATGATAGCCCGCAAATGCCGCATAGCTTCAAAACCGGTAATTGTTGCCACCCAGATGCTTGAATCAATGATCACCACGCCGCGCCCCACACGCGCCGAGGTAAATGACGTGGCCAACTCAGTGCTCGACGGCGCTGATGCAGTAATGCTGAGCGGCGAAACATCCGTTGGCGAATTTCCGGTGATCGTTATTGAAACTATGGCCAAGATCGTTCGCAATGTGGAGGAACTTGGCTATCCCTTTAATACCAATAAAGAAGCAAACACAGACACCTCCTCACCCGATTACCTAAGCGACGCGGTTTGCGGTTCGGCGGTTTACCTGGCCGAGCACACCAGCGCCGTGGGTATCGTATCAATGACAACATCCGGTTATACCGCTTTCGAAATATCAAGCTATCGCCCTAAAGCAAGCACTTATATTTTTACTTCAAACAAGCACCTGTTAAATGCACTAAGCCTGTTGTGGGGTGTAAAAACCTTTTACTACGACAAGTTGGAAAGTACCGATCAAACTATAAGTGATGTAAATGCCATCCTTAAAGAAGCAAACCTGGTACAGGGAGGTGACGTGGTAATAAATACGGCTTCGGTGCCCATTTCAAAAAAGGCTAAAACAAATATGCTGAAAGTAACGGTGATTGAGTAAATTGGTTGATTGGGTTGATTAGGTGAATGGTTGATTGAGTTAAAAATGGTTGATAGAGTTGATTGGGTGAATGGTTGATTAAGTCAAGACATTTTTAACCACTCTCCTAATCAACTTAATTCACTATTCACTTGAATCCAACCACTCACTTAATCAACCCAATAAACTGCTCACCTAACTTAATATACCCCTGCTTCACAAGCCTTTAAAAATAATTTATCCAGGTTGGCAAAGTAATAATCCCAATAAATTCTAAGCGTTTTCATAACCGTAAATTTTGTCAATCCTTTATCATAAGACAAAATAACGGTATGAAAGTTTAATTATTATATGGTTTTTGCCAATAAGCTTTTGCGACTTTAGCCGAAAGGTTTTGCTGCGAACAATTAATCGCCGTTCTATCTTTAATAACTTAATCAACCTAATCCACGCCAATAGACTACTCAATAATGTAAATTAAAAGTCTCCCCTACCGGGGGAGATTTAGAGGGGGCTCATGCAATGCATTTCATTTGCGGTAAGTTTATTCACCATATCTTTCAATATAGTACGTGCCCGGTGAAGGTTGGTGCGCGATAATAATTCGGTAATCCCCAGCGTATTTCCAATTTCCTGGTGCGAATAGCCTTCAATAGCGTACATGTTAAACACCGAACGGTAAGTTTGCGGCAGCGTTTGTATCATGCCCATCAGCTCTTTTGCTTCCAGCCCATGTTCGTTATAGCCATTACCGAATGAGGCATTATCTTCTGCGAAATCCTCTACCAAAACCAGAGGTTTCAGCTTGCGGTACCGCGAAATGGCGCAGTGTACCATAATGCGGCGTATCCAGCCTTCCAGGTTACCCTCGCCACGATATTTATGCACGTTGTTAAACATTTTTATAAAGCCTTCCTGTAAAATATCCTGGGCCTCATCTTTGTCATGGGCATAGCGCATGCAAACCGCCAGCATACGGGGCGCTAAGGTTTTATACAGGAGCTCCTGCTGCTTGCGATCGTTTTTCAGGCAGCCTTCCCACATTGCGGCTAAACGGTTATCAGAGGTTATCATCTTGTTGTGTTTTGTATAACCATGCCAATATTGATACCCTAATTTTAATTTATTAATTATCAATATGTTAATTAAAATGGCATGCTACGAAACTGTTCGTTTTCGTACGGTTGTGATACGAAGGCGGACGGTGGGGTGGAAGTCATTGGGTCATTGGGTCATTGGGTCATTGGGTCATTAAGTCATTGGTCGGCGGCTAATTATTCCATTACATAAATGGAGAGCTGATGATAAGCGCTTCATTGCCGTTCGGCTTTAGCCAACGGGTAAAATATATCAAGAAGATCGGGGCTTTAGCCAAATTGAATTGATTGGAGGAATAATTGATCGAATAGGGTTTTTGTTAACTTTATGTTTTTAACATCTTAGTCTTAATTACAATGAACGGTTTGTATATTTTAGGAGGATTCGTCTGTTTGGGTTTGGGGTCATTTATTACTATAATTCAAATCAAAAAGATAATGGCAGGAAAAGCCGATCAAATGGGGTTTGATTACAGATTGTTAGCCGGCGGAATTATTTTTATAATGGTAGGCATTTCTTTGATTGATAAATATATTTAAACCCTTTTTCCTACCTTTGCCTCATCCGGGATAAAAACCCGGCAACCCAATGATAAAAGAAATAGAAATTGTTTGTCTGCCAGGACAACAAGAGGATGAAGCAGTTTTAAAAAAAATAGCGGCTTCATCACTACATATACCCCCGCAAAAAATATCAGCCGTAAAAATCCATAAACGCTCCATAGACGCCCGTGGCCGCAAGGTAGTTTACCGCATGCAGGTGCAGGTTTTTATTGATGAAGTTTATATTCCCGAAATTATTACTGTCAACTACCCCAATGTAAAAAATGGCAAACCTGTAATTATTGTTGGCGCCGGGCCTGCCGGATTATTTGCTGCTTTGAGATGTATCGAACTCGGCTTAAAGCCCATTATTTTGGAGCGTGGCAAGGAGGTGAAACAACGCAGGCGCGATTTGGCCAATATCAATAAACAGGGCCTGGTAAACCCCGAATCCAACTATTGCTTTGGCGAAGGCGGCGCGGGAACGTACTCTGACGGCAAACTTTATACGCGGTCCACAAAGCGCGGTGATGTAAATGCCGTACTGAAAACTTTTGTGGCCCATGGCGCTACGGAAGATATTTTGATAGACGCCCGTCCGCATATCGGCACCAATAAATTGCCGCAGATCATCACATCCATAACCCAAAGCATATTGAATGCCGGAGGCGAGGTACATTTTGAAACGAAAGTAATCGCCCTGCTTATTGAATTTGGCAAAACTAAAGGCGTTAAATTGACATCAGATGATAAGATGATGGCCGATACCGTAATTCTGGCGACCGGTCATTCGGCAAGAGATATTTTTGAAATGCTGCACCGGCAAAATATTTTAATTGAGGCTAAACCATTTGCTTTAGGCGTAAGGATTGAGCATCCGCAGGAGATCATCGACCAGGCGCAATACCATTGTGAGCATCGCGGCCCTGATCTGCCGCCATCGTATTATAATTTGGTGGAGCAGGTAGATAATCGCGGTGTGTTTTCCTTTTGCATGTGCCCGGGTGGCATTATCGCGCCATGCGCTACAGAAGCAAATGAAATTGTTGTGAACGGCTGGAGCCCTTCAAAACGGAATAACCCATTTGCAAATTCGGGTACGGTGGTACAGGTAAATTTGGAGGATGTTGCAGGTAATGACCATGATCCATTAAAAATGCTCCGCTTTCAACAGCAAATAGAAAAACTGGCTTTCAATGTGGGTGGAGGCCATCTGGTGGCGCCTGCGCAGCGTATGGTTGATTTTGTGGAGAACCGCATTTCTGCCAATTTGCCGGCAAACTCGTACCTGCCGGGAACAAAAAGCGCTGCGTTAAACGAAATTTTACCCGGCTGGATCAATGAACGATTACAGAAGGCTTTGCCCGCTTTTGGCAAAAAAATGAAAGGATATTATACTAATGAGGCCATTTTAGTAGGTGTAGAATCGCGCACTTCATCTCCGGTAAAAATACCGAGAGATAAGGAAACCCTGCAGCATCCGCAGGTTAGCGGCTTATTTCCTTGCGGTGAAGGGGCGGGTTATGCGGGTGGCATAGTTTCTGCTGCTATTGATGGCATCAACTGCGCTTCGGCGGCGTTAAAAATAATGTCATGACCATATCAGAACAATTAACACAGGATTTAGAAAAAATATTATACGGCGATCCCTGGTACGGCCCGTCCGTTTACGATATTATTGACAAAGTAAGCTTTGAAGCCGCTTTTGAAAAGCCGCCGGGTTCAATTCATAACATTGCCGGTGTTGTTTTGCACATGATCGCATGGACGGAAGAGGTGATCGACAGGATGAACGGCCAGGCTGCACAAATGCCATTCAGCGGCGACTGGCCTGACCCGGGAACTCCTGATGAGCAAAAATGGCAGAATTATGTCAGTGATCTAAAGTTGGTTAACGTAAATTTGCTTGGTATTATTCAAAACTTCCCGGAGGAAAAATGGAATGAACCGTATAAAGACGAACGTAACCGTGAATTAGGAACTGGTATAAATTTTGAAGAATTGGTAAAAGGGTTGATACAGCACCATATTTATCATTCAGGCCAAATCGCTTTACTTGCGCGATTACACCGATAAACTTAGATTTCACCGATTAATCAGTTCAATAATTCATAATCGGCGTAATCTTCCAAATAATAATCGGTGTAATCATAAATAAATCGGTGAAATCATTCCCAAAAATCGGTGAAATCAAAATGAATAAAAAAACTTTGATATTAGGGGCAACGCCCAACGAAAGCCGCTACGCGAATCTTGCCGCAAACAAGCTGGTAAGAAACGGGCATACTATAGTTAACGTTGGCCTTAAAACGGGCGAAGTGGCCGGTGTGCCTATTGAAAAGCCCGAAACCATTCATAATGATATTGATACGATCACCTTATATGTTGGCCCGCAGCACCAGGAAGGATTGTACGATTATATATTGAACACTCATCCAAAACGCATCATCTTTAACCCGGGCGCCGAAAACTCGGAATTGCGCCGCCTGGCCAATGAACGAGGTATTGAAACGGAGTATGCCTGTACCCTGGTTTTATTATCGATAGGGCAGTATTAGATTCGCGCCTAATACGCTTCCAAAGGAAAAAATATATTTGTTGCATAAGAAATAAAAACTTTTGTCGTTTTTCATCACTTGTTTTTGCAGCGAATTTTTATTTTATACCTTCAAACTGTTTTTGCAAAGATTTTGTTGTAACTTTGTAATAAGGGAAAAGTCATATATATAAGAATCAAAAGATTCTTATAACCCACACATTACAAATGGCTAAAGAAACAAAGTCCAAAAACCCCGCTATAACCTTTCATAATAAAATCAGCCAAAATTTTAGGCAGGTACATGTTGATGGTGCCTATGGTGGAATTACGCCTCCAGGATATATAAATCTAAGCTTTTATGGAGAAAGACAGCCAATACCCAAATCAACGGATTATTCTTTAAATGATAACAATGCACTCGAAAAGGTAAAAGATAATAGTGATAGCAAAAAAGGAATTGTTAGAGAATATGAATTTGGAATTTATTGTGATTTAAAGACAGCTATTAATATCAGAGATTTTCTTACTGACAGAATTTCAGAATTAGAAAAAAACTTAAACCCGACCAAAGATGCTATTTCTTCAAAGTAATGCCCAAAGTACACAACCTCTATATGAAATGTTTTATATTATGAGAACTGTAAAAAGCATGGGATATACAAATGAACCTGCTAATTATGTTTCTTTAAAGGAAAACGAGGTAAATCCTATGCTATTAACCTATGCTGAAAAGTCTTTTAGTCATGATTGGAATGTTAATGATTTAGAAGAAAATGAATACTGGAATAGCTTCGTAAAATAATGTACACGCAAGGTGAAATTGTTTTGGTTCCTTTTCCTTTCACAGATCAAAAGGGAATTCCTATTAAGAGACCCGCGCTTGTAATATCCGGTAATAAGTTTAATAAAACCGACGATATTATTTTAGTTCAAATAACTAAAATAGAGCATACAGATGGTTATTCTATTCTCATTGACAGAAACGATTTAACTAAACCACTAAATTTTGTTTCTGAAATAAGATGTCACAAAATACTAATAGCAGAGCAGTCGCTTATAATTCGGTCCATCTCAAAACTAAACCACAAGATTGTAAAAAAAGTGATTGAAAAGATAAACGACATTTTCGTAACCTAACCTTTTGTTGTATTGGGGCTTTATCTTGGTTTCAGCCGATCACAAACCTCCTTTATCGATACCTTCACCGGTTTAAATTCAATCCCAATGGCCTTTTTTATTTTCGAATTATCATAATTGCGGGTCATGGAGGCTGACCGGGCAGAAATTTTATCGATAGCAGGGTCTTTTCGGGTTAAAGCAGCCATCGAGGCCGCTGCCCGCCAGGCAATGCCCATCAGCCATGCACTGGCAAAAATTGACGGCGGTTTTACACCAAAGCCATTAGCTATTTCAGTAGTTAATTGTTTGTAAGTCCAGTTTTCGGCGCTGATGATATAGCGTTCGGAATGGATGCCGCTGTTCATCAGGCCTATCATACATTTGGCAACGGCTTCCACGTCAACGAAACCACAGCTGCCCGCAGTAAAAAATTTAAGCCCTTTGCGAACAGTTTCAAATAATTGTCCGCTGCCATCCTTGCCCGCATTGGCCCCTATAATGATAGATGGATTTACAATAACAGCATCCAAGCCTTCGGCGATGCCGCGCCACACTTCCATCTCGCTTTCCAGTTTTGATATGGCGTAACCGTCGGTTTCAGTGGCCGGGTCCAAATAATGGTTTTCGGTGATCAGATCGCCGGGCTTTGCAAGCCCTATAGCCGCAACCGAACTTACATGCACCAGCCGGGCATGATTTTGCAGACATAAATTTACCAGATTAGCCGTGCCAGTAACATTGGCATTTATCATTTGCTTTTTATCAGCCTGTTTTAATGATACCCAAGCGGCGCAGTGATAGACTTGTGTAACGTCTTTTAAGGCGTCTGCCAGCGCGAATATATCCATCATATCGGCATCGACCCATTCTATTTGGAACGGTTGCAATATGTCGGGGATTACTGAAGATGATCGTTTGGTACAACGAATGCCAGTGCCTTGTTTCGCCAGTTGCATGGCCAATTCTGAACCTAAAAACCCTGTCGCCCCGGTAACCAATATCATTTATTTGAAGATTTGTTAATTTGAAGATTTGAAAATGCTAGCTGCAAAGATGCTAATTCAAATTTTCAAATCAACTAATCTAATAATTTGAATATGTTTGTCTCTGCAAAGCAAGCGTCACTACTTCATTTTCAAATTATATAATTTTCAAATTAAAATATGTCTCTATCCGATTTTTTTACCCCCATTGATGTTGAAAAAATCGTTCCTAAAAAGGGATATTATACCAGTCAGTTGGGTGCCCGGATCGAGCATTTTTCAATTGACTTTCCGGATCTGGAACAAAAGACGGATATAGCCATCATAGGCGTGCAGGAGGACCGTAATGCCATTAATAATGTAGGCTGCGCACTCGCACCTGATTATATACGCGAAAAATTATACCGGCTGAACGAAGGAAATTACAACACCAAAATCGTCGATCTCGGTAATATTCGCCAGGGTGCAACCGTCACGGATACCTATATAGCGCTTAAAACAGTGGTAAATGAGCTGATCAAAAAAAACATAATACCGGTTATTTTGGGCGGCGGCCAGGATTTGACCTATGCCCAATACCTGGCTTATGAAACCCTGGAGCAAAAAGTAGACCTTGTTATTATCGATTCGCATTTTGATCTGGATGATGATGGTAAAGGTTTGGATACTATTGAAGCCACATCGGTATCCTACCTCAATAAGATATTTTTACATGAGCCGAACTACCTTTTCAATTACAGCAACCTGGGCTACCAAACCTATTTTGCCAGCCAGGAGAGTTTGCGGGTTATGGACAAGCTTTACTTTGATGCGCACCGCCTTGGAGAAATTGTGGGCAATGTAGCGGTTGCCGAGCCGGTTATCCGTAATGCCAGTATGATCAGTTTTGATATTGGCGCCATCCGCTCGGCAGATGCCATGGGAAATGCCAATGCAAGTCCTAACGGCTTTTATGGTGAGGAAGCCTGCCAGCTTGCCAGGTATGCGGGTTTTAATGATAAACTAAGTTCTATTGGATTTTACGAATTTAACCCAGCTTATGACAGTAATGGTCAAACCGCGATGCTTATAGCCCAGATGGTTTGGTATTTTATTGATGGGGTTTACAACCGCAAACGGGATTTTCCGCTTAACCCCAAATCGCAATATTTGATCTATAAAACCAGTTTAAAACATGAAGAACATGAACTGGTGTTTGTAAAAAGTAAGAAGTCCGACCGCTGGTGGATGCAGGTGCCTTACCCGACCGGCGGTTCAAAAAATGAACGGTTTCATCTGGTTCCCTGCCAATATGACGATTATAAGACCGCAGTTTCCGGCGAAATGCCCGATCTTTGGTGGCGCACTTATCAAAAATTAAACTGATAAGGCATAATTCATTTACAATTAAAGCATTCTGGTAGCTTATAGTTCGATTAAACAGATGAAGAAAACATTTTTATGTATTATGGCATTATTGCCATTGCTTGCATTCGCCCAGGAACCGCAGCCGTTTTTAATAAAGGGCAAAGTGGGTGCTTTTAACGCCCCGGCCCGGGTCTATCTTATTTACCAGTTAGGAGCAAACCGTGTGATCGACTCGGCGCAAATATCCAACGGGAGTTTTAATTTTAAGGGACAAATAGTAAACCCAACGCCCGCTTTTTTAGTCATCGATCGTAAAGGCGCCGGTTTAAACGCATTGGATAGTACGGTTGATAATTTAAGTCTTTTTATTGATAAAGGAGAATTTGCTGTAACCAGCCCCGACTCTGTGGCTAAGGCGCAGATCACCGGATCGAAGATAAATGATGACAATAAAAAGTTAATGGCACAGTTAAAGCCATTGATCGCTCAGGCCCAAAAACTGAGAGCAGAAGAAAGCGGTGCATCACCCTCGCAGCAAAACACGGCGGAATTTCAGAATGCCATGCAGGCGAAACATAAAGAATTGCAAGTAGCTGAAAAGGCAACGCTTAAGCTATTCATTTTAGCAAACCCCGATAGTTATTTGAGCTTACTTGCGCTAAACTCCGTCGGTGGCCCCTCACCCGACCCTGCTGAGCTTGATCCCCTTTACGATTCACTGTCGCAAAGATTAAAAGACACCGAAACGGCAAAGGTTTTCAAAAAATCGCTTGACGTATTAAGAAATACAGCAATAGGTGTGATGGCGCCGGATTTTTCGCAAAATGATGTAAATGGCGCGCCCGTTAAGCTCTCTTCATTCAGGGGGAAATATGTTTTGCTTGATTTCTGGGCCTCATGGTGCGGGCCCTGCCGCCAGGAAAATCCGAATGTGGTGAAAGTCTACAATAAATATAAAGACAAAAATTTCACCATACTAAGTGTGTCGCTAGACAAGGCCGATGGCAGGAACGCCTGGATTGAAGCGATAAAAAACGATGGCCTAACCTGGACACAGGTATCCGACCTTAAATTCTGGAATAACCAGGTGGCTGCCTTATATGCTATCACATCTATCCCGGCAAACTTCCTGATCGACCCAAATGGAAAGATCATTGCAAGGGATCTGCGCGGGGACGACCTGGAGACTAAGCTGGGAGAGGTGTTGGGGAAGTAGAGAGTCCGAAAGTCGGAAAAGTCCGGAAAGGCCGAAAGTAGCTGCACTAACTGCTCTATCGATGTTCAGAATTTCGAATTAAATTATTATTTTTGTTATATCCGAAAAAATTGGCCATGACAACACTCACTATTGACATACCTGAAAGTAATACCGAAGAGGTTATAGCTCAATTAAAAAAGCTTGGCGTTAAAATCCGGCAGTCAAGCATGGCTAAATTAGATAAACTCACCAAAGCGGATTACGAGAGACATTTTTCGCACCGGTCGGCAATGACAAAAAATAAGGTGCTTAAATATTTATGACGGTACATCAAAGAGACATCGTTGAGATAGCCTTTTATACCGGACGAACGCCTCAAACACATCCGGCCTTAATTGTATCTACAGATGAAATATTTGAGTTGGAAGGATTTTTCTATGCGATATTACTTTCAACCAAAAATATATACCCTGAATTTACTCTTGAAATAACGCCTTTAATGATTAACCATCCCCGTAACCAACGAAATGGATTTGCAGTTTGTCATATGGTACAGCAATTTTACCCGGAAGACATTATCACCAGGACAGGTTCATCGCTTAAGACAGACACATTTAAAAAAGTTATAAGTAAGATAGAAGGACGTGACCTATAGCACAAAGACGACTCCCGCACTTTTCTGTGCCTAACCAGTGATTGCTACCTGCCGACCGGTATATCTGAAAAATTATCGATGACAACACTTAACCCCGAAAGTAAGATGAAACGTTAAGAAAAACTTGTACCTCTAATCGCGTTTTTTACTATAAAATCCTCTTATAAAAATCTTCCCCCATCCTAAATTAATCCAAATTTATATTTTAGTTTAGCTAAATAAATGGCTGGGCGCAAATCAAATTGTCGCTCCAGCACGAAACGTTCCTACGGAACGTGCAAATGGATTGTGTGTTACTACTACTACCAACCAAATGTTCCTACGGAACATATATTAAACAAAATCAAACAAAAACATGTTCCGTAGGAACATTTGGTTGGTAGAAAAAAATAAATTCAAACGTTCGCGTTCCATAGGAACGCCTGGTGAAATGCGACAATTTGATTTGCACCCTAAATGGCTTTATTGATTTACCGGATGAAATTTTTTTTCAGTATTATTTTATGTGTCCTTACCTGTTCTGTTTCGCTGGCACAAACCTATACGCTCGACCATTATCTTGATGTTGCCAAAAATAATAGCCCTTTATTAAAAGACCTTCGTAACCAAATAGCCTCGAACTCGGTTGATAGTTTGCGTTTGCGCGCAAGTTATAAACCCCAGGTTAACTTAAACAGCGGGGCATTGCTGGCGCCATATATAGATGGCTACGGCTATTCAAGCGCAATAACAAATGAACATATTTTAAGTGCGCTTATGGCCGCTAACCAGGCCATTGTAAGTAAAAAAAACCTCCACACACAACTCGAAACCATCACGCTTCAGTCGCAATCAATTGGCAATACCACTAAAATATCCGAACAGGACCTTAAAAAGGCAGTCACGGGCCAATATATTACCGCATATGGCAGCTTGCAGCAGTTGAGATTTAACCAGGAGGTTGTTGAACTGTTGAGCAAGGAAGAAGACCTGCTTAAAAAACTTACCCGTGCCAACGTATACCGTCAAAGCGATTATCTCACCTTCCTGGTAACTTTAAAACAGCAGCAGCTACAGCTTTTACAGTCGCGCCAGCAGTATAAAAATGATTATTCTACCTTAAATTATCTGGCAGGGATAGCTGATACCAGTATGATAGAATTGCAGGAACCGGATATTCAAATTACTTATCCTCCCGATATCAATAACAGCATATTTTTCAGGCAATATACATTAGACAGCCTCAAGCTGATAAATAGCCGCCAATTGGTCGATTTTAGTTATAAACCAAAAATAAACATCGCTGCCGATGGGGGTTATAACTCGGATTTTATGGGCCAGGCCTATAAGAATTTTGGCGTAAGCGCCGGGTTTAACTTTACCATGCCGGTTTACGACGGCGGCCAGCGAAAAATGCAATACCGCAAAATTTCGCTGCAGGAGGAAACGCGCGAAAATTATAAGGCATTTTTTAACTCACAATACCATCAGCAGATTGATCAGATCAAGCAGCAGATCAATGAAAACGAAAACCTGCTGAACCAAATTGACGACCAGATTAAATATTCGGACAGTTTGATAAAGGTTGACAGCCGGCTGCTGCAAACAGGCGATGTAAAAATTGCCGATCTGATATTGGCCATAAATAATTATCTTATCGTAAAAAACCTGAGAACAACAACTTTTATAAACAGATTGCAGCTCATCAATCAGTTAAATTACTGGAACAGATAACATGAAAACATTGATTACCCGATATTCCCGCGTTACACAAATCTATTTTGTTATGGGTTTCGCCTTAATGCTTTTCTCCTGCCAAAGCAAGGATAAAGGGGGCGACGATGAAGATAAAAAGGTCGCATCCAAAACTCCGGTAACAATAACCACGGTTGATAGCAGCGCATTGACCGATTATATCGATCTTAACGCAACTTCCATCACACTGCAAAAAAACTATGTAAAATCAAATGCAAATGGATACCTGCAAAAGGTTAACGCGCAGCTTGGGCAAAATATAAGCAAGGGGCAGGTGCTTTTTACCATTAAAACAAAGGAAGCGCAGACTGTTGGCAATATTATCAATGTTTTAGACACTACTTTTAAATTTTCCGGGATTAATAAGATCAAAGCGTCTGCACCTGGTTATATCTCACAGGTAAGCCACCAGGCCGGGGACTATGTGCAGGATGGCGAGCAATTAGCCGTGATAAGCGACCGTTCGAGCTTTGTATTTTTAATGCAGCTGCCGTACGAATTAAGGCAGTATGTAAAAATCGGGCAAAACGTCGACCTTTTCCTGCCAGGCAACACAAAAATTACTGGGAGGGTAAGCTCCTTAATGCCGTCAGTTGATACGGTTTCACAAACACAGGGCGTAAAAATAAAAGTAAACGCCGGCCACCAAATACCCGAAAACCTGGTTGCCAAAGCACGGATTGTAAAAGCGTCAAAAAGCAATACCATATCATTACCCAGGCAAGCCATTCTTTCCGATGAAACGCAAACAAAATTTTGGGTAATGAAACTTATCAACGACTCGACGGCGGTAAAAGTACCTGTTAAAGAAGGTATTCAATCAGAAAACCATGTAGAAATATTATCCCCTAAATTTTCGCGAAAAGATAAGATCATCCTCAGCGGCAATTATGGCCTGCCGGATACGGCTAAAGTTAAAATCATAGCGCAATGACTCCCGTAAAAGATATTTTTATCACCCACAGAAAGCCAATCACGTTGGTTTTGGCCATAATTATTATCGGAGGGTTGTTTGTTTACTCTAAAATGCAGACCTCCCTGTTTCCCGAGATTACTTTTCCCAAAATAAAAGTTATAGCCGAAGAAGGTTTGCAGCCTGTCAATAAAATGATGGTGACAGTTACCAAGCCGCTCGAAAATGCAATAAAACAAGTGCCCGACCTGCAAATGGTGCGCAGTACTACAAGTCGTGGCAGCTGCGAAATCTCCGCTTTCATGAACTGGGATGCAGATATTGACGTTAGTCTTCAAAAAGTACAGGCAAACATTGACCAGATAAAAAATGACCTCCCTGCCGATGTAACTATTACGGCCCAAAAAATGAACCCCTCGATATTGCCGGTAAGCGGCTATACGCTCGAGAGCCATAGCCGTTCGCCTATTGAGCTTCGGCAACTGGCTACCTATACCGTTAAACCTTTTCTATCCCAGGTTCAAGGCGTGTCAGAGATCAGGGTAATTGGCGGCAAAGCAAAGGAATACTGGCTTACGCTGAACAAGCAAAAGATGAGCTCGCTCGGTTTAACGCCCGATATTATCAGCACCGCATTAAGCACAACCAACTTTGTAAAATCAGAGGGTTACCTGTCTGATTATAAAATGCTTTATCTTACCGTAACCGATGCAACTATAAACGCCAAAGACCAGCTTGAAAACCTGGTGATCAGCAATAACCGCAAAAGAGTAATACAATTAAAGGATTTTGCTGAGGTAGCCATACAGCCAGGTATTGAATACGTCAGGATAAATGCCAATGGGCATGAGGGCGTTTTAATAGCCGTTATTAAACAGCCGAACGCAAACCTTATCTCCCTTTCGGCGGATATGGCTGAAAAGGTGGCCCAACTGCAAAAGGTATTGCCTCATGACGTTACCATTAAACCCTATTATATCCAGGCCGATTTTGTAAACGATTCCATACGCAGCGTAAGCGACAGCCTGTGGATAGGTTTGCTGCTGGCCA
Organism: Mucilaginibacter sp.; assembly: GCA_036758125.1. Classification (GTDB taxonomy): domain Bacteria; phylum Bacteroidota; class Bacteroidia; order Sphingobacteriales; family Sphingobacteriaceae; genus Mucilaginibacter. Next base: position 176,439 of record DAIOXE010000008.1, read on the forward strand.
TTGTTGTGGCAGTTATTTTCCTGCGCTCGATAAAAGCCAGCGCCACGATACTGATTACTATTCCTGTAACACTTGGCCTCAGCATGATCGTATTGTATGCCCTGGGCTATACGTTTAATATCATGACCCTGGGCGCTATCGCGGCATCTATCGGTTTAATTATCGATGACGCGATTGTGGTAGTTGAGCAGATACACCGCACCCATGAAGAGTACCCGAGGGAGCACCCGCTCAAACTGATAAAAACAGCTATTGATTATCTTTTCCCGGCTATGGTAGGATCCTCAATAAGCACTATTGTGATATTTGTTCCTTTTGTACTGATGAGCGGCGTTGCAGGAGCCTATTTTAAAGTGCTTACTAATACCATGATCATTGTGCTGGTATGTTCGTTTTTTGTTACCTGGATAGGCTTGCCGGTGATATATATACTATTGAGCAGGCACAAACCGAACAGCGTAAAAGAAATAAAAGAGGCGGAACATCACGTTAAAAAGCAGAGGTGGGTAAAATGGTTCATCTTGAGGCCCTATGTAAGCCTGCTTATAGCCGCCGGGGCAATACTCGCCCTGGTTATCGTACCGTCCCGGCTCGAAACAGGATTTCTACCCGAAATGGATGAAGGCAGTATTGTACTTGACTACAGGTCGCCGCCGGGAACTTCGCTCGATGAAACCGACCGCATGCTTCGGCAGGTAGAGAAAATTATTATCGCCCAACCCGAAGTTGCGGCCTATTCGCGCCGTACCGGGACGGAAATGGGTTTTTTTATCACCGAGCCTAACAAAGGCGATTACCTGATACATCTTAAAAAAAAGCGGGATAAAACTACCGAAGAAGTAACATCAGACTTAAGGCAAAAAATAGCCGCTAACCAGCCTGCATTAAAAATTGATTTTGGGCAGGTTATCGGGGATATGCTTGGCGACCTGATGACTTCTGTGCAGCCCATAGAAATAAAAATATTTGGTGACAATCCACAAAGATTGCAAAATATCTCAAAACAGGTAGCAGGCATAATAAACGGTGTAAAAGGTGCTGCCGATGTTTCTGACGGGGTAATAATTGCCGGGCCATCAGTAAGTATCGACCCCGATTACGGTAAGCTCGCTCAATACAACATAACGCCCGCCAGCCTTCAGTTCCAGGTACAAACCGCCCTCGAAGGGAATGTTATCGGCAATATACTCGAACGCGAACAGCTGTCGCCTATACGTATGGTTTATCCGGGTAACCGTTATTTAAATGTTACGGGTATTGAAAACCAAACCATATTTGTTCCGGGCGGCAAACTTATTCCTATCAGTGAGTTGGCATCGGTTCAATTAAAGCCGGGCGATGCCGAAATTAACAGGGAAAACCTGCAATCAATGGGGGTGGTGAGCGCCAGGTTAGAGAACAGCGACCTGGGTTCGGTGATGCCGGCTATCAAAAAAAACATAGCGCAAAAAGTAACGCTGCCGCTTGGCTATCATATAGAATACGGTGGCGCTTATGCCCAGCAGCAGCAATCATTTAAAGAATTGCTGATCATTCTGATCACCTCCAGTTTATTAGTCTTTTGTGTGATCCTTTTCCTGTTCAAACAATTCAGGATCGCCTTGTTGATATTGATTGTAGCCGTTTTAGGCACTGCCGGCAGCTTACTGGCACTCCTTATCACCAAAACACCCTTAAACGTGGGCAGTTATACCGGCCTCATCATGATAGTGGGTATCATCGGCGAGAACTCCATATTCACCTTTTTACAATTTAAGCAAAGAGCGCTTGAAAATCTCAACAAAAACCTGGATAACAGCATTGACGAGGCCGTTGTATATGCTATTTCTACGCGCTTAAGGCCAAAACTGATGACGGCACTCGGGGCAATTATCGCACTTACGCCTTTGGCATTAGGAATTGGAGCAGGCGCCCAATTGCATCAGCCTTTAGCGATTGCTGTTATAGGTGGTTTTTTGGCGGCATTGCCATTACTATTGATAGTTTTACCAAGTGCAATGCGCATTTTATATCGTTCGGGCAAATTCCATGAAAATCAAAAAATGATCACGAATTAAATAAGACACGAATTTCACGAATTAATAAGAATTTCACTAATCTTGTTTGAGTAAATTCGCCGTTGATACTGCCGTATTAATTCGGTAATCTGTTCTGATTTGTGAAAATTAGTGCTCTTTAATCAACTTTTCTACAGATTTTAGATAGATATTTATAAAATAAACCAATCCATTAACTACCATGAAAAAGATCTTTTTAGCCGCTGTATTCAGCGCATTAACCGCTCTGTCGCTGCATGCGCAAACTTACGTATTAGATAAAACCATCCCGTTAACCGGCGACGCCGGTTTTGATTACCTTTCAATTGATAATGTAAACCATCGTTTATATGTTTCGCATGGTACGATGGTTAACGTTATAGACCTGAACACTGAACAGCCGATAGGCGTAATAGGCGATTTGAAAGGCATACATGGTATTGCCTTCGCCAGCAAAAGTAACCGGGGCTTTATCAGCGATGGCAGGGCGGATGCAGTCGTCGCTTTTGATTTAACAACGCTTAAAACTATAGCTACCATTCCAGTTGATGCTAAAGGCCCTGATGGTATTATTTACGACCCATATTCTGACCGGGTTTTTTGTTTTAACGGCGAAAGCAATAACTCATCAGTAATTGATCCAAATACCCTTAAACAAGTTGGCACGGTTGATCTTGGCGGCGGCCCCGAATTTGCCGTGTCTGATGGTAACGGGAAAATATACAACAACCTTGAAGACAAAAGCAGCCTGAATGTAATTGACGTAAATACATTAAAGGTAATAATGAATTACCCGTTAGCCCCGTGCGGGGGCCCAACAGGCATAGCTTTAGATGGCGCAGATAACCGCCTGTTTACCGTTTGCAGGCAAAACAAGGGCATGAGCGTGGTTGATGCGACCACAGGTAAGGTTATTACCACGCTGCCTATCGGCGCCGGTGTTGATGCTGTTGCTTATGACCCGGAGACTAAACTTATATTTTGCTCGTGCGGCGATGGCACAACCACCATTATCAAACAACAATCAGCAGATCAATACAGCGTGATTCAAACTTTAAGCACCCAGGTACGCGCTAAAACTATGGCCCTGGATATAAAAACCCATAAAATATATTTAAGCGTCGCTGAATTTGAACCCGGTACACGCAAAGTACTGCCAAATACCTTTAAAGTGCTGGTGTATAAGCCGCAATAATTTTTGTTTAACTGATAATATTCCCGCACAAAATGGAGTTTTATCCATAGGTTAAAATTATTAATTCAAATTGCATTAACAAAATGTTACAATAAAATTATATCTTAGCATCATATTACTATATTTATCCCCGATGCCCCCCGTATAAATCTAATGATAAAAAAAACCGATTTTGTTTACTCTCAGGAGTCTGAACCGCACCGTCTTCGGACGAAGAAGATTTTAAAACAGTTTCCTCATTTGCGAAACCTGGTGGGAAAAAACCCGCTTACTATATTTGCCATTATCGGCTTAGTGTCGTTTATGGTGGGCCTGGCCTGGCTTGTGCGCGACCAATCGTGGTGGGTCATTTTCGGGGCCGCTTACTTGCTGGGCGCTTTTGCAAATCATGCATTATTTGTGATGATACATGAGTGTACCCACATGCTTTTATTCAAAAGCCGTAATGCTAATCGCTGGGCCTCTATGTTTGCGAATCTGCCGCACCTGATGCCGGGAGCCATGTCATTTGAAAAATACCATCTTAAACATCACTCTTTCCAGGGCATCCATGAGCTTGATGCTGACCTGCCTAATAAATGGGAGGCAAAGCTGATCAATAACTCTTTTTTGGGCAAAACGCTGTGGCTCTTGTTTTTTCCCATATTCCAGGGCACACGGGTATCAAGGCTAAAAGAAATCGACTTTTTTGATGGGTGGATGGTACTCAATATTATCGTGCAGGTTGTATTTACCGCTGCTATATGGTACTTTATGGGGTGGCATGCCGTTGCATTTTTATTTATAAGTTTCTGGTTTTCTATAGGCTTGCACCCTGTAGGCGCCCGCTGGGTGCAGGAACATTATTTAACCCATAACGTTGAGCAGGAAACTTACAGCTATTATGGCAGATTGAACTTAGTAGCATTTAATGTTGGTTTTCACAACGAACACCATGATTTTCCTTCTATTCCCTGGAACAGGCTTCCGCTGTTAAAAAAAGCAGCGCCCGAATATTATGATACCCTTTACTATCATAAATCATGGACCAAGTTATTTTTCAGGTTCTTATTTGAAAAGGAAATTTCGCTTTTTAACAGGATATTAAGAAAAGAACGCGGAAAAGTTAGCCTGTCCGATACCTCAAAACCTGATCTGGACCTGATGAAACAGCCGGCAGAAGAATTCGTTAGCCAAGTTAATTAAAAGGAGCCTTTAGAAATAGCTGCAGGAGCCGGCTTGCGGAATACGATTACGGCGCACGGTTCTATGATCCCGTTATCGCAAGGTGGGGAGTCATAGACCCACTGGCAGAAATAAGCAGAAGATGGTCGCCTTATAATTATGGTGAGAACAATCCAATAAAAAATGTCGATCCTGACGGCATGGAAGTTCTGTTAGGCCAAGGTGAAGGCGGCGGCGATTTGTATACAGGAGAGGATGCGCAAAATAAATTCAGAGAACTTCAGGGACAGCAACAACCACCTAAGAAAAATAAAAAACAAGGTGGGAAAGCTCCCGAAGCCCCAGAACAGTCTACCTACAAAAAATGGATTAGAGCCACACCTGTTTTTGGACTGGCAGATAAAGCAGGTGATGAACTTAAAGATGGACAATACGGGAATGCGGCATTAGATGAAGGTTCAGCCATGTTGGAAGCTCTTATGTTTGTACCAGGAAGAGTAGCTGATGCCGGATTATCTTTTTGGGATTCTGTTACAGGTTTATTTACAAAAGAAACGGCGGAAGTAACAGCTGCTACGAATGGAGAAACGGCCGCTACTGCACTTGGCAGGGCCATGCACACCGCTTATAAAGCAGACGAAGTCCTTCCGGGTGTTAGAATGAAAGAGTTCACTTTGCCTAATGGTCTTAGGGTAGATTTTATTGATTTGGAGAAAAAAATTATTTACGAATTAAAACCAAATAATCCTAGGGCAATTAAAGCGGGGTATCAGCAGTTAGGCGAATATTTAAAAGAGGTAGAAAGGGTTTATGGTAAAGGGTTCCAAACTGTATTAGATAAATATTAATATGGAATTAAAGACATTTAAAAAAATGATTAATGACACATTTACAATAAATGGGTTTTCAAAAAAAGGAAGCTATTATTACAGCTATAATGACGATTTGATTTTTGCTATTGGCTTGCAAAAATCAAATTATTCTAATAGCTACTATATTAATATAGGCATAATTGTTAAAAAACTCAATCCTGATTTACAAAACCCACGCGATGTTGATGGCGATATCAGAGCTAGATTTGATTTTGAAAATGATGGTAAATATTTGGATTGCTTTGAACTACAGCAATTTAATGAAGTCGACAATGAAAAAATAAACAGATATCTACAGGATAATATTAATATTTATGTTAAATCTGTGACCTCATTGGATAAATTGAAATTACTTTTGAAAAGTAAGCCTGTAATGTTATATCAAACTACATCGCGTGCCAGAGACTTCCTTGGTTTCCCGCCCGGGTAGTGTATCACAATCAGGCGCGAGAACAATGTCACTAAGTTAAGATATAAATAATTGATTATCAATTATTTAACT
>DAIOXE010000009.1:0-173224 GCA_036758125.1 Mucilaginibacter sp.
CTGACAATACTTTAAAGCATTAATTATTACTTCACTCAATTCCTTTCGTGTAAAAACGTCTATCCAGTCGACAACGGTTATTGTTAAAAAATATTTCTCTCTACTGGTAATTGTATATTTAAAACCCATACCCAAATATAGCTTGCTGTTTCGTGGATTACAAATCCCCTTTAGTTTAGGTCGTGGATTGTAAATCCCGACCAACGGTAAAGGACCCTGCGCAGGATGCTTGTGCGAAACATAAAAATTGTTTTCGAAGTGCAATGCATGATATTGCTGCCTTATTAATGGCATTGTCCAGCGCAGGGGGCGTCTGCGACAGACGCCGCGGGACGGACTAAATTTTCAGAATGGGTTGCCTTTATAGGCTTCAATATTATTATTGGTAACGGATGATCCTTGGTTAATTAATTTACCCTAAAATGCTGTTTATACTATTGAGCTCATCAGCGGAAAACGACAGATTTTCAAGACACTTGATAGAATCCGTAACCTGTTCGGGTTTGCTTACGCCAATCAGTACAGAAGTAATGCGGTCGTCTTTTAAAATCCATGCAAGGGCCATTTGCGCAAGGTCTTGTCCGCGTTTAAGTGCAAGTTCATTCAGCTTAATTACTTTGGCAATTTTCTCATGTGTAATCGCATCTTCTTCAATGGCGCCGTTTCCACGATGACTCGCAGCTCTTGAGCCTTCGGGTATGCCTTTTAAATATTTGTTGGTTAACAGGCCCTGCGCAAGCGGGGAAAATGGAATACAACCAACGCCGTTATTGCCAAGCACGTCCAGCAGGCCGCCTTCCACCCAACGGTCAAACATCGAGTATTTTGGCTGATGAATTAGGCATGGTGTGCCAAGTCGGTTCAAAACTGCAATTGCAGCCTCTGTTTCCGACGCGCTATAGCTTGATATGCCTACGTATAAAGCTTTCCCCTGGCGCACAATAAGGTCAAGAGCCCCCATTGTTTCTTCCAGCGGCGTTTCGGGATCGGGGCGGTGATGATAAAATATATCTACATAATCCAGTCCCATTCGTTGTAAGCTTTGATCCAGGCTGGCTACCAGGTATTTTTTTGAGCCCCAATCGCCGTAAGGACCTTCCCACATTCCCCATCCCGCTTTGGTAGAGATAATAAGCTCATCGCGGTAGCTTTTAAAGTCGTCCTTAAAAATTCTGCCAAAAGTTTCCTCGGCCGAGCCGGGCGGCGGACCATAGTTGTTGGCGAGATCAAAATGTGTAATGCCGCAGTCAAAAGCAAGTCTTAAAATATTACGGGCATTTTCAAGGCGGTCAATAGCCCCGAAATTGTGCCACAGGCCCAGCGACACGGCCGGCAGCATTAAGCCGCTTTTGCCGCAGCGCCGATAAAGCATGTTTTTGTAACGGGCGGGATTGGGTAGGTAGGTCATATCTTTAAATTTTAAATGTGATTTATTTTATATTATCTTGATCCGCTTAAAGCCTTCTCAAGCGCTTTTACCATTATCTCCAGGTCAATTATACCCCGGAAGCCGCTGAAACCGACAGAAAGCTTTGATCCATCGGGCAGGGTGAGGGGCTGGCCGCCTTGCCATCCTATCAGATCGGGCGCTTCAATGCCGTTGCCATTTTCTTCAACCAGCCGGTTGAAAACCATCTTTTCGTATTCGCCGGTTTTAACGCCGGTTAGCCAAACCTGGCTCGCCTTTGTCCAGGCGACTTTGTACGACTGCCTTAACCGGGGTTTATTAGTCCCAAACATCTTGCCGTATACCATGCCGTCCTCATCAATTATGCAAGCAGCAACGTTCCCGTTGGCAATACTTTTATCTTCCGGGTTTTGCATGTAAACCGGGATAAGATTTTCGATTTCGGCGAACATTTTATTGACGATCGCATCCAATTTTTGATCTTCCATCTTAGGTTATAAAAAGGTATAAAGTAATTTTATGTATGATTGTTATGCTAATTGGCCGCAATATAAATTCATCATGTAAAAATGAATCATCTTTACATAAAAACCATTGAACCATGACAAAAAAATTGAAAAATATTATTTCAATCCCCCCTGGTTTCCTTTCGCTGCGGCATATCGTCATCAGGCACTACCACCGCCACCCATGGCGTATCTGGCGATGCAATTCGGCCAGTCCATTCAAAACTTAAGGAGGTTCCGAGTTTTAGCTTAAGCGTTTTCGAAGCCGGTGCAATTGTTAAATTATCAGTTCGGATACTGAAATGATGAATCCCATTGCCCTGTGCTGTTAATTTAATGGTAACCACTCCTTTTGCTGATACTTCTTTTGATATTTGATAACTTAATAAAAAGCCACGCCGGCATTCTAAATGATAGGAGGTGCTGGCTAAAAAAGTTTGCTTTTGTTCCCCGCCATTGCTGATAATCATATATTCCCCTTCCGGTACGGTTGTTTTGAAATGACCGGTCTTATCAGAAGATATCTTTATCACATCTTTGGTGTCGATTTCTTTAAATATCACATCGCCGGTTGCGCGCCCTTCAACTATTGCAGGGCCTTCAATATCTTTTAACAGCCATATCCAGTTGGTTACCGGGTGTCCCCAAACTTCTTTATAGGTCCACATAGCTTGCACAGGCCAGTAGGGAGCATCATTTTCGCCCTTTGTTTGTATGCCTACCGGTAAGGCGCCTACCATATCGCCGGAAGAAGGCGTATAAAGCGGCGTAAAATCATAACCTTCGCCATACATGGTGCTTTCCGAAAACGGGTTGCGGCCTACAATCCACTCCAGTTGGTGTTCCGCTAATTGTGCCGAAGCCAGATCGCCGCGAAGAACTGCCGCGCTTGCCAGCGCCTGGGCCTGCGGCAAAATTGTGCCGAAATTCCCCCTGTAATCCATCCACACCGGGAACAGGCGCAGGTAATGCCGCTTACCCAAAGGGATGCCATTAAGTACTTGTTTACGAAATGATTCTTGCCTGCTTTCGGGCACATGTATATATTCCGTGTCGACATACACGGATGCCGGCATCATGTTATAAGGCGCTGTATATTTTGATATTGTTTTAAGATACTCCGAGTAAAGTGTAACGGTGGAATACCAATGCATCCAATCCGGATTATCGGGAAATGCATCACAAAGCGCGGTAAGCGCCATGGTCGGCGCCTGTTCCCGCCCCCGGTGACAATAATGGAGTATCCTGTCTTTAGCAGTTGAAGTGTAGAAGAAGCCGGTTAACGGTGTGTCCCAATCGGGGCGCTTTCTCTGCTGGGCATTTATGATCACAGGCGCCAATTTAACCGCCATTTCCGCGTATTTTTTATCGCCGGTAGCTTTCCACATCGCTATGGAAGAAAGGATAGCTTGTGACGGCAATTCATCCTCGACATTATTGGAGTCAAAAGTACCCCGCCATATATCTTTCGATGGTTTAACAGACGGCATGCCTTCTGCGGCAAACTTCCAGTCGGCTGCCGCCATTTTAAGGGCGTTGGCTGCAAAAACAGGATCTGTTTTTTTAAATACCTGGTAGCCGATTGCTTCAACGGTGGCCGCCTCAAAATTTGCCATGGGGCTGTTTTGCGCTGTGGTGACAACGTCGTCATCATCCCCAATAATGTTGTTAGTCCTGCGGCTATTTATAGAACCGACATCCCTGTAACCATCGCCAAACCTTGTTTTTAATACCCAGTCGAGCCCCCATTTTGCTTCTTCCAGCATACGGTTATACAATGCCTGGTTACTATTCCTGGCACGCAGCTTTTCAGCCATGCTCAGCAAAGAATAAGTAATTTCTGCCGTGCCTTCAAAACTTTGCGACAAGTCGCCCGCATCGTGCCAGCCGCCATTTATAACTATGCGCTTGTCACCATGTACGCAAATCCAGTCTTCGTGCTCTTTGCCATGTATCCCGGGGATTTCCGTCCCGCAGCGCTCTGCATAAAAGAAATTCAGCGCCTTCCATATTGTTCTTTCATAAACATCAGCGCCAATCCTAAAAGGCTTTGTAGTTACATTACCTGCATTTAAAACATACGTTCCGGGCTTCCTGACTTCCGAAAAATCCATCACCTGGAAACTTCCAATATAAGACGTAACCTTTTTTATAGGTTTGGTTAGTACAACTTTTCCATTACCCTGATCAGTAAGCTTAAAATCTTTTGCATTAATACCATTGGCAATAGCGCTTTTTTGCGCTCCAGTTTGGTATCCTGTATGGGGATAGGCTATCCGGCCCTTCCATACATCCCAGCCCTCAACTTTATCAGGATCAACTTTTTCAAGCTCCATCTGATCAAAATAAAAGCGGATTTTATCTGCTTCACCCGGATAACTGCCGGATAAACCGTACGACATTTCAAATGCTGTTATTTTATCCCTCGCAACATTGCTTATTTCCCAAACAACGTGGTTCCATTGATGATTTTTAAGTACCAGCGAAGTTTCACCTTCCTGCCCAAAAATCGCTGGCAGTTTTACATTGCCGTCATTATACAACTGGCAATCCAGCGCCGTGGTATAAAAGCCGGGCAAATCGGGATATATCCAAATGGAAATGCGGTTGTAAGCGGTCCAGTCCTCGCCGTTAAATAATCGTCTTACGCCTGACCTGCCCCAACCGCGGCCGTTTTTTGGCGCCGGACCAGCCAGTCTGGTTGGTGTGGTCATTAGCATCGAATGGTTGCCTTCGTGAACATATTGCTTTGACAGTTCAATAGTGGCGACGGAACTGCTTGAATCCACAATCTTTATTACTTTCCTGGCGTCAACTACCGAAGTTCCCGATGTTGTAAAAGAACGCCAGTTATCCAGGTTTTCCATATTATCCAACGTTCGCTTATTAAAGACTTTTTTATTTAGCCATCGGTAAGCGGCAGAATCTTTAAAATTTGCCTCCATCGGCTCACGAACTGCAAGGAAGCCGGATAAAAAAATGACGGCGGCAAGGATATATAAATATTTCATCATAAATAGATGTTCAATTTAGCAATAAACGCTTAATTAATTTGCCTAAACTTTTTTTAAATTTCTACGGGTATTTCCTAATGGATCACTAATATTGTCCAATTCGGCGAGCCGGCTTTCCTGTAAATTATTTGGGGTAACCTAAACTCGCCGAGGACCTGCACCGCACAAAAAATAAAACTAAAATTTTAGTTGTTAAATTCATTTATACTTTTTAACTTAGAGGTTGGAAAGAGTTATAAGAAGTTAAAAAAGTTGTAAGAAGTTATAAAGGTTGTAAAAGTTATAAAGAGTTGTAGATTTTTAACCTTTACAACGACTACAACGACTACAACGGCTACAACATCTACAACTATTACAACTAACCTCTACAACTATTACAATCAACATCTGCAACTATAACAACCAATAACCAACCCTAAAAAGAAATACCATGGAAATAAAAGAATTAACGCGGGCCGAAGAACAAATAATGCAGGTATTGTGGGCTTTGCAAAAAGGGTATGTAAAAGATGTGATCGAAGTGCTGCCCGGGCCGAAACCAGCCTACAATACGGTATCAACCATTATAAGGATATTGGAAACCAAGGGCTTTGTCGGGCACACTGCTTATGGCAAAAGTCACGAGTACCACCCGGTGATAAGCAAGGAGCAATACCAAAATTTTGCTACGGATAAACTGATGAGCGGATACTTTGATAATTCGGTGAAACGCATGTTTTCCTATTTTGTGAAAAAGGAGAAAATAGACCTGAAAGAAGCTGATGAGATTATGAAACTTATTGAAAAACTTAAAGAAAAATAGTTATGACCTGGTGGCAATATTTAATGCTGGTAAATGTTTACCTGCTGTTATTTTACGGGTTTTATGTATTGTTGTTAAGCAGGGAAACCTTTTTCCAGCTTAACCGCATTTACCTGGTATCGGCGGCATTGCTATCGTTTTTTATACCGTTAATACAATCGGATTGGGCGAAGAATTTATTTATTACCCAAGAGGTAAAATATACAATATACAGCGGCCCTGTAATGCTTTACAGCTTTAAACCCATGCAAGACACACAGATCACCATAGGCCAAATATTGGCGATCATTTACCTGGCGGGGATTACTTTTCTGCTTGCCCGGCTTATCTGGCAATTGGTTGCCTTAAACAAAGTTATAGATCAGGCGCAATCATCCCCTGCTTATTCGTTTTTTAAAAAAATAAAACTGGGCGACGATTTCGCGAACCATGATATAATTGCCGCGCACGAGAACGTTCACGCCAGCCAATGGCATTCGGCCGATGTGCTGATCATTGAAGCGGTAACGATCCTTAACTGGTTTAATCCCGTTGTTTACCTGTACCGTTTCGCCATAAAACATATTCATGAGTTTATTGCCGACAGGCAGGCGCTTAAAGCCGGGACCGATAAAGCAGATTACGCTTTGCTATTATTAAGTCAGACTTTTAATGCTCCGGCGCATCGGCTGGTAAATCCCTTTTTTAACAAAAGTTTATTAAAACAACGTATCCTAATGCTTCAAAAAAACAAATCCCATAGGGTAGCGCTCATCAAATACGGGTTAACAGCCCCGCTATTTGTTTTAATGCTCATTTTATCTTCGGCAACGGTAAACAACAGCAAAACAATTCGTCTTTTAAATAAAAAGGCCGGACGGATATTTTTAATCCCTGCCGGGGAATCGGTAGATATTAAAACCAATACCAGCCAGTTTAAGGGAGCAACTATTGTTGAGGAAAGCCAAAGCGTTGCAAGTAAAGGATCAGACAAAAACAAGTCTTCTTTATTAACTAAAAAAGATACTATCCCCGCAAAAGACGACAAGGTTTTTACTTCGGTTGAACAGGTTCCTGAATTTCCCGGCGGTATAGAAGCCTTTGGCGCTTTTTTATCAAAAAATATTAGGTATCCTGCAGAAATGCGCCGGAATAAAGTTCAGGGCCGGGTGATTATAAGCTTTGTTGTCGAAACAGACGGAACATTATCCAATTTCAGGATTGCGCGTGATTTAGGATATGGCGCCGGGGAAGAGTCAGTGCGTGTATTGGCGCTATCACCGAAATGGAAACCAGGTATTCAAAACGGGAAAACAGTAAGGGTGGCTTATTCGGTGCCAATTTCGTTTACTTTAGAGGATTCTCAACCCGTTAAATCCTCTGGCAACAAAACAGGCGCTGTAAATGAAAATAAAAGTACTGTCAATTCAGTTGTTGTTTTAAATAATGATAATAAAGCCGCAACTGATACAAATAAAAACCCAGCTGATCTTCACCTGAATGGTTTCGTTTTAAGTCCATTAATTATCATTGATGGGAAAGAGGCGGATAATGGTTTAAGCTCGCTTAATCCCAATGATATTGAAAGTATATCTGTATTGAAAGACAAGTCGGCAACCGCTTTATATGGCCCCAAAGGAGCGAATGGCGTAGTTCTTGTTGTAACCAAAAAGAACATATTGAAAATATTGAAAATAAACCCGGTTGCACCGGCAAAAAATTAAGTTCCGGTTTTTGGTTTGTGCCGATTAGTTTTTACATTTATATAAAATCTAATCAATCAAATCACATGAACTGGAAAATTGTCTTTCAATTATCAATTTTTGGATTGATAATGGCCTTTGCCACCGTATCACTGATCCCCGAAAAAATTGAACCGGCGTTTTGGCTGTTGATATTTATTTTTTGCGCGATTGTTATTGCCAAAGTTTGCCCGGGTAAATATTTTTTAAACGGCTTTATGGTAAGTGTCATAAATTCTGTTTGGATAACAGCCGTCCATATTGCTTTCAGAAATACTTATGTAGCAAACCATCCTCAAATGGCTTCCATGGGTGCAAATATGCCTCCGGCCCTTTCAATTCATCCCAGATTGGCCATGGCTGTTATGGGGCTAATTTTTGGGGCGATGTTCGGCATTGTACTGGGATTATTCTCCTTTATGGCGTCTTTTATCATTAAAAAAGACGTGACTAAGTCTGAAGCCTAAAGTCAATGAAACTTTTGACTTAAGACTTTAGGCTTCAGACTTAAATCTATCGGTGCAGCTTCGGATTAAAAGCAATAAGATAGGTTACGTTTTTAAGCATTAATGAATTGCTGTCGAAACTATTCTCCAGATTGCTTAACGGCTGTACTAATTTTGATTTAACCAGCCTGAATAATTCAAATAAACCCTCCTGCGCCGGATGGGCCGATACAGTTGGGTAATAATCTCTCTCTATTTTTGTTTTCTCAACATCGGTGACCAGGTTAAATTCCCAGCCTTCAAGCGTGCTTTGGCCAAATTCGCTTGCACAATTTTTCACGTCATAAACGTATTCCCTCGCCTGTGATTCTATTGTTCTGCTTATCATTATTTTTTCTTTTTGCCTGCTTCAGTAATTGGTTTTACCACATTGCTTTTCCCCGACTGATAATCGGATGGCGCTTTTTTGGCAAGTGGGTTAGCCGCCTTTTTTTTCTCTTTTACGTTTTGTCTATCCTTGCTCATTAGATGTAAATTTTTACAGAATTTACGAAAGGTAAGCTTTAATAATCAATTAGAAGAATATTGCAACTATAATAATCCTATAAAAAAATTACGAAGTTTATTGAAAAATTGCAAGAAAGCACTTAGAGATAGATGCAAAATTTATACCTTTGACGGCAAATACTCATAAAGAGTTAATTAAAACGATCAAACCATTAATTCGAAAAAATGAAACCATTCATTCCAATAACATTATACGGAGTATTAACCTATCTCATAAGTCTTACGCTAATAGCTTCACCCTGGTTATTCGGGTTAATTAACGTTTCGAGCGCGGCTTTTCTGCTTCCATTGTATATTGGATGGCTGCAATTGATCATGTGCATTTTTGCAGATACTGAGGTAGGCTTTGTAAAACAACTCCCGTTACAAATGCATATGGTTGTGGAAAGTGTAATGGGTTTTATACTAATGGTTTCGCCATGGGTGTACACTTTTTCGTCAAAAGCTTTCTGGCCCCAGTTATTATTAGGCGGCCTATTGATCTTCCTGGTGGTTTTTACGAAAAGATCACCTATTTTAACAAAGGCGCACCATGCTGCGCGCGAAGGGCTCCTAAAATCTACCGACTCGTTTGAGGGCAGGCTGAATATATAATAAGTCAGAAGTCTTTAGTCGCAAGTCATTAATCGAACTGTCTTCTTTTAAAAAATCGTAAATCCGAAGTTTTGAAAACTTTGGAAGGCCCTTATCCTTAAAGATATTCGCTTAAGGCCATTTTTAATATTTCGATAAGTCCGGTATCGCCAAAGCGGTAATTATCTTCAATATCTAAAACAACTAATTGTTTTCCCTGGGAAATAAAACGCTGCTTAAGCAACGATTTGTGTTTAGTTTCCATGACGAAAATCACGTCCGCCCAATCGATTAGTTTTTTGTTGACTTTTATTCTCGCTGTATCGCTTGTGCCCGCTGACCGTGCCTGGTGAACCGGGTGGTTTTTAAACAGCATTTCGGCAGTCGGGCTGCGCCACTGGTTTTTGCTGCAAATGAAAAGGAGTTTTGGCAAAATGAAACTATTCTTAAATGTTAAAAGAGAAAAAATCCGAAATCGCAAATCGTAAATCCGAAATCACCTTCACATTCCCTTTTTCGGCATCCAAACCTGGCTTTTTATCATCCATTTGCCATTTACCATCCGTAATACAAAGGTGAAAGCGCCGTCGGCAGAAAAGCTCTGTTTTCCCGGCAGGTTGCCCGTAAAGCTTACCGGGACTACTATATAAAAATTATCAGCTCTTTGCTGAAAAACATTTACTGCTTCAATGGTTCCTTTAAGCCTGGTTAGCCTGTTATCTTTACAAACCTTTTCCACCGCGTTTACCCATTGAATGCCGGCAGTGGGCCCGTTCCAGGAGTAAGGAGGTTCGTCATCGGCAACTACTGCATTGGGTGTGTATAAATCAGCTACTTTTTCAATGTTAAAAGTATTGAGCGAATAAATGACCGCCGTAACAATATCCATCACTTCGGACGGGGGTATTGAATCGGCTGATGAAACAAGGCGGCAATAGGTTTCAATCTTTTTATTGAAAATACTTTTGCCAACTTCCTTCGCGCTGCAAATTTGTAAAAATAGTGCAGTTGCAAGTAAGCTGAAAGCTGAAGCAGATAAAATATTCTTTGTCATAAATAAATGATATGGAATAGCTGCGGGTTTTTCCAAATGCGAAGTTAAATTAAGTAAATGCTTTTACACTAAAAAATTAAAAATCTGTACGGAATGAAGGATTTGACCGGGGTTTATAACTTTGCAATATGGAAACCATTACCTGGCACGATTTTGAAAAAGTGGAACTGCGCGCCGGAACTATACTCGAAGTGGCAGATTTTCCCGGCGCCCGTAAGCCTGCTTTTAAAGTTAAGGTTGACTTTGGCCCATTTGGTATTAGGTGGTCAAGCGCACAGATCACAGTACATTATACCAAAGAACAGTTGATCGGCAGGCAAATTTTAGGAATAATAAATTTCCCCGAAAAGCAGGTGGCAACTTTTATTTCGCAGTTTTTGATCACCGGATTTGCGGATGATAATGGTGATATTGTTTTAGCAGCAATTGATAACCCAGTGCCAAACGGGAGTAAACTGATATAAGTTTATGATAGGCTTCATTGCTAATAAACAAATTGATAAATTGCCGCCGGATATTAGTTAATTGAACTTTTAGTAACAACCTTGCATAATAATGAACAATCCACCAATGAACTAATGAACCAGTGAACTAATGAACATTCTACCAATGAACCAGTGAATTAATGAACGCCCACAAATGACCAAAAAGAAAACGCGCCTATTTTTATTGATCCTTGCTGCGGCTATCGGCCTGGCGGCTACTACACACGATTATTTTCTGCTGCCCGAAAATTTCTTTTTGCACAAAGGCGATAAGCTCGATCTGCACTTATTGGCCGGTGATGAGTTTGTAAAACAGGAAGAGGTTGGGTATCAGTCAAAAAAAACCGCCGCTTTCCTGCTTTACCAGGGATCTAAAAAGGTAGACCTGACCAAAGTTGCCAAAGACAGCGCCTCGCCCCTGGTTGATGTTACTATGGTAAATACCGGGCAGGCTTTAATTGAGATGACCAGGGGTATTGAGTACGGTGATGCTTCACGTGATAGTTATGCTGATTTTTTGGCCCAGCTTGGCTATGATAAATTGTCGGATAAAGTAAAAAACGGTAACCAGTTCAGGATAAAGGAGAAATATACACGTTATATGAAAACGCTTTTTTCAGTCGATAACCAGGATGGGAATGCCTATGAGAAAACGCTGAAGGAGGATTACGAGATCATTTTGAAAGACAATCCCTATGGCGAAAAATATGGTGATGATATGACGGTGATGGTAAAATTTAAGGAAAAGCCTGCCGTCAAAGCGCAAGTTTCGCTTTATATAAAATCCATCGGCGGCAATGTTTATACGCAAACTCTTTCAACCGACAACAAAGGTGAAGTAACCTTTACCATGAGCCGCGAAGGTATCTACATGCTGCGAAGTGTGCGGGTGGAAGCAACAAAAGATAAAGACGCAGACTTTGAAGGCTGGTGGGCATCCTACACTTTTCCTTTTAGCAGCTCCAACGAAATGCCAAATACTTATAAGGAATTTGGGTTCGGGAATATTCATTGAGGAATTTCGGATTTACGATTTACGATTTATACATTTGCCATTGCGAGTGGAGTGTGGCAACCGCGGACTATGCATAACGGTAATGCATGGTGACGAGTTTGCCGCGCTTCGCTCACAATGGCATAGCTTTTTTATTTCAATTTCAAAAGCGCCTCTTTGATCCTTGGTAACAGCGCTTCAATATCCTGCAAAGTACTTGCGCCAACCGATGCCCTGAACCAGTTTACATCTTCGCCGGTACCAAATGCCGAGAATGGCACAAAGGCTACCTTTGCTTCTTTGATGAGGTAAAAATTAATATCAGTGGCTGTTTTCAGCAATTTGCCTTCAGGGGTCGTTTTGCCCGAATAGTCAACCTTTACAGTAAGGTAAATGGCGCCCATCGGTTCAATGGCATCTACATTAAAACCTTCGGCTTTTAATTGCCGAAAGCCTTCATAAAGGGTTGTTAAGCTGTTTTGAATATTTGATTTTAACTTGGTAAGATAACCGTTCACATCGTTATCCTGTCTCAAGAACTTAGCCATGGCAACCTGCTCGGCCTTTGGCGCCCATGCACCCATGTGGCCCACAATAGATTTCATGTGGTTGATCACGTGAGCAGGGCCAAATCCCCAGCCAACACGCACTCCTGTCGAGGCAAAACATTTGGATGCGCCATCAACAAAAATAACCACGTCCTTTAATTCAGGGCGCAGGCTAACCGGGTCGAAATGTTCATGATGGCCAAATGTTAGCTGCGAATATATCTGGTCGTATAAAATATAAAGCGGCTTTTGACCTGCTTTCCGGGTTTTGTTTTCGGCGATGACCAGGTCGCAAATTTCTTCCAAATCCTTTTTGCTGAACATGGTACCGGTCGGGTTCAAGGGTGAGCACAAAGCCAGCAGTGCCGCGCCCTTAATATGTGGACCGATCTCATCAGCCGTAGGCATAAAATTATGTTCGGGGCGGGTTTCAACTATAACGGCTTCGGCGCTTGTAAGGTCACAATAATGGTTATTGTTCCATGAGGGTGTCGGAAAAACAACCCTGTCGCCCGGGTCAACAACCGCCCTATAAATAGAATATATCAATGGCCTTGAACCGCTGGATATCTGTACATGGTTTGGCGCATAGTCAAGGTTGTACCTGCTTTTTAAAAACGCAGAAACACTTTCGCGCAAACTCAACATTCCATCGGCAGGCGGGTAATTGGTTTGGTTATCCCCATAGGCCTCAACAATGCCTTGTTTAAGCGGTGAAGGGATAGGATAAATATTTGAATCGAAATCGCCGATAGTTAAATTGGCAATATTTTGTCCTTGTCTTTTTAATTCGTTGATCTCGCCTGCAATTTTTATAATTTCGGACCCATGCAGATTTTGGGCTAATAAAGAAACGCTCATTTCGGTGTGCAATTATGGATGTGCAAATGTGCGGATTTAAGCTTAAAGCGCAAAGCAGAAAGCTTTTTAAAAGAAGCGGAAAGGCTAAAGCGAAAAGCTTAAAGCATTTTGTCTGATAAAAGCTTTTTGCTTTGGTCTTGAAGCTTTCAGCTCTTCTTCCCGCTTTCAGCTTTCAGCTTTCAGCTAAAAACATTAAGTTTGCGCCTCAATAATAGTATCATGTCAAAGGCATCCGAAATAAAGAATGGCAACATCATCCGCTTTAATGGTGAATTGCTACAGGTAGAGGAATTTTTGCACCGCACACCAGGTAATTTACGTGCTTTTTACCAGGCGCGCATGCGTAACGTTAAAACCAGTAAACTGGTTGAATACCGTTTCCGTACCGACGAAGAGGTGACCATAGCGCGTGTTGAAACCAACGACTACCAATATTTATATGAGGATGGCGATTCGTTGGTAGTAATGGACAATAGCACTTTCGATCAGCATAATATTCCGAAAACATTGTTTGGCCCGGCTGTGAAATTCCTGAAAGAAGGAATGAACGTGATTGTAGCCTTTGAAAGTGATGAACCTATTATGGGCCAAATTCCAGGCTCTGCCGAACTGGAGATCACTTATACCGAGCCTGCAGTTAAAGGCGATACCTCAAGCGGCGCGCTAAAAAACGCCACCGTTGAAACCGGCGCCGAAATAAAAGTGCCATTATTTATCAATATTGGCGATAAGGTTCGGGTTGATACGGCAACGGGTTCGTACGTGGAGCGGGTGAAAGGCTAGTTTTGTAGTGGCAGTTTTCTATATCACAAAACATCCGTTTTGATTTAAAATAAATTTACCTACCTTTGCATCCCCGCAGAAAGGACTCCGGGGACAATGTTGGATACATAAAAATAAAAAATGGCAACTAAAATCAGACTGCAAAGACACGGTAAAAAGGGAAGCCCCTTTTACTATATCGTGGTAGCGGATGCGCGCGCACCGCGTGACGGGCGTTTTATTGAGCGTTTAGGCTCATATAACCCTAACACCAACCCTGCAACCATCGACATTAATTTTGATAAAACCCTTGATTGGGTAAACAATGGGGCACAGCCAACCGATACCTGCCGTGCAATCCTGTCGTACAAGGGTATTTTATATAAAAAACACTTACAGGGCGGCCTTAAAAAAGGCGCTTTGACCGAAGAACAGGTTGAAGAAAAATTCCAGGCATGGCTTGACCAGAAAGAGGGCAAGATCACTGGTAAAAAAACAGGTTTAGTTTCGGCCAAAGACGAAGCGCGTAAAGCTGCATTGGCTGCAGAGGCTAAGAAAAAAGCTGCAAAAGCTGCCGCTATTGTTGCAAAAAACGCACCTCCTGTTGAAGAAGTTGAAGCACCTGCCGAAGAAGAAGCATCTGCTGCTGAACCGGAAGCTGAAAGTGCGGAGTAAAAATAGAGACAAGAATCAAGAGAAACTAAGCTTTTTTTTCCTGTTCTTAGTTACATACAAAATGGCGAAGATCCTAAACAGGATTTTCGTCATTGTTATTTTTATCAATAGCGATGGGTTTGAAACTCATGGCTATTGATAAAAATTGAAGAATATAACATGGATACCAAAGATCATTTCAGAATAGGCACAATATTAAACCCCAAAGGTTTAAAGGGCGAACTCCATATTTATGCCGACTTTGAAGGCCTTGAAGCAATAAAGTTTACAACGATCTTTATTGAGATTTCCGGCAAATTGGTGCCCTACTTTGTAAGCTCGATAAAATATCTTCAAAAAAATGCTGCTTATCTAATTTTAGAAGATGTTGACACCATAGAAAAAGCTTCAGTGCTCGTAAAAAAGCATATTTACCTCCCTAATAAACTTAAACCTAAAAAGAAAAAAAGCGAATTTACGTTGATGGACCTTGTTGGTTTTACCGCCATTGATGAAGATGAAGGTGAACTGGGAGAAATTACCGATGTTAATGAATATCCAAAGCAATTTATAGCTACAGTTAACTACAAAAACTGCGAAGTGCTTTTCCCGCTGAATGAAGATATTATTAAAAGCATTGATGTGGTTAAAGGGATTGTGCTTGTGAACCTGCCGGAAGGGTTGCTGGATGTATATTTGGATTAGGGGTAACAATATATTTTTCTTGTAGAGACGCAATGCATTGCGTCTCCCGCTTACAGGTTATAATGAATTACAAAAGACGCAAAATATCTCTACGGACTTTTCTTAACCGCACTTATTTCGCCATTCCGTTCAATATAAACCCGGTCAATTTTACTCATGTCATCCGTTAAAGCCGATTTTCTAATCCCCTGCATAATATCTTCCTCACATAAGAGCGCCCTTTTTAAATGTGCATCTATAAATTTGCCATCAGTAAACAAAAGTATCTTGTTACCCTCCATAAGTTTGGAAAACCTGTCGCTCCGGCTGATGGCCCAGCCTAAACCCCTGTGCAAAAGAACAATGATAAAAGAGCTTATGATAATCGGCACAAATGGCGAAGCGGCAACTACAGCACGGCTCAGGGTTGCCCCGAGCAATATCACAATAATATTATCCAAAGGTGTGCGAATCCCAAAAGAGCGCCTTCCGGATATCCTGATAAGAAGGAGGGCGATTACAAAAACGGCGATACCCCTGCAGCTCATTTGCCAGGCATTTAAATTTTTATCCTGGCCAAATATTTCAATTAAAAGGTTCATTGGCTTAAAATTATGTCATTAGAAAGAAATCCAGTTGAAACTTTAAAAACCATTTGGACAAATAAATGTTTTTTAATCTCCCGATGGATAAGAAAACTAAGACAGTTGCCCTTATCGTGGCACACCCTGATGATGAGACCCTTTGGGCAGGCGGAACCATTTTAAGCAATCCTGAATGGCAATGTTTTGTTGCCAGCCTTTGCAGGAAAAATGACCCCGACCGCGCACCAAAATTTGAAAAAGCCCTTAAAGTGTATGGCGGAGCCGGCGCAATGGGTGATCTTGATGACGGGCCCGAACAAAAGCCATTAGCCGAAAACGAAGTGCAAAATGCGATACTTCAATTATTACCTTCCCGGCATTTCGACCTGGTTATTACCCATAGTATTAACGGAGAATATACCCGTCACCGTAGGCATGAAGAAGTCAGTAAGGCAGTTATCAAACTCTGGTATTCCGGCGACTTAAAAACAGATGAACTTAGGGCATTTGCATACGAAGACGGGCATGGGGCGTATTTTCCTGTAGTAGTAGAAGAGGCGCCTTTATTTTATGCACTGCCCCATGATCTGTGGGAAAAGAAATACAGCATTATTACAAATATATACGGGTTTGACCAAAACAGCTGGGAAGCGCAAACCACACCCAAAGAAGAAGCTTTCTGGCAATTTTATAACGCTGAGCATGCTTTTGAGTGGCTGGTTAACGCTAACATAACATCATGAAAGTTTTACTATTATACGATTACCCCGCATCGCCGAGCGGCCTTGCGACGCAGGGCAACCTGCTTTACCGGGGCCTTAAGGAACTGGGTGTTGAAGTCCATGCGGTTAATGGTGAATCGGAACAGGAGAAAATGTGGTATTACAAATGGTTTAAACCGGATATTGTAGTAGGGATAGGTTATTGGGGGCATACACCCGATTTGATCCTGCATCCGCAAAAACAGGGGCTTCAGCCGGTGCCCTGGTTTGTAGCCGACGGTTATATTGCCAACTACCAGGATGTGCTTAATAACCTTCCCTTAATATTGGTAACCTCCAACTGGGTAAAAGAAATGTATGTGAGGGATGGGATCGATCCCATCAATATTGAGGTGCTGCCTGTAGGCTGCGATACAAACGCATTTGCCCCTTATCAAAAGGATGACCCCCAAATAGTAGCTATAAGAGAATCGTTGGGTATAAAACCCGGGGAACTGATGCTCCTTACGATTGGCGGCGATGCCGCCTCAAAAGGTGCGCAGGAAGTAATGCAGGCGCTTGCTTTGATAAAGGACAAAGTACCGCCATGGAAATATGTGTGCAAAGTATGGCCCCAGCCGCGTACGTACCTCCAAAACGAGGCAGACATGGAACTTGCCTTGCAGCTTGGCATTGCCGATAAGATCATCTATGCCACCAGCATCGCTTCACGCAATTTTATGCCTTACCTCGTTGGCGCCTGTGATATTTATGCGGCGCCATCCAGGCTGGAAGGTTTCGGCATGGCGCAAGTGGAAGCAAATGCCTGTGAAAAACCGGTGATCGGCATAAAAGCCATGGGTATGCTTGATACTATGGTTGATGGTGAAACGGCATACCTGGCCGCCGTTGCACAAAAGATAGTTGTCGATCATGTGATACTTGGCAAAGAATCAGGTTATAAAAATGATCACCGAATAGATTTTGATATACCACGCGCCGTTGACTACAGGGCAAATGTGGATGACGTTGCTTCGCATTTACTGGAATTAATGAATCATCCCTTGTTACGGCTGCAATTAGGCAAAGCAGGCAGAAAGCGGGCAACAGAAAAATTTGATTACATGGTTGTTGCCAAAAAGTTTCTAAAAATTGTGAGTCGCAGATTGGGGATAAGTTAGTGAGTGGCGAGTGGTGAAAGGAAGAAGGTGAAAGGCGAAAGGTAAGGTGAAACGGGCGCAAGTCAAATTGTCGCATTTCACCAAGCGTTCGAACGTATTTTTATGTTGGAGACATGTTCCGTAGGAACATCTGGTTGGTAGAAAACATACACAATACATTTACACGTTCCGTAGGAACGTTTCGTGTTGGAGCGACAAGCTGATTCGGCCCGATAAAAAGCTGAAAGCGAAGAAAAAAAATACAAACAGCTTTAAGCTTTGTGCTTTTAGCTTTAAGCTTAAAAATATGATTGACTGGCAGGAAATTGAATATGCCAAAAACGCGGCGGTTGAAGTGTTGCTCCATAATGCACATGGTCCGTTCCACGGGCTTCCGCGCACCGCCGGCTGGGGATATCCTGAACCGTATACCCGCGACCTGATGATCTCTATACTCGGAATAGCTGTTACAGGTAATCAGCAACTCATAGAAAGCATCCGCAAGGTATTGCAGACTTTGTCAATGAATCAAACTGAACATGGTCATATCACCTCATTTGTTCATGATAAAGATGAACGGGGGGCAAGCGATACCACCCCGCTATTTTTGCTGGGCACCGGCATTTTCAGGAAATTAACAGGAGAAAAAGATTTTTTGGAGGAAGCGGTACTTAAATCACTTAAATGGATGGAATACCAATGCCCCTCAGACAGGTATATGGTTGCTCAGCAGCCCACCAGCGACTGGCGTGATGAACAATGGGTAATCGGTTATGGCCTTTATGTGAACGCTTTAACCTATAGTTATCTCCGGGTGATGGGCCTTGACGAGCGGGCGGCTAAAATGCGCGAAGAAATGCTGCGTTTCGCCATAGAAAGCGGATTTATGCCCCATCATAAACAGGAAGGCCTGAAGGTAAAAGACAGGCCTTATTTTGCATTCTGGTCGTACAAAGTGTATCGCAGCGAAAGATTTGACCTTTTGGGCAACAGCCTGGCAATTCTTTCAGGGTTGGCGCCGCATTCGCAAGCTGAAGCCATTATTACCTGGATAGAAGAAGAATGTGCGCTCATGATTAAAAAAGGTGAATTGGCCGTTGATGTGCCGCCCAACTTTTTTCCTTTTATTTTGCCGGCAGACCCCGACTGGCTTCCGCGGTATGAAAGCTTTAACATGCCGGGCACTTATCACAACGGGGGGATATGGCCGTTCATCTGCGGCTTTTACGTTGCGGCCCTTGTTGCTGCAAAAAAGTATGAACTTGCTGAACAAAAATTGATGGGATTAACTAAACTCGTTAAACTATCAAAAGATCAAGAACTGGAATTTGGATTTAATGAATGGATAAAAGCCCAAACCGGCTTGGTTATGGGTGTTGACTGGCAAACCTGGAGTGCAGCCATGTACCTGTATGCTGCAAAATGCGTCGAAGAAAAAAGTACGCCTTTTTTCGATGAGATGAGAAAAAATAAAATTTGACAAACAGATAATTTATTTCAGTTGTTGTCGTAAGAGTTAAAGAGACGTAATTTTTAATTAATCATTTAAAGTATTAAAGGAGGAATGTAAAATGACATTAGTAAAATTCAATGAAGGAAACAAAGGCGTAATGGCGCCCGTGTTTAATGACATTTTTGAATCATTTTTTAATGATTCTTTCTTTTCCGACCGGATGATCTCGAGGGTTCCTGCAGTGAACATTTCTGAAACGGAAAATGAATATCACATTGAGCTAACTTGTTGTTCCCGGTTTTTCGAGCAGTTTAAAAAACTGGTCTAACTGCGGTAAAATAACTATCCTGGTCCGGCGGTTAAGGGCACGGCCGTCAGCAGTATCATTACTGGCAACCGGTACCCATTCGCCCCTTCCGGCTGCGGTCATTCTTGCCGGTGGTACGCCATATTCTTTTTGCAATATCCGTATAACAGAGGTGGCGCGTTTCACGCTCAAGTCCCAGTTATCCACTAACACGCCTTGCCAGTACGGAACATTATCAGTATGGCCCTCAACCATAAATTCTATGTCGGGCCGGCTTAATAAAACTTTGGCCACTTTTCCTAATACTTCCCTTGCCTGGGCGGTGACATTATATTTACCGGTATTAAATAAAAGCTTATCCGAAATATCGATATAAATTACCCCCTTGTCTACTTTAATATTTACATCCTTGTCGTTCAGGTCGCCAATGGCGCTTTTCAAGTTCATTACCAGGACCATGGTAAGGGAATCTTTACGGGCAATTGCCGATTGCAGGTTCTGGATGTAAGCATCCTTCGAGCTGATATTTTCCAGCGATTTTTTGATGCTTTCAGCCTGGGAATTTGTTATTACGGAGAGGTCTTTCAAACGGTTCACCATCTCATCATTGTATGTCCGCTGATCGCGCATTCGTTCACGCATAAATTTAATATTATCTGAATATTTTTGCGATGAATCCTGGCAGGTTGACAATTGTTTTTGTAATGCCATGTACGAACTGTCAAGGCTCGCATATCTCCTATTGGCTTCTTTGAGCTTTTTACCCGCGCTGCATGAAAACAGCATGACCATAGGAACTATCCAAACTAAAAATTTAATTAATTTCATTTCCTTATAATTTTATGATTTCACAGCTTATTAACCTGAAGCCCCGGCAGATGCCTGGTTTGATAAAAGCAAGCGATAAAAACGCTATTTAACGCGGGCCCAAAGCTAAAAACTGTATAATCCTGTAAAACCACAGGCATCAGCTTTTAAAATTGGAATTTAGTCGAAAAGACTATTTATTTGATAACAAATTAAATCTCTTAAGGTTTTACTGGTTCTATGACGTTTTGCGTGGGTAAGCGAATTTTATGACCCGTAGGGTCAACCCATTTGTAGAAACACACGCATCGCTGTCTTTTGCCTCGTAGAGGCTACCCTTCGCCCGCCTGTTAAACCGTTAAAAGTATATTACAACTAATTACAATTATAATTTATGCTTACCTAAACCTCTTTTTTTACTGTGAAAAACCATCCGGTTAAGGGTAGCCTCTACGAGGCAATAATGCTAACCTTGTTTTTTCTACAAAGGGGTTATCCCTAACGGGATATTTTATAGGCGATACAACAACTGCTGATTTATTTTATCGATTTAATAAATTTATCGCCCGCACAAAACGTCATAGAACCGTTTTACTTAATACCGGTGACTATTTTCCTTTTCAATAATTCAAAATAAGTGTTTGCCGCTTAAAGGAAAGTAAATATTTGATACTCAATGGATAAAAACATCCATTTAAAGAAGTCCCAATAAATGGCTGAATTTTTTAAAAAATTATAAAGATTTTAAATCAAAACTGCCGCGCACATTGTTATTCCATGACAATCGATACAATGTTTTAAAAACTAAATTCCTTAGAAAATGAGGTATGAAATCGTGTTATCCTTAAATGGTTTAGAAGAAAGACTTCAAGTCATTTCAGGAACTTTCAAAAATTGGGTGGTTTGGAAAGTTCAGTTCAAGACAGGTGAAGAGGTGATACTTTTTAAACACATGGATATATGGATGCAGCGAAATGAAGACAGCCTTGATCATCGCACGATTGCAGCTATTGGCAAGCAAATTGACCACCTCAATTTAAAGGTCTCATTGGCATAACGAACCGCTAAGTCAAAAGTCTTAAGTCGCAAGTCATAAGTCGAATTCTAGTAGAACTTGAGGTTAAACGTCAATTTATAGTTGGAACGGCACCTGCTCACAAATCCGCAATACGATCTTTCCCTGGTATGGCCCTTCTTCGTTGAATTGATAGGTCTTTACAAATACACACTGGGGCAACCCTGGAAAAAATGTGGAATGACGCGTTTAAAAAGCATATTTATTAATTGCCATTGGCTTTAACCAACGGATAAAAAGGAGACAGTCAAGGGGCTTTAGCCACACTATTATTTAGGCTAAAGCCCGATTTTCCTGACTATTTATTCCATCCGCTAAAGCGGACGGCAATGAATAAAATAACATTTAAAAGCACATGGATAATCAATAATTTACAAGCGCGTCATTATAAGTTCTTTTAGCGGGGCTGCGACTTCGCATTATCCATTACAGAACCATATTTACCGGGTGCCTGTCCAAGGTTCTTGCAGCAAAAGGCTGTCAATTGTTTGTTACATAACTTAATAAAGTAAATTAAGCCAGACAGATCATTAAATTAGCAGGACTTAAGGTCAATATATTTTAATTTAAGATGTCGCAAAAACAGAAAATCCGGATAAAAAGTATTTGGATTGCCGTAATTATCCTGGCTGCCATAACCGTAAACGTCAGGAGCGTAAACGCACAAACAACTGTAGCAGACCCATATTTGGGAATAATTCCGGCCCCTGGTTCTGTTGAAGTGAAGCCTGGTACGTTTGATTTCAGCCAGGCGACACTTATAAAAGCGGATAACCCAAAAGGCAGGCCGGTAGCTTTGCTTAAGGACTTTTTAACGGATCAGTTGCATCTCCATAACAGAATATCAAAATATAAAACAAGAGTTAGATCCTTGCGGGGCACTGTGGTCTATCTTACAGAAAAAGGTTCGGAAAAACTGCCCAAAGAAGGTTATAAACTTACAATAACACCGCATAGAATTTATATTATTGGCAAGGATGCAGGTCTATTTTACGGCATTCAAACACTTATACAATTGTTCCCTATTGAACATTCAGTTTCTGAAAAATTACCCTGCGCAGTTATTACGGACGCACCAAGATTTGGATACAGGGGGATGATGCTTGATGTTTCACGTCATTTTTTCACCGTGCCGCAGGTTGAAAAGGTAATAGAACTAATGGCCGCTTATAAACTCAACAATTTTCACTGGCATTTGGTAGACGGACAAGGGTGGCGGATTGAAATTAAGAAATACCCAAAGCTTACGCAGGTTGGGGCATACCGTATGCAAACGATGTTTGGAAGCAACCGCGACTGGCCCGACCAACTATCGTATGGCGGTTTTTATACCCAGGATGATATAAGGGCGGTGGTAAAATTTGCAGCCGACCGCTATATTAATGTTATCCCCGAAATTGAAATGCCTGCACACTCCGAAGCCGCATTAAGGGCCTATCCCGAACTAAGGTGCGACACGCCTGCCGGTAAGCTTGCAGCAAGGGGCGTGAGAAGCATCTACTGTCCCACCGAAGCAACATTTACTTTTCTGGAGGATGTATTAACAGAGGTGATGGCTCTTTTCCCGAGTAAATATATTCATATCGGTGGCGATGAAGCCGGCAAGCAGCCCTGGATGGAGTCGGCGTTTTGCCAGAATTTAATAAAAGAAAAGGGACTGAAAGATGAACGCGAACTGCAAAGCTACTTTATCCAGCGGATCGAACAATTCATTAATTCCAAAGGCCGGAGCATCATTGGCTGGGACGAAATACTGGAAGGCGGCCTTGCGCCAAACGCGACCGTTATGAGCTGGACTGGCGAAGAAGGCGGCATTGCCGCGGCGAAGCAAAAGCACAATGTTATTATGACCCCGCAAACTACAGGAAACTATTTTGATCATTATCAAAGCAACTCGCCGCAGGAGCCGGTGTCTTTCGGCAGGTATGCAACTTTGCAGGAAACTTATAATTATGATCCCGTTTCAAAACAGCTGTCGCCCGAAGAACAACAATATGTTATAGGCACCCAGGGAAACCTGTGGACAGAATATGTGCCAACAGTGGCTAAACTCCAATACCAGATATTACCCCGGCTTTTTGCGCTTTCGGAAGTGGCCTGGAGCAAACCTGAAAATAAAGATTATACCAATTTTTCGGAAGTAAGGCTGGTCAAACATTTTGCAAGGCTTGACGCTATGGACTATAATTACAGGGTGCCTACCGCTTTGCCGGTTATCGATACCGTGGTAATTGGTCCGCAGTTTGTTTATACCCTGACATCCGTGGTTCCGGGCGCCAAAATATATTATACGCTTAACGGGCGTGATCCGCTGGATACCGACCTTGAATATGACGGGCCGTTAACTTTTTATATTCCTGAAAATGAAAAACGGGAATTGAGAACAAGGGTGATCACGCCGTCAGGAAGAAGAAGCATAGCAACGCGTACGCTGATGGTTAACAGGGCTTTGTTACCCGCTGTAAATTATTCGTCGAGCACACACGGGTTAAAGTATAAGATAATGAAACGGAAATTTACAGCACCCGATGAGCTTGATTATGTTGCAGCTACAGACTCGGCCGTGATGGATAAACTTGACGTAGAACAACTAAAAAAGGATAATCCAAATTTTGGAATTATTTGTGATGGATTCATCAATGTTCCGGCAGACGGCGCTTATAACTTTTCATCGTCTGCGTACACCACTACCCAACTATTTATTGATGGTGAAAAACTAACAGAAAGCGAATACGCTATCCCGCTTGCAAAAGGATTTCATAAGATTTCGATCAAATATATCTATAACGCACCTATTGCCGTGCCAGGAACTTTCCGCGTAAGACAAAGCCCGCTAAGGGTATTTATCACTGAGCCGGGAACATTTACAAAGAAGGAATTAGATGCGGCTAATATTTATTATTAGTCCGAAAGTCAGTAAAGTCCGAAAGTCCGAAAGTCCGAAAGAAGCAGCAGACCGGAGGCAGGAATCAAGAAAAATGTCCTTAAGGAAAAAACATTTTTCTTCCCCTCTTTCCCGCTTGCGGAAGAGAGGGTGGACGAGCGAAGCGATGTCCGGGTGAGTAAATATACGAGCGACATTTAGCACAAATGCCTGACACACAGTTTACCCACCCCGAATGCGCTACGCCGTTCGACCCTCTCTCCGGGGCATCAACATACAGGCCTGCACCGGGAGGGTGTGGTCTACTTTTTTTGCGCCACTTTCTTTGCCATTATTGCAAGAGATGCGTCTATCTCTTTTTGTGATTGTTGGATGCTTTGCAATATTTGCTCTTGCTTTTGCATTGATTTGCTTATCAATATCAAGCTTTTTGGATCATCTTTATTATAAGCCATAAATGCTATAACAGCAGCGGCTATTATTGCAGTAGTAGAAACGATTCCCAATATCGTTTGAGTATCTATATTTTTCTTTACCGCATCAGTTGTTTCTTTATTTGATCTAAGTGTTTCACTTATCAAGTGGTTGTTTCTATATTCTTCGAGCTCGTCAAGTCCATGTTGGGTTATTTTTACGGCGACATGTAGTGTATCAAACCATTGCTGATATTTTTCAAGCCCTCTATGGTCTACCCAATCTTTATTGCAAACATGAAGTATATCCAACTCATTAGCTTCTATTTGGCCATCATCCAATAAATCAAGCAACATTTGCTTGCCGGGTTCTTTTTCATTATCGGCAAACTCACTTAAATCTTTTGGTTTTTCAAAGTTCTTTATCATAAAAGAACGGATTAATTTCTCTTTTGGTAATCCATCTACTGGTTCTAAAAATTCAAGAAATTCTATGTGTTTCGGCTTTTCCATCTTGATTAAGGTTTTTCAATATGGCTAATCTACAATATTTTATAGAACGAATTTACACTATGGAATGGGTATATTTGGGTATGGATATTATCATTAATACGCTCTTTACATTTAAGAATATAAAATCTGGGGAGTATATTTTCAGTAATGCTTCTTATAGTTCAATTGTAGAATTTATGAAAGGGTCCACAACCCAAAATAACACTATAGAAATTGGGAATATAATATCAGTAAGTTTTAGTGATACCGATACGAAATTGTATATCATAAAGGAGATCAGGGTTCACATACATACTATACAAATGAACATGGAAAATGCATTACCATACTCGTATCATGTGCACGTAAATGTTGCTGAATATTAAGGTAGGGTAACGGTGATGTTTATAAATAGATTGCTGAAATGAAACACTTTGAGATTGTGTTTATTGGGGGTTATTTCTTTTAATTCCGCTAAACACCACAGAGGAATAACGAAGGCGATTTTAAGTAACGAAAAAGGCATCTTTCATTGATACTTCATACTTTCTATCTTGACTCTTGGTTCTTAGTTCTTGGCTCTTGGTTCTTATTTCTAAATATATGTAGCTTTACGCTTATGGCAACGGTACCACTCGGCAGTTCAGAGGGTAAATGGATCATGGTTTCGGCCATACTGGCTTCTTCCATGGCGTTTATTGATGGTACCGCATTAAACGTTGTTTTGCCTGCGCTTCAACGAAGCCTGCAAGCTACCGGCGCAGACCTGTTTTGGTTATTGAATGCTTACTTGCTGATGCTGGCTTCTCTTATCCTGATCGGCGGAGCGCTGGGTGACAAGCTTGGCCGCAAGAAAATATTTATGGTTGGTATCTTCGTGTTTATAGCCGGCTCGGCTGCCTGCGGCCTCGCCCCTACTGTCACTTTGTTAATTGTATTTCGCATTATGCAGGGGATTGGCGGCGCGCTGATGATACCCGGAAGCTTTATCGTTGATTTCTTCTTCTATCAATGAAAATGAACGCGGAAAAGCCATTGGCACGTGGTCGGCGGTTACCACTGTGGTAACTATGGGCGGCCCGATACTCGGCGGCGCACTGGCGGATGCCGGCCTTTGGCGGTTTATATTTTTTATAAATGTTCCTATTGGCATAGCAGCGTTATTCATTCTTTGGCGTCATGTAAATGAGATCAAAGACGGCGACAGCGGCCTTAAGCTTGACTTTCCCGGTGCTATTACTATTGCGCTGGGCCTGGCAATGA
Source organism: Mucilaginibacter sp. (assembly GCA_036758125.1). Taxonomy (GTDB): domain Bacteria; phylum Bacteroidota; class Bacteroidia; order Sphingobacteriales; family Sphingobacteriaceae; genus Mucilaginibacter. Next base: position 26,219 of record DAIOXE010000009.1, read on the forward strand.
TCACTTTTGGTTTTCTTCGCATACCGGCTATTGGTTTTAATAACTGGGAGATATATTGTTCATTTGCTGCGGGCTTTTTATTACTTGCGTCTTTTATTTTTATTGAAATTAAAAGCAAATACCCGATGATGCCTTTACATTTATTTAAAAACCTAACTTTTAGCGGCGCCAATTTACTGACACTTTTCCTTTACGCCGGACTTGGCGCGGGCATGTTATTCCTTTCATTAAACCTGGTGCAGGTACAGGGCTACAGCCAGTTTCAATCGGGTCTCACTTTCTTACCATTCACGTTGCTGATGATAACCATAGCGCGCTTCGCGGGCGGCCTTGCCGACAAATACGGGCCAAGGCTATTCCTGATCGCCGGCCCTGCCGTAGCAGGTGCGGGATTGCTGCTTTTATCTGTTGTAAAACAAACCCCCGGACCTTCATCCTACTTTACAACTTTTTTTCCGGGAATAATTGTATTCGGGCTGGGCATGTCTTTCACTGTCGCGCCGCTTACGGCTGCAGTTATGGCTGCGGTAAGCGATCATTTTTCGGGAACAGCCTCCGGCGTAAATAATGCCATTTCGCGTATAGCCAATGTGTTTGCTTATGCCATTTTTGGCGCTTTGGCTGTATTGTTTTTTGCGGGCGCACTGTCAAATCAGGTCAAAAATCTGCCGGTCAGCAATAATGAAAAGCGTGCAATAATGGCCCAGGCTGCTAATTTGGGGAACGCCAAAGTGCCATCTAATGTTAATGCTGAAAATAAGGCCGTGATTGAAAAATTTTATCACGAAGGGTTTATCGCCGCCTATTCAAAGATCCTGAAGATTTCAGGAGGATTGGGGTTTTTAGGGGCGCTGATGGCTTTTGCCCTTATCAGACATAAACCGTTAAAAAAAGAAAATATCCGCTAACCCGCTTTATCAGATAAGGCAAATTTAAACACATATGTCAAACAGGAGATTATTTATCAAAGATGCAGGTTTATTAACGCTCGGCCTGGGCGTATTCCCATCGTTATTTAGCTATGGCAACCGCTTAGAAAAGCCTTTTGTATTGCCGCGCAGTACCCCCGAAATGCAGGGGATCTCGTCGGCAGGGATCAGTAAGTTTCTGGAAGCTATTAAGCAAAGCAACCAGGAATTTCATAGTTTAATGATACTCAGGCGTGGCCATGTAGTTGCCGAAGGCTGGTGGGCGCCATACTCATCCGAACACAGGCAGCAATTATATTCGCTCAGCAAAAGTTTTACAGGCACGGCTATCGGATTGGCTGTTTCGGAAGGATTGCTTACAGTGGACGATCCTGTAATAAAATTCTTCCCGGATTATTTGCCTGACAAAGTAAGTGATAACCTCGCCGCTTTAAAAATAAGGCACTTGTTGAGTATGTCAGTAGGGCATGGGAAAGATTCCGTTCTGATTTTGGAGGCATCGCCTGCGGGTGTGCCCTGGGAAAAAACATTTTTGAGCCTGCCCGTGGTATTTAAGCCGGGCAGCCGGTTTATGTATAATTCGGGCGCCAGCTTTATGCTCAGCGCCATCATAAAAAAGGTTACGGGGCAAACCGCTCACGAATATTTAAAACCGAGGCTATACCAGCCGCTTAACATCACCAATACCACCTGGGGCGAGAATTGGGAGGGTATTAATATGGGCGCTTCCCATTTACGCATGCCTACCGAAGATATTGCCAAATTTGGCCAGATGTACCTGCAAAAAGGCCTATGGAACGGCAAACAGGTGATCAGTCCGCAATGGGTCGCTGCTGCATCATCAAAACAAATTGAGAATGGGCACAACGATAGCAGCTGGGGTTACGGTTATGGCTACCAGTTTTGGCTCAACCCTCCCGGCGGCTACCGGGCTGATGGCGCTTTCGGGCAGTTCAGCATGATCATTCCCGATCTGGACTTGGTTGTCGCTATCACAAGCGAAAGTATCAACACCAAAGCCACCATGCAAATTGTTTGGGATGCTTTATTGCCTGAAATGAAGGCCAACCCTCTTCCCGCTGATAAGGCAGCACACAAAATACTTGTAAACGAGCTTAAGACGTTGAAATATGACCCGCCGCAAGTCAGCGCAAGCTCACCTGTTGCTGAAAAGATATCCGGCAAGGAGTTTATGTTGGATAAGAACCCATTCAATGCAAAATCGGTTACCTTTAGCTTTACCGTTGATACCTGTGTTTTTACCTTGAAGGAAGACGACAAACCTGATATTATAATTACCAACGGCATTAACCGGTGGATGAGAGATGGCAACCTAAAGCCTTCCGCACATTCCCTGTTCTCCCTGCGCCGCATTGATTTTGATTCCATTGTTGCGGCAAGCTATGGCTGGCAAAACCACAATACCCTGCTGCTCACCTGGCGCTATATTGAAACCACACATGGCGACAGCTTCACTTGTATTTTTGATGATGATAAAATAACCATTAAACCCTTGTTCAGTGTGAACAGGTTACAGGGCAAAGCGGATGACAGGGCGGATATAACGGGGCGGGTTGCTTGACTAATAAGTTAGTCAATAAACATCGGCCTCTTCCAAAACCAACTTCTTAACCGGTGCATCTTCAGCTATCAGCTTTTCTTTTTTGAGAGTATCCTGAATTAAAAAATATTTGAAACAAATAAAACCTGCTTCTGGTTGTATAGTTATGAGAACTTTAATTTTTGTGGCAGTAGTTGTGGTCATAATTGCCTGGCTGCTTGGGTGGTTTCACTTCCACATCAGCAAAGATGCTATGCATATCGTTATTATAATAGCTGTTATCTTTTTTGCATATATCCTGATAACTAACCGCAGAAGAGTATTCCGGCGCCGCTGGTAGTAACAGGCATTCCGGACAAGAAGAAACAACTATGAAATCCTTAAATCAGGAGAATCGTGATTCAGACATTTACCAAACTTTACCTGGTGGTAATTTATAAGTTTGGAGTGCTTCGTCCGCCACAAGCGATGTTCCTAACTAATCTCTAAACTCCAATCACTAATCTCTAACGCCTATCTCACCAGCGTCCCTATCCCATCGCCGGCGACGATTTTCATGAGGTTTCCGGGGATATTCATATCAAAAACGATGATCGGCAGATTGTTTTCCTGGCATAGGGTTATGGCGGTCATGTCCATAACGTTGAGGCCTTTGTCGTATACTTCCTGGAAACTGATCTCGTCGAAACGTGTGGCAGAAGGGTCCTTTTCAGGGTCTGCGCTATATATGCCATCAACGCGGGTGCCTTTCAGCACCACATCGGCTTTTATTTCGATGGCGCGGAGAGATGCGGCGGTATCAGTAGTAAAATAGGGATTGCCTGTACCGGCGCCAAAAATCACAATTTTGCCAACTTCCAAATGATGCATAGCGCGGCGGCGGATGTATGGCTCACATATCTGTTCCATTTTTATGGCCGATTGCAGGCGGGTTTGAACACCGATGCTTTCGAGGGCATTTTGCAGGGCCATACAATTGATCACTGTGGCCAGCATGCCCATATAATCAGCCTGCGCACGCTCCATACCCGATTTTTCGGCGCTAAGCCCTCTGAATATATTGCCCCCGCCAACAACAACCGCAATCTCGATACCCGCATCATATACATCTTTTATATCATGCGCGTACTGCAATACCTGGTTGTTATCGATGCCGTATTGCTTTTCGCCCATCAGCGATTCGCCGCTAAGTTTTAGTAGGATCCTTTTGTATTTCATCGGGTATTTATCGTTTTTAATAGAAATAGAAGAAGCTTAACCGAGCGGTTATCAGCAGGGTTATTTGTTGTCGACAATTTGCGCTTCATCCAACAGGGGTTTATCAAAAATATGGAAATATAATTACTGTTAAAATTTTATGCCGACTTTGTTAAATAATTGCCTTTAAATACAGTTCCCTGTACTTCGAAATCAGCATTAAAAACAATCATATCGGCATCAAAGCCAGGAGCTACTTTGCCTTTTTTATTCATTTTCGCCAGTTGCGCCGGGTATAAGGAAGCCATATTTATAGCCTCGGCCAGGTCAATGCCGACATGTTTTACGCAGTTTTCAGCAGCTTTCAGCATCGTAAGGCATGAGCCTGACAGGGTGCCATCAGGCATTACATAGCGATCGCCATGAAGCTGATGTTGGTAAGTGCCTTCTGTGGCAACTGTAACGGCATCAGTAATTAAAAAAAGCTTATCGCCGAGTTCACGTTTAGCCAGACGGACCATGGCAAAGTCAACATGGATACCATCGGCAACGATGCTGGCGTAAGGCTTTTCCTCGAATATAGCAGGAATGTACCCTGGCTCGCGATGGTGCATTTGCGGCATAGCATTAAATAAATGCGTAACCGCCGGGATGGGGTTATTTAAAAACGATTTGCCTTGCTGATAACTCGCGTTGCTATGGCCGGAGGATAAGATAACTCCGTGATCATGCAGGTAATCTATTACTTCCTGATCTTGCAGCTCGGGAGCGATGGTCATCATTTTGATAACACCATCGGCCATCTCTATCCATTTCTCAACTTCGGCAAGCGTACCCTTTTTAATGAGATTTGCAGGATGGGCGCCTTTTTTTATTGGGTTTAAATATGGCCCTTCCAGGTGCATGCCCCAAAAATTTCCTTTGCAATGCTCCCTGTATGCTTTTGCCACTTCGATCCCGCGTTCAACAATATCATTGGTATTGGTGCCTAACGTGGCAAAAAAGCCTGTTGTCCCTTGTTCAAGCATGTCGTTTTCCATGCGCTCCAGGGCAGCAACTTCGGGCTTACCGGCGAACAGCAGGCCGCCGCTGCCATAAATTTGAAGATCGATAAGGCCAGGGGCAAGGAATGCGCCCTTAAGGTCGATCTTTTTGCTATCGATGGGGATGGCGTGTTCGTCAACAATAGTGGTGATGGTTTTGCCTGTAATTAAAACAGCTTTGCCACGGGTGATACTGCCGTTGGAAATGAGCTGCAGATTGTGAAGTGCTGTTATCATTATGCAATATTACGTAGAGACGCAATGCATTGCGTCTCTACATCCGGAATATTATTACAAAAAAAATCCCCTCCGTTAACGAAGGGGATTAAAATATTTAAGCTCCTAAAGCAACCCGCTTAAAGGCGGTTACTGTTAGTCCCTTTTCAACAGTGTTCAAAAACTGTACAACAGTTTTTGATGGATCCTTTACAAACTCCTGGTTCAATAAAGTACTGTCCTTATAAAACTTGTTCAGCTTGCCTGCGGCAATTTTTTCAACCATTTCTTCGGGCTTGCCTTCCAAACGTATTTGTTCTTTAGCAATCTCCAATTCACGCTGGATAGTAGTGGCATCAACGCCGTCCTTGTCAATAGCAACAGGGCTCATCGCAGCTATTTGCATGGCCACGTCTTTTCCTGCTTCTTCAACTCCGGCATTATTTGAGCTTAACGCAACCAATACACCTAACCGGAAGTTACCATGTATATAAGCGACCACTTTTTCGCCTTCAACAACTACATATTTACTGATGCCTATTTTTTCGCCAATCTTACCGGTTTTATCGATAATGATCTCGCCAATCGTAGCACGGTTGCTTTCGGTATCGACAGAAAGTTCGTTTAATTCTTCAATATTAGCAGGTTTTCTTTCAACCGCTTCGTTGGCTATCTGGTTACCAAAAGCAATGAATTCAGCATTTTTAGCCACGAAATCGGTTTCGCAGTTTAATTCGATAATTACACCGCGTTTGCCATCAGCAGAAGCCCGTGCAATTACCACGCCCTCTTTCGATTCCCTGTCCTGGCGGCTTGCCGCTATTTTAGCGCCTTTTTTCCTTAAAAAATCTTTAGCTGCCTCAAAGTCACCGTTTGTTTCGGTTAAAGCTTTTTTGCAATCCATCATACCGGCGCCGGTTTGCTGGCGCAGCTTATTTACGTCGGCTGCAGATATTGTTACTGTAGACATGTTGCCCCCTAACCCCCTAAAGGGGGAATTTTTAAGCCTCCGACCCCTAAGGGGGAGGCTGTTATAATTATTATTTTGTATTATCCTCTATATTTTTGCCCCTATTACTCCCCTTTGGGGGTTGGGGGCTTACCATCTCCCGCTCCCCCTTTAGGGGGCTGGGGGGCTATTCTTCTGTTTTCTCAGCAGCGGGAGCTTCGGGCGCTGAAACCGCATCGGCTTCAACAGGTACCTTGCGCGCTCTTTTTCCGCCTTCGGCGGCCGGACTGCGGTCGGTAACCGCGACAGTTGCCGGCGCTGCCACTTCAGGAGCATCGGCTTTTGCTTTTGCGGCTGCCGCTTCTTTTTCAGCTTCGTCTTCTTTCTCGCGTTTGCGTTCTTCCAAACCTTCAATTATAGCCTGGATAATAATGCCGGTGATCAATGAAATTGATTTTGTAGCATCATCATTTGCAGGGATAGGGAAATCGATGTTCGAAGGATCAGAATTAGTATCAACCATCGCAAAGGTTGGGATATTCAGCTTCAATGCTTCCGAAACTGCGATATGTTCCTTTTTAACGTCGATCAAAAACAAGGCTGCAGGTAACCGGTTAAGATCCGCAATACCGCCAAGCAATGTTTCTAATTTGATCCGCTCACGCTGTATCATCAGCCTTTCTTTTTTCGAAAGGTTTGCATAAGTACCGTCTTTGGTCAATTTATCAATGTTAGACATCTTTTTGATCGACTTCCTTACGGTAGCGAAGTTAGTTAACATACCGCCTAACCACCTTTCGGTGATGAAGGGCATGTTTACGGTTTTTGCATAATCAGCAACGATATCTTTCGCTTGTTTCTTTGTAGCTACGAATAATACCTTGCGTCCCGATTTTACAATTTGTTTTATAGCTGCAGCAGCTTCTTCAACCTTTGTTAAGGTTTTATTTAAATCGATAATGTGGATACCGTTACGCTCCATGAAAATGTACTGTGACATTTTCGGATCCCATTTGCGGGTAAGGTGGCCAAAGTGTACACCTGCATCCAGTAAGTCCTGATATGTTGTTCTTGCCATTTTGTTGTCTCCTTTTGATTAACGTTTACTGAATTGGAATCTCTTGCGTGCTTTCTTGCGTCCTGGTTTTTTACGCTCAACCATACGGTCGTCACGTGTCATGATACCTTTAGCGCGCAGGGCTGGTTTCTTTTCAGCATCGAGTTCAACAATAGCTTTCGCGATGGCGAGACGAACGGCTTCCGCCTGTCCTTTAACACCGCCGCCTGCAACGTTAACTTTCACATCAAATTTCCCGGTTGAGCCGGAAACTTCAGTGCTTTGCATAACGATGTATTGTAGTGGCAATGTTGGGAAATACTCCTTGTAATCTTTACCGTTTACGGTAATTGTGCCGCTGCCATCTGTCATGTAGATGCGTGCGACTGCTGTTTTTCTTCTGCCCGAAGTGTTGGTTGTTGGCATTTCTTCTTTTCTCCTTTAAAATTAAAAGTTAATGGTTGTTGGGTTTTGTGCTGCATGAGGATGCTCGGTGCCTGCATATACATGCAAATTGCCAAATAATGCTTTGCCCAAACGACTTTTAGGTAACATGCCACGCACGGCTTTTTCAATTACGCGTGTGGGATGCTTTGCCATTAACTCCTTAGGAGAAATGAAACGCTGACCACCCGGATAACCGGTGTAAGAAACATACTGCTTTTCGCTGAATTTGTTTCCTGTCAGTTTTACCTTGTCTGCATTGATAACTATCACATTATCGCCGCAGTCTACGTTTGGGGTGAAATCAGGCTTGGTTTTTCCCCTAATGATCATTGCGATCTTAGAAGACAAGCGCCCCAAAATCTCGCCATTAGCGTCAACAACAACCCATTGCTTGTTAACGGTCTTTTTATTGGCCGAGACAGTTTTGTAACTTAACGTATTCACTTGCTTTAAATTAAATTTATTAAACGTTTACTATACCCCATAATTTGGGACTGCAAAGATAGGGGTTTTTGTTTTATTTGCAAGGGGTTTTTGCGATTAGTTGATTGGGTTGGATTAGGTTGATTAAGTGAATGGTTTTTGTTGGAACATTGAAATGTTGTAAGGTTGGAATGTTGCATTGATGGGGATTGTGAATTGGCTTACGGGGCTTGGTTACGGTGAATGTTGCGTGGTTCGGGGTTTTGTAGAGACACAATATTTTGTGCCCCCCACCAGAAAGGCAAAAAGCCGTGGCCCCGTGCGATTCCTTCCTTGGGGAAGGGAAGGTAGGGGGTTCGTGAACCAAACAAAAATTGCCAACGGCTAACTGCAAACTAAAAATGAGGGCGTTGCCTGCGGCCCGTGCTATCCGTTCATACGCCTGTAGGCCTTAGGCTCGGGGCCGGTATCCACTTCACTAACGCAGGAATATGTCCATAGTCACGAGTGCCCTCGTCTCTTTTGGCCTGCGCGGCATCTTGCGCCAAGGTACTGAAGGGAGGTACGGTTTCAGCGATCATGCAAAAAACTGCCTACTGCTAACTCGTAACTCTGCTAACTGAATTATCACCGTCTAAAGCCATTTAGGCGGTGATAATTTTTGCGATTTTCCGGGCTAAACGCGTTTAGGCGGTGATAATTTTTGCGATTTTCCCGGCTAAATGACTTTAGGCGGTGATAATTTTTGCGATTTTCCCGGCTAAACGCGTTTAGGCGGTGATAAAAAAACAAAGGGGCAATTTATTAAATAGCTGTATATCAACTAAGTGGAGCTAAAACTTCAAAGAACAGCAACAAAAATGGTAAAAAAATAGAGTTTAAGGGCTTGCTTTGTTGGGGCGGTAAAAATAAGCGGCCGTATTTCGGCGGATTTTAAGCCCGGTGGATTTACTCAAAGATACGAAATTTAGGGGAGATTGGCAAGCGGACGGACATCTACTGCGTCCCGGAGTTATGGGCTTTAAAGCCATGAACAGTGGTTTGTTACTTGTCAGCCCGGACAAATTATAATGCTAACTGTGCTATCAGCCAGGGGAAGGAACATCGTTCCACTGTCGGGCAACAGGATAAATCCAAATTTTTGATAGAATGCGGCCGGACTTAGTTTAACAGCGTGCATGTGTAGTTTTTGGTCGGTTTATTTGTTGAATTATAAAAAACAAGCCGCCGTCTAAAATCACCCATAGGGCTCCAAAGTAAAAGAAGCCGCCTCTTTTGGAGACAGCTTCAAATTCATTGATCAATACTAAATATATTACTGAGGTTTAACGGTATTTGCAATTAATGTAACGGCTGTCTGTGCCAGCAGTCTACCGGTTACTTTGGCATTGGTATTCAGTGAGATAAGTGTTTTACTCAGGACAACGCCGCTGAAATTGACGGTTGTCCCTAACGTCGCTTTTCCTGACACTACCCAGAAAATATTTTTGGCTTGTGCACCACCTGTCAAATGAATAATAGCGGCGTTATCTACGGTAAGGTTTTGCGCGATCTGGAAAACCCATACATCATCTGCTAAACCGTTTAGCGTGACGCCTGCACTTGATATTAAAACTCCCGTGCTCCATTTATAAAGGCCAGGGGCCAAAGTCCTGCCACTGATATCCCCGGCATATGCTGCAACAATAGGGGCCGGAAATGTTCGGCCATTTGCTGCGGTAAACGCGGTTTTCATGTCACTTATGGCCGTTGTCATTTTTGAAGGGGTAGGAGGCGCATAGTTTGCCGCGTAAACTTTGCCGATTACAATAGGCGTAAGGGAAAACTGGTTACTGGCATCCATTATTAATCCAAATCCGGTGATCGCGGTCGAGGCTATAGGGCTCACTCCTATATCTCCGGTAATTGAAGTAACACCGGTAGTTGAAATTCCGGATTCCGATAAAATTGTAAAATTGGCTGCTGTTCCGAGGTTTACAGGCGCAGGATCAACATCGTTGCTTGTTGCAGCCAGGTTTGATGTCAATGCCGAATTAGGCAAAGTGCCTGTAGAATTATCCTTTTGACATCCTGAAATAATCGCGCCAAACAGTAATACTAAGGACCAAACAAAAACAGATAGTTTGGAATAGCCCTGGCTTTGACGCACTTGAGGGCTCCCGGTTAATTGGAATTCTTTACTCATGATTAAATTTTTAAATAAATGTTAAATGATTTTATCTTCCTGATATTTTGTTAATTGAAATTCAGGGCGATACAAACCTGCCCCTGGTTTGCAAAGCAAGTGCCGGTATTGCATCCATTTTCAATTTATTGGTTTACCCCATTTGTTTTATCAATCGTTTTCAAAGGGATTGTGGCTTGTGCGCCTGATCAGGCATGATTTTAAACAAAGGAGCGTGAATTACTGAAAGGCTTTTTTACCAAACAATCTGAAAAACTGTTAATTACATTTAGTGCCAGGTTATGCTTAGTTTAAAGGAATAAACTGTAGCTTATCAACTAATAACGGCGTGCCAGTATGACTGTCCTGCCTGGTAGAAGTATGTTGGACGGGGATAAATATGTGGGGCACATGGTGCGGACCATGCCGGGAAGAAATAGAATGTCAGGCATTTTTGTGATTTTTAAATGGAAGAATGGTGATGATCCATAAACCGGCCCCTATAAGGATAATAACAATGGGAACCAGGTTGGCAAATGTATTGTGGGAGCCGAAGGAGTGAGGGTCGGTATTGAAAAACCCATGCACGATATTCAAAACGTTCATAAAAAAAATAATACCGAAAAAATACTCAGGCCATTAACCGGCCAGCTGCGTTTGTGCCTTTCGGTTTCGGCTAAGCTGAAAAACTTTATACTAAACAGCAGTTAAACGCCAGGAACGATAAACTGGAACAGGTAGGAATGCCGGATAACTTTTTCCTAATGCTGCACGTACACAATAAAATACAAAAAATTGTATTTAAATAATTCTCATCACCAGTACATTATGTTTTTTTACATGGTGTACACTTAATCGCTTGCGCAATGAAAAATAAATTTAACCGGGCATTATTCTTTGTGGCAATTCCCTTAGCAATAGTTTCCATATTTGGTTGTTCGAAAAAAAACAATAACTCAATTTCTAATAATTCGGCTTCTTTGAGTTACAGGGGCGCGTTGGTTGGTTCAACAGGATATTTAGATTTGCACTTAAAAGGAAGCGCCCTGGGAGGCAGCAATCCAAGTTATATTTTTGTAGCCTATGTTGACAGCAGTAAAAATCCTGTAAAAACAATTAACGACTCGCTGACAACAGGTTCCTTAAATAACTGGCAACCCGGAACCAGTATATCCAACGCAATATTTACGGGCAGCTCGGGCATAGTGGTTACTTTAATATCGATAGATGCTGACGGGAGCAACCCGGTAACCAAAATGCAGGTACCTAATGATCCTTATGTAAAGGTATTTATAGAAAAAGAAACGGTATCAAATACGCCGTTATTGGTTTTTATCGGGAAAGCCATTGCTGTTGGAAACGGCATCAGCGGTGGGGGCGGCAGTTGCAATTGTTATACCAAAACAATCAATTTCGTTATTAATCCTGCTTACGTGGGGAATTCAAGCGCTGCGGCCAATGCAATTTATATTGATACCTATTCACATCTGGCCGGCTTTTTAAATGCGCAAATTTTATCTTCAGACCCCAGTACTTTAACCCAAATTATAAACAACAACGACACGGCGGGTTTACACGTATATAACGGGCCAGGCGGACCAAATAGTAATAACGGAAGCGGTTTCGTAAACGGAAGTATAAAAATCAGTTCGGACGGCCTATCTTTATCCGGCACTATTTCCGGGATGCAGAATCCAAATACCGGCAACCAGAGCAGTTCGTGCTCATGCAGTTATACTGTTTTTGCAAAAAAAGTTCAATAATTGAGTGAGTGGTTTTTGGGGATTTTGTAGAGACACAATATTTTGTGTCTCTACAAGAAAGACAAAAAGCCGTGGCCCGTGCGATTCCTTCCTTGGGGAAGGGAAGGTACAGTTTCGTGAACCATACAAAAATTGCCAACTGCCAACTCTTAACTGCTAACTGAATAAGGGCGTTGCCTGCGGCCCGTGCTATCCGTTCATACGCGCAGGCCGGTATCCACTGCTATCACTAAGTGTGCCGTGAATGGAGTACAAGACGCGAGGTCAGTACAACAATGTCGTATAAAAGATGATAGGGTAAAGCGTTGGCATACTCTTGTCGTTTTCGGCTACTGCTTCGTTAGCTGTCGGCGGCGCACGAGAAGCCCGACGCTTTAGGCATTTACACGCGAGGTTGAGATTAAGGATTATATTTTAGCTAACTCCTGTTTCTTCTCTTCGCAATTGACAGTAACCGTCACTTCGTCGGAGAGGATCATGCTTTTATCTCCAACACCAAAATCGAGCCTGTTTATTTTAAAGGCGCCTTTAAACACGATTGCATCGTCCTTATCCAAAAAAGTAAACGGTATTTCAATTTGTTTTGACTTCCCCTTTATGGTAAGGATAAAGCTCCCGAGATAATTATTGCCACTTTTGTGCTTAAAAGCAACCGATTTAAGTGAAATTTTGGGGTAGCGCACCACATCAAAGAAATCTTCGCTGCGCAAATGCTCGTCGCGCCCGGAGTTGTCTGTATTGATGGTGTTCACGTCAACGGTTGCTTCCAGCGTACTGGCATCCAGATTTGCGGCGTTGAAATGTACTTTCGTTTGCAGCCCTCCGATTGAACCGCCGGTAGCAATACCCAGGTTTTTAATCTCAAACATTATCGATGCGTGGACAATCGACGACTGCGCGTTTGTTCGGCTTAAAGAAGCAGTTAAAATAATCCCTATAACAACAAATAATTTCCTCATAATAAGCAGGGGTAACGGACCTGACCGATGTTAATTCATATAAATATTATGGCTTACCGGGAACACCGCCGGGACCACCAGGTCCTTTGTGTGCTTCAGACATTTTTAATTCCGGGTGTGCAATACCGTGATGGCATGTATTGCAATTAATACCTGTGTATGCGATTATCCCAAGTGTATCCCTTTGGGCGCGAAAAAATTTCTTATTGATCTTAGCGGTCATCAAAAACATTTGACGCGCTGCTGTCTTTTCCGGTTTTGCGTCGCTGGCAAAATCCATTTTGTTGGTCTGTTCATTGCGCACATGGCAAAAATTACATCGCACCCCAAGCGACCCGGACCATACATCCATCTCATGATCAAGCACACGATAAGGAATGTGTTTTGGGAAAACCTTGAGGTTAACCAGTTTTGGCGGACCCTGTTGTTGCTGGGGCAACGTAGCAGCAACGCTTATTGCGATTACACAAAACATACCGGTAATTATAATGAGTTGTTTTTTGAAGTACATAAAATTTGCTTTTCGTGTTCGAAGGTAATCACACGCAATATTAATTTTTTTTCAAATCGACCTGCACGGGTAATTTATAGACAGGGGTAGGTTTTTCACCGATAACTTAAGCCGGTACATGCGCTTAAATCAATAGTTGTTTTGCAATTGCCATTATGGCCGGTAATTAAGAGCTGACTGAAGCGTTGGCTTTCTCTTGTCGTTTTCGGCTACTGCTTCATTACCTGTAAGCGGCGCACGAGAAGGCAAGCGCTGGGGCATTTATGTGGATTCGCGCGGGAGAGGGGGATTGGTAGTCAAAGACTACGTGCATAGCTAATCCGTAGACAAAGTCTACGGACAGCGAGTTAGTTATTCTAGAAGATATTTATTTGTATAATTTTAGCGACTGACGTCTCCAATGGTTAACTCTTTTATTTGAATACTTGAGGGAGCATTTTCTAAATTGTAATCCTCGAAATGGATGGTGAAATCCTGATGGGAAGGAACAATCAAAGTACTGTTAAATTCCTCCCAGCGTGTGTTGTTGATTCTATGTGTTTCATTAGCGTTGTGAACCCATTGTGTGTTATTATATTTCCTACAATATACCCTTAAGTCGTGATAACCTCCTATTACTTTAGCATTGAAGTTTATTCGTATCAATCGGTCAGAATCCAAATGGACATTTCCTTTTACATATGAGATGACTTGGGGATCGTTGTAATTATAATATTGCAAAATCGTTAATATAACCCTACCATCTTTGTTATCGCGATTTATATTGATTAAATTATTTTCAATTTTCAATTTCCCCATACCGGTTTCTCCAACTTCCTTATTTTCTTTCCAATTTTTTGCTTGAGCTAATTGAAACGATAATGCATCTGATTTATTAAGGTCGAATAATAATACCGATCTCATATCTGGAACAGAACTGTCTGTAGGTGCCTTTTTCGTTGTTGTTATTATGAAACTCCAAATAATCCACGCAATAAAAATTAAAATAACAAGTTGCCAAACCTGCAATGCAAACTTATATGTCCAAAATTTTTCAAGTAAGGTTGGAATTGAATCTGTACTAAACGTTGATATAATTGCAACTAATAAACTTGTGCCCAAACAAATTATTAATGTAGCGATTACTTTACTCCAGACGGAATTATTCCAATATCCTTTAAATGATTTCATTAATATTTTTAATGTGATTGGTTAAAGTGTTTAACGAAGATATCGTATAATTTCGACTTTAGCAATTGAAACTCCTATCTGGTCGAAGTATGTCGGACAGGGAGGCTGGGGCAAAGGCTACTTCGTCCCAAAATGTTTTAAGCTTGCAGCTTAAATAAGTACCGGGATGTGTGAATAAGGTATTTAACTCTGCTATTGTTAAGCTTAAAGCATTTTAGGTCTAAGTTACGCTTTGCTAAACTTAGACCAGGTTGGGACGGGTTGCGTCCATACTTGTCGTCCTGCCGCAATGTTGCCAGGTTGATTGAACAAATAAAATTTAAAAAAAAATTATAAATTTATAAGCTTTATTAACCAATGAGCCGACCTTTTAAGCTGCCGCCAGTGCCGTACCGTTACCGTGTGCTGGTATTGCTGTGCGCGCTCACCACGCTCACCTACATGGACCGCATATGCATCTCCATTGTGGGCGTGCGCATCAAGGCTGGCCTGCACCTTAGCAACGAACAGTTCGGCTGGGTACTGGCCGCCTTCGCACTGGCTTATGCAATCTTCGAAATCCCTTCAGGCATGCTGGGCGACCGTATCGGCCCTAAAAAAGTATTTATGCGCATTGTGATCGCATGGTCGGTGTTTACGGCGCTTACGGGATTGGCGACCGGGATGCTGAGCCTTCTCATCATCCGCTTTTTGTTTGGCGCGGGCGAATCGGGCACTTATCCCAATAGCATTTTGGCGGTATCGCGGTGGTTCCCTGTAAGCGAAACAGGCAGGGCGCTGTCGTGGGTGGGCGTTGGCTCGCAAATAGGCGCCGCGCTGGCGCCGCTCATCATTGTGCCTATAGCCATGGCTTACGGCTGGCGGACACCTTTTTTTGTCGTCGGCGCAATCGGCCTGGTATGGGCGGGTGTTTGCTATGCGTGGTTCCGCGATTTCCCCGCCCAGGTGAAAGCCATGCCTGATGCCGAAAAAGAGCTCATCAAATCCGAATGCCGCCATAGAGAAGGGCAGCACCTGGTGCCCTGGAAGCTCATAGTACGCAACAGCACCCTGTGGCCGCTTTTGCTGATGTATTTTTGCTGCCAGTGGGCCAATTATTTTTTTATTGCCTGGATGCCGGTTTACCTGCAGGAAGGCCGCGGTTTTACTGAAAACGGCATGGAAAAGGTTACCTCGCTGCTTTTTGTGGTGGGAATAGGCGGTTTCCTGGCCGGCGGCACGGCCGGCGACTGGCTGCTAAAACGTAAAGGACTTAAATTGGGCCGCCGCCTTACCGGCATGGCAGGCCTTGGCTGTTGCGGCATATTATTGTTTGCAGCCGCGCTCTCGGCCAATAATACACTCACGGCCTGCTGCCTCATCGGGGCGAATTTCTCTTTTTCATTCGGGGTGATGGTCTCCTACGCCGTATGTGCCGATATTGGTCGCAATAACACCGGCACGGTAACAGGGGCTATGAACTTTTTCGGGCAGATGGGCGCCTTCTTCCTCGCCCTCATCTTCGGGCACATCGTACAGGCCACACACCGTTTCGATTACCCGGTGTACGTGGTAGGCGCGGCATTGATAGCAGGTTGCCTGCTCTGGCTGGCTATCGATGCGGAGAAGCAGCTACCGGAGACGGGCGATGGTGGGTAATGTTAAGCCATAGCTATTCGTAGTTTCACACCTCGGACGAAATGCCCGGAGACTTTTCATTGGTTTGTTTTACCTTTTCGTCTAAAAAATTCAAAAAGATTTGGTTGCATTGCTTTTTGGAAAACATGGATGCAGTACCCTTCTATTTATAAAGAAGATAACGGGTTAACCGGTAACACGCATAAACAACAATAGGCGCTGCCAGGATATCAATCGTGTAATGGATATGCTGTACAAGCAATAAATAAGCAACGGCAAAAGCTGCAATAAGCGCTATTATTTTATCCGTTCTTCTTTCAAGGCATAAAAATATCAGGACCATCGTAGTAGTGTGCCCCGAAAAAAACAGGTCTTTTGTAATAGCGGCGTTCCCGTAAAAAACACTGCTGAGCGGGTCAACCAAAGGGATCAGGCCTGGTGGCGGATCGAGCGCAACAACGCTGATGGTAACGAAACGCACGATATAAACAAATATTAACGTCCAGCAATAGGTTATATAAATGGAAGGATTTTTGATAGTCCTGATCAGTATTAATAAAACCATCCCCCAGATAAGTGCAAAAATTAACACGGATACATTATGCGGAGGTATGCGTGCTAACAGCCAATCATTTAACACAGCCCCTTTCCTTTTTTGAATGTGGCCGAAAAAGAACGGTAAGGTAAAAATTATGGCAAGCATGATCACGGTGCCGATGATCATTTGATAGCGTTTGTAACGTGAATTCCAGATTACCGTCCAGTTATCTTTTAGTGAAGGTGATGGCATATTTCGGGCGCAGTGTTAATTTGGTGTTGGCAAAAGTAATAATTGAAAGAGTATTCGGAAGCCTTTGTGTAAATATCCTCCGTTGGTCGGGATTTATAATCCACGACCGTATTAACCGGGGATTTGTAATCCACGAAAAACGCATGATATTAAAAGATTGTTTACCCGGTTTAGGGATTACAAATCCCGGGTAATTTAGTCCGGGATTGTAAATCCGGACTAACGAAATGGAATTGGTTGATTGGTTTTTTTGTATGGGTTGGGTGGGGTTAGGTGTTAACGCTCAGGCTGCTTTCCTCCGATGTTCGTAGTTTCCAACTACGAATCACTATGCCCGGAGACTTTGTCTCTATTAATACAGTGCGAATTGCCGCCCACCGCTTCTTTTGAACTTAATGTTACTACGCTCCCGTGATTTGGGGCTTTGATTCAGTAATGAAACCGCACGTTCCCTGTTCGAATACGGACGCATTTAAGTTATTGAATAGTTAACATATTGATAATAAGCCATTTGCTTTTTTGGCACGGAATTGACATTAGGGGTTTAAGGCGGTAAAAAATCATAAAAAAACAAACAGCCGTAAAAAACAAAGAAATATGAAAAGAAAAATTGTTACCACAGCTGCATTGCTATGCTGCTTTGCTGTATGCCTTGCTGCTGCATTGGCCGGCCTTAATGGAAAATGGATTGGCTCGATAAAGACCCCCAATGGCAAGGACTACCCGATAACTTATACAATTAATGTTAGCGGCGATAAACTGACCGGTAGCGTGCAGGTTACCGGCGCCCCGAAAACAATAAACAACGGAAAAATAACGGGGACTGATTTCACGTTCGCGATCACGGCCAACGATGGCAAAACCATCCCGCACGCCGGAAAATATTATGCCGACGGCGATTCGATAGCCATGAACGTTGATTATGAAGGCACCAAACTGCACACAACCCTAAAACGGGCTGACAAGTAAACATAGCGCTTTTCCCGGCAGGAAAGCTTCGGGTGAAATCAGGCAAAACAATGGTGGCCGTGTGTGGTGGAAGGGCATAGCAAATTTTTGCATGCAGGGTATAAAAGCGATAGGGTAACCCGGCAAAAAGATTGCAGCCCTGGTTTTGCCTGATTTGCAGGGCAAAAGCCTGTGCGGCAAAGAAGCCTGCCTGGCGGGAGCGTTTTTGGTTACTTTTGGGGCGCCAAAAGTGACTAAGCCCCCGCGGCTATGAGCGGCGCGTGTATAGCTTCAACCAAAATGCTTTTCGGAGCCTGGTACTTGCCCGCACTGGTACGCATCCCGCTGTCTATAGTTTTTAATTACAGATTACTATGCCCGGAGACTTTGCCTTCCAGATATTGCCGTAAAGAGGGTGAAAAAGCTATTTTCCTTAACTTAACGTGAGTTCGATATAAGCTCGCCATTCGCCTCACCCCAGCCCTCTCCAAAGGAGAGGGAGCCAATAACGAGTTTATTTTGCTGAAAATTAACCATTTGGCATCGAAGCCCTCTCCTTTGGAGAGGATTTAGGTGAGGCGAAACGGAATGACTGAGTTAAAAAATTATATCGAACTCACGTTAACTTAATGACATTGCGCTTGCGGCAGCGGGCGGGGACAGCAAGGAAGAAGATTAAAAATATCCTTTTCCAGATAACAGGTTTTAAATGGAATGGATATAACTTTGCGCAGCCAAAATATGTATCCAAAAATAGTTTCCCTATTACCGGCCGCCACAGAAATAGTTTGTGCTTTGGGCCTCGAAAAAAATCTTGTTGGCCGGTCGCATGAATGTGATTATCCAGAATCGGTAAAGCAATTGCCGGCATGTTCTGAAGCTAATTTTGCGGATAATTTAAGCAGCCCGGCAATCGATGTTAAAGTCAAAGAGATTTTGGCTGATGCTTTATCAGTTTACACTTTAAACCGTGAACTGATAAAGCAACTAGCTCCTGATGTGGTGATTACCCAGGCGCAATGCGAGGTTTGCGCGGTATCCCTAAAAGATGTGGAAGAAGCTTTAGAAAATTACCTGGACAAAGAAGCCCGGATTATATCCCTGCAACCCAATAGCCTGGACGATATTTTCAATGATGTTAAACTTGTTGCAAATGCACTGAATGTAACGGAAGCAGGAACCGGCCTGCTGGAACTGTTGAACGAAAGGGTGGACATCATTCGGCATAAATTAAAGTTCAGCGGGGACAGACCAACCGTTGCCTGCATTGAATGGCTTGAACCCCTGATGTTATCCGGCAATTGGGTTCCTGAATTAGTAACCATTGCAGGTGGCATTTCAGTATTGACTGAACCGGGTAAATATTCGCCCTGTGTACAGTGGGACGACATCCGCCTCAATGACCCTGGAATTCTGATCGTAATGCCCTGCGGTTTCTCCATCGAACGTACCTTAAAAGAAATTGATATTTTGTTGCAGCTGCCAGGCTTTGGCGAATTGAAAGCGGTAAAAAACAAACAGGTTTACATTGCCGATGGCAATCAATATTTTAACAGGCCGGGGCCGCGGATCGTGGATTCGATTGAAATACTCGCCGAAATAATCAATCCTAAACAATTTGTTTTTGGATATGAGGGCAAAGGATGGATAAAGTTTGATTTGTGAGAAATATATTGGCGCTTATTAATCAAAATAAAAAGCAACAACGACAACGATAACGATATTTTAAACGTATAAAATAAGCAGATCTGCTTGCGAAGATTGAAAAATAAATAAGCAACAAAAAATCGCTTTATCGTTGCCAAATTGTAATTCGTTAATTCAGCCGTAAATATTTGACATTCAGTGTTTAATTAAAAGGCAATCTGATTTAACCAATAATTTACTTAGATTTGGAGATTATAATTAAGCGATAAGCTTTCCCGAAAATAATACAATTGATTTGGATAAAAGAAATTAGATGGAGGATGGTTTAAAAAAGGAAATACCCGAAGTAAGGCTTAGGGCTTTCAGGGCAATTGATGAGCCTGAAACTTGTGAACTATTCATCCAGGGTCATACGCATGTTTTAACCAGCATCGGGGTTACAAAGGTTACATCCTCTAAAAACGAATGGACAAAAAACCCGGCTTCTTTTGTAATGATCGTCGAATCATTAGACCGGAAAAAAGTATACGGGGGCGCAAGGGTACATGTAGCGGGCGGATCAGACCCATTACCTATCGAGCAGGCCACCGGCTCTATTGATACTGGAATTTTTGACCTGGTTTGGCGCTTTGCACAGCAAGGTACGGGAGAATTATGCGGTTTGTGGAACTCGCGCGAGATAGCGGGCTATGGAATTGGCTGTATATTTTTAATACGTGTCGCGGTTGCTATCTCCTATCAGATTGGCATACAGTCGCTTTTCGCATTGTGTGCACCATATACTATAAAACCGGTGGAATGCGTCGGGATGGAACTTGAAACAAGCATCGGCAAGGAAGGAACCTTTTATTATCCTAAATTAGACCTTATCGCCACAACAATGATATTAAAAGATGTCGCAACATTAAACAAGGCGCACGAAGAGGATAAAACAGCTATATTTAGATTACGGGAAGCCTTAAACACTATTTGTATCGAGGAGTTAAGGCATAAGCAAATAAAAATACATTATGAAATTCAAATTCCCGGTTTAGATAAATGGGACCTGAACCAAACGATCAGCAATGCAAAGAAAAATTCCCTAAAAAATAAAATAGACGAAAAGGAGTTAAGCTTTCTTTAATCCCTTCATATACCGAAGATCATCAATTCTAAAAATCAAGCACATGGAAAATATAGCAGACCTGCTGGCAAGCGCTAAGCACATACAACAAACACATACGCCATTGATATTAAGGTTAAATAACCTTTTGAATAAAGAAACCTTTGAGGAGTTGATCCGGGACGGCGGGGTTTCGTTTGTTCATGACGAAATGTATAGTCAGTTACAGGAGCTTGTTAAAAGCCAAAATCCTTCTCTTAAAATAAAGAAGGACGATTATGCGGAACTTATTAATGCGCACCTGGCCGGGAAAGACATTAATGACTATGGCGTTTGGGTTTATTATCCGTGGAACCAAAGATTGGTGCATTTACTTGACGAGGAAGAATTTATTGAAGTACGGACAAACAGGAACAGGTATAAAATCACCAAACAAGAACAGGATAAGTTAAAAACAAAAAAAATCGGGATTGTTGGTTTGTCTGTTGGGCAATCAATAGCTTTAACAATGGCTATGGAGCGTACCTGCGGAGAGCTTAGGTTGGCAGATTTTGATACGGCAGAGCTCAGTAATTTAAACCGGATACGGACGGGCACACACAACCTGGGCATTAATAAAACTATTATAGCCGCCCGGGAAATAGCAGAGATCGATCCTTTTTTGAATATCAGGATATTTAATGACGGGCTGCACGCCGGTAATATGGATGATTTTTTTTCGGGTGGTGGAAAGTTAGACCTGTTTGTTGAAGTTTGCGACGGATTAGATGTTAAAATAGAAAGCCGGTATAAGGCCCGCGAACTTCACATACCCGTTGTAATGGATACAAACGACCGCGGAATGCTGGACGTAGAACGCTTTGACCTTGAACCTGAAAGGGCTATTTTACACGGGCTTGCAGACGGACTTGACCCTAATAATATTAAAGACCTTTCGAACGAGGATAAAATCCCTTATATACTTAAAATGATTGGCGTCGATACTATATCAACAAGACTAAAGGCATCAATGCTTGAGGTTGAACAGTCTATTAATACATGGCCTCAGCTGGCGTCTTCCGTTACTTTAGGAGGAGCGCTTACAACTGATGTTTGCCGTCGTATTTTATTGGGGCAATATCATGAATCAGGAAGATATTATGTAGACCTGGAAGAGCTTATAAAAGATAAAGAAAAGGCGGAGACGGAAGAAAAGGAAGGGACGCAAGCTGTTAATCCTTATTTGCCTATTGAGCAGTCAACTATGAAAAGAATCATAGATTTATATTTTACTAATGCTAAGGCTACAGATTATAAAATACAAGAACCCGATTTAGATAAAATTATTGATGCGGCAATAGCGGCTCCTTCTGCAGGGAATAACCAACCCTGGAAATGGGTTTTTAGCAAAGGAATATTATTTTTATTCCATGACAAATACTGGTCATGGTCATGGGGTGATTATTACGAAATGGGATCGCACATGTCTTTGGGCGCTGCTTTAGAAAATGTCCATTTGCAAACCCTGGCATTAGGTTTAAAAGATAATATTGAATTATTTCCACTTAAAGATGTACCCGGGTTGATTGCCGCTATACGTTTCACCGAATCAGATGTAGTTCCCGATAAATATGCCATAAGTATCGCAGAACATTTATACACCAGGCGTACCAACAGAAAATTGGGTAAAAGACAAAAACTAAGTGCTGACTTTTATAAACAATTGCTGCAGGTAACAGAGGCATTTAAAAATGTGAACGTTTATTATACCGAAAATGAAACCGAGCTTGATGAGCTTTCCGAAATAATTGCTGAATGTGACCAGGTTAGGCTAATGACTGAATTGGGCCATGAGGAATTTTATCAGGAAATAAGATGGAACAGAGAAGAAGCTGAAAAGAACAAGGATGGCGTTGAGTTGTCATCGGTTGATATCAGCCTAAGTGAAATGGCAGGGTTTAAAGTGGCAGGAGACTGGAAGGCCATTGAATTACTGGCTAATTGGGACCAGGGAAATGCATTTAAAAAGCTTTCGTTAAAAGCTGTGAAATGTGCATCCGCTATTATTATTTTTACCATTCCTGATTTTACCCATGCGCAGTTAATAAATGCAGGGAGGGCAGTGGAGAAAGCCTGGATATTCGCCAATCAGCAAGGAGTCTCTGTCTATCCTATGCTATCTCCTGCTTTCTTTTTCAATCGTTTGATACATGGCCACGGTGAAGAAATGTCTGCCCATGTAGCGAATAAACTTTCAATAATCAGAAAGAGATTTCTTAAAATATTTCCTTTAGATAATGAAGGCCAAAAAGAAGTATTTATAATGAAAGTAGCTATAGCCGATGATATGGGTGTTAAATCATTTAGAAAAGATAAAAAAGAGTTATTTTACAAAGAGTAATTTGTCAATCGAACATGAACCTGATAAGATTTTGTATCATTTTTTTTCTTGTGATTTTCTTCCAGCGCTTTTCATTTGCGCAGGCTCCGATAAACTTTAATGGAAACTTCAGAGTAATTGGCGACAGAATAGAAATATTGACCGACAGTAATTCAAATATCCCACTACAAACGGCTATAAAGTCCGATCACTATAAAAAATCTGAAAGTAAATTCCCCAATCTTTTAACTACTCCTTATTCTTATTGGATAAGGTTTACAGTAAAGAGTGAAGTTGCCGGTAAAACGCTGGCTATCGAAATCACTCAGCCAATGGTTGATAATATCGACTTTTATCAATTGCATAACGGAGTAGTTGTGAAGTCAAATTTTAGCGGGCAAAGGAGGCTTTTTAATACCCGCTTAGTTAACCACCAGTTTTATATATATCCTTTTAATATTTCTCCGGAAGAATCGGATACATTTTACCTGCATGTAAAAAGCGGGAAGCAACTCGTCCTGCCAATCTATCTGGGTACCCTGGAGCAAGTATTTGAGAGTGCGTTGACCAAGGATATTTCTTTTGGCATGTACATCGGCATTATAATGGTGATGTTATTATATAATTTATTCGTTTATACCACAGTAAGGGATAAGAATTATTTATATTACGTTTTGTACCTGGCCATTGTTTTAATTACACAAGCATGCATGGAAGGGTATATTTTCAGATTTATCCTGCCAAACCATCCAATGCTGGCCGATATTAGTATTTATATAACAACCGCTTTAATTGGCCTGGCTGCAATTGAATTTGCCAAACATTTCCTTTCAGCAAGGAAATACACTCCCATACTGTATAAAATATCGTATGTGTTTTGGCTCCTTTATTCCATTCAAATTATATTAGCGCTTACTAAACATTATAATGCCAGTTATACCATCATGCTCTCTTCGGCTATGTTTAGTGCATTATATGTATTGATAATGGCCATAACTATTCTTGTTAAAGGATTTCGTTCAGCCAAATTCTTTCTTATCGCATGGTCGTTTTTTATTTTATGTGTGGTTGTATATGTATTAAAAGACTTTAACATTTTATTTCCTTACAACGAAATAACAAGTTCCGCACTTTTAATTGGTTCTGCATTTGAGGCGGTATTACTTTCATTTGCACTTGCCGATAAAATAAATATTTTCAAAGCAGAAAAAGAAAAATCGCAGGAAGAGACATTAAAAGCATTAAAGGAAAATGAGAGGATAGTCAGAGAGCAAAACGTAATATTGGAGTCAAAAGTAGAGGAACGCACTATTGAACTCAGCGAATCAAACCATGAACTGAACAAAACGCTTGAAGACTTGAAACAGACGCAAACTCAGTTGGTGGAATCTGAAAAAATGGCTTCGCTGGGTCAGTTGACGGCGGGCATAGCTCACGAGATCAATAACCCGATAAATTTTGTTACTTCAAATATCAATCCTTTAAAACGGGATATTGAAATGTTATTTGATGCACTGACTGCTATTGAAAATGTGGGCGCATCGGATGCATCACCGGCCGATAAACAAAAACAGATAAAGGATTATAAAGAAGAATTAGACTTTGATTATCTAACGATAGAGATTAAACATCTTATTAAGGGGATCAATGAAGGGGCCAACCGGACTGCTGAAATTGTTAAGGGACTGAAAATTTTTTCGCGCCTGGATGAAGACGACTTGAAAAAAGCTGACATGAACGAGGGCCTGGAATCAACCATGGTTATTGTAAATAATCTACTGAATAATAAGATAAAAGTGGTTAAACAATATGATGATTTGCCGGATATAGAGTGTTACCCCGGGAAATTGAACCAGGTTTTTTTAAATATTATTTCGAATGCCATTTATGCTGTACAAAAAAAATTCGGAGAAAATGCCGGCGGTGAAATAGCAATAGTAACAAGCCACAATGAAGAAAATGTATTTATAAAAATAAAAGACAACGGAACCGGCATGGACGCCCAAACACAAAAAAAAGTATTTGAACCCTTTTTTACCACCAAAGATGTTGGAGAGGGCACAGGTTTAGGCATGTCTATCGCCTATAATACCATAAAAAAACATAACGGACAAATAACTATAAATAGTACCCCGAATGAGGGAACCGAATTTATTTTACAAATACCAGTGGTATTTAATCTCAATATTTCTACCCTTTGATTAAAGCAATGTCTGAAAAAATAAAAATATTGTATGTAGACGATGAGCCGGAAAATCTTGTAGGCTTTAAGGCAGCATTGCGGCTTGATTATCAAATTCTGACCGCGTTAAGTGTACCGGAAGCTATTAGCTGCCTCAATGATCACCCTGAGGTCAGGATTATTTTTTGTGACCAGCGAATGCCTGGTAAAACGGGGGTTGATTTTTTTGAAGAGATCCGGGTTAGCCATCCTCTTCCCGTGCGTATTATGCTCACAGCCTATACCGATGTTGAGTCGATAATTGATGCCATAAATAAAGGAAACATTTTTAGGTATGTAAAAAAACCCTGGACGGAAGCCGATATTATATGGGCAATAGATGAAGCCAATAAGTTTTATATGGCCAATTCGATGCTTGCTGTAAAGAATGACGAATTGGAAAAAGCATATAATGAACTCAATAAATTTGCTTATAGTGTTAGCCATGATATCAGGGGGCCTTTATCGGGGATTTTAGGGGCAATTAACCTGGCCCGGTTTATTGATGATGTTGACGAGATGAAAGAACTGCTGTTCTTAATGGAAAAATCGGTGTTAAAACTGGATACTTACGTTTTAAGTATGCATGATTATTATAGCCTGCAAAGAGGGGAATTAAAAATAACAGAAATTGATTTTAATAAAATTATCGATGAACTGCAGGCAATATATGCCACAAATTCGAAAACAAATAACGTAACTTTTAAAACTTCGGTTAAACAAGATGAAATTTTTCTCAACGATATAGCCCCTCTAAAGCTAATCCTTAATAACCTTTTATCAAATGCATTTAAATACCAGGATAAAACCAAAATAAACAGGTCTGTTGAACTGAATGTCGAGGTAAAAAAAGGCGCCGCAACCATTTATATAATAGATAATGGAATAGGCATTTTGGAAAGTCACCAGACAGAAATTTTCAATCTTTTTTTTCGTTCAAATTCCCTGGAAGTAGGATCAGGTTTCGGGTTGTATAACGTAAAAAGCGCATTATTAAAATTAAACGGACAAATTGAAGTCGACTCTGTTTTAAACCAGGGAGCAACTTTTAAAGTAACAATCCCATCGATATGACGAACATAGAATTTTCCTTTATAATTATTGATGATAGCGAGCTTGATTGCTATGTAACCCAAAAGTTTTTGAAACTCACCGATCATCGTTTAATTGTCAAAACATTTGATAATGCAAAAAAAGCATTGGAAATGATCCGTGAAAAAGATAGCCTGAACGGTAATGCCCCGTCTATAATTCTGCTTGATCTGCAAATGCCCGGAATGAACGGCTTTAAATTTGTTGAAGAATTTGAAAAATTTCCTTCTCATATTAAAAAGGGTTATTTGATCATTGTATTAACCGTATTAACATCCGCTAACGACCCCAGTAATATACAAAAAATACTCACCCACGAGACGGTGAACAGGGTTATAGAAAAGCCGCTTACCAAAGAAAAACTAATTACATTATTAGAACACGTGAGATCAAATATATAACGCGAATTGAGAGTCAAGAACCAAGAGTCAAGACTGTTGTGGTATAGTAAGAATTTTTGACCTTGATTCTTGATTCTTGATTCTTGGTTCTTATTTTTCAGGAAAGCAGTTTTTGCCTGAGCAAAAACTCTAATTGATCATTGGATACTTCCAGCTTTTCGTTCATTTCTTTCAGCTGTGCCTTTTCAATGTACTTTTCATAAGCCCTGTTTATGGTTAAATCCAGTTCTTCCTCGTTCCAGGGCTTTGCGAGGTAGTGAAATATTTTCCCTTTATTAACCGCATCTACCACTGCTTCCATGTCTGCATAACCGGTTAAAAGTATCCGCATCGGATCCGGGTATTTTTCTAATACCTTTTCCAGAAATTCAACACCCGTCATTTCGGGCATTCGCTGATCTGTTATAATAATATGAATTGGTTTTGCTGCTAAAATTTTCAGCGCCTCGTCACCGCTAATCGCTGTATATACCTGGTACTTTATCCGGAAGGTGGCCTTGAATGAAAACAAGTTGTTTTCTTCATCATCTACGTAAAGTATCGTAATCTTATTCTCGGGCATGTTAATGTAATTTACAATACGTTTTACCTACTAAGGTAAATAAAATAATTTGAATCGGCTTAATTTGATTTTTCACACGGAATCCTCACAAAACTGATTGCCCGTTGGGTGAATAATAAGATGATTTTTTTGTAATTTTGTTATTATAAAAAAAGTACATGGAACAGATAGTATTAGAAGTGGATGAACAAACAGCAAAAGCATGGCGCAACACCCCTGCCAGGCTGCGTACTCAAATAGGCAAAAACCTTAAGTTGGTATTAAATGATACACTAAAAAAACCATCTGAACTTTATAAAGACAAAGAAGCAATATTATCCTTAAAATTAACCCACATTCCTTTTCTTGCTAAAAACTATGAATTTAAATTTCCGATATTGTTTCAGATTTATTCAGAAGGGAAAGGGACTATCGTTGAAAATGAACAGTTAGATATATACGCTTCCGGGAAAACCATAACAGACGCTAAAATTGATCTTTACGGCCAATTTGATCACAGTTATAATAGATTAAATGAATTGCGGGATGAACAGCTTAGCCCTAAGCTATTGCAAGTAAAGCAGTATCTAAATTTTATCATCAAAAGTGTAAAAGATATTTAGATGGCTTCTCTAAATGCAAAAACCACAATCAGCAATTTCCTAAAAAAGGGTTTTATTAAGTCCAATAGTCATCATCGTTATTATGAATTTTGGCACGAAAATAAATTGATTGCAAAAACTTATTCAAGCCACAACAGTGAGACGATTGACGATTATTTAATAAGCTCTATGCGAAGGCAATGTAATATGGATAAATCATTTTTCATGGAGTTTGCAAAATGCACTAAATCTAAAGAGGATTATATTTTACTTTTAAAAAAAGAAATATAAATAGCTGGACTTCATCAGGGTTTAAAAAAATCGCTAATGTTTTAAAAATCAAAAATCATTCCCTACCCCCAATCACCCTAAACTCCGTCCTCCTGTTCAACTGATGCTCTGCTTCAGTGCATTTCACATTCCCAGCACATTTATTTACCGGGTGGGTTTCTCCATAATACCTCACAACTAACCGATCCGTCGAAATGCCCCTTTTAGCCAAATAAGCAACTGCGGATGCAGCTCTGCGTTGCGAAAGCGCCATGTTATATTGATCGGAAGCCCTTGAATCGGTATACGATGATATTTCGATTTTTAACATAGGATGCTGCTTTAAAACCATTACCAATTTATCCAGTTCAACAGCAGCATTAGGTCGGATATTTGATTTATCCAGGTCGTAATAAATAGTTTTTAAAACAAGAGAGGGTTCTGTTTTTTGCGGTTGCCCAACTATTGACTTCGACGTGTCCGGAGGTTTAATAGGCTTTGGGCCTATGGAGTCATTCGGTTTATAAGTAAAGCTGTAAATATCATCATTGCCTTGCCCTCCTTCGCGGATTGATGAAAAATAGCCGCTTAAGCCATCCCGCGTTACTAAATAAAAATCGTCGCTGGTGCTGTTAATTGGATATTTCAGGTTTTTAGGAGTACTCCATTCGGATTTTTCACCTTTGGCGACATAAATATCATAGCCGCCCATCCCTATTAAGCCTTTGGACGAATAATACAAAGCGCCGTCCCCGCCAATATTCGGGAAAGCTTCTTCTTCTTTGGTATTGATCGTTTTTCCACAATTGACAGGGTTGCCCCAGCTGCCGTCGGCGCGTTTTTCACAGTACCATATATCTGTTTTGCCTTCGCCGCCCGGCATATCCGAAGTAAAATAAATCAAATGGCTATCTTTTGATAGTGCGGCATCACCAATGGAATATTTTTGAATATTATTATAGGGGAAAACACCAAAAACGGTCCACTGGCTATTCTTTCTGCCGGCCATTAAAAGTTGCAAGCGGCGGGTATACAGTCTTTGGGAACTTTTCAAACCTGGCTTATCTACGCCTATTTTCTTTGCTGATATTGTAGTAGTAATCGTAATGTATGCGGTATCTGCTGTTTTATTAAATGCAACAGGCCCAACATGATAGGCGTCATGAAAAATACCGTTGTCGTCTGCAATAATTGGTAATTCTTTTATTTCCTCTTTGCTTAATGACGCCTCGTATAATTTAAACCAATTATTACCGGTACGATTGTCAATGTCGCTATAATCCACTATACGGTCGGATGTAAAAACAAGCCCCGTATTACCTTCATAATTTAAGCCCCAATCGGAGTATTCCGTGTTTAAATTCTTCTCATTTGTAACCTTATAGACTGATTTTTGTCCTATCCACAAAACGGCTGAGTCGCAATCAGCAAGTTTTAGCCTTAATGCATTCGGATCATTGGTAAAATAAAGCCGGAACTGTTGTTTTGCAAGATCAAATTTCTTATTTCGCAGCAAAGCTTCGGCATAATAATAATGACTGATCTTACTCGCTTTAGGATCAGCTGCCACCCTGGCATACCATGCCTCTGCCTCATCATAACGGTTCATATTGCGATAACAATCTGCAATTCGTTCTAAAATCTGCACATCTGTTTGGTTCTTCACCAGTTTAAGATACAGGCCCAGGCTTTTAAAATATTCATACCGTTCAAAAAGCCTGCCTGCCTGCTGTTTTATGGATAGTTGTTCCTGTGCACCGGCGTACTTAACCAGCGCGATTGTCCATAGGCAGATAAATATTAATCTCTTCATTAAACTTAAAAATATCTTGGACTTATTATTCTTTGTTTTTTACCCCGGAAACTTATGCTCAATGAAAGCTCATGTGTTCCGCTTTGATAATTGGCTAATTTACTAAGCGTAAAATCAAAGGAATAACCGATCCTGAAATGGTCATTCAGATAAAACTGGGTTATTGCCGCTATGGCATCCGTTTCCTCTAATCCGCTTTGTAAGTTAGTTTTATTCCATAGTGCAACCCCTGTACGATAGGACGTGCCTATCCAAACCACCTTTTTTAATACCAAATAGCCGGTCAGATCCAGGTTGGCCGGCCCTTTAAAATCCTCTTTTATCATAAACGAAGGTTTCAGGTCCATGTATTCTGATAAAGGGACTAATGCACCCGCCGTTAAATAAACCGTCCTAACCTCATTAACAATCGGTGCATTATCAGTAATGTTTTCAAGCGGTTTGGAAAGTAAATTGAATACCGATGCCCCAAAATAAACATTTGGCGAATAGTAATACATCCCGAAACGGAAGTCGGGGCTAACCTTGCTCACGGTCCCCGCAGGTATGCTGCCATCCCCCGTGTCTGTTGCATTAAATTGAGCGCCATTGAGACTGTATTGCATTACACCCGCGCCAATGCCAAAACATAAACGCTTTGTGTCCAATTCATCCAGGCGTAACCGGTAAGCATAATTGGCATAAACAGAGGAGGTGTTTTCCGGGCCTAAGCGGTCAACTGTGGCTATCAATCCTACTCCGACGTTCCCATTTATATCACTGGCCAGCCCGTCTATCGATGCCGTTTCGGTTTGCGGCGCGCCGTTGATGCCTGCCCACTGGATACGGCTGCTCAAATTTAACGTCCAATCGTCCTTGTATCCTGCATAAGCCGGGTTTAAGGCCAACCCATTAAATACATACTGGCTGAATTGGATAGTTTGCTGCGCCCGCGCCTTCACCACAAGTAAAGCCGTTCCCATCAGCAATATATACATCTTTGTCCGGCCCATCATTTGCTTCGTTTTAAAAATACCCAGCCTTTAAACGTGGTTATATTGCCTGTCCGCTCCCTTCTGTTCAGGATATAGTAATATGTGCCTTCAGCCAGTCCGCTGCCATTCCAGTTGTTTAGATAATCGTCAGCTTTGTAAACCTCGTTGCCCCAACGGTTAAAGATCAGAAGCTGTGAGCCTGGATAACTTTCAAGGCCGGTTATTTTGAAAACATCATTCTTGTTGTCATTATTAGGTGTAAAAATGTTCGGAATAACTATACCGGCTGCAACAACGGTAATGTCAACAGTATCGGTACATGCATTTTCATTCGTATAAATAAAATGGTATGATCCTAAATTACTTAAACCGGTTATGGTAGTTGAACCGCTTGCCGGGCTGGTAATATTGGCAACAAAGAGGTCGCCGGGCGCCTGCATCCATGTGCCTTCGCCAACCGCAGTAAGGATAACGGGTGCATATTGAAAAACCGTTTGATCCGGGCCGGCATCAGGCGCCGTTTTAAAGGTTGTTATATTTGTTTTGATATTATTACAACTTGGCCCCGAAGGCTGTGAATTACATTCAGCAACGGGGTCTATCGGCGGTGCGTCGTCTGTTGGGTTGGTGGCATCAGGATCGGTAACATCGGCGGGCCGCATTATACTGGCCGATACATTCAGGGTGCCGGTTGCCGATTGGGCTATTTTACCAAGGATAGTAAATAGCCTGACCGAACCATTAGCCATATCTATATCCGCATTGTACGCATTAGCCGATACTGTAGCTGCTGATATTGATGATACCCCTAAAGTTGATGAACTGCTAACAGAGATTCCTGTAATTTCCGCTGGAAAATTGAACTGAAATTTTGCCCCGGTAACATCACCCGGCCCACTATTTTTTACCGTAAAGGTATAAACAACCGGCTGTCCGGCACATCCCGCAACTGCTGTGATACTGTCTACTGCCAGATCGGCCTCCCGCAACTGAAAGCTAATTGAGTTTACTATTGGTGCGGTTGATATGTACGACCATGTATCAATACCCTTGTTGTTGCCAAAGTCATCCTGGTTATTCGGGTTGGAAGTTGTCGTTCCCCACTTGTGGCCATTCACCAAACTGCTTATCCCGGTTAAGTTTGTGATGGGATTTGGCGGTGTACCAACTATAGTTATAGCTGAATCATCCCAATAAACGGTGTCATCAGGAGCATAATTGCCATTAATGCGGGTAAGTACCAGGCCGTTGACATTGCGTTCAACGTCAAAATAGGGAAAGTGCACTTCGCCCGCCTTGGTAGTAGTGGTAATTTTGGCGGTATAGGCGCCGCTTGTGCCGGCGGGGACTTTATTGCCTAAACCATCAAGGCCATCCCAGTGCACCTGGTTGGCGCCGGGGATAACCGTGCCGGTAAGTTTACGATCTATCGCATCCGTAAAAACTCCGTTCCGGTTAACATCAATAGCTATTAAATAATTGCCCGCGGCAGTGGATGTAAATGTAAAATTTGAACCTAATGGATTGGTTCCAGCCATACCCGTTGTACCCTCTGTACCAGTAAAGGTAAGTTTGTTTATTGCCGGAACAACAGGGGTGTTTAACAGCCAGGTTGTTTTGCCGCCGGCTGTTTTTGCCGAAGCCGGCAGATCGGCCGAAGGCGGGTTGAAAAATATTTTATCGGTGATATCTGATGGCGTGTCATCGGCGCGCGGGTCTTGAATATTGGGATTAACATCATTATCCACACTCTTATAAGAGGCTGTCTCATCAGTATTTTTGAAACCTTTATTATTTACAAAAAAGGTAAATCCGTTACCGGCCTGGCCATTATTATTCAAGGTGTATTGATACCCGTCGCTGGTCAAAATGTTAAATATGCCATTAAAACCCACGTCGAAAGTTCCCAATATACCCGAAAAAACATTGGTGAATACCCGCCCGGCTAAAAAGTGCAAATTACTAACATCGCGCACAGATACGTCAAAAGCCGCAATGTACTGGCCTGCGGGCTGCGTCCAGTCGGCGTTAGCCGGAACCGGCGCGGGGTTGCCCATATCCACACCATTGCTCTGCGAAACAAAGTCAATATCCCAGATACCCTCCTGGCCCGCCTGCACTTTTATGGTATAAGGTTTATAGCCGCCGGTATTAGGCAGCGGCCCGGCAAGCTCTTCGCTGCGGTTGGCGATAAAGCCGACCACAGCAGAAGTCCCGCTGGTATAAGTTGATCCGCCGGGGGCACGAAGAATGATTGTCCCCGAGCCCATTCCCTGGGCGCTTGACCCCACATTGATTATTTCCCCAGCCTTAACATAAACCTTCATGGTGCCCATGGTAGGAAATGGGAAAGAAGTATTACCGGTAGCGCTTGAAAAAAGGAAAGCCCTGTACCCGCCGTTTGCAGCTATTTCTTTACTGCCTTCGGCAGATAGGTTTACAGTTGAAAATACGATAAAAAGGAAAACGCAGCATTTAAGGCAACGCCTTTTGGAAGATAACTTCGAACAAAATGAAACAAGTGTGTTACAACCGGTTGAAAGTACACCTTTTAACATGCAAGATGGTTTACAGCACGTAAATTAAGAAATTTGATGTTATAAATAAAGATGCGGTAATTAAAAAGGAAAATTCATATAATCTCACCGGAATTCTGCATGTGTTTTGTTTCACGCGGGTATGCGACAAAAGAAACAAACGAAACAAATAAAAAAAGTTCCTATTGATAATGAGGTAGTTGTAGTTTACGCGTGAAACAGATCGAACAAGATGAAACAGACTGACAAAAATTTGTCAGTATCACGACTTGAAATGCAGCTCTAAAACCCAAATTATTTATATCACAAGAGTTGACCAATTTAGAAAAAACCGTTAAAACACGGGTTGATAGTCGGTTAAGATTGTTTAAGTTTGAAGCCTAACATGTTATCCCGGTTCTTATATAATTGTAATAATTCCATTTTTTATATTAATAATTAATTCATAAATATCAATGATAGATTTTAGGAAAAAACTAGGTTCAACTGAAATACCCAAAAAAATAAATCCCAAAGATATCTATGAATCCTTGGACAGACGAAGCGTCGCAGGACCTTTGCGTCCGGCTCAAGAATATATTTTAGATAAATGGTTTAATGACCGTTTAACGGATAATGATCTAATAATAAAGCTGCACACTGGCGAGGGTAAAACATTGATAGGTCTTTTAGTATTGCAGTCAAAAATCAATTCAGGTAATGGGCCCTGTTTATATGTATGTCCTAACAAATATTTGGTTGAACAAACATGTTTGGAGGCTAAAAAATTCGGTATACCGTTTTGTATTATTGAACACGAATTACCAAATGATTTTTTGGACGGAAAGAAAATTCTAATAACTCATGTTCAAAAGGTGTTTAACGGAAGAACGATTTTTGGCTTGAACAATAGCTCCATTGAAGTCAAAAATATAATATTAGACGACTCCCATGCTTGTATTGATTCATTAAAACAGTCATTTACGATTCAGATTCCAAAGGAAAATACTTTATACAGCGAACTCAAGACACTTTTCAATGAAGATATACGGGAGCAAGGTGAAGGGAGCTTTTTGGATATAGAACACGGCGACTTCGAAACCTTGTTGCCGATCCCTTATTGGAGTTTGATTGATAAAAAATCTGAAGTTTTGGAGATCATTTCCAAACATAAAGATGATGACGAAATTAAATTTAGTTGGCCTATAATTAAAGATGACATTGAGAATTGCCAACTTTATATTTCCGGTCGCATTATCGAAATATCGCCTTATTATGTGCCAATACACCATTTTGGTTCTTTCCAAAGGGCTACTCAAAGGATTTTAATGTCTGCAACGACACAAGATGATTCATTTTTTATAAAAGGATTGGGCTTTAGTATGGATTCTGTTAAAAAGCCGTTGACAAATTTGATTCAAAGGTGGTCTGGGGAAAAAATGTTACTTATTCCTTCATTAATAAATGAGAAACTTGATAGGGATTTTGTGATCGAACAAATGGCTAAACCAAGCAAAAAAAATTTTGGGATTGCAGTATTAATATCAAGCTTTCAAAAAGCGAAATATTATGAGGAACAGGGAGCTATAGTAGCTAAAACAGATCAAATTTTCAAAATTGTAAATAACATCAAACAACGACATTTTGAAAAAACGGTTGTTTTTGTAAATAGGTATGATGGTATTGATCTTCCAGATGAAGCTTGTAGAGTACTAGTTATTGATTCAAAGCCATATTTCAATTCGCTTAATGACAAGTACGAAGAAATGAGCCGACCAAGTAGTGATATTATAAACATCAAAATTGCACAAAAAGTTGAACAAGGCCTAGGTAGGAGCGTGAGAGGGGAAAAGGATTTTAGTATTATACTCTTGATAGGTACTGATCTTGTTAAATTCGTTCGAAGTTCAAAAACAAACAAATATTTTTCAGAACAAACACGGAAGCAAATAGAGATAGGATTAGAAATTGCCAACATGGCCGAAGCGGAAGTCGATAAAGGCGAAGACCCTTCAAAAGTTCTGTCAAGTCTTATGAATCAATCTATTAGGAGAGACGAAGGATGGAAGGAATTTTATAAAGAAGAGATGAATAAAATCGGCAATGATGAAGGCCGACCTATTATTTATGAAATGCTCTCATTAGAGCGCGAAGCAGAAGAATATCATTTTAAGGGGAATCCTGAAAAAGCATGTGAAAAAATGCAGAAATTAATAGACAATTATTGTAACGATGACCTTGAGAGAGGATGGTATTTACAATTACTGGCGAGATATACTTATTTTATTAATAAAACAGAGTCGAATACGCTACAGAAAAGTGCTTTTGAAAAAAACCTTCAATTGCTTAAACCGAAGGAAGGGATTTCATATAAAAAATTAAATTTCATCAATGAGAATCGTCTTAGAAGATTAAAAGAATGGGTTGTTCAATTCGAAAGCTTTGAAGAACTAATGTTATCATTAGATCATACACTGGACAACTTTTCATTTGGAATGCCAGCAGAAAAATTTGAAGTAGCATTGCAAGAAATAGGATCCATGCTTGGTTTTTTAAGTCAACGGCCAGATAAAGAATTTAAAAAAGGACCGGACAATTTATGGTGCGGCGTAGATGATAAATACTTAATTTTCGAGTGCAAAAGTGAAGTTGATGATGACCGAGAGGAAATTTCGAAATATGAAGCTGGTCAAATGAATACCCATTGCGCATGGTTTAAAAAGGAATACGAAGATTCGTTGTATAAGCCAATCTTGATTATTCCAACAAAAACCTTGTCCTACCATGGTGATTTTACTGATGAGGTAGAAGTCATGAGGAAAGGAAAATTGAGGTCGCTGAAAAATAATGTTAAAGCATTTTTTAAAGAATTTAAAAATTACAATATTCATGAAATTAGTGATGAAAAACTTAATGAAATGTTGAACAGTAATCATTTGGATGTCCAAAATTTATCTAATGCCTATAGCGAAAAATACTTTCATAAAAAATCAAAATAATTTAAATCTTTTGTCTTCGCAGAGACTCATTGACGCAAGCCGCATTGATTTCAGCCAATCCCCCCAATTCGAACCGGCATTCACACCTTCAAGGTAGTATATTGACCATAAACTGATTAGGCAAATGACAAGGCGCGAGTAAACCCTTTCAGCACCCCGTTATAGTCACGTCAGAGGGGAGCTTTTCACTGGTTAATGCCTGATAAATAGCAGTTTGTCATACAATGATAAAACTAATTAATTTAGCATTTGTTGTTTCATGAACAAATAATACGTATCTTTGAAGAAACCAATATGTTCGAATTCATTATCGATAAAGATAAAGCAGTCCACGCTGCGCTTTATGTCCTCCAGCGGGTCGGCAGGGCGGATTACCACAAGGTCTTTAAAATACTTTATTTCGCAGAAAAATTTCATCTGAAATCCTATGGACGGCCGCTGACCGGCGACTCTTACCAGGCGATGCCGTATGGCCCTGTTCCTTCCTTTCTATATGATGTTTTTAAAGCGGCAGAAAAAGGTGTTTCTCCGTTTGGCGAGGCTACCGAAAGAAGCGGCGCGTTCGCTGTTTCCAGGGATGGTAAAACGCCGATCGTTAGGGCGCTTATGGAACCGGATAAGGATGAACTTTCAGAGTCCGACCTGGAAGCGCTGGATCTGTCGATCGGCGAGAACGGCGGCTTAAAATTTGATGAGCTGGTAAAGAAGTCACATGATTCCGCCTGGGATAAGGCCGAAAAAAACGAGGATATTGAAATGTCGTATCTCGATATCGCGGAAGCGGCGGGTACCTCCAAAGAAATGCTATCCTACATCAGCCTGCAGGCTGAAAATTCTTCTTCTAAACTGACATGAATTTGTTTGCTGACGCCTTTGGCGATGACGAACGCGCCCGTTTCGCAGCAGATAACTTAGTGATCGGCGCGGTAATCCTGACTTATGTGGCTGATACCAATCCGCCCAAAGAGAAAAGGCTGATCGTGGTGGGTGAATCTTATGACCACATTTCGGTTGCTACGATCTATATCAATACCGAATTGAATTTCAATGTATTTCCAACCAAAGAGTTGCAGGATCTCAACCCGGAGTTCGTGGCAGAGGGACGGGATTACCTGGATCACAATTCCCATGTAGATTGTTCGAGCCTGCATGCTTTAAATAAAGATTTTTTATCGGGCATTATACGTGCGGACCCCAGCCGGGTGTTGGGAAATGTTTCTGAGGATGACCTGAAACAGATCAGAGGGTTGATCAAGTCTGCCAAAACGATCAAGCCGGCTCTAAAAAAGACGTATGGCCTGTTTTTATAAAAGAAGTAATCGACTTCTCCGTTCCAGCCAGGCATCGGCGCTGAAGATTTAGCCCATTGTTTTATTTTATTACTAACTGTTTGCGGAAACAAATATGGCAAAGCAAATAGCAGCAAAAGCAGGCTGACAATAGTTATAGAGCTGATTTTTAGTGGTTTTAGCAGGATTCTTTTTACAGATAAACTCATAAACGTAGTTTGACAACCAAAGATGTAAAATAATTAACTTTAAAAACAATTTACGCCTTTTCGCCTTTGTGATTTTACAATAGCTTTGTAATATCAATAATCAAAAAACAATGGCATGTAATTTCACCATCAATCTGAGCGGTTCAGCAACCGAACTGGTTCAAAACATGGAAGCTAAACTTGTAAAACAAGGTGGAACTTTTACAGGTGACGAAACCGGCGGGAGTTTTAGCGTATCGCTGTTAGGCAGCACTATCAGCGGTTCTTATGCAATTTCGGAACAGCAAATGGCGGTTGTTATCGACAAAAAACCTTTTTTAGTTAGCTGCAACCAAATTCAAAATTATTTAGAAAGTAATTTATAACGATTACAAGCCTGCTTCTTCCGTCAGCTTTATTAAGGTCTTCTCATTTGCTATTAAAATACTTTTACCAGAAATAATTATCAGCTTTTCTCCTGCCAGATTATTCATCACCCGAAATAAAGATTCATAAGCAGCGCCGGTAAATGAGGCCAGGTCCTGCCGGGAAATATCCACATTAATATAGCCTTCCGTTGTTTTCCCAAATTGGTTCTGCAGGCTGATCAGGGCCTGGGCTACACGGCCTTTAACCGGCATATGGGCAAGGTTTCGCATCCTTTTCTCAGATTCCTGCAAATCATTAGCCAACACCCGCAACAGCTGCCGCGTAAAATCACTGTTGATGTTTAATGTCGATTCAAAAAAATCCATATTAATAAAGCAGGCTACGCCGGGGTCAATCGCGGTAACAGATACCGGGTAAATAACGTCATCGCCCAGGCCCAATTGACCAACAACATCGCCAGCCTTAGCAAACCGCAAGATCAGTTCCTTTTCCCGGTCCCACCGCTTATGTACCTTTACTACCCCCGACAAAATGAAATAAATACCATTTACCCGTTCGCCTTCTTTAAATAATTGCTGGCCTTTTTTTAATTCAAAGTTTTGTTTGTTGGCGGCAATGACGGGGAGCCAGTCCTTCAAACAAAATTTACACAGAAAACAGCTTTTTAAATCACATAAATTTTTGACCATACATTTAATAAAATCTGCAACATGCAATATTACTTAAATTGGATAGAAACCATGTTTTAAATTTTCGCAACCCTTTTTTGCTAAATATTGCTCATGCAATATAAAGGTATAATAATATACATGTTTATGTGATTAAATATTGCACATGCAATATAATTATTAAACCCCATTTTTTTTTATACTGATAACTTGTACCTTTGCAGCAAAATACACATGGGTAAAATTAAACCCTTCGGCAGGATTTGAAAGCACCTGTTGTTACCACCAATAAAACATGAAAAAAACTATAAATACTAGCGGGATACCTATCTCTCCTTCACTAAATTCTGCCGAAAAAGGGCCTGTAGAGCCCAAAAATAATGTTTTATTAAAAAAAAGGCTTTTTCGCATTTCTTGTTTATCCGTTATCGTTGCGGCAGCTATTGCTATAATCGCAAAGTTGTTGGTCTGGCTCATCAACATGGTAACAAATCTATCATTTTACGGAACATTTGCTGCAACCTTTCATAGTCCGTCGGCTAATCATTTAGGTTTGTGGGTTATCATTATACCCGCTATTGGGGGCATAATAGTAGGATTGATGGCCTTGTATGGTTCTGCCGCCATAAGGGGGCATGGCATTCCGGAGGCGATGGAGCAGATATTGACAAATCAAAGCAGGATAAAGCCTTCCATTACTTTTTTAAAACCCATATCTTCGGCAATAGCGATCGGAACGGGCGGCCCGTTTGGCGCGGAAGGCCCAATAATAGCCACCGGCGGCGCATTGGGGTCAACCATAGGGCAACTATTTAAGATCACCTCGAACGAACGCAAGGTTTTGCTTGCGGCGGGTGCGACTGCGGGAATGGCCGCGATATTTGGTACGCCAATCGCCGGGGTTTTCCTGGCCATTGAGTTATTGCTTTTTGAGTTTTCGCCAAAAGCTATCCTTCCCGTGGCCCTGGCCTGTATAACCGGCGCCGCAGGCCACCATGTATTATTTGACGCAGGGCCGGTTTTTCCGATGCCTGATTTAAAAGCTCCTTCAAATACCGCCTTAGCTATTTATAGTTTTATCGGACTGATCACCGGGTTTTTATCGATAGGCCTCACAAGAATTGTTTACATCATTGAAGATGCTTTTGATAAGTTGCCCATACACTGGATGTGGTGGCCTGCTATCGGCGGATTGGCTGTAGGTATCATAGGGTATTTCGCGCCTCATACGCTAGGCGTAGGTTATGATAATATCATTAGTGTTTTATCGGGCACGCTTACTTTGGTAATACTGATAAGGCTGTGCTTTTTCAAATTTTTATCATGGGCCATTGCCCTGGGAAGCGGTACTTCGGGTGGTACCCTGGCGCCATTATTAACTATTGGCGGCGCAGGCGGCGCAATTTTAGGCGCGCTTATCTTGAACTTTTTTCCAAATTCGGGAATAAGTATACCTATGGCAGCCTTGATTGGGATGTCGGCCATGTTCGCAGGAGCTTCAAGGGCTTACTTAACCAGCATTACCTTTGCATTGGAAGCCACTATGCAATCACATGCTTTGCTGCCGCTGTTGGGCGCGTGTACGGCGTCCTATATGGTTTCGTTCTTTTTAATGGAAAATACTATCATGACGGAAAAAATTGCCCGCCGCGGTATTTTTACCCCCGACAGCTTTGAAGCCGATTTGTTAGGAAAACTTACCGTGGAGCAGGTAATAAGTGACGACGGTCTGGTACTTAGCTCGGAGAACACGGTTAAGGAAGTAAGGGACTGGCTGAAAGTTAACAATGACCAGGCAAATTACTTTGTGATGGTTGACAGTGAAGGCGCATATATTGGCACTGTAAAACGTACGGATATTTTCAGGCATGGGCTTGATCCTGTTTCGCGGTTAGGTGATATTGTAAAAGATGGCCATGTATACGCACGAAGTACCGATACGCTGCGAAAAGCGGTGGAACTTATGGCCAAACAAACGGCCGAAGTATTGCCAGTAATAGCCGCCAGGAGCAATAAAGTTATTGGGGTATTGTCTTATCGTGATATCCTGTCGACCTACAAAGGGCAGATGGAGGAAAACGAGCATGCCCATATACACATCTCATTAAAACGCCAGCGTTTAAAAATGCTGATCAGGGGAAGGAAACTGATCAATCTGGACGAAGAGCAAAGCGAGCGTTAGTTGATCCCAGGATGTCAGTATTATTTATTGAAATAGTAAAACATTTGCTTTTTTATAAACGTAGTAGGTATTATATTGCACCGTATTAAAAACACTAAAACTGTATATAAAAACACTAAATGAGTAATCCTGAAAAGAGGATAGCAATATTCGATGATGACGAAGAGATCCTATCGATATGCCGGTTTATTTTAGAGGAAAAAGGTTGGGAAGTTTTCACTTTTATTGATTGTAATGAAATTAACGAAAAGGTTTCGGCTGTTTCACCTGGCGTTATATTAATGGATAACTGGATACCGGATGATG
The DNA here is from genome assembly GCA_036758125.1 of Mucilaginibacter sp. Taxonomy (GTDB): domain Bacteria; phylum Bacteroidota; class Bacteroidia; order Sphingobacteriales; family Sphingobacteriaceae; genus Mucilaginibacter. The sequence continues at coordinate 67,523 of DAIOXE010000009.1, forward strand.
GAGGTGTTATTGCTACCCGTAAACTTAAGAATGATGAAAATTTAAAAAATATCCCTGTGATTTATTTTTCGGCCAACAGCGATATTGAATTGCTTGCAAGCCATGCCGGCGCCGAAAGTTTCCTGGCAAAACCATTTGATATTGAAGAATTAGAACAATATATCAATAGGGCAATAGCGGGTAAAAAGTAGCGCGTGATGTGCAAATGTGAAGATAACTTACATAACAAAAAAGGGGGCATAGTCCCCCCTTTTTTTGATATGTTTTGCTGACTATTACATACCCGGATTATAAAAAAACTGGTCTTTTACAATTCTTCCGTCTTTAACTTCAAACACACATAATTCATCCATGGCATTTCTGCCCTTTCCCTTATAAGTTGCATCCACGCTCATCGTGCAGGCAAAAAAATTACCGCTTACGATTGGGTCCGAGATATTAACGCTGTGTATTTGTTCAACAGAATTGAACCATTGGTTTGTATTTTCTAAAATAGCGTCTTTACCCACCGTTTTTCCTCCCATTGGCGATCCTTCGGGCTCAATGCTAACAACCTTATCATCGTACAATTCATTAATAGCATCAGCATTTTTTCCTTCGCGGCATAGCTGTACCAGCCTGTTTGCAACTTCCTGTGCAGTCATTGTTTCTACTTGAGTACTCATAGCTTTAAAATTTATGGGTTAATATTATCGGTTAATTACATGCAGAAACAACAACAGTTATAATTAATGGTTTTTAACAGTTAGTTAAATTTTTGTTAAAAAATCAGGCGGAAAGCTGAAAACAGAAAGTCCAAAGCTTTTAGCCTTCTGTCTTCTGTTTTAAGCTTTTTTACTTTTCGCTTTTTAGTTCTGAAAAATCGTCCTATATTTGCGTGCCTTTTTGGAGCGGATAACGATCCTAAGGAGAATGCCCGATAGTATAATGGTAGTACAACGGTTTTTGGTACCGTTTGTCTAGGTTCGAATCCTGGTCGGGCAACAGTTTTTAATTTCGGATTTCGGATTTTCGATTTCGGATTCACTCCGGGTTGAATATCTAAAATCCGAATTATTTTTTAAAAAGACTGGAAGTTAAGTGGATTTTAAATAACGGAAACTCAAAAATCCGAAATCGAAAATCCGAAATCCGAAATCAAGAAATGCCTTTACAGTTCAACGATGTTAAGTTATTTGCAGGCTCTGGTACTACAGTACTGGCTGCAAATATTGCCGTTTCATACGGCAAGGGGCTTGGAGATGTTGTTCTTTCCCGTTTTAGCGATGGCGAATTTCAACCCCATTTTAACGAATCGGTACGGGGCTGTGATGTTTTTTTGATCCAGAGTACCAACCCGCCAACGGATAACCTGATGGAATTACTCATGATGACTGATGCCGCCCGACGCGCATCGGCGCATTATGTAACCGCGGTTATTCCTTATTTTGGGTTGGCGCGCCAGGACAGGAAGGATAAACCACGTGTTGCCATAGGCTCAAAGCTGGTGGCAAATATTCTGGTGGCGGCAGGCATAAACCGCATCATGACGATGGACCTGCACGCAGCGCAGATACAAGGGTTTTTTGATATCCCGGTTGACCACCTGGATGCATCGGTAATTTTTGTGCCTTATATAAAAAGCCTGGGATTGGGCAATTTAACTGTGGCCTCGCCTGATATGGGAGGCTCGTACAGGGCGCGATCATTTGCCAAGTACTTTAATGCAGAAGTGGTGATATGCGACAAACGCCGTAAACGCGCCAACGAGATTGAGTCCATGACCCTTATCGGGGACGTAACAGACCAGGATATTGTGCTGATAGATGATATTTGCGATACCGCAGGAACATTAGCGAAGGCAGCCGGCTTAATTATGGAACGCGGCGCACGCAGCGTACGTGCGGTTTGTACACATCCTGTATTATCAGGCAATGCGTACGAAACAATTGAAAATTCGGTTTTAGCCGAGCTGATAGTTACAGATACTATACCGCTTAAATACAAAAGCAGTAAAATAAGGGTACTGACCACTGCCGACCTGTTTGCCAAGGCGATAATGAATGTAAATGAACACGGCTCGATAAGCCAGTTGTTCCGTGTAGATTGAGAGTAGTTCATAGTTGATGGTTCATAGTTCATGGCAGATTTTACTATGAGCTAAAGACTTCAGCTATGAACAGAAAATAAAAATTAAAGTGGTTTTTGAAGTTCAACCATGAACTATGAACCATGAACTATGAACTTAATTAAAAACAAATGAAATCAATTGCTATTAGCGGTTCTCCAAGAGAGAACGTAGGGAAAAGAGACGCTAAAGAACTGCGTTACCAGGCACTGGTACCGGCAGTACTTTACGGTGGGCCAACCCAAACCCACTTTTCAGTGTCCGCAGCTGATTTGAAAGCCGTAGTTTATACGCCGGTTGTTCATTTCATCGACTTAGACATTGCCGGGGTAAAATCAAGGGCTGTTATTAAAGACCTTCAGTTCCACCCTTTAACTGAACAGATCATCCATGTTGACTTTTTATTATTAGATGATAAAAAACCGATCACCATCGAGATCCCTGTTAAATTAACCGGAACTTCGCCCGGTGTTAAAACAGGCGGTAAACTGGTTCAAAAACTTAGGAAACTTCGTATCAAAGCTTTACCTAAAGATCATTTAGATGCTATTGAAGTGAGCATCGATACTTTAGACGTTGGCAGATCTGTAAAAGTTTCTGATATAAAATTAGATAAGCAGACCATCACAAATGCCAAAGAAGATACCATAGTATCGGTAACAACTTCACGCGCATTGCGCCAGGCTGAGCAGGAAACAGCGGCGCCGGGTAAAAAGTAAACTCCGGCCCCCTAACCCCCTAAAGGGGGAACGATTGGGGGTTAACGCCGCGGGAAATAATATAACAGCGATAGATTAAAGCTTATCGCTGTTTTTGTTTGAAAGTAATATCTTCGCTATTTACAAATCAAAAATTCCCCCTTTAGGGGGCTAGGGGGCATGAACTATCTCATCATCGGTTTAGGAAATATAGGGCCCGAATATGCTGATACGCGGCATAACATTGGGTTTATGATATTGGATGCATTTGCTAAACAAGAAGGCGCTAAGTTCTATAACGAGCGCCTGGCTTATTATACTGAAGCTAAATACAAAGGCCGCACACTCTTTTTAATAAAACCCACTACCTATATGAACCTTAGCGGCAAAGCTGTCAGCTATTGGATGAAAACCCTGAAAATACCGGTTGAAAACATGTTGGTTTTGGTTGACGATATTGCCCTTCCGTTCGGGACACTCCGTTTAAAACCTAAGGGAAGCGCTGCCGGTCATAACGGGTTAAAACATATCGAAGCTACACTTGGGCATAATGAATATACCCGTCTCCGTTTTGGTGTCGGTGACGATTTCCCGAAAGGCCGCCAGGTTGACTATGTGCTTAATGGCTTTGATAAAGAGGAAATGCCGGAATTGCCCGCTTTAATTGACCGCGCCATCGAAATGACAAAAAGCTTTGTGACAATAGGAGCGGAGCTGACTATGACGAGGTACAATAAGTAAACTAAGTGAATGGTTGATTGAGTTGATTAAGTGAATGGTTGCCTGTTTCTGTCTCAGAAATCAATAAATTAGCCGCATGAAAGTTTACGGAATTACCAACTGCAACACAGTTAAAAAAGCGCTCGACTGGCTAAAAGCTAACCACGTTGCTTATGAATTCCATGACTTTAAAAAACTGGGCGTCAGCGAAGAAAAGATAGAGGACTGGGATAAAAAAGTCGGTTATGAAAAGTTTTTGAACAAACAGGGCCTAACCTGGAAACAACTCGATCCACTGGTAAAAGAAAGTGTAAAAACCAACGCTGATGCATTGAAACTGCTGCAGCAAAAAACCAGCATGATAAAACGGCCTGTGATTGAAAAGGATGGCTTTTTGTTTTTCGGGTTTGATGAGGAGGCCTATAAGCAATTATTGAATTATTGAGTTATTGAATTATTGAATTGGCAATTGATAACCTCTACAAATCAATAATTCAATAATTAAAAATTATACTTACCGAATTGATAACCTCTACAAATCAATAATTCAATAATTCAAAATTATACTTACCGAATTGATAACCTCTGCAAATCAATAGTTCAATAATTATACTTAAACTAAAACCATTAATACTTAAAATAGGTTAACTTAACAGTGTAATTTATCTGCTATGTATATGAAGTATTTTTTTGTCTTTTTCTTATGTTTAATGGCAGGCTTAGCGGGTGCCCAGGGCCTTTTAAAGGGTACTGTTTATGAAAGCGGCACAAATAACAGGCTTCCTAATGTTTTTGTGAGGGATAACATGGCCAAACAGTATACACTTACTGATAAACAGGGAAATTTTGAAATAAGGACCGAGCCTGGTCATTTGCTGATTTTCGACTCTCCGGGTTATGTATCCGATACCCTGTATGTGGTTGATATGACTGCCAAGAAAATTATGCTCGAAACCAAAACAATCGCATTAAGGGAGGTTAATATTAGCGCTACAAGGCCGGCTTTCAACCCTCAAAAGGAATACCCGGAAGTGTATCAAAAAAGTAAACTTTATGTATTATCGCCAACTACCTGGTTTGGCAAAGAGGCCAAAGATGCGCGCAGGCTTAAACGCTACTTTAAAAATGAAGCCGAAGAACGGCATGTTGACGAAGTATTTAATCGTGCCTACGTAGGCAGCATTGTCCCGCTAAAAGGTCAGGAACTGGAAGATTTTATGACGATGTACCGGCCTTCCTATGCGTTTGTAACGAGTAATAATGGTCCGTCGCTGGCCGCTTATATTAATGATAGCTATAAAAAATTCAAAGCGCTCCCGCCTGAAAAACGTAGATTGCAGAGATTAACTGATACCACGCGGGCGAAATGATTTCGGATTTATTCAACAAGGATTGTACTGATTATTAAACGGTTACACCGACATTATTAAGAGACTACACTAATTGCCAAAGTGTTCTTATTTCATCGGTGAAATCATTTTAAAATCGGTGAAATCAAAGGTTATTTTAACACAAATTATGGATCGCAGGAAATTTATCAAATGGGGCGGGGTGGTAATACCTGCCGCAACTTTATCTGTAAGTGCAATAGGATGCCTTGATAAAAAAAAGAATGAGGCCGGCAATCAATCTGAGTCCGCAGGCCTATCGAATGTGCGTGCCGATTACACCATTCATATAAAAACGGGGCTTATTGAAGTTGGGCCGCAATATATAATTTCAACTACCACTTATAATGGGCAGTTTCCCGGCCCGCTGCTGCGGCTTAAGGAAGGGCAGCGTTCCATTGTCGATATTTACAATGATACAGACATCCCCGAACAATTTCATTGGCATGGTCAGTTTGTGCCGGTAAGTGTTGACGGCGCGGCGGAGGAACGGACGCCTTATATACCGGCCCACGGAATGCGCCGCGAGATTTTTATACCAGGGCCGTCCGGACTCCGGTTTTATCATACGCATTTAGTTGCGGGCTCAAACCTTAGCGTGGGGCAATATAGCGGCCAGGTGGGTCCGGTGTATATCGAACCTAAACACAAACTATGCGAATATGACCGCGAGGAATTTATAGTGCTAAAAGAATTTGAACCATACTTTATGCGGGGCGGGGATATGCCGCAGGATTTTTTAGCAGGTGCATTTATTCCGGAGCTTAAAGAAATGGGTGAAAAAGCCGAAAAAGAAACTGCCGGAATACCAAAAGGATTTGAAGTAGGCTACAAAATATTTACCATAAATGGCCATCAGCTTGGCCACGGAGCGCCTATCCGTGTCAAAGAAGGCGAGCGTGTACTGTTCCATATCCTTAACGGCAGCGCTACCGAAATTCGCAGTCTTGCATTGCCCGGTCATACCTTTAAAGTTGTGGCCATGGACGGCAACCCGGTGCCAAATCCTGCCGAAGTTCCGGTCTTATGGATCGGAACAGCTGAGCGCATATCAGCCGTTGTTGAAATGAGACACCCCGGCGTTTGGATAATGGGTGACCTGGCAGATGATGACCGCGGCAACGGAATGGGAATAGTGATTGAATATGACAACCAAAAAGGGAAGCCAGCCTGGATAACTCCAAAACCATTTAAATGGGATCATTGCCTATTCGGAAAGCAAAACGTTACAGTTCAGCAGCCGGATGAAGTAATTGATATGCTATTTGCCAAAAATAACGGGGCCTTAAAAGGTTTTAACCGGTGGACCATTAACGGCGTAGCATTCGATATGATGAAGATGGAGCCCATGTTTCATCTTAAGGAGGGCAAACGTTACCGCCTGCACATGCGCAATGCCTCCGATGACCTTCATCCTATGCATCTTCACCGGCATAGCTTTGAAATTACCAGGATTGGGGGTAAAGCAACAGCCGGCATTATCAAAGATGTTGCCATGCTTGGCGGTTACCAGGAAATGGATGTGGATTTTACGGCTAATCACCCCGGCCTGACATTGTTCCACTGCCACATGCAGCTTCACATGGATTTTGGCTTTATGGCGCTTTTTGACTATGTTTAAAAAGGTCATTGGTCATTGAGTCATTGGTCATTAGGTCATTGGTTCAATAGTTCATTAATTGTCTGAACTGCTGATTCTTTTGATTTGAGGATTCTGTTGGTTTTATCGCCATTAACCGTATCAACGAAATCAATTGATCAGATAAATCAATCGTTTAGACAAATTCTTTTCCCTCCCAATTAATCCTTTTGGCATAAAATCCATCAAACATTCAAACACCCCGCATTTAAAGTCTCCCCTACCGGGGGAGATTTAGAGGGGGCTTAAAATTTAAGTCATGAAAAAGAGATTTTTTGCATTTGCACTCATTATAGCCGCTTTTGTATCGGTAACTTCGGGATGTTATGTGGGTTATGGTTATGAACACAGGTATCACCACGATCGCGACCACCGCGATAGGGATTACCACGATCACGACCGTGGAGATTACCATGGTGACGACCGTGGTTACAGATAAGTAGTTTTGGTTAGGTTTTGTGTGTGTGATGGGGCCCCGGTTAATCCGGGGCTCTTTTTTGACCGCTGATTTTTTTGATTTATATGATTTCGCTGATTCTTGGCCTGAACCGTATTTTTTAGGGTTAAAGAATGATTTTAAAAACCTTTAAAAAAATGCAACGTACAAGCGTTCAATGTATTATTCATTAACGCTCAGATGAAAAAGATAATTCTGTTAGCTTCTTGCATTTCGACAGTGATTTTCAGCGCTTCGGCTCAAAATATCATTACAGCTAATAGTGCCATTCACCATATTGGCGAGCAGGTTAGGATTGTTGATAACGTTTACAGCATTAAAGTTTATAATGATTCGACGGCAGTAATCAGTCTTGGCCGGAAAAATGACAAAACCGCATTGAACGTTGTTTTTGATTTTGATTCGAACTTTAAGTTTGACGCGGATATGTTAGCATCGTTTAAACAATCAAAAATTGCCATAAGCGGGTTTGTGGTTTTAGTGGATAAGAAACCAACTATTGTACTAACCCAGAAGCAAAACTTAAGATATTTGTCGGAAACTATTAACCAAATATGGTTGGCAATTTGTCAGCTTCCGAATGAAAAAGAGCTGCGATAATATTAAATAGGCCTGTTCCATTCTTTGCGGGCTTGTTTCGCATGTTCTTTTAATGATTGATAATCATTTCCGGATAGTACGTCGCAACATGAAAATCATATTAGAGAGACAGGCTAAGCCAAGCATCGGGCTTTGTTATTTTACAACTTCATCGGGTTAACAATTTTTAATCCTCTGATATTGGCAAAATCTTTTTCGTTGTTGGTGATAAGGGAATATCCATAAACCTGCGCTGTGGCGGCGATAATAGCATCAGGCAATTTAATACGCTTTGCTTTGCGTAAAGCGATACAAGTATCAATAATGTTTTTATTTACTTCCACCACATCAGCCAATGCGATAAAATCTTCGCTTGCTTGTGTAGCGTCTTTGTAACCTAAAAACTCAATGTAAGTAATAAATGAAACGGTAAAATCCTCATTGATAACCTGCGCCAAAAACTGTAATCCTTTTTCAGGCAGTTTTTTCATTTGGGCGTCAATAAGCGTATTGGTATCAATCAAAAATTTCTTTCCCATTCGTTGCGGCTTCGAGTTACATATGCCTGCATTTTTTCGCCATCTTCTTTGCTAAGCGTACCAAAAAAATCCGAAGGCTTTTTTTTCGGTAAAACGGAAACCGTGGTTTTTTTCACCTCTTCATCAATATAAAAAAGTACATGAACTTCTTTGCCCACATAATCATCAGGCAATGATACCGACATATCAAAGTTCTTTTTTTGCGGGGTTACAACTGTTTGTATCATATCATTTATGGGCGCATCGTGTTAATGCCTTCGCGTGTTTTGTTTAAAATGTTTATTTCCAAATTTACGTAAATAAAAGATATAAAAAAATAAGATATGGTTTACCAGGGGAGCAATTCCGTTTATTTAGAAACTGCTTCAAGATGCCATAATCTGCAATAATCTTTATAAGTGCGCCAATCAAAACCTGCAAGTTTTTTAACCTGAAATCTATCTCGGTTTGCTGAGACAGTATCCCCGAGTAAATAACTCATGGCGCCTCTGCTGTAATAAGCATCCTTAATATATTCTGATTTGGGATTCAATTTAATAACACTGTCATAATCCATAAATGCCCCACGAAAGTTTTTAAGATACTTTCTACAGTCCCCTCGATAAAAATGAAATTCCGCATCTTTTGGATATTGTTCAATGCCAAGTGTATAAACCCTTTCGGTATTGAGTGTGTCGCGTAAAATCCAGTAACAATGTGAAAGGCGGGCATACATATCTCGATTTACATACCCTTTATTAAGGGCTTTTTCAAAATAAAATGCAGCACGTTTCATTTTATCCCAATCATCATAATCTCTATGGTCACCCTGACGGTATTTATCTAATCCTAATTCATAAAGCATCCTGCCACCGACGAACTCGTTTGGATAATAATAGAACATTACAATGAAAACAGCAATTGATATAATTGATATAATCCAGAGTAACGGCCTTCGATGTAGTTTAGCTGTATTTATTTTCATTAGTCTTTTAATGATCCGATAATATGATCACATACTTTATTAATACTTTTTTAATAGAAAAGTAACCTATCTAGAACACATAACAAATACTTGCCGCGTTTTCTACTTAACAGCCTTAAAACTCGTAAATTTGTATAATGTTAACCGTGTTCACCTAAACACGGGAGACGTAAAGTATTGCGCCCCTACAAAAACCACCGTTTAAACAAAAAAATTGCCATTTACGTTAATTTTCCGTATATTTGTTTGATATACAGTCTGTTAAATAAATATTAGATCGAATTTTTATGGTACCCAAAACGCATTTTGGGTACGGAAAATGATAAAAATGTGGTACCCAAAACGCGTTTTGCCTTCGGGAACCACCAAAATTATGGTACCCAAAACGCGTTTAGCCTTTGAAAAGGGTCAAAATTGTGGTACCCAAAATGGGTTTAGCCCTCGGAAAAATGGCTTTTGAAGACGTCACTGAATGATCAGAAAATTTTGTTTAAATCTAATGAATCCTCCGACGGAGTCGTTTGGGCAGCTTCACGCAATTATGTGCAATACATAGTTCAGTTGCTTCGTGCCTCCCAATGACGCGCTTGTAAGTTATTGATTATCAATGTACTTTTAAATGTTATTTTATTCATTGCCGTCCGCTTTAGCGGACGGAATAAATAGTCAGGAAAATGGGGCTTTAGCCTAAATAATAGTGTGGCTAAAGCCCTTGACTGTCTCTTTTTTATCCGTTGGCTTTAGCCAACGGCAATGAATAAAATATGCGTGTTAAATGCGTCATTCCATATTTTTTCCAGGTTTGCCCTGGTGCGCACTCGCAATGACGCGATGGTTATGTCCCTCAACATTTCAACTTTCCAACATAACAGCCAATAAAATAATCATATCAACCACTCACTTAATCAACTTAATAAACCCAATCAACCACCTAACAAAACTTTTTCCAACAACCACTTGAATATCAAAAAATAAACCTGTACTTTTGCAGTCCCGAAAACCGGGTTAAAAAAAGTAAAGACAAAAAAGGAAAAATGCCTACTATTCAGCAATTAGTTAGAAAAGGTAGAGTAGCTATGGTCGACAAGAGTAAGTCGCCAGCGTTGGACAGCTGTCCACAGCGAAGAGGCGTGTGCACCCGTGTGTACACCACTACCCCTAAAAAACCAAACTCAGCAATGCGTAAAGTGGCCCGTGTGCGCTTAACCAACGGTAAAGAGGTGAATGCCTACATCCCCGGAGAAGGCCACAACCTGCAGGAACACTCTATAGTATTGATCCGCGGCGGGCGTGTGAAAGACTTGCCGGGTGTACGTTACCACATCATCCGTGGTGCATTGGATACATCAGGTGTGGCAGGCCGTAACCAGCGCCGTTCAAAATATGGTACTAAACGCCCTAAACCAGGTCAGGCAGCAGCTGCGACCAAAGGTGCACCGGCTAAAAAGAAAAAATAATCAGGAGGAAAGATAGCAATGAGAAAGTCAAAACCAAAAAAGAGAATTATCCTCCCTGATCCAAAGTTCAATGATACTTTGGTAACAAGGTTCGTAAATAACATGATGTATGACGGTAAAAAATCTACCGCATACGCAATATTCTATAATGCAGTTGAAATTGTTGAAAGCAAAACCAAGGAAAACGGTTTAGATACCTGGAAAAAAGCTTTGAATAATGTAATGCCTGCTGTCGAAGTGAAAAGCCGTCGTGTTGGCGGTGCAAACTTCCAGGTGCCTACAGAAGTTCGTCCTGAGCGCAAGGTGGCGTTAGGTATGAAATGGCTGATCAGCTATGCACGCCGTCGCGGAGAAAAAACCATGATGGAAAAATTAGCCGGCGAGATCATGTCTGCTGCAAAAGGTGAAGGCGCCGCAGTGAAAAAGAAAGAAGATACGCACAAAATGGCCGAGGCCAATAAGGCGTTCTCGCACTTTAGGTTCTAATTAGTGAATGGGTGAATTAGTGAATTAGTGATTTGGAGAATGTAAAAATTCACTAATTCACTAATTCACTAATTCACTAAATGAAAAACACATGTCAAGAGATCTTAAATATACAAGAAATATAGGTATTGCCGCTCATATTGATGCCGGTAAAACTACAACGACGGAACGTATCCTTTACTATTCGGGCTTTAGTCATAAGATTGGTGAGGTACATGAGGGTGCTGCTACCATGGACTGGATGGCGCAGGAGCAGGAGCGTGGTATTACCATCACTTCGGCCGCGACTACCATCGACTGGAAATACAGGGGAAAATCATATCACGTCAACATTATCGATACACCGGGGCACGTGGACTTTACCGTTGAGGTAAACCGCTCATTACGTGTATTGGATGGATTGGTATTCCTGTTTTCGGCGGTTGACGGTGTTGAGCCGCAATCAGAAACTAACTGGAGGCTTGCCAATAATTATAACGTTGCCCGTATAGGTTTCGTAAATAAAATGGACCGCTCAGGCGCTGATTTTTTAAATGTTGTAAAACAGGTAAAAAGCATGCTGGGCAGCAATGCCATCCCCTTGCAGTTACCAATAGGCGCTGAGGAGCACTTTAAAGGTGTTATCGACCTGATAAACTGGAAAGGTATTGTTTGGAATGAGCATGATAAAGGGATGACCTTTACCGAAGTGCCTATCCCTGATGATATGATTGAGGAAGCTACCGAGTGGCGCGAAAAGCTGCTGGAATCGGTTGCTGAATATGATGAAGGCCTGATGGAGAAATTCTTCGATGCGCCTGAAACAATTACCGAGCGCGAAGTTTTAGATGCTTTGCGCCAGTCTGTGCTGGATGGCAAGATCGTGCCAATGGTTTGCGGCTCCTCATTCAAAAACAAGGGTGTGCAAACCATGCTTGATTACGTTATGGAGCTGTTGCCTTCGCCTTTAGATAATGAAGGTATTATTGGCCATAACCCTGAAACCGGTGCAGAAGTAATACGCAGGCCGGACATTAAAGAGCCGTTTGCGGCTTTGGCGTTCAAGATCGCTACCGACCCGTTTGTTGGGCGTTTGTGCTTTATTCGCGTATATTCAGGTAACCTGGAAGCAGGTTCGTATGTTTACAATATGCGGTCGGAGAACAAGGAGCGTATTTCACGTATATTCCAGATGCACGCAAATAAGCAAAACCCTATCCCGAGTGTTGGGGCAGGTGATATTGCCGCGGTTGTAGGCTTTAAGGATATTAAAACAGGCGATACGCTTTGCGATGAAAAGCATCCGATCATATTGGAGTCGATGAATTTCCCTGAGCCGGTTATCGGTTTAGCCATTGAGCCGAAAACACAGGCTGATGTGGATAAATTAAGCTTATCTCTTAACAAATTATCCGAAGAAGATCCGACTTTCCGTGTAAAAACAGATGAAGAAACAGGCCAGACTATAATTTCAGGCATGGGTGAGCTTCACCTGGATATTATCATGGATCGTTTGAAACGTGAATTTAAAGTAGAAGTAAACCAGGGAGCGCCACAAGTTGCTTATAAAGAAGCGATCACAGGCACAACGCAGCACCGTGAGCTGTACAAAAAACAAACCGGTGGCCGCGGTAAATTTGCCGACATACAGGTTATTATTTCTCCGACTGATGAAAATGCAACCGGTTTGCAGTTTGTGAATGAAATTACCGGCGGTTCTATCCCCCGTGAATTTATTCCGTCTGTTGAAAAAGGTTTTAAGGCCGCGATGGATAATGGCGTATTGGCCGGGTTCCCGTTGCAGGGCATGAAAGTCCGTTTAATTGATGGGTCGTTCCATGCGGTCGATTCGGATTCATTATCGTTCGAGATTTGCGCACGTTCAGCTTACCGTGAAGCATTGCCAAAATGCAAGCCAGTAATACTGGAGCCGATAATGAAGATAGAGATATTGACACCTGAAGAAAACATGGGTGATGTGATAGGTGACATGAACCGCCGCCGCGGCCAGCTTTTGGGCATGGATTCGCGCGCAGGTGCACAAGTGATCAAGGCTACTGTACCGCTTTCAGAAATGTTTGGTTATGTAACCCAGTTGCGTACCATCACTTCGGGCCGGGCAACTTCAACCATGGAGTTTGACCATTATGCCGAAGCGCCGCGTAACGTACAGGATGAGATAATTGCTAAAGCCAGGGGTAAAAAAGCTGCAGCGAATGCATAAATAAGTTTGAATTAGTGAATTAGTGATTTATTGAATATGAAAAATCACTAATTCACTAATTCAGTAATTCACTAATTCAATAATTAACTTCCCTAACAAATAGCTCTTAGGGTGGTTATAAAACAAAAACAAGATGAGCCAAAGGATCAGAATCAAATTAAAATCGTACGATTACAACCTCGTTGATAAATCAGCCGAAAAAATCGTAAAAACAGTAAAGCCGACAGGCGCTGTAGTAAGCGGACCACTTCCCTTACCAACCGAAAAGAAAGTTTTCACCGTTTTGCGTTCACCGCACGTGAACAAAAAGGCACGTGAGCAATTCCAGTTATGCTCTTACAAAAGGCTGTTAGACATATACAGTTCAAACTCAAAAACTGTTGACGCCCTGATGAAACTTGAATTGCCAAGTGGGGTAGAGGTTGAGATAAAGGTTTAGCCCCCCCGGCCCCTTGAAGGGGGAGTTGTGATAGATATTAAAGGCCATTCGTTTTGCGGGTGGCCTTTTATTTGTAGATCTAATAGAATATCTAATTTATAGAGTATTAGTTAAGTTCAATAATTCATTTAGAGATATTTAGTATCTTTTTAGCAACCTTGTATACGTGTGTTCCTAATTTACTCGGATAATCTTCCGATTTATCGTCTAAATCTTCTGCTCTGCTAATCGCATCATTTATATACGGCAGAAATCTTTCAGGTCTTGGATTTGTTTTATTATATCCACCATTTACAACACTTCCGAGAACTCTATCTATATAGTTCTTACTGTTACTGATTTTCTTATTGTCTAAAATTTTATTTTGTTCTTGTTCAGTAAATTGCTTAATGTCAATGATATGTAATAAGAGCCAAAGTTCAAAACATGGGTTGCTTAATGCAACAAAAAAATTGCTTTCATTTTTACATAGTTCAATAATTTCTGGGATATTTTGCCAATTATCTTTATCTACAATCATCCAAAGTTCATCAGCAACGTCTAAATTATATTCCTCTTTAATTTCCTTTTTTAATTTGTTAAAAACGTGGATGGGTGCACTTTTCGTGTCATTTTTAGGTCTAATCAATAAATATAAGTGAATTATGTCATTTTCAAATTTGACATCATCTTTTAAATCACTAAAATAAATTCTTTCTGTATCATTACCCTCAAATGCCAAAACAATAATCTTTTCTTTTGGTATCGTATTACTAACTCTAAAAAGTTCTACACGTTCTCTTGGCATGTTTTTAATAAACTACGGTAATACCGTTAAATGATCCCTGTTTCCAATTCGAGGTACCGCTTTAAAACGTCCTTGTAAATAATTTCTTCTAATTTCTTTGTCAAACCTAATATTATATTCTTCTAAAGAATGCATATGACTAGAACCACCCTTATCTTTAACTATAAACCATATTTCATCTTTTCTTAATAATTTTTGAGTTAATAAGGAAGATTCATGACTGGCAATTATAAGTTGACTATTAATATTTTCACATTTTGCTAAAAACAAATCAAAAAGATCATAAATCAGGTTTGGATGTAGGCTTCTTTCCATTTCATCAATAAAAAACACTTTTTCCCCTTGTAATAAATCAATAATAACTGGTATGAAATCAATAATCCGATTTGTTCCATCTGATTCGTCACTTGTGTCAAACAATGTGTCTTTCTTTGAACCAGCAATTTTATGTTTAGTCATAAATTTCTCAGCCACAATTTTATTTTTCTGCCTCGAAAAAAAATATGTCGCATTAGTTGGCGATACTAAAGCTACTCTAAAATCTTCATTTTTAGCACTAGTTAAATCGTCCGTTATGTCTTTTTTTATCTCAAATGGTACCTCAACATTTTCAAAATCAACCTTTTCTAAACAAATGCCATTTATACCTGTGTCAAAATATTCCAATAATTCTTCAAAGGTCGACTGTAATTTTGATCCGTCTCTTAATTCTGATTTGACACCAAGTTTATATTTGTCATCGGGAAAGACCACATTTAAAACATTTTGAAACCAATCAATAACATTTATTAAATCGCTTATGTCTTTAACATTTTCCTTAACTTTTCTAGTCCTGACTTCTGTTAAAAAAAGCTGATTATTTGGAGTGCTTTTTGCTATAAATTGCAAAAATTGTTTTTCTTCGTCTTTCTTATTTTTCTTTAACAAGGGTTCTAAATCAAACGCAGTCGTTTTTTTTGCATTTCTTTCAAATATTTTTATGTCGTTTTTTTTATTGATTTCAAATAGCCATTCCTCATCAATTTGATTTTTGTTAAAAACAAAACCATATGCATAATTCTTTCCGTTATGTTGTATCTCATATTCAATTCTAGAGTTACTTACTAAAGTTTTAGAATCTAATCTGAAATTTTGAAATTCAATTAACTGATCGCTCTTGGTTCCTTTTAAAACTAAATTTCTTCCAAAATCAATCGCTTTGATCAAATTTGACTTCCCTGAAGCATTGGCTCCAAAGACAACCGCCGCCTTTAAAGTAGATATGCCTTTTACTGGTTGAGACTTATGAAAGGGTTTTAAAGTACCTTTTCCTGGGATCATCGAAAATAGAACTCTGTCTTTAAAAGACAGAAAATTCTCAGCTGAAAACCTGATTAACATGAATTTGAGGTTATTTAATGCAATTATAGTGAAAAAATCACGTAGAGTTGCAAATATTGATTTACGTAAATTTTTAGTTGTTAAATTATTTACTAAATGAAATTGACAATTACTCAAATTTTGTAGTTTCGATTAAACGAAAACATACCTGCTATATCCCACGAAAGATCAGGAAAAGATGATCCAAACTTTTTGGAAACAAATCAAATATCTTTTTTTGAAGAAGATGAGGAATTGCCTCAATATGTGTTAGACGGTATAAAAAGAGGGTAGGAAGAAGCCGCCGCCGGCCGGACGATTACCTTAGAAGAATTCAAAAAAAGAATATCATCTGCCGGATAAAAAACTATTTTATTTCCTCCGTAAAAGTCAGCCTGTTCCCAAACGGATCATGAACTGTCATCATAATTGCTTTCTCATTCCAGTCGGGAATTTGCAAACCTGGATGGCCAAATTTATAATTTTTGTCATCAAGCATTTTATGATAGGCGGCGAGCTCTTTAAAATCTTCAATGCTCACATGCGAACCTGGACTTGCATCGCCATGATGCTCAGACAAGTTTAATATAATGTCCCTTAAAGAAACCTGCATGTATAAAGGAATATTACCGGGCTTGTATTCCCAATCGATTTTAAAGCCAAGCCAGGTAACATAAAACTCAATAGCCTTATCATAATCAAAAATTCGAAAAATGGGTTTTAACACAGACATATCGCTCAGCCCCCTAACCCCCTAAAGGGGGAATTTAATTTGTATAAATTCATTATTGTGGCACTCCAGTTCCCCCTTTAGGGGGTTAGGGGGCCTATCTCCCCAACAGATCATCCAATTTATTTCGCTCGGTTTGCAGTTCACGGGCCAACTTTTTTTCTTTATCGTTAGCTTTTATTTTAAATGCCTTAAATTCCTCTTCCAGTTCGGTGTAAAGCAGTGTCCGTTCCTTCGCTACGCGCCTGAAATTGGCCGAACGTGCAACCACCACAACGGCAGTTATACCAAATAAGACTACCAATCCCCATACCATAACACTATAAAAAGTTTTTGAGAAGGGGATGCCAAAGAAAACAATCCTGTCGTTTAATGCAGCAAGGGACTGTTCTTTATCGGCTGCTGTGGTTTTCAGGCTGTCGATGGCTTTGTTTTTTAAATTCAGTTTGTTTTGCACATCTTTTAGTTTGCGGCGGTCGGCATTTAAAGTATCCGAAACACTTCTCCATAGGGAGTAAACTAATGGCTGCTGGTAATGATATACCTTGGATAAAACATATTTATACTGGCCCTTCAGGCTTTTATCGTAGATGACCGGAGCCGCAACCTGGGTATCCGGTTTTATTTGCGTTGTTTGTTGTGGCTTGGCTTTCGCTGCCGAATCAGCCTTTGTATGTTGATGGTATTTGTTAGTTTTATATTTAATATTGGGATTTACAACGACCACTTTTGAAGGAACCGCCCTCTTTGTACTGTCCTGGGCATAAGTAACTGAAATGGTGAGGCAAATAAATAAAACCGTAAATGTCATCCGGAACATAATAATATAGTTTATAAAGTAAAATTAATATTTAGATATGATATTTGGTAATTTTAGTTGAGTCCGAAAGTCCGAAAGTCAGCAAAGTCCGAAAGACAAAATTATTTAGTCGGAAAAGTCAACAACAAAGACTATTAATCTGCTTTTTCTTTCCGACTTCCGGACTTTCCGGACTTTCGGACTTTCGGACTTTCTCAATATATTAGCGGCATGAATATAGGCATTATCGGTTTGGGCGATATGGGACGTTTGTACGCCAGGGCTTTTTCTAAAGCCGGTTACACGGTTGCCGGGTGCGATCTGCCCGAAAACAGGGACAAGCTGGAGGATGAACTAACACCTTATGGCATAAAACTGATGGATAATGGGAGGGACATTTCCCGCACCAGCGACCTTATCATTTATTCGGTTGAGGCCGACAGGCTTGCCCCGGTGGTGGCCGAATTCGGCCCTTTTACAAAATATGGCGCTATAGTTGCCGGCCAGACCTCCGTAAAAACCCCCGAAATTGAAATATTTGAAAAATATCTGCCCGCCGATGCACAGATCATAACTTTTCACGCCATGCACGGGCCCGGTTTTGAGCCAAAAGGACAGAAATTGATATTGATACCCCACCGGGCCGATAACAAAGCGTACCAACGCATGTTGGACCTGTTCACTGCCGTTGGAACCGACATCGTGGAGATTGCCAATTACCATGAGCACGATAAAATCGTGGCCGATACGCAGGCAGTAACGCACGTAGGGTTTGAAAGCATGGGCACTGCATGGAAAGAAGCCGGTTTTTTCCCCTGGGAAAATGCCTCGTATGTTGGCGGTATTGACAATGTAAAAATACTGACAACACTTCGCATATTCAGTTACAAGGCGCACGTATACGCCGGTTTGGCGATATTGAACCCTTATGCCCGGCAGCAGGTAAAACGGTACGCCATATCCGAGTCGGAGTTATTTAAGCTGATGATAAAGGAAGAAGAAAGCGATTTAAGGGCAAGGCTTTACCGGGCCCGCGATTTTGTTTTTCATGAAAGCCGCAAACCGATTATGCTGAATGACACGATTATGAAAGAGTTTTCGCTATCGCAGAAGCCCGAACAGCAAAAGCCCAATTCGCATTTAAGCATTTTAAGCATGGTCGATGCCTGGTACCATCTCGGTGTAAACCCTTATGATAACCTCATCTGCCAAACGCCGCCCTTCCGTTTGCGCCTCGGAATTGCCGAATACTTGTTTAAAAAGGAGGACTTGCTGGAAGAATCTATCGTAACGGCCCTGTACGATAAAACGATACGGGGCGATGACCTGGAATTTCACTCGGCGGTAAGGGAATGGTCGTCCATTATTGGTTATGGCGATATGGAAGGCTATAAAAAGCATTTTAACGATGTACAGGCCTTTTTTGATGGAAGACTGGAAGAAGGCAACAAACAAAGCGCGGAATTGATCAGGAGGCTGATGATGGAGTAAAGGAATTTCGAATTTCGGAATTTCGAATTCGGATTTAGAATGTAAAAAAATCGCGAAGTTTTCAAAACTTCGCAAATTTGTCTCCGTTCAGGGTGTCCGGCACCAAGTCGTCAAAGTAAAAACGATCTACATTTCAGTTGGTCACTTCGACGCTATAAACAATGTCCAGGGATATGCTTTCATATCGCGCAGGTATTTCCCCTGGGTTTTAAAATATTCCGGATGCTTGTTAAAGAATGGGGCAGCGAGGAAGTCGGTGCCGCCGGGATGGCCCATGCGTGCCCAAAATTCCATTTTATTAGCCAGTTCCGTTGTGGTTACCTTCCCCTGCACAGCTCCCATCGGGAAGTAGGGGCCTTCGCCCCATTCTTTACTGCCTAAGGGATCTTCGTCTACGTGGCCATCAATTATGCAGCGGTTTAAGGCATTTTTGTTATCGAGCGCATCGTACGTGTCGCCCTCAATGGTCCTGCCGCTGGCAACGTCCAGTTTTCCCTTATAGTCAACATCTATCAATTTTTCCAACCGCAGTTTGCGCGCATTCGCAGAACTGGTGGGGTCATTTACCTTAAAGGTTGTTTCCTCTTGTATCAGCTTTGGGTCGCTTGGGAAATTTGAGCCTATAAATGCCGTATCCTTTGATCGCCACACTTTATAATCTTTCAGACCCAGTTCCAGTTTGGCGACTTCGTTGGTTTTGGTATCGCCGATCAGCCAGTCGTTAGCATAGCCGCCATTGTTATCAGTGGTCATTATCTTTACCACATCGTCAATACTGTTGCTGTACTGGGCTGCTTTACGGGCGCGCATAAATTCGGGCGCACGGGTAGTATCAAAGCCTTTAAATTGAGTTATGGTTGTTTCGGTGATCAGTATCCCGCTTTTAGATACAACAAAATCATCGCCGCTGTGAATAAGGCCGGGGATGCAGTCCATTAATATCCGATTGCCTTTTTCGGGTTTAATATCGGCTATTACATTCCATCGTTCGCCGATGATATAATCAGACCAGTTATTATGGGCTATCACTATTTTATGATCTTTTGTAAAACTTCCTGTAGCGATAAAAGCGCTGCAATTGCCGGGCGCCCTGTTATCACCGCTGCCCGGTTTTATTTTATTCATCAAAGTAGGCACATAATACTCTGATAGTTCAATATAGGCATTCAAAGCCGTTACATCCAGCGAATCGTATTTAAAGCCCTTTGCTTGCAGGCCTTCGGCGATGCCTTTCATTTCATCCTGGTATTCCTTATCTGTTTTTTTCCATATAAACCGCGCAGATGCCGCCCGGTAAAAATCCCAGTTTTTGCCGCTGCTGCTTGGCAGGTAATATTGCATCACCTTTATTATGGTATCGATCTCGTTAGCTACCAGGTAACCATGCTGAAATCCAATATCAGCGGGCGATCCTGAAAGATGAATATAGATCCATCCGTTTTTATCCTCGCGGGTGGCATTGCCGATACGGTTATTTTGCTTGCAGCTAAATAATAAGGCAACAGCACAAATGGTTAAAATAAATGTGATTTTTAATTTCATGTTGATTTAAATATTAATAAGTAAACTTCTTTTTTATCGGGCATTTCAAATTTTTCAACTTTGTTGTAATTGTAAAATGGTTCGGCGATCTGTACCTGGCTGGAAATAAAAGTTTTGCCAAGAATGTTTTCTACCTCGTCAATTGTGTATAGCACACCTTTTATATTAAAAATAAATCCATAATTGGATTTTCTCAAATCTCTGATAAAGATTTTTCGATCTTCTATGGTGAAACTTATCGGAATACTGTACCTAACCCTTACTGGCTTACCAAACTGTATCCCCGGTTTCCATACCGGGGAGGCTTCTAATAGTCTTACTGCTTCAGCCTCACAACCGGCGCCGACACAATTTGTTGGAGTAGCCTCCGTGATCCTGCCATCTTTATCAACCACAAATGACATAATAAGTCTTCCGTTAATACCTATCAGCCGGGCAACCTCGGGATAATGGAGATTTTTGCCGATGTACTTGCTAAATTCCTGATAACCACCAGGGAATTCAGGAACCTGTGCAGCAGATGTGAAAATTTTCTTTTCGCCAGGATTCTTTGCGGTATCCTTAGTTATGACAACTTGTGCATACGATAAATGACTAATCAGTAATGCGATGGATAGTACGCAGAAATGTTTCATACCGTAAAGATAAAATATCTGGCAGTTTTTACAACAACGGTACAAGGTTTACTCAATGTTTTTGTTCGTGAAGTGACATGCGCCCCCGTTACCAATCTTGTAAACTGTAGCCATATATCTTTTACGTTCGTCGGTTATATAGTTAATTAACAAAAAATACAGGAGATAACTAAAATTTCATCCATTCTTCATAAATCGCATTTTAACAGTAAATAAAATTTGCGTTTTTCGCTTAAAAATCAGTATATTTATGGCATAGATTAAACAACCCCCGGCGAGATAATATATTTTAATTTAAGGTAGTTAGGATCCGGGGCGATAAATTTTTAATTGTAGTTTTTTTTGGGGAAAGCCGTCCGCCTTTGGCGAACGGCTTTTTGCATTTAATGGGCGTCAGCTGGCATTTTAGCGGCTTTTTTAAAGGGCTGCAGGTAAAGCAGCGGTATGGAAAATAACATAACCAGGCCCGATACCCAGTAAGCATCATCATAAGTTAACAATAACGATTGCTTTGCTACAGTTCCTTCAATGGCCATATAGGCCATGTGCAGCGCATCATAAGCAGATTTACCTCTTGCTATAAAACCTTGCTGCAGCATATTCAGCCTTTCGGTAAATGCATTGTTATATGGATTGATGTTGGTTATCAGGTTGCTGCGGTGCGTGGCTGCCCTGATATGAATAATAGTGGTAAGCACAGCTATACCAAACGACCCCCCTAACTGGCGCATCATATTATTTAAGCCTGTGCCCTGGCCCAGTTCGGGGCCGTGCAAATCGGCTATTGCAAGCGTAGTTAGCGGGACAAACAACAATGCCATACCCACCCCTCTTATCAAAAGAGGGATCAAGACGTCAGCTTGCCCTGTGGCAAGCGTTGAGTTGCTAAGCATGGTGGTAAACACAAAGAACAAAAACATTCCCGCCGTAGCCATAAACTGTGCCGGAATTCCCCTGTTAAGCATTTTACCTATAAAAGGCATCATTATAATGGTGCAAAGTCCTCCCGGAAACAACAGCTCGCCGGTTTGCTGCGCCGTGAACCCGAGCAAATTCTGGCAAAACACAGGGAATACGAAAACCGAGCCATACAAGCCAAAGCCAAGCACAAACGAAGTAAACATTCCTACCGCAAAACTTCGGTGCCGCATTATTCCAAAGTTTACTATGGGATGGTCAGTGCTTAATTCGCGCCATATAAACAGTATAACACCCAATACGGCTGATATGGTAAGCACAAGGATGTATGGTTTGGCAAACCAGTCTTCCGATTCTCCTTTTTCAAGGATGGTTTGTAAACTGCCAACAGCAATTGCCAGCAGGGCGATCCCCCACCAGTCAACAGGTTTCCCCTTCGCCTCCTTAGGCGTTTCCTTTACAAATGTGTAAGCGCAGAATGCCGCGATGGCTCCTACAGGAATATTCACGTAAAATATCCATCTCCACGAAGCATGGTCAGTAATGTAACCGCCGATGGTTGGCCCAACGGTTGGCCCAACAACGGCTCCCAAACCAAATAAGGCGGTGGCAGTTCCTATTTGTTCGCGCGGCCAGGTTTCAATCAAAATAGCCTGCGAAGTAGATATTAATCCGCCGCCGGCAAGTCCCTGCAATATCCTGAAAAGTACCAGCTCGCTGAGGCCCGTTGCATTGCCGCACAAGAACGATGCTATTGTAAATACAACTATCGAGGTTATAAAATAATTTTTCCGTCCAAAGCGGCTTCCAAGCCAGCCGGACATGGGCAGTACAATTACGTTTGCCACCGCGTAACCGGTCACTACCCAGGCAATATCTTCCAGCGTGGCGCCCAGGTTGCCCTGTATTTGGGGTATCGACACGTTTACGATCGTGGTATCGATCAGCTCCAGTAAAGAAGCAACGATGACCGTGACAGTAATGATCCATTTTCTAAAGCCAGTTTCAGCCATTTTTTTTAATTTGGTTCATAGTTCATAGTTCATCGCAGCTGCATTGACGGCTACGAACCTTGAACTATACTGTGAACTTGTTCTTTATTTAATTTGGTTCATGCTTAATGGTTCATGGTCGCTGCACTTAATGGCTATGAACCATGAACTATTAACTATGAACTTAATCCTTATACACCACCGAAACGCTTACGCTCATCCCGGGGTGAAGCTTATCCAGATCCTCTTTTGGAGCGGTAATTTTTATTTTAACCGGCAGACGCTGCACAACCTTCACAAAGTTACCGGTAGCATTATCGGGCGGCAATAATGAAAACTTAGCGCCGGTAGCAGGCGAAAAATTATATACTGTTCCGTGCAATTGTAAGTCAGGATACGCATCTACATCGATATTGACCTTTTGTCCATTATGGATTTTATCCAGCTGCGTTTCTTTGAAATTTGCGGTGATATATATGCTGTTGTCGTTAACAATCGAGAATAAAGTTTGCCCTGCCTGTACCAGCTGGCCAATCTGGATATTCTTTTTTGAGGTGACACCGCTCGCCGGCGCTCCAACAATTGTATATGACAGCTGCAGCTTTGCATAATCAACATCAGCCTGCTTTTGGCTAACGCCGGTATGTGTAACGTTAAGCTGGTTTTTTGTGGCGCCAACTTCCTCTTGTGCAGCTTTGTATTGATCTTGTGCAGCACGGTATGCAGCCTGGGCAACATCAAGGTCGGATTTTGCCTGATCAAATTGCTGCAGGGTAATTGAGCCGTCTTTAACCAGGTTAGCATAGCGCTGGTAATCCTTATTGGTTTTTTCAAGTTTTGCAGCTGCCGATTCAATCTGCGCCCTGGCGCTTGCCGAATTTGCGGCATTCTCAAAAATTTGCGATTTGCCGACATTTACATTTGCGCTTGCGCCGGTTTCAGCCGCTTCCGCCTGTTCAAGTTTAACTTTATAATCGCGGTCGTCAATTTTTACCAGTACCTGGCCTTTATTTACGTGTGTGTTTTCCTGGAAATAAATGCTGTCAATATATCCGCCGACGCGTGCAACAACGGGGCTTATGTCGCCGTCAATCTGCGCGTCATCTGTATCTATATGTTTGCCGTAGTATATATATTCTTTGATCCCGAAAATAATCCCCACCACCAGTATTACCCCCAAAATAATCGGAAGCACCCTGTTCGGTTTCGGTTTAGCGTTTTCCTGTGTTTTGTTTGCCTTTGCCATGCGTGTTAATTATTGAATTATTGAATTAGTGATTTAGTGATTTAGTGATTTATTGAAGGATGAACTATGTTTTTCAAATCGTCTGCGCATTTTTAATTATTGAATTAAATCATCTGCACATCTGCACATTCGCGCATCCGCACATCTATTTGTTCAGTTTCCCGGTTGATTTAATTAGCGTATAGTAAGCCAGGCCGGCATCAGCTTTTGCTAACTCAAGATTGATCTGAGCCTGATAAAGCAGTGTTTCCGCGTCTGCCCTGTCAGTAGCCGATGCTATATTGTTCCTGTATTTCGATTCGAGTATTTTATTGTTTTCTTCGGCCTGCTCTATCGAGGT
Source organism: Mucilaginibacter sp. (assembly GCA_036758125.1). Taxonomy (GTDB): domain Bacteria; phylum Bacteroidota; class Bacteroidia; order Sphingobacteriales; family Sphingobacteriaceae; genus Mucilaginibacter. The sequence goes on from DAIOXE010000009.1 coordinate 92,038, forward strand.
TTGCAAAAGCTTTATCTTGTCTAAAGCCATCAGATAATTTTGATAGTTCTCGTTTACCTCTCTTTTAACATTATTAAGGGTGATTGCCTTATTCAGCGTTACCTCGTCGCGCTGTATTTTAGCTTCAGCTACCTTGTTTTTATTGGTCCATAAAGTTGAAAAGTTCCATGATACCCCCACGCCAAAAGTTATCGGCAATATATAAGATCCGCTTTGCGGAACAGGATTTGCCTTCGCATCAATATAATAGGCGTTTCCTGTTGCCGCTATCGACGGTAATGTGTTTGAGGCAACACTTTTGATATTTGTTTCGGAAACCTTTGTGCGCAGATCAAGCGACCGTAGTTCAGCGCGCTCAGCCATTGCGGTATCAAGATAAGCAGAAACCGGTTCTATCGGCCTACTGGCTTCATTTACCTCGCTGATTACTAATTGAGTGCTTTCCGGCAATCCAAGCAGTACATTAAGGTTGAAATTTACAATCTTCCGGTTAGTTTCAAGGTCGATGCCATTCAGTTCAATATTTGACCGCTGGAGCTGAAACCGCAATACATCGTTTTTGGTAACAAGCCCCTGGTCAAAAAAACGCTGTGCCTGTTTTATCTGCTGATCTACTGTTGAAAGGTTTTGCTCAACTACTTTTTTGCTCTGCAAAACTTTATACAGGTTATAATATTGGTCAATAATATCATAAGCTACCGCGTCTTTGTCGTTTTCCGCATCAATGCGCGCTACCTGGGCTAACAGATCAGTTGATTGTTCAGCATATTTTAGTCTGTTTCCGCCAAATATTACCTCGTTTACAGAGGCGGTGCCCAAATAAGCGTCGGCATTTTTAGGCAATGAAAAGCTGGAAGGGCCAAATTGAAGCCTGTTGGCAGGGATTTCGGCGCGGTTATAGGCCAAGCTCGCTTTACCGGTTGGCAACACATTGTCTTTCGCCTGGTTATACTGCGAAATTGCCTGGTCTATCTTTGCTTTTGACAATTTTACAACATTGCTGTTTTGCAGGCCCAGCTTAAGCGCTTCATCAAGCGTGATGGTCCTTTCCTGGGCTGTAGCGGTTTTGCCGAACAGTAATACAGAAATTAGTACAGGGATAATATAATTTTTAAAGGTTGCGACCATAGTGTTAATGAAGTAAAGTTTGGCGTTTTTATTATTTGGTGTTATCATTATCATCCATCAGGTAAGCTTTTAAAAGTCGTTTCATATACTTTTTTAGCCGGGGCTTAAATTTTTCTTCTAAAAATTTTTCGTCGCGAATATCGTGTCCCAGCATTAATGAGGACATGTTGGGGGTGTTAATGATGTAATTCTTTGTGCCAAAAAGGGTAGCCGTTAGCAACTGTGTATCAGCGTATTTATAAAAGCTGCCGTTTTTGATCCCCTCATCAAATATTTTTTTAAGTTCCATCACGTTAAGCATCAAAATTTCAGTGATCTTATCGGTAAGATCCCCACGTTTGCTGATAGACAACTCGCGGTTTATTAATTTTTGAAAACAGTTGTTTACTACAACCCGATCGACATAATTATCGATACATTTTTCCAGTTTATCCCATGACGACATGCTCTCATCGTTTCCGATATTTTGGAGTAAAGTTTGGAACGATGATATTTTTCGTTCAAAAATTGCCAGGAATAATCCTTCTTTCGATCCGAAATAATAATTGAGCATAGCCATATTCACCCCTGCTTCGCTGGATATCATCCGGGTTGAAGCGCCATCAAATCCAAGGTCTGAAAACATTCTTTCAGCTACATCCAGGATGTGGTCTTTCTTATCTATTTTATCTTTGTCCATTGCTTTTTTCTTGCACAAAATTAATCAAACGATTGATTAATTTTGTCATTTTTTTGTAATCTAAAGTAAGCGCCTGATAATCAGCAAAAAAAATTAATCGACTGATTAACAAATAGAAAATTAGGATTGTTTTTGACAATTTTTCTTTTTAGGCGCGCTGCCGCGAGTTTAGCGAATCGTAACTGGTGGTCGCGTATGGCAGCAGTTTTCAACTGCACTGCTGCTAGTTAAAATGGGGATACTAAATGATCGGAGATTATATTAGTGACCGAAAACAACGCCAGGGATTGAAGCGGATACCGGCCCGGTGCTTAAGTGTGCCAATTGGCGGAGTATGAACACAAAGCTCACCCGGAAGCCCAAATATTAGCGTGAAATAGGCACCAGATATTGACGCTAAAAACAAATCCGAAATCGAACATCCGAAATCTGAAATCAGCACACCCCATTGTTAAATTCTTGATACATACAAAATATGCCATTTATCTTTCAATATATTTGTTAGCATGAACCGTATTAAACTTATTGCCGCCTTCTTATTTATCTTTATTGCACCATTTGCCTTTGCACAAACGGCCCCGCCTGCCGACCTGGTAACCATTGAGCAAAATTTCAAGAAACTTGATGTTCTGGGAAGCGTGCTTTATGTAGCTGCGCATCCTGACGACGAAAATACACGCCTGCTGGCATACCTCGCCCAGGAAAAACATTACCGCACCGGTTACCTTTCAATGACGCGCGGAGACGGCGGCCAGAATTTGCTGGGCAATGAGCAAGGTGAGCTTTTGGGCCTGATACGGACACAGGAACTTTTGGCAGCCCGAAGCGTGGACGGCGCCGAGCAGTTTTTTACAAGCGCCAATGATTTTGGTTTTTCAAAGGGCCCTGCGGAAACATTAAAATTATGGGGCAAAGAGAAAGTTTTAGGCGATGTGGTTTGGGTGATCCGTAAGTTCAGGCCGGATGTTATTATATGCAGGTTCCCAACTACCGGCGAAGGCGGGCACGGGCACCATACCGCTTCGGCTATATTGGCACAGAAGGCATTTATGGCGGCTGCAGATCCAACGCGGTATCCGGAGCAATTAAAATATGTACAACCCTGGCAGGCAAAACGCTTGCTATGGAATACTTTCAGCTTTGGCACGGTAAATACCACGGCGCCCGACCAGTTTAAAATAGATGTCGGCGTTTACAATCCCATTATAGGTAAAGGCTACGGTGAGCTTGCCGCCGAAAGCCGCTCGAACCATAAAACACAAGGCTTTGGCGCAACGAGGCAGCGCGGGGAATCGTACGAGTATTTTAAAACTATTTTGGGCGATGCCCCGCAAAATGATCTAATGGATGGTATTAATACCACATGGAAAAGGGTAAAAAACGGCGATGATATAAATGCAGGAGTTGATATTATTCGTAAAAGCTTTGATCCTGACAATCCCGAACAATCTGTACCCGCATTGGTAAAGTTGCTTGGACGCGTTGAAAAAGTTTCGGATGCTTATTGGCGCAAGCAAAAAGTTAAAGAACTGGATAACCTTATAGCAGCCTGTGCTGGTTTATGGTTTGAAAGCTACGCTGTGGAGCCGGCTTATACCCTGGGCGACAGTATAGGCGTCCGTTCACAGGTATTGAACAGGTATAGCAATAAAATAAAATTAAACAGTATCAGCATTCAGCAGGTGACTAAAAATTTTGACAGCCAGGTGATTCCGGCGAACGAGTTAAAATCTTTTAATACCAACACAATTGCAGGCAAAATTACACAACCATACTGGCTCGAAACGCCACACACACAAGGGTCATACAATATCCCTGACCAGTTAGATGTTGGCAACCCCGAAAACATTGATCTGCCAACTGTTGATTTTGAATTTATAATTGAAGGCAAGCCTATTCGCTATGAGCGCAGAATAGTTTACAAATATACAGATCCCGTTAGGGGCGAAGTTTATCAGCCCCTTGAAATAACACCGCCGGTAACGGCTAATATTGAAAATAAGAATTACATTTTTAATGGCACACGGGTACAACAGGTTCAGGTCAAACTAAAAAGCTTTACAAAAAGCAGCGGCAGCATCAGCATAAAACCCATAGCGGGATGGAAAATTATACCGGCAAAGTTTGATTTTACAGACAAAAATAAGAGTGAGGAATGGTCAGTTAATTTTACCGTTAGTCCAACGGATAGTAAGCCGAAAACAAGTGTTTTGGAAGCTGTTGTTGATGTTAACGGGAAACAATTTTCGATGGGCATACGGGAAATAAAATACAATCATATCCCAACCATTGTGTTATTTCCTCCCTCAGAAGCAAAACTGTTGGATGTGGATATGAAGATAGCCGGTAAAAAAATTGGCTATGTCCCCGGTGCAGGCGACCAGGTGCAAGATGCATTGCGGCAAGCAGGGTACGATGTGCATGAACTAACCGAACAGGAGATCATGAACAATGACCTGTCCGGATATGACGCCATCATTACCGGTGTACGCGCTTACAATGTAAACCTCCGGTTGGCCATTGAACAGCCAAAACTGCTTGAATATGTAAAAAATGGGGGCAACCTTGTGGTTCAATATAACAATAGTAATGGACTGGTCACCAAAGAAATAGGGCCTTACCCATTGACTGTAGTGAACCGAAGGGTTACTGATGAAGACGCTAAGGTCACTATTTTAGATGAGCAAAACCCAGTGTTAAATTATCCCAATAAAATAACACAGGCTGATTTTAACGGCTGGGTACAGGAACGGGGCTTATATTTTATAGGCGATTTTGATCCGAAATATAAAGCCGTACTGCAAATGAATGACCCTGGCGAAGCGCCAAACAGCGGCGGGCTGATAGTTGGCAATTATGGCGGAGGAAGGTTTGTTTATACCTCGCTGGCATTTTTCAGGCAATTGCCGGCAGGAGTGCCGGGGGCGTACCGGTTGTTTGTGAACTTGTTGAGCAAGCCAAAGGGAAAGGTTATTCCATAAAACCATGTCCGCAAAATTACAACGCTCTTATCTCTTTATAAGACGGATTTAAATTGTTCCCAATTTGGTAATTTTAAAAAAAATAATATCTTTGTAAGTGAGAATATTAGCAAGATCGACATTGAGGGATTTTTGGGAGCGGAGCCCTGATGCGGAAACAGGCTTAAGAACTTGGTTTACAAAAATAAAGAAATCTGAATATAAAGCGCCCAGCGAAATAATAAAAGATTTTAAAGGTGCCGATTATGTGAGTGGTTATATTGTTTTTAATATAGCTAAAAATAAGTACAGATTGGTTGTCGCATTCAGATATGATACCCAGATTTGTTATATTCATTTTATCGGTACCCATGCCGAATATGACAAAATCGATTTTAAAACGTTAGGCACTTAACTTTTACAGAAAAAAATGGAAAACCCACTGATTAAAGCTATAAAAACAGAGGAGCAATATAAGGCGATTTTACAACAAATCAGAAGTCTTTGGAGTTGTGCAGAAAACAGCCCGGAAGCCGACTTATTGGAAGTGTTAAGTATTTTGGCCGATGATTACGAAAATAAACACTATCCAATTGCGCCACCCGATCCAATTGAGGCCATCAAATACAAAATGGAGGAAAGCGACCTGACTGCCAGTGACCTTATACCTTATTTTGGAAGCCGGAGCAGGGTGTCAGAAGTGTTGAACCGAAAAAGGCCCTTAACCTTTACTATGGCAAAAAAATTGTTTAAAGGATTGAATATTCCAGCTGAAACATTGCTTTCATTTTAGCGGCCTGTGTTAACTGCCGCGAATCTAAATATTTTGCTATACATTATTTAATCAACTATTTTTGCGCCATCATAACAACAGCATAATGACACATCAACACAAAGAAAAAGAAGAAAGCTACGACAGCATATACTATATTGTTGGGTTGCTGAGCGGCCTTTTTACAGGCTTAGTTCTTGACGCCAGATTTATCTGGATACCGATCATGGGTCTTTTTGGCTTGCTATTCACCAGCTTTTTCATTAAGCTTTTGGTCGAGGGCCGTGAAGACTCCTGATCCTGACCTGCCCCCGTTTATTCGCAGCTGGAATCAGTTTTACGGCATTGTTATCGCCTGGCTGTTACTATTGATCCTCGTTTTCTGGCTTATCACAATATCATTTGAATGAGCTTAACCGACTGGATCGTTCTTGGCGTTACGCTGCTTACCATCGTATTATACGGGGTTTGGAAAAGCGGCGCCAACAAAAATATCGACCAGTACCTGATGGGCGGCCGCTCATTACCCTGGTACCACGTGGGCCTTTCGGTAATGGCAACACAAGCCAGCGCAATCACCTTTTTATCAGCACCCGGTCAGGCCTATTCAGACGGGATGCGCTTTGTACAGTTTTATTTTGGCCTGCCGCTTGCCATGATCGTGCTCTGCATAACCTTTGTGCCGATATTCCACCGTCTTAAGGTGTATACAGCTTACGAATTCCTCGAACAACGTTTCGACCTTAAAACGAGGGCGCTTACCGCATTTCTATTCCTCGTCCAGCGCGGCCTTTCAACAGGGATCACTATTTATGCACCATCCATTATATTATCAACTATACTTGGCATCAATACGGTTTACACCACGCTGTTTATTGGCGGCCTGGTTATATTTTATACGGTATATGGCGGAACCAAAGCCGTGTCCTATACGCAGCTCTTACAAATGAGCATTATTTTTTGCGGGATGTTTTTTGCAGGCATCATGATTGTTATCCTGCTGCCGCACGGCGTAGACTTTACCCATGCTATTAAACTGGCTGGGAAATTAGGGCGGATGAATGTGATCGACTGGAAGTTTGACCCCAATAACCGATACAATATATGGAGCGGAGTGATCGGTGGATTCTTTTTACAGCTATCTTACTTCGGTACCGACCAAAGCCAGGTGGGCCGGTACTTAACGGGAAGTTCTGTTGGCCAAAGCCGGCTGGGGCTTATCATGAACGGCCTCCTTAAAATACCCATGCAATTTTTGATCTTGCTGATCGGGGTGCTGGTTTTTGCATTTTACCAGTTTAACAGGCCGCCAATGTTTTTTAACCAGTACGAAGTAAAGCAGGTAAAGCAAAGTGCTTATGCAAATCAATATAATGATCTTGAAAACCAATATTCAGCGGCATTTGGGGATAGAAAAAACAAAGCCGATGAGTTGGTCAAAGCATTTGACAGCAAGGATCAGCGCAAGATAAACGAAGCGCAGGCAGCTTTGAAAATTGCTGACAAAAAGTCAAAGGACATACGCCAGGAAGCAATTGGTGTGATGAAAAAAAATAATAACAAGGCCAATGAAGACGATACAAACTATGTATTCCTGTCTTTTGTTACCCGGTATTTGCCACGAGGCCTGATAGGGCTCCTGGTAGCTATTGTTTTCCTTGCTTCCATGGGTTCAACCGCAAGCGCTTTAAGTTCATTAGCGTCAACAAGTGTGGTTGACATTTATAAACGCACCATCAACCCCGGTGCATCGGATAAAAATTATTTGGTCGCCTCAAGGCTCGCGACTATATTCTGGGGCCTGGTATGTATTTCAATGGCCCTGTATGCCAGCAAGGTTGGCAATTTATTAGAGTACGTTAATAAACTGGGTTCGTACATTTACGGAACTATATTAGGTGTTTTTATAGTAGCTTTTTATCTGAAAAACATCCGCGGAAACGCTGTTTTCATCGCAGCCATTATTACTGAGCTGCTTATTATCATTTTAGGGAATTACGAAGTTGTTGCCTATTTATGGCTTAATGGTATAGGCTGTATTTTGGTAATTATAATAGCATGGCTGATTAATGCAAAACCATCGGCCAACCCCCTCTAAATATCCTCCGCCATTAGGCGGAGCGACTTTAAAAACTTCTTCGTAAATTCTAAATCCGAAATCGAAATTCCGAAATCCTAAATTAACTCTTAGCCTGATCAATTACTGCCTGGTTTAAGCGCACGTATTCATCATCGTTGCTTGCTTTCGCCATCTTAATACCTTCCTGCGCTGCGGCTATTGCAGCTTCTTTATCTCCCATTCTAAGCCGGATACGGGCTTCCCATAATTTATACCAGGGGCCCGGATCAACCTTTTCAGCTTCCAGGGCCCAGCCCAATGCTTTGTTCATATCTTTATTATTTTCATAATAATATTGTATAGCGTTAAAGTAATAGGCTTTTCGGTTACCTTTCATCAATTCGTCAATATTGGCGGTTATTTGTGCATCATCATCGGTTTCAAGATGAATAAGCACAGCAGTGTGGTCCCACACCAAATGCATATCGCATGATTTTGTTGTAACGTTAGTAAACTGAATGGTAAAGGTTTCCCTTTTTTCGGCAAGATAGATGGGTTTTACCTGGAAGCGCAAAAAGTCCTCGGATTGTTTATAGCTATAAGCGCCCCATTGCTTTACCACTTTATTAAGGATGATGGTCCACATATCCTTTTCGGGAATAGTGAAAAGCGAGTACGAACCGGCAGGTACATTATGTCCCTCAATAATTACACTTTCGCTGAAATTAATAATAGTAGCCGCATTAGCGCCGGTACGCCAAACCTGGCCGTAAGGATTTATGCCGCCAAAAATTACCCGGCCCTTAACATTTGGCCTGGAATAGGTTATGGTAATTTTTCCAAGTCCAAAATCTTGTATAATAGTTTGTGTTGAACTGGCTTCGGGTATCCTGGGCGTTTGCGCAAAGGTTCCTGAACTTGTCACTGTAATAAGCAGTACAATCAGGAATGAACAAAATTTTCTCATCGTTGAATTTTTAAACTAAGTTATCAATTTTCGACAACAAAGTCGACTTATTTTTATAGTGTCCCTTGTGAACCCTTTGTGACCTTAGTGGTTAGTTTTTAACACAAAGAGCACAAAGGTTTCACAAAGGACACGAAGATTTTTTAATTAATATGGCGTCGAATTTTACTATTTCTATTTTGAGATGGCCTCAACTATTTTGTAAAAAAATAAAAGCCCCCTTGCACTTGCTGCTTGGGGGCTTTCAACCTAAACCTTATCACAATTGAACCGGCGAGTTTGCCAGTCCATTTATCTTATCACAATTTTTGTACCAATAATAAATTAGCCTTCATTTATTTGAATTTAATATTGCCAAATAGCCGATTATTTGCAAAAGCCTGCCATATCTTCATAAAAACCGATCAATCTATGGTAAAACTGTCGTTTTTTCTATACAAGGTTAAATTTCTCTCTGAGAACTACTTCTACGCAAAAAAGTATCAAATAAATACAATGCCAAAACAACATCAAAAAACAAGAAGCCGAATATTACCGGTTTGGTAATGTATTTGGTAAGATCAGGCATTTTTAATCCTGAAAGTACATTAAAAGAATTATTGCCCGCAGACAGGTGCATACTTCCTAAAGTGAACGCCAATAAAACAAATATCGTAAGTACAAAAAAGATCGAGATCGCCTTAATTATCCTTTTATTAATAGCTGCTTTAAGTGGTTTTTGCGCATGCTCGGTCCGTATAGCTTCCATTACATTGTAAGTAAAAGCCATCGGCGGCTCATCTAACTCTATTGCTGAAAACTCTTTGTTAAGACTTAAGAGCTCCCTATATTTGGCTCTGTAAGCTTCATCCCGGTCAATAAGGGAAGTGATGATTTTTTGCTCATCGGCTGTGCAATTACCATCGATGTAGTTCCAAAGTATTTCTTCCATAGTATTCATATCAATTCCCTCGCTTCATGTTTTAAATTGCGCTCCAGTTTTTCTTTTAATCGCTGGCGCGCCCTGAATAATTTTACTTTAACCGTGTTTGCTTCCATTCCCATCACCCGGCCTATTTCTTCGAGCGATTGCTCACCTTTGTAAAACATGGTAATTATTGCCGCATCATCAGGTAAAAGTTGCCCGATCGCCTTGTTCAGATAAAACGACCTCGATTTATTTTCCACGTTGTTTACATCATACCCCGATGTTTGATTTTCTATTTGGATAAAGGTATTCTCATCGTCTATTGAATCTGTATCAATTCTTTTTTTGCGCAAAAATGTCATGGCGGTAGTGTAAACAATACTGTACAGCCATGTGCTAAACTTCGACTGCCCCTGAAACGATGCCAATGACCGGTATGCTTTTATAAAACAATCCTGCGCTATTTCTTCGGCGTCTTCCCTTCCTTTTGCAAAACGCATAGCCAGCGTAAATACAAAACGCTGATGGCGTTTAACAAGCTCGGTAAAAGCCGATTGATCTCCGGCCAGGGTTTGTTCTATCAACTCTATATCTGAAAGCTTGCTTTGCATCTGTTATAGCTCTCTGACGATGTATGGCCGTTTAAGGTTACACTTGTGTAAAGATAGTTCTTTTAGTTGTTGGAAAGTTGTAATGTTGAAATGTTGAAATGTTGCAACGTTGTTTTTGCTCGAAGGCGGCCGCTTCAAAGATTAGTTCTAAAACCCTTTACGACGATCTGAACCTTCAAACCTTCCAACAATACAATAATTTCTCAACCTTTCAACATTCCAACCTTCCAACATTACAACTTTTTCTCAACCTTCCAACATTACAACGTTTCAACATTACAACAATTTTTTCACCCCAACTGTAACCTCGGCAAAAAACATGTGGTCATAGCTTGTAAATACACCGTAATGGTGATTAAAACAAAAAATTTATTAAACTTTAAAAAAATTAAATATTATGGAGACCGACAATTTAGCACTTCTAATACCGATTTTAGTGCCGACAGCATTATTTGCTATGATTTTTGGAATTGTTTACCTGAATAAACGGGAAAGAATGGCAATGATCGAACGTGGAATGGATCCACGAAGGTACAAACCACAGACTGCGCCTTTTCAAACCTTAAAGTGGGGGCTTTTACTGATAGGCGCTGGCGCTGGCTTGTTTTTAGCGTATCTGTTAGACCATACCGCATTTAAAAATTTTGGCAGCGGGTTTGATAACGATGCCAACGTGGCTATTTACTTCGCACTGATTGCCATATTTGGCGGTTTAGGCTTATTTTTATCTTATCATATTGAAAAGAAAGAGGGAGATCAGGGGGGTAATAATAAAGTTGATTGAGTTGATTGGTTGATTAAGTGAATTGTTGCCACCCCCCTCAAGCAGTTGGCTTAACTTAATCAACTCAATCATTTATAAATACTTTTCCTTTAAAATTTTAACATGATGCATCTCGTGTCCTGCCGTCATATAAGCTAAAGCCCTTACCGAAACAGGATTGCCGCTGGCAATCCCTTTTTGCGTTGATTGCTCATCACTGATCGAGCGAAAAAGATAAAGGCCCGATTCGCGCACCGCTTTAAACTCATTTGCAATATCTTCGAGCGTGCGGCTGTTATAAGTGGCTTTATTAATGTAAACATCCTGGTCAAAGCCCGGCAATTCAGTATGCTCACGCGAAAAAACCAGTGCGCGGTAAGCGAATATACGTTCAGTGTCAACTATATGCCCTAAAACCTGTTGAACGGTCCATTTACCTTCGGTATAGGCAAAATCCGCTTTGTCCGGATCCATCCTCACAAAAAAATTATAAGTGCTTTGCTGCTGGTATTCCAGTATCTCTATTATTGGGCCATTGCCCACCAGGTTAACATACGCGGCTGCATAAGCCGGGTATTCATCAGGCTGCGGTCTTTTTATCATGTCTGCTGTTTTTTAAAACTATTCTAAAAGTTGTTCCTTTTCCCAATTCGGAATCGCGGACGAATATTTGCCCGTCATGATAATTTTCAATTATACGTTTGGTTAACGACAGGCCAAGCCCCCAGCCGCGTTTACGGGTAGTGTAACCCGGCTGGAATACAGTGTCGAATTTTGAGCGCGGTATCCCTTTGCCGGTGTCTGAAATATCGATAAATACTTGCTTTTTAATTTTATTGCCCGAAACGTCTACCTTTATTTTTCCTTTGCCATCTATGGCATTTACCGCATTTTTTAACAGGTTCTCAAGCACCCAGTCAAATAAGGGTACATTCAAGCCTGCCTGCAAGTAAGGGTTGCCGGTCATCTCAAAACTTATATTTTTACTCACCCTTATTTTAAAATAATCAACAAAATCTTTCACTACCTCATAAGCCTTATGTTCTTCGAGCTTTGGCGTTGAACCTATCTTCGAAAAGCGGTCGGCTACAATTTCCAGCCGTTTTACATCATTTTCCATTTCGGCTACTAAAGGGTCATTTTCGGCATTAAACTTTTCTTTCATTAACTCGATCCAGGCCATGAGCGAAGAAATCGGCGTACCTAACTGGTGGGCTGTTTCTTTGGCAAGCCCTACCCAAACCTGGTCCTGTTCCGATTTACGCGCCGAACTGAATGCTGCATAAGCCATCAGCAAAAATATAGCGATAAGCGAAAGCTGTATGTAAGGAAAAAATTTCAATTCGGTAAGCAAAGGCGAATCCTTATAATAAACCAGCCACTGCTGGCCCAAAACTTTAAGCCGGATAGGCGCGTGCTGCTTTTTCATGTAGGCAAGTTCTGACTCAAAATAGGCCGGGTCATATTTCAATTTTTTGTTCTCTTCGGCCTGCAGCTTTATAAAAACTTTGGTTTGATCCAACCCTCGCGAAATCTGAATATCACCCTTATTATCCGTAACTATTGCAGGAACCAGTGAGCTGTCGCGTACAGCGAATACGTAATTCAGGAAATCATTGTCATCTGATGCTAATTCTTGTTTCATACTCATTGCCCAAACCTGGGCACGGGTACGCTCGGATTTGGCAATATTGCGGACCAGGTAGTTGGTATAAAGCAACGAACCGCTGGCAATAACCACCGCAAAAGTGAGCAACGAGTATTTCCAGCGTTTTTTTTGTTGGTATGGGTTCATGTTTTGGAGTCCGAAAGTCCGGAAAGTCAGTAACGTCCGAAAGTAAGACAAATTACGGAAAAAGTCGGGAAAAGTCCGAAAGTCCGAAAAGTCCGAAAGTCCGAAAGTTAAATTTGAGATAATGCTTATATTTTTTTATCTTCCTGACTTTTCGGACTTTCGGACTCCTCGATAGGCGAAAGGTTGAAGCTTCTTTCGGACTTTCCTGACTTTTCGGACTTTCGGACTCTCCAAATGTCAACCCAAAAACACTTTCCATCTTCCGGACTTTCGGACTTCCCGACTTTCGGACTATAAATCTATCTTTGCCCCATCATGTCTGATAAAAAAGTTAGAGTAAGGTTTGCGCCAAGTCCGACAGGTGGTTTGCATCTGGGTGGTGTGCGTACCGTGTTGTTTAATTATCTTTTCGCTAAAAAACACCATGGCGATTTTGTTTTAAGGATTGAGGATACCGACCAAAACCGTTATGTAGAAGGCGCTGAAGACTATATTTTAGAATGTTTGGAATGGTGCGGTTTACTCCCTGATGAAAGTCCTTTTGCAGGCGGCCCTTATGCCCCCTATCGTCAAAGTGAGCGCAAATCCATCTATCGCGAATACGCCGAAAAATTAGTGCGCCAGGGCAATGCCTACTACGCTTTTGATACGACCGAAGAGCTTGAACAAAACCGCAGGGAGATCCCTAATTTTCAATATGGGCAGGTTTATCGTGATGGGTTGCGCAATTCACTATCGCTAACAGAACATGAGGTTGATGAATTGCTGGATGCCCACACCCCGCATGTGATCCGCATAAAAATGCCTGCCGATGAACGCGTAAGCTTTAATGATATTATACGCGGCCATGTGAGTTTTGAAACCAACCAGGTTGACGACAAGGTTTTATTAAAGGCCGATGGAATGCCCACTTACCATTTGGCTGTTGTTGTGGATGATTACCTGATGAAAATAACACACGCTTTTCGTGGTGAGGAATGGCTGCCATCGGCGCCGGTACATTTGTTATTGTGGGATTATTTAGGCTGGAAAGCTGATATGCCGCAGTGGGCGCATTTGCCCTTAATATTAAAACCCGATGGCCACGGTAAATTAAGCAAGCGCGATGGCGCACGTTTTGGTTTTCCTGTTTACGCCATGAACTGGTTCGACGCCAAAACCGGCGAACTTACGCCCGGTTTCCGCGAAGTGGGCTTTTTGCCTGAAGCATTTTTAAACCTGCTGGCTACGCTGGGCTGGAACGATGGCACCAGCCAGGAAATATTTACGCTTGATGAACTGGTAGAAAAATTCTCCCTTGATCGCGTAAGCAAAGCCGGGGCGAAATTTGATTTTGAAAAGGCAAAATGGTTCAATGCGGAATGGATTAGGAAGTCGGAAGCCGGAAGTCTGAAGTCTGAAGTGAAGAAGATTTTGGAGGGTAAAGGAATTGCTGTTGCTGATGATAATTATTTGCAGAAAGTTATTGAGCAGATAAAAGACAGGTGTGTTTTATTGACCGATTTTTACCACCAGGCTTCATATTTTTTTGAAGAGCCAAAGGAATATGATGTTAATTCAGTTAAACCCAAATGGACGGAAGCGAAGACGGAGTTTTTTAATGCCTTGATTGTCATGCTGCGCTCAGTCGAAGCATGGGAACCCGCTGAATTGGAAACCATCTTTAAAACCCTTGCGGAAGAAAAAGCTATAAAAGCAGGCGAACTCTTGCTCCCTTTCCGTATTATGCTGGTAGGCGGCAAGTTTGGCCCGCATGTGTTTGATATTGCGGCGCTGCTTGGGAAGGCTGAGACGATTAAGAGGATTGAAAAGGCATTGGGTGTGTTTAATAATTAAATTCTGTCTCTGCTGAAAACATCAAATAGATTCCAATCAAATCTCAACCTTAAATGGTTTTGCATACTGTGGCCTTACCATTTTCCAAATTATTTTATCAAAAGGCTTACCATCCAGCATTGCAAATAATACTGCCGGATATTTTTGAGCCTGGAAATATAGGGCAGTATCTTTTCTGGCAGTAAATTGTTTAAATGAATTTTGACAATCGATGAGTATATCGTTATACTGTGTGGTCAATTCATCGCTGGTTTTCTTAACCCACTCGTAAAATTCATCGGGGACTTTCTCCAACAGGTCTTCAAACGACCTTCCTTCCGCTAAATGTTCCCAAATAACCAGGTTCGACACGCCGGTGACGATCCGGTGAAGCCGTAAGTATTCTGCAAACTTAACTTTTACACGCAGGCCGTTTTTAAATTTAATTACAAAGCCTTCCTTGTTTTCTTCTTCAAGGGATGTAAGCAGCTTAAGATCATTTATGCCATTATATTTCTTTGCGATGGGAAAACCAATATCGGGCGCGGGTAAATCCTCGCCGGTAATATTGTGTATAACAGCAAGCAATATCAAATCGTCTTTATCCCCATAATCAACAACGATCTTATTTCCCGGATAAATTATTTCAAAAAGATACGTGGCGTTTCTGTCTAATCTGTCAAAAGTGTGCGGATACCTTTCATGTAAAATTTTACTGGCATGAATAGCCTGATCGCTTATAAAGCTGCCCCTGGTAGCAATGTAAGGCCTATCGTTCAGCCAGTATAAAATACCAAGCGATCCGTCTATTTTTTCGTATGCTTCAAAAGGTTCATCAGGTATTTCACTTTCCGGATGTTCTTCTAAATTAAAGAACTTTTTAAATGGCCGGGCAACAATGTTCAGGTCGGCATCAAGGATCAACCCCCTGCTTTGCAAGGTTATTTCATTCCAAATTCTATCGTACTGGGCCTTATTGGTGTAATTGTATATAAACAAATCGGCATCAGGATGCTTTTGAACGATTACGAGCCGCTCATCCAGCATTTGCCGAAGTAGTTGTTTGTTCATTATATATTCCCGTTTAATAAATAATTTTTCTCAACCCTCTTTCCGGCCTGCCGGAGAGAGGGTGGTCGAGCGAAGCGCCGACCGGGTGAGTAAACTATCGAAGCGGCATTAGCGCCGATGCATGGCGACAATTTACCCACCCGATCTGCGCTTCGCTGGATCACCCTCCCTTTTGCAAGCAAAAATGGAGGGTAAAAAGAATATTAAATAAATCTAAAATCGTAATTCGTAAATCTAAAATCACCTGCCCTTCTCTTCCCATATCATACATAAATGCAATATGGTTTCAACAGCTTTTTGCATATCCTGCACCGAAACCCATTCCTGCCTACTGTGAAAAGCATGTTCACCGGCGAAAATATTGGGGCAGGGCAAACCCATAAATGAAAGCCGTGAGCCATCCGTTCCACCCCTTATGCTGCAAAGTTTAGCGTTTAAGCCCGCGCGTTTTATGGCTTCCATACCGTATTCAACAATTTGGGGATATTTATCGAGTACTTTTTTCATGTTACGGTATTGAGGTTTCACTTGGAGCTCGTAAGATGAACCAGGAAATTTCTTCAATACACCATCAGCTATTTTGCGGATGGTATTCGCATGGGCCTTTAATTTATCATCATCAAAATCACGGATGATAAAATCAATACTTGCACTTTCCACATGCCCTTCAATAGCTACCGGGTGTACAAAACCTTCTTTATTTTGCGTCCCTTCGGGCGATAATTCAAAAGGCAGCGCTGCGATAATTTGGCCGGCTATTTTTATAGCGCTTTCCATTTTGCCTTTTGCAAAGCCAGGATGTGTGCTAACGCCCTTAATGACAAGCTTTGCACCATCTGCCGAAAAAGTCTCGTTTTCCATATTCCCGGCGCTTTCGCCGTCAATAGTATAGCAGGCATAAGCGGCAAGCTTCTTAATATCCACCTTATCAACTCCCCGGCCAATTTCCTCATCCGGTGTGAATAGTATCTTTATTTCCCCATGCTTTATTTCGGGGCGGTTTACAAGCTGGCAGCAGGCATCCATAATTTCGGCCAGGCCTGCCTTATTATCAGCCCCTAACAATGTTGTGCCGCTTGCCGTAATAAGGTCGTTGCCGATCTGGTTTTTCAAATCGGGATTTTCTTTTAATTTGATTATTTGCGATGGATCATCAGGTAAAACGATGTCGGCGCCCTGGTAATTTTTGTGAACTATAGGCCTAACATCGTTGCCGCTGCAATCAGGCGAGGTATCCATGTGTGCGCAAAAGCATATTACCGGAACTTTTTCTTTTTCGGTATTGGCCGGGACAGTGGCATACACATAGCCAAATTCATCAAGGTGAGCGTCCGAAATCCCAATGGCTTTTAATTCGCTCACAAGCACTTTGCCAAGGTTTTTCTGTTTTTCGGTTGATGGAAAAGAAGCGGAGGCGGGGTCTGATTGTGTGTCGATCGTTACATATTTTAAAAATCGTTCGGTAACTGTAAAACCAAATTTGGATTTAAAATTCATATGGGTAATATATCAGTAAATTTTCTATTTTTGAGGGAACTCCTAAAGAATTGTAAATATTGATCAAATTTAGCATTGAAAAAATATATTTTATTTTTTGTTATCATACTCGCAGCAATCACCGTAAGAGCGCAAAGCGGCTATAACTACTACGAATTTGGTATAGGGGGCGGCGCCAGCTATGAGAGGGGCTACACAAATATTACCAGACAATATAACCATCCATCATTTAACTTTAATTTTATTTATAATTACAATCCTTATGTGCCCATTGAAGCCGAAATCCAAATCGGGACGTTGTCGGGCGGCGGCCTTAGCCCAAGCGGCGGGCTTGCGCCCAAGCTTGATCCTTACGGCCGCGTATACATAAATAATTACAAAGCAATAATTTTCCATGGCGATTTTCAGCTTGGCGCGGGAATTGATTACGAAGACAACTGGTTTTTACAGATTGTAAAAGACTTTTATATAGGAACGGGTTTTGGCTTTGTATCAAATACCAATAAGGTAAACCGGTATAGCCCCAACGCCCCGCCTTACCCGCAGCCTGGCTATTATAAGTTCCCCGGAGTTGACAGCAGCATAGACCTGATGGTTCCCTTTCGCTTTGGCTACGAGTTTAGATTTTTTGATTCCTACAATGAACCCAGTATATCTATCGACCTTGGATATGTCCACACCATTGCATTTGGGGAAGGTCTTGACGGGTACAACGATCCTTCGTCAAAATTTAAAAACAATGTTCTTGATCAATACCGCCAAATAACAATTGAATTTAAATACTTTTTTGGCACAGTAGTGTCGTATAATAAACTGATCACCCATTTCCGCTAATAGATTGAATTTAGAAGAGCTTCGCGAATATTGCATGCAAAAGCCCGGTGCAACCGAGGGTTTACCGTTTGGCGCCGATACCTTAGTTTTTAAAGTGGGCGGAAAAATGTTTTTGCTGACAAGTATTACCCTTGGCAACCAATTTAACGCAAAATGCGACCCCGAACTGGCCATTGAACTTCGTGAGCGCTACACCGAGGTTCAGCCCGGTTATCACATGAATAAAAAGCTTTGGAACACCGTTTCCATGGACGGTGCTTTGTCAAAAAAAGCTTTGCTTGAAATGGTGGACCATTCGTACGACCTGGTTTTTAAGGGCCTGCCGAAGAAAATTCAGGATGAGATTGGAAGCAAGAGATGAGCATATAAATAGCGCGTAAAGGCCTGTCATGGTGAGCTTGTCGAACCACGGCGCGCAGGGCTCACGGATGATAGATGAACCTTATTTTAAGTTAATAAACTAACAATAATTCAATGAAACAATACTTTGTTTACATCTTGCTTTGCAGCGATAACTCCTATTATACCGGCGTCACAAATGATTTGGAAAGGCGCTTTTATGAACACCAGAATGGAACTGATCCTAAATCGTATACATTTAAAAGAAGGCCTTTGAAAATGGTTTTTAGCGAGATATTTAACGATGTTAACCAGGCAATAGCATTTGAAAAACAGGTTAAGGGCTGGCGAAGAGCGAAAAAGGAAGCAATAATTAATGGCGATTGGCATTTATTACCAGAATTGTCAAAAAACAATATGTAAATGCAAGCGGTAATGCATGGCGTACAGGCCTTTGCGCACTCGTGGTTCGACAAGCTCACCATGACATCCCGATAAGGGCACTTTTTAATATTTAATCTACATTATATTTGCCAAAACCTGCATGATGAAAACGATATTGCCAGCATTTCTCATTTGCCTCTTTTTTTGCCGGGCGCAAGCACAGTTAACCCCGTTTGAGTTAAGTAAGGATAAAAATTATACCGCTACGTATAGCGAGGTTATTGCTTATTATCAAAAGCTCAGCAAAAACTACCCGCAGATGAAGCTGTTTAACTACGGCACAACGGATATTGGCAAGCCGTTAACCTTGGTTGTTTTATCCCGCGACAGGTTTTTTGATCCTAAACTAATCAAACAGCAAAACAAAAGGATTTTACTGATCAATAACGGCATACATCCCGGCGAACCCGAAGGCATTGATGCCAGCATGATGCTTACCCGCGACCTGCTCAAAAAAAAGACCTTGCCAAAAGATGTGGTGATCTGTATTATAGCAGTCTGCAATATCGATGGCTGCCTGAACCGTGGCGTCAGCCGCATTAACCAAAATGGCCCCAGGGCCTACGGTTTCAGGGGCAACTACCGCAACCTCGACCTTAACCGGGATTTTATTAAAGCCGACAGCAGGAATGCCCTGGCTTTTGAGCAGATTTTAAATACATGGAACCCCGAAGTTTTTTTAGACAACCACACCAGCGACGGCGCCGATTACCAGTACGTAATGACGCTGATCGAGACCCAAAAGGATAAGCAAAACCCAATACTGGCTAATTATACCTCCAAAACACTTTCGCCGGAGCTTTATAAAAGGATGAAAATAAGCGGCTACGAGATGACGCCCTATGTGGAAACTGAAGACAAAAGCCCGGACAGCGGCATTGTGAGCTTTTTGGAAACGCCGCGCTTTGCAACCGGTTATACTTCCCAACACAATATCATTAGCTATATTACTGAAACGCACATGCTGAAGCCATTTGATAAAAGAGTGTATGCGACATACGATTTTATGCAAAACCTTATTGATATTTTTGAGCGCGATGCAAATTTGATCGGTGAATTAAAACACAAAGCCGATGAGCAGGTAAAGCAACAGCAAACCTTTGCACTAAATTGGGAGCTTGATAAAGACCATTATGACACCCTGACCTTTAAAGGCTATACAGCAGGTTACAAAACAAGCGAGGTAAGCGGGCTGCCGCGTTTGTATTATGACAGAACAAAGCCCTACACTAAAACTATTAAATATTTTGACAATTATAAGGTTACTGCTACCGCCGATAAACCATTGGCTTATATTATTCCGCAGGCTTGGGGAAAGGTAATCGAACTATATAAACTGAATAATGTGGCCATGCGCCGGTTATCGGATGATACTACGCTGGATTTGCAGATGTATTATATCGGAGACTATAAGACGCCGCAAAGGCCCTATGAAGGGCATTACCTGCATAGCAACGTTAAGCTGAACACCCTAGCGATGAAGGTTAAGTTTTATGCCGGCGACTATGTGGTTTATACAAACCAGCCGCTTAACCGCTATATAGTTGAAACTCTGGAGCCGCAGGGCGTAGACTCATTTTTTGCCTGGAACTTTTTTGATTCGGTTTTGGGCGAGAAGGAATATTTTTCGGATTATGTTTTTGAAGATATTGCCGCCGACCTGTTGAAAAAAGATCCGGACCTGAAGAAAAAACTGGATGACGAAAAGCTTAAAGACCCGAAACTGGCCGGCAGCGCATCGGCGCAATTAAACTTTGTTTACCGCAACTCGCCTTATTTCGAAAAAACATATCTTCGCTACCCGATAGGCAGACTATTGACTAATATTAAACTCGACCTGAAATGACGTATCTCATAATTGTGGCACAATCCGAAATGATGGAATACCTGACTGTGACGCCTGTCGCCTCGTTCATATTTGTAATTACAATTCTGTCTTCCATATGGGCTTTTTCTAACGACAACGCTTATAGCAACATGATCCTGCACCCTTACAGCGTGTCGCGGGGGCAACGGGTTTATACGGTAATAACCAGCGGCCTGATCCATAATGACTGGATGCACCTGATTTTCAATATGCTTTCGTATTATTTTTTTGCCTTTCAATTGGAGGCAGTTTTGGGACACTGGCAGTTTGGCTTATTGTACACTTTAAGCTTAATATTGAGCGACCTGCCAACTATGTATAAGCATAGAAACGATGACTGGTACCATAGCCTGGGTGCATCAGGAGCGGTGAGCGCCGTTATATTCGGCGCTATTATGTTTAATCCGTTAGTTAAAATGATGATCATGCCAATTCCTATCGGCATCCCGGCAGTTTTATTTGGGGTATTATACCTGGTATATTGTAATTATGCCTCGAAATATTCGCGCGATAACATAAATCACGATGCGCATTTTTTCGGTGCATTAAGCGGACTATTGATCACTATTGCATTGAGCCCGCATGTAGTGCACAGTTTTTTAACACAGGTCAGCGAGGGAGTTCAATCGTTGACGCATTGACAAAGCCGCCATCCGCGTCAAACAAAAAGCTCATTGGTTTTTCAGGATTTTTGATGATCTCAAAAAGCAAAAAGCCCCAGTTTTTCCAGAAGCTTTCCAGTACCTGGCCGTAAGTTTTGTTCATCCAATCGTCAAATAAAGGTTTGCTGCTCATGCCGCGAAGGGGTTCTGCTTCTATATAAATGTCATCGCCCACAGGGAAAGTATGATACTCGGGCAGGCGGTTAAACAGGTAAGCAGAATAAAAAACACGCCCGCAAAATTCCTCGAACTGGATGGGATGTAAAACTTCACTTTCTATTTTTTGGAGTATTTCCTTATGATATACCCGGTTAGCGCCATTATCCTGCAGGCAAATGATGAGCCCGAAATCATTTATACGCAATGAAAAGGTCAGGGTATTAATCTCATCACGGTAACCAAATTCCTCTGTATTGTTGTCCACCTTAAATAGAAAAATGCTATAAGGCTTAAAATTCTCGAATGTTATAGGCAGGTTAATACTTTGAAGCATTAAATGCAGGTTGCTGAACTTATGAACGAGAGATTTTGAAATATTAAACTCCTCATTCTGTGCGTGTTGAAGTTTAATGCCGCTTTGCATCTCGTTAAATATTATACCATATAACAGTTTGCCGGCCCACTGGAATAGTTTTAGCTTATCAAGGTTTTTAACAGCCTCGTAGCCAATTTCAAAAGCGACGGCAATTTCAGCTTCTAAAGGTTCCAGGAAAGTTTCATTAACGTGCGGTGCACAAGGTATCTTCAAATCTTTATAAGTAGCCATACTTTCATCAAGCAGCTTGAAAGGCTGATCTTCCAATTTATAACGGCTCATGAGCCATTGCGGGAAGACCTGTATTTTTTCTTCCGGACTTGTGGTTTCCCCGGTTAAAAAACAGTTGCGGTTGCTGAAGTTGAACGTTGTAAACGGCAGATATATTTGTTGGGGCATGGCGGCAAAGATAAGCACTCCGGGCAAAACATTGGCGGTAATATCGCTCGCATATCTACTCACCCGATCTGCGCTTCGCTGGATCACCCTCTCTTCACCTGCGGTGGAAAGAGGGTTTTGGAAGGTTTTTTTATTTTTCACCCTCTTTGCGATTTATCGCAGAGAGGGTCGACGAGCGAAGCGTCGTCGGGGTGAGTAAATTGGGTGGCATGCAATAATTCGCATAGTTATTTTAGAAGCTTTGCCCATCCATTTTAATGAAAAAATTTTAGCTTTGAATTTAACTTAAATCCAATTAAGTGTTGGTTAATATGGAAGCTTCGTATAATTCAATTAACTATCTCTCTGATCAAGAATATAAAATTCATGGATGGGCAAATTCTTTATTGAACAGAACAAGGGATGCTGATGAAACGAAATTTTATAAAGAGGATATAAAGACAGATTATGAATCTATTCACAACGAGTATTTAAATATCTATAAACAATCAGATGATGAATTCATTAGACTGGAAGCATTAAAAAGACCAATTTTTTTAAATTGGTACTATGCTCTTGAACCGGATTTTCTAACAGGCATTAAAAAGTTAGATAGCGTAACCATGTTTAATGCCTATAAAATTTTAAATGATTACATAAAAGAAGAGAAACTTGATGCCGAATTAACGTGGATGTTAAAGTTTTATAGTTCTTGGGAGTATATAATTTTTGAATACTCTAAGGACAAATTAAATGTGTTAACCTCTTTTGTAGAGGAAGTTGATACCACCAAGTTAAATTTCCCAGAAAAACAACTCGACAAGGGAGTGATGGATAATAGAGGGCAAATGGGTATATATTGGAAAAAATTTGTTGAAAAGCCTGACTGATTAAATAACATGAAACTAACTTACCAACCCTTCGAACTGCTATTAAAGCATACTTTTACTATCGCCAAGTTTTCGCGAACCTCAACTCCTATCATGCTGATACAAGTTGATCATGAGGGCTATACCGGCCATGGCGAGGCTTCGATGGTGCCATACATGGGGGAGAGTTTTCAAACTGCCACTGATTTTTTAAGTAAAGTCGATGCCGCTCAATTCAAATATCCTTTTGATTTTGAGGCGATCACAAACTATTTGGATAGCATAGCGCCCGGCAACCCGGCCATTAAAGCGGGGATCGATATTGCCCTGCATGATCTGGATGGCCAACTGCGGCAAAAGCCGTGCTGGCAATTATTCGGGAGCGATCCCGCAAAAATGCTGGCGACGAGTTTTACTATTGGTATTGATACACCGGAAATGATCATCCAAAAAGTTAAAGAAAATCCTGACTGCAAGATAATAAAAGTGAAATTAGGCCGGGACAGCGATAAGGAGTTGATAAAAACCATCCGCTCGGTAACCGATCTTCCTCTTTTTGTGGATGCGAATCAGGGCTGGATTGATTTGCAGCAAAGCTTGGATATGTGTCACTGGCTGCATGAACAAGGCGTTTTGCTGATCGAGCAGCCTATGGTTAAAACCGATATGGACAGCAATGCCTGGCTAACCGAGCGCAGCCCGATACCGATTATTGGCGATGAATCTGTACAGCGTTTACCGGATGTTGAAAAAGCCCAGGGAGTTTATCATGGCATCAACATCAAACTGATGAAATCGGCGGGGATGTATGAGGCGCACCAAATGATATTAAAAGCAAGGGAACTTGGTTTAAAATTGATGATCGGCTGCATGAGCGAAACCAGCTGCGCCACCCTCGCCGCCGCGGCCCTTGCCCCCCAATGCGATTGGGCCGATCTTGACGGCCCGTTTTTAACCAGCAACAATCCTTATAAAATGCCGGGGTTTAAGGATGGGAAGTGGGTGTTGAATAATGAGGCTGGGCTGGGGATCAACCCGCTCTGAATCTTCATCCTAACCCTAACCGCCATGATGTTTTGTTAGTTTTTGGATGTATATTTATAAAAAATCACCAATTATATCCTGACCTGTGAAAAAAATTATTACCATAGCTGTTTTCATCTGGCTAACCCAATTGACTTGTTTTGGCAACCAACTGCCAATTATAAAAAAGCCCCAAGCCGGCAGATCTGTTTACCAGTCCCGGTTGGATGATTCTGACGCCATTTATTTTACACCGGCCAATTTTAAAATCACTGCTGATGGAAAAACAGATGTATCAGACGCCCTTCAGCAGGCTATTACCGAAGTAAAAACGAAATACAATTTTGGCATTGTATTTATCCCGGAAGGGAAATATTTAATCTCAAAAACCATATTCATACCACAGGCCGTAAGGCTCATAGGTTACGGCAAAAAACGCCCGCAAATTATCCTGGCCAAAAATTCTCCAGGCTTCCAAATGGCCGATTCAACCGATAAAGGCAAGGCAAAATATATGTTCTGGTTTGTTAGCAGTCTGTCTAAACCAGGTGAGCCCGTTCATGATGCCGGGGCCGGAACTTTCTACAGCGCCTTGAGCAATATCAACTTGAAAATTGAAGATGGCAATCCTGATGCTGTTGCTTTGCGCGCCCATTTTGCGCAGCATAGCTTTGTTGCCCATGCTGATATTGACATTGGCAATGGCAAGGCAGGGCTATTTGATGTGGGCAACGCCATGGAAGATGTGCGGTTTTTTGGCGGCCAATATGGAATTTATACCACAAAACCTTCGCCGGGCTGGCAGTTTATGATGGTGGATACTTATTTTGAGGGGCAGCGGGAGGCAGCCATCCGCACACAGGAAGCCGGCTTGACAATAGTGCGCTTACAGGCTAAAAATGTGCCCACGGTAATTAGCATAAACCCTAATTACCACGAAAAACTGTTTATGGAAAATTGCCGGTTTGATAACGTTACAGGCCCGGCGATAATTATAAGTAACGAGGATAATGCTGTTAACCAGGTCAGCTTGCGGAATATTGATTGCCGGGATGTTCCAATACTCGCAAGCTATCGCCGCAGTGGCAGGGAAACCCCCGGCCCCGGGCCAATTTATAAGGTTAAGAATTTTACTTATGGTTTGCAGATGGACAGCCTTGATGCTGATCCGGTTTATAAAACCATTCAGGATATACAGCCCTTAACCGCTTTTCCGGAACCGGCCAAAAAGGGTATTCCCGATCTGCCTGCAATAAATACCTGGATAAATATTAAAACATTGGGTGCAAAGGGGGATGATACTACTGATAATACACAGATCATTCAAAACGCTATTGACAAATACCAAACTATTTATTTTCCGCAGGGCTCGTATCGCGTTAGCGAAACCATAAAGCTAAAACCAAATACCGTCTTAATTGGCCTGAGCCCTATTGCTACGCAATTAATAATAGCAAATAATACGCCTGCTTTTGGCGGCTTTGGCGGGCCAAAGGCTTTGTTGGAAAGCGCTAAAGGCGGGCAGAATATTGTAACAGGCATCGGGCTCTCCACCAATGCTGATAACCCGCGTGCCGTAGCCTGTAAGTGGATGTCGGGCGAAAACTCCTATTTGAATGATGTGAAATTTATAGGCGGGCATGGCGGTATGCAAAAGCCCGGAACTGCGCCCAAACCTGGCATATATAGCCGGGGCTATAACGGCAGCGATCCGGCGTGGGATACTCAATACTGGAGCCTTTGGATTACCGATGGCGGCGGCGGTACATTTTTTAATATCTGGACGGCCAATACCTTTGCAACCGCCGGAGCTTATGTTTCCAATACCTCAACACCCAGCCATATTTATGCGTTGTCTGTTGAGCACCATGTGCGGAACGAGATCAGGTTTAATAATGTAGCCAATTTTAATGTGTATGCCCTGCAATTGGAGGAGGAAAGCCGCGAAAGCACTGAATGTCAGCCCATGGAACTGGAGAATTGCAGCAATATGGTTTTTGCAAACCTGTATATGTTCAGGGTAATCAGGGTGATAAAACCATATCCATATTCTATCCGAAGCTGGGCGAATAAAAATATTGAGTTTTTAAATGTACATAATTACAGCCAGATAAAATATACCACTACCAACCCGTTGTATGATGTTAACAGCGACACTGAAGTGCGCCCATGGGAATTTGCAAGGTTGTTTATTGGCGATAAGCCGGCAAATGCCGCAGTCCCATTAATCGGTCAGGTCGCCAAACTGGCAACAGGTTTTGAGTTTGCAGAAGGAGCATGCTCAGATAGTAAAGGCAATATCTATTTCTGCGAACAGCGCATGAAGCGGATATACAAGTGGGATGCGAGTACCCTTACCATGAGCCTTTTGGCGGATTATCATTGGGAACCGCTATCCTTAGCCTGCGATAAAAACGACAACCTGCTGGTTGTTTTTAAATACGTACCAAAACCCGGCTACCTAATAAATGGCAAGCCCGAAGAATTTAAAAACCCGCCGGATGCAGGCGGCACATCTTTCAGCGGCTGGGGGAATTCAGGGTTTGGGACATTAGTTTATTCAATAGATCCCAACAATCCCGATGAAACAATCCAATTACTAAAGAAAGCGCCGATGGGAGAGATCAACCCGGTTTATAAAGCGCTTTACCCGGCCCATCGCTGGCGGGATTACCATGATTTTAATACCATAACTGTAGCCCGCGATAAAGAATGCTGGGTTGCCCCGGATGGCGTTACCATTATCCCCGTAGCTTACGACCTGGCACGGTCGACCGCGCTGGCGACTGCCTGGCCGGGCAAACCGGCTTATATTGCTGATGAATACGATAAACGCACAGTAAGTGTGGATGCAGACCAGCAGGGTTACCTATCTAACCTGAAATATTTTGCCGAAAGGGGCGAATTTGATTCGGTAACAGATAACAAGGGCAATGTGTATATCGCCGATGGCCAGGTTTATGTTTACGATCGTACCGGCAAGCTAATTAAAGTAATAAAAGTGCCAGAGCGGCCAACATCCTTGACTTTTGGCGGGAGAGATGGGAAAACGCTTTTTGTTACCGGGCATGGTGGGTTGTATGAGGTGGGGACAACTCAATGATAAATTGGCAAATGGTTTTAAAATTTCAATAAATCCGCAGTATGAACTTTAGGGACAGTTTAAGTCTGCCTTAATCGAGTACTGCCATTGCCAGCCTGATAATGTCATCAAACACAGCTTTATCAGTGATTGATTTTGCGGTTACGCGGATACCTTTTACCGTGTTAAATGTAAACCGGGCCAGCGCCCTTGCGTCCTGTTTATTGGTGATCTCCCCGCTGTCCTGTCCTTTTTTGATGATCAGGTAAAAGGCATCTTCTACCTGCTGGTCATTTTGACAGACCAGTTGGTTAACTTCCTGGTCGTGCGGGGCAACTTCAACTTCGGCATTTACCATAAAACAGCCCTTATGCTTTTGGTCGCCCAGCAGCTCGCCGGTTATAAACTCCAGCAATTTTTTTATTGTTTCTTTGGCTGACCCGGTACTGTTGATGACAGCGTTAACTTTACCCGAGATATTGTTTTGATAGCTTTCCAGTGCTTTGATAAAAAGGGTATGTTTATCGCCATAAGTATCATAGAGGCTGGAGCGGCTGATGCCGAGCCCATCCACCAGGTCCTGCATGGATGTGCCGTTATATCCCTTATGCCAAAAAATATCTATAGCCTTGCTCAGCACTTCATTCTCATCAAAATCTTTCGTTCTCGCCATAACCGGAATAGCCTAACACATAGCGATGGGTTTGAAACCCATCGCTATGTGTTATAAGCAAAGCTATTCAATTTTAAAGGAGTTGTAAAATAAATAAGGGGACTTCGCCGTAATTTTTACCTCCGGCGTGCCGTTTCGCCTCACCTAAATCCTCTCCAAAGGAGAGGACTTTAACTGCGCTCTTTTTATGCCCCTCTCTTTTGGAGAGGGGTTGGGGGTGAGGCGACTTTTACCTCACTCCGCCACCGGCCAGCAAGGTTTCGCCCGTTAACCAGCGTGATTCTTCGGAGGCCAGGAATACGGCAACCAGCGCTATATCTTCGGGCTGCCCTATACGCCCCAGCGGCGCGGTGCGCTCTGTTTCTGCCTGGAAATCGCTGCCGATAAACCCTGCGGTATGTGCGCCCTCGGTTTCTACCATGCCGGGATTGATCGAGTTTACCCTGATCTTCTTCGGCCCAAGCTCTTTGGATAATACATGGGTAATGGCATCAACCGCTCCTTTGGTTGCTGTATAAATAGAACTTCCAACAGGGGCTATGCTGCTCACAACAGAACCTATGTTAATGATGCTGCCGCCATTTTCATTAAAGCTTTTCAGTGCACCCTGCGTTGCCAGCAGTAAGCCAAGTACGTTGGTATCAAATTGACTATGAAATTCTTCTTCGGTGATCTGCTCTATTGCAGCAAACTTGTAAACGCCTGCATTATTTACCAGGATGTCCACTGCGCCAAAGGCCTTGCTGGTTTCCTCAAATAAACGGCTTACGTCGGCCGTTTTTGACACGTTGCCCTGCACGGCAATCGCTTTACCGCCATTGCTGATGATCTCTGCCACTACCTTGTCGGCGCCCGCTTTGGCTGAAGCATAATTTACTACTACGGATGCCCCAGCTGCCGCCAAACTTTTGGCTATGCCTGCCCCGATACCTTTTGACGCCCCTGTTATTACCGCTACTTTGTTTTCTAACTTTTTCATGTTGTGAATGATTATTTTTTTATATTTGGAATAATCGTTCCGCAAACATAATTCATTTTTGGAATGGTCGTTCCGGTTTGTTATAAATATTAGGTGGGGATGACAAAACTCTGCTGCGCGAAGTTCTTGGGCTTTGGGAGATAAAATGTTCGGGCATAGTAATCTGTAGTTGGCAACGGTATCATGGCAGGGTTGACCGTGACTTATTAAAAGGCAACTTAAAATGTGAGCACAGTCATATATTAAGTTGCTGATAATCATGTAAAATAAAAATTAAAATACCGTCAATTTGTGTGGTTTAATATTAAACAAATTGAAATGAGTAAGACAATTTTAATATTAGGTGCCGGAACAGGTGGTTTGGTAACAGCTAAAGAATTAAGTAAAAAAATTAGCAAATTTAGTGAACCTGTAAAAATTATTCTTTTTGAAAAAGAAGAGAAGAATGTCTTTGCTCCATCTCTGCTTTGGCTGATGGTAGGTAAACGAAAAGTAAAAGATATCTTTCGTCCAACGAGGCAGGCAGCAAAGAAGGGGATTGAATTAGTTTTGGGAAATATCGAAAAAGTCAATCCCGACAACAAAACTGTACAGGTAAATGGCAAAGAATATAAAGGCGATTATATAGTCGTTTCATTGGGTGCGGCCCAGCAGGAAGTACCCACCCTCGTAGAGAAAGGATTTGATTTTTTTACGCTTAGCGGGGCCGCTGGTTTTTATGATGCTTTGCGGAGTTTCAAAGGTGGCAAAATTGCAGTGCTTATTTCTTCACTTCCTTTTAAATGCCCTGCGGCCCCGTACGAAGCGGCCATGCTTATTGAAACCGCTGTACGTAATAAGGGTATCTGGGATAAAACAGAAATAGCTGTTTATACACCAGAAACAATGCCTATGCCTGTGGCGGGTAAAGCCCTAGCTGATGCTGTAAAACAGATGCTTGAAAATAAGGGCATAAAATATTTCCCGGAACATCAGTTTACAAAGGCGGATCCCAACTTACTAAATTTCTCAAATGGGAATAGCTATCCATTTGATCTCCTTGCATATACGCCCAAACATGTTTGCCCCGAGGTGATTTCAAACAGTTTATTGCCAGGTAAATCAGGCTGGATTGAAACTGACCGCAACACCTTAGAAACAACTGTTCCAAATGTGTATGCCATTGGCGATATAACACTCATCCCATTAGAATTAGGTAAGCCTTTACCCAAAGCTGGTGTTTTTGCACATTACCAGGCAGAAGTGGTAGCAAACAACATAGCTGAAAAAATAAAGGGTGGCTCAAATATGAAGGCTTTTGATGGCTCAGGTCAGTGTTTCCTTGAAATGGGTGATGGCAAAGCAGGTTATGCAGGTGGTGATTTTTATGCTTCTCCATTGCCAAATGTGAAAATGAAAACACCGGGATATTGGTGGCACTGGGTTAAAGTAGCTTTTGAAAAATTATGGTTCTTTAAATATTTCTAAAATAAATTAACATTATAAAAAATGAAGATATTAATCATCATCAACGATGCCCCTTATGGGAGCGAAAAAGCATACAACGCTTTACGCATAGCAAATCAGCTTAACAAAGAACACTCAACTGTAACAGTCAGAATTTTCCTGATGGCAGATGCCGCCAATTGTGCAATTGCCAACCAAACTACTCCCAATGGCTACTACAATATTGAACGTATGCTGAAGTTGTCTTTAAATAAAGGCTCAAAAGTGAAAATATGCGGAAGTTGTGCTGAAGCAAGAGGTTTAAAAAGCATACCATTGGTTGAGGGGACAGAAATAAGTACCCTTGCAGAACTTACGAATTGGATAGTCGACAGCGACAAGGTATTAACATTCTGAGCTATCCGATAGTTAAAATAATGTATATTTATAATCTAAACTCAAGCCTATGATCAAAAAAATATTTGCTGTTGTATTTTTAGTTATTGCTTTAAAATATACAGTTAAATCGCAAAATCTTAACACAGCAAAATTAGATAGTTTTTTTAGCGCACTAACCACTCACAATAAAGATATGGGCAGTCTTGCTATTTCAAGCAATGGCATGGTGGTTTATCAAAAGGCTATTGGGAATAGCCAGATCAATAGTGAAGTAAAAATACCGGCAACTATCAAAACCAAATATCGCATTGGCTCTATCAGCAAAATGTTTACAGGTACAATGATATTTCAATTGATAGAAGAAGAAAAGTTAAGTCTTACCACGCCCTTAGCAACCTATTTTCCTCAATTGCCGAACGCGGCCAAGATCACTATCGGCGAAATGCTCGGTCACCGCAGCGGCCTGCATAATTTTACTAATGACTCTCTGTACCTGCATTATATGGCTAAACCGCATTCTGAAGCGGAAATGACAGCTATTTTTGAAAAACAGAAACCTGACTTTGAACCGGATACAAAAGCCGGCTACAGCAATACAAATTTTGTTTTGCTGGGATATATTATTGAAAAGATAACCGGGAAGCCTTATGCAGAAGAGTTGAGAGAACGGATCACATCAAAAATAGGATTAACCGATACATATTATGGTAGTAAAGCAAACCCGGCAAATAACGAAGCTTATTCCTATTCGTACCGGGAGGAATGGAAACAGGAACCGGAGACGGATATGAGCATTCCGGGTGGGGCAGGCGCTATAGTTTCAACGCCGACTGATCTTGTTAAATTTATTGAGGCGTTATTTGCCGGCAAGCTTATCAGCCAAAGCAGCCTTGAACAAATGAAAACCATGAGGGATAATTATGGCATGGCAATGTTTGTAATACCATTTTACGATAAAAGGGCTTATGGCCATAATGGTGGTATCGACGGATTCTCGTCAATGCTCGCTTATTTTCCTGAAGATAAACTGGCTATGGCATATATTTCCAACGGTGTGGTATATTCAACTAATGATGTAATGATCGCTGCCCTTAGTATTTATTTTAACAAACCTTTTATTATTCCTGAATTTAAAACGATCACTTTAAAAACAGAAGACCTGGACAAATATCTTGGCAATTATACCAGCACTCAGATGCCTTTAAAAATTACTGTCACTAAAAACAATATAACTTTAATCGCCCAGGCTACGGGCCAGCCGCCATTCGCATTGGAAGCTGTTGGGGTCGATAAGTTTGTTTTTACGCCTGCTGTCGTCACCATTCAGTTTGATCTTGCAAAAGGTGAGTTTACCGTATTTCAGGGCGGTAAAACTTATTTGTTTACCAGGGCAAAATTATAAGCGAAGGCCTTTTCCACCGAATAATTTTGAAATGGTATGTGCTATAAAATTACTATTGGGCATAGTGATCCGTTGTTGGAAGCTTCTATAGTGCGGCATCTCGTCGGTATATACAATAATCAGGCAACGATAAATTGCAGGAACGCTGCATTTTTGTTATTAATATATTGAGGCATCGTGAACTTTCTGATGTCTTTTTCTAAAATTGCCTTCAGCTCCTGTTGAATTGCTTTTAGTGTTATAGTTGTTTTAGTTGATGTGTTTTTCATAACCAGGTTTTTAAGATTGTACTTTAACAGGGATAAATATTATGCCATAATACTGATACAGTCCGCATGACCATCGGCCGGGGGAAAGTGTATGTTTTTGTAGGCGGAGAATTAAGCGGTTTTCATGAAAAACGAGAATGTCATCTTGCGATAACTGGAAGCCAAAGCCGTCAGGCATAGTAACCCGATAAATAAGCTTTTTTACCATTTTTCTCCCGCCAGGAAGGCTTCTTTGCCGCACAGTAATGAAAATCAATTTAATTTTTGTTTCTTTATACAACCAACTTAAGTTCGCCTGTCACCAAAAATTATGCACCTTAAAAACTTACTCAAGGCCATTTGTTTTATCACACTTTGCTTCTTCGTTATGCCGGTTATGGCCCAGAAGGTGCTTCCAGATACTTCGCATACCCGGGCGACCAGCACAAGTTTTGGCTACGGTTTACAGCGTAAAGCGGATGTTACCGGTGCGGTAGCTACCTTAACGGCCGAAAACTTTAATCAGGGCGCCATTTTTAACCCTGTTGATCAATTGGCGGGTAAAATTGCGGGGTTAACAATAATTGAGCCTGGTGGCGACCCTAACCAAATAGCCGACGTACGCATTAGGGGCCAATCATCTTTTTTAGGCAGTTTATCCCCGTTGTTTGTGGTAGATGGGGTGATCTTAGATAACGCGGCTCAATTTCAAAACATTCCTCCCGATGATATCGCTTCTTACGATGTTTTAAAGGATGCATCAGCATCAGCAATTTATGGCTCACGCGGTGCAAACGGTGTAATTATTGTCACCACTAAAAAAGGCGCGGCGGGACACCCTATCATATCGTATGATGGTTGGGTGGGTTCAAGTATTCAAAGCAAGTATTATGACTTGCTTACCCCAAATGAATATCGGGCAGCGATTGATGCCGGTGCCTACGACAAAGGCGCTAATACCGACTGGCAGAAAGCAATTAGCCGTACAGCCTATCAACAGAGGCATTATATATCGGTTTCTGGAGGTACCCATACGCTTAACTACATCGCCTCAGCAAATTATCAAAATCAGCAGGGTATTATACTAAATAATGGTAAAGAGCAATTAGGTTTGCGTTTTAGCGGAGAACTGAAAGCGATAGGCAACATACTTGATGTGAAAGCCGGCGTTCAAAATGTTAATACGACACGCAAGTTTACAGATTATTCCAACTTCAGCTATGTGTTCAACTCCCTGCCAACTTACCCAGTTAAGAATCCTGACGGTTCATATTATGCCTATACCGATTTTAACCTGGCTAACCCTGTTGAACACATTGATCAGGAGGTTCTTGGCGCTAAGGAGTACCTTACCCTGATCCATGGTTCGGCTGATTATTCAATCACGCACAATTTAAAGGCGGGCGTATTTGGCTCAGCGTCGCTTAATAAAATTCAGTCCAATGGCTATATTCCCGCTTTCCCGCTTGAAGGAAACGTAGCCCAGTCTGTAATGGCAAATGAAAATAGGCACTCGTATAATGGCAATATTCATATCAATTATGATAAGACTTTTGGCAAAAGCACACTGAATTTGCTGGGTGCTTATGAATATAACGACCATTCTTATAATATGGATTACTTGAATTATCTCAATGGTGCCGCCTCCTCCATGGATTTCTCTAAAGTCGAATATAAGCTGATATTCTTTATTGCCCGGGCAGCATACAATTATGATGACCGTTTTTATGCTACAGCCACCTTACGCGAAGATGGTCCGTCAAAATTCACACTTAACAATCAACGGGGTTATTTCCCTTCCCTTAGCTTAGCTTACAGGCTGAAGAAAGATCTCCTGGCAAATGCCGACTGGATATCTGATATTAAACTGCGGGCAGGATATGGCGTCACCGGCAACTCTACTGATCCGAACGGCAATCCGCTGCTACAGTTGGAAGAAAGATATGGACGTAATGTTGGTCTGGATTATTCATTATTTAACGGTCGCTTATCGGGTGACGTAAACTATTTTAATGATCTGACAAAAAAATTACTCGTCCCTTATTCAGGGCCCATGCCGCCATTTATCACCAACACTTTGCTGGCTAACGGTTCACTGGTTAATAAAGGTGTTGAAGTGTCTTTATCCGGCCACATTATTTCGGGCCACAAATTAAACTGGACCGCTAATGGTCAAATTACATTTATAAAAACTACCATTACCAGTTTATCCAGTCAGTACACTAATTCCGGAAAAACTTACCAATTAACAGCTTCACATATACCGGCAGGTTACGCGCAGGGCCGTGGATTAAGCGCTAATCCTATTGAATTCTTTAATTCCGGTGCGAGCCCTTATGAATTCTATTTACCTCACTTCACAGGTGTAAATGCGCAAGGTTATCAAACTTTTGACGGGCAAACGTTAGCACAAAATCCAAACCCCGCCGGGCACTATATTGATCCCAGCCCTAAATTTAATTATGGCATAACCAATAGCTTCGACTATGGCAACTGGAACCTGAATTTCGCTTTAAGAGGTGTTTATGGCCAGAAAAATTTCAACAATACCTTGCTTGACGTAGAGACAGTTACCCGTTTACCGGGAAATAACGTTACTAAGGAAGCTTTGACCGATGGCATTAAAGACGCTCCCGTGCCATCTGACAAATGGCTTGAAGGAGCATCGTTTTTACGTATGGATAATATCACTTTAGGTTATTCCTTCAAAAATATCGCTTTTGCAAGTTCGTTACGTGTGTTTGTTTCGGCAAATAACTTATTTGTAATAACGACTTATAAAGGACTTGACCCTGAAATTAAAACGGATAATGGTACGGGAGGAAATATTCTGTTCGGGAAAAATTTAAATGGTTCGGCAAATCAGGCATATATTGATGCCAATTATGACGGCCAGGCTTATTATCCCCGGGTTAGAACATTTTCCCTGGGCGTTAATGTCACATTGAAATAATAATTTGATGTTGGTAGCTGCATTTAAACATGTAGTCGGAGACTACAGGCATAGCTAATCCGTAGAGGGACTCTACGGACAGCGGTCACAAGCGGTTATAGATTCGACTACTGGAATACCATTCAAATATTAATACAGCACATAAAATGAAAATCATTTTAACAAACTGGATTAACCTTTTAGGCGTATTTTTAGTCACATTAGTATTTTCTTGTGTACTGGCTTTAACCGATGCGAACTTATCCTATAATATATTTCAAGCTATACTTGCGGCCTTGTTTTCCGTTTTAGGTTTTGGGATGATGGCTTGGGCTTTGTTTATAGTGGCATTAGTGATATTAGACTTATTACTTATTGTAACAAACCCAAATAACCTTATAGTGAAGTTATTAATAGAATGGCTTATTATTAGCAGCCCGTTTATCTATGGGGCTGTTAAGTACAGCGAATGGATATTCTTAGCCGCTATTATAGCTTTTTTAATAACGCAATTACTTCGCGAGAAGGCAATAAAAAAGGCTGGCTAAACTGATAGCGGTTCATTGACCATTATTTATTGAGAAGTGTTGACTACTCCAAGCCCAAATATTCTTTCTGTTTTATCTCAACCAAACCGGATGACTGGTCGCGCCGCAGGTAGATGCTAACATGATAGAAGCTGTTGTCGTACAGATAGATATTGTTGTAAGCAT
This sequence comes from Mucilaginibacter sp., assembly GCA_036758125.1. Lineage (GTDB taxonomy): Bacteria > Bacteroidota > Bacteroidia > Sphingobacteriales > Sphingobacteriaceae > Mucilaginibacter. The sequence continues at coordinate 127,866 of DAIOXE010000009.1, forward strand.
CGGCCCCCCGGAATTTTAGCTCGAGCCCGTACCGTTTGGCCTGACTTATCATGTTAATAATATGCTGGGGATCGGTAGAAGTATAAACAACAGTGCGTAACAGGGTGCCGTTATAAAGCTTTGTGTAGCCGCCTGCAATTATTTTTTCGGTATTATCGGGCTTACTGTTGATATTTTTAAAATATTCCAGCTGCTGCCCATTAACCTCCTCAGTATACTCCTGCTTAAATGCGCTTCCCTGACGCAGGGCGTTAAACACTTCGCTGTTTGTAAGGCTGGTAAAGTAAATAAGATCGTTAAACTTTATACTTTGTCCAAAGATGCTTAACCTGCAAAAAAGCAACAAAAGCAAAATGATAAGGTATTTCTTCATTGTTAAATAAAACGTTTCTCAAATATACCTATTAGGGAATCAAGAAGCAAGAGCCAGGAATCAAGATAAAAAAAAGGAATTTAGCTCATTTACGGTGCCGAACCGATATAACCCAGGTCGAACGCGTTAAAAGGCGGCTCCGATGGAGCCAAAACAGCGAATTGTGTTTTTTCTATAAACAGGCCACTCCGCTGGAGTTAAGATCGGGATTGTAAAATAAATACGGAACTCCATAGGAGTCGCCTGTTTATAGAAACAACGTTAAAAGTTTGAAAGGCTCCATCGGAGCCACCTATGCATTTTGCTAAGGAATCATGTCAGCGTCTATATTATTTTAATGCGTTTGCCTGCCATATAATCTGCTCAACGTTGTTTCTTTTTCAATTTCTTCAACTTGCTTCCTCTCTTGATTTCTCTCTTCTTGATCTCTTGCTTCCGATTTCCTGGCTCTTGGCTCTTATTCTCCCGGGTGATAGGTTTTTTCGGCATGTTTCAGCACATCTTTTTTATAAAACAGCACATCTTTAAACTTACCCTCAATGTACATGCTCGCCTGGTCGGTAAAGTGTTTCGAAGCAGGATCGAATGATTCGCCGCCTGTTACGATAGTTTTTGCCTTAATACGAGGGCCAAATTCTACGGCAGCTATAAAACTGTTGCCTGAATATCCATAGCGTTTTTTGGTATTAAATGTACGGCTCTGAAATGATGGCAACTGCCCAAAAGCAGATGAGGTTAGCCCAACCGGCAAGCTTGGCGCACTATCACTGAAGGTAGTGCCATCAGCAGGGCGCTGATAACGGTTAATATCGCCCCATTTCATTTTCCACGCGCCATATCGTTTTTCGAGTTCCTTTAATGCCCTGTCCAGGTTAGCTAACAGTTGATCATTACTCATGGTCTGCAGCATAGCTTCAGTCCGTGTGGTTTGATAAGTACTTTCTTCCACTGTTTTCGCCGGTGACAGGGCCCTCATCATTAAAGTACCCCACTCAACGGCGAGCGTTGTGGCTGCAGAATTTGCGGCTGTGCGCCTATCCCAATGCTGTAAAGTATGCACCGGTTCGGCAAGCTGTTGTTTTATTGAATCAGGCGCCGTATTGTATGCTTTAAATAAGGGTGGCAGCAACACATCAAAAGCTGTTAAGTAATGATCGTACCCTTTAGATATCAGTTGGTCCAGGGTAATGTTTTTTGCATTGCTCAATAGTTTAATGGCATTTACCGCCCGGTAGTTTTGTCCATCAGGGGCCAAGTATGCCGGGTATTTGGCTTTATCGGGGCTGCTTTTCCCGGATGATTCAAACGGTGTTGAGTTACAGTTTTGTATCCAGCCTGCAGCCGGGTTGTACACATGAACAATTTCATTCAAGGTATGAAGGCCCTGCCATTCCGTTGATGAAATGGTTCCGTCTACAGGTAATGTCCAATCCAGTTTAGGGTCTCGCTTGGGCATAAAATTGCCATACCAAAAAGCTATATTCCCCTGGTCGTCTGCGTAAACCGTGTTGTTGGTAGCATTTGAGAGCAGCCCCATTGCCTTTTTATATCCGGCAAAAGTATTGGCTTTAGTGATCAGCCACGACTCGAGCAACGCTTTATACGAACGGTTGTTTGCCTTAAGCGCCAGCCATTTGCCCTCGCGGCTGCCCAATACCGGGCCATGGTGCGTATAATAGCCGGTTATTATTTTTTGTTCCTGATGATCGCCTTTTTTAACGTTTATTATAAGTTTTCGCGTGGTTATAGGTTTGAGTGAACCATTATATTCGTAATACCATTGCCCATTCTTTTTGGAAACCTTTTCGGCATACAGATCGCCAACATCGGCATAACTGGTGGTGTGCATCCAGCCGCAATGCCGGTTAAAGCCCTGGTAAACAAAAAACTGCCCCCAGGTAACCGCACCGTAAACATCAAGCCCTTCATCGCTTACTATTTGCACCTCACTACGGAAATAAAACGGGACATGCGGATTGATATACAATAGGGCATGCTTTGACCTTGACTTTGATGGCGCTATGGCAAAGCCGTTGGAGCCAATTTCCTTTTCTTCTGTAGCAGGGCTATAAACTTCGCCCAATTTTTCCGTGCCGCCGCCATAAAAATCGCGTGTCTCACCCAAATTTATGCCGCCGGTTACTGTTGCCGAAACGCTGCCATCGGTGAACATCAGCGCGTACCACGGTTCAAAGCGTTGAAATACAGCAGGTTTAACCTCCGGGTGTTTGTATAGATAATAGTTCACACCGTCGGCAAAAGCATCCATCAGTTTTTTAAACCAGGGTGCGCTGGTCTTGTAATCATTAATAGCATCGGCGGTATCCGCTATCAATTGCAAAGTTACATCGGTATACAGGCTCTTTTCCCCATCTGCCTGGGATTGCCTGCCCATCTGGTATAAATAGTTTTGTTCTATGCCTTTAAAATTGTCCTCACATTCCGCGTACATTAATCCGAAAACGGCGTCAGCATCTGTTTTACCGTAAATATGGGGCACTCCCCAGTTATCACGAATAATAGTTACAGCCCTGGCTTCGCGCTCAAATTTTCCGGTTTCTTTGGTTGTAAATTTCTGTGCGGCTAAGAGTAAAGGTGAAAACAGCAATACGATAGGTAGCTGTTTTGCCATCGCAATAACAGTTTTACTAAATAATTTCAAACCAAATCGACAAATCGACGCCATTTTTTAAATTAAATGTTAATTTTACAGTTTTAAAGATAATATAATTGTCCGTTAAACGTTTACATCGGGTTAACAGCTAAATATAACGCCAACTGAACAATTGGGTACAGCTTTTGCAAGGTAAAATTAACGGAAATTTTAATTTATTGATTAAGGATATCATTAATATAAAAGAGCTTGGATGATCATTAAACATGTTATCTGAGATTTAGTTGATCAGCATTGTTTGATTATGATGTTGTGTGCGTTCCGGGGTGAGATACGGAACGCATTTTTTTTGCCCGGTAACGGTTCCCATATAAATTACTTCAAACAATTTGATACTTATTGTATTACCTTTATAAAAACATTCCTGTTTATGAAATACGCATTTATTATTGGATCAAATGCTTTTGTCGTTCCCAGCAGAGTTGTTAGCTATGCTGATAACGAAGAAGAAAAAGAGTTTTTAAGGATCAATTCTATCTACCACGACTTACCGCCGACAGCCGGGGAATCCCATCTTGAAATAGACCTCGACATTAAAGATCTTGATGGGACGCCGGTTTTAATGCTGGCCAATCTAACTTTAAATGGGGCGCCGTATACCGTAAAAAAAGAACGGGACAGCATACAGGTTTTAAGGGCCGACGGCTCATTGATCATCCATGTACATCAACTTGATGATGACGCAGCTATGAGCCTGGAACATAATATTACAGCCGAGCTGGAGGTTAATACCCCAATTGCTGTTATACGTATAAACGGCGATTTTATGACCGGCAAACTTCATATCAGCGCCGAAAACGAAAAACTATTCGTTAACAATAATAGCTATGCGAATTCAGTGCTGGCGGGCAACAATCAATTGAAATTTACTGCAGATGGGGTGGAGTTGTAGGTTTTAGTCCATAGTCGATAGTCCATGGTCCATAGAAGGAGTCCATAGTCCATGGTCGATAGTCCATAGAAGAATTGCTTTCCAAAACAAAATTTTCCAATAATTTTACTTTGGTCTATGGACTATCGACCATGGACTTATTGTCGCTAATTTTGCCATGGACTATGGACTATCGACCATGGACTTTCCCCCTGTAAAGCGCCATTACCAGCAAAACCATTCGGTTATAGGTATCAAGGCCATGAGGCTGGTTGTTGGCTTTAAGGAACTTATCATAAAAAATACTGCTCAAAACGCCTGCTTTGCTTTGAAATGAGAGCCAGTATAACCGCTCGGCCTTAAAATCGTTATGAACGGCTAACGATACCCGGCGTTTTAATTCATTGTTTGCTGAAGTATCACGGTACCTGAGTGCATGCATAAATTCATCTACAGCAAGATGATAGGCAGAATAGCGCAATAAACGGTCGGTTGAACCAATGCCTGCAAGGAAGCCGGCAAAATCGGCCTCATCCTCTGCCCCAAAACCCATCTGGTGCGATAATTCATGGCAGGCAACAACCGGCCTGTTAAAAACGGGCATTTGGTAATTCATCTGTGCTTCACCGGTAAATGGATTATAATAGCCTGAAGTCCCGATATAGTTGAGCAAGGGCGTTAATATGGACGATTTAATATCAGGATAATAGGTACGAAAGTTGACTGATTGGTTGGATAATTTACTAACTGCCTGCAAAGCGGTTTTGTAAATGGCGCCATTGCTTTGGGATAGATCAGCGGGGGTTACACGGGCGCGGCAGGCATTGGCGCTATCAATAAGCATAGCGGTAACGGCCTTCAAACCGGCTGTTGTATAATTGGTATCGCGAAGGTTGAGCCGCTCCCCTGCAGATGGCCTGAAATAATTCGTCCCCCAGAATAAATAAAAGATCAGTACTGCGCTTTGTATGCCAATTACTATTCCCAATAAAAAAATACCTGCACGCTTAAATTCTTTTTTAAAAGCCAGTTTTATAAGCCTGAATAAGGCATAAAACAAATAAAAAATAACAGCTATGTAAAGTATATCGCCCACGCTAAACGGGAACAAATTAAAAACAGGATGGAGTATGTGACAGATAAAAGAATAAAAACCTTCGGAATAATAGCGTTCGATCAACAGCGGATGCTCTGCAAGCGCCATCAGTAAAAAAATGGCAAAAGCAAACGCCAAAATTGTGATGATCCTTGCTTTTACTTTTTTATCGATGCGGGTGTTTTGCATTTGGGCGTAAATATAATGCTTATGAAAACCATGCAAAGCAATACTTATTATGATGATCAGATGAAAATAAAAAAGCCCCCCGGAAAACCAGGAGGCCTGTCTGTAATAATTTTAGAAGGCAACTATTTAACCGAAACCGGTACCGCTAAGTTTTCCCACAGCAGTACAAAACCTTTACTATCGATTTTAAAGGTTAAACGTTCGTTAAACCCCTTTGATTTCATCGGCTTAGCCATAACTGTTAAAACATCCTTTGACGGATCATCATTTGCTTCGCCGCCACCTTTTATCCCCCATTGCCCGGTTTGCGAATTAAAAATGATTTTCCATTCCTTTTCGCCGGGATCAGTGAAAAGGCTGTACTTACCCGCAGGTAAGGCTTTGCCTTCTACTGTGATCGCCTTGCTTGTTTCAAATGTGGTAACCTGGTTGGCTCCGGTCCTCCAAACCTTGTTGTAGGGGACTAATCCTCCCCAAATTTTTCTTCCCCTAACTGACGGGCTTCCATAAGCTATTTTAATTGTTGAACCATTAATTGTACCGCTTACGCTGTCGCGGGGACTTGCTAATGGCTTTTGCGCAAAGGCAGCCGATGATACTAAGAGAGCACAAACAAAAAAAGTTAATGCTTTTAATGGAGATAATGTTTTCATAAATGTTGTTTTAATTGGTTAAAATTCAAGTGAATAAAGATAAATTAAAGGTATAAAGATAAAAACTGAAATTAAAATAAGAAACAAGGGTCAAAAACCAGGAAAGATTATTTCCTATATGCTTAATCTTGATTCTTGGCGCATTGTTTCCTGGCTCTTGATTGATTCTGCTTAACGAAACAAAGTCTTGATTTTATTGTTTTAATGACAAGATCATATTGCAATTAGGAATAGGCCGAAAGGTTAAACAATTGTTGTGATTTGGGCCTCATGTCCACCGTGGCATGGGGTTTTTTTTTAGTTTTTTTTTGATACTTGATGTCGCGTCTCTTTTTAGTAAGGATTATTTAACAGCATAAGATATATTTGCCCAATGCATTTCTGCATTACCTGCGGCATATTAAATGAAAAATACCCATAAGATATTTTACCTGGCGCTGTTTGTATTGGCCCTCGCGGTAAACTTTGCGGGTATAAACAATAAGTTCTTTACTGATGATCCCGGCTTGTATGCGTCCATCGCTAAAAACCTGGTCTATAAAAAAGACTTTTTTCAGCTGTTTACCTATAACCGCGACTGGCTTGATAAACCGCATTTTCCATTTTGGGCCATATTATTAAGCTTTAAAGTGTTCGGCATAAGCGTATGGGCTTACCGTTTACCCGCTTTATTGTTTTTTGTTATCAGCCTGGTTTACACTTTTCTTTTTACACGGAAATATTATGGCTGGGAAACAGGCGCTATAGCCGTGCTGCTATTAATGACGGCCCAAAACACCATATTAGCAAATACCGATGTAAGGGCCGAACCTTACCTGATGGGTTTGATCATTGGGAGCATTTACCATATTGCCCAACTGGAAGAGCGATTTACCTTTTCAGATATGCTATTAGCTGCATTGCTTACCGCATTTGCCATAATGACCAAAGGCATATTTGTTACAACAGCCATCTATGGCAGCTTGCTCGGGCATTTGCTGTTTCAAAAAAAGTTAAAACACTTGTTGCAATTTAAGTGGTTATGGCTGTTGGTTCTCACATTCATCTTCACTTTACCCGAGTTTTATGCTTTGTACATACAGTTTGACCTTCACCCCGAAAAAACAGTTTTTGGGATGCATCATGTTTCGGGGGTAAAATGGTTTTTGTGGGACAGCCAGTTTGGCCGGTTTGTAAACAACGGACCGATCACCCGCAAAACAACAGGCAGCGTATTTTTTTACCTGCACACCCTGCTATGGGCCTTTGCCCCCTGGTGCCTTTTATTTTATTATGCGGTTTTTAAAAACATAAAGGCAATAATCCGACAAAAAAAACAGGCGGAATATTATGCACTAAGCGGAGGATTATTGTTACTCCTGCTTTTTTCAATATCGCGATTTCAGCTGCCGTTTTATACCAATGCGGTGTTTCCTTTATTTGCTATCGTAACAGCGCCCATTTGTTTTAATCAACTAAGCAAATTTGGAGCAAAATGCAGGCTGATGGGGCAGTGGATATTTGTGATATTATTGCCTGTCGCGGTAATACTGGTCAACTACTTTTTAAAACCGGTAAATGAACTATTTTTTATCGCTGATATTATACTGTTTGGGGTTATTGTTGCTTTTGTATCCATTAAAATCAAGGAATCGCATAAGAGGGTTTTCTTTTTAAACTGTGCTGCGGCTTTATTTGCCGGGTTTTATGTTAATACTGTTTTCTATAATGAGATTGTGCCTTACAGGGGACAGATAGCGGCGGCAAAATTTGTAAATCAGGAAGTTTTTGATCACTCTCCTTTGTATGTGGTAAATGCTGAAAATAACATTTTCCAGTTTTACTGTAAAAGGCCGGTTGATATTATGCCAATAGCGGGATTCGACAGCCTTAAACCTAACCCGACTGCGATTTTTTACATTAATCAGCAATCGATGGATTACCTTATAAAAACCCATGCTAATTTTAAGATCATCCGTTCATTTTTAGATTATCCACAGGAAAACCTTCTTCCTGATTTTATAAACAAAGAAACTCGGTTTAAGACACTTGGTCAAGTGTATCTTGTGACTAAGTAATCTTAAACTAACAAATAACGCCATTTTAAATAGCGCCGTTAGGTGCTAAAGGTCGGTAGAAATGCATTGTAGAACATTTTAGAGTGCCATCGGTACGCAACGTGGCGAAGTTCCGTACCGATGGCACGGTATTTCCCGCTTTGCTATCTTTCTACCGACCTTAAACCCCGATGGGATTTTCTTAAAATGATAACATAGCCCATCGGCCAGCTTGGTAACATATCTGTTGGGTGCAGCATTCTTCAGTATTTTCTCAAATTATGGCTATACTTTTATAATTATTTGAAAACGGATTTTTATGGTTAAATCTTTACTGTTAAGCACCCTGTTTTTAATTGCCTGTACCGGCCTCAAAGCCCAGGACAATTACGAGATACAGGTTTATGGATCAGAAACGGTTGAAGCGGGGCATACCATGGTCGAGCTGCACAGTAATTATACATCTAACGGCAGTAAAGCCATTGTGGATGGTATGTTGCCAACCAATGATGAAGAACATGAAACCATTGAGATAACCCATGGCTGGACGCCGTGGTTTGAAACCGGCTTCTATTTTTTTAACAGTATTGGCAGCGGCGGGCGTACCGCCTATGTTGGCTCGCACATACGTCCGCGGGTTGCTGCCCCGGAAAGCTGGAAATGGCCGGTCGGCGTGAGTTTATCCCTGGAGTTTGGCTTTCAAAAGGCAGCCTTTTCTGCCAATACCGAAACACTGGAGATCAGGCCGATCATCGATAAAAAATGGGGGAAGAATTACTTTTCCATCAACCCAACGCTTGACCAAAGTTTTGCAGGGCCTGATGCGAACCGGGGCCTTATTTTTTCGCCGAATGTAAAATGGAGTTATGATGTTACCAAAGTTGTGGCATTAGGATTAGAGTATTACGGCAGTACCGGGCCATTTTTTCACTATGATCCTTACCAATTGCAGCAGCACCAGCTTTTTATTGCGACTGACCTGAATTGGGACCCTAACTGGGAATTTAATGCCGGTTATGGCCTCGGCTTTACAAACAGCACCGACAAAGGCATATTTAAGATTATTTTAGGAAGAAGGTTTTAGGGGGGCAAGAACCAAGAGTCAAGTGTCAAGAATCAAGAGCCAAGACAGCGCTTACTTTTGACTAAAAAAACCTCAATGTGATTTTTAAGTGAAAAAACAAATCCAACACCGAAAAAGTGTAAACCATGATTTTTTTAAAGTAAACCATTTAATTAGCTTATTAACAGGTATATACAACGATGTTAACCATAAATTGTGTTAACCCTTGTTAACCATGATTTTTGTGCTTTGCGAGTTCAATAGATCCCCTACTATTGCGTTGTGTCACTCCATACATTCTTTCACCACCTTTCACCTTTCACTTTTCACCTTTCGCCTTTCACCTTTTGCCTTTCACCTTTCGCCTTTCACTTTTCACTTTTCACTTTTCACTTTTCACCTCGTCTTTTACTCCACCTTATACCTGTACACCTGCCTGCCTATATTGCCTTTGTTATCAATGCCCTCAACAACTACCCTATAGGTGCCGGTTCCATCGGCGTTAAAATAATCAAATGAAGCATTGCCATTTTTATCGGTTTGTATTTCAGGCTTCCAATATATGGTTGACCGAAAATCATGTTGTTTACTAACCAAAGTTGTATTATCGTATTTTGGCGAGTAAAACTCCCGCGCCTTATAAAAACCCACCGGGGCTATCGGTAAAATTCCAATTGAAGCAATATCTTTTGGATCAAGCCTCCTGCTTCGAGCGGTGGTAATAATTAAAACGCCGCCACCGCCTTCCATACCATATATTGCAGTGCTTGCATATCTTAATACTTCAACGGTTTCAACATCAGTCGTCTGTAACCCGCCAAAATCACCATTTTCAACACCATCTAAAATAACGAGCATTTTGTGCGGTAGGTTCTTGCCCACAGCATTCATTAGGCTAAGCGTTAAATAAGGCGTGTCCCTTACAAAGGTTACTCCTCTTAATAAGCCATTTAACTTACTTATAAGCGGCCCATAACCTAATTCGACGCTATGAACAACCTGGTCAGCATGTCCCGCGCCTGCTAAACTTTGCGTCCGGTATTGATCATCGGGTTTCTTATCCTTTATCTTCACTTCCTTAAGCATTATCCCTTTACCATTGCCAAAGTTTAATACCTCCTGATGTTGCAATTTGTCATTTTCAATATATACAGCCATTCCTGCATCGGTAATTTGTTTTACCACCTGTTGCTGATTTGGTTGCACTACCGGCCAATCTCTGTTGTTATTAAACCAGATGATTTTAGTAGAATTTTTCCCTTTAGCATTTACCGCGCTTAATACAAAATGTGCAGTATCTGTAAAAACAAGGTTTGAAAAATGGAACATGCCTTTGTCATCGGTTGTGCTGCTTAAAACCGGGCCGCCCTTAGATGGGATAAGAGTGATCGTTCCGTTCGTTAAAAGGTTATTAAACATGCTTTTTACTTGCCCGGCAATCTCAATTCCTTTTTCAGGTTGGTAGGAAAGGGCTTGTTTTGTGCTGTCTAATACCTGTTGCCAGGTAAACCTGCGGTAGCCTTGTGTAAGCATCAGCACATCCAGGTCTTTCCTTGCCGTTTCGCTCGTGTCCGAGAAGTAATAGTTTGGCTGCTCGATATAGCCTTTCAAATCTGAACTCAGCAATAAATAAGATAAGATATTGTCTCCATTGGTTTCATTTTCCGGCGCCAAACTTTCATTGATCACTGCTGCCGAAAAATGCCTTTCACCTGTTGAACCATTACGGTCGAGCGCATCGAGCCGGATGTCTACTTTTTCCCTTCTGGCATAGCTGTTTTTATTGCTGCTGATATTGACATTCAGTTGGTCGTAATTCTGGATGAATAACAGGCGTTCGCATAACGGTTCGTTATTTGATGAGAAAATGGTAACGGCAGCAACGCCAGTATGCAATTTGCTTTTTAAAATGTCAAGTTTTATTGCAGGGCTATCCAGCTTACAGTTTATCGTGGTAATTGATCCTCCCGAATAAATTACAAGCGTATAGTCTTTATTCCTGTTCTTTTGATAATATTCTTTGTTCGCTTCTATCCTTATTTGTGCTCCAGCCAGGGCATCGTTATTAACCGATAAAATCAGCCCGTTCGTTTCGGGCTTTGGCAAACTGATCATATCGTCCTTTCCATTTGAGTAGCTTATTTTGGCGGTATAAGTTTTTCCTTCTTTGGGATCTAAATAAAAATAGCCCATGCCTAAATGTGCTGATGTAAATGTGGTTGTCCGATTGTTTTCATTGTCCACAATCGTTCCTTTTACACCGATGCCCAGCCCGTTTGTTCCGATAGCTTTAAATGCCACTTTTGAGCGTACACCCGCTACCAGGCTGCCGCCTTCGGGGAAAAATTGTATGTTTGGTTTGAGGGTAGCCGTTACCGGTTGTTTAACCAGGCTTTCAGGTATCTTTGCGGTTTTTAATGACCCGACAGGGATTATCTTATCAAAAAATCCTGCATCGCCTTCGTTGCGCATCCATCGGGTATAGGCCCTCACCCTGTAATTTCCTTTTGGCAGTGAATCGGGCAGGGCAAAATCACCCCAGGCTATGCCGCTGTCAAGCTGTAGTTTTATGGATTGATCAATTGTACTAGCTGTATTGATCAGATCGACATGCAAAACACCGCTTAAATCACTTAGCCGGTGCTGTTCACCCTTAGTTACATATGCTTTAAAGTAAATGGTATCGCCTGCGGCATAATAAGGCTTGTCGAATTGAAGATATGCTTTTTCGGCCTGGAGGACGGCCAGGTATTTTTCTACTGCCGAGTCAAGATGTGCCGAAAAGTTTTCTTGTTGAGGCTGAATTGAATTTTGCGGCGCTTCATAATCTATCGGCAAAAGGCCAGCCACCCGGTTTCTGCCCCATACGCCATAATATATCACGCTATAGGGGTTAGTTATCACACCGTTACTGTAGAAAAAAGCTAAAGGTTCATTAAACCTTATTAAAGTATTTTCAGTATTACCGGCGTTATATAAATAATCTGTGTTGTCGTTTACATGAAAATGATGGTTTCTGTTATACGCAATAAGTAATGCGTCACTTTTATATCCTAGTGCATACTGTCCCGGTTGGCCTGTATCCTGTATTATACTTTTTTTATTTAAAGCGGCAGGTCGCACTTTTTTTAGCAGTTTGGGAAGTTTGGATTTTTTAACCCAATAGGACAATGAATCATCCTCTATTTTGTTTCGCGATTTTAGATCCTTATAAAATTCAATTTTTGTGTTGATCAGGCTGTCGGCAGGCCGTTCGGGGTTAGTATAAACAACTCCCTGTACCCTGAAGCCTTCTTTTGCTAAGCGGTTGCTTAGTGCTGCACGCAAAAAATGCATCGGCGAGTTTTCATACACCTCCTGCCTGTTTCTTTTCCATTGCCGTTCCTTAGATGGACTTCCTTTTAACGCTTCAAATAAAACCGGCCCTTTATAATAAACTTTCTTTTCATCAGCATCTTTATTTTCTAAGGAAAAATCAGTAATCAAGTATTTTATCCTGTATCCCAGGGCATCGTTTTCAATTTGTAAATAATCATACGAGGAGGCGGTAAGCTTATGGGCGTCCTCGTCATAGCTAAAATCAAGCGCCTCCGGGTTTAGTATTTTACATTCTTTTGCTATGTCCGATGTTCCTAAAAATTCATTCTTAAACCAGTTTAAATAATTTTCCCTATTGGGATCGGCATGGTATTTTACAGTTACTTCTTTTAATGCGATTGTTTTAGGAAATATAGTGATATCAGGCAAGGTCATATTACTGTTCTCCACAATTATTGTTTGATCATAGGTTTCAAAACCTATAATAGACACCACCAAGTCATATTTGCCGGGTTTTACATTATGCAGCGTAAAAGTGCCGTCATTGGCTGTTTTACTTCCAATGGTGGCATTGCTCAAAAACACGCTTGCGTTGGCTAAAGGTTTGGTATCAGACTGGTTTAATACCCTGCCTGAGATGGTGAATTGCCCAAAGCAGCCAAGTGGTAATAAGATTATTAAAAACAGGGTCCTGAACATGGTGTCTTAGAGATAAGAGGTTAGAGATCAGAGATTAGTTAAAAAGTACTTCTGGTTCATTATATTTTCCCATTTGAAAATCGTTGTTTCAGCTTTCACCTCAAGTTTTATTGAACCTTATACCTGTACACCTGCCTGCCTATATTGCCTTTGTTATCAACGCCTTCAACAACTACTTTATAGGTGCCAGTACCATCGGCATTATAATACTCAAATGATGCATTGCCATCCTTATCGGTTTTTATCTCCGGTTTCCAATATATGGTTGAGCGAAAATCACGCTGTTTACTAACCAACGCTGTATTATCATACTTTGGCGAATAAAATTGCCTCGCCTTATAAAAACCAATCGGCGCTATTGGTAAAATACCAATGGAAGCAATGTCTTTAATATTACTTCCTCCGCCTTGTTTTGTGGTAATAACAAGCACACCATTACCGCCCCCCATCCCATAGATGCTCGCACTTGCAAATCTTAATACCTCAATGGTTTCTATTTGTGATGAAGGGATTTGGTTAAGGTCATATGGTGCATTCTCTTCCACTCCATCTACTACAACTAACATAGGGCCATCACCTGGTGGCGCCCTTAAAAAAGCAAATGCTCCCCCAGTGGGGTCCCTCATAAATCCAACACCTCGTAATCTCCCATCTAAACTCATGGAGAGTGGCCCTCCAATTCTCTCTATTTCATCAGCATGCATAACCTCGTCGGCATGGCCTGCGCCGGCTAAGCTTTGTGTTTTATATTGATCGTCCAATTTTTTGTCCTTTATCTTCACTTCCTTTAACATTATACCTTTTGCGTGGCCATAGTTTAAAAGCTCGCGCTGCTGTAATTTGTCATTTTCAACAAATGCCGCTAACGCGGTATCCGGAACTGTTTGAGTATTTTGCAATTGGTTTGCCGGAATTAGGGGGGCAGGCTTATCCATAAAATAAGTGATCTTTGTGGAGTTTCGGCCTTTTGCATTTACAGCGCTTAAAACAAAATGCGTGGTATCATTAAAAACAAGGTTCGAAAAATGGAATATGCCTTTATCATTCGATACGGTGCTCAATAACGGGCCGCCTTTAACGGGCAGCAGGGTAATTGTTCCCTTAGCTATTGGCTTACCAAACAGGCTTTTTACCATGCCGCTGATTTCTAACGCTTTTTCGGGCTGAAAAGCTATAGGGGGATAATTATTATCAAGCACCTGTTTCCATTCAAAGCGGCGGTAGCCCTGGGTCAGCATCAGCACATCCAGGTTTTTGCCGGCGTCTGCGCTTGTATCGGCAAAATAATAGTTGGGTTGTTCCACATAGCCTTTCAGGCCGGATGTGAGCAGCAGGTTTGATATAATGGTGTTCTCCGCATTCTCATCCACAGGGACTTTGCTTTCATCGGTTACCGATACCGAGAAATGACCTTCAGCCGGGTTGCCGGCCCGGTTCATTACATTCAGATTTATGTTTACTTTTTCTCTTTTGGCATACACCGCTTTATCGCTGCTTACCCCCAGGTTAAGCTGATCGTAGTTTTGTATGAACAGTAAACGCTCACACAAAGGTTCACCGGTTGGTGAAAATAAGGTTACAGTGGCAACACCGGTATGCGGGCGCCGTTTTAAAATATACATGGTAATCACCGGGCTATCCAGTTTACAGGTTACTGTTGTAGCGGTACCGCCTGAATAAATGACAAGGGTATAATTCTTATCCCGGTTTTCAACGTAGTAAGCGTGATTTGCCATTATCCTTACCGATGCTTCGGGAACTGAATCATTATTTATTGACAAAACTATTCCTTTTGAAACAGGATTTGGCAGATTGACCGTGCTTTGCTCCCCGTTGGCATAAGTTAGCTGTGCTTTATAGGTTTTGCCTTCCCGGGGCTCAAGATAAAAATATCCCATGCCCAGATGTACAGATGAGAATGTGCAAACTTCATTGTTCCCGTTATCCATTACCACTCCTTTTACGCTGATGCCCAGCCCGTTTGTGCCGATGGCTTTAAATGCCACTTTTGACTGAATGCCTGAAACCAAATTGCCTCCTTCGGGGAAGAATTGGAGATCGGCTTTGTTATTCATCGTCTGTGCGGGATGCCTGGCTATGCTTTCAGGTATTTTATTATTCGTTATGGAAGCAACAGTGATCGTTTGATAAAAAAAGGCGCCCCCACCTTCATTGCGCATCCATTGGGTATAGGCCCTTACCCGGTAATTCCCCGGCGGAAGGGAATCAGGCAGGGCAAAATCCCCCCAGGCTATGCCGCTATCCAATTGCAGTTTTAAGGACTGGTCGGTCTTATCTTTTGTATTGATCAAATCTACATGTAAAACGCCGCTTAACCCGCTTAGCCGGTGCTGTTCCCCTTCGGTAACATAGGCTTTAAAATAAATGGTGTCACCGGCGGCATAATAAGGTTTATCAAATTGCAGATAGGCCCTTTCCGTTGTACGATTTGCCGAAAATGACGTTAGTTTGGAAATGATGCTTTTTGACGCATCGTTACCCTGGCCGTAAGCTGTGGAACCACACCACCCGGTAATTAATAATAATTGTGCAAAAACTATTCGCTTCATGTTAATTACTCCACTTTATACCAATACACCTGCCGGCCTATATTGCCCTTATCATCAATGCCTTCAACAACTACCTTATAGGTGCCGGTTCCATCGGCATTATAATAATCAAATGAGGCATTGCCGTCTTTATCGGTTTTTATCTCCGGCTTCCAATATATGGTTGAGCGGAAATCGCGCTGTTTACCAACCAAAATTGTATTAACATATTTTGGCGAATAAAATTCCCTTGCTTTATAAAAGCCCATCGGCGCAATTGGTAAAACACCGATGGATGCAATATCCTTTGGATCCATTCCGCCTTGTTTTGTGGTAATAACAAGCACACCATTGCCGCCATCCATGCCATATATAACGGCGCTTGCATATCTTAGTACTTCCACAGTTTCCACGTCACTTGCATTTAAAGCGTTAATATCGCCGCCTTCCGCGCCATCAATAATTACAAGCATTGGCTGAACCGCATTAGCGCCAAGCTGTGCAGTCGTATTAATTGTTAAAACAGGAACTTTCCCAACGCCATACGGTATAAACTTAACTCCCCGTAATCTCCCGTCTAAACTCATAGCGAGCGGCCCTTGTATTCTTCCTATTTCATCAGCATGCATCACCTGGTCGGCATGGCCGGCCCCGGCTAAACTTTGTGTTTTGTATTGATCATCCAATTTTTTGTCCTTTATCTTCACTTCCTTTAACATTATACCCTTTGCGTGGCCATAGTTTAAAAGCTCGCGCTGCTGTAATTTGTCATTTTCAACAAATGCCGCTAACGCGGTATCCGGAACTGTTTGAGTATTTTGCAATTGGTTTGCCGGAATTAGGGGGGCAGGCTTATCCATAAAATAAGTGATCTTTGTGGAGTTTCGGCCTTTTGCATTTACAGCGCTTAAAACAAAATGCGTGGTATCATTAAAAACAAGGTTCGAAAAATGGAATATGCCTTTATCATCCGACAGGCTGCTCAATAACGGGCCGCCTTTGGATGGCAGCAGGGTAATTGTCCCTTTATTGATCGGCTTACCAAACAGGCTTTTTACCATGCCGCTGATCTCTAATGCTTTTTCGGGCTGAAAAACTATCGGGGGATAATTATTGTCAAGCACCTGTTTCCAGGTAAAACGGCGGTAGCCCTGGGTGAGCATCAGTACATCCAGATTTTTGCGGGCGTCTGCGCTTGTATCGGCAAAATAATAGTTGGGCTGTTCCACATAGCCTTGCAGGTCCGATGTGAGCAGCAGGTTTGATATAATGGTGTTCTCCGCATTCTCATCTATAGGGACTTTGCTTTCATCCGTTACCGATACCGAGAAATGACCTTCAGCCGGGTTGCCGGCCCGGTTGATTGCATTCAGATTTATGTTTACTTTTTCTCTTTTGGCATACACCGCTTTATCACTGCTTACCCCCAGGTTAAGCTGGTCGTAATTTTGTACGAACAGCAAACGCTCGCACAAGGACTCACCGGTTGGTAAAAACAAGGTTACAGTAGCAATACCTGTGTGCAGGCGCCGCTTTAAAATAAACATGGTAATTACCGGGCTATCGAGTTTGCAGGTAACGGTTGTGGCGATACCGCCCGAATAAATGAGTAAGGTAAAATCCCTTTTACGGTTTTCCTGGTAATAAGCCGCGCTGGCGGCTATCGTCACCGATGCTTTGGGGATCGAGTCGTTATTAATCGATAAAACTATTCCTTTTGAAACAGGATTTGGCAGATTGACCGTGCTTTGCTCCCCGTTGGCATAAGTTAGCTGTGCTTTATAGGTTTTGCCTTCCCGGGGCTCAAGATAAAAATATCCCATGCCCAGATGTACAGATGAGAATGTGCAAACTTCATTGTTCCCGTTATCCATTACCACTCCTTTTACGCTGATGCCCAGCCCGTTTGTGCCGATGGCTTTAAATGCCACTTTTGACTGAATGCCTGAAACCAAATTGCCTCCTTCGGGGAAGAATTGGAGATCGGCTTTGTTATTCATCGTCTGTGCGGGATGCCTGGCTATGCTTTCAGGTATTTTATTATTCGTTATGGAAGCAACAGTGATCGTTTGATAAAAAAAGGCGCCCCCACCTTCATTGCGCATCCATTGGGTATAGGCCCTTACCCGGTAATTCCCCGGCGGAAGGGAATCAGGCAGGGCAAAATCCCCCCAGGCTATGCCGCTATCCAATTGCAGTTTTAAGGATTGGTCGATCTTATCTTTTGTGTTTATCAAATCCACATGCAAAACGCCGCTAATGTCGCTTAACTGGTGTTCTTCGCCTTTTGTTACATAGGCTTTAAAGTACATCGTATCACCAGCGGCATAATAAGGTTTATCAAATTGCAGGTAAGCTTTTTCCGTTGGACGATCTGCTAAAAATGATGCGAGTTTGGCAGTAATGATTTTTGACGGAATATTATTATCCTGGCACCAGGCGAAGGAACAATAACATATCGCGATGAATATAAATTTTATTGTGAAAAAGGTCCGGTTCATATCGTAATTTTTTTAAGGTTAAAAATCGGCACAACCTGGTTTATAGCCCGATTGTATGCCTATAAATATACATCTGCCAATAGTCGAATGAAAGAGCAAATAGTACTATATGGAAATTAAAATATTTTGGGCTGCATAATCCCTGTTAAAGATAACAACTCAAAATAAAAACAAAGCTGTAAGACCAAGGGGCTTACAGCTTTGTTTTTAAGTCGAATTCCTTTAAATGAAATTATTGATCATTCAACTTTATACCTGAACACTTGCATGCCTAAATTGCCCTTGCTGTCAAAACCTTCCACTTCTACCCGGTACGTTCCCTTGCTGTCAGCATTGAAAAAGTTAAATGTTGCATTTCCGCCTGTATCTGTTATAACATCAGGTTTCCAGAAAATGGTGGCGCGCTGATCAGGAAGCTTATTTGCCGACTGATTGGCATCGTACCGCGGCGAATAAAATTCCCTTGCCTTATAAAAACCTTTTGGCTCGATTGAAAAAATGCCAGGCGACATTTCAGTGCTTACAATTTGCTCGCTCACACCGCCCTGCCTGGTGGTGATCACCATAACACCCTGACCGCCGGCCATGCCGTAAATGGCGGCATTACCCCCTTTTAAAATTTCAACAGTTTCAACCGAGCCGGGATTATAAGTATCAATATTAACGCCTTGCCCCACCTCTGTACCATCAACAACTACAAGCATAGGTTCTAAAGATTCAGATCCCCCACCCGCACCGGAAATAGTCATGCCGGTTTGTAAAGCAGGGGCGCCTCCATTAAATATGACGCCATGGGCAAGCCCGTTTAGCCCGATTGAAAGTGTAGGCGCGTTTTTAAAAGCATCTCCCAAAATTACCTGGTCGGCATGCCCGGCGCCGCCTAAATTGGATGACTTGTAGTTGTCCGTGGCGCCCATAACTTTAACTGGTTTTAATTCCTTTGCTGACTCCATGCTGGCAATCACAACGCCCTGACTTTGATTGTTTTGAAAAGATGCAAGTATATCAGCATTCGCATTATACCTGGTAGCGATTGGATTCCACATCGTTATAACAGGCCCCTGTATAGGCTTATCCAGGGTCAGTACCCCATGTTTCCCAGCCGGAGAAATCGCTTTCAAAATAAACTTCGCTCCCGCCGAATTATCCACAATTGAAAAGCGAAATTTACCCCCGCGATCTGTTGTCTGGGTCTGAACGCCCCCGCCCGCCTGCGGGATCAAGGTAAGTACGCAATCTGCAATGGGCGCTCCTGATTTTGTTTTCAGTGTTCCCGAAATATCGATCCCTCTTTCGGGCGTATAAGCAATCGCCGTAACAGAGGAAGTGTCCTTTTCCAGCTCTTTCCATGTAAAACGGCGGTAACCCTGGGTAAGCATCAGCATATCAAGGTCAGCCCGCGTCTCTTTGGTGACATTTGAAAAATAAAAATTCGGCCTTTCAATATAACCTTTTACAGCCGAGCTTAGCAAAAGATACGATAATATCGTGTTTTCGGCAGTTTCATCAACTAAAATTTTGCTTTCATCAACAACTGACACCGAAAAATTACCAATTACAGGCATGCCATCTTTGTCTTTGGCATTCAAGTTTAGCTGTACATTTTCCCGTAGAGCAAATGAAGGCTTATAGGCTGTGATTGCGAGATTTAACAAATCGGGGTTTTGAATAAATGCAAGCCGCTCGTTCAACGGTTCACCGGTTCCCGACAGCAAGGTCACCTGCACCACACCGGTTGGAAAAGTGTTTGCCGGTAAATCAAGACCAATCACCTCACTATCCAGTTTTGGTGTATACCTCTTTAGTGCACCTGAATAATAAATGAGTAAATTTAGCTGTTTATCCTTGTTCTCCTGGTAATAAGCACGGTTAGCCCTTATTTCTATAGATAGCTTTGAGGGATCGCGGGTACTGGCCGTTAGTGTAATTCCCTTAGGTTCGGTGGCGGGCAGGTCGATGCTGCTTTGTGATCCGTCGTTAAAGGTCACCATTGCTTTATAAGTCCGGCCCTCCTCGGGGATAAAATCAAATGCACCCATACCCAAATGCGCCGAATTAATTTTTGCCACCTCTTTATGTTCATCATCAACAACCACGCCTTTAACAGTTATGCCCAAGCCATTGGGGCCTATGGCTTTAAAAGCAACCCTTGAGGGCACATCCGTTACGATATTTCCTCCTTCCGGAAAAAACCGCAGGCTTGGCTTTAACCCTTGTGTGGTGTTTTCTGCAATCCTGTCGGCATCATTGACCGAACTCACTGAAATATATTGGTCGAAGAAATAGGGGATTTTGTCATTCCGCATCCATTCCGTATAGGCCCTTATCCTGTAGCTCCCCTTTTGTAAAGTATCCGGCAAAGCAAAATCGCCAAAGCCCGTCCCGCCGGTAAGCTGAAGCGGTATAGACTGCATCAAAACGTCATTTTTATCAATCAGGTCGACATGTAAAATCCCGCTTATAGTTGTGGGCTCATGCCGTTCGCCCATGGTAACGTATGCTTTAAAATAAACTACGTCGCCCACCACATAATAGGGGTAAGGCCTGTCAAATTGCAGGAAAGCTTTTTCGCTGATACGATCAGTTAACAATGTTTTAAGTTTTGAAACCGCACCTGCAATTACATCAGCGCCGGTTTGGCAGTAAGCAATAGTTTGAAAAGAAAAGAAAAAAATTGCTGCCGCTAAAAGTATCTTTTTCATAATTTGTTAAGAATTATTTGTCCAATAGTCGGATGAGCCGGCAAATAGTACTATGGAAAAAATGAAATAGTTTTATGTTAGTCCGAAAGTCGGTAAAGTCCGGAAGTCCGAAAGAAGCTGCAACTGACGTTTCGGCAAAAATAACTTAAGTTATATAGAAGGATGACCCTTCTTAAAAATATAATGTTGGTTTTTATTGGACATTTAAATATAGCTTTCTTTTACGAAACCAAGAAATTATTTTTTGCCGCCGTTTGAAACTTCAAGGCAAACATTATAGTTACTATGCAGTCTTTATTGCACAATCCGAACAAAATGATACAAGATCATTTACACATTTTCGGTAAGGAAAGATTTGTAATAAACATATCGTAGAGACGCGATGCATCGCGTCTCTACCACGGTGCAATTTAGAGATTTACAACCTCACATATCCCAAATCATCCAAATCCTGAATAGTTTTTGTTAAATGTGTCCTTCCATCTTTTAATAAATAGACGGTATCACTTACATCAAGCAAATGCTCATACATGTGGTCGGTAAAATATCGTATCATATTTCGGTTTGACGGACAACATGCTTACGATGTTGACTATATTGATTATCATTAAAAAGATACCATGAAAAGACAAATGAGATACATCCACCCCGGTGAAATTTTACGTGAGGAGGTAATTGCTGCAAATGAACTGACAGTTACCGAAGCGGCAAAAATGTTAGGCATATCGCGCCAAAGCCTTAATAAAATTATTCATGAAAAATCGGATATTACGCCGGAAATGTCTTTCAGGATTGCCAAAGTATTTGGTGGGACTGCCGATATTTGGGCTAACTTACAGACAAAATTTAATTTGCACTTAGCTGCAGAAAAAACTAAGGAGCTTAATTTAAAGCCCTACCATTATCAGCATTCGGCTTAATATTTTTATTTATGGATGACTCCTGGAAGATTTGACAACTTTCAAAAAGTTGTCAAATCTAATATCACACCGCCACCGGCAAACTCACGCTTTCTACATCTTCAGCCACCAGCGGGTTAATGCTTTCATCATCCTTTTCAACCCTTAAATTATTTACAATGTGCAGCTGACGGGCAGGCGTATTTTTACCCATATAATATTCGAGCAGGCCTTTGATGTTTGCATCTTTCAGGATAACCGGATCAAGGCGGATGTCTTTACCTATAAATAATCCAAACTCATCAGGTGATATTTCGCCTAATCCTTTAAAGCGGGTAATCTCGGGCTTCGAGCCTAATTTGGCAATGGCATTGCGCCTTTCTTCATCGCTATAGCAGTATATGGTTTCTTTTTTGTTGCGTACGCGAAATAATGGCGTTTGCAGGATGAAAACGTGGCCGGCTTTTACCAGGTCGGGGAAAAACTGGAGGAAGAAAGTCATCAGCAAAAGCCGTATGTGCATACCATCAACATCGGCATCTGTAGCTATAACGATGTTGTTGTACCGTAAATCGTCTAACCCATCCTCAATGTTCAGCGCGTGCTGCAATAGGTTAAATTCCTCATTTTCATAAACTACTTTTTTGGTAAGGCCATAACAATTTAAGGGCTTGCCTTTCAAACTGAAAACCGCCTGCGTCATAACATCCCTCGATTTCGTGATCGACCCACTCGCCGAATCCCCTTCGGTTATGAACAATGTCGTATCCTGGTGGCGTTCGTGTGTTTCATCAAAATGCACCTTGCAGTCGCGCAGCTTGCGGTTATGCAGCGATGCTTTTTTTGCCCGCTCATTGGCCAGTTTTTTTATACCAGCAATGTCTTTACGCTCCCTTTCCGACTGCAAAATGCGTTTTAATAAAGCATCGGCAACAGATGGGTTTTTATGCAGGTAATTATCCAATTCCTTCTTAACAAAATCATTAATAAAGCCACGAACTGACGGCCCTTCCGGGGCAATATTTTGAGAACCCAGTTTTGTTTTGGTTTGCGATTCGAATACCGGCTCCTGTACCTTAATGGCAATTGCCGCAACTATTGACGCACGTATATCCGATGCGTCAAAATCTTTTTTATAAAACTCCTTAATCGTTTTAACCACCGCTTCGCGGAATGCAGCCTGGTGCGTGCCGCCCTGCGTAGTATGCTGCCCGTTTACAAAAGAGTAATATTCTTCGCCGTATTGCTGGCCGTGGGTCATTGCTATCTCTATGTCGTCCCCTTTTAAATGGATGATTGGATAGCGCATAGTTTCGGTGTCCGAATTACGGTTTAGCAAATCGTAAAGCCCACGCTCCGAAAAGTATTTTTGCCCGTTAAAATTTATGGTAAGGCCGGAATTGAGGAACACATAATTCCAGATCATGCTCTCCACAAATTCAGGGATAAAACGGTAATGCCTGAATATGGTATCATCCGGGATGAAATTTATGACCGTGCCATTACGCTGGGTGGTATCCTTTTCGGGCTCATTACGTACCAATTCACCCTTCTCAAATTCGGCCTGCTTTGTACGCCCATCGCGATAGGATTGTACAACAAATGAATTAGAAAGCGCATTTACCGCTTTCGAACCTACACCGTTTAATCCTACCGATTTTTGAAACGCCTTGCTATCGTACTTGCCCCCGGTATTTATTTTTGATACGCAATCTATCACCTTGCCCAGTGGTATGCCCCGCCCGTAATCGCGCACAGATACTTTATGCTCGCTCATGCTTACCTCGATGGTTTTGCCGGCGCCCATCACAAACTCGTCGATCGAGTTGTCAATGATCTCTTTCAGTAAAACATATACGCCGTCATCATAAGCCGAGCCATCGCCCAGTTTGCCAATATACATCCCGGGCCGCAGGCGGATATGTTCTTTCCAATCCAGCGAACGGATACTTTCATCACTATAATCTACAGGTTCTGCCATTTGTTAGTCATTGGGTCATTCAATGTCGTTTACTTAAGGGAATCGCCTAATTTTACTCACCCGATCTACGCTTCGCTGGATCACCCTCTCTACCGCAAGCGGTAAAGAGGAAAAAAAGCAGTTTTCACCCTCTTTTTTGCCTGCAAAAGAGAGGGTCGACGAGCGCAGCGATGTCGGGGTGAGTAGATGTGCGCCATGCAACGGACAGCATTACTTAAGTCATTGCAAAATAAGCAAAAGTTCTTTAAAAGCTTGGGATTTTTTAATTAAATACAGTATTTTTTCCCGGGATTTTATTTAGCTTAGGCTGTTTATAAACGATCCCTCAAAACCAAATATTTATCAAATGAAATTCAGGATTTTATTGCTGCTGTTTATTGTTGCGCCACTTTCTGTAGTTTTGGCTCAAAAAAGTAAAACTTATATTGTAAAATCCCCTGATGGCAAGATCAGTTTAACTATTACTGCCGGCACGGTCCTCAACTGGTCGGTAACGCACGAAGAAACAGACGTGATCATGCCTTCCGAAATTTCTATCACGCTGGATAATGGCGAAGTATTTGGCAAAAATGCGATAATCAAAAAAGCCGCAGCATCATCGGTAAATCAAATAATCAATACGCCCATCTACAAGAAAGATAAGGTACAGGATAATTACAACCAGCTCACTATCACCTTCAAAGGCGATTACGGCCTTATATTCAGAGCATATAATGATGGGGTGGCTTATCGCTGGTTTACACGGAAGAAAGGGGAGATCACTATTGTAAACGAGGAAGCCAATTTTAATTTTAAGGATGATGATAAGGCTTTCCTGCCTTTTGTAAACGGTTTTCGCAATAAGGACAAATTTAATACTTCATTTGAGGCGCATTATAATAATGTAAACATTTCGGCGGTAAAAAAGGATACTTTGGCATTTTTGCCGGTACTGGTTGATGTTGGCAGCCCTAAAAAAGCTGCAATACTTGAAGCCGATTTGCAGGATTACCCCGGCATGTACCTCACACCTGGCGAAGGAAATAATCTCCATGCCGTTTTTGCCAAATACCCCACCGAAGAATTTTTACAGCGTATTAATTACGTGGTAAAAAGCCGCGCTAATTATATCGCCAAAACCACCGGTACGCGCAATTTCCCCTGGCGGGTGGTGGTGATCAGCACCGAAGACCGGCAACTTGCCGATAATGACATGATGCAAAGGCTGGCTGAACCTTCCCGCGTAGCTGATCTGTCGTGGATAAAGCCCGGCAAGGTGGCCTGGGACTGGTGGAACGACTGGAATGTCAGTCATGTAGATTTTAAAGCGGGTCTAAACGTGCCTACCTATAAATACTACATCGATTTCGCTGCAGTAAATAAACTGGAATATATTATTATTGATGAAGGCTGGTCGGACGATGGGGACCTGAATAAATCCAAACTTGATGTACAACAGATAGTTGATTATGGCAAACAGAAAAATGTGGGTGTAATATTATGGTCAACATGGTATGCCATTACCCGTGATGCGGATGCGCTATTCGCGAAGTTTGCCGGGATGGGCGTAAAAGGTTTCAAGATAGATTTTATTGACCGCGACGACCAGAAAATGGTAAGCTCATTGTACAGCCTGGCACGGATAGCCGCCAATTACCACATGCTTATTGATTATCACGGCATGTATAAACCCAGCGGCATGCAGCGCACCTATCCTAATGTGATCAATTGCGAAGGCGTGGAGGGCATGGAATACATGAAATGGGGCAACGATAACCAACCGGATTTTGATGTAAGCATCCCCTTCATCCGCATGATTGCCGGGCCGATGGATTATACGCCGGGGGCTATGCGCAATGCTGCAAAAGACGCTTTCCGCCCGGTAAACTCCAATCCCATGAGCCAGGGCACGCGCTGTCACCAGCTGGCGATGTACGCCATATTTGAAGCGCCGCTGCAAATGCTGTGCGATAATCCAACCGCTTACATGCGCGAACAGGAGAGCACCGATTTTATCGCTGCCATACCAACAACATTTGATCAAACCGTAGCGCTCGATGGCAAAGTTGGCGATTTTGTAAGCATAGCCCGCCGCAAAGGCACTACCTGGTACGCCGGCGCGATGACGAACTGGACCCCGCGCGAAATAACCATAGATCTTTCATTTTTAGGCGATGGCAGCTATAAAGCTACGATATTTGAAGACGGCATAAACGCCGGCAAAGATGCTACCGACTACACCCGCAAAGTAATAACTGTAACCGCGAAGGACAAACTAACTATTAAAATGGCCCCGGGCGGGGGATGGGCGGCGAGGTTCAGCCACAGCCCCAGCCCCCTCTAAATCTCCCCCGGTTGGGGAGACTTTAAAAAGGTTTTTCTAAAACGAATCTAAAAGCCCTCCCTACCGGGGAGGGTTGGGTGGGGCAAGGTTCAGCCCCCTCTAAATCTCCCCCGGTAGGGGAGACTTTAAAAAATTTCTCTAAACCAAATCTAAAAGCCCTCCCTACCGGGGAGGGTTGGGTGGGGCTGCCACATTCACCCTATCCCCATGCGCCCTCGGCTCGGAGATTACCAGCAAGTGCAAATCTGCTTTTCCATTATTACGAATAAAGTGCTTAGTTTTTGGCGGAATATGGATGGATTGATTTGCCTCCACAGTTTTCAATTTCCCATCTATATCAAAAGTTGCCGTGCCTGATAATATGTAAAATACCTGCTGTGCGCGCTCGTGATAATGCAGCTGCTCGCTGGTCCCGGGCGGCATGCGTTCCTCTATCACACTTAAGCTCTCCGACTTTAACAGGTGCCAGGCTTCGCATTGTGCGCCCCAGGTATAGTGTTCAGCATTTTTGGTTGATTTGATCATTTTTATAGTGGTTTAGTATTTCCGGTATTCTCATATTCTTCAATCAATTTGTTTGTGGCGCGGTTGCACCAGGCGATCGTCAATAATTTGGTCAGATCCTCCGGTGAAACGGTTTTAAGGGAGATCAGCATATAATCATAATTAAGGTAATGGTCGGTAACAAAAAACGTTTCGGGATCGGTTTCTATCCATTTTTCCCTTTCATAAGTTTGTACCACCAAAGTTTCGCCATCCTCTTTCATCCGTGCAAATAACTTTTTACCCGCATAAAAGCCCGGAGTGCTATAACATGGTTTCTCAAAAACACCGGGCAAATGTTGTATAGCCTTCCGGATAAATTCCAGGTAAACAACCGTATCCATTTCCTGTAATGTCAGGTAAACCTTTTGTCTCCATTTATGACGGTTGTTCATTGTGTGTTAAAGGGAACAATTTACAAAGATTTGCTAACTTTCAAAAAGTTGATAATTATAATTCATCTAACCCAAAATGTCCATGCTGAACTTGTTTCGGCCAATGCTGCCGCAAGCCTCCCGGCTTGTGGCCCGCTGACAAGTGTGCCTATTGCAAGATAAAAAATTGGGATTAAATTATACTGAGTTGGTTATTGATTTGGCTTACCGGCATAGTTGGCTATCTAAACGCGGACCACAAGCGAGGACGCTTGCGGCAGCGGTGGGGTTTATAATGATAAGCGTTCCATTCAACAGTAGTAACCCTATTATTACTACCCTCACTCATAATAAAATCAAGCATAAATTCATTAGTCTTTTCGTTTTTTAAAAGCTGGTAATTACATACGATATCAGTTTTCTTTCTTTCAACAAGTTTTATTATTTGAGCTTGTACCACATCCTCAACAGGAATGTCACTATTCGAAAAATCGATGAGTAACATATCATTAAAGTGTTGCAATTGTTCTCCTTTGGATACATATTCTTGCTTATAATAAGTGCTATTAGGATGAGCACTCCAAGAAAGTTCATAATGGATATTGTTGAATATTAGGGAGCTTGGAATGTTGTAATAATTTATTACTTCCTCAAAAGGTCTATAACAAAATGCAGCAACAACCAAAATAGCAAGCGTCATTATTCGGTATCGAAATCTACTCATACGAAGTTTCAATTAAGTTGTATTTGCTATTCGGATAGATAATAGTATCGCTCACTATATTCCAAAATGATCGGGTTGTATTTCAATTCGAAGGGAAAGAAATAACTCAAGACTCCAAAGTTTCATTCAAGCCAATCCACTAATTTATCCCTTTATCCCTTAAAAATTTTATTATTTCCATTTGTTTTTTATATTCTTCCGACCCTTTTTTAAAATGCCAAATGCTTAAAGCGTCTAATAAATACTTCTTTTCGCCCTTTACATTTGTGTACAGTGGTTGCCTAAAATCGGCTCCTTTTTCTAATAAATACATGACAATATTTGGGTTTTCGGAAACTGTTGCTTGATCCAAAGCATTGTACCCGACTTTACCCAAATTAACATCGGCACCCGCATCCACTAAAATTTTTACATACTCAAGTATACCGGAACGGCATGCAAGTAACAAAGGTGTAAAAAAAGTGCTGTCCACGTTTAATTTAAGTTCTTTTTGACCGGCATTCGGATCACCACCGTATTTTAGCAATATTTTTAAGTATCTCGGTTCAGCATTACCATAAGGCGGTACAATCCCATCTTGACCTAAACCCGCAGCAACCATTAATGCAGACATTTTGTCGTGGGTATCTTGTTTGTTGGGGTCAGCCCCCGACTCAAGCAAAGCTTTAACTGAATTATAATTTCGATTATAAACCGCAATTTTCAAGAGCGTCTGTCCATAAACCGGTTCCCTATAATCAATTAATCCCTTGTTTTTTTTAGCGGCTAAACGGATCGAATTAGTATCACCGTCTTCCACCGATTTTGCGAGTTCCCATGCGGGGGTATTTTGAAATAAACGGTAATCAGAACCTAAAAGCTTACTTTTATCAATAGTTGTATCCCTATTTGTGCAACTAAATAATGTTAATATAATCGCCACTACATTTATCATGGTTTTTTTATTTTGCATGTTTAAATATATATATATAAAATTTTCAATATCATGATACTTTTTGGGATTCCAATAAAACTTTGGCGGGAAAAAGTAGACTTGGATCCCTTGAGCTTCATTAGACCGAATCCAAGGAGTAAGATGATCCTGCTGTCCGTAGATTCCATCTACGGATGAGCTATGCTCGTAGTCTGTGACTACCTAAACATCAGGATTTAAACCCGCCCACCCCTCAAAGCAACTTATAACTCTGATAAATCATTCCAAACACTTGCTGGGTCACTTCATCTACTGTTTTCAGCCTGACGTTATTGGCATATTTACCCGAATACAAGGCGCTATTGATAATTGGGTGACCGGTTTGGGCAGTTAGGGAATAAAACTTCACGTCGAGCACTTTTTGCATGGGGCGGATAACGAGGAAAGTTTTGCGGTGAACAAATACGATGCAGTGAGGCGTGGTGCTCACAAGTACACCCTTCCAATCGGCCACCTCAGCCAGCAGTTTATCAAATACCAATACCAGTTCTGCCGGCTTGCCCTTAAACAGGCTGTCGATACTTACCCTGGCGCAGTAATGCATTTGGTTTTCCTTTACCAGTTCTCTTTCACATTTGGGGCAAACCCAAGTCATGTTGTATGTTTTTATGTTGACCTGATGGCAAAATTACGGTTTTCGATAGTCAATTTTCGTTAGTTCTCAGGCAGGCGCACTCTGTTTCAACTCCTATAATTTATTGTCCACATTTAATTTACCTTAAGCTACAATTAAAAACTGCAGCCATGCGTAGTTTTTTGTATACTTTCGTAACATGGACATTGACCATTACCACAACATTGAGCGTTCCGCTGATTATAAACTATATTCCTTTATGAGCAGCGGCCCAAAAGGTGATTTATTGAAACTGGTTAAGTTCAGCGCTTTTCCGCAGGTGGCCGATTCGAGTAACCTGGCATTAGGTACGAAGCGCGGTGAAGTGGTTGATTATGAAGAAACAACCAATAACAATGACCGGGATAAGATAATTGCCACCATATTTTACATTGCACGAATGTTCAGCTACGCCTATCCTGATCAGAAAATTTTTATAAAGGGGCGCAATCAGATAACTACGAGGTTATACCGTGGCGCTATCAATCATGGATATGATGAAATAATCCGGGAGTACTTTATTTATGGTGGGGTTTATACAGAAATTAATGGCAGATATACTTTTGAATCATTCATACCAAGTAAACAATATGACGCCTTTCTATTTGAAAGAACGTGATGAGTGGGGTAAAGTGCTATTGGCAAGGCGAACTCCATCCTCTTTATATTTCTCTGGCACGAACTCATCCCCTGAAAATTTATCAAGTTCCGGGTTGTAAGTCATATCGCTTCCGTCTGTAACCCTTGTTTTTTTTACAGGGCTAACAGCATGAACACGGTTCGATTTAACTGCCCCTGCTTGTTTCCTGCCCTTTTGCTGATGACTGATCATTGTATTGCTCTTTATACAAATATAATACAAAATTATTAACAAATTATTATGATAATTTATTCCTTTAATTTTTCTGCACCGGCGTAATCCTGAATTCAGTTTTGTAATTATTTCTAAGTATGCCGATATACTGAAACTGGCCTATTTTATCTTCGGTTAACATTTTAAACAGCTTATCGGACGTTTCAATTAGTTGGTTATTAAAAGATAAAATGATGTCGCCGCTTAATATGCCGGCTTTTTGCGCCGGACTGCCGTCGGCTACGTCAGAAATAAACAATGCCTGCTTATTTTGCAGTTGGTGAATAGTCCTTAATTTAGGTACCAGGTCTATTTGCTGCATAACTATACCAAGATATGCACGCTTAACCTTTCCGAACCTGATGAGTTGGTTAGCCACCTCTTTTGCTGTAGTAATGCTGATGGCAAAACATAAGCCCTGGGCGCCGCGTATGGTGGCCGTATTAACACCTACAACCTCGCCATCGGTATTTATCAGCGGCCCGCCGGAGTTGCCCGGGTTAAGGGCGGCATCGGTTTGTATCATGCTATCCATCATCCGGCCCGTTTGTCCTTCAAGTGTACGGCCCAAAGCGCTTACAACACCTGCTGTTACCGTATGCTGAAATCCCAACGGATTGCCTATGGCGATAACGAGCTGCCCGATTTTTAATAGTTCAGCGTCCCCAAGTTTTACAGGGGTAAATTCTGATCCGGAAATTTTGAGTATAGCAAGATCGGTATCCGGATCTTCACCAATAAGGCTTGCCAATGCGCTGCTGCCATCGTGAAGTTTAATTTTAATAATTCCGGCGTTATGCACTACGTGGCTATTGGTAAATAAAAAGCCATCGGAAGAAAATAAAAATCCGGAACCTGTTCCGGCAGGGACTTCTTTATTTTTATCTTTTTTATAAAGTTCAATTTTAACAACTGCTGTTTTTACCTTCTCAACAGCATCGATTATGGTGGTGGAATAAGAATCCATTTGTGTTCCTTTCTTAATAACGGCTACAAAGCACATTCCCATTTTAATTTTGAGGTATTGCAGGATGATTTTCGGTAAAAACCTGTTATTATGTCTTGTTTTTTAAAGTAAAACCTGATTTGATGGCACTTTTGTGTTTTGCAGATTCTCGAAGAGCAATCCACTATAACCAAAAAACGCCGCCCGGTTTCCCGGGCGGCGTAATAAATAAATGAAAGTATAAATCAGATGATCTGAAGCTCATCCGGCTTATAACCTGCAACCTAAAGCATCATAAATGTTATTGCTTCGTGTCTTTTCCGATAAGCGCCATAAACTGATCAAGCTTTGGCGTGATAATGATCTCTGTACGCCTGTTTTCGGCTTTACCGAAATCTGAACTATTAGCGGCCACGGGGTTATATTCTCCGCGTCCCCCTGCTGTTAGGCGTTTGGGGTCAACGTTGTAGGTGTTTTGCAATGCCTGTACCACAGATGATGCCCTTAAGGCGCTTAAATCCCAGTTATTGCGGATATTTACCTGTGATATGGGCACATTATCTGTGTTACCTTCAATCAGCACATCATAGGTCGAGTAATCATTAATGATCTTTGCGATTTTACCCAGCGTTGCCCCTGCTTTATCAGAAATTTGATAACTGCCTGATTTATAAAGCATATTATCAGAAAGCGAAATATAAACCACTCCCTTAAGCACCTTTACATTAACATCCTTCATTTCATCCGGGCTTAGTGAACGGGTAAGGTTATTGGTTAATATCTGGTTAAGGGAGTCGCTCTTATTTTTGAGTTCAACCAGGTGCCGGATGTATTTATCAGAAGCAGTTATCTGATCGGCCAATTTTGAAATATTCACGTTTCCCTGGCTGGTGCCTGCCAAACATTTATTTAGCGCATCCTGTAAAGAGGACGCATAGGTTTTTGCTGTTGCAATTTGATCCTGCAGGCTCTGCACCTGGCCCCTTGACCCGGCAAGCTCCTGCTGGGTAACCTGCCAGCTTTGCTTCAGCTTTTGGTTTGTGTCCAGCGACTTGTTGTAATTTGTTTGTAATTCAGCGTACTTTTTATTGCTGACACAGCCTTGCATGAGGGCTGCTGCCAGAAGTATCACTGACAACAATAATTTAATTTTCATGATCTGAAATTTATTTACCAAATGATTATAATTCATAACCAACACACCTCTAACAAGGCGGGGCCGGTAAAGTTTACCGTATTCGAATTATAAAATTGGGCCATTCCAAAGTCTGCTAAATACTTATTACCGGTTACATTCATTTTTTTGTTTTTTATTAGGTGTACAACCATCGGCGGACGATAAAAATTTTACTCCAGTCTCCACAAACGCGGTTGCGGAAGGCAAATAATTGTTCGGAGTGTCCACTCTTAAATTATCGCGCAAGCGATAAAGAGCAAAGGTCATTAATAAGTTACACTTCTATTTTTTTTATTAAAAAAATAATTGTCTAATTTTACTATGCCTAAACGGATCCTTTTTTAATCGTTAAATTATCTATCATGATCACGTTAAACATTAACAACAAATCGTACGATGTGGATGCAAGTCCGGATATGCCCCTGCTGTGGGTTATCCGGGATATGGCTCAATTAACAGGCACAAAATATGGGTGTGGCATTTCTCAATGCGGAGCCTGCACTGTACATTTAAACGGAACGCCTGTCCGCTCATGCAGCATCCCGGTAACTGCCGCTGTGGGTAAAAAAATAACCACAATAGAAGGATTGAATGAAAAAGCAGGTTTGGCAATTCAGAAAGCCTGGATAGAAATACAGGTTCCGCAATGCGGTTACTGCCAATCCGGCCAAATTATGAGCGCGACCGCCTTATTAACGAACAAACCCCATCCGACAGATGCAGATATTGATGTGGCGATGCGCGGAAACCTTTGCAGGTGCGGAACTTATCAGCGTATAAGGAGCGCTATCCATCGCGCATCAGAATTGATGGACCATTCAACAATTTAAAATTGAAGCCATGAAAGAATCATCATCCACTATAGATCGCCGTAGTTTTATTCGCATCACCGGTATTACCGGCACCGGGCTTATGCTTGGCCTATCAATGATAGCCAAAGGCGAAGCCCTGACAGAACAATTAGCCGGTACAACCGGGGAATCAGAACTTGAACCATTCGAACTGACGCCTTTTGTAAATATTGAAAAGTCAGGACAGATCACCATTTTTAATCCGAGGCCCGAATTAGGCCAGGGAACTTTTCAATCCGTTCCTGCTTTAATTGCGGAAGAACTGGAAGTATCGCTCGATCAGGTAACTATTAAACAAACCGGGGGAGAGAAGAAATTTGGGAACGAGCAATTTGCAGGCGGAAGCAATTCTGTACGCGGCGGTTATATGAATTTAAGGAAAGTGGGCGCGTCAGCAAAGGCAATGCTTATTGGCGCTGCAAGCCAGCAATGGAACGTACCTGCGGGAGAATGTTATGCGGAGAATGCCAAAGTTATCCATAAACCAAGTGGTAAAAGCCTCGGTTACGGCGATTTGGCTGAAGCAGCTGCAAAAATTGAGGTACCTCAAAACCCGGTCCTTAAAGATCCTAAAGACTTTAAAATATTGGGGAAACGCTCGCCACGGCCCGATGTGCCCTTGAAATCAACCGGTAAAGCCATGTTTGGCATTGATGTATCTGTTCCGGGAATGGTGTACGCCTCTATTGAACGCTGCCCGGTATTTGGTTCAAAATTGATAAGTTTTGACGATGCTGCCGCCAAAAAAGTAAAAGGGGTGATCAGTGTAGAAACGGTACAGGTAAACATACGGCAACAAAAAACGGATGGGGTTGCAGTAATAGCAGAAAACTATTGGGCCGCATTGCAAGGCAGGAAAGCCCTTATTGTGCACTGGGATAACCAGGGTAATGAAACTTTTAACTCGAAAGATTACGAACAAAGCCTTCGGGATGCTGCCAAAGAAGAAGGCGCTGTGCAACACGCGCAGGGCGATTTTGATAAGGCATATAACGAAGCGCCTATAAAAATTGAAGCATTCTACGAAACGCCTGTTGTGTCCCATTCGCCCATTGAACCAATGAACTGCGTGGCCAATTGGCATGACGGAAATAAATTGGAAATATGGGCCTCGACTCAAGTTCCCGGCGGCATTGTGAATGAGTTCCCGAAAGCTTATGGAATACCCCCGGAAAACCTGAAACTTAATGTGATGTTCAGCGGAGGTGGTTTTGGCCGGCGGTTAAATTCCGATTTTGTACATGAAGCCGTTCAATTATCGAAGAAGACAGGTAAACCTGTAAAAGTTATCTGGACCAGGGAAGATGATACAAAAATGGGGCCTTTCAGGCCGATGACCTATTCTGCATTAAAAGGCGCCTTATCGGCAGATGGAAAAGCTATAGCATTCCAGCACAAGGTTATTTCGCCAAATATGAGCGGACGCAAGGATTTTGACAAAACCAAGGCCGATGGCAGCATGACGGAAGGTATAAGCGAGCAGCAGTATGAAATTGAAAACATGAAGAACCTGTATGTGTTTCATTACCTGCATGTGCCTCTCGCTGCATGGCGTGCTGTGACCAGTACTACACTGGCTTTTGCCCATGAATGCTTTATAGATGAGATGGCCGTAAAAGCAAAAGCCGACCCAATGGCCTTTCGCCTGCAAATGCTTACCAAAGAATCATCCACCAAAAATATATTACAAAAACTCAAGGAAGTATCTAAATGGGATGAACCTTTGCCTGCTGGCAGCGGCAGGGGCGTTGCACAATACCAATTCTTTGCAGGGCAGGCCGGCTATGCTGTGGAGGTTTCAAAAAAAGGGACCGGTGTCAAGATTGAAAAAGTATTTGCCGTAATTGACCTCGGGACTGTAGTAAATCCCGATACCGTGGAAGCACAGGTACAGGGCGCTGCGGTGATGGCATTAACAGCGGCAGTTAAAGGCGGCATAACTTTCGACAAAGGTCAAACCGTGCAAAGTAATTATAACAATAACCAATTGATCCGAATTAATGAAATGCCAAATGTAGAAGTACATATCCTGGCCAATGGCGGGCCGGTGATCAGGGGTGTAGGCGAACCGGGTTTACCTTCTTTTGCTCCCGCTTTATGCAATGCAATATATGCAGCAACCGGTAAGCGCATCAGGAGGCTGCCTTTTGATATAAATAAGATCGTTTAATCATTCAGAGACTTAATATATGCTAAAAGTAATTGGGTTTAGTTTAACAGTACTGGTAATAATAATTACTGCAAGTTCATTTACACAAACAACTAACTTAGCTGAAAGTATTGAACGCGGAAAGGGATTATACGCTTTGTATTGCCAAAAATGTCATTCGGAGGATGGCACAGGGCAGGCAGGCACTTATCCGCCCCTGGCTAATGCCGATTATATGAAAAAGCCGGATAAAGACCTGATAGCTGTAATATTAAACGGGCAAAGCGGTGAAGTAACAGTAAACGGCATAGTATATAATGATGATATGCAGCCATTGAATTACCTTACTGATGAGCAAATTGCAGATGTGCTTAATTATACAAAAAATACCTGGGGCAATAAATCAACCACTGCAATAAAACCGGAGGAGGTGAAACAAGCGCGGCAATAGAATCCCTCTTGTCTCTTGATTTCTGCATCTTGATCCTTACCCTCTCCTGTCAGCCACTATCGTTTGCCGGTGCTGCATGCCGCAGTTTTTTAATTTCTCAATCACTTTTTTCATTATAAAGCAACGATTATTTGTGCCTCAGCATTGCCGCTGCTGCGCTATCTAAAAACCACTCCACCTCCCCGACAATAGGCTCAATTAATTGTGCCGGAAATTCTTCAATGTTTTCATCATCCTCCAAAACGTGGTGTACTGCTATAGCCTTGCCTTCGCCGTAAACTAAAAATGCTATATGCTGGGCCTCGTTGATTAAAGGTGCATTCAATGTAATCCGATAAACCTGCTGATCACGCAAAAAAACGTCTTTCACACCGGGAATCCTGTCATGCAGAACGGGGGTAAAAGGAAATAATGATGCGGTATGCGAGTTATCGCCCAAGCCAAGCAAAATCAAGTCAAAACTCAATTCATCTTCATCAAAAAAAGCTTCGATTTCATCTTCATACTTTTGTGCAGCTTCTTTGGGATTGAGACTGGTATCAACCGGGAAAATATTTGAGGCGCTGATATGCAGCGGATCAAACAGGGTCTTTTTAACCATCAGGTAATTACTTTCAGGGTCAGTTTGCGGCACGTAGCGTTCATCCCCAAAAAAGAAATAAACCTTTTCCCATGCTATCTTATCACGATAGGATGATGCCAGCAATTCATATAATTTTTTGGGTGAGCTGCCACCCGATAATGCTACTGAAAACTTCCCTTTCGCGGAAATGGACTCATTGGCTGTCTTAATGAAATGTGACGCCAGGGCAGCTAGCACCTCGTTTTCGGTAGTGAAAATATTTAGTTTCATGGAGGTTAGAGATTAGAGGTCGGAGATTAGAGATTAGTTGGGAATGACAATCAGAAGTAAGAGATTGGAGATTAGATCAATTTTTTCTTTCGATTTTAGCGACTTTTCGGACTAAAAAAACTAATCTCTAACCTCCAATCTCTAATCAACTACTTCTTGCTTATCGGTAACGTGAACCAGTTAAATCCATCGCGGGCTATTAATGCCTCGGCAGATTCGGGCCCCCAGGAGTCGGCTGAATAATTCGGGAAATTCAAACTCTTTTTGGCCTGCCATGTGTTTAAAATAGGCATGATCAACTCCCAGGCTGCTTCCACCTGGTCCGCGCGCATAAATAAAGTCTGATCGCCCAGCATCGTATCCAGTATCAGCGTTTCATAAGCCTCTGGGGCTTGCGTTGTATAAGTGCCTTTATAATCAAACACCATATCGACAGTATTTAATACCATATCCAGTCCGGGCCGCTTGGCCTGTACCTGCAGGCGGATGCTCATTTCGGGTTGTATGCTTATAATCAGCCGGTTCTGCGTCCAGCTTTCAGCAGCTTCCGTAGGGAATATTAAATGCGGGACATCTTTAAACTGGATGGTAATTACCGATGACGATTGGTGCATTCGCTTCCCTGTACGCACGTAAAACGGCACATCCTGCCAGCGCCAGTTATCAACAAAAAATTTTGCTGCCGCAAAGGTTTCTGTATTTGAGTCGGGGTCAACTTTCGGTTCTTCCCTGTAGCCGGGCACCTCCTTGCCCTGCATCCATCCGCTGGCGTATTGCCCCCTTACAGCCGACATGCGTACATCATCAGGGCCAAATCGGCGCATTGCTTTTAACACGTCAACTTTACGGTTTCGCACCTCATCGGCATTAAAGCTTACCGGCGGCTCCATGGCGATGTGACAAAGCAGTTGCAACAAATGGTTTTGTATCATATCGCGCAACGCACCTGCGCCGTCGTAATAATCGCCGCGCCCTTCAACACCCAGTTGCTCGGTAACGGATATCTGCACATGTTCAATATAATTGCGGTTCCATAAAGGTTCCATTATGGAGTTGGCAAATCGGAAGGCCATTATATTCTGAACGGTTTCTTTTCCTAAATAATGGTCAATACGGTATATCTGGCACTCATTAAATATACCCGAAAGCAATTTGTTCAGTTCCCTTGCGGTTTCAAGGTCATGGCCAAATGGCTTTTCAATAACAATTCTTACCCTGTCAGGATCTTCCGCCAGTTTTGCCTTCGATATATTTGAAGCGATGGTGGGGAAAAAGTTAGGCGATACCGCCAGGTAATAGATCACATTCGGTTTTAATTTCCATTCCTCATGGTATTTTTCTACAAGCTTTCCAAATTCCTTATAGGTTTCAAAATCGTTTATATCTGACACCTGGTAATGAATATTTTTCGAAAATTCATCCCATTTTGCTTTTGCCGCTTTGCCGCTGCGCGAGAATTGGTTAATGTCGTTCAGTAAATTTTCCCTGAACTGGTCATCGGAAAATTTAGTACGACCGGTGCCTACTATGGAAAACTTGGCGGGCAGCCATCCGTCCAAGAATAAATTATAAAGCGCAGGAGCAATTTTTCGCGAAGTTAGGTCGCCTGTACCGCCAAAAACAATGAAGACGGTAGGCTGGGTTTTTATTTTTGAATCCATGGTAAGATGTAATGTCTGATTTAGATTTAATTGGTGTTTGATTTTTGAACTATTTCATCAAGAATTGGATTAATAAAATATTCTTAGGACAGTGAATTCACCGGTTTGATTACCGAGTTTTATCAATTCTTTCCGGCCATCTTTAAATTCATGAATAAACATATCCGGTTCAATACATAAATCATTTCTATATGAATACCATGAACCATTATCTAATGCCGTTTGTTTCGCTTTTATGGCAACCGGCTTAAGATGCTCATGAATCTCCTCAGGAGTCATATCTAAAATTGACTTCCGGACTGTTGCCGACATTTAAACAAATATAAAAATATTAATTGCTGACATATTTTTCAATGAAACTGTTACCAACCCGCTGATCGTTAGGCTAAAGCCGTTAAATCCTTGTTTTCTAACCCGTCCCATAAATGGGACGGCAATGAGTTTTTTCATCATTGCCGTTGGCTTCAGCCAACGGAGGAAAGGCATCAATCAATTGGCTTTAGCCTAACTCAACTTTTCTCCACCCACTGCGTATGAAAAACGCCCTCTTTCCCTATCAGTTCGTATGTGTGCGCACCAAAATAATCACGCTGCGCCTGGATAAGGTTTGACGGCATTCTTTTACTGCGGAAGGTATCAAAATAGCTTAATGATGCCGCATAAGCAGGCGCGGCAATTCCTGCAGCTATAGTTGCCGACAGTACAGTTCTTGCGCCGGGTACTGCATCTTTAACCAGGTCATGCACGTGTTTATCCAGCAATAAATGGGCAAGGTTAGCATCTTTTTGGTAAGCGTTATAAATGTCATTCAAAAACTCCGACCGTATAATACATCCGCCGCGCCAAATTTTAGCGATCTCGCCAAGTTTCAAATCATACTTGTATTCTTCCGAAGCTTTGGCCAGTAAGTGCATTCCTTGCGCGTAACTAATGATCATGTTAAAATAAAAGGCCTGCTCTAACGCGGTTAAAAAATCATCTTCATCAACATGCAGTTTTGGCTGTTTCTTGCTATATAGGTCGGCAGCCTGTTCCCTTAGCAGTTTGTATTTTGACAGGTCGCGCATAGAAACTGCGGTGTCTATCGTCGGTATTGGCGCCTGCAGGTCCATAGCTACTTGTGATGTCCATTTACCGGTACCTTTGGCTTTTGCCTCATCCTTAATATCATCAAGGAGCAAATGGTCGGTACCCGGAGCTTTAAACGCAAAAATATCTTTAGTGATCTCCATCAAAAAGGACCGTAATCTTCCTTTATTCCACTTATTAAATACTTTGCGGATGGCCTTGTCATCCATTTTTAATCCCTTTTTAAGGATCTCATACGTTTCCGCTATTAGCTGCATTAAGCCATACTCAATACCATTATGCACCATCTTAACAAAATGACCGGATGCACCGGGGCCAATATAGGTTACACATGGCGCGCCATCAACTTTAGCGGCGATAGATTCAAGGATCGGTTTCATTACATTATAGGCATCCTTATCGCCGCCTGGCATCATGCTCGGCCCTTTGCGGGCTCCTTCTTCACCACCAGAAATGCCCATCCCGAAAAAGTGAAACCCTTTTGCTTCCAGTTCATCTACACGCCTATTGGTATCGGTAAAATGCGAGTTACCGCCATCTATTAATATATCGCCTTTATCCAGTAAGGGCAGCAATTCAGCAATAACATCGTCCACAATTTTACCGGCAGGTACCAGCATCATAATGGCGCGGGGGAGTTTTAAGCTGGCAACAAATTTCTTTACATCGCTAAAACCTTTAAGGTTATGATGCGTGCTTTCCTGTTCCAGCAGTTTACCTTTTGAGGCGTCGGTGTCAAACCCGGCCCCTTTTACACCATGGTCGCCCATGTTGAGCAACAGGTTTCGGCCCATGGTACCCAGGCCAATCATGCCGAAATCATATTTATCAG
This sequence comes from Mucilaginibacter sp., assembly GCA_036758125.1. Classification (GTDB taxonomy): domain Bacteria; phylum Bacteroidota; class Bacteroidia; order Sphingobacteriales; family Sphingobacteriaceae; genus Mucilaginibacter. The sequence continues at coordinate 167,882 of DAIOXE010000009.1, forward strand.
AGGTAGCGCTCATTTTAGTTTTGGTTGATTTTCTCTTTTTAGTTCTTCTAATATTTTTTTGGTGGTTTTGAAATCTGTATGATGAAAACAGCGTATTCCTAATTTTTTTGCCGCGTTTACAAACATTATCCTGTCATCAAAATATACACACTGGCTGGGCTGGGCCAATGCGACACCCATAGCCAGGTTAAAAATTCCGGGATCGGGTTTGCGCATTTTTACCTCACAAGAGGAGATGAAAGCATCAAAGCACTCATGCAGGTTAAACTTCTTTACACGGTAATCATTCAGTTCCTTTCCCTCATTATTTATGGAAATAACCCGGAAGCCGCAATCTTTTTTCCATTTCTTAAGCCAATGCAACGTATCAGGAAGCTCAACGCTTTGCTTGTAAATAAACTCCTTAAAATCCTCCCGCGCAAAACCCCTGGGGTGGTTAAAAACCACCGTATCAAGGTATTCGTCAAGGCTGATGCTGCCAATTTCATACACATTAAATATAAAATTGTGCAGCGCGTTTACTTCCTCATAGTCAAGCCCAAACAAGTCAGAAGCAGCCTTCCTTGATTCGTGCCCCCAGCCATTGCTAAGCAATACCCCGCCGATGTCAAAAAACAGGATCTTTACAGCTGTAGCTTCCAATTTACTTACACTTTGCTTTTATGCGCTTCGATGGCTTGCAGCAGTTTTTCAAATGGTTTATTGAATTTTTCAATGCCTTCGTCCTCCAACTGCTGAGTGATCTTATCAATATCAATACCGCCTTTTTTTAATCTTTCAAGCGTTTCTGTCGCCTTGTCCAAATCGTTTTCCAAAGTGTTTGCAGCAATGCCATGATCGCGGAAAGCTTCAATGGTTTCCAATGGGACGGTATCGATAGTGCTGGGGCCGATCAGGACCTCAATGTATTTCGTGTCTTTATAAGCTGGATTTTTAGTGCTGGTGCTTGCCCACAATACGCGTTGTACCTTAGCGCCTTTCGCAGCTAATTTTTCCCAACGCGGACCGCTGAATATCCTTTTGTAAATTTCGTAAGCTTTTTTTGCTGACGCGATGGCTATTTCGCCTTTCAGGTCGCCCAGGCCTTTTTCATCAAGCATAGGGTCGATCAATACATCGATGCGACTTAAAAAGAAGCTGGCTACAGATGAAATATGATCGATTGGCAGGCCTTCAGCCACCCTGTCTTCCAGGCCGGACAAATAGGCTTCTGTTACTTCTTCATACCTCGGTAAGCCGAACAGCAATGTAATGTTAATATTTATGCCCGCTGCAATTGACTTCCTGATAGCGGGCAAGCCCGGTTTTGTGCCCGGAATTTTGATCATTACATTTTTGCGGTCAACTGCATTCCATAATTCCTGCGCCTGTTTGATCGAGCCTTCGGTATCAAGTGCCAGGAAAGGCGATACTTCAAGGCTTACAAATCCGTCAGCGCCATTGGCTTCATCGAAAACGCCCTTAAATAAATCAGTGGCATTTTTAATGTCAGTTATGGCCAAACCGAAAAATATTTCCTCGTTGCTTTTATCGCTTTCGGAAAGGCTGCGGATCTCCTCATCATAATCCGAGCTGCCGGTAATGGCCTTTTCAAAAATTGCCGGGTTTGATGTTACGCCGCAAACGCCGTCCTCGTCAATCAGTTCTTTTAATTTCCCTGATGCGATGATATCGCGGTCAATAAAATCCAGCCAGATACTTTGACCCAGGCTGTGTATTTGTTTTACTCTGTTTTTTTCCATGATACGTTGTTTTTATTTGAAGATTTGAAAATGTGCTGATTTGAAAATGATAACGGCTATAAAAATAATTTTCAAATCTTCAAATCGACACATTTTCAAATTAATTGATTAATCTCCAGTCTCTAATCTCTTTACTTTCGCCAGCCTGCGCAAATGTCTTTCGGCGCCGATAAATTCCGCATTTAAAAAAGCGATGATATATTCTTCAGCTGCCATATTGCCGGTAACCCGGCCGCCTAAACATATAACGTTTAAATCATCGTCTTCAACGCCCTGGTGTGCCGAAAAATGGTCGTTAATCAGCGCGGCCCTAACGCCATGCACCTTGTTAGCCGCCACAGCCGCGCCAACGCCGCTGCCGCAAATGGCGATGCCGCGTTCAACTTCATGGTCAGCTACCGCCTCGGCAAGTGGAATAATATAATCCGGATAGTCATCCGCGTTATCCAGCTTATATGCCCCGAAATCAATCACCTCGTGCCCCATTTTTACCAAAAAGGGGTGGATGATCTCTTTTAACCTGTATCCGCCATGATCGGCTGCTAATCCTATTTTCATTGGCCCCCCAACCCCCTAAAGGGGGAGTTTTTAGCCCCCGACCCCTAAAGGGGAGTTGGAGGTGTGTTATATAATAATTTTACGCTAACTTATTTTTTTATCTTTGCCTCATCCCCATCAAAAGTTCCCCCTTTAGGGGGTTAGGGGGCTCGGCTATAGATTTTTCGCTTTCTTTACTACATTATCAACGGTAAATCCGAAAACTTTATATAGGTCTTCCGCCGGGGCCGATTCGCCGAAAGTGGTCATGCCTAAAATATCGCCTTCGTCGGTAACATATTTATGCCAGCCTAACGGCGATGCCATTTCAACGGCCAAACGTTTTTTGTGGGCTTTGGGGAATACCTTTTCCTTATATACTGCATCCTGTTTTTCAAATAATTCCCATGATGGCATGCTTACTACGCGGGTTGATATGCCATCTTCTTCCAGTTTGGTTTGTGCCTGTAGTATTAAGGACACTTCCGAACCTGTCGCTATCAAAATTACATCCGGTTTTTTGCTTGCTTCGGATAATATATAGGCGCCTTTTTCAAGTCCTGTAGCTTTGGCATATTTATCCTGATCGATGATCGGTAAGCCCTGACGGGTAAATACCAATGCTACCGGGCCATTTGTATGCTCTAAAGCCACACGCCAGGCCTGCGCTGTTTCATTGGCATCAGCAGGACGGATAAGTGTAATATTAGGTATAGAACGAAGCGAGATTAACTGTTCGATGGGCTGGTGCGTAGTGCCATCCTCGCCTAAACCAATGCTGTCGTGCGTATAAACATATATAGGGCGGATCTTCATAATAGCGGCCAAACGGATCGGAGGGCGCATATATTCCGAAAATATAAGGAAAGTAGCGCCAAACGGAATAACCCCTTTTGTTAATGCCATACCGTTAAGTATCGAACCCATGGAATGCTCACGTATGCCGAAATGGAAATTTCGACCGTCACGTTTTTCCGTAGTGAACGAAGTATATTCTTTCAGCGTAGTATCGGTGGATGGGGCAAGGTCGGCCGAGCCGCCAATTAAGGCGGGTAAGCTGCCTGCAATCGCGTTCAACACTTTGCCCGATGCCTGGCGAGTCGCCATTTTAGGGTCGGATGCTTTAAATACCGGCAAATTATCGGCCCATCCTTTTGGCAAATTGCCGCTGCTGAATAGTTCATATTCGGCAGCCAAGTCAGGAAATTTTTCTTTATATTGTTTATAAAGATCATTCCATTTCTTTTCAGTCTCAGCCCCTCTTTCGCCTTTGACGCGATAATATTTTAACACTTCATCAGGCACAACAAATGATTTATCAGGATCAAAGCCAAAAAACTCTTTAACAAGCTTAACTTCATCCGCTCCCAGCGGCGAACCATGGGCACCGGCTGTATTTATTTTGTTGGGACTGCCGTATGCAATTTCAGTGCGTACCTTTATTAGCGATGGTTTTTGTACCTCCAATTTCGCATTCAGTACTGCACGGGCCATTGCTTCAATATCGTTGCCATTTTCAACAACCTGCACGTGCCATCCATAGGCTTCAAAACGCTTAGCCACGTCTTCGTTAAAGGTAATATCGGTATCGCCCTCAATTGAGATGTGGTTATCATCATATAAATAAATGATGTTGCCCAATTCCAAATGACCTGCTACGGATGCGGCTTCGGCTGTTACGCCCTCCATCAAATCGCCGTCGCTGCAAATAGCATAAATTTTATAATTAAAAAGGTCGAAACCGGGTTTGTTGTAACGTGCGGCGAGGTGTTTTTGAGCTATGGCGAAGCCAATTCCGTTTGCAAAACCCTGGCCAAGGGGGCCGGTGGTTACATCAATGCCAGGGCACAAGCCATACTCCGGGTGGCCCGCAGTTTTACTGTTCAACTGGCGGAAATTTTTAATATCATCCAATGAAAGGTCGTATCCTGTTAAATACAAGAAACTATATTGCAGCATACAGGCATGCCCGTTCGATAGTATAAAACGGTCGCGGTTTGGCCATTGTGGGTTTTTCGGGTTATACTCCATAAACCGGGTCCAAAGTATATGTCCCATCGGCGCCAGCGCCATTGGTGTTCCCGGGTGCCCTGAGTTTGCTTTTTGTACAGCGTCTGCGGATAGTATCCTTACTGTGTCGATTCCTAAAGTTTCTATTTCCTGCGTGCTTGTTTCCATTTTTAGCATTGGTGATTTAATAATTTATTGTGCTTGTTTTATACGTCCTTTATCCATAACCGTGATCCGCCTTTTATCCCATCGGCATTGGTAACAACTTTCATGTTTTTGTCCAGTTTGAAGTTGAGTTTATTTGAATTGCCGCCACCTATGTATAAGTAATCGTAATTGAATACGGTTTTTAAAACTTCAAAAACTTTTTTCACCCGGCGGTTCCATTTTTTGAGCCCCTCTTTTTCAAGTGCGGCTTCACCTATATATTTATCGTACGAGTCAACCTTTTTAAAGGGCTGGTGTGCGAACTCCATATGCGGCAATAGGTCGCCGTTTTTTAACCAGGCTGTTCCGAAACCGGTTCCTAACGTAATCACTAGTTCCAAACCCTTTCCGCTAACTACTCCCAAGCCCTGCATGTCGGCGTCATTCACCACCTGGGCTGGCTTGCCTGATATGTCCTCCAATTTTTTAGCAAGGTTAAAGTCTTTCCATGAACTTGAACCAAGATTGGGCGCTGTTTTAACCACGCCATCCTTTATATATCCCGGAAAGCCAACGGAAATCCGATCGTATGGGGGGAAAGCTTTGACCAATACCTTTATCGCATTCAGTACATTTTCAGGACTTGCCGGGTAAGGCGTAGGAATTTTTTCATAATCCATGGTTAGCTCACCTTTTTGATTTAGAACGGTGCCTTTGATATTTGAGCCTCCAATATCAATGGAGAGGATTTTTAGCTGGCCGGGGGGATTTTTCATTAAAGTGATATAGCAGCGATATAAAGATGAATAATTGATTATAGATTTTGCGGTGTAAATATCACAATTTAATGATAATTTATCATTAGTGTCCATTAAAAAATAAAAATTGTTCTTTGAAATCATTGATA
>DAIOXE010000010.1:0-168218 GCA_036758125.1 Mucilaginibacter sp.
GGTACATGGAAAACTGGTCGCTGATGCTTGATTTGAGAATTGTGTTTTTGACTATCATAAATACATTCAAGGGCGAAGAAAATGCTCATTAACATACAAGCTATATTCAGGAATACCGCACACCTATTGTTGCGGCCAGCGTTAAAGCATATATTAACCTAACAACCCACCGGCGTCAGCAGCATTTTATGCTTTAATCGGAAACTACGCCTCATTTTCAAATCAATAATCTCTATTAATCGGATCCCGCTGTCCTATTTTATTCATCAATATTCTATATTGAATGTGATATTAACAATTTTTGTTATTAAATCCCAAAATCAGCCAATATTTATCAACATCTATTTAATTTATAAACATTTTATCAAAAATATACCTTACAATTCGAATGATTGATTAAGTTTAAACGTTAAAACCTAATAATCCGAAATAAAGACCAATTATTATATAGTACATTTAAGTACTGACAACCAATAACTACTATAAAGAAAATGCAACCTTTTCTTTAAATCTATCGTAAAAAACGTATTATGGTAGCACAAACAGAAATAAGCGTAACCAGCGTCCAGTCACCATCAATTGCTATTGCAGTATTTATTGCAGGTAATTTAATGGTTTTAGGAGTACTATTGCTTGTTTATATGGTTTTTTGATCCTAATCAATAAACGTAATTTTCTTAAGGTCGTTGTGTTTTGGTCTGGCATGTTATTGCCTTCAGTTGAATCAAAAACCTATCTTCTTCCATCAACCCAATATCAATTTTGGGATTGGTAACGAGAGTACTCTTAATCCTAAATGAACCTTAAGCAATCTTAATCCGCGCTCTAATAAACTATTAACAAATTGTTGCACAAATGCAATAATATCCATACCTTTGCACCCACAATTAACAAAATTATTTACGCTTTAATATTATTCAGGTAATGTATTTAAGTAAAGAAGCAAAAACAGAGATTTTTGCAAAACATGGTAAGAATGCTGCCGATACCGGTTCAGCCGAAGGACAGGTTGCATTGTTTACTACCCGCATAGCGCATTTAACCGGGCATTTGAAAAACAATAAAAAAGATTTTTCGACCCAATTATCGCTGCAAAAACTAGTTGGGAAACGCCGCGCGTTGCTGGCATACCTTTATAATAAAGACATTGAAAGATACCGTGCCATCATCAAAGCTTTACAGCTGAGGGATATCATTAAGTAATCCTTTCCAGTTTTTCTTTAAAAGCCATCTCAAAATTAGGGGATGGCTTTTTACATTTGACACAATATACACAAACATAAAAACCGGTGCGCTCTGAAGATGAAAAGCGCATCACAACAAAAAAAAGATGAGTTACAATGCAATTAAAAAAGTTGTCGATTTAGGCGACGGCCGCACCATTGAGATTGAAACCGGCAAGCTGGCTAAACAAGCAGACGGATCAGTGGTAGTAAAAATGGGCGACACCATGCTGCTGGCTACTGTAGTATCGACACAAGAAGCAAAAGAAGGGGTTGATTTTTTACCCCTATCAGTTGATTACCAGGAAAAATATGCTGCCACAGGCCGTATCCCTGGTGGATTTTTACGTCGCGAAGCCCGATTGTCGGATTATGAAGTATTAATTTCACGTTTGGTCGACCGTGCTTTGCGCCCGATGTTCCCCGAAGATTATCACGCGGATGTACAGGTGATGATCTCCTTAATTTCGGCGGATAAAGATATTATGCCCGACTGCCTTGCAGGTTTAGCGGCATCAGCGGCGATTTCGGTTTCGGATATTCCGTTTAACGGCCCGATATCAGAAGTGCGCGTTGCCAAAATTGATGGCAAATTAGTGATCAACCCAACTTTAAGCCAATTGGGAAATGCTACTTTAGAATTTATCGTAGCAGGTTCTGAGCATGATGTTAATATGGTTGAAGGTGAATCAAAAGAAATACAGGAAGAAGAACTGGTTGAGGCAATAAAATTTGCCCATACAGCTATTAAGATCCAATGTTTAATTCAAAAAGAATTGGCTGCCGAAGCGGGCAAAACCGAAAAGCGGGTTTACAGCCATGAACATAGCAACGAAGAATTAAAGAAAGCCATTTATGCTTCAACTTATGAAGAAGTTTATGCTATAGCTTCTTCTGCTTCTTCAAAAGAGGAACGGTCTGCTAAGTTTAAGGAAGTTATTGACGCCTATATAGTCACAATGGGCGAAACAGATGATATTAGCCTTTCTCTCGCTAAAAAATACTACCATGATGTTCAATATGATGCCATCCGCAACCTGGTATTAGATGAAGGCAAACGATTGGATGGCCGTACCACCACGCAGATCCGCCCAATATGGAGCGAAGTGGGTTATCTGCCGGCTGCACATGGTTCAGCTGTATTTACCCGGGGCGAAACACAATCATTAACCACTGTCACCTTAGGCGCTAAGGATGATGAGCAAATGATAGACGGCGCGTTTATTAACGGGTATCAAAAATTCCTTTTACATTATAATTTCCCCGGTTTCTCAACCGGGGAGGTCCGCCCTAACAGGGGAGCAGGCCGCCGCGAGATAGGCCATGGTAACCTGGCAATGCGTTCGTTAAAACAAGTATTGCCTTCAGACGAAGAAAATCCTTATACGATCCGCGTGGTTTCTGATATTCTGGAATCAAACGGGTCGTCGTCAATGGCTACGGTTTGCGCGGGTACATTGGCGCTGATGGATGCCGGGGTTAAAATTAAGTCGCCGGTGTCGGGTATCGCCATGGGTTTGATCACCAATGAAATGGGAACCAAGTATGCTATATTATCCGATATTCTCGGTGATGAGGATCATTTAGGAGACATGGATTTTAAAGTAACCGGTACCGAAAATGGTATTGTTGCCTGCCAGATGGACCTAAAGATCAATGGTTTATCGTACGAAGTATTGGGTAAGGCATTGGAACAGGCAAAAGAAGGCCGCCTTCATATCTTAAATGAGATGAAGAAAACTTTAGAAAAACCGCGCGAAGATTACAAACCACATGCACCGCGTATTATCACCATCAGGATTGATAAGGAATTTATAGGCGCTGTAATTGGACCCGGAGGGAAGATCATCCAGGAGATGCAGCGCGAAACCGGCGCTACCATTTCTATTGAGGAAGTAGGTAACCAGGGTGTTGTCCAGATATTTGCAGATAATAAGGAATCAATTGATAAGGCCGTTTCGCGTATCAAAGCCATCGCTTCAAAACCAGAGGTCGGCGAGATATATGAAGGTAAAGTAAGATCAATAATGCCTTTTGGCGCTTTTGTTGAGATTATGCCCGGCAAGGATGGTTTGCTTCATATTTCGGAAATTGATCATCGTCGTATCGAAACAATGGACGGCATATTTGAAGTAGGCGATGAAGTTCGCGTAAAGCTGCTTGATATTGATAAGCAAGGTAAGTTAAAGCTTTCGAGAAAAGCACTTCTGCCGCGTCCTGAGAGGAGTTAGTGAATGGTTGATTGAGTGAGTAGTTGATTAAGTTAATTGAGTTGCAGAAACTAGTGATGGTTGATTGAGTTAGATTAAGTTAAAGATTATTCCAACTTAATAACTATTCACTTAATCAACTAACCATAAAAATGTTTTTTTTGTAAAAAATTTAAAACAATAAGTATTTTTTGATGTATAAGAAAGTTAATAGTTAGTTGAAACACTGATTAATCCGGCCCTATTTGAAAAATGATATCTGAAAGCAATGATCCTTTAGATTTTATCCACTATAACTCTTCGGGTATGCCGCTGGGTTGTCAATCGGATTTAGTTCAGTTATTGTTATTTGAGATCATCAGGGTTAAGGAATTAATAACCTACTACGAAGCGATCCCAAACGGCGCCGGACAGCTTGGCGCATCAATTCTTAATGAACTTGTTGCAGAGGCTTACAGTTCATTAGTTGATTATGACACCGTCCTGATGCAAAAATACTATGATCTTTTGCTGAATTGTGATTAGGAGCCCGAAAGTCTGGAAAGTCAGTAAGGTCCGAAGGTAAAAAGCCATTTACTAAACTGCCAACTGTTTTACTGAAAACTGCCAACTCCTGCTACTCTGTCCTCAAACTTTTAACCGGGTTCATAACTACAGCTTTTATTACCTGGAAGCTCACTGTAATTATCGCAATAACTACTGCAGCAAAACCGGATAATACAAATATCCATCAGCTGATGTTAATTTTATAAGCAAAACCCTGTAGCCATTTATTCATTGCCCACCACGCTATAGGTGAAGAAACAATAATCGCGACAAAAACAAGTTTCATTCAAAATTCGTTATTCGACCTTCGATATTAAGCATATATTGCCTTTTTTCCAGACTTCGAGACTTCTCCTAATCTCCAATCTCTACCTATAATCACTAATTAAAACTTATATCCAAATGGCCGCTGGCATCGATGTGAACCGGCACGCCGCCGCCGTTTACTGTGCCATGTACATGATCTTTTTCCCATTCGCCGTTGAAGTTGCTCAATTCGGGTTTGTTTATCCTGTTGGCAGAAAGGTCAAGATTAAAGCCTTGTTTCAAAGGCAATCTCAAATCAATATGTCCGCCGCTATCGTCCAATTTTACATATTTGCCTACATGCAATAGTTCAACATGCATGCTGCCGCCACTGGTTGAAGCTTGAAGACTGCATGATAGCCGGGTTAAATTAACGCTTCCGCCCGATGTACCTGTAATCAATTCGCCGTCGATATTATTGCCCTGTACACTGCCGCCGCTGGTATTTGCATTTATTGAACCTTTTAAACTTTCAAGGCCCAATGAACCGCCCGATGTTTCCAATTTTATTTTTCCGTTGCAGTTATCGGCATGGATGCTTCCCCCACTGGTTTCTAAATTGATATTTTCACTTGAATTTGAAACCTCAATGCTGCCGCCTGATGTTTCTCCCTTGATTATACCAGCCAAATGATTTAAATGCAAACTGCCGCCGCTGGTGCTAAAATTTTCATCGCCTGATAAATTATCGAGGTGGATGCTTCCCCCACTGGTGCCCAGGTGAGTGTTAACCTGTTTAGGAACATAAATTTTAAAGGATATGCTCAACTGCTTTCTCCAGTCCCAGTTAAAGCCACCTTCATGTTTTCTTTTTGCCCTGGCGTGCAATTCGTGATTGCTCACTGAAACTTCCAGCTCATAATCCTCGTCCAGGCGCTTTTTTATTTCTTCCCGGCTAAGCTCGCTGTTGTTATTGCCGCGTATATAAACCTCGATCCTCGGTGCTTCGCCCGAAGCCCCGCTGACAGTGATACTTCCGCCGGATGTTTCTACATATACATTCCTTATGGCATCGCCGGCCAATGATTTTGTTTCGAACGGGGTTTGATTATCCTGCGCCAAAGCAATGCCGCTTGTGCAGGTCATAAATAATAACAGTAAGTAAGTTTTCATTTCTTTGTTAATTAGTTTTTATAAGGGACACTTTTTTGTTTCAATACGTTGCTCGGGGATGGAAAATAGTTTGCAGTGGGCAGTAGCAGTAGCAGTTTATAGTTGAATTCCAGCCTCGTGCCCATTGGACTTGCAAAGCACAAAAAGATGGTTTACATGGTTAACACAGTTCATGGTTACAGTTGTTATATATATCTATTAATCAGATAATTATAAGATTTATATGAACGTAAACATGGTTAACAAAAATTTGCACAATCCGGATGCCGGATGTGATACAACCGGCTTCTTACTGCTACTATTTACTGCACCTGCTACTGCTACTACTTACCGCTACTATTATTCATTCCGATCTCAAACTCTTCACCGGGTTTGCTAGCGCTGCTTTCAACGCCTGTATGCTTACCGTTAGACCTGCAACTATTAACGAAGCCGCGCCGGCAGCAATAAATATCCACCAGTGAATAGCTATGCGGTACGCAAAATCCTGCAGCCATTTATTTGACATATACCAGGCAATAGGCGAGGCAATCGCTGTCGCGACAATAACTAATAGCAAAAAGTCTTTTGAAATAAGAAGAATAATGTTGGATATGGTAGCGCCTAAAACTTTCCTGATGCCAATTTCCTTTGTGCGCTGCACTACCGCATAAGCTGTAACAGCAAAGAGGCCCAGGCAAGCTAATAATATGGCCAATACCGAAAATGTTGTGAAAACACCTGCTGTACGCTGTTCAGTGCGGTATAAGGCATCATAATCTTCATCTAAAAACTTATAATCAAACGGCCGCTCCGGCACACGTTCTTTCCATATTTTTTCTATCCCCCGTATAGTTGATGCCGTATTGGCGCCTGTTATCCTTACAAATAAATCCTGGGTTTGGGAATGATCGAGGAATATCAGCAAAGGCCCGATAGGCTCATGAAATGATTTGAAATTAAAATCTTTAACCACTGCTTTTATCCTGCCGCTGTAGTACTTTGAAATTTCTTTTCCAACGGCCTGTTCCGGCGTCCAGCCTAATGCCCTTGCCGCCGATTCATTAAGCATAAATGAAAAATGAAAGTTTTTATTGTTGTTAGCGGTATCCATTTGTAAAACATCAGTGTGGTTATAATCGCTGCCGGCAACTATTTTTAGCTGCATGGTTTTTATAAAATCTTCATCCATCGGCAGGGCATTAACAGTTAAACCCTTACCATCCTTCGTTGTTATGGCATCCCCCCATGTAACATTAACAGGCTCGTTATTTGCTGCGGCGACGCTTTCAACACCTGGGATTGCCTCAATCACCTTTTTTAACCCATCAATCTGCGGCTGCATCTTATAATCGACCGGCAAAACCATCACATTGCTTTTATTATAGCCGATATCCTTATTCCTGATATAGGCTAACTGCTGCAATATGACCACCGTAGTTATGATAAGAAAAATAGAAATGATAAATTGGAAAATAATCAATGACCTTCTTACACTTTGCCCGGAGGTAAACGAAAAACCTGACTTAAGTATCTTCACTAATTTTATCCCCGATAACAATAATGCGGGATATGCACCCGCCGAAAAGCCAATAAAAACGGTCAATACAAACAAGCACGCTAGAATAACCGGGTTAAACAATGTACTAACCTGAAACTGTTTCCCTGATAGATGGTTAAAGTAGGGCAGCAATAAAATAGCAAAGCCAAAGGCAAATACGGCGGCTAAGGCCGATACTAAAAGCGACTCGCCAACAAACTGTTTGAATAATTGTTGCTTCGCCGCGCCTAAAACTTTACGAATGCCAATTTCGGCGCTGCGGCCCGCCGACTGTGCTATGGAAAGATTAACATAGTTAACACACGCAATTATTAAAATAAGCAGCGCCACAACTATTAATATGTACACGTAAACAATACTGCCATTAGGCTCATAAGCATCGGGCAGGCTGGATTGAAGATGCACACTTGTAAGCGGCTCAAGATGATAAGTTAAATGCTGATTGGCATTCATTTTCAGTTCAGTCTTGTCGACGCTTTGCATATAAGTTGTAATCTGCTGCTGTAATAGTCCTGTTTGCGAGCCGTTTTTCAGCAGAAGATATGTTATGTCATTAGCGGTCCACCAGTCTTCAGGCCTTTTAGCAGCTGATAAATTGTAAAACGGCACAATAAAATCAAACCCGATCTGCGAATTTGATGGAACATCGGCTGCCAGGCCCGAAACTATAAAGTTTTTGTCGCCGACCTTTAACACTTTTCCAATAGGGTCTTCAGCATCAAAATATTTTTTAGCAGCAGTTTCTGTAACAACTATTTTGCCGGGGTCGTTTAGCGCCGTTGCAGCATCCCCTTTGATCAGTTTATAGGAAAATATTTTGAAAAAAGACGGATCAGCGTACAAGAAGTTCGTCTCGTGGAATAACCGGTCTTTATACCCGACTACCCTTGCTATTTTGTCAAGGCGCACATAATCAATTACCGGAAGAAACGTCCGTTTAAATTGCGGTCCGACTTTGGTTCCGGTAACTGCTATTTTTTGCGCAGCATCCCCCAAATTATAATCCATCGTCACGCGGACTATCCTGTCCGCATTTTCATTAAAACGATCGTAACTTAATTCATTTTTTATATAAATACCTATTAACAGGCAGCTAACTATACCCGCGGCTAAACCGATAATATTTACAAATGTATAAAGCCTGTTCTTTTTAAGGTTTCGCCAGGCAATCTTGAAATAGTTCCTTATCATGGTGAATCAATTATTGAATTAGTGAATTAGTGATTATGTTCATTTGCTCAGCCCCCTCTAAATCTCCCCGGTCGGGGAGACTTTTTGATTTTCGTTTAATGCTATCTTTTTTCTTATCTTATAATTATTACCAGCCCCCGTCTTAAAGTCCTCCCCAACCGGGGGAGGATTTAGGTGGGGGCCGGTTTATTAGTTCATTAGTCATTTTTACTTTCGCACTTTGCTAACTTGCGGTCTTCCGGACTCCTCCTAATCTCTGATCTCCAACCTCTAATCTCTTCTTAACAACTGCCAACTGCTACTGCCAACTGTCTACTCACTTCTGAGGCTCTTCACCGGGTTTGTCAGCGCCGCTTTAACAGCCTGCCAGCTAACGGTGAGCAAACAAATGGTTAAACTCAAAAACATGGTTATTGCAAATACCCAAAGGCTTAAAGAAGTATGGTAGGTGTATTTATATAACCACTGATGGATATAGTACCAGCTGATAGCCGAACCGATGATAAAGGATATGCTTACCAGCCAAACAAATTCCTGCGATAAATTAAACCACAAATTGCCGACAGTGGCGCCTAATACTTTACGGATACCAATTTCCTTGCGCCGTTGCTCGGCAGAGAATGATGCTAAGCCAAATAGGCCCAAGCACGAAATAATTATAGCCAGGCAGGTAAAGCCTGCCGACATGGTGCCCAGCAACCTTTCGTTATTAAATTTTTGATTGAACTTTTCATCCGTGAATTTATATTCAAACGGATATTGTGGATTGTATTTTTTATAAATGCTTTGTAAAATAGCCAGGCTTGCTGAGATTGGCTTTGCAGGATTTAATCTTAAAGCGATATTCCCGACCCATCCTTTACTGTAGCCTATAATTGCGGGCTTAACCGGCTCATAAGGTGAGCCCCATACAAAATTGTCGACAACGCCTATCACCTTGCGGGCTGTTCCCTGGTAGTTTACTATTTGCCCCAGCGGCTCTTTAAAGCGCATTAGTTTTACGGCGGCCTGGTTAAGCATAATAGCGGCCGAGTCAGAGGGACTGGCAATGGAAAAATCCCTGCCCTGTATTATTTTTAAACCATAGGTATCAGTGAAATGATAAGTGACCACCATCTGGTCGATAGGCAGCTTATCTTCGCCTGGCAACTGGCCCTGCCAGGTTATTCCCCATGAATTGCTCCCGTTATTGGTAATGCTCATCGAGGTCATGGCTCCATCGGAAATCGCACCTGCGTTGACAGCATCAAGCCTGAAGCTTTCAAATTTGGTATTCATTACGCCATCCACCGGCAAATCAACCAAGCCATTTCGGTCGTAACCAACCGGGCGGTTTTTAATATAGTTGATCTGCTTGTAAATAAATAGGCTTGACAATATAAGGCAAACTGCAAAAGTAAACTGAAGAATAACTAATACCTGGCGCGGGCGCACAGTGCCTCTTGTAGTAACTACCTGCCCTTTTAATACCTTAACCGGTTTAAAAGATGAAAGAAACAGCGCAGGATAACTGCCGGCAACCAGTCCCGTAAATATGGTAACCCCTATAGCAGCGCCCCATGCCCATAAATTGTAATAAGGTAAAGACAACTGCAGATGGATCAGATCATTAAAACGCGGTATCAATATTACGACCAGCACCACGGCCATTATAAAGGCCAGGAATGCCATTAGTAACGATTCGCCCATAAATTGCTGTATCAACGCAAACCGGCGCGCGCCAACCGCCTTACGGACGCCCACCTCCCTGGCCCGGCGTTCGGAGCGGGCGGTTGAAAGGTTCATGAAGTTTATGCATGCTATGATCAATATGCCAATGGCAAGGAATAAAAACAGCCTCACATATTCTATACTTCCACCAGTATTAGCCCCATTTTTAAATTCGCCGTATAAATGGGACCGGGTAAAGGGATAAAGAAACATTGTATTTTCTTTATTGATAGGATCGTAGCGCTTTACAATATATTTAAGTTTTGAGTTAACCGAAGCAAGAGAAGCTCGGGGTTTTAGCATTACATAAGTTTGAAAAGAGTAATTCCCCCATCCGGAAGTCCTCATCCACTGTTGCTCTGCGACAGCCTGCTGCCAGGAAATCAGCGCTTTAAAAAAGAAGGATGAATTTACCGGGTTGTCTTTTATAACAGCGCTAACTTTTAAGGGATACTGGTTATTTAATTTTAAAATTTGACCGACGGGGTTAACATCCCCGAAAAGCGCTTTTGCGCCGGATTGTGTGAGTACTATAGATGACAGGTCTGTTAAAGCATTTTTATCCCCACGAATAAAATCAAAGCTGAACATAGTAAGCAAATCCGGATCAGCGGCCATCGTGGTTAGCTTTAGCGCTTTATCCTTATAGTTCAGCAGAATATCATTTGGCCAGGCGGTGCGGGCAGCTTTATCAATTTCGGGGAAATCTTTTATCAGTGCCGGAGCAAGCGGTATAGGGGTCGCTGAATTGGTTACTAGCTCACCATTGCTTGGCTGGTTTCTTAAAACATGGTATAAGCGCGCACTATTGGCATTGAATTTATCAAAACTAAATTCATTGTATACATACAACAAAAGCATAAAGCTCACCGCCATTCCAACGGCAAGGCCGCCGATATTTATCAAGCTGTACAGGCGATTCCTAACCAGGTTGCGCCATGCAATTTTGAAATAGCTTTTTAACATCGTGTTGGTTCATTAGTTCACTTGTTCATTGGTTCACTTGTTCATTTCTGTATATCTAAAAAATTTTACCGCAAAGAAACAGAGAAGGCGCAGAGTGCGCTGAGGGTTAATAATTCTTAATTTTCATCTTCTTTCTTTGTGTTCTTTGTGCCTTCTTAGCGTTCTCTGTGTTTAAAAATCAAACGAGATATTTTTGTCCAAACATCAGCCTCTTATTTTAGACTAATTTCTGACCTCTGATCTTCGGCCTCTAATCTCATTTTCTAATAAGACGCCCGTTTTAGGGTTCGCGTTGCAAACTATTTTAAATAATGTCAGTTTATATAAATTTGTTAATTGGGGGCTTATCATAATTTATCAAATTAGCTATAATATCAGTCAGGTTTGACAACTTCTAAGATCGTCAATTCTTTTTGAACCTTCCCCATAAACCATAATAATGTCATAGTTTAAAAATCCTTGATTTTTCCGCCTTGTATGGCCTGATAAATAGATATTTACGAAACTTGTTTTCGTAACAAAAACAGGTTTTAATTATCTATATCAATAAAAGCATACAGTGGAAACAATCCTGAATATTTTAAACCTTAGTAAAACCTACCAAAGCGCCGGGCGAACCTTAACCGTGCTTGATGATATTAATTTCTCTGTTGCTGCGGGTTCAACAAATGCAATTGTCGGCCCCTCGGGTAGCGGAAAAACTACTCTCCTGGGCTTGTGCGCCGGGCTTGACCAATCCAGTACCGGCATGGTTGAGCTGAACAATATTAACCTCGGCAATTTAAATGAAGACCAGCGTGCGCAGGTGCGTAACCAATACATCGGCTTTATTTTTCAAAATTTTCAGTTGCTGCCGACGCTGACTGCGCTCGAAAATGTGATGGTGCCGCTCGAACTGAGAGGTGAAAAAAATATAAAAGCAAGATCATTAGAATTGTTGGACAAAGTCGGCCTTTCAGATCGTACCCATCATTATCCGGCTCAGTTATCAGGCGGAGAGCAGCAGAGGGTTTCACTGGCAAGGGCGTTTTCAAATGCACCGCGCATTTTATTCGCCGATGAACCTACCGGCAACCTTGATGCCGAAACAAGCGAAAAAGTAGTAAAACTTATATTCGATCTGAATAAAGAAGCCGGTACAACCCTTATCCTGGTAACCCATGACCTTGAGCTTGCCGCAAAAACACAACGCATCCTCCGTTTAAAAGGCGGCAAACTGGTTGCCGATGACAAAATTAATAATTGAAAACCAGGTGCGATGGAGAACACTAAAAGGAAAATAAATATCCCCTGGCTTTTTGAAATGGCCTGGAGGGATAGCCGCCGGAACCGTTCGAGACTGCTCTTGTTTATATCGGCTATTATTTTTGGTATAGCTGCTTTAGTCGCTATTTATTCGTTCCGGTTTAACCTGGAGAACGATATAAACGCCCAGGCGGCTACTTTGATTGGCGCCGACCTTGCTGTTTCAGGCAATCAGGCCCCGAACGCCGGCATAAGACCTTTACTGGATTCGCTTGGTGATGAAAGATCGGAAGAGCGCAGCTTTGTTTCCATGATCTATTTCCCAAAAAGCGGGGGGACAAGGCTGGTACAGGTGCGCGCCTTAAAGGGCGGGTTCCCTTATTACGGGAGCCTTGAAACTACACCTTTGCAGGCAGGGAAATCATTTAAAAATGGTAAGGCCGCGTTAGTTGATAAAACACTGATGCTGCAGTTTAATGCACGTGTTAACGATTCGATAAAAGTTGGTAATGTTATCTTTTTAATAGCAGGCATTTTAAACAAAGCCCCGGGACAAACCGGCGTATCATCAAACATAGCCCCTATCGTTTATATCCCTTTGCAATATTTGGAACAAACAGGCCTTTCGAAAAAAGGAAGCCGCATTGGCTATAGTTTTTACTATAAATATGATCGGCCTGTAAATATAAACAAACTGGTTAAAAGCATTGATCCGAGGCTTGACCGGGCAAGTATGAATTACGAAACCATTGAAACACGCAAAGAAAATACAGGCCGCGCTTTTGGCGATCTCACCAACTTTTTATCATTGGTTGGTTTTATCGCTTTATTATTGGGTTGTGTTGGCGTGGCCAGCGCTATACATATTTATATCCGCGAAAAAATTGAGTCTATTGCGATAATGCGCTGCCTGGGTGTCAAAGCATTCGAAGCATTTTTGATCTACCTCATACAGATCGTAGGTATTGGCCTTATTGGTTCGGTGGCCGGGGCATTATTGGGTTCTTCCATACAGCACATCCTCCCTTTTGTGTTTAAAGACCTTTTGCCGATTACCATTTCCACAGATACGTCATGGATAGCTATAGGGCAGGGAATTATTTTGGGAGTGATCATTTCTATTCTTTTCGCATTATTGCCGCTGATTTCCATCAGAAATATTTCTCCGTTAAATACGCTCCGTATCTCGTACGAAGAGATCAACCTCATCCGCGATCCCTTAAGATGGTTAGTTTATTGTTTGATCCTGCTTTTCGTCATCACTTTTACTTTTTTTCAGTTGGGCAGCTGGCTGGCGAGCATATTCTTCACCATCGGCATATCCGTCGCATTTTTAATACTGGCCTTTACCGCGTGGCTGTTAATGAAAGTGATGAGGCTAATTATTCAAAATTCATGGAGTTATTTATCGCGGCAGGGCTTTGCAAACCTGTACCGGCCCAATAATCAAACTATTATACTGATTGTTTCGATCGGGTTAAGCACTGCATTTATTTGTACACTTTTCTTTATCCAAAGCATCCTTATTAGCCAGGTTAAGCTATCATCAAGCGGGAACCAGTCGAATATGATATTATTTGATATACAAACCAGCCAGGAAAAGGCCGTTGCCGCGTTAACAAAGCAACAAGGGCTGCCAGTTTTGCAGCAGGTACCTATTGTAACGATGAGGTTAGAAAAGGTAAAAGGAAAAACTGCTGCTGAGGTGAAAAAAGACACCTCTCTTAAAATTTCCGTCCACGTCTTTGCCAACGAATTTAGGGTTACTTACCGCGATACGCTCACACCTTCCGAAAAAATATTAAAGGGCGAATGGATAGGTAAAGCTGAACCAGGCAAAGAAGTACCTGTCTCTGTTGAGCAGCATTTTATACAGCGCAGCCATATAAAAGTTGGAGATCATTTGGTTTTCAACGTGCAGGGACTTAGCATTCCGGCGGTGGTAGCCAGCATCAGGCAGGTGAACTGGAACAAGATACAAACCAATTTTCAGATCGTTTTTCCAAAGGGGGTGCTGGAAGATGCGCCGCAGTTTCATGTGCTGCTTACCCATGTGCCTTCTGCAAAGGTGTCCGCACGGTTTCAGCAGGCCGTTGTGCGTAAATTCCCAAATGTTTCTATCATCGATCTCGGGCTTATTTTAAATGTGATCGATGACCTTTTGGATAAAATAAGTTATATCATAAAGTTTATGAGCGCGTTTAGTATTATTACGGGCATAGTGGTACTGATCGCTTCGGTAAGGATCAGCAAATACCAGCGCATACAGGAAAGCGTTTTGCTACGCACCCTGGGTGCAAGCCGAAAACAAATTTTTTCGATAACCGCTTTAGAATATTTATTTTTAGGGTCATTATCCGCCCTGACAGGTATTGTTATTGCGATAACCGGTACCTGGCTGCTGGCCAAATATAGTTTTGAAATACCGTTTGCTATTAATTTATTACCGGCCGTGGTGTTGTTTTTTATTATATCGTTGTTAACGGTAATAATTGGCCTGTTAAATAGCCGGGGCGTATTGAATAAGCCGCCGTTGGAGATATTGAGAACAAATGTGTAGAGACGCAATATTTTGGGTCTCTGAATATTCCGAACATGCATGAGACGCAAAATATTGCGTCTCTACAAGAGAACAACATGTATAAATTAAAGATCATTTGCATAATATCCACGGTGCTATTGTTAATGGCCTGCGGAGAGAAAAAATCGTCCCAGGCTGAAACCCAGCAAACTGTTAGCAAAACCACTGATACCTCATCCACAAAAACCATCCTCTTTTTTGGCGACAGCCTTACGGCCGGGTATGGTTTGGATGACCCTTCAGAAGCATTTCCGGGGGTGGTAAAAAATAAGATTGATTCGGCGAAACTTCCTTATAGAGTGATTAATGCAGGTGTAAGCGGCGAAACCTCGGCAGGCGGGAAAGGCCGTATATCATGGATTTTAAAGCAAAAGGTAGATGTTTTCGTGCTGGAGCTTGGCGCCAATGACGGATTGCGCGGAATACCGGTAAGCGAAACCATACAAAATCTGCAGGCCATAATTGATAGCGTAAAAACTAAATATCCGAAAGCGAAATTAGTGATGCTGGGCATGCAGGTGCCCCCAAACATGGGCAATATATATGCAAATAATTTTAAAGCTATATTTCCTGAACTCGCCGCAAAAAACAATATGGCTTTAGTGCCTTTTCTGTTAAAAGGCGTTGGCGGCGTGCCTTCATTAAACCAGCACGATGGCATACATCCAACTGCCACAGGCGCTAAAATTGTTGGTGATAATGTTTGGCAGGTACTGAAGGGAGTATTGTGAGCCATTTCAGATTTGACAACTTTTTAAAAGTTGTCAAATCTTTTGCGCCTCAATCGCTATCTTCGCCCCAAAATTAACACATGACAAAAACTAAACTTACAATAAACAGCAATGGTTCGGTAAAAGTGGAAGGCGACTTTGAAATAGTGGATATGCAGGGTAACGCATACGGCTTGCAGGGAAGGACCATTGTTTCCATTTGCCGTTGCGGCCGCTCCGAAAACAAACCATTTTGCGATGGTTCGCATAAAGGCCACTTTGAACACGATGCGAAAGCTTTTGATCTTCCTCCACGTAAGGTTTCGTAGAGACGCGATGCATCGCGTCTCTGCCGCAAGTCTGATCGGAATTCTTTTTTAGGATGATGTTATATTTGTAAAACTTTCACCCAATGCCAAAAGCAAAAGTCAATAATATAGAAATAGCTTACGAAACTGCCGGTAAAGGAACGCCGCTTGTTTTAATACACGGTCATCCTTTTGACCATACCATGTGGTATCCGCAAATAAAAGCTTTTTCGGAGTCTTATAACGTCATTACGCCCGATCTTAGAGGTTATGGAAAAAGCAGCCTGCCTAAATCCGGGGACACTAAATTTGAAGACTATGCAACAGATATACTGTTGCTGATGGATCATTTAAAGGTTAAAAGTTTTCATTTGGCCGGGCTGTCGATGGGGGGACAGATCATCATGGAAATATTCAGACAGGCGCCCGAAAGAATAAAGACTTTAATATTTGCCGACACTTTTGCAAGTTTGGATACACCGGAGGTTAAAAAAGGCAGGTACGATGCTGCTATTCGTTTAGAAAAAGAAGGAATGGATAGATATGCAGATGAAGTGATCTACAAAATGTTCAAGCCAGAACATGTTAGCTCAATGCCCGAAGCAGCAGGGCATGTTGTAAAAATGATGAAGTCTACATCACCCAAAGCTGCAGCAACCGCCTTGCGGGCCAGGTCGGAAAGGATAGATTATTTAAACGAAGTCCTGCCATTGATTAACATTCCAACATTGGTGATCGTAGGTCGTGAGGATGAATTTACCCCTGTTGCTAAAGCTGAAGAAATGAAAGAAAATCTTAACAATTGTAAACTGGTCATAATTGAAGACGCCGGCCACATGCCAAATTTGGAACATCCGGAAAAATTTAATAAATCGGTACTTGATTTCTTGGATGGCATTAATTATTCGAGAGGTTCATTTTAAAACGAGGAAAAACTTACGAAGTTTTAAAAACTTCGTAAGTTTTTCCTCATTGCGCATTGAAAACTATTTTATAAAGGAATCGCCTTATTCTTATAGGTAAGCGCCTTTATAATTAACCATGCTATTACGTATGCCAGGGCGCAAACACTAAACATAATCGAATAGGCGATTTTAGGCGTTGCTTTATAATAATCTGTTAAATGCCCGGCAAGTTGTTGTATCAGAACTCCTCCTACCCCGCCTGCCATGCCGCCTATTCCTGTTACCGAGCCAACCGCCCTTTTGGGGAACATATCAGATACCGTAGTAAACAAATTGGCCGACCATGCCTGGTGTGCGGCAGCGGCAATACAAATAACAGCTACAGCCAAAATTGATGCATAGCTACCAAAAATAGCCTTATTGCCAAAATATTGCGTTAATAATAACATCACCGGGAACAATGCGATAATGAGCATAGCTGTCATCCGGGCCTTATACACAGACATCCCACGATTGATCAAAAACAATGGGATGCTGCCGCCAAAAGTGCTTCCAAAAATGGCTATCCCGTAAACGATGAATGTCGGCCACATTACCTGCTCACCCGTCATGCCAAATTGCTTCTTTAAATAATCGGGCAGCCAGAAGAGCAGGAACCACCACACGCCGTCGGTTAAAAATTTACCCATAAAGAAGGCCCATGTTTGCGGGTAAACAAGCAGCTTAACCCATGGTATCTTTTGCAGCACAGCTACATCTTCTGATGGGGCGACATGTGCAGCTAACTCATCGCTATGGATGTAGTCAAACTCCTTTTTTGATAATTTTTTATGTGCTGATGGCGCGCTATAAAGCGCAAACCAAAAAAACAGCCAGATAAAACCCAATCCTCCTGTAATAATAAACGCATATTTCCATCCCGGATCATTCCCCCAATAAGCTAGACACCAGGGTACAAATAGCGCGGCTATCATGGCTCCTATGTTTGAGCCGCTGTTAAAAATGCCGGTAGCCAGCGCGCGTTCCTTTTTCGGAAACCATTCGGCCACTGTTTTAATGGAGGCAGGAAAATTACCGCCCTCGCCAATACCAAAAAGGCTGCGAAACACAATATGTACCGCAACTGTGCTGCCTGCAAGGGCGCTCAGCATGCCAAAAACAGACCAAACTATCAATGATACAGCTAAACCGAGTTTTGTGCCGATCTTGTCGATAAACCATCCGGCGAATACCGTGACGCCCGCGTAAAAAAAGGTAAAACATGAGGTTAAATTTCCAAAGTCAGTATTGCTCCAGCCAAAGCCGCCTTTCGCAACCGGCGTGGAGAAAAACTCTTTCAGGTAACTGATCACCTGGCGATCCATGTAATTAATTGTAGTTGAAAATAAAAGCAGGGCGGCTATTATCCATCGGTAGTTCCCTACCTTATTTTTTTCCATATTATCGGTTTTAACATAAGGTTACATGGCTGCCTTTATCAATTCGAGCGCATTAACGGTATTAGTATATAATTGTTCATAAAGACGATTGTTTAAAACATCTTTGCTGATCAGTTTGCTGCCCAAGCCAAGCGCGTTTGCCCCGGCATGGAACCAGGCGCTGATATTTTTGGCGTTCAGTTCAACGCCGCCTGTAGGCATAAAAAGAAGGCCTGGAAATATTTCTTTTACTGAACCTATAAACGCGGCGCCAAGTACACTGGCCGGGAATATTTTTATTAACTCTGCACCGCTCTTCTGCGCAGCATAAATTTCGGTAGGTGTCATACAGCCGGGAACCCATAGCAATTTATATTTGTGGGCCACTTTTGCTACTTCGGGATTAATGGTGGGGGCAACAATAAAATCGGCGCCCGCATCAGCAAAGGCTTCAGCATCCGATATGTTTTTTATAGTGCCGATACCGAGGTAAAGATCGGCCATTTCTTTATCCACCGCCTTTCTTAACACTTTAAAGTTATCAAATGCAGGTTTTGCCCGGTTGGTATATTCCATTACGCGAACACCCGCATTGTACAACGTTCGGATTATTTGAATGCTCACTTCAACGTCTTCATAATAAAACAGGGGCAGCATGCCCTGCGTCAATATGCTGTTTAATACTGCTTTTTTTATCTTCATTTCATTGCCTTTTTTATTTCCGCTACCGTTTTGGTGGTAGCATCGCCTTTTATGAATAACTTTTCAAATGCCGCGGCAGTAGCAAATTCAAGTATCTCACTTACTTCATGTTTTTTGTAAAAACCATAAATAAGACCTGCCATAAAACAATCGCCGCTGCCTACCTTGTCAATAACATATCCGGTTTCATATTCGCCCGAATTATACAATCGGTTATCAGCATACAAAGTTGTATAATATTTTATATCATTTGTAGCATCAAACCGAAAAGTATTGGCAACGGCTTTGCATTTCGGGTATTGCTCCATTATTTTTTGCGAAGTTTTTAGCGCCTCTTTTAAATAAACGCTTTTTTGACCTGATTCATGAATATCTGGTATTACTTGTATACCAAGCATTGCTTGGGCTGCCCATATATTCCCCATTACCAGGTCACAATTTTTGATAAGGTCCGGCATAATCTCGAAGGGGGATTTACCATATTGCCATAATTTAGACCGATAGTTCAAGTCAACTGAAATTGTAATACCTTTCTGTGAAGCTATTTCTAAAACTTCTTTGCAAACATCAGCAACATTTTGATTAAGCGCCGGGCATATTGCGCTAAAATGAAACCAGCTTACCCCATCAAACACCTCGTCCCAATCTATTACACCGGGTTCAAGTTCTGAAAATGCTGAATGGGCACGGTCATAAATCAGGGCATCATGTTTAATGTCATTCTGGTCGGTTAAATAATAGAGACCCAGCCTTTTGCCGGCATAATGCACAGATGAAGTATCGATACCCTTATTTTGAAGGGATTTAATAATATGTCGCGTTAAGTCATTGTCCGGCAGCGCAGTAAAATATTTTGCTGGCAAACCCCATAAGGCCAGCGAGTTTGATACATTAAGTTCGGCGCCAACGATATAAACCGGTAATTGATGGTTGCTAATCCATTCTCCCTCCGCATCAGGACAGAAACGAAGCAGTAATTCACCAAAAGAAAGTATTTTACCCGCTGCAGGCTGGTTATTAAAAAGCGCGCTCATTTTACGTTGCAATATACTTTTTATGGTGCAGATGTTGAAATTAAGCAGGAATTTGTTTGGACACGAAAAGCAAAAATATATGAAAGGATAAGGAAGGCGGTACGGAGTTAGTTTATTGTTTGTTAACATAAATCGCCGAAGCGTAAGCATTGTTTAATCCATTCGTTAAATGAATGGCAGCACCGTTTTTCCAATAGGTAGGAATGTTATGACCTGCAATATTTTCGTAACCGGTTACATATACATCATTTCCCCATATGGCTATGGCCGAGGTTTCCGCTTCATTGGTTCCATCGGTAAGATGAAAAATGCTGCCATTTTTAAAATAGCTTGCGTAGCTTCCGTCATTCCCGGCAATATAAAGCTCCTTATTTGAAGCAGCTATGGAGCCGAAAAATTGATTATTACCTGCCGTTCTTATTATTGATCCGTTTTCCCATAGTTTTGAAGTGCCTGAAAAGCCTGCAGCACACGATGGGCAGGAGTTGATCGCAGTATATTCATTGCCTGTAACATATACGTCATTTCCCGAAACAGCAACGCTCAGAGCTTCAGCATTTTTTGATCCGTCACTCAAACTTACGGCTATACCATTTTTCCAATACTTCGCAACTTCAAATGTTCCGTTTGACTCCCATCCAGCAACATACACATCATTACCCGAAACCGTAATAGCTAATAACTCCGCATCGTTAACACCTGAAGTCAGGTTAACCCCCTGGCCATTTTTCCAGTATTTTGCAATTTTATGGTTTCCTTCATTTTCATATCCGGCAAAATAGATACCATTACCGGAAACAGCTATAGCGCTTACGTGAGAATCTACCGTAGTGTCTTCAAGATTTGCAATGACCCCATTCTTCCAGTATTTTGCTACAGAATGGTTATTAATAAAATCGTTCCCTCCTACATAAACATTATTTCCTGATACTGCAATTGAATTTGCTGTTATGTACCTTGAACCATCTGTAAGATCCGTTAAAACGCCGTTTTTCCAATATACAGCAACTTCATTGGATGGATAATATGATCTCCAGCCAGCCAAATAAATATCTACGGGTCCGGTTTGATTAGGAGAAGGGTTTTTCTTGCACGCGGATAATCCTGCGGCGATCAACAGAATTAACCAAACATATTTAACCTTTATTAATCTACTTACAAAAGGTAATACGAATAGTTGACAGGATGAATTCATATTGTTCACGTATATAGATATTTAAATATAAATAACATTTGGTAGCCCATACGGTTATATCGGTCTAAATGCTACAATATTATATATGATCATTCATAAATCCCGTCACTGTTGATCTTTCCCATTACAAAACTTACTACCCTGTCGCAGCGGACCAAATTAAATTCATATAGTTGGTTTGATTTGTAATAGCTGCTTAAGTTTCCGCGTAACATTTTCTTGGCACGGTTTAAACGAACCTTTACATTTGATTCGCTAAGGTTAAGCACAACCATAGTTTCGCTGGTGCTCATTTCTTCAATTTCCCGCATTACAAATACTATCTTATATTTTTCGGGAAGATCAGCGATAGTCTTTTCAAGCAATATCTTTAATTCTTTATTCATGATGCCATTTAATGGTGTTTCACTCAAATAATTATTATCCGGGTTTTCAGCTATCAGTTGTTCGCGTTTCTGTTTTTTCTTTTTATATAAAAGGCTTTCGTTTATCAATATACGGGTTAACCAGGTACTAAAACTCGATTTGTTCTGAAATTTTGCCAAATTTAAATAAGCATTGAGGTAGGCAGTTTGCATAACATCTTCGGCTGCCATATCATCATTTATAATGGACATGCATATTCTGAACAAACGAAGGTTGTATTTACGCATCAGACTTTCATATAAATGCTTTTCACCCTTGATAACACGTTCTGCAATTTCTTCGTCATTCAACATTTTATAATAAATTAAACCTGTACCAGGAGGAATTGTTGTTTAAGATTGGAGCTTTTCGGTCATAAAAGGTTACAAATATGGAAATAAATTTGTAACCCTTTTTAAACTGCCTCTCTCTAATGGTTATAAATTTAAAAAATAAATAGTCATGGAAAAACCGATCAGCGAATTAACAAAAATTCAAACCCTCTTAAAATTAACATTCGGCCTGGTGCCCATTATTGCAGGCGCGGACAAATTCACCAACCTGCTGACTGACTGGTCACATTACCTCAATCCATCGTTAGCGTCAATGCTGCCTTTCAGTGCTCACACATTTATGATTATAGTAGGAATTATTGAAATTTGCGCCGGTATATTAGTTTTGGTAAAAACTAATATTGGGGCTTATATAGTGAGTGCATGGCTTGTTTTAATTGCACTAACTTTGATTGCAAGCGGTAAATTTTTAGATGTGGCCGTTCGCGACCTGGTTATGGCAATAGGCGCTTATTCTTTAGCAAGGATAACACAAATAACATCGTCTGCTGTTTAAAAAATAATATGGAAAAACACATTGTCAAAGTATTAAAAACCGAATTTGTAACGCATAACGTGAAGCGGTTTACATTTGAAAAACCTGCCGGGTATAGTTTTATATCCGGGCAGGCTACGGATGTTTCCATCAATAAGCCAGGGCTTGAAGATGACCTCCATCCGTTTACATTTACTTGCGTTAACGGGGACGACCACCTGGAATTCACCACAAAAATTTATAAAGAACGTAAAGGCCTGACTGAAAAGCTGCTTAATATCAATGCAGGTGATGAATTGATCATTCACGAAGTTTTTGGGACAATCAATTACCATGGGCCTGGCTTATTTATTGCGGGGGGCGCCGGCATAACACCCTTTATTTCTATTTTTCGCCAGCTTAAATTAGAAAACAAATTGGCAGGTAACACTTTATTATTCGCTAACCACAGCGAGGAAGACATTATATTGAAGGACGAACTGGATAAATTGCTTGGTAAAAACCATATTGATGTTTTGTCACACCCATCTTCCGGTCAACAGGGTAAGCATATCGAAAAGGATTTAATAAAACAATATCTTAGCAACAAAACAGAATATTGCTATATCTGCGGTCCGGATGAATTTGTAGCTAAAATGAAAAGCAATTTACTGGAGCTTGGCATAAAGGAAGATCGGATAATTGTGGAACAATAAAATAACTTAAAGGTTATTAGTACTTAAGACCTTGTTTAAGTTATTTCAGGTGAAACATAGCGCTGACCAATCAAGAACTCCCCCTTCAGGGGGGTTGGGGGGGGGGCTAAATTTCCCTTCCGGGGTCCCAGTTTTCTAAATAATCGGCTACGCGCCTTACGAATGAACCTCCCAAAGCGCCGTCAACCACGCGGTGGTCGTATGATAGGGATAAGAACATCATATGACGTATACCTATCATATCCCCTTGCAGGGTTTCAACTACCGCCGGTTTTTTCCGGATGACGCCAACAGCTAAAATAGCTGCCTGCGGCTGGTTAATTATCGGCGTCCCCATCACATTGCCAAACGAACCCACATTAGTTACAGTAAATGTGCCGCCCTGTATGTCATCAGGTTTAAGTTTATTATTGCGGGCGCGGTTTGCAAGGTCGTTAACAGCTTTAGTAATGCCCAAAAGGCTCAACTCATCCGCTCTTTTAATTACCGGAACAATAAGGTTTCCGCTTGGCAACGCAATAGCCATGCTGATATTTATATCTTTCTTTTTTATGATCTGCGTGCCATTAACCTGGATATTAATCATCGGCAAATCCTTGATGGCCCTTACAACTGCTTCAATAAAAATCGGTGTGAACGTAATTTTCTCGCCTTCGCGTTTTTCGAAGCTGTTTTTGACTTTATCACGCCACAAAACAAGGTTGGTAACATCAGCCTCGACAAAGGAGGTAACGTGGGGCGAAGTATGCTTGCTCATTACCATATGATCGGCAATTAAGCGGCGCATCCTGTCCATTTCAATAATCTCATCGCCTCCCGGCATCGGTACTGTACTTGCAGCCGGTCCAGGTTTTTCAGACTGGGCTTGTGGTTTTGGCTCTTGAGCAACCTGTCCGGCATGTGAAATTTCACCACCAGGTTGAGCTTCAGCAAGCGGTGTTTCAGTAACCGGCTCCTGCCCTCGCGCTGATATACCTGATATTTGAGATTGTTCAAATGTTTCTTTGGCAGGCGCTTCCGTTGCCGGGGCTGCCCTGCCCTGTAAAGCGGCTGCTGACTGGTCTTTATTTCGAATATAATTCAGCAAGTCATCCTTTGTCAGACGCCCCTCTGCGCCCGTGCCCGGAATCTGGTCAAGCTCGGTATTGCTTATCCCTTCCTGGGCGGCAATATTTTTAACGAGAGGTGAATAAAAACGTGATGATCCTTTGTGTGCATCTTCTGTTTTTGCAGCGTTTTCATATTCCAACTGGTTAACAAAAGGCACTGGTTGTGCCAGTTCCTGTCGCTGCTCAGAAAATATGGGCTGCTTAATTTCATTGAGTTCCCTGGCTTCAGGCCCAGGTGTTTCAGCAACCGGTTCATGTTTTGGTTCTTCGGCAACCGGTTCATTGGTTTCTGTGGAAGGCTGGTTCAATTCCTCAGCGGGTTGGTGAACTTCATATGTGACAGGCTCTTCCGCAACAGGACGCTGAACAGGCGCAGCTACAGGAGGCGCGGCAATTTCTTCAGGCTCATCTGTTTCAATAACGGCGATAACAGAGCCAACCTGCACTATGTCATTTTCTTTATAAAGCTGTTCCGTTAATTTTCCCGCTACCGGCGACGGTACATCCGAATCAACTTTATCAGTCGCAATTTCCATTACTGTTTCATCGGCCTTAATATAATCCCCGGGGTTTTTGCTCCATCGGATTATAGTTGCCTCCGCAACACTTTCCCCCATTTTGGGCAGTAACAGTTTATACTTAGCCATAGAACAGTTTTATACTTGATGGCCAAAATTACCGCATTTTATCATTATTTTCCACTTTCATGAAGTAAAGTATTCAACATATTTAAAGCCGAAATAGCAGTCCTTTCGATGTTTTCTTTTCGCTTGTTACCAAATGTTAATTTCTTTACTACTTTTTTGTTAACAGATGCTACTGCAACCCATACCGTGCCTACGGGCTTATCCGGTGTGCCGCCATCCGGCCCGGCAATACCTGTAACTGCAACAGCATAATCAGATTTAAAATTTAACAAAGCGCCTTCAACCATTTCGGTAACAGTTTCCATGCTTACTGCACCAAATTGCAGCAGTGTTTCAGTTTTAACGCCTAAAACACTTTCCTTCAAACCATTCGAATAAGAAACTACACCTCCCAAAAATACTTGCGATGATCCCGGGTACAGTGTAAAAAGATGAGCGATATAACCGCCGGTGCAACTTTCGGCAAGCGACAATGTGAGTCCCCTTTCAGACATAAAATTTAATATGGCCTTTTCAATAGGGATATCTTCTTCGGCTACTACAACATTTGCCACTCTTTCAACGATCCTGGCAGCGTATTCATTTACTTTTTCTTTTATAAAAGCCTCATCCTGTCCATACCCGCTAAGCCGAAGCCTAACCTGGCCAAGTTTTGGCAAATAGGCCAGCTTGATAAATGAAGGGAGCGAATCTTCAATATCCGCGATCCTTTCGGCTAAAAACGATTCACCTTCGCCAACAGTTAAAATGGTTCTATGAATAATAACAGGAAGTTTTAATGATAACTTGAGCCTGGGCAGTACCTCGTCTTCCATCATATACCGCATCTCGTGTGGAACGCCCGGCATTGATATGTATATTTTATCAGCGGCGTTAAACCACATTCCGGGTGCAGTTCCGTTTCTGTTAAGTATTACTTCACAATTTTCGGGTACCTGCGCCTGCAGCCTGTTTACTTCGAGCAGCGGCCTGTTAAAACGGGCAAAGATACGGATCACATTATCTAAAGCACCTTGGTTTTCAACCAGTTTAACACCAAAGTATTCAGCGATAGTTTTTTTAGTGATGTCGTCTTTTGTGGGGCCAAGCCCTCCGGTGATCAGTATAATATCAGCTCTCCGGCTTGCTTCGTAAAGCGCCGTTAAAATATGCTGACGATCATCGGCAACCGATGAAATTTGCTTTACCCGGATACCAATCTTATTAAGCTCTGCAGCTATCCATGCCGAGTTTGTATCAACAATTTGCCCTATAAGTATTTCGTCGCCTATGGTAATAATTTCTGCAAGCATTTTTAGACTAATATGAATTAAAATTCTGGTTGTTGGTATAGTCGCTCCTTTTACTCAATTTCAGATCTTGTAAAATTGCTGCTTTTACCTTTAATGTAACATTATATGATTTATAAACCCCAAACGGTACCCATTGAAAGTTTAGGTCCCAGCAATGCAGGTCCCGGTAAATAGCAAAGGAGGTAACTGCAAGTTTGCGTGCCCGGAGATCATAATTGGTGTTATATTGAATTTTCCATTTTGAAGTAAGGCTCACATCGCCGCTTAACATAATGGTATTGGTAGTATTGGTATTAACGATGTTATTATTATAGCTAAAACTGTAGTTGAATGAAAGGTTCCAGGGTACATTGAAGTCGATGTAAGCACTTGGATCGCTGTTTATCAATGCCAGTTTTTGCGCTTGCTGAGGGTTAACAGTTTGTAAAGTACTGCCAGGTTGTACGGGCAGATGAGGCTTAAACGTTGTTGAGTTTAAACTGCCGCTCATTGAAAAGCTAAAGTTCGTAAGCTCCGGGAATCTGCCATTCTGGAAAGTGTAACGGTTTATTTCCCGCGGAAACCGCTGTATCTGACCATTAGAAATAGAGTCGACCACCTGTATAACGTATGGGTTTAATGAGCCAAATATACTGAGGTTTACTTTTTGATTTAATATGCCCGTATGGGCCGAAAATGATATGGGCGAAAGCCGGAGCGAGTCTTGGGCAAAATTATAAAACGTTGATAATGACAGACCCTGCAATAGATCTACTTTTCTGGGCTTACCCGATGTGTCGGTAGTTTTAGGCTTAAATTTAGCCTGAATAATATTATCAAGGCTAATGCCTATCCCCGCCTGTTTGCCTGCTGATGGAAAACCATCTTCAAAAATTGAATACTTTTGACTTGTGTAAGGATATGGGATAATGGCATTGCTGATCACCGTTTTGTAATATCCGAAGCTGGGGGCTGAAAAATCAGGCGTATAACTAAAGCTAAGCGAAGGCGTCATGACATGCCTTATCGCAATTAAATTCCCCTTTTTAAAATCTATTTCACTATAAATTTTTGTTGATAAACTGGTACTTAAAACGTACGACCCTGCCCTTTTGAAACCATTAATGGTATCAGTCACTAACGAGTCTATACCTGAAATGCTTCCTCTTGCAAAGTTTTTGTTTATCGTTTGCAAATACCAATGCTCGCTATAATTTACATTGGAGCTGAATTGAAAATATTTAAGAAAGTTTAAGCTTAAACTAACGGGTATGTTATGCACTATAGAGGTCTGCAAATTTTTTACTAATGTATTGCCTTTAAATAATTCAGATTCCGGCAGATTATTAATTGAATTTGAAGCCTGCAGGCTATAGCTTAAGGTAATTTTTTGATACCATTTTTGATCACCTATCCGCTCTTTTGAATCAAATGGGCTCAATGAGGCCATAGAAAAATTAAGCGTTGGCAACTGCAATGAAATTGTTTTATGGCTGAGGTCCTGGCTATGCCCAAGGCCAACACTAAGATTAAAGGGCGTACCTGCCCATGTTTTGCTATAATTGATAGTGGATCTTAGATTATTTTGCGTAAGGGCCTGGATGTTGTAATTGCTGGTGGCCGGGTTATTTTGGTAAAAAGTTGACGTACCAGCGTTTACTGATGCACTAAAAGTACTGCCCGGATTTGCATTAGCATCCTGACTATGCGACCAGTTAATATTAAAATCTTTTGTAGGTGGGTCACCTTCGAGCCCGTAATTGTGCGAGCCATAGCTCAAAACCAGCGTCCCGCCGTATTTGTACCGTTTTAAATAATGAAATGTTTCACTGATCTCATACGAACCCTTGGAGTAAACAGTACCCATATTGGTAAGATCCATATAATCGTTTATGCCCACGTAATAACCAAAGTTCCGGAGATAAAATCCTAATTTTTGATCTTCGCCGAATGTTGGAATAATTACGCCGGATGCGCGCGTGTCGGGTTTTGGGAAAAAACCGAACGGTATCGCAAGGGGAAGTGGTATACCCTCAATTTCGAGATATGCGGGGCCGGAGATGATCCGGTTTTTTTCGGCGATACCCCGGGTGATCACTATTCCAAAGTGAGTATCGGGATAGGGCAGGTCGCAGGTGCTGAAAATAACATTCCGGTAGGCCACCTCTGTTTCATTTAATTTTTTGGCTTGCCCGCCCGAAAGAAAATTACCCTCCTGCTCAGATGCCGGGTTATAAATTAATCCCCTTTTTGATTTATAATCGTAAAGTAATGAGTCGGACGAGATTGGTTTTTCCTTTCCCTGTTTGGAAATGGGCCTGCCCACATACCGTTTCGTTACAGGGTCGATACTGCCTTTTGCAAATAAGAGATGATTTTTTTTGTCGAGGCGGATATAATCGGCATCCAGCTCAAAATCTTCATAAGTTACGCGGGCCTGGCCATACAGGTAAGTAATTTCATGCACCTGGTCAACAATTGTCGAATCTTCGGCATGTGATTTCACCTCCGATTGTAACCCACCGGCGTTCTTTTTCGTAGTATCGTTTTTGGCAAGTGCATTTTTTGTGCTTGAATTTGCCTTAGATTTTTTACCTTTAATAAGTTTATTGCCTTTTGTTGTGTCGAGCTGTATAATAGTATCCCTTAAATGTCCGTTAATGTAAACAGGGCCTTTATGCGAAGCGGCCTTCACATTGGCTATTAAAATAATTGCAAGCAGAAAAAATAGGCTTATGAATTTCAAAATAGATAATGAATAGTATTTTTGCAGATATAATTAACAGCGTTCAAAAATAATGAAAAATAAGGCATTGAAAAGATTGATTTTGGGTTTATCGTTATTACTTACATTTCTACCGTTCCTCTCATTTGCATTAACAGGCTCCTTAAAAAATGATACAGGCACTACCAGTGGTTACAAACTTAAAACCATAATTGTTGATCCGGGGCATGGTGTCAGGCCTCATGGAGCATCAGGCAATTATTCTCCGGGTGCATCAGGTTCCTACTCCTTAGAGAGAAATGTAACGCTTGCGCTGGCATTTAAATTGCAAAAGGAATTGGAAAAAGAATTACCAGGCGTGAATGTGGTGCTAACCCGCAATACGGAAGAAGACGTTGACTGGCACAAACGGGCGCAAATTGCGAATGAGAACAAAGGCGATGTTTTTATTTCACTACATTGTAATTCATTAGGGGACAGACGTGTTCGCGAGGTTGTCGGCCATAAGCACCACAAACCTGTCTACCGTTCGGTTGAAGTTCCTGACCGCTCGGGTAAAGGTGTTTTGTTGCTCGTTTACGGTTTTCACCGTACTAAGGAAGAAGAAAATGCTATCAAACAAAACCTGATTGAGGGTGAGGCTGAGATGAATGCAAGCGCCGATCCAAATGACCCCGCTGAGTTAATACTGATGAATGAATACAAGCGCAAATACCGTAAGCAGAGTATTCACCTGGCTGAACTGCTCAATAACGAATTTGTTGAAACTGACGGCAGGCATAGCGATGGAATAAGGGAACAAGGCGTATTAGTATTGTGCCACAGCGCCATGCCTGCAGTGCTTGTTGAAACAGGCTACATTAACAACCCCGATGATGAAGCTTATTTGAATTCTGAAGCCGGGCAAAATGAAATAGTGGCGTCAATTGTAAGGGCATTGGTAAGCTACAAGGCCGAAATAGAACAGGTGTCGCCGTAGGCGGTGATCAAACCATTTAGTTAAGAATTAATATCGAACAGTGAGTAACGAATGTTGAATGATGAAGTAATTTTCGGCGTTCGGATTCAAAATTCATTATTCGATATTATTTTTTCACCTTTGCCCTGTTTATTTAATGATATTAAGCTGGTGATTAGTCGGCTAGTCTGAAAGTAAAAAAAATTTGATGGTAAAAATAGAATGCAACATTGCAACTTTTCAACCTTACAACATTTCAACAACTAATCTATGACAATTACCAACGAAACAAAAATAGGTGTTTTGACCGCCATAGCAATTACTATACTCATACTTGGGTATAGCTTTTTACGCGGCGAAGATGTTTTTTCAGGATCAAATAAATTTTATGCCGTTTACAAGAGTGTCGATGGCCTTTCGGTATCAAAACCGGTATTGGTGAATGGTTTTCAAATTGGAAGAATCTCAAAAATGAAACTGCTGCCGAATGGGCGCACTTTAGTCGAATTTAAAATTGACCATCAGTACAATGTACCTTCAAATACCCTTGCAAAATTGGTGAGCACCGATCTTTTAGGCAGTAAGGCTATTGTGTTTGAATATGGTAACAGCAATACTTATGCCCAGGATAACGATACATTGCGCGCAGATATACAGGGGAGTTTAACGGAAAGTTTGCAGCCTATTCAGATGAAAGCCGAAAATCTTATTTCTAAATTAGATTCCACGATGGGCTCGATAAACAGAATATTAAACCCCGGCTTTCAAAAAAATGTTGACAGAAGCTTCGTTAGTATAGCCAATTCTCTGCAAACGCTTGAAGGCACAACCAAAAAAATCGACGCATTGATCAGCAGTCAAACCGAGCATGTTAATGGCATTTTAACAAACACTGAAACGGTTTCATCAAATTTGAAAATCAGTTCAGTCCATTTAACCGGTATTACCGAAAATTTTGATAAGATGAGCAATGATCTTGCTAATTCAAACATCAAACAAGTCATTGATAATGCTAATAAGGCCATGACCGATTTGCAGGCGACTATCGGTAAAATCAACGGCGACAAAGGCTCATTGGGGCTGCTGCTTAATGATGACAAGCTGTACAACAACTTAAAAACGGCTTCCAAAAATTTGGACAGCCTGTTTATCGATGTCAAAGCACATCCAAAGCGCTATGTAACTTTCTCTGTTTTTGGCGGGAAAAAGAAGCAGTAGGTTGGTGATTAGAGAATGGAGATTAGAGGTAAGAGATTAGTCAATGAATAAGTGCTTTATGTTTCGGCAAAAATAGCTTAAATTATATCGAAGAAATAAGAGATTGGCCGGAAATTGGTGTAGCTTAATTTTCTTTTTGCGTTAACTAATCTCTAACCGCAAGTCTCTAATCTCTGTTCCCAACTAATCTCCAATCCCAAACACCCTTCCTTCAATAGCCAATTCCGTTTCAGAAAAAACGCTCCTGGCTTCGTCCAGCAATTCACTTAAGGTTTTATACCTGGCCGAAAAGTGGCCTATCAACAGCTTTTTCGCATTTGTTTTTAATGCAACTTCGCCTGCCTGCAAAGCTGTGGTGTGGCGCGTTTCATTGGCACGGTCGAGCATGTTGTTTAAAAATGTCGCTTCGTGGTATAACGTCGTCGCATTACTGATCTGGTTAAAATACTTTTCATTGTATAAAGTATCGGAACAATAAGCATAAGTTTTTGGCTCGTCCGAATCAATTGTAAGAGTTTCATTTTTATACAATTTACCATCGGGCGCTACGTAATCGGCCCCTTTTTTTAATGCTGAATAGTATTCAACAGGGATACCAACCTCATCCATTTTTTCCTTTAGCAGCTTTCTCAGTCTTTTCTTTTCCCTAAATAAAAAACCGGTGCAAGCGATACCATGATCAAGCGGAATGGTTTCAACGGTGACATCCTGGTTTTCTAAAATTATTTCTGCTTCTTCAGGATTTGTAAACTTATACTCAATAACAAACTGCAATGTGGTTTCTGAACAATTTAGCTGCAGGTCGATAATTTCCTTTAATTGGGCGGGGCAATAAAGTTTTAAAGGGGTTCTTCGGCCATTAAGATGCAGTGAAGAAAGAAGGCCAACCAGTCCAAGATAATGGTCGCCGTGCAGGTGGCTTATAAATATATGGTCGATCCGGCTTGATTTAACGTCAAATTTTAACATTTGCTGCTGCGTGCCTTCGCCGCAATCAATTAAATATAGCCGCTCATTAACGTTTAGCGCCTGTGACGTAGGGTTTCTGTTAAAAATGGGAGTTGCTGAACTGCTTCCAAGTATTGTTACTTCAAATTTCATACCTGGTAAACAAGCTGGTTGCTTATTTTGCTTCTTTCTTTAATTCTTTTTCTATCTCCTCCATAAAAACAAGGTCAATTGCTTCTTCGGGAGTTGGAACAATTGAAAGTACACTATCAAGCTGAGAAATAGTAATTAACCGGGCAACGGCATCGTTTAAACCGGTTAAAATAAAGGTGCCGGCGGCGTTTTTACATAGACGGTGCCCAACTAATAGGCTGCTTAATCCTGAGGAGTCGGCAAATTTCACCTGCGAAAGGTCAAAAATTATATTTCTCTGACCTTCTGTATTGATCAAGATAAGCTCAGATTTAAGTTGTGGCGTAATTAATGAATTTAACTTTGATTCATTCAGCCTCAACAAAATATATTTTTCGTGTTTATCAACAGTAAATTTCATTTTTTGTACTAATTAAAAGCTAAAGATATAATTATTTTATGTACAAATAAAAAATTACAGTACAGTTAGTGCATTATTTATTGCTTTTTCAACCCTTGCAAGTATATCTTCATTACCTGGTTTAACAAATCCTTCACCTGTGATCTGCTCGAAGAGCTCAATATACCTGTTAGAAATGGATTGTACGATCTCTTTTGTCATTAAAGGTACCGTTTGGCCATCCTTTCCCTGGAAGCCGTTTTCTA
Organism: Mucilaginibacter sp.; assembly: GCA_036758125.1. GTDB lineage: Bacteria > Bacteroidota > Bacteroidia > Sphingobacteriales > Sphingobacteriaceae > Mucilaginibacter. Next base: position 32,506 of record DAIOXE010000010.1, read on the forward strand.
TGAGCCATTTTCTTACAAATTCTTTTGAAAGCTGTTTTTGAGGCTCACCTTTTTTCTGCCTGTCCTCATAGCCTGCGCTGTAAAAATACCTTGATGAATCAGGGGTATGTATTTCGTCTATCAAATAAATATTCCCGTCAGCTTTTCCAAATTCATACTTGGTATCTACCAATATTAAGCCCTGTTTGGCAGCTATTTCAGTGCCGCGATTAAATAAGGCCTTTGTATAGCTTTCGAGCCGAATATAATCATTTTCAGGAACAATATTTCTTGCAAGTATCTGCTCTCTTGAGATATCTTCATCATGCCCCACTGATGCTTTTGTTGTAGGTGTGATGACAGGTTCGGGCAACAAATCATTTTCCTTAAGTCCATCAGGTAAGTTAACACCGCAAACCTGCCTTTTGCCCAGGCTATATTCCCGCCAGGCATGACCGGCAAGGTATCCGCGGATCACCATTTCTACTTTAAAAGGTTCGCATATCCGTCCAATTGTAACATTCGGATCCGGAACTGTGATTACCCAATTTGGGACAATATCCGCAGTAGCCTTTAAAAATTTAGCCGCAATCTGGTTTAAAACCTGGCCTTTATAAGGGATTGCCTTTGGCAAAACAACGTCAAAGGCCGATATACGGTCACTAACCACCATTACCAGGTATTTATTATCAATAGTATATACATCCCGTACTTTGCCTTTGTAAAAGGCCGTTTGTCCCGGGAAGCTGAAGTGTGTTTCTTTAAGTGCTATTAGTTCATGGTTCATAGTTCATGGTTCATAGTAGGAAAATTATAAATTTACAATTGGCAACTCATGATCTTTATATTAAAATGAGTTTTTTAATGAGGTTAGCATTTTAACTAAGGTTTCATAATCGTTATAAAGGACTTTGAATTGGTCATCTTTGAGATAATTTCTTCTTTTTGCTATAAATAGACAGCTTACAACTTCAATTGCAGAACGGAGCGAATAGCTCAAAAAGACTTTGAAAACTGCCTTACTTTGACCCGTTGAGCCTTCAGCAATATTTAATACTACAGAACAGGCAGCCCGCTTTATTTGTGATGTTAAGATATATATTTCTTCTTTCGGAAATGTTTTAGTCAAGTGATTTATTTGTTCGTCCAAGTCCATGGCTTTTTGCCACACAGTCAAGTCTTCAAAGCTAAATGCCATTACTTATCTTTTTTTCTACTATGAACCATGAACCATGAACCATGAACCATGAACTATAAACTTCCCTATTGTATATCCCCGTAAGCAGCCAAAATCTTCCTTACTAATTTATGCCTCACAACGTCTTCACCACTAAGATAAACGATTTCAATGCCGCTAATGTCAGTAAGTATGCGTAAAGCAGTATGTAAACCTGATTGCTGCTTTTTGGGCAAATCTATCTGGGTAACATCGCCGGTCACAATAAATTTAGCCGACGGCCCCATACGTGTCAGGAACATCTTCAGCTGCATATCGGTAGCATTTTGCGCTTCATCCAATATTACAAAACAGTTGTCAAGGGTGCGTCCGCGCATAAACGCCAGCGGGGCTATCTCAATTGTCCTGTTCTCAAGGTAGAACTTTAACTTTTCCGCTGGGATCATATCATCCAGGGCATCATATAAAGGGCGCAAATAGGGATCTATTTTTTCTTTTAGATCGCCGGGTAAAAAGCCAAGGTTCTCCCCTGCTTCCACGGCCGGCCTGGTTAAAATTATACGTTTTATTTCCTTGTTTTTCAATGCCCTTACAGCAAGCGCGACGGCGGTGTAAGTTTTACCTGTCCCTGCCGGCCCAATGGCGAAAAGTATATCGCTTTTATTAATACAATCTACCATGCGGCGCTGGTTGGCTGTGCGGGCCTTTACCATTAGCCCGTTTGGCCCGAAGACAATAACTTCACCGCTGGCAAATTTATCGGCAGATTGGTCAGCAACTGGGTTATCGGAACCTTTTGATCCCAGTATCCGCTCCAGGTCGGTTATATTAAGGTTTTCATATTTTTCAACATGCTCCAGCAAATGGTTGAATTTTTCGTGGAAAATGTTTAATTCGTGGTCATCACCCAGTATCTTCACATCGTTGCCGCGGGCCACTATTTTGAGCTTTGGATATTGCTTTTTAATGATCTCAAAATGATCATTATTGGGCCCCCACAGTACCGCCGGGTTGATTTGTTCAATTGACAATTTAAGTTCGTTCAATACAAATTGATTTTTAGTTGCAGATTTTTATGAATTAAAAATTGAATATTTGCAGCAATTCAAGTAGAATTGAGATGTGAGATATGAGATGAGATATGAGACCAGCCCATCTCTCATCTCATATCTCACATCTCATATCTAAAAACGCTTGCACAAGATTAGTGATAAATATTTGAAAAATTAATGGCAATAATAACTTTAACTACTGATTTGGGCGATAAAGATATTTATCAGGCTGCCCTGAAAGGCAGCATCCTGAAATTATTGCCTTCAGTAAATATTGTTGACATTACCAATAGCGTTGCGGCTTATAATATTCAGCAAGCGGCTTTTATATTAAAGAACAGTTTTTATTACTTCCCGGATGCTACCGTGCATTTAATCGGCATCGATACCGTTTTTAAATCTGAGACCAGGTACCTGGCGGTAAAATATAAAAATCATTTTTTTGTAGGGGCCGATAATGGCATATTCTCCCTGATGTTTGATAAAGACCCCGAAGAAATGGTCGAGATAAATATTATGCAGGACTTGAAATTTTTACATTTCCCCCTTGCCGATATTTTTGTTAAGGCTGCCTGCCACCTGGCGCAAGGCGGAAAACTTAACGAAATAGGCATACCTGTATTTGAGATTGAAAAGAAAATGAACCTGCAGCCGGTTATAGAAAAAAACCTGATAAAGGGTGCAGTAATATATATCGATTCCTTCCAGAATGTGATCACTAATATTACAAAAGAATTTTTTAATACCGTACAACAAAACAGGCGTTTTATGCTTTCATTTAAAAGGAATGAAACTATCAACCATTTAAGCTGGCATTATAACGAAGTACCTGAAGGCGAAAAACTATGTTTATTCGGGATCAGCGATCATCTTGAAATTGCCATCAATAAAGGTAATGCCAGCGGTTTATTAGGATTAAACCTTGGGGATAGTGTGATCATTGATTTTTTGGATTCATGAAGCATTTTATTCTGACCGGCCTATTTTGTTTATTAACCATCATCACCTTTGCCCAGGCAACAAACGACTCCCTCGCTTACCAGCTTGAGCGGGCCAGGATAAATGCCATGCTGGCAAAGCGGCAAGTAAAGTTTGACCAGTATAATGAGAGTTTAAGCATGCACACCGGCATTTTTGGTTCGCAAAGCAAAAACGACATCCAAAGCTCCAGCGATATTTTGATGAATATTGTTAAAACGGATGACAGTGTTTATAGTGAATTAAAAATACTGTTTGAATATGCTATATTTCAGAGGGTGCAGGTTCAAAATCAAAGAAAAGAAATTGAAAAAAAGAATCTCGTTTTCGTGACCACCATTAAAAAGTTGCGAAAACAGGTTCAGCAGCTAAAGGCAGATGCGGCTATACAACAACAGAAATATCAGAAAACAAAAAACATGTTTATTATTGGGCTGATACTCATGTTCGTATTGATTTTGTACTTGTTCAGTTGGAAACGGAAAATAAAGACATCAACTCCGCCAGGCGGGGCATAGTTCGTTCTTTTGGCTAAAGCGTCTTTGATTTTATAAATCCTCCGTTGGCTAAAGCCAACGGCAATGAAAATCAAAATGACGATTGACAAAGACTATAAAATTATCGTGTAACTTTATCCAACGGCTAAGCCAACGGTAATGAAAATATACCTTGGCAAAGCCAGTAAGAATGGCTTATCATTGCCGTTGGCTTTAGCCAACGGGATGCAAACGGAAGTACTAGCGGCTTTAGCCAAATTTAAATTTCCCGGTTGCGAATAATTTTTTTTAAAATATTGGGGCGTTATAATCGTCTTTACATTATATCCCGGATACACGCAAGTAATAAATGGCAAGAAAACGACTCAACAGCAGTAATGCAGCCGAAGCAGAGCTCCCGAAAGCAAAATTAAACAAGCAAACTTTAAATAATGTTTCGCGCTTACTTTCTTATATCAAACCCTACCGGGGCATGTTTATCGCTGCTTTAGCATTTTTATTTTTATCAAGTCTGGTAGGCCTTGCCTTTCCCTCATTTATCGGGGCCTTGATTGACACCGCACAGGGTAAGCACAACAATGGCATTTTACCCGGATCAATTAAAGGGATATTGCTTTTGGCTTTTATCGTATTGTTTTTACAGGCGTTTGTTTCATTTTTCAGGATACTGTGGTTTGTAAATGTAGCCGAACGGTCCTTGGCGGATATCCGGCAGGATACTTATTTTAAGCTGATAACCCTGCCTATGAATTTTTTCTCGAACCGCAGGGTTGGGGAGCTTAACAGCCGGATTTCAGCTGATCTTTCGCAAATACAGGATACCCTGACCACTACTATTGCGGAAATGATAAGGCAATCGGTTTTATTGATCGGGGGGATCGCCTTTATGGCGATAATCTCTGTAAAATTAGCTATTGCTTTGTTGATACTGGTGCCGCCGTTAATTGTTGTTGCCATACTATTTGGGCGCTTTATCCGGAAAATTTCAAGGCAGGCGCAAGATAAACTGGCCGAATCAAATACTATAATCGAAGAAACGTTGCAAGGGATTGCCAGTGTTAAAGCATTTGTTAACGAAGCTTTTGAAGCGGCCCGTTATGGTAAAAATATCCGCGAAGTGGCCGACATCGCCATTAAAGGCGCCAAATACCGGGGTATGTTTGTATCTTTTGTTGTGTTTTGTTTATTCGGTGCAATTGTAGCTATAGTGGGATATGGATGCATATTAGTTAGTCATAGCGAACTTAAGGTTGGTGAATTATTCAAGTTTGCGCTGTATGCCTCTTATGTAGGCAGCGCCATGGGCAGTTTCCCCGACCTTTATGCCAATGTACAGAAGGCTGTCGGGGCCAGTGAACGTGTGCTTGAAATACTTGACGAAAAAGGCGAGGAGGTTTCTATCCGCGAAAGCGATAATATCATCAAACAAAAAATTGAGGGCAATCTCGCTTTCTCCAATGTAGCTTTTGCCTACCCTTCGCGTCCGGAAGTTGAGGTGCTAAAAGATTTATCGTTCGAAGCCGATGCAGGTCAACGGGTAGCGATTGTGGGGCCAAGCGGCTCAGGGAAATCCACCATGGCGGCATTGATTCTGCAGTTTTACCATCCGCAAAGTGGTTTTATATGGTTTGACGGAAAGCCGGCAAGCGCGTATTCATTGACTGATATCCGCAACCAGGTGGCCATCGTGCCGCAGGATGTTATGCTTTTCGGCGGATCGATACTGGAAAATATTGCTTATGGTAAATTAAGCGCCTCAAAAGAGGAGATCATCCAAGCCGCTGAAAGAGCGAATGCCCATGAGTTTATCAGCTCATTTCCTGAAGGCTACAGAACTGTTGTCGGTGAGCGCGGTGTAAAATTATCCGGCGGACAACGTCAGCGTATAGCCATTGCAAGGGCATTATTGAAAAATCCGTCGATATTGATCCTTGATGAAGCTACATCTTCCCTCGATTCAGAAGCTGAACGCCTGGTACAGGAAGCGCTTGAAGAACTGATGAAAAACCGGACTTCCATCATTATCGCCCACCGCCTTTCGACCATCCGGGAAGCGGATAAGATCATCGTATTGGAGAAAGGAAAAATAATTGAAACCGGCAACCACCAGGAACTGATCGGCAACGAGCAGGGATTGTACAGGTACTTAAGCTCATTACAGTTTGAATCACAGATTTAGGCAGATTTTTTTGATTGCACTGATTATAAAGTTCGGGATCACAGATTTAAACTGATTAAACATATTACACAGAATAAATTGAGGTTACGGAAACGCCGGTTTTTGTGAAGAGGGTGGAAAATAATCCTTGCTAACGTCGTAGCGACGCGATGCATAGCGCTGTTACAATTTCAGAATTATCTTTGACATGGACAATTTCCCCTCCAAATTTCGTATCTTTGTATAAAACCACTGCTCATTTTAATTGCTTGTTCTTTTACAGCAAACTCTCACAAAATCATCAATAAATTTGTCTTTTTTTGAGGATTTTTGTATATTTGATTGATATACAATCATTTAATAAAAACATCAGCCAAAAATTATGACGGGCTAATCGCGTTTAGGTTGGCAAAACACAAAAATTATGACGGGCTAATCGTGTTTAGGTTGGCAAAACGTAAAAATTATGACGGGCTAAACGCGTTTAGGTTGGCAAAACGAAAATTTTATGACGGGCTAAACAGAGTTAGGCCGTCATAAATCGGTGAAATCACCCAATAATCGGTGTAATCCCTACAAAAAATCGGTGTAAAAATACTGGCATAATTTAAGTAAATTTGAAAAAAGGAATACGATGAAAACTATTCAAATAAATAACGTTGTCTGGAAAGAGGGGGATTACTTTGTTGCCCAACGTTTAAATATTGGTATATCAAGTTTTGACAATACAAAAGAGGAAGCCCTGGCAAATTTGCAAGAGGCGCTTGAATTGTATTTTGAAGATAATGAGCATCCGGAAATTACGGTTATTGAGAAACCGGAAATAGTCGATTCTATTTTAAAATATGCCTAAAATTCTACTCTGATTAACATTTACTTTTACAATCTTAGGTAATCCCTATAAAAATCGGTGTAATCTTCTCAATAATCGGTGTAATCTTCTCAATAATCGGTGTAATCTTCTCAATAATCGGTGTAATCTTCTCAATAATTGGTATAATCTTCTCAATAATCGGTGCAATCTCCATAAAAAAATCGGTGTAATCTCCTCCTCCAATCGGTGTAATCCCGACCTAAAATGCTATTTTTGCGGCTCAATGGAGCACATTCGTAATTTTTGTATCATCGCACATATCGACCACGGCAAAAGTACTCTTGCCGACCGGTTGCTTGAATATACCAATACTATCACCCAGCGGGAGTCACAAGCGCAATTGCTGGATGATATGGATTTGGAGCGCGAACGCGGCATCACCATAAAAAGTCATGCCATACAGATGGATTACGAGCTTGATGGTCAAAAATATATACTGAATTTGATCGATACGCCCGGTCATGTGGATTTCTCTTATGAAGTTTCACGTTCCATAGCAGCCTGCGAAGGGGCTTTGCTTATTGTAGATGCCGCGCAGGGCATACAGGCGCAAACCATATCAAATCTTTATCTGGCCCTTGAAAACGACCTGGAAATTATCCCCATACTTAATAAAATGGACCTCCCCGGCGCTATGCCGGAGGAAGTTAAGGACCAGATTGTGGAACTGATCGGATGCAAACGCGAAGAAATAATTGCAGCATCTGGTAAAACCGGCATGGGTGTGCATGATATTTTGCGTGCTATAGTTGAACGCATCCCCCACCCTGTCGGCGACCCAAACGCGCCGTTGCAGGCATTGATATTTGATTCGGTTTTTAACTCATTCAGGGGCATTGTTGCCTATTTTAAAGTAGTTAACGGAGAAATTCGTAAGGGCGATAAAGTGAAGTTCTTCGCTACTGAAAAACAATACAATGCTGATGAGGTAGGCACGTTAAAACTAAAACAATCGCCGAGGGATGTGATAAAAACCGGGGATGTAGGCTATATCATTTCGGGCATAAAAGAGGCCCGCGAGGTCAAGGTTGGTGATACCATAACCCACGTTGATCATCCCTGCGAAGCAGGCATACAGGGTTTTGAAGAAGTAAAGCCGATGGTTTTTGCCGGTATTTACCCGGTCGATACGGAGGATTATGAAGAATTGCGTGATTCAATGGGAAAACTGCAACTCAACGATGCCGCGCTGGTTTATGAGCCTGAATCGTCGGCAGCGTTAGGCTTTGGTTTCCGTTGCGGGTTTTTAGGGATGCTGCACATGGAGATCATCCAGGAACGCCTGGAACGTGAGTTTGATATGACGGTGATCACCACTGTCCCTAACGTATCCTACATTGCTTACACCACAAAGGGGGTTCCAATCACGGTAAATAACCCGTCGGACCTTCCCGACCCAAGCAAAATCGATTATGTGGAAGAGCCATATATCAAAGCTACTATTATCACCAAATCAGAATTTGTGGGCCCGGTAATGTCGCTTTGTATACAAAAACGGGGCGCTATTATCGGCCAGTCGTACCTTACATCCGACCGGGTGGAGTTGCTATTTGAAATGCCCATGGGCGAAATAGTTTTTGATTTTTATGATAAACTGAAAACTATATCCAAAGGCTATGCATCGTTTGACTATCACCAGATCGGTTACCGGCAATCAGATTTGGTGCGGTTAGATATCCGCTTAAACTCAGAGCCTGTAGATGCATTATCCTCACTGATCTTCAGGGGAAACTCTTATGATTTTGGCAAAAAGATCTGCGAAAAACTGAAAGAGCTTTTACCACGCCAGCAGTTTGAGATCATTATACAGGCATCTATCGGCGCAAAAATTATAGCCCGCGAAACGGTGAAAGCCCTGCGCAAGGACGTTACTGCTAAATGTTACGGCGGTGATATATCCCGTAAGCGAAAACTATTGGAAAAACAGAAAAAAGGCAAAAAACGCATGAGGCAGGTTGGTAATGTGGAAATACCGCAATCTGCGTTTATGGCCGTGCTTAAGTTGGACTAAAAATAGATATGAGATGTGAGACATGAGATTTGAGATTTTATCTTTTGTCTCATATCTCAAATCTCATATCCCACATCTAAATAAATGCAGTTACTCGACGGAAAATACGTATCAGAAAAACTTAAAGGCCAAATTGCCGAAGGCGCAGCCAAAATATTAGCCGAAACCGGCCGCAAGCCTCATTTGGTGGCTGTGCTGGTTGGGCATGATGGCGGCAGTGAAACTTATGTGGCAAGTAAAATAAAAAATTGTGAACAGGTAGGTTTTAAGTCGTCATTGGTTCGTTACGAGACTGATGTGACCGAAGAAGAATTACTGAACAAAGTGGCTGAGCTTAACGCTAATGCAGATATTGATGGAATTATTGTGCAATTGCCATTGCCTAAGCATATTGATCCTGAAAAAGTAACCGAAAAAATTGACTATCGTAAGGATGTTGACGGTTTTCACCCGGTTAACCTTGGCCGGATGCAGCGTAATTTGCCCTCATTTATCCCCGCTACGCCTTATGGTATTACCCTCATGCTAAAAGAGTACGGTATTGAAACCGTTGGCAAACATTGTGTCGTGGTTGGGCGCAGCAATATTGTAGGATCGCCGATAAGCATTTTAATGGCGCGCAACACTTACCCCGGCAATTGCACAGTTACCGTTTGCCACAGCCGCACACCGGATATTAAAAATTTTACTTTACAGGCCGATATTTTAATTGTGGCAATAGGTAAAAAGAACTTTATTACTGCCGATATGGTAAAAGAGGGCGTGGTTGTTATTGATGTCGGCATGAACCGCGAAACCTCAACCCTAACCAAATCAGGCTATAAACTTTACGGCGATGTTGATTTTGAAAACGTGGCCCCGAAAGCGTCATGGATAACACCCGTGCCGGGTGGCGTTGGGTTAATGACTATTATTGGTTTGCTGAAGAATACTTTGGCATCGGCAAGGAAAGAAGTATATAGTTGATTAATTGTTCATTGGTTCATTAGTTCATTGGTCTGCTGCATTGATTAAAATTTACAACCTTTACAACAATTACAACCTAATCAACTCAATCAACCTAATCAACCACTCACCAATTCCGAAGGAATTGTGTAATTCTCACTCTCGTCGTTCCAGCACATGGATGTGATGCGCCAAATATCATCAACCTGGATAAATTGAATGTAGTTTATTCCTTTGGGCAGGTTTTCAGTTTCGTAATAAGCAAAGCTGTATTCATAAACACTTACACGCTGGGCAATGCGGCCAAATATTTCAGTTTTTGAATAAAGCTCCCGCTGCATAAATTGTGTCAGCTTCTCTTTTTCTATCTGATCTTCCAGTGCTTTTGTAAACGATTCCACGGTAAAAGTAACCGGTTTTCCAAAACTCATATTGATGAGCAGGCCGTCGTGGTAAAATAAATCCCGTACTGTATCAAGGTCGGGCATTTCGCCGTCCATAAAGCTTAGCGATTCATAAAAATCTTCAGTTACATAATCTATCGCTCTTGCATTCATTATAATATTTCGGATTTCGGATTTTCGATTTCGGATTTTACAAAGTCATTAATTCGTGCCAATTCGAATCAATTCGTGAAAATTCGTGTTAATTAGAATCAATTCGTGCCCATTAGAAATCGATCTTCAAATTCATTAGCGACGGGTTTTTAATTACCTCGTCCATATTGGTTATAAGTGTCACCCTTTTTCTGTCGGCTGATACAATGGCTTTGGGGTTGTTTACTTTTTTTATGGGCTTTGCGAAGTTTAAAACAACTTTATAAGGCATACTTATTAGCATTGCCTTTGCCATAGCAAAAGCAGATTGGGTTTTCTTTAAAAAAGCATTAAATTTTGTCTTATTAATAACCCTGTAGAATTTATGCGGGGTTATCTCGTAGGAATAATAGTCCTCGCCTGCTACCAACTGCTGTGCGTCAAAACCACCGGCTTGTTTATTATTCTTTGTGACTTTGTTTAACTGACTGTTCATTGAAATTTTTGAAAGATGTTTTAAATAGTATTCCAGGTCGGCCGAATTTTTTGCTGTATGGATGATACCCACCTTCATTATATTCTTTTTAAGGTCCATTTTCACCGAAAGGTTACTGCTTTTAGCCATGTTGGCTTCATCGGGAGTCATTTTTTGCTGTGTGCTATCCGGGAGGGCACTGTAAAAATTGAGCGTGGTATCTTTTACAAGAGAAAATTGGGGCGTTGCCTTGATCGAATCGCTCATCAGGTTCGTCAATACCGATACGGCGCTGCTCATGTCAAAGCTATATAGTACGTTGCATGATCCATCGGGTTTAAAATCATAACGTTCTTCAATGTCAACGCATGACGAAAGGCAAAGCAGCACGAAAAATAGAAAGGGAAGGTAAATTTTTTTCATATCGCAAAATTTAAGTAATGATAATAAAAAAAGGTGGAAAATAAAAGAGGTTAGAGATTGGAGATCAGAGGTTAGTTGTTTTTAGTCCGCAGTCCGAAAGAAGCAGCAATAAGCTTTATAAGAAAATGAATACGTTGTACGGTGACTAACACCGCAACCTTTACAACATTTTAACAACTAATCTCCAACCTCTAACCTCTAATCTCACCCATAATAAGTAATTTTGCCCTCTACTATGGCACATCAAATTCCGGAAGATGGTACTCAGCTTCCTTTAATGGAAGAATTTTATACGATACAGGGCGAAGGGTTCCATACCGGCAAAGCTGCATACTTTATACGCCTCGGCGGCTGCGATGTGGGCTGTCACTGGTGCGATGTTAAAGAAAGCTGGGACGCGGAGCTGCATGCCCTTACATCTGCTGATCAAGTCATTGAAAACGCATCCAAATATCCTTCAAAAGCGGTGGTTGTAACCGGGGGCGAACCTTTGATCTACAACCTTGATTATTTAACCGAAGGGCTTCAAAAAAAAGGCATTAAAACTTTTATCGAAACGTCAGGGGCATACCCATTGTCGGGGCATTGGGATTGGATCTGTTTATCGCCAAAAAAATTCAAAGCCCCGGTCCATCATGTTGCAGCAAATGCCGATGAACTTAAAGTGATCATTTTTAACAAATCGGATTTTGCTTTTGCTGAGCAGAATGCAAAACTGGTGCCGCCTGCCTGTAAGCTGTACCTACAGCCTGAATGGTCAAAGTCAAAGGAGGTGACCCCGCTCATTGTTGAGTATGTAATGCAGAATCCACAATGGGAAATTTCATTGCAGACGCACAAGTACTTAAATATTCCTTAAGTTGACTAAGTGGGTGGTTAAGTGAGTAGTTGATTGGGTTGATTAAGTGAGTGGTTAATTGTAATTAACCTTTAGGTCGTTTGTTAAAAGCTTACAACCTTTACAACTTCTACAACAATTCCAACCTGTCAACTTAGTCAACCTAACCACTAATCAACTTAATCAACAATTAATTAATAATATAAATTAATGTAACTTCGAATGCTAAATAGCGTATTAAAAGGAAATGAGATTTACAATCTTCTCCGTTCTGTTGTTTATTTTTTCAGGTTTGGCATCGGGTCAGCAGAGGCAGTACAGTACTACTGATAAGCAAGCCATAAAATATTTCGCTTTGGCTAACCAAAGTTTGGATGAAAACCTCTATGACGATGCTATTGCGCAATTACAAAAAGCTATAGAGGCCGACGATAAATTTGTGGAGGCGCATGATGTGTTAGCTGATGTATTCCGTATCAGGCATCAGTATAAACCGGCTGTTGAACAATACCTTAAAGTAATAGCGCTTAGCCCGGATTTTAACCGCTCTGTTTATCTTAAAATCGGGGACGAAGAAATTAACTTAGCCCTTTATGGAGATGCGCTGAAGCATCTTGAAAAATATTTAACTTACCCAAACATCACACAGCAAAATAACCTCTACGCTCAAAAGCTAATTGCCGATTGTAAATTTAGCATAAATGCCCTGAAGCATCCCGTTCCGTTTAAGCCTGTAAACATGGGCTCCGAAATTAATACTGCCGATGACGAATATTTGCCGGTAGCCACCGCTGATGAAAGCACGCTGATATTTACCCGCAAGATAAATAATAATGAAGATTTTTATAAAAGTACAAAGGTGGACGGTAAATGGCAAACAGCGACCTATTTAAGTGACCGGATCAATACCCCTCAATATAATGAGGGCGCTCAGTCCATTTCGCAGGATGGTAAATACCTATTTTTTACCGGCTGTAACCGTCCTGACGGACTTGGCCGCTGTGATATTTATATCGCACAAAAAAAAGGCGATGACTGGGGCAAACCCTTTGACCTGCCCCCACCGGTAAATACCTCGGGCTGGGAGTCGCAGCCCTCCATTAGTTCGGACGGACGAACGCTTTATTTTGTAAGCAACCGCAAGGGTGGCTATGGCAGCTATGATATATGGAAATCCACATTGACTGATAACGGATGGGGCGAACCGGAGAACCTGGGGCCCAATATTAACACTGCCTATAATGAACAATCGCCATTTATCCACCCTGACGATAGTACGCTTTATTTTTGTTCAGACGGCTGGCCCGGTTTAGGAGGAAAGGATTTGTTTGTTAGTCGCTTAAGTAAAGATGGCCAATGGCAAAAGCCCGAAAACCTGGGTTATCCCATTAATACAAATGGCGATGAAAACGGATTAACATTGACCGCGGAAGGAAGCAATGCTTTTTTTTCATCGAACAATTTGGGTGGTTATGGGGGATATGATATTTATACTTTTGAACTGCCGCCAAATTTAAGGCCCCATATTGTAACTTATGTAAAAGGAAAAGTGAACGACGCCAAAACCATGCAGCCACTGGAAGCCGCAGTTGAAATAATTGATTTACAGAAAAACATACCGGTTTACCAGGATTACAGCGACCCCGACCAGGGCGGCTTTCTCGCCACGCTTACTTCGGGGAAAAACTACGGTTTAAATATTTCAAAAAGCGGCTACCTTTTTTATTCCGAAAATTTTTCACTTGTCGGGCACCAATCTAAAAATCCATTTAATATTTCAGTTTTGTTAGAGCCTATTGAGATAGGGAATAAAGTGATCCTTAACAATGTATTCTTTGATACGAATAAATTCGATCTAAAACCTGAGTCGATTGCTGAACTGCAAAAATTGGTGGAGTTTTTGACATTAAACCCTTCATTGCAAATTGAAATATCAGGGCATACGGATGATGTGGGCAATGACCAGCTAAATCAGGCGCTTTCCGAGAACCGTGCAAAATCAGTTTATGAATATCTTATCGCCAATAAAATTGATGCATCCCGGCTCGTTTATAAAGGATACGGTAAAACCCAGCCTATTGCACCAAATGATTCGGAAGAAGGCCGCAAAAAGAACCGCCGGACCGAGTTTAAGATAATCGCGAAGTAGACCAAATGGCAATTGACTTAATATCTGAATTTTAGCTATGATACACTTCGTTTAATTCTTTTAAAAAACAGTTCGATAATATCCCTGAATTAGATCAATCTTATTCAAGGGCATTCATTAATCATTTTACCAAACACTGCATTTAGGGTAATGTGAAGTTGTGAATGATGTTTATTTTATTTGTATTGTAGCTTCTAAATAAAGACGGATTCTATGAACATCACGAAACCTTTCCATATCATCAGTCTCAGCCCTAACAAAATGCGGATGTCGCTTATTAGCCACAAAGGCTTTTCTTTTTCTAAAACTAAAATAAAAAGCACTGTCTACATTTTTCAGTGTTGTTATTGTAGCCTCAAGCTGATCAATACCCTCGGATCGCCAATCTGATACTTTGCTTTTTAACTCCACCAAATACAGGCAAATATCGGTTGTTAACATAACGTCACATCGGCTTTCAATTTCGCCGTTTTCTTTTAATATTTCGATGCAATTATCAACAGCTGTAAAAGTTATCTCCTTTTGGTTACTGTTCATTACAGTTGCGATCCATCTTGATTTGTTTACTGAATCTAAGTAAGCAGGCGATTTATTATCATCGTCACAAAGGCCAAATACAGGTTCAATAGTTATTCTGCGACATTCAGGTTTAATAAAATCTACACTCATTTTTCTTCCAGTTCGTCTTCAATGTCCAAGATTGAACCAAACAAGTTATTTCCTTCTGAAAGATTGTTGTTCAAATAATTATCATCCGAAGGTAGTCCTTTATAATCCCCAAGTTTGATAATTTCCCCATGATCATCCAATTCATAAATAACCAAATCATCCGGTTTAACAACCGATTTAATCGGTATTATTGATTCCAGTTTTGAATTTAATTCTTCTTCCTGGTCTAAACCCTTTATTTTTTCTTCAACTAAAGATCCTTTAACAGCCAATGTGAGATAATTAATAATATACGGACTATGCGTTGTCATGATCAATTTATTACCTTCATTCATATTATTAAATTGTAGTAAGCTTTTTAGCATTTGCCATTGCGAAGTTGGAAACAAGTTCTGTTCTGGCTCTTCAACAATATTTATAAATGCTGATTTATTGAACCTGCCCGAAAGAGCGGATATAGCAGCTCTTTTTTGTTCACCGGTTAAATTATCACTTGAGTAAATGTCGGTGACACCCCTTTTAAATCTATTGAGTTCGTCACTGCTCATCGGCTCTTTATTTTCAGTTTGACTTTTTACCGAATTGGTTAAAAACCAAGTCACTAAATAAAGTGGCACAAATGACTGAAAACCGCTTGATGATTCAATTAATTTTATTTTATATCCATTTCCCTTTAAATATAAGATATCGTTCTCCTTATCATATTCTAAATCAACATCATTTATAGGCAATCTTAAATCACCTTTCATCTCCTTTTTGGAATTGTCAAATTCATAAAGTAATTCGCTTAAGGCAGCTGAAAAAATCCTTTGTGTTTTGAGATCATCGACAGAGCTTAAAAAATTACGGTCAGCAGGTAAATACATGATTTGTGGTAAAGGGTAATTACCTGATTGATTTTCTGAAATCTTTAAATGACGCTGATAATATTTAAAAGAATAGGAATCACCTACATATTCTATAACAGAATCATCAGGGTATTTCATTTTACCAGAATAATGCCTAAAATAGTTGTCAATTTTATGATATGCAAGATATCGTTTTAATACACCTTCACTTTCAAACGCTTTTTTATCATAATCTCCACGAGTCAGGGCTTTTTCCATCCAGGTAAAGCTTGAAATTAATTTAGCCACTGTACTTTTACCGCTTCCCTGGTTACCGATAAATATGGTTACCTTTTTAATATTAATCCAGCCGTCATTTTCACGATAGCCATCTTTTATGGGTCCGAAATTTTTTATCCTGATTTTGCTCATTATTCAATACCTGGTTTATTCAAAGCTATTATTAATTTCCTAATATTTAGTTTTTTGCCCTTTTGAATTTGGTTATTAATTCATCGATTTCTTCCTGCCGATGCCCGCTGCAATTAACTTCACGAATTTTACCTTCATTTATCATCATTCCGCTATTAAAATATTTTTGCTTCCTGATTATATCTCCATAAGGGCAATTCCAGCAATCATCATTCACTGAAGCATAACTTTGTCCTTTTTTGTGACCGGATTTCCAAATCCTTTTATTTATCGGGCAATTGTCAACGGTCGGATATTCATAAAGCTTTGAATGAAGCACTTTTCTGCTTGTCACAAGTTTTTTTAATTGTTCGCTAATGAGGTTTTGTTTCAGGTTATTGATCCATCTTTTAAAATCCGTTCCTTCTATTAATAGTTTCTCAAAATCCCTGTATCCGAAAACTTTATAGTGTGCAGAATTCAAAAGGCTTTTTACATTTATTTCGATTGCAGAGTAGCCAAGCTCAAAGATTTTCGCTTCTTTGAATTTGTCAACAAAATGAGTTACGGCAATTTCAATTAGCAAAGGCTTTCCGTTGATGAAAACAATAATATCCGGGATGATATTGTTTGGACGTTTTTCAAGTACAACTTTTTCAAACGTAACTTCTGTAGATGGGAATATTAACGTACGTGATTTATCAAGATAGACTGCAGGCAAAACTATCCGTCTGTGTTCTTCTAAAATGTTTTTTGCGTAAATATGCAATGCAGTCTCAAGAGCGCCAAAACATTCTACATTGTTATGATGTGCAAAATGATGCTGATTCCAATCCCCTTTTTTTGCTACCAGCCGTTGTCCGCAGGATGGACAAACACAATTGCACGCAAGCCCGCTTTCAACTGATGAAATATCGACCAATTGTCCGTTTTGGAGTCCGAAGGGCAGTCTGATGTCCATTAGTTGTTTTCTATTACCCGCAAAAAACATGAATTTTTATTATTTGGAAGTAACAACAATTATAAAAAAGCAATAAGAGCGTTTAAAATCGTTGTTAAATAACAAAGGGGAGGTACAAATTGTACCCACCCTTTGTTATTCTCTATTAGATTTGACAACTTTTTAAAAGTTGTCAAATCTTTTCGTTCTAAAATCATCCGCACATCTGCATATCAATTCCCCATTTCCGATAAAAACTTTATCCGTATTAGTTGCACTTCTTCGCGGGTGTATTCATCATTACCCAATTCAGCTAGGGCATCGTCTATAGAATCTGCTTCGGCAGTGCGAAAATAGTCATATATTTCTTCCTGCTTGTCCTCATCAATAACCTCGTCTATGTAATAATTAAGATTGAGCTTGGTGCCGGAGTTGACAATGGTTTCCACTTCTTTCAGTATCTCATCGTTGGTAAGCCCTTTTGAAGCGGCAATATCATCCAGGTTTAAATGACGGTCGATATTTTGAATAATAAAAACTTTAAGGGCCGATTTGTTGGCGGCGCTTTTGATCACCATATCGATTGGGCGGTCAATCTCATTATCTTCAACATATTTTTGGATCAGGTCGGTAAATGGCTTGCCAAACTTAAGAGCCTTCCCTGCTCCTACTCCTGATATTTGCTTCAGTTCATCATTTGTAATAGGATAATGGGTGCACATTTCCTCTAAAGAAGGGTCCTGAAATATTACGAACGGAGGCAGGCCCTTTTGTTTGGCCAGCTTTTTACGCAGGTCCTTCAGCATTTGCAGCAATTCGGTATCCAGGGCACTGCCGCCATTTTTTGGCCCGTCTTCGCTATCATCATCATCGGTTGCCTCAATAGGCCTGTTCAATACAAAACGGATGCTGTATGGATTTTCGATAAACGCGTTACCGGTTTTGGTTAAACGCAACAGCCCATACTGGTCAATGTCTTTCGACAGAAAATTATTTAGCAAAGCCTGCCTCAGCAGCGAGTTCCACAAGTTCCGGCCATCTTCCCTGCCAGAACCATAATAGTCAAGAAGGTCATGCTCATAATTCTTTATCTGGGCATTGTCCTCTCCCATAAGGATGTTGATAATATAATTATCATCAAATTTTTCACCGATTAGCTTAATCAGGCTTAGGGCTCTATGTAAATGAAGTTCTCCGTCAAAATGCTCTTTAGGCCCACAGCAATTATCGCACATGTTGTTGCAGCCTGCCTCGTTAAAGTTTTCACCAAAATAGTGAAGCAGCTGTTTACGGCGGCAAACGGACGATTCCGCATAATCAATTACTTCTTTTAATATCTGAGTCCCAATCTCCCTTTCGGCGACCGGTTTATCCTTCATGAACTTTTGAAGTTTGTCAATATCCTTTTCCGAATAGAAAGCAAGACAAACACCTTCCCCTCCATCACGGCCCGAACGCCCGGTTTCCTGGTAATAGCCTTCCATGCTTTTTGGCACATCATGATGGATCACATAACGCACATCTGGCTTATCAATACCCATACCAAAGGCAATTGTCGCCACAATTACATCCACGTCCTCCATCAAAAACTTGTCCTGTGTGTCAGTGCGTACTTTAGGGTCCAGGCCGGCATGGTATGGCAAGGCTTTAACGCCATTAAGATTTAACGCTTCGGCAACCTCTTCTACCTTTTTACGGCTGAGGCAGTAAACAATTCCCGATTTACCCTGGTTTTGCTTAACAAATTTAACGATCTCTTTGATCACGTTGCGTTTAGCCCGCACTTCGTAAAACAAATTCGAACGGTTAAAGGATGACTTATAGATTGTGGCATTGTTCATCTGCAGGTTTTTTTGAATATCCTGCTGAACTTTTGGAGTAGCTGTAGCTGTTAAAGCGATGATTGGTATATTATCGCCGATATTGCTGATTACCTGCCTGATCTTGCGGTATTCAGGCCGGAAATCGTGGCCCCACTCAGAGATACAATGGGCCTCATCAACCGCCACGAATGAAACATTGTTAAGGCGGAGAAAATCAATATTTTCCTGCTTGGTCAATGATTCGGGCGCAACATAAAGCAGTTTGGTTTTACCTGCCAGTACATCTTCTTTAACCCTGCCAATATCTGATTTGGTTAAAGATGAATTTAAAAAATGAGCTATACTGTCTGATCCGCCAAAGGCCCTTAACTGGTCTACCTGGTTTTTCATCAAAGCGATAAGGGGGGAAATTACAATCGCAGTTCCTTCGCTCATTAAAGCAGGCAACTGGTAACACATAGACTTGCCGCCACCTGTAGGCATAATAACAAATGTGTCGTTTCCGGCCAGTATGTTAGTTATAATCGCTTCCTGCTCACCTTTAAAATTATCGAACCCAAAAAAATTCTGGAGGTTATCAAAAAGTGACTTCTTAGTTTCTATCATTATTTATATAATCTTTATTGTTTTAAAAGCTTAAAGTAACAAATTTTAATCAATAAACGATGGATTTTCTGGAAAATTTTAAAAAAAATGATTATTCTATGAAAGTTTACAATAAAAAACAATTCGTTTAAGTGAAAAACAATTTGTTTATTTATCTATTTAACCAGCGAACAACGAGGTGTCATTTATTAAGTTTTATTTAATACTTAAATCACAAATTATTATTCAATTTTGCCTCACATTCGCCAAATTAAAATTGTTTAAACAAAAATGAATAAAAACTACTACGTCATTATAATGGCAGGCGGTATCGGAAGCCGTTTCTGGCCGATCAGCAGGACTTCACATCCAAAACAATTTATAGATATATTGGGTACCGGGAAAACATTAATACAAAATACGTATGACCGCTTTTTAAAAATATGCCCTAAAGAAAACATTTATGTGGCTACAAATGACATTTATGCCAGCCTGGTAAAAAAGCAATTGCCGGATATGGCCGATGATCAGATACTAACCGAACCGGTAATGCGCAACACTGCGCCTTGTATAGCCTATGGGTCTTTTAAAATTGAAAGCCTTGATCCTGATGCAGTAATTGTAGTAGCGCCATCTGATCATTTAATACTTGATGAGCCTGCATTTGTGAGCGCTATTGAAAAATCGTTACAGGTGGCCGAAAAACATAACTGCCTGATTACTTTAGGTATAAAACCTTCAAGGCCGGATGCCGGTTATGGGTATATTCAATATACTAACCGCAGCCTGAACAATGATTTTTTTAAGGTTAAAACATTTACCGAAAAGCCTACCCTTGATATAGCGAAAACATTTATCCAAAGCGGCGACTTTTTGTGGAATGCCGGCATATTTGTTTGGTCGGCAAAAGCAATAGTCAACTCTTTTAGTCAGTATTTGCCCGAAATGCATGAGATTTTTGTGGAAGCCAAACCTGTATATAATACGCCAGATGAAAAAAGTCATCTTCATAAATCGTATATGCAGTGCACCAACATTTCTATCGACTATGGAATAATGGAAAAAGCGGACAATGTGTATGTATTGCCATCGGAATTTGGATGGTCGGACCTTGGAACCTGGGCATCAATTTACGAGTTGGCCGAAAAAGATCATTCGGGCAATGCGGTTATACCTTCCGAAAAGGTTGTCCTATACGACTCGTCAAACTGTATAGTCAACGTTCCGGGAGAGAAACTGGTGATCCTGCAAGGCTTACACGATTTTATTATTGTTGAGGCAAACAATACGCTCCTTATATGTCCCCGCGACCAGGAACAAAACGTTAAAAAAATAGTGGCAGATGTGAAGCAGCAGTTTGGGGCGAAGTATATTTAGTTGGTTAGAGATTGGAGATTAGTGATCAGATTAGTTGTTGAATGTTGTAATGTTGAACTTGCTTCAATCTGATTATTAATTTATAATTGCTAATCACTTTTCCTACTAATCTCCAACCTCTGATCTCTAATCACTATGAATAACTTTATATAACAAGAATTTAAATTTGGCGCCATGGAACTGATAATTGATTTTGATAGCATTAAGGATCCCAGTAAAAAGGAGTGGTTACGGCTGCATACGTTAAAACTTATGGGCATTAGTTTTCAGGCAACAAACTGCCGAGTGTTCTTTTGATACAATAGATTTCGCGGCCTTAAAAAGGGATATTAACGGGGTCGCTGGATTAGTAAAGGACATATTAGCGCGTATATTGCCAGGTTAATCCGCTGGTACATCTAATTAATATTCGCGGGGCGTGGGTTATAAATTGGTTTGGTGATTAAACATAAAGCATTTCCCTCATCAATTTTTCCAGGAATTTTCCCGACATTTAGCCAATATGTTAATATCCGAAGGTGTACTGAAATGGGCCATGCGCTTCTACCCTCCCCTGTTTTTTCAGCGCATTTTGGTAACCAGGTTCGATAAGGGGTTCCGGGGTGCCGAGGTGAAGATCAAAAAAAGCTTTTTTAATAAGAACTATAATGGCTCTATTTTTGGTGGCACCATTTTTTCTGCAGCTGATGCTTTTTATCCAGTTTTGCTTTACCAGGTTTTAACACATAAGGGCTATAAAATAAGGGCCTGGTCGCACTCATTAGCTATTCGTTTTCGTAAACCTGCTAAAACAGATCTGCATTTCAAGATTAATTTAAGTGATGAGATCATAGATGACTGTGAGCAGGTTTTAAACACTATCGGTAAATACCGCAGGACCTTCCCCATCGAAATTTATGATAAAAATGAAGTATTATGCGTCTCGGTATTGATCAAGGTTTATATTCGTAATTTAAGAAAATAGGTGAATGGTTGATTAAGTGAATGGTTGATTAAGTTAAGATTTTTGATGAATTATTAATTAGACAGACTAAAACAAAATATATGCATGTTATAATGAACGATGATGCCTTCCTTAAAAAAGGATTTCATATCTCGACGGATCAAAGTTTGCTCGATTTTGACATGATCTGCAACTATTTAAGCGAAGATTCGTATTGGGCAAAAGGTATCCCAAATGAAACACTAGGAAGGGCAATAGAAAATTCACTTTGTTTTGGCGTTTACAAACAAAATATCCAGGTTGGCCTGGCAAGGATAATTACCGATAAGGCTACATTTGCTTACATTTGTGATGTGTTTATCCTTTCGGAATATAGAGGTTTTGGTCTATCAAAATGGCTTATGCAAACCATTTTAGGGTATTCTGAATTACAGGGATTAAGACGATGGTCGCTGGCCACGGCTGATGCCCAAGGTTTATACAGTCAGTTCGGATTTACGCAGATAAGCCGCCCTGAAAGATGGATGGAAATATTTAAACCTTACCTGTCGCTTAAAAAAGAGGAAGAATAAAATGAATGTGAAAAAGTTGATTTTTGAGGGCGAAGGGTTAACACTTGACTTTAAAAAAACGATTACAAGCTGCGAAAAGATAGCAAGGACAATGGTGGCCTTCGCCAATAATAAAGGCGGGCGTTTGCTGATTGGTGTGGCTGATGACGGTACAATAACAGGCGTAAAATCAGAAGATGAAGAACGATATATGATCACAAGGGCGGCGCAGTTATTTGCCAAACCGGTACTTGAGCCAACATTTGAGGAAGTTTACGCAGATGACAAAATGGTACTGGTTGTTGATATACCCGAAAGCGCAGCCAAGCCGCATTCTGCACTTGCAGAAGATGGCAAATGGTGGGTTTATGT
Organism: Mucilaginibacter sp.; assembly: GCA_036758125.1. Lineage (GTDB taxonomy): Bacteria > Bacteroidota > Bacteroidia > Sphingobacteriales > Sphingobacteriaceae > Mucilaginibacter. The sequence goes on from DAIOXE010000010.1 coordinate 55,096, forward strand.
AAGGGTAAAGGATAAAAGCGTGTTAGCCAGTAAAATTGTGGTTGACGTACTGAAACGCTCTGCCATAAATCAAGGTGTTTTAATTGAGTATTCATCAAAAGAAAAAGCTTTATTAGAATATCTTGAAAAAAATGCAGGCATAACCGTTAAAGAATGCTGCGAACTGCTCAAAATTGGCCGCAAACGCGCCCGGCACCTGCTGGTCGATTTAATACTTTCGGGCATTATCCGTATTAATACAACTGAAAAGGAGGAGTTTTATACCAGTGTTTAGAGATTGGAGATTAGAGGTTGGTCCGAAAGTCGGAAAGACCGAAAGAAAAAATTGGTGACAGCCAGCGAATACCACTTACAACATTTCAACAACTAACCTCAAATCTCTTACCGCCAACCACTAAAAATGACCCTTTACCACAAATATAAAAACCATTATCGCGCTAACCTTAATTTGGCTATCCCTGTGGTGATCTCGCAACTCGGGCATACGCTGGTTCAAACTTCGGATACCATAATTGTGGGCCATTTTGCGGGTACTGTTGCACTGGCCGCAGTTTCATTGGCTAGCGGCCTTTTTTCTATCATGCTGGTTATCGGAATAGGCATTTCATACGGTATAACGCCGTTAATTGCACAGCATAACGGGCGCGGCAATTACAAGGAGTGCGGACAATTACTTTCAAACAGCTTGTTTATAAATGTAATAAGCGGCATCATTCTTTTTATCATTACGTTTTTTGGTTCGCAAGTATTGTTAGATCATTTGGGGCAAACTCCGGCGGTTGTTCGCCAGGCAAAACCCTTTTTACTATTGTTGGGTTTGTCTATGATCCCTATGTTGGTGTTCAACACGTTTAAACAATTTGCTGAAGGCCTGGGTTTTACTAAACAAGCCATGTTTATTTCAATATGGGGAAATGTGCTTAATATATGCCTGGGGATAATTTTTGTAAAGGGTTTATTTGGCGTAAGCCCCATGGGTGTAAAAGGCGTTGGCTACAGTACCCTGGCCGACCGTTGTGTTATGGCGGTAGTGATGACCTTGTATGTTTTGAGGTCGGTAAATTTCAAGAAGTATTTAGCGGGTTTCGCGTTAACTAATATCGACGGTCTGCGCTGCGGGCAAATTTTGCGCATTGGCGCACCGGTAGCTTTGCAATACGCTTTTGAGATCAGCGCTTTTAGCGTTGCTGCGGTAATGATCGGAACCATCGGGTATCGTGAGCAGGCCGCTCACCAGGTTGCAATCAATATGGCATCTATTACGTATATGATGGCAAGCGGACTATCTGCTGCGGCAGCAATAAAATCCGGAAACTATTTTGGCAGCAAAGAACATCAGAAGCTTAGGCATTCGGCAATATCAAGCTATCATATCGTATTGGTGTTTATGTGTTGTACCGCGGCTTTTTTTACGACGTTTAATCACCTGTTACCCTGGATATATACTTCAGATAAAAATGTTATAGTTATTGCTGCACAATTACTTATCATAGCCGCATTCTTTCAGTTATTTGACGGGACCCAGGTAGTAGGTCTTGGCATTCTGCGCGGAATGGGTGATGTTAATATTCCCACATTAATTACGTTTTTAGCTTATTGGGTGGTTGGCTTGCCTGTTGGATATATCCTGGGGTTACATTTACATTTAGGCGTAAAAGGCGTTTGGTACGGACTGGTGCTTGGCTTAATGGTATCTTCTATTCTTTTATTTTTCCGTTTCCAGTTCATCAGTAAAAAGCATCAGGACAAAACGGTGCTGATAATGGCGAAGGATTAGCGGAGAGAAGTCTTAAGCTTAAAGTCGTAAGTCAAAAGTCTTGATTTATTTTCACTTAAGACTTTGGACTTTAGACTTACGACTCATTTCAAAGCGTTCTGATAAAACAATTCCTCATCTGCCTTTAATTTAGCATCATCTTCTTTGCTCACATAAACCATATGCCCGGCTTTGTAATAATTCAGGATTATATTTTTTCGGACATCTGGTCTCAGGCCCATATGGTTTACCACATATTCGGCATTATAAACGGGCGTAGCAAGGTCGTAATAACCGCAAACCACGTTTACTTTAAGGTGAGGGTTTTGTGTCATGGCGCTTCTTAAAGTTTCTGACACGTCAAGGTAGCTATTTTCGGCAGGTTTAAAATCCCAGGGCCAAACACTGGTTAGCGCTTCGTATGGAATATCGTTACTATATTTCAAATCTTTTCTTACATACGCATTAAAAGCCGCGGTAAACAGGCCGCTTAAATTGGCATAACTGGGATCGTACGAAGGGTATTCACCCGCATTATCAATATCCTCTCCCGTAAAGCGGCTGTCATAACGGCCCACGATTTTTCCTTCATCCCTTAAAACTTCTTTAAAAAACCTGCCATCGGTTATGCGCTCATTAGTCCTCCTGATGTATTCCTTTGAGATTCCGGTGAAATAATTCAATGTATCAACCACACGGTTAACCAACTCTGCCGGCGCTTCATCGCCTTCATTTAAAAAATAAGCGTAGGTACCTTTGGCAAAGGATTCAGCCTTTTTGGTAAGTTCGGCAGGCGTTAAGCTTTGCAAATCGCCGCTTAATTTATGATAATATTGGGCGGTGGTTGCATAAGTCGGTAAGAAGTAGATGTAGGGCATTTCATTACCGTTCTTAAAATCGATGAGCTGGAAATTTAAAACAGAAGAGATAAGCGTGATACCATTTAAATACATGCCATAACGCTCCTGCAAATAACCTGACAAGCCAGCGGCGCGAGTAGTGCCGTAACTTTCGCCCGCGATGAACTTAGGGCTTTCCCAGCGTTCGTTTTTTGTAGTGTAAAGCCTGATAAAATCGCCTACAGATGAAATATCCTCCGTGTATCCGTGAAATAGTTTTGCATCCACCCCTTTTTGCGGACGGCTATACCCGGTGGAAACAGGGTCGATAAAAACAAGGTCGGTGAAGCCCAGCCAGCTAAAGGGGTTTTCCCCGTATTGGTAAGGAGGAGCCGGCGCATCGCCCTTATCGTCAGCAAATTTTATCCTAACCGGCCCAATCGCCCCCATGTGCAGCCAGATGGATGCCGAGCCGGGACCGCCATTGAATACAAAAGTAACAGGGCGTTTGCTTTTACCGCCGTTATTATCTGCGGTATAGGCGATATAAAATATTTTCGCGAGCAGCTTGTCCTCTTCTTTAATATCTTTCATTGCCATATAACCGGCAGTAGCCGTATAACTGATGGTTTTCCCGTCGACAGTCATCTGGTGATGTGTTATGGACGGTTTGCCGACTATAGTATCCTTTTTTTTCATTGCCTCGCTGTCTTTCACGGTCACTGATACGCGTTGTGTTTGGCTCTCAGGGTTTTGTGCAAAAGCAGCGCCCGAAAATATTGCAATTAAAACTAAACAAGCTTGGGGTAAAAATTTCGCGGTCATGGGTTTGAGGATAAATTTAAATTGAGGTCTCAAATATTAATTAAAATAACTGCTAAAACAATTTTCATCACACCTTAATGTGCAATGCAACGAATTTAATACATCTGCCATACGCTTTATTAATTCATCCCCGAAATTTGTATCGCAATAAATATGGTAATAAAACCTAACAGTGTCATTAATAAGGTTAATAATTTTGGATTACTTTCGTGACTCTCCGGAAGAAAATCGCTTGCCCCAATGTATATAAAAAAACCGGCGACAAGCGCCAGCAAAATGCCAAGGGTTTCTTTCGGCAACTGAAAATAAAAAGTAGAATAGGCCCCGATCAAAGGCGCTGCGGCATCTGCAAACAACCATTTTAATACATACCGTTTACTTCCATTTTCCTTTAGGATAACATTGGCGGTATTGATGCCATCAGCAAAATCATGAACCAGCACAGCAGTGGCAACGATGATCCCGAAAGCATTTGATACCTGGAAGGCCAGCCCTATAGCCACGCCATCAAGGAAGCTGTGTAAAGTTAAACTGAAAGCGCCGATCGTGCCACGCAAACTGCCCGGGCCATTAGTTTTGTTCCGCGAATTATTTAAGAGTATTACCAAGCGATCGATCACAAGATAAATAATAAATCCCAAACCGGTTATCCAGGATATTTGCCGCGCGCTATAAACCTTAGCCGACAGTTCGATAGCTGATGGAAAAAGATTAAAAAACGCTACACCAAGCACTGCACCCGCACTAAAACCTAATACCAGGTATAATTTGCTTTTAAATTTTAAAGCAAACAACCCTCCAAGTAAGGTGGAAATAAAAGTGGCGATGCATATTAAAGTGATCACAATAATAAATTTAAATCAAACGACCATGCAAATATAAGATAAATGCAACATAATTGCGTTTATTTTGCAATAATATCTGTTCTGTAGAGACGCAATATTTTGCGTCTCGAAACGAGTGATGGCGTTTAAGATTAATTTCACGAATGTTAGGGTCCGAGACGCAAAATATTGCGTCTCTACAATTTAACCGCAGACGCTAAAAATACAATTCATTCGCCACCCTGAACGTGTTGCAATGCGCATCAACAATATCCTTAATATCCGGCGAATACCCCCCTCCCATACTCACCTGAACCGGAATTTCATTTAGAATACACTGCCCAAATACAAACCGGTCACGTGCCTTACATGCAGTTTTACTTAAATCCATTTTGCCTAACTTGTCTGATGCCAAAACATCCACTCCGGCCAGGTAAAATATAAAATCCGGTTTTTGCTGATTGATCAACCCCGGCAAAATGGCTTTAAGTATGCGCAAATAATCTTCATCCCCTATCCTATCCGGCAATGGAATATCCAGATCCGATTTTTCCTTTCGAAACGGGAAATTATTAGCGCCATGCATGGAGAATGTAAATACCGCAGGGTTATTCTCAAATATCTGCGCCGTTCCATTCCCCTGGTGTACATCTAAATCAATAATTAAGATAGATGAGGCTAATTTCTTATTTAATAAGTAGTTAGCAGCTATGGCCTGATCGTTCAGCAAACAAAAACCTTCACCCCAATTTGTACCGGCGTGATGCGTACCACCGGCAACATTAAAAGCAATACCATACTCAAAAGCATAGTGGCAGCCGTCGATAGTCCCTTTGGCAATTCGCGTTTCACGTTCAACCAATGTGGCTGATAAAGGGAAACCTATACGGCGATGATCTTTTGCAGGCAGGGTAAGGTCACGTAATTGCTGCCAGTAGTTTTTATCGTGCGTCCATAAAATGATTTCTTCTTCTAACTCGCCTGGTGAAAACAAATTTTCGTGAGTGATCAGGCCTTCATGCAATAGTTGGCCGGGGATCAATTCATATTTCAGCATCGGGAAGCGATGGCCAACGGGTAATGAATGAATGTATATTGGGTCGCAGGCTATTTTGAGCATGTTTGCCGGAAGATTGGAAAGTTCACAAATTAAAACAATGGAGCAAAAAATTGGTTTTTATCATAATTACGTTTTTTATTCATCGTTACTCATCATGATTAATTTTCCGCTAAAATCTAAAGTTTTCAAATGCGGTTCAATCGTTTTCTTTTTGATCTTCACAATAATATCTTTTGGTTATTCCCAGACAGACACGATAATCCTGAATAATAAAAAAATTGCTTGTACCGTAAAAGAGATTACCCCGGATGCTGTTAAATACACTGATTCAGGGGGTGTTATTAATTCCGTTTATAAAAATGCCGTACAAAAAATAATTTTCAAGAGCGGCCGGGTGCAAACTTTTGCTGAAGCAACATCTTTTAAGCGCATAAACGGAGTTATGGATTATGATAAGGTCGCCATAACATCGGTTGAAAATGAGATCGCCGGTCTTTATAAATTAGGCGAGGTTAGTTCAAAAGCGAAAGGAACAACGAAGTTTTCCAATGAAGAAAAAGTCAAACAGAGGGCTTACCGTAAATTTAAGATCGAAGCGGCCATGCTGGGCGGAAATGTTATTTATATCTCGAACCAACGAACCGAAGGAAATAAATTTGGTACTTATCACGATGGCGGCGTTGCTGCATCGACATATCTTACAGGAATAGCCTATTCAAACACCTTACCTGATTATAACAACTTTAAAAAACTGATAGGGACACGCACAAATTTTGGGGCTGTAAAGGAATATAAGCTAAGTGCAAGCGCCAGCGATGTGGCGCAGGATGATATTAACAAACCATTTAGGATCCTTAAAATTTCAAACGAGAATGGGATTATTTATTTGCAAGGAGACTTAGAAGGTGCGAAAAATATTAATAGATTTCAATTAGCCAGTTTTACCTCAAATAATTTTAGCGTTGCCTATAAATATGAAGGCACAGCTTATAACGTCGTCATAAAACTAAACTAATTTGAAATATTTCTGTTTGTTTGTCAAATCGCGCAATTCCTCCCAATAGTTTTTATCATGCGTCCATAAAATGATTTCCTCAGCTAACTCATCGGGAGAAAACAAATTTTCGTTAATGATCAATCCTTCGTGCAATAATTGAGCGGGGATCAACTCATATTTAAGCATCGGGAAACGATGTCCGGTGGGCAATGGATGGATATAGATTGGGTCGTAGGCGATTTTGAGCATAAGTTTACTATTCCGCGCTCGCGTGACAAAATATATTTAAAACGCTACTAATTAATTGATTATTTTTAACTTTCATGTTCAAAATCATAAGTTAAAATCATTATACAAGTATGCGTATTGCCTATAAACTTTATACAAATTATGAAAAAATTGATGTTTATCCTAATAGTATTCGTTCCGCTCCTTGCGCTTAAGGCACAGGATGTAACTGGGGTTAATCAATATTCTGATGGATTTAGCAAAGGCTATAAAAAAGGATATTGTTTTGGCACAGAACCGGGCAGCTGCATTGCTCCAATATCTCCTATCCCGCCAGTACCATCAAATCTTGAGAGCCCCGATAGCTATCAAGACGGCTATAACGAAGGGTTTTCACATGGATTAGCAGATCAAAAAAAAGATATTTCAAATAAAAATCAGCGCTATCAAACCAATTCGCCAGAATCAATTGATTTTATATATAAACTCGATGTTGGTTCGATTTTAGAAATTGCCGCCGCTCAAAGACGCTTAAAAGGAATGGCATTAGAAAAACTAAATGATAAGGATTATAACACTTGTATCGCTTTGTGCTTAAAATTACTTCCATCGGATCCTTATGATGGGGAACTTTATGCATTAATTGGCACAGCTTATCTATTGGGCGAAAAAAACTATAAAAAAACGTTGTATTATTTTAGAAAAGGAAAGCAATATGACCCAACTGCGATGGATTTTGATAAAGCAATTAGAAGTGTAGAAAACGAATCTAATAATTCAAAAAACTAATGAGAACATTAAAAATCTAATTTGATCTTTCACTGCTGCGATTCAGTTTGGATTTTTTTTCTTAAATCGTTTACATTTTCCTCTGCTTTATTGATTCTTATAATCAAGTCATCTAATTTTTTTTCAGTAAAGGACATAACATCAAAGTCCGGTTCGTCAGATTCAAAGTCAGGTTTGGATTTTGGTAAGTATTTGAATTTTGCTAAATAAATAACCGTGCCAGCCTCAACGTTGTTTTCGATTGGCAGAACTGTTATTAAATAATCATGAGCAAAGATGTTTCTTATCTTGATGAGCGATTTTAGTTCCTCTCCTAAAAAACCAATAGGGTTACTGGTTTTTACTAAAATCTTTTCAAAATCTTCTTCCTTTTTTGAAAGAGTCACGTTGTATATTTTAAGGAATGTCTTGATAAAAGTGTTTTTATCATCAATCAAAAGTAAGTAGGTAACAATGTAGTGATTGATGGCCATTTCTAATTCAATAAATTCATCAAGTATACGGCCTCTATAATAACGTCCTATTCCTATGGCTGTGTTGCTTTCAAGTTGTATCATCGATTTGTCTGTCATAAAAAATGAGTTTATTCTATAAATAAAAAAAAACTTTATCCACATTCAAACTTTCGGTATTTCGACCAATTTCTAACTTTATATGATTGCTCACAATCAATTTTCTCCCACCGAAGCCGCCAATATCCGTCCCGCCTCAAAAACCTGCTTAAAGCTGTTATAAAGCGGCACAGGGCTTAAACGTATCACGTTTGGTTCCCGCCAGTCGCCTATTACGCCGTTATCTGTTAAAAAATTAAAAGTGGCTTTGGGATTTTGTTTGCAAACTATCGAGAGCTGGCAGCCCCGCTCCTGCTTGTTTTTTGGTGTGATAATGGTAAACAATTCCCCGCCCTTGTTTTTGTTGATCTCGTGGATTAAAAACTCAAGATAGCCTGTAAGTAATTCGCTTTTGGTTCGCAGGAGCGCCAGACCGCCCGCCTGCTCAAAAATATCAAGCGCGGCATTGTGAAGGGCCAGCAGCATAATCGGGCTCGTGCTTACCTGCCAGCCGGCTGCGCCTTGATCAGCCTCGAATGTCGGCGGCATTAAAAAGCGCCTGTCCTCCCGGTGGCCCCACCAGCCCTCAAACCGGGGTAATTCTTTATTGTAAAAATGCTTTTCATTTACAAAAGCACCGCTAATCCCGCCCGGACCGGAATTCATGTATTTGTACGAGCACCAGGTCGCAAAATCAACATCCCAATCATGGAGTTTAAGCACAACATTTCCGGCGGCATGTGCAAGGTCGAATCCTGCATAGGCGCCGGCTTTGTGGGCAGCACTGGTGATGGCATCCATGTCAAAAAACTGCCCGGTAAAATAATTTATTCCGCTAAAAAGTACCAAAGCCAGTTCGTCAGCATGGTCATTTATCTTTTGCAGGATATCTTCAATCCTTAAAGTAAATTCCCCATCGCGCGGAAATACCTCGATAACGGCTCCTTTCGGATTATACCCATGAAACCTGGCCTGACTTGCAACTGCGTATTGATCAGATGGAAAAGCTCCGCCTTCCATTAGTATTTTAAATCGTTTATTATTTGGTTTATAGAAACTTACCATTAATAAATGAAGATTTACTGTAAGTGAATTCATCACTGTAATTTCCTCGTTTTTAGCGCCAAGGATGCCGGCAAGCGTATGCGTGAGTTTTTTATGGTAACCAAGCCAGGGGTCACCCCCTTTAAAAAAACCTTCGATAGCAAGCTCTTTCCAATTGGTGAATTGATCGCTGATATATTTTTGAGCAGTTACCGGCTGCAGGCCCAAAGAATTGCCGCAAAAATAGATGGCATCTTTGCCGTTGTGTTGAGGTGTTAAAAATTGTGAACGAAAATCTTTTAATGGATCCAGTTCATCAAGGCGGGTAGCAAATTCTAAGGTGTTTTGATAGATCATGGTTGTGATTGGTAATCAATATACCACCAACCTATCCTTGCGAGGAACGAAGCAATCGCTGCACATGCAAATCAAAGGACCCGCGGGCATATTCCCCGTATAGCTGCGCACCGTAAACAAAAGGCATTACGTTTCGTTGAATGTCCTTTGTAAAGATTGCTTCGTTCCTCGCTAGGACGGTCAGCGTAGTAACGTATAATCCGATAAAATTAATTATTTATTCGGCTTACTCACATAAGGGTTGCATTTAACGTAAAAGCGGAAAGGCAATAAAGCATCTTCGCCTGCATAAGAAACACCAACTCTCGGTACGGAGGCAATACTTTCATCAGGGAATACTATCCCTTTGTCTTCAATCCAGATAGTATTACTTTGTAAACTGAATGCGTTTATGTTTCTCGAGATACCCAACGCTTTTGCAACCGACCCCGGCCCCGAAGTAATGGTTGGTTTTGCTGTCTGCATTTTGCGCCGGAACATCATGATATCCAATCCTTCAGTCGGATGAATGGCCCGGATCAAAATTGCATGAGGCTGCCCTTCAACAGAAGTCACGATATTAAACATTTCGTGAATACCATAACACAGGTAAACATAGGCAACGCCTCCCTGCATAAACATGGTTTTGGTACGGGCGGTTTGTCGGTTGCCAAAAGCGTGCGAGGCCCTATCAATAACACCATTATAAGCTTCTGTTTCAACAATATAACCGCCGGTAGTTATACCATCGATATAGGTAAATAAATATTTTCCGAGCAGGTCTTTGCTTAAGGCGACTACATCACTGCTGTGATAATATGATTCGATCAATTTCATTTTTCTAAAAGCTCCCCTAATATTTTGTTGATCTCATTAGCCTTATCAAATACCATCATGTGTGTGCCTCCTTTTACAATTATCGCGTCTTTTATTCTTTTATAATTAAAAACCAGGTCCTTATCGCCGGTTATATGGTAAACATTTGGCGGGACAATTTTATTATCCCATTTCAATACGGCGCCCATCGCCCATTTTAAAAATACCGGCGAAGTTTTTTTCAGCATGTCCATGAATAATTTTTTTTCAGCTTTGGCCATTTTCCCGAAAATGGGTTCTACTAAAAAATCCATTGAAGCAAATAGCTTTCCGGGGATGACTTTATATACCGGTAGAACGCGAAAGAGGCTAAAGTACCAGGGGGCTTCATTAATAGTCTTGATGCTTGAGATCAGGATAACTTTTTTAAGCGGTATGATTTTAGCTATTTCAACAGCAATCATTCCTCCTAATGAACTCCCGATAATAATAGATTGTTTAACTATATGATATTGATAAATAAGCTTTTGAGCATATGTTTCTAAAGTGTCTGTTTTACCAGGTTCGATCGAATTTGTGTAAATGACCTCAAGTTCATCAAGGTACAGGTTCTTAAAAATCCGACTATCGGCCCCTAAGCCGGGGATCAAAAATATCCTGCTCATTTAAAGCTTACCAGTTTTACAATTTGCTCGAGGTATCGGGCATCCATTTCATTAAAATGATCTAATTCTTCGCTGTCGGCGTCCAGTACCGCAACAATCTTACCGTTATAAAGCACCGGTACCACAATTTCCGACTTGGAAAGTGAGCTGCATGCAATGTGGCCGGGAAAGGCGTCAACATCGGGAATGATGAGCGTTCTTCCCTGTTCCCATGCTGCACCGCAAACGCCTTTGCCTAGTGCAATGCGTGTACAGGCCACAGGTCCCTGGAATGGACCTAATACCAATTCACCATCCTTTACCAAATAAAAACCCACCCAAAACCATTTAAACTGCTCCTTTAAGGCAGCGCAAATATTGGCAAGGTTGGCTATCAAATCAGGCTCACCGTGAAGCAGGGCCTCTATCTGGGGTATCAACGATTGATACTGTTCTTTTTTATTGGTTGATGTAGTTATGTTTAAATCTTCCGCCATGCTGCAAATGTAACGAAGCGCTATTTAAAGTAAATAAGGCAAATCTCATATTTAATCTTTTATTTAACAAAGCCATGGTTACATTTGGCGTAGAGACGCAATATTTTGCGTCTCATAACGAAATGAATATCGTTTAAGAATATTTGACCACTATAAAGGTCCGAGACGCAAAATATTGCTCTACATTGAAAATGTATTTTATAACATCATGAGAATCATCGCAGAATTACCCCACCCCGATTTTAAAATATCCATCCTCAATATGAACAACAAATTCATTGTGAAGATTGAGCAGGGGAACCTTGAACAAACCTACAAAATTGCCGAAGCGGACTTGCTTGATGGCGTAAACAGCGTATTTGAATTACTCGATGAAGAATTTTTAAAAACCGTTTTAGCCCGCTTCCATCAGATGCGCAAAGATTTTAAAGAAAGCTATCAACGCTATAACTATTGATTAGATGAATAGTGTAAGTTATTGAAGATTAATATGTTATTTTTAGAGGATCCTTTAAACCAAATTTTATTTGGCAATTGCCAATTTTAAGTTTGATTTTGCTTCTTTGCACACCTAAATAAATAGTTTTATACCATAAAATCAAACTACTGATTAACAAGCTATTATATATAACAACAAAATTATATTTTGTGATTTTAAATTGCCAAATAAATGAAATTTAAGCCGGGATCAGGTCACAATACCAAAAGCCGGAGAGTTTTTTCGTCGTATCTTTCACGCAGGAGTCATCTGGATTTTGAGGGGCTTTATATTCCTTAAAAATCTTCTCTCCTGTTTTGAATTTTATCTCCTCTGAAAAGATGGGGCCTTTAAATGCGAAAGTGTGAAACTCGCCGTTCTCACCGCAAACATCAACATCGTCCGGTAACGACATAATTAATTCCGGGCTAATCTCCTTCCCTACTATGCGCTCTAAACGTTCCTGCGTGCACGCGATCACTGTGCCAAAACCTAAATTGAAAAATTCATTGATCAGTTCAAGGCTGTCGCGTTTCCATAAAGGATAAATGCCGGTCATTCCGATTTCCGCCAGGCGTTCGTCGCGGTATTTTTTCAGGTCTTCTAAAAATATATCGCCAAAAATTGAATGGGTGATTCCCTCCTGCCTGAAGTGTTCCATATGGTAGCGCATGGCATTGTCATAGGCTTCCATTCCCGGCATTTCGGGCAGACGGATTTGGTACAATGGTATGCCAATGCTTTCAGCTTGCTTAATCAGCAGTTCGGTACGCACGCCGTGCATGGAAATCCTATCAACAGCGTCATTGATGGTGGTGACCAGGTATTTAATATCCAGTTCAGGATTTTTGAGACAATAATAAAGGGCCAGCGCGCTATCCTTGCCGCCGCTCCAGTTAAATATAGATTTCACCGATTTGAGCATGATTTCACCGATTATTGATCACAGATTTATATTGATTTGCATGATTTCACTGATAATGGATCGCTGACTTTGCTGATCGATTTGATTGCACTGATAAAAATAAAATCAGTGTAATCAAAAGAATCAGTTTAAATCTGTGATCAATAATTGACTAACTAACTTTGACACTCCAGCCATCGCCTTCTCTTCTATTTTTACAAAGTGGTCGTTATGGCTTATGTATGGGATTTTCGGATCAACGATATACTTCGTAACATCACGCGGCACATAATTTATCAGCCCGGCCGCGGGATAAACAGCCAATGACGATCCCACTAAAATAAATAGCTCCGCTTCGTTACAAATACGTGCCGCTGTTGCGATCATAGGCACATCTTCGCCGAACCATACAACATGCGCTCGTAATTGGGAGCCCAATTCGCAAAATTCCCCCATTTTTATTTCCCATCCATCAATCGGGTAAGTAAGATTGGGGTTCTTACTCGATTGCGAACGGGTAATAATGCCATGCAGGTGCACTACTTTGGTTGATCCTCCCCTTTCGTGCAGATCATCTATATTTTGGGTAATGATCGTTACATCATATTTTTCTTCTAGTTTGGCGAGGGCATAATGGGCGGCATTGGGCTGTGCTTCTAATACGGATTTACGGCGCATGTTATAAAACTCCTGCACCAACTGCGGGTTTTTTCGCCACGCTTCGGGGGTGGCCACTTCTTCAATGTTGTAACCTTCCCAAAGGCCATCGCTGTCGCGGAAGGTTTTTAAACCGCTTTCGGCGCTAACGCCGGCACCGGTTAGAACAACAATCTTTTTCATAAATATTTTTTCTGTGCATCAATTCGTAGAGACGCAATGCATTGCGTCTTAAACGCGTTTTGGAGACGCAATGCATTGCGTCTCTACGACATCTCAAATTACCATCCCACAAAAAAAGCGACCTGCATTTTACAGACCGCTTTTCTTATCAATATTTTTAAATTAAACGGCCAGTTCCTTTTTGTTCCGCAAAATGCTGTATTTGCTCTTTGCCAATTCAAAGCCACCGAACAGTATAGCGCAAAATACAATATCGCCCAAAACCATATTCCGCTCAAATGGAACAGCCGCAACCAGCGACTGCCCATACCCGGTTAAATTGTGCGGGTAAAGCGAACCATATAGCCAGGGCATATCAATCACCAGCCAATGTATGCAAACAGATGCCAAAGAGGCAATGGCGACATTGGCGATATTTGCTTTTTTGATCAGGCTGCCGATAAATACCATAATAGCAAAGGTTAAGTAAACCCAAAACGAGCCCTCATACCAAAATGCCAACTTTGAAGTATATAAATAGTTGATCAATATATCGCTTGCAAACAAGGTAAGCAAAACCACCAGGTACGCTTTCCATTTATCGGTAAAATAAGCGCCGCCAAACAGGGCGATTGCACCTACCGGCGTAAAATTGCTTAGTACATAAGGGAACTTATAACTCACCAATCTCATGGCTGCTGCCGCAACGATCATCAGTATAAGTACTATTGTCCGGGTATTGATCTTTTGTAATGACATAGTTGAAATTATTGAGTAAAATTAAGTATTTATAACTTGATATTACAACGTTCTTTTATTTCTTTAACAAAGCAATCTTGCCGGGGTTTATGCCTACAGTAACCGAATATTCCTTTTTCCCATTTTTATCAAAAGCAAATAAAGTTCCGTTTGATGAATAGTCTTTGGCGTCGGTAACAAATACTTCACCGGTAGACCCATCGGCAGCAACACTATAAGGTGAGGTGATAACCGTTCCGTCTGCTATGAAACTCGGTGCACCCACACTTTGCGTTTTTGCATTATAAATTTCGATCTTGCCAGCCGATGTTATAAAATAAATATTGTCGCCCTGAATAGCCATATTGCTGCCATCGAAATTGGTTTGCGATTTTACCACATCCGTATTATCATCAATAATTGCGAGGCTGGATGGTATGGCCGCATAATCCCCCGCCGAAAGCACATAAACGTTGCCGTAACCATCTGCAACCACATTTTGCGGATTAACAACAACGGTTATGGTTTTAGTCACTGTCAGCGTGCTTAAATTAATAACCGAAACGGTTTTATCGTAATTCGGGTAATCCAGCCCGCCAGAATTAGCCACATATAATTTGCCATTTGCCACCGCCAGTTGTTCAGGGTTGCGGCCTACGGTTATATACTGGCTCACAGACAGTGCGGCCGTATCCATAACTGCAACAGTACCGTCGTACGAGGTAATATAGGCGTTGTTTTTATAAAACACAATGTCGCGCGGCTCCCGGGCTGTTGTACCGTTGAACAATTTTATTTGCTTGATTGATTTTGTTGTTTGCATGTCCACAACCTCAATCGTACTGGAAACATTGACCACTATGTACATTTTTGATCCGTATATTTCAATATCATTCCCGGTATCTCCTAGTCCGCGGCCATTTACAGATGAAAAAATATCCGGGGTAACTTGTTTGGTTGTATAACTATAAAATGATAATGTGCTGTTATTATCATTAAATAAACCCTGGTTCAATACAAATAAACCATCAGTAACCGGGACAGCGACAGGTGTCACTTTTTTATCTTTATGGCACGATGCCAGTACAAAGAATAAAGCTGCAGTTGCGAGTAAAGTACTTAGTTTTAAATTTTTCATGTTTTTATTTTTGATTAAATTTTGATTTGAAGTGATAAAAGAACGGATCGTCCCGGCATTGGGAAGCTTCTTACAATGACATAGTTTTCGTTAAATAAATTATCAAGGTGAGCGGATAGCACGGCAGGTTTTCCGCTTGCTAAGAATTTATAGATAAGCGATACATCGCTTACCGAATAACCATCCACAAGGTTTTGGGGGTCGTTGTTACTTAAATAATACCTTGATGATGACAAAACCTGGTTATAATATAGCCCCAGCTGTTTATAATCTATTCCTCCGTTTAAGGCAACGGTACTCCCGGGCGTATAAGGGATCTGTTGATTATAATAGGAGTAACTGGGATTAGTAACATCAATGGCAGCCTGGTAAGTATAATTTACCGACAATACGCCCCGCCAGCCATCGTTAAGTTTGGTTTGCGTTTTTAGTCCGACGTCGACCCCTTTTATATCTACTTTGCCAAGATTGATGATAGAAGGTATAGGCCCGTTTATTGGCAGGGCTATAATTTTATCGGTTACCGTATTGTAATAGCCGTCAACGGCAAGTGTAATATAATCTAAAAAAGAATAAAGTGCTTTGCGATAAGTAACACCTGCGTCATATTCTTTGGCATACTCCGGTTTTAAAATTCGGGGGCCATTAACAGGGAAAAAGTATTGGTCGTCAAATGTGGGGTTCCGGAAAATATCTTTATAAAATACCCTTAACAATAAATCAGGCTTAGTAAAAGGCTGGAATGTCGCCATCAATGTTGGCGAAAGCACTTTTCTAACCGGTGATGCGCTGCCTGTTTTTACCCATTCGTTAATATAAGTACTCAGTAAATTGCCCTGAAAGCGCCATTGGCCGAATGTAAGATTGCTTACGAGCACGTTTAATAGTATAAACCTTGTTGGATAAGAATAATTTGGCAGATTAGCTCCAAGGTCCGCAATCGATGCATCTACAGCGTATGATAATTCCCAATTCGATAATAAGTGATAAGCTAAAGCAGCCGACTGATAAATTTCACGCTGCGTATAATGCTCATCAAGCCCACCTTGGTTGTTAAGAAAGTTTGGGTCTATATAACGCGTATAATAATTTGATAGTTTGGTATTTAATAACAAATGAAGACTACTTTCCCAAATCCGTTCGTACCCGGATTGTAAAAAAACATCCCTGTTCCAAAGGCGTTGATTTGATGTTGGGTTATAAAAAATAACCGCGGCGGGCAACCCACGGTTGGAATTATAATAGTTAACATGCAAGTTAAATTTGTTGCTGTCGCTTTTTGTCCAGTACAAGGCCCCATCTGCTTGCTGAACATTTACGTCTGCATTTTTACGGGTCGATAAGGTATCCGAACCATCGCCGTTCACTTTATACTTATATCGCCCGTTGGCTTTTTCCCAATAACTGTTAATGATAAACGACCATCTGTCATTCAATCGCTGCTGCCATTGCAAATATGGGTTTATCAGCCCGAACGAACCGCCTTTAAACCCTAATAACACCTGGTACGGCTTGGATGCCGCGAGGTTAGGGTGAATAGTTTTAATATCAAGTACGCTGGCTGAAGCAAATGAACGTGCGGGCATGCAGATTTCCGGCGGCTGGCCATTATATAACGTGATTTCCTGAATATTTTCAAGGTTAAACTTACCGAGGTCGATCTGCCCGTTTTGGGCATCAGTTATCTGTACGCCGTCATATAAAACAGCCAGGTGATCTGCCCCCAGGCTGCGTACCGATACTGTTTTCAGGCCGCCAATGCCGCCGTAATCTTTTATATTAACACCGGCAAAATCCCTGACTGCATCGGCAACGTTAAATGCGCTGTACCGGTCGAAATCATTGGCCGATATTTGCTGGGATGGCGTGATGGTTTGTATTTTGGGTAGAGGTTTTGTATTTACCTTAACCTCTTTTAGCTTTTTGGTACTATCGGATTGGGCAGACGCCATTAAAGGAAATGCGCACGAAAAGCACAACAACCACGCCAGTAAAGGCAGGAAGTTTTTTAAATTGTGCGTTTTTCTTTGCATGATGGTGAGTTAAGCCCACAGCATACAGAAATGAAAAGAATGGAAACGCAAATAGAAAAGTTTCACACTCAAGCTTCAATCCCCGAAAGCTATGAATAATATTTAATGCTCTGGCAGGTCTTCTGACTTACTCCCCTTTTTGCCCGGTCTTCCCGTACTGATTAATTCAGAACAGTGACCCATTTGAATGGACAATGGTTATGGAGCTTACAGCTGCGGGACAGTTACGGAATTACACCGTATTCCCTTTTAATCTCTTAAAGTAATTATCTTTAAGAAAACCTAAAGCGGTGTAAAAGTATAATAAGAAATTAGGAATGGCAACTTAGTTTTGTATTTTAGTTGGATTAAGTTGAAGCCCCACCTAAATCCTCCCCGGTAGGGAGGACTTTTAACTTGCGAAGGGCTAATAATTAATAAAATCCAAAAATCTCCCCTACTGGGGGAGATTTAGAGGGGGCTTAACCATTTAAATAAATGAAACACTATTACTACACTATTCTCTTACTAATGATAACCCTGTCCGCTTCGGCACAACAAATGGATACCCTTTTCCTAAAAAACCTCCTCGAATCCCATCCTGAGTTGTTCAGCCATATTCTGAATCATCCCACCCACAACGAGGTGCAAATATTGTATACCCAAATAGATAGGGATGAAAACAACATACCACATTTCACTTCCTACAGCTATAGGCTTGATGCCAACCATTATTTTTATCCGGCAAGTACGGTTAAGCTGCCCACTTCAATATTTGCGCTTGAAAAAATCAATGAGCTGCACATCCCCGGCTTAACAAAAAAAACGGTAATGAAAACCGATAGTTCCTTTGTCGGCGAAACAAAGATGCTGGAAGATACAACATCGTCCAATGGCTTGCCCAGTGTTGAAAATTATATAAAACAGGTGCTGCTGGTGAGTGATAACTGTGCCTATAACCGGCTTTATGAATTTGTTGGCCGGGCCGGGATCAATGATAAGCTAAAAAAATACAATCTAAATCATACGCGTATTATCGGTCGCCTGGCCATTTACGATGGCGGCGAAGAGGCCAAACATACCAATGCCATTGATTTTTATAAAGGCAAAAAACTGACCTATCATCAGCCTGCCCAATATGATTCAAGAGATTATCCGTTGAACCTTGAAAATATGCTGCAAGGCAAAGGTTATCTTGACAGGAATGACAAGCTGGTAATGAAGCCCTTCGATTTCAGCGAAAAGAACGTTTACACCGTCGCCGACCAGCAAATGGTTTTAAAGCGGTTGCTTTTCCCCGAAACTTTCCCCAAAGAGCAGCAGTTTAATTTAACGAAGGATGATTATAAGTTCATTTATCGCTATATGAGCATGTTCCCTATCGAAAGTTTAAAACCAACTTATAATCGGCCAGATTACTACCCGGCCTTTTGTAAATATTTATTTTATGGCAATGACAGCCTGGCGGTAATCAATCCGAACATCAGGATATTTAACAAAATCGGCGACTCTTATGGTTATGTTATCGACAATGCCTACATCGTTGATTTTAAGCATAAGGTTGAATTTATCCTAACCGCTGTTGTGCAATCCAATGATAATCAGATTTATAACGACAATAAGTACGAATATAAAACCGTATGTCAGCCTTTCATGAAAAACCTGGGCCAGGTAGTTTATCAGTATGAATTAAAACGGTCTAAGAAATATTTACCGGACCTTTCGAAGTTTAAATTTCATTATTGAGAGTTGGTGAGTGGTTGATTAAGTTGGATTGAGTTGATTAAGTTGGAGGATGTTAAAAATCGGTGAAACCATTTTCTAATCGGTGAAATCATCGTTAATCAAAAAAAATAAAATAAAAAACATCAATCATCATAGTTTGTTTAAAAAGAACACCTAATTTAAACAATACTATGGCAACAACAGCATTACAGGCGTCCGACCACCGTTCTGACGCTATAAATTTAACCTGGCCCGAACGTTATGTTTCTATTGCGGCCGGAGTAAAACTGGCCTTTTCCGGCATCAGGAATTTGTTTAAAAACCCGTTTTCGAGTATCCTGAAACTTGGGGCCGGCGGCTATCTTTTAAACCGCGGCATAACGGGGCATTGCGAACTTTATTCGCAAATGGGCAAGAATACAACCGGACCGGTAAACATAAATATCCGTTCGTCATTTACCATTGATAAACCGAGGAGTGAAGTTTACACCTTTTGGCGCAAGCTGGATAACCTGCCATTATTTATGAACCACCTGGAAAGCGTTGAAGTTCTTGATAATGACCGCTCCCACTGGGTGCTTAAATTGCCTGCCGGCATTGCTAAAGTAAGTTGGGATGCCGAAATTGTGCATGATGTCCCCGGAGAACTGATTGGCTGGAGCTCATTGCCGGGGTCAATAATTGATAATGCCGGTAAAGTACGTTTCAGGGATTCTTTTGATGATCAGGGCACCCTCGTTGATGTTGTGATCAGCTATCAACCCCCTGCAGGCGGGCTTGGGGCCAGCCTTGCCCATGTGTTAAATCCTGTATTTAAAAATATGGTTGATGCCGATGTGCAGAACTTTAAACAGTATATGGATATAACGAATCTGGAAGAGGCGGTGGTTGCTTTGTAGATGTCTGAACTCGAATTAAACGAATTAAAGGAATTTATCGAATTTAATAAATTCTGTTAATTCAATAAATTCGTTTAATTCGAGTTCAGACTAAAGGCAGGCAACTATACAAAAAAAACCGCTCACCGCGGTTTTTTTTATAAAATAGGCATTCATCCTACAATCTTTAAATCCTAAAAATCTTAGTCTTATTTAACCGCATCCACCACGGCTTTAAAAGCGTCGGGATGGTTCATGGCTAAATCGGCTAATACTTTACGGTTTAAACCGATTTCTTTAGCTGTTAATTTACCCATTAATTGTGAGTATGAAATTCCGTGCTGACGGGCGCCGGCGTTGATACGCTGGATCCATAATGCCCTGAATTCTCTCTTTTTGGTTTTACGGTCGCGGTAAGCATATTGTAAACCTTTTTCGACTGTGTTTTTAGCAACGGTATAAACCTTGCTGCGTGAACCCCAATAACCTTTGGCGAGGTTCATGATCTTTTTCCGGCGTCTTCTCGACGCTACTGCGTTAACTGAACGTGGCATGTTGTTGTTTTTTGGTAGTGAGTGTCCGCCGCCTTTGTTGGTGTTGTCACCAACAAATCACAGGAAACTTGCAAACTCTAATACCTGGTTAATTAATTTGTTAATTACTTACCTATGCAAAGCATACGTTTTACATTGCCCATATCAGCATCAGAAACTAAGCTGGTATGGGTAAGATTACGCTTTTGTTTAGTCGACTTCTTGGTTAAGATGTGACTTTTAAAAGCGTTTCCCCTGGTGATTTTACCGGTTCCAGTAAGCTTAAAGCGCTTTTTGGCACTGGAATTGGTTTTCATTTTTGGCATGTCGGATATTTATATATTTATTAAAACTTATTCTTTTTGAGAACCAAGAGTCAAGAATCAAGAGTCAAGACAAAAAAATCCTGGTTCTTGGCTCTTGATTCTTGACTCTATTTCTTAGCCCCCTTCGGCGTTACGGTTAAAAACATCCGCTTTCCTTCAAGTTTTGGCAATTGCTCCACTTTACCTACATCTTCTAATGCTTGTGCAAAGCGTAAAAGCAGAATTTCGCCCTGTTCCTTGTAAACTATCGCACGGCCTTTAAAATGCACATAGGCCCTTACCTTTTCGCCCGACTCCAAAAACTTGATGGCATGCTTTAATTTAAATTCAAAGTCATGATCATCAGTATTTGGCCCAAACCTTATTTCTTTTATTACGGTTTGCTTGGCGTTACTTTTTATTTCCTTTAACTTTTTCTTCTGTTCGTAAATAAACTTATTGTAGTCAGTTACTTTACAAACAGGCGGTACTGCGTTTGGCGAGATTTCAACAAGATCCAATTCCTGTTCAACGGCTATTGCCAACGCATCCCTTAATGGATAGATGCCCGGTTCCACGTTATCGCCAACAAGGCGTACTTCGGTGGCCCTTATGTATTGATTAATGTTGTGTTCAGCTTCCTTCTTCTTAAAGGGAAGCCTTGGTCCTCTGTTGAAAGGTTTGTTTAATGCCAAGTTATACTGTTATTTCTTTAATTATTTGTTGTTTAAAATCTTCAATGCTCATGCTTCCTAAATCTCCTGTGCCGTGTTTTCTCACCGAAACCATATTTTCAGTGGCTTCTTTTTCACCAACGATCAGCATATAGGGAATCTTTTTGACTTCAGCATCGCGTATCTTACGCCCTATTTTTTCATCCCTGAAATCAATAAGCCCGCAAATATCGGAATCTTTTAATGATTCTGAAAGTTTTTTTGCATAATCTTCATATTTTTCAGAGATAGGCAGAATGATAAATTGCTCCGGTGATAACCATAATGGGAAATTCCCCGCGCAATGCTCAATAAGCACAGCCACAAACCTTTCCAGCGAACCAAACGGCGCCCTATGGATCATTACCGGGCGGTGTTTCTGGTTATCACTGCCAGTATATTCCAGTTCAAAACGTTCAGGTAAGTTATAATCAACCTGTACGGTGCCAAGCTGCCATTTGCGGCCTAAGGCATCCTTGACCATAAAATCAAGCTTGGGGCCATAAAATGCCGCTTCGCCAAGTTCAATAACTGTTTTTAAACCTTTTTCTGCAGCAGCTTCAATAATTTGCGATTCAGCCAAAGCCCAGTGCTCGTCACTGCCAATGTATTTTGCTTTGTTATTCGGGTCCCGTAAGGATATTTGAGCGGTATAATCTTCAAAACCAAGCGCAGTGAACACGTAGAGAACCAGGTCGATCACATTTTTAAATTCTTCTTTTACCTGGTCGGGCCGGCAAAATAGATGTGCATCATCCTGGGTAAACCCGCGCACACGGGTTAAGCCATGCAGCTCCCCGCTTTGCTCATAACGGTAAACGGTGCCAAACTCGGCATAACGAACCGGGAGGTCTTTGTACGACCGCGGCTTGGTTTTATACATTTCGCAGTGGTGCGGGCAGTTCATCGGTTTTAAAAAGAACTCCTCCCCTTCCTGTGGTGTTTTTATAGGCTGAAAAGAATCAGCGCCATATTTTTCATAATGACCCGATGTTATATACAAATTTTTATGGCCGATATGCGGGGAGATCACTTGCTCATAACCGGCTTTTACTTGTGCTTTTTGCATAAAGTCGATCAACCGCTGGCGCAAAGCGGCGCCTTTTGGCAACCATAACGGTAAGCCAAGGCCAACTTTTTCCGAAAAAGCAAAAAGTTCCATTTCCTTTCCCAGTTTACGGTGATCGCGTTTTTTGGCCTCCTCAAGCATGTGCAGGTAGTCGGTAAGCTCGCTTTGTTTCGGGAAAGTTACGCCATAAATGCGTGTCAATTGCTTACGGCTTTCATCCCCGCGCCAGTAGGCGCCGGCCACGCTCATTAGCTTTACTGCTTTTATAAAGCCAGTATTGGGGATATGCGGCCCGCGGCAAAGGTCGGTAAAGTTACCTTGTGTATAAAAAGTGATAGAACCATCGGGCAGGTCTTTGATCAGGTCGAGCTTGTATTCATCCCCTTTTTCGGTAAAATAGTCTATAGCGTCGGCCTTGCTTACCGGCTTGCGGATATACTCCTCGCGGGTTTTAGCAAGCTCCAGCATTTTATCTTCGATCTGTTTAAACTCGTCGGAAGAAAACTCCCGCTCGCCGAAATCGACATCGTAGTAAAAGCCAGTTTCAATAGCCGGCCCAATACCGAATTTTGTACCGGGAAAAAGCGCCTCTAAAGCTTCAGCCATCAGATGAGCAGATGAATGCCAGAAAGTTGCTTTTCCCTGCATGTCATTCCAGGTCAGCAATTTTACTGATGAATCTTTTTCAATGGGGCGATTAGCGTCCCAAACCTGGCCGTCAACTTCGGCTGCTAATACGTTACGCGCTAATCCTTCGGAGATCGACATCGCGACCTGCATGGAACTGGTCCCCCTTTCGTACTGACGAACGGAACCGTCGGGAAGTGTAATATTAATCATCTACAACTATGATTTGGGCCTCAGCGGCCGGTTATAATTTAAAAAAGTTTATTTAATCACGTACGGGGTGATTTATTTCTTGTGGGGGCAAATATAGGGAATGAGGGGGAGATTTGCCACACTTTCCGAAATGGAAAGTTTACGCTGATGAGGAAGCATAAGGGATAGTGCTGGAACGTTTGGCACGAGTTAGGCTATTACTCGTGCCAGCGCTGAAACTCGCGTCTGAATGTGGGATTTTCATTGTCCGGAGAGGGACGAATTAATTATCATCTATTTCCAAAGATTTGTTAATAACTAACCGAATGTTAAAAAAATGAATTAATAACTCTGCTATCGTTTTTGTAAGTTTGAAATCGTCCCCTTATATAATTTAGGAAAAATGATTGATAAATCACTTCTTGAAAGACTATATCTATCTTATGGATTTGAGCAAGCTCAAACAGGTGATTCGAATGTGTCGATATTTCTCTATAAAAAAAGTAGATACTTCGGGGTTGATATTATTCCACTTGATCTGAATGTAGATACAGTCAAGAGCGCTGAGACTATTAAAGATGAATATTCAAAATCTGGCTATGCTGTTAATTTAAAAAAAATCTGTAGCAACGAAGAAGCTGAAGTAGAGCTTTTTAAAAGTTTTTTCAACTTTGAATCTACTCGCCAACGGCTAAACAGAAAATATAATGATTTTAAAAACA
Source organism: Mucilaginibacter sp. (assembly GCA_036758125.1). Classification (GTDB taxonomy): domain Bacteria; phylum Bacteroidota; class Bacteroidia; order Sphingobacteriales; family Sphingobacteriaceae; genus Mucilaginibacter. The sequence continues at coordinate 79,155 of DAIOXE010000010.1, forward strand.
AGCAAAAATTAAGTTTGCTCGGCAACGAATATGAGTATTTAGAGACGCCATTTGAAATCCACAATCATAACTATGACGATAAACATTTATTCAGTATTATCGAAAAGAGATTAACTAGCGAAAAAGCCGAACTAATAATAATCGAAGCCGCCGCAGGATATGGTAAGACTTGCACTGCCTTTGAGGCCCTGGTAAAAATTGTAGAGAATGCCGGAAATCAACTACCAATATTTACTGAATTGGCCAGAAATCGTGGTGCTAATATTTTCAGATATATTTTGCTGGACGAAATTGACCTCGAGTTCCCGTCTTTAAATTCAGATCTAGTTGTCAAAGAAATAAAGAATGGGAGAATTCCACTAATAATTGACGGGTTTGATGAATTACTAGATAAAGTTGATGCCGACGCAACTTTAGACAATTCGTTTGAGGACGTCGAATCGATGCTTGATACAATCGGGAGTCTCCTAGAATTTAAGACAAAAATTATTTTAACTACTCGGAAAACTGCAATTTTTACTGGTGTAGAATTTGAAAGTTGGCTTTTAAAATGGACCGCAAATTTTGGTATAACTAGAATAGCATTACGAGAACCTCGGATTAAAGATTGGCTCGGACAAGAGAAATACACGTTAATCAAAGAAAAAGGTGTACCAATACAAAACTTAGCAAATCCTGTCCTTTTGACCTTCTTGAAAAATCTAGGTATAGAAGAATTTAAGGAGCTAATTGAATCTCCAGATAAGCTAATTCAAAAGTATTTTGAAAAAATGCTCGAAAGAGAGCAGCTCCGCCAACAGCTATTTATGTCTGTTGAAAATCAATTATCACTCTTCCGAAATGTTGCTAGGAATTTGCTGGAATTGGATTCTTCTGTAGAAGACAAGGAATTTTTTAAGCTAATTATTATTGAAGATAACAAAAAATTATTGGAGGAAACTAGAAATCTCTATAGTGGAACTATCAAAAGAACTGTTGAAAATTTGGTTGACACTCTTTCTACGCATGCACTGTTAGACAGAAAAGGACGAGATCAGAATCAAATAGGATTTATAAATGATTTTGTTTTTGGTTACTTTCTGGGACAAATATTAATTGAGTTATCGGAAGAATTAAATAGTAAAAAATATTCTTCTTACATGATAGAGCTCGCGGTAACCGCATTTAGAATACAAAATTTATCTACCAAAACACTTTTATGGGAAAAAGTCCAATCTATTTTGGACCGATTTCAAGCTGAAACAGTTTTTTTGTTCGATGTTTATCTAAAAGAGGAATTGATGCGGAATTATTCTGACATTTCCATATGCGATACTTCGTTTTTTAATATCACGTTCATAGCCCATACGATTACTGCTGCTGTTTTTGTCAATTGCCTTTTCAAAAGTTGCGATTTTGATGGAGATATCTTTATCGGAGTAAGCTTTATAAATTGCACATTCTCAGATTGTAAGGTAATTAATAGTGAATACTTTGACCAAGACAATGGAATTATTGCAATAAAATGCACTCAAATTAAATGTAATATTCTATATCATAGGGATACCCCAATATATGATAGTTTAACGCCTTCCATCGTTTCTGATTTTGAAAAAATGGTGCTATTTAAAATCTGGTCTATCTCTAATACAAAGGGTCATCATATTACTAAATTAATACATTCGTTCGAAAAACCAATTAGAAAAAAAGTTCAACTTGCTTTGAAAAGTTTGGAACACAAAGGGCTCTTAGACATTCGTGGCATTCACTTGTATTTCGAGATCAATAAAATTAATATAATCAAAGAAATACTTGAAATAGCATGAATTATCAAACTAGTGATTATCAACGAATTTGTAGAACGACACTTGGTATAATAGAGGAAGACCTTATAAAAACCGGAATCTTTTATAGGATCTATTTCCGCGTTAAGTCTTCTAAATCTTTATCAAAAAAACTAGAATCTGAGAACTCTGACGGTACGGCAAAATATAATGAGGAAGCGAAATTAATAAGAGATTTATTAGGATTTCGAATTAATCTTTACTTTGTTGATGACTTAGAAATATTGTTAAACCATTTTAAAAATAAATACGCCGCTAACTTCTTGGAAGAAGCTATTGACATTCAAACCAGCACTGAATTTAAACCAACTCGAGTTAATTTAATATTTAGGCTGCCATCTGAAGCGATGACTGAGTTTAATTCGATTAATAGAGATAAGCGAGTTGACTCGACGTTCGAGCTACAGCTTCGTACAATTTTTTCTGAAGGATGGCACGAGGTTGACCACGATTTTCGCTACAAGTCGCCTGATGACTGGTTAAGCTATAATTCCTTATCTCGGACTTTTAATGGAATATTGGCTGCCCTTGAAACACATGAATGGAGTATAATAAAATTGCTTGAGGAATTAAGTTATTCTCATTATAAGACGGGAAATTATAGCGCAATGATTAGGATGCAATTAAGAATAAGAACAGAAAATGTTCATTTAACTGAAACGCTTACCGATGCGATAAAAAGAGAAAGTTCGTTTATTAAAAGCTTCTATAAAATTGAACGAAACACTGTGATTAACTTTCTTCTAACTCATGATGTTGCAATTCCATTTACCGTTGACAACTTAATTTATCTAATAAATTATTTTTTCATAAAAAACAAAAAAGTATTGTCGCTAACGCCCTCCATTTTATTGAAACAGTTCCAGGAAATAAAAAAAAAACCCGCTCCCGCAAGCGTCCTCGCTTGTGGGCCGCTGACAGGTAGCAAAGCGATCGTTAGGCCGATTTAGCTTGCCGCACATCTCCATCTTAAAAGCGAAAGATTAACTATTTGATTTACATACGGGCCATCCCGATCTATCGGGGCGGCAGCGAAAGACATAAGACAATTTTCCGTTGTGATTTGCTTTCATCCGATAAACTACTGATATTTACAGGTGTTATGCCTACTTTATTTATCATATTCGGACTAAGATTTTTCTTTTATTCGAACGAACATCTTCCCATCCATGTTCATGTGAAAAACGCGGACGGAGAGCACTTGCAATTTCGATAATTGAAGAAAACAGGGAAATCATCATCGCTAAATGGAAGAAGTATCATGGAAGTTAAGGTTGTTAAAGTTTGGTTTGATAACGGGCGAATATATATTAAGACCGCTATGGGTGAGGAAAAAAGTCATCCGTTAAGTTGGTTTCCGAAACTGCAAAATGCCACAAAGGGGGTTTTAGAAAATTTTACATTATCACCCTTCGGCATTCATTGGGAGCAATTAGACGAAGATCTGAGTTTTGAAGGTTTTTTCAATTACTCAAAATAAGCTTGCTCAATCTCGCGCGGCGTACGGAGAGAAAATGGTGACATATATTTGTCACTGACAAAATCTTGTCAGCAGATAAATAATTAACAATCAGCCTTGTAGCGTTTTGTAGCGGGGTGTATCACTTGTAGCGCTACAAACCACTGTTCAGACAAGAATGATTTATGGAGATTGCACCGATTATTTATGAGGATATGAGGATTGCACCGATTATTTTGTGATTCTAAGGAAGGTTTTTATTTCATTCCGCAATCGGCATTCTGAATTCCGCATTAAACAAATCCGAAATCGAACACCCGAAATCTAAAATAATTATTTAATCACTTTTCTGATCTCCGTCGTATTTTCCACAATCTCCCGGATAATTTTATCAAGCGACTCGGCGGTTAGCTTTAGCATAATAAGAACTTCACCATTGATGGGGTCGCAAGGGTTGTCAAACTCAAATAAGTCAAATAGACCAAGGATATTTGCTATTGGGCCCCTTACCTGATGCGATTGCAGGACAGCAATTTTAAGAAGTTTTTCGTATTGCGCCGCTAACTCCGCGTCCGTTATTTTTTTCTCTGCAGCACGCTTTTTCTTTTCTTTGTTCTGAAAAACAAGCTCCTTATTGGCGATAATCAGCGTTTTTGCCCGTTTTTCTTTTTCGGCATTTTGAAAGGATAGTTCTTTATTGGCGATGATCAGCTCCTTTGCCCGTTTTTCTTTTTCTGTATTTTGAAAGGCCAGCTCTTTATTGGCGATAATAAGTTCTGCCGCACGGCATTTTTTCTCATTATTTTGAAAGGCAAGTTCTTTGTTGGCGATGACCAATTCTTCGGCGCGTTTTCCCTTCTCATCTTTTTGAAAAGCAAGCTCCCGGTTAGCAGTAATCAGATCATCAAATTCAGTTTTTTTATCCATAATATATCGTGATAGGTTAGGTTTATTCTGAGTATTTTTGGCCGGGTATTATTTTATTTTTTAAATCAAAATCATAATATTGCTTTATTCATAACATCCATAGCAGAATATTGTTTTTACAGTAACCGTTTATGCATTTCGTTGATTTTTCCAACCAGTGCAATCAAGAAAATCAGCTTAAATAAGCGGTCAAACGTTTCCCCACCCGTGCGCCAATACATCAGCCAAATGCATAGTTTTTAACTGCAAATTATTTTTATCAATATAGCCCTGCAAATGCAGCAGGCAAGAGGCATCAGTCGAAATAATATATTCGGCATCCGCAGCTAAGGCGTTATCTATCTTTTGCTGGGCCATCGCCGAGGAAATACCATCGAATTTAACTGCAAAGGTGCCGCCGAAACCACAGCAAGTCTCATTATCTTTCAAATCGACCACTTCGAGGCCGTGAACTTTTGATAATAATTGTCGCGGTTCAGCTTTTATTTTACATTCGCGCAGGGCGGCGCAACTGTCGTGGTAAACCGCCTTGCCTTCCAGCTCGGCGCCAAAATAATCAACCTGTAAAATATTTACAAGGAAATCAGACAATTCGTAAATATTGCCTTGTATGGCCCGGCATTTATTGTGCGAGGAAGTATTGGTAAAAAGGTCGTTATAATAGTTTTTCACCATGCCGGTGCAGGAAGCTGATGGGGTAACAATCACACTATCGGACGAAAAATCATTTAAAAATTTGCTGCCAACCTCTTTGGCTTCATCCCAGAAACCGGCATTAAAAGCGGGTTGCCCGCAGCAGGTTTGCGCAGGGTTGTATTGAACCGTGCAGCCCGCCTTTTCCAACACTTTTATGGTGTTAAATGCGGTTTCGGGGTATACCTGATCAATAAAACAGGGGATAAAGAGCTCAATATTCATCGGCGGCTAATTTCAGAAAAAGATTTTAAATAAGGGCTAAGCTCTGAAATCTAAGTTGAGTTATTATCAGCCTGTTTCTGTTTCAGTGGGCCTCTCGCGGGGTACCCTGCATTGATAAACAGCCGGGCACAAAGCGCCGACTCCTTTCAGGATATCCTGCGAGGACATAAATATGGGCTCCTAAATTATTCTTTATAACGGTTCCCTCCCGCTGATACCTTCTGTCACAACGTGGGTAGCCAGGTCGATTAGAATTGAATCTGACGCGGGCCCATAAGCCGGATCGATGCAATTAAAAATTATGGCCAGTTTATTACTGGTTACTTTGATTTTAAGATAACCAAATGATTTTATATAGGCCCGTAGCGCGGTATTTCCGGCAAGTGCCGGAGGTACCAGTTTACCCGGGTTGCTGGCAGGTTCATATGGCGAGAGATTATAACCGCCGCATCCGGCAACTATATACGGCATTTTTATGCCATTTATATCCCTTTCGTAACGTTCATATAAATGAGCATGACCTGAAAGAACCACATCCGGCCAAAGTCCCCCTTTATTAAAAGCGTCATCGAGGTCATCATTCATAGGATTTTTTTCGTTATTGCTTGTAAAAGGAGGGTGATGCACCGCTACGATCACAGCTCTTTGATTTGCGGTGCGCAATGGCATTAATCTTTTTAATTCGGCAATTAAAAAGTTCTTTTGGTCATCAGTAAGATTGTTTTTGCCGCCTTCGGAGGAAATACATCCGGGCCCTTTATCAGAAACGTTGCTGTAAAGGCCGATAATGCTTACAAAGGGCGCCTCAAGGGTAAAATAAACACCTGGCTGGTTCATTGTTGAGCGGATAAGGCCAGCGGCATTTGGAGCAGGCGCCGGCGCCGCGGTACAAAAGTTGTTTTGGAATGCTTGCAGGGACGTCATTGAAGGGTCCCATATCATGCCGTCATGATTTCCGGGAATAGCGAATATGGGGGCATTATAAGCACAAAATGGTTCATAAAATTGCGCATAGTAATCTTGTGGCTGACCGAATTCATATACAACATCCCCGAGGTGGTAAAAGAAGGACGAGGCTGGCTTTAGAAAAAGATCCTGTACCATCATTTTTGATACGTCAGCCTCATCAACTACGCGGTATTTTTTATCCGAACCTGTATCTCCAACCGAATGGAAAACGAGCATGCCAGCTTGTTGTATGGCGTCTGAAGCATCCTGACCAATTACATCGGCAAGGTTCATGATTAATGATGCCCCTGCCCTCGGTGGGGGAATTGGCTGCAATATGCTTTGGTTTGTATATGCATCGTATTCATTTGCCTCGCCGGTACTTATTTGACCGGGTTGAAGGGGGATGAATTTTGGTTCGGCATATTGCCTGACGGTTGGTTGCGGTTGGTTTGCCATTGCTTTTTTTTTGATTTAGGATCATTGCTACAAAATAAAACATTAAATTTTAAGATAAAAATAAGCCTTTATTAACTTTATTTCTACCATTAAAAACGGTATTTCTAAAGTGTATTAACCCTTTATATAGCATGAAGATAAATGGAAAGGTTACGAATTTGGGGACTTTTTAAATATCGTCGAATTGGAGCCTGTCTTCGTGTCCGAAGGAGAATTTTTAAATTATGGATTACCTTCTTTATACCCATGCGCTTATCCGGGCTATGACTAAGAGAAGTAAACTATCGGCGCTTGTACGTCAAACACTTGAAGATTCAAGCTTTCCCATTCTTAGTTAACCGCGGGAATAGTAAACTTAAACGTCGTTCCATGGCCAACGGCGCTTTCCACATCAATGGTTCCGCCATGCTGAACCACAAAATCACTTACAAGCAACAGGCCCAAACCGCTGCCCGGTTCATTATTTGTTCCTAACAAAGATGTTCCATTATGTTTATGAAATAATTTTTCTTTTATTTCACTCGTCATTCCGATACCTGAATCTTCAATGAAAATGCAGGCCATGCGCTTATCCGATTCGGCATTAATGACGACTGAACCTCCCTGCGGGGTATATTTTATGGCATTTGTAACCAGGTTTTGTACGATAGACCGCAGCATTAATGAATCAGCTTTTACAAAAATGTCTTTGGGTGTTTTGTTTTGCAATCTAATCCTCTTTTGGGCGGCATTTGGTTTTAATAACTCCAGCGAGCTTTCGATTCCAATACCAAGATTTATCTTTTCGGGATTGAAATTTGCCATTGTGCTCTGTTTTTTGGCCCACTCAATTACCTCATTTAACTGGTTAACCAGTTTAGTGGATGTACGATGAACTATCTGCGAAAGTTGTTTGATCTGCCCGAAGTTCAATCTTTCAGTATCCTCATTTAATTTATCCGCCGCTATCAGAAGCGCCGTAAAAGGGTTGCGAAGATCATGCGACAAAACTGAAAGAAATTTGTCCTTTGATAAATTGAGTGACTTCAGTTGCTGATTAAGGTTCTCCAGTTCAATGGTACGCTCTAAAACGCGGTGTTCCAACTCAAGGTTCAATTGCGTTAAATCATCGTTAATAATTCGCAGCTTTTCTTCCTGCTGTTTTAATAGGCGGTTCTTTTTAAACAATTCGGCAAATACTGCAACCTTCGAGCGTAATATTTCCGGGTTAAACGGCTTCCGTATAAAATCGACAGCGCCGGCCTGGTAACCTTTAAACATTGCGGCTTCTTCATAATCATGAGCTGTTATAAAAATGATCGGAATATCTTTTAATTTATCGCGCTGGTAAATAAGTTCTGCTGTTTCATATCCATCCATCGTGGGCATTTTTACATCAAGCAGAATTAAAGAAAAATCATCCTCCCGTAAAAGTACCCTAAGTGCTTCCCTTCCCGAATTGGCTTTAAAGAAAACATAGCCTTCTTTTTCCAAAGCAACTTCCATCGACATCAGGTTACTGTCAGTGTCATCGACCAACAGTATCTTTACCGGCGCATCAGGCGCCATTCTTTCAATTTGTTTTACCATAATAAATTTAGACCGGTTTACTTGATAAGCCATACCCTCATTAATGATAACAACTGGTCGGTTTTAACCGGCTTAGTTATATAATCAGACGCCCCTGATGAAATACATTTCTGCCTGTCGCCTATCATCGCTTTTGCGGTTACCGCGATTATCGGCAACGTTTTATTCCTGGGCTCTTTACGGATGATCTGGATGGTTTCGTAGCCATCCATTTCGGGCATCATAATATCCATCAAAACAATATCGATCCTTTTTTCTTTGTTTAATATTTCGAGCGCCTCCCTGCCGCTTTCGGCAGTTATCACTTCCAGGTGGGATCTTTCAAAAACAGCAGTTAACGCGAAAAGGTTCCGGACATCATCATCAACTACAAGTACTTTTTTAGAATCGAGCACATCGTTATTAACGCGTATGCCGTCTATCATTTTCAATTTACTCTCACTGATGAATTTTTTATCTATATGCAATAAAACTAAAATTTCTTCAAGCATGTAAACATGAGATTCGGGTGTTTTTGTGATGATCTTATGATTCAGCCTTTTTAATTGGATAAGCTCATCCTGTGTAAAATCCCTTGCCGAATGTAAAATAATGGTTGTTTGAGGCTTTTTTACTAAGTTAATTTTGTTTAAAAACTCCAATCCATTTGCGTCAGGCAATACGAAATCTACAATTATGCAATCAAACACCTCTTTTTTCAATATCGCCAGTCCTTTTTTCGCCGTCGTAGCCCCAAAAACCTCTACGCTGTCATTTGACAAAAGCTCAGATAATTTTTGAAGTTCAGTTTCATTATCTTCAATTATCAGCACCCTCTTTTTAGCGTGCTCATGGAAATCAACTATTCCCGTGATCAGTTCGTCCAGTGAATTATTTGACAATGGCTTTAAATTGAAGCTTTTAGCGCCATACTTTAAAGCAAGCGGCTTATTATCTTCACCGCAAATAAGGTGTACCGGGATATGACGCAAGTTGATGTCGCTCTTCAGTAATTTAAGGATTTTCCAGCCATTAGATTCCGGCATATTTACATCAAGCGTTATAGCAATAGGGTTGTATTTCTGGATACTTTCAAATATCTCGAGGTAGCTAATGGCAACAACCACCTTGAGGCTAAAATCATGCGCTTTGTCTACCAGTATCTTGGTAAACCGAATGTCGTCCTCAATCACCAGCAAAACCTTGTCTTCCGCCACAATAGTATGCCGGTCATCATCCATCACTAATTCGGCGGTGTCCATTAAACTGGTCCTTACATGCGAAGTTGGGTAAAATTCTTTCACAAAGTTGCTTGTCACAGACTTCTCTTCTTTGTATTTTAACGGCAAATACAGCGTAAATATGCTTCCTTTGCCCAACTCGCTGCCAACGGTTATCGTACCGCCCAGCAGCTCGGCAAAGCCCTTACTGATAGAAAGCCCAAGCCCGGTGCCACCGTATTTGCGGCTGGTAGACCCTTCGGCCTGCTGGAAAGCTTCAAAAATAATTCCCTGGGTGTTTTTGGAAATACCAATGCCCGAATCCTCGATAGAGAATGCAATTGCCGGATCGGGACCGTTTAATGGGTTTTCCTGGCCAGGTCCCGGCCTGAAGATATGCAGTTTTACACTGCCTTTTTCGGTAAATTTGAAGGCATTTGAAAGCAGGTTCTTCAATATCTGGTTAAGCCGCTGCATATCCGTTTCCAGCACTTCGGGCAAGCCTTCCTCTATGTTGATCTCGAATTTAAGGTTTTTAGCTTCAGAAATAGGTTTGAATGTCGATTCGGCGAACGAAGCGATCTCTTTAAAACTAACCGGCATAACATCGGCTGCGATGACCCCCGATTCGATCTTGGAAAGGTCTAAAATATCGTTGATCAGCTGGATGAGGTCATCGCCGCAGGAGTGAATGGTTTTTGCAAACATCCTTTGTTTTTCCGTCAAATTGCCTTCGGGGTTTTCAAAGAGCTGCTGTGCCAGTATAAGTAAACTATTTAGCGGAGTCCTTAGCTCATGCGACATATTTGCCAGGAACTCGGATTTATATTTTGAGGTCAGCGTAAGCTGTTCTGCTTTTTCTTCCAGCGAACGGCCTTTATCATGTAACTCATCATTTGCCCGTCTTAGCTCCTCCTGCTGCGCGGAAAGCTCTCCGGCAAGTGATTGCGATTGTGACAATAGTTCTTCCGTACGGGTATTGGTTTCAATATTATTTAGCACAATACCGATACTTTCGGTCAGCTGATCAAGAAAGTCGATATGGGTATCGCTGAAATTCTCAAAAGAGGCAAGTTCGATAACTGCTTTTACATTATTCTCAAACAATACAGGCAGTATTACAAGGTCAATAGGCGGCGCATTGCCTATGCCCGAATTGATTTGAAGATATTCATTTGGAACATTAGCCAGCCTTATCCGCTCTTTATCGGTGGCGCATTGGCCAACCAGGCCTTCACTGAGGGAAAATTCCTGGTTAATTAATTTACGGCTTTTTTGCGCATAGCCGGCAAACAGTTTCAGTTTCATTTCATCGGCGCCGTCAGGCTGCTCCAAAATATAAAATGCGCCATATCGGGCGTTCACAAGTTCAGCTAACTCAGATAGTACTTTATTGGCAACCGCGTTCCTATCGCGCTGGCCCTGGAGCATCTGCGCAAACTTAGCCAGGTTTGATTTAAGCCAGTCCTGTTCGTGGTTTCTAAGTGTCGTATCTTTCAGGTTGGCAATCATCTGGTTTATTGTATCCTTCAGCGCTTCAAGCTCACCTTTAGCATCTACGCGTATGGTCCGGGTAAGGTCACCTTTAGTCACGGCAGAAGCAACTTCGGAGATTGACCGCACTTGCACGGTTAGATTTTGAGCAAGCTGGTTTACGTTTTCAGTCAAGTCTTTCCACGTGCCCGACGCCCCCGGAACACTGGCCTGACCACCCAGGCGGCCCTGTACACCCACCTCACGCGCCACAGTGGTCACTTCGTCAGCAAATACCGCAAGCGTGTCAATCATTTCATTTATCGTATCGGTTAATTGTGCCACTTCACCCAGGGCGTTGATGGAAAGGCGCTGCTTCAAATTTCCTTTTGCAATACCAGTGGCAACCTTTGCAATACCCCTGATCTGCCCGGTTAAGTTTGATGCCATCTGGTTCACCGAGTCAGTTAAATCTTTCCAGGTGCCGTCAACGCCTTTTACGTGCGCCTGGCCACCCAGTTTTCCTTCCGTACCCACCTCACGGGCCACGCGCGTTACTTCTGATGCAAAAGAGTTCAGCTGGTCCACCATCGTGTTAATGGTATTTTTCAGGTCCATGATCTCCCCTTTTACGTCAATGATCACCGTTTTGGAAAGGTCGCCGCTGGCCACAGCCTTTGTTACTTCGGCAATATTACGTACCTGTAAAGTTAAATTACTCGACATGTGATTAACAGAATCTGTTAAATCTTTCCAGGTACCGCCAACCCCCGGTACAAATGCCTGACCGCCCAGGTTACCGTCAGTACCTACCTCACGGGCCACACGGGTTACTTCCGATGCGAAACCGCGCAGCTGATCAACCATTGTATTGATAGTTTCTTTAAGCTGGAGAATTTCGCCCCGCACGTCAACAGTGATCTTTTTCGATAAGTCGCCGTTTGCGATTGCGATAGACACATCGGCAATATTACGCAACTGGGCCGTAAGGTTACCGGCCATTTTATTTACCGAGTCGGTTAAGTCTTTCCAGGGGCCGTCCACGCCTGGCACGTTGGCCTGCCCGCCAAGCTGGCCTTCGGAGCCTACTTCACGGGCAACGCGGGTTACTTCGGATGCGAAACCGCGCAACTGGTCAACCATCGTATTAATGGTATCTTTTAGTTCCAATAACTCGCCCTTGGCATTTACCGTGATTTTTCTTGATAAGTCGCCTTTGGCAACCGCTGTAGTTACCTCCGCTATATTACGTACCTGCGAGGTAAGGTTATCAGCCATTTTATTTACAGAATCCGTTAGGTCCTTCCAGGTACCGCCCACGCCGGGTACATTTGCCTGGCCGCCAAGCTGCCCTTCCGAACCTACCTCACGGGCCATACGGGTAACTTCTGAACCAAATGAATTGAGCTGGTCGACCATCGTATTGATGGTGATCTTAAGCTCCAGCATTTCTCCCTGCACGTCAACAGTGATCTTTTTTGATAAGTCGCCTTTGGCAACCGCCGTGGTTACCTCGGCAATATTTCGAACCTGGCCGGTTAAATTACCCGCCATCTGGTTTACCGAGTCGGTTAGGTCTTTCCAGGTACCGCCCACACCGGGCACGTTTGCCTGGCCGCCCAATTGTCCTTCGGAACCTACCTCACGGGCTACGCGGGTTACTTCGGATGAGAAGGAGTTCAACTGGTCAACCATGGTATTAATGGTATTTTTCAACTCCAAAAGTTCTCCTTTTGCATCTACAGTTATCTTCCGTGATAAGTCCCCTTTGGCAACCGCTGTTGTAACCCACGCTATATTACGCACCTGGTCGGTAAGGTTGCTTCCCATCTGGTTCACAGAGTCGGTCAAATCTTTCCAAACGCCGCCTACCCCTTTTACCCTGGCCTGACCGCCCAATTTACCTTCGGTACCTACTTCGAGCGCAACGCGCGTTACTTCCGATGCAAAAGAGTTAAGCTGGTCAACCAATGTATTGATGGTTTTTTTCAACTCGAGCATCTCCCCTTTCACGTCAACGGTAATCTTCTTCGAAAGGTCGCCGTTGGCTATCGCAGTGGTAACGCCCGCAATATTACGTACCTGGGATGTTAAGTTACCGGCCATACGGTTTACGGAGTCGGTAAGGTCCTTCCACGTTCCCGCCACACCGGGCACCTTTGCCTGTCCGCCTAATTTACCTTCGGTACCTACCTCAAGGGCAACACGCGTTACTTCGGAAGAGAAGGAGTTCAACTGGTCAACCATTGTATTTATGGTGTTCTTCAGCTCAAGTATCTCTCCTTTGCCTTCAACAGTAATTTTCCTGGAAAGATCGCCTTTTGCCACCGCTGTGGTTACCGTGGCAACGTTACGTACCTGGGCTGTAAGGTTGCCCGCCATTTGGTTTACTGAATCTGTAAGCTCGGCCCATACGCCTGCAACGCCTTTTATTTTGGCTTGTTCCCCCAGCTTCCCTTCTGATCCTACCTGCCGGGCAACACGCGTTACCTCCATAGAGAACAGTCTTAACTTGGAAAGCATCTGGTTTGATTCTTTTGCAATACGCAGGAATTCACCCTTTAATGGATGCCCGCTGATCTCCAACGGGATATGCTTCGACAAATCGCCGTTGGCTACAGAATTAATCATACCCGCAATTTCAATTGTCGGAGAGGTAAGGTCTGAGATCAGGTTATTTAAAGAATTTACACCATCGGCCCATTCACCCCTGGCATCAGGCATCTCAATTCTTTTCGATAAGTTTCCCTTTTTCCCGATCATAACTTCCGCGGAAGAAATTTCAGCTACCAAACGCTCATTCATATCGATAATGTCGTTCAGCACTTCGCATATCCGTCCGTTTATACCGGCTTGCGTAACGGGCATCCGAACATCAAGTTTCCCGTTCTTGACCAAAGAAAGAACCTTTAAAAGTTCATTCAGATCAAGGGCGTCATCGTTAGTCCCATTCAAATGGGGCGCTTTTTTTAGAGGAATACCAACTATATCCTGTTCCATGGGTTATAATATTTTTTTCAAAACGATTAATTAATTGGGGGCGTAGGAAGGCACTGTCAAACAAGATATTGCTCCTGTTTTTAGTTAAGGAGCCAATATCCTGAACAATTGCTTAGTAAAAATAATAAATAATTGATCTTTACAATAATAAAGTGAAAATAAGTACTGATATTGTGAAAAATAATTAGCTGATCAAAGAAGAGCATTGTAAATCTCCGAGTAGTGTTCCACCAATTTGATCAGATCTTTTAAATCAAAAGGTTTAGCTAAAAAAGCATCAGCATTGCAATCTTTTGCCAGCAGTTCCAGGTTCTCATCTGCAGATACCAGTATAACAGGTATATGTTTAGTAGTTGGGTTTGATTTTATTGCCAGGCACAGGGTGTTACTAAGATCATTGGCCAACCTGATGTCAAGTAAAATGAGCGCTGGCTGCTGTTCTAAAATTTCTTCGAATCTCTGTAGATGATCATACGCTACAACGTCATAACCTTCATCGGTCAAAACGTACTGCATTACATCAAGAATGTCCTCATTATCTTCAATTAGTATGATCCTATTGTTCATGACCGGTTTTGGTTGCTTATAGCTAAGTTATATAATTATTTGGTTATTGCCTAACCGGGCATGTATTTTTTTTGCTACGGAATTTTCAAGTCAAAAGTCTTAAGTCGTCCTGATAGCTGTCGGGAGTCTAAAGTCGGGTTGTGTCTTTTTTTTCTTTAGAATTTACTTCTGCAGAGCAAAAAAAGTTCAATCCAAGCTTAAGGTCAATTACAAAGACCTGTTACGATGGTTGAATTTGAGCGCAGTATGTCCTGGGCCTAAATTTCCCTGCCGGAACTTAGCGTGGCGGCGGAGGTGGAGGCGGGTGATGCGGATGGGGCGGCAAATGAATATGCGGCAACTTTATGTGGAGACGATGCGGGTGATGAGGCCTGTGACGTGGCGGAGGTGGTGGCCTCCTGATCTGTAAAAAGGCAGGTTTAGATATTGTATTAACGGGCGCAGCCTTTGCAAACTGAAAACCAAATGCCATAAATACTAAAACGATAAAAAATTTAATACAGTTCATAGCTAAAACGCAATTATAAAACTTTATCGAACAATATAAAAAGATCTTGTGTTAACTTCCAAATAAATTATAGTCTCAGCACCACAAAAGGCGGCTTATATTGTCTGTTCAGAGCGGTTCATATTTAGTTGTCATTCATAATCCAAATAAACAAACCTCATTTTTGGCTACAACAAAAACTATTTAAGACAAAAACCAACGTTTCGCCTTTGGAATTCAGACAGTCATTCAATTGACAAAATCAGCTGCCGTTAACGTTGAAATGATATTTCAGCTTATAGGTTATTTAAACAGCGAGTTGTACAAAAAATCAGTGGCAAACTGACCTGCGTCCAGCCAGCGTTTTTGGGTGCCTTTGCCAGCAGGAAACAGCGGGTTAAACTGCCTTTGCAATTCGTGCGAGTAGCCGTCATAAACTTTTAGATCGTTCGGTATACCCAGTGCATCCGCTTGCTTATGTATATCAATTGCGCCATACAAGGAGGCGCTTTTATGGGTTGGCGGCATGATATTGTCCCTGCTACCAACTACACTTACAATTGGTACATGGGCATTTTTTAGCCAGTCGAGGTCAAATATGCCGCCCCAAAAATCGACCACGCCCGCAACTTTTAATATACCATCCTGATTTGCGCTTGTGTCCGCTATGCCTGCCATTTTTGCCAGTTCGGCATTTGAACAGTAAGCAGCCTGCAATGCGATTAAGCCGCCGGCTGAATTCCCGGCTAAAATAATTTTATCGGGGTCAATTTTGTACTCGGCGCGATGACGTTTAAAATATTCAATAGCCATTTTTACATCCTGTACAGCGTAATAGCAACCTTTTTGCAATTCACCAAAATTGAAAAGTGTGTTTTTCTTGCTCAAACGATAATTGATAGCTGCACATACATATCCCCGCCGGGCAAAGTTTTTACACCATATCCGGATATCTTTTGCTTCTTTTGTGCCAAATTTAAAACCTCCGCCATGCATCCAGATAATGAGCGGACGCCGGGCCAAATGATCATTTTTTGGCTGATAAAAATCGAAAAGAAAGGATTTTTTTTCACCAGGATCTGCATTTGAGACATAACTCAAATCCCTGTTTATGCTGATGTCCGAAAATATGGTGTCTTTATATCTGTAAAGTTTAGTGGTTTGTGATCTCCCAACCAGCGTAATAAAAAATAAACTGATGAATAATAGCTGCCGTTTAAACATAATTATAATACGCTACAATTAAACGCCCAGGTTGTTTTGGCAATGTTTTTTACTAATTTTGGAATATCCCCCAAATAAAAGAATGGCAATTTTCAAGGAAAAAGATTACCAGACGACCGACAAAACAACAATAATGCAGGAACAAAAACTACACGAACTTTTGCTGTATCTTTCCCAATATTCCCCATTTTATAAAGAACTGTTTGCAAAACATGCTATAAATATCGATGAAATAAAAACATTGCCGGATCTTGCACTAATACCCACCACAAGCAAGGATGACCTGCAGCAGCGCAACGATGACTTTTTATGCGTTGCCCCTGAAAAAGTAGTTGAGTACACCTCCACCTCGGGAACCTTAGGCAGCCCTGTAACAATAGCGCTGACAGAAAATGACCTTGACCGATTGGCATTTAATGAATATAATTCTTTTTTGTGTGCCGATGGCTCTGCAGATGATATTTACCAGCTAATGCTTACGCTCGACAGGCAGTTTATGGCGGGTATTGCTTATTACTCGGGCATACGTAAGCTTGGCGCAGGTATCATCCGCTTAGGCCCCGGGGTACCTTCCCTTCAATGGGAAACCATTCAGCGGTTAAAGCCCACCGCAATTGTAGCTGTCCCATCCTTTATTCTTAAATTAATTCAGTTTGCAAAAGTTGCGGGCATCGATATAAATAGTACTTCTGTTAAAAAGGCGATCTGCATTGGCGAAAATATCCGCAATACTGATTTCTCGTTAAATATTTTAGGGAAAAAAATAACTGAATCCTGGAACATCAAATTATATTCCACTTATGCGTCTACCGAAATGCAAACTGCGTTTACCGAATGTCCCGAAGGGCGCGGCGGGCATTACCAACCTGAATTGCTGATAGTTGAGCTACTTGATGAGAATGGCCTGCAGGTTGGCCCCAACGCACCGGGCGAAGTAACCATCACGACGCTTGGCGTTGAAGGAATGCCATTGCTGCGTTACAAGACCGGCGACATTTGTATGTATGATGATGAACCCTGCGGCTGCGGCAGAACAAGTTTGCGCTTGTCGCCCGTTATGGGCCGAAAAAAGCAAATGATCAAATTTAAAGGCACTACCCTTTATCCACCGGCATTATTTGACCTGCTGAATGAACGGGAAGATATACTCGATTTTGTTATCGAAGTTTATTCAAATGAAATTGGCCTTGACCAGGTATTGCTTTACTTATTACCTGCCGAAGAAAGTGAAGAATGCGATCACCGGATAAGAGCTTATTTGCAGGCAAGATTACGCGTGAGCCCGCATATTAAATATTTAAATGCCGAAGAAATACAAAAAAAGCAATTTGTTGAAACCAGTCGGAAACCTATTAAATTTATCGACAGAAGAGGTTGAGTATCAAGTCTAAAGTCGTCCCGGTGGCCATCGCGAATCTAAAGTTCAATTTCATCATTTTCGAAACTTAGAGCTTAGAAGCTATCGGCTTAGTG
Organism: Mucilaginibacter sp.; assembly: GCA_036758125.1. GTDB lineage: Bacteria > Bacteroidota > Bacteroidia > Sphingobacteriales > Sphingobacteriaceae > Mucilaginibacter. The sequence continues at coordinate 96,681 of DAIOXE010000010.1, forward strand.
CTAAACAAATAACCCCCTGTTTAACATCAGCTTAAAGGACCAGCCTATAACTATTTTTTCGCAGATCCAATTTGACGATCGCCCCGGAACGCGGGAGAATTTTCGAATGAGTTAGATATTTCGTTACAGGACACCGATTTAAAAACAAAAAAAGAGGCTGACTGTTGCAGCAAATAATACACGGGAACACCGGATAATCGAAATAAAAGATTTGTTACAGATAAATCCGGATAAAAAGCGGAGGATTAAAGCAATTTAACGTTAAAAATCTGCGTTTACGCACATTATTTCACTATTACATATCTATAACGTAGTTAACATGGGAATCAATACAGCAGCGGCAATCACCATTATGCTATTTATATACCTCGGCATTTATAGCTTTTACTTGTTTATATTTTCATTAGCAGGAAGACTCATCAAAATTAAAAAACCGCCGGTAAGCACTTCTCTATCAAGATTTGTTATTTATATATACTCGTACAAAGAGGATGAGATCATATTAAATTCAGCTGCTAATGCCATTACACTTGATTATCCAAAAGATCATTTCCACGTGTGTGTAATAGCCGATTCATTAAAGCCTGAAACAATTGAAAGGCTAAAAAAAATGCCTATACAGCTATTGGAAGTGGCTTTTAAAAGCAGTACAAAATGTAAAGCGTTACACAAGGCGATCGAAAACACAACCCGCTACTTTGATGCCGCGATTGTTTTTGATGCTGATCACATTTGCGCTCCCGATTTTTTATACCAGGTAAATAATTACCTGCAAGCCGGCCACAGGGCAGTGCAGGGCCACAGGGTTGCGAAAAATACAAATACACAAATTGCCGTATTGGATGCTGTTAGCGAGGAGAGCAATAATCATATCTTCTGTAGGTCGCAACGAGTGTTTAACCTTTCTGCAGCAATTATAGGATCAGGAATGGCTCTTGAATATAGATTATTCAGGGAAGTTGTCCTTGAGATAGATGCCTTCGGCTGGTTTGATAAAGAAATGGAACTATTGCTCACCCTAAATAACATTCGCATAGCTTACGCCGAAGACGCCATAATTTATGAAGAAAAAGTTAGTAATGCCCAAGCGTTTAAAAAACAAAGGCGCAGGCGGCTTTCGGCCTGGTTTAATTTGCTCAAAGAGTACGGGAGCACCGGCCTTACCCAACTTTTGTTCCATGGTAATTTTGATTATTTTAATAAAATTTATCAAATTGTGGCTTTACCCAGCCTTTTAATGTTGGGATTAATGCCATTTATGCTGATAGTTTGCTTAATTGCTCCGGGTGTTAGCCCCAGCTGGCAATTGTGGTTAGCTGCCACCGGCTGTTGTTACGCAGGCATCCTAATAGCTGTACCTGCCACTTTCTTGAACGATAAACTTTTAAGAGCTGTTTCAAAAGCACTTTCGATGTTTTTTACAACGATGCGCTTATCGTTAAAGCTAAAGGGCGTCAATAAAAGATATACTCGTACCCCGAGCAGACATCGTTTAGAGATTGGGGGATTAGAGCAGGAGCAGTAGTCCGAAAGTCGGTAAAGTCCGAGGGATCATCTGCTATTTTACTAAAGTTTTGGGAGAAGGCACAACGTAAGCAAGACCCGGATTTTTAAGATTCTAAGGATTTTTTGGGATTACTATTTATAAAACTAGATCAGATCTATTTCACTCATAGGTTTAACTCCATGTGGATATTGGACCTTTCGTAAGGTGACGGCTTGCCTGCAATTCTTTTAAACCCTAATTTATAGTACAAGTTGATTGCAGGTTTAAGTATGGTATTACTTTCCAGGTAGAGCCTTTTAATTCCGACCTCTTTTGCTTTTTCAATAGCCGCATTCCCTAACTGCCAGCCGATACCTTTACCTTTTGCCTCTGGAGAAACCGCCATTTTCGATAGTTCAAAAGTGTCTTCATCTTTTTTAACGAGCGCACAGGTGCCTACCGGTTTATCAATATTCAACGCAAACAGAATGTGCCCTCCCTTATCCAAAACATATTCTTCAGGGTGATCCAATATTTTATAATCAGCTTCTTCCATTTTGAACCACTGAGTTATCCATTCTGCATTAAGTTGCTTAAACGCTGCCTTATATTGCGGTTGATAGTTAACTATTACGATATTTTTAGCGTTCATGGTTTATGTTTTCGCCACTAAGGCCATTAAAGACACAAAATTTATTTCCCTCTTTGTGTCCTTCGTGAAATCTTGGTGTTCTTATATGTTTATTTTTTTTTTCATTTATCTCAGCTGCAAATACAAAAACGCCGCAATAGCAGCCCCTGCAATCGGACCTAAAACGGGTATCCAGGCATATTGCCAATCGCTTCTGCCTTTATTTTTAATCGGGAAAATAAAATGAGTGATCCTTGGACCGAGGTCGCGGGCAGGATTAATAGCGTAACCTGTGGTCCCGCCAAGGGAAAGACCGATCACCCAAACCAATAAGGCAACCGGTAAGGCCCCTACCGAACCTAAACCTATTGGCGTTTTGCTTGGGGTTATTTGTGCCCCCGCAATATAAAACACGGTGAAGACTAACACAAACGCCCCGATAATTTCACTGGCGATATTTGAAATATAGTTACGAATAGCGGGCCCGGTACAAAAAACCGCTAAAATAGCATCAGGTTTATTATTGCGCTGAAAATGGTCGTAATACATCAGCCAAACCAGGATGGCGCCAATAAAAGCGCCAAGCATCTGCGCGGTAATATAAAGCGCAACGCTTGCCCATGGAAATTTACCGGCTATAGCCAGCCCAATAGTGACCGCTGGGTTTAAATGTGCGCCGCTATAGGGGGCTGCAATTACAACGCCCACAAAAACAGCCAGCCCCCAGCCGGTAGTGATTACTATCCAGCCGCTATTATGCCCTTTTGTATCATTTAACAGTACATTGGCAACTACGCCATCGCCTAAAAGTATTAATAACATAGTGCCGGTCAGTTCGGCCATAAATGGAGACATATATTTGAGAGTTAGTTTTTAGTTCATGGTCGATAGTCCATGGTCCATGGTTATACAGGTTTGTAAACTATAGTTCCATGTACCCTCGGCTATCGACCATTGGCTATGGACCATCGACTATGGACTATGGACTTCCTGCCCAGCACTGTGTTGCGTACACGGCTTTTTCCCAGCCGGCCATGGCCTTTTGTAATTCGTTTGGATCACCAGCCGGGATGAAATCCCTTTCCGATTGCCATTGGTGCTGTATCTCTTCCACGTTCTTCCAGTATCCTACAGCTAAACCGGCTAAATAGGCTGCACCAAGCGCCGTTGTTTCAACAATTTTTGGCCTTATCACTTTACAATTGAGCAAATTAGCCTGGAATTGCATCAGCAGGTTATTGGCAGTAGCCCCGCCATCAACGCGCAATTCTTTGATCTTCATGCCAGCATCTGCTTCCATTGCTTTTAAAACATCAACCGTTTGATAGGCGATAGCTTCAATTGCTGCCCGCGCTATGTGCCCCGCTGTTGTCCCACGGGTAATTCCGACAATCGTTCCCCTTGCCTCCGGGTCCCAGTAGGGAGCGCCCAGGCCGGCAAACGCAGGCACAAAATAAACCCCTCCGGTGTCATTTACACTGTTAGCAAGCTTTTCCACTTCCACGGAAGTTTTTATAATTCCCAATCCATCGCGCAGCCATTGTACCACGGCGCCGCCGATAAATATACTGCCTTCAAATGCGTATTGAATTTTTCCGTTAATTTTCCAGGCAATGGTCGTCAGTAAATTATTTTTCGATTCGATAAAATGATCGCCAATATTCATCAGCATAAAGCAGCCCGTTCCATAAGTGTTTTTAACCATGGCCTTTTCGGTACACATCTGCCCGAATAATGCTGCCTGCTGATCACCGGCTATACCGGCGATGGGTATTTTAGACGCAAAAATTGTCGTATCAGTTTCTCCATAAACTTCGCTTGATTGCTTAACCTTTGGCAGCATGCTTTTAGGTACTCCGAAAATTTGCAATAATTCTTCATCCCATTCCTGAGTGATGATATTGTAGAGCATGGTGCGGCTTGCGTTTGTAACATCTGTAACGTGTACTTTGCCGCGTGTAAATTTCCATATCAGCCAACTGTCAACGGTGCCAAATGCCAGACTGCCAGCGGCGGCAAGTTCTTTTGCCCCTTCTACATGATTTAAGATCCAGTTTATTTTTGAGGCCGAAAAGTAGGCATCGATAATCAATCCTGTTTTTGAACGGATCAAATCTGTTAAACCTTCGTTTTTAAGGTGATCGCAATAAGCGGCCGTGCGCCTGTCCTGCCAAACGATAGCATTGTAAACCGGTAACCCTGTTTCCCGGTTCCACACTATCGTTGTTTCGCGTTGGTTAGTAATGCCGATCGCCCTGATGTTTTTACCGTTTATGCCTATTTTAACAGTCGCTTCGGCGGCAACTCCTGCTTGCGACGACCAAATTTCATTAGGATCGTGTTCAACCCAGCCCGGTTGGGGGAAAATTTGCGTAAATTCTTTTTGGGCAACGGACCTGATCTGTCCCTTGTGATCAAAAATAATCGCCCTCGAACTGGTTGTACCCTGGTCTAGGGCTAAAATGTATTCTTCTTCCATAATTTAAATTGGCTGCAGGTTGGCGTGGATAAATTTAGAAAAAAAATCGAAGAAAAAAGTGAGCGCCAGGAATCAAGAGCCAGGACAATCAGGGCTAATATCATATTTTCCTGTAAAAACTGATGATCGCATGCTGCCTCGCTCTTCATTTTTTGATTTTTTAATTCTTGGCTCTCGATTCTGGACTCTTGATTCTCAATAAAAATGATCTTTATCATTATTCATAGTGTCGGGAATCATCAAACCTTCATTTAAACCATGTTAATTTCGTCTATTATAATTCAAAACGAATTTGCATTAGCAAACGTAAAATGAAAGTTAAATCCGTATTACTCGCTTTATGAGCCAAATAAACTCCAGTCAGCCTGTTGACATTTCAAATTTCATCGTTGCAGGTATTAACTATAAAAAAACGGATGCCGCGACACGGGGCCAGTTTGCCGTCGGTAATGATCAATACGAAAATATTTTAAGGTTAGCCCCTTTATACAAACTGAACGCTTTATTTATACTTTCAACCTGCAATCGTACCGAAGTTTTCGGCTTTGCCGAAGACCCGTCCCAACTTATTAATTTGTTGTGTACGCAAACAACCGGCGACAAAAAAACCTTTACCAATTTGGCCTATATAAAAAGAGGTGAGGCAGCGGTTGAGCATTTGTTTAATGTGGGAGCCGGGTTAGATTCGCAAATATTAGGCGATTATGAGATAATAGGACAGTTAAAGCAAGCCGTTAAATTTTCGAAAGACAGGGGTTTTATAAATTGTTTTTTAGAGCGGCTGGTTAATTGTGTATTGCAGTCGTCAAAAATAATAAAAAACGATACAGCTTTAAGCGGAGGAACGGTTTCGGTATCCTTCGCGGCGGTTCAATACATCAAAGAAAACATTGACATTGCTGCGGATAAAAAAATATTATTGATCGGCACCGGAAAAATTGGACGTAATACCTGCAAAAACCTGGTTGATTATTTGGGCACAACAAATATCACGCTGATCAACCGGTCGGAAGAAAAAGCTGCTGAACTGTCCGCTGAATTGAATTTAAAATATGCGCCATTAAGTGACTTAGCAGCTCATGTTGCATCATCGGATATTATATTGACAGCTACAAACGCCCCGGTTCCCACCATTTTCAGATCGCAGCTTGAGAATAAAGGCAATAAACTCATCATCGATCTGTCTGTCCCCAATAATGTTGAGGCATCGGTAAAAGAACTGCCCGGTGTAACCCTGGTTAATGTGGACGAACTTGCAAAATTGAAAGATGAGACCTTGAAGAACAGGGAAGCCGAAGCCCCAAAGGCAAAAATGATCATCGCCGAACAAATGGCGGCTTTTACTGAATGGTACCAAATGCGCAAAAACGCTCCTGCATTAAATGCTATTAAAATTAAGCTTACCGAGATCCATACGATGCTTAAACATACATTTCCCAATGATGGAACCACCTGCCCGGTAATGAACGCCGAAGAAAAAATTCAAAAAATAATAAAAGGCATCGCCAATAAAATGCGTTCCGGGAACCAGCAGGGATGTCATTATATTGAAGCTATTAATGAATTTATGGGTGTGCCTGTAAACAGGTAATGGGAGAGAATACTTTGCCTCTCGGATCTTAATGTTTGTGAAATTTAATCCTAAATGCCGACATTCGTTTCAAGACGCAAAATATTGCGTCTCTACAATTTGCAGGTTTAAAGTGGGCTTAAATATCCTTTCCCTAATGCATTAAATTCATCAACTTGTTCATTTTCCCAATTCTTATCTTTCTTTAATTGCCCGGCTATTAAACTTGCTACAACCGGCGCCATTTCCAAAGCAGCATTTGCATCAAGAAACAGCGCCCTTACCCTTCTTGCAAGCACATCTTCTACAGTCCGGGCCATTTCACGCCTAACTGCCCATATAACTTCCGCTTTTATATACTCCATGCGGGGATGCAGTTTTTCAGCCCATGCAGGGTTTTCTTTAACCAAAGATAGCAGCGCGTCCCTGTCACTTCCATAAACATAAAGATGATCATTTCGGTCAACGTTGTTTTTATTACCGTGTATAGATAAATCACTTGTTATGCATTTGCATGGCGCCAGTTTGGCAATTTCCATGGCTTTATCAACCGTATCCTGCGCCATCCTGCGGTAAGTTGTCCATTTGCCGCCGGTTATCGTTATAAGGCCTGATGCCGAAACAATTAGTTTATGCCTGCGGGATATTTCTTTCGTCCCGGTTGATCCATCCTGCGGGGCGGCCAAAGGGCGCAAGCCTGCAAATACGCTTAATATATCTTCCCGTTCCGGCGCTTTGGTTAAATACCTGGATACATTGCGCATCACAAATCCAATTTCTTCTTCAAGCGCCCTGGGTTCCAGGCTATGCTCATCAAGCGGTGTATCGGTGGTGCCTATTAAAAGTTTTCCGTGCCAGGGCACAACAAAAAGCACCCTGCCATCATCTGTTTTCGGGATCATCAACGCATCTTTCCCCGGCATAAACGATCTGTCGACCACAATATGGATACCCTGGCTCGGCCTTACAAGCGGTTTTTTATGAGGCTCATCTTTTTGCAGCAGGTCATCAACAAAAACTCCGGTGGCATTTATTACCGTCTTACCTTTAATTTGATAAACCGTTCCGGTTTCAACATCCTGTGCAATAACTCCTGTTATTTTTCCATTTTCTTTTACAAGATCAGTTACCTTGAAATAGTTTAACACCATCGCGCCCTGTTCCAAACAGGTTCGGGCAAGGTTTATGGCAAGCCGCGAGTCGTCAAACTGACCATCGTGGTAAACAACGCCGCCATAAAGATTTTTTTGCTGAATACCCGGCAGCCTGCTTATGGTTTCTTTTTTTGAGATATGTTTTGACCGCCCGAAACTAAGTTTACCAGCCAACAGGTCATAGAAAGTTAGCCCGATGGTATAAAATGCGCCTGTCCACCATTTATAATTGGGGATGATGAATGATTCATTTTTTACAAGATGCGCCGCATTTCTTAAAAGCAGCCCGCGCTCATACAATGCCTCCCTAACCAAACCAATATCGCCCTGGGCCAAATACCTAACACCGCCATGCACCAGTTTCGTGCTCCGGCTGGAAGTCCCTTTGGCAAAATCGGCCTGTTCAAGTAATAATGTTTTATAACCGCGGGAGGCCGCATCCAAGGCGGTGCCCAAACCAGTTGCGCCGCCGCCAACGATGATGATGTCCCATTGTTGTTCGGGGTTGGCTAAGGCTTCAATTAATTTTTCGCGTTGGGTGTTGAGCACGGGGCTTTAGTTTATTGGAATTAGGTTATTTTAAATTCATGTCAGCTGTTCTAAAAAACAAGATTACGGCGTCAGTTTCCATAATAAAAGTAAAAATAACTACCTTGGTTTTACCCGATAAGATTATCGCTTAATGAAAATAAAAATCAAATGATAAGCCAAAAATGAAAACAGAAAATATAATTAACGATATTATAAATTTACCTTCAAAGTTTCGTGACCTTAGAGATATTTCTTTTTATTCACTTTTAAAGAATACTGGATATTTCGAGTTGTTTGATCAAGTAAATGAAAATAAAATTCTGGACCAACTCATTAAAAATCCCGAGCGGATCCAACAATGGTTAGATTATTCTGATGATAAACGAACCAGTACCGGATACAGGTAGGCAATAGTGACTTTATGATTGATTTGTTATTTTATCATCGCAGTTTGCGCTGCCTGATCGCTTTTGAATTGAAAGCAGATAAATTTAAGCCTGAGCATTTGGGGCAGCTTAACTTTTATCTTGAAGCTTTAGACCGGGATGTAAAAAAGGAACACGAAAACCCATCTATTGGCATACTGCTATGTAAAAACAAAGACACTGAAATAGTGGAATACGCCTTAAGCAGAAACCTCTCGCCTGCAATGGTTGCAGAATACCAAACCTTACTGCCGAATAAAAAACTATTGCAACAAAAATTACATGAAATTTTTGAGAATACGAGTGATGATTCTTTAGACGATATTTAACCGCTGTTGTTGATTTCCTGTATTAATCTAACTTGAATAATATTAAAATGTTGAGGATGTTCAAAAAATCCAGCATGTCAAATTTTTTGAACACTTTCCAAAAGAAAAATTATAGCAATTATTCACTTTTCTCGCCTGAATTTTCCTCGACATATTTCTGCAAAATCCGTTCTACAATCATCAAAAACCCATAAATGTGTTCAAATAATTTCCCGCTATCTGTACACATGGGATTTCCCGTTAGTCCGGATTTACAATCCCGGACTAAATTACAGGGGATTTGTAATCCTCGTAAACCAGTGCCCCAAATTTATTCCAGCCGACCATTCAAAACAATTACGTTTGGCAAGCCCGCGTGTTTTGTGGCATATTCCGTAACAAAACTTAAACATTAGCTTCGGCCCGGTAAACCAATCCTGCTTTTGATGAATGTAATCGGATGCAGCCATTATTTCGCGGATTACAAATCCGCTTTAGTTTAGGTCGCGGATTGTAAATCCCGACCAACTAAAACGTTGTTCCTCATGTTAATATTTTTAGCGTAAAGGTTAATTTTCTATATACTTTTAAACTTAGTAGATTTGATATATGAGCGAGTCAAAAATTTTGTAAAATGCTGGCAGTGATCGGGTTTTTGGATAGATAGCTATAATAATCGCTGGATAATGTAGACATGAAAACCCTGTACTAACTGAATCTTAAACCAATCAAAACATGAAAAAAATAATATTATTCCTTTTAACAATCTCCTTCTCCTGCATGGCGCAGGAAAAGCAGCAGGCTACTCCCGTTGTAATGACGCCGGAACTCACAACTTTAGTGATCGATACTTTGTCCAAAGCATTGTTAACTAACTATGTCTTCACAGATAAAGCCCAGCTCATGAGCAAGTACCTTTACGCACAATTGGCAAAGGGGGCCTACCGGGCTATCAAAGACCCGCAGCAATTCGCTGAGCAAATCTCGACCGACCTGCAAACCGCCTGCCCTGACCTGCATATGAATTTCCGTTTCATTCCCCGACTGGCACAAATGGGTGCACCTCCCCGGCATGAGCCGGGCCCGCACGAAGATTCGCTGCGGAATGTGTTTATGGAGTCCCGTAATTTTATGTTCACAGCTTCAGAAATTTTACCCGGCAATGTCGGCTACGTAAAATTTAACGGGTTTGTGGACGTTACCCCCTCCGGCAAAGAAACCGTTACAGCGGCCTTTCGCTTTGTACGGCATACCAAAGCATTGATCATCGACCTGCGGGAAAACCATGGCGGCAGCCCGTTGATGGTTAAACAGGTGGAAAGTTATTTTTTTGCGGACAAGACACGGGTAAATGATATCATTGTTCCCAACCAGCACGACACCACCAAAGGCTGGACGGACCCAACAGCCACCGACGGTCTTATCCTTCGGATGCCGGTATATGTATTAACCAGTAGCAGCACGGTTTCGGCGGCTGAAGATTTCGCCTACGGGATGCAAGCGGCAAAAAGGGCAACTATAGCAGGTGAAAAAACAGCAGGCGGCGCCCACCCTACAGGGCCGGTTTTTTTGGGTCATGGCTTTGTAGCGGGCATTCCGCATGCCCGCAGTTATAATATCCATACCGGGACAGATTGGGAAGGCACCGGCGTTATTCCAGACATTGCGCTTAAGGCGGATGCATCGCTGGACGAAGTCAATTCAACCTTATTCCCGAATTCATGGTATGCAAATCAGCTTAAGGCTGTAGACCGGCCGGTAGAAACCTCGTCCGTTCAAGCTTACCTTGGCACTTACGAGGGCGGGCTAAAGTTTTATACAAAAGAACATGCCCTGTATTGTGAAAACCCGGAACGGGGAAACCAGGTGTTTAAATTGCGTTATATCTCACCCGGGTTTTTCCAACTGGACGAAAACGTACAGGTTAAATTCGGTCAGCAACAAGGATCCGCTTCCGGTATGCAGTTTTACTGGAGCGATGGCAGCATCTCGTTTAAACCAAAGACCCAATAAAAAGGTTTAAATAAAAGATAATTTCCGTTTCAGCAGGGTCTCTCGTAGAGGACCCTGCGTCCTCCCTGGGCATATTGCATCGCAGCGTCCCGTGCCGGAGACCCTCAATGCTATTAAGTTAAGAGAAAAAACATCTTTTAACCCTCTTTTTTGCCTGCAAAAGAGAGGGTGGACAAGCGAAGCGATGTCCGGGTGAGTAAATATGCGAGCGACATTAATGCAAATGCCTGGCGCACAGTTTACTCACCCCGAATGCGCTGCGCTGTTCGACCCTCTCTTCGGCAAGCCGGAAAGAGGGTGAAGACGGCAATTTGCCTTAACTTAATAGCATTGCGGAGACCTTGCGGCGACGGGAAGCACTACAATATCCCCCGTTGGTCGGGATTTGTAATCCACGACCAGAATCACGATGGATTTGTAATCCACGAAAGGTAGTAATTCCCGTTGGTCGGGATTTGTAATCCACGACCAGAGTCACGATGGATTTGTAATCCACGAAAGGTAGTAATTGCATTCAGGGATTACAAATCCCCTAAATATGAAGTCCCGGATTACAAATCCGGACTAACAGGCATGTGGGCCAAAATTGGCTTTTGCGACAGTAGCTTCCATATTTATTTATTACTGAAACATTGTTTTTAAATATTGCCGTTTACTTGATCGTAATTTTTCTTTAATATATAGATTATCAATATATTGCACAACTTTTTTTTATTTTTATATCATTTTCTAATCGCACAGCACATTATTAATTATAATTATGCATTTATTATATTTGTAAAGTAATTTATTGAAGATCAATACATATAATTTATTTTATAAGTGCAGAGACCAACTTAGAGACGTGCGGATGGGGATCCTATTGACATAACGATTATTCACAATTAAAAACCAATAACCATGAGAAAGTTCAAATCAATTCTTCGGACCGTGCCCGCGATCATTATCGTAACAGCACTTGTTTCGTGCGGTGGGTCTGCAACTAAAAAGTCCGGCGATTCGACAGCCAATAGTGGCTCTGACTCGTCGAAAAAAAATGCCATGTCTACCGTGGCAGCAGCTCCGTTTGATGTGGTCGACGTTACGCATACGGTAAAAGACTACGCTAAATGGAGACCTATTTTTGACGCTGATTCGGTCAACCGCAAAGCGGCCGGGATGCAGGATTTAGTGGTGGGCAGGGATGTTGACAGTGCTAACAAGATCCTTGTGGTACTGAAACTTTCAGACGTTGCAAAAGCTAAGTCAAGGGCCGCCGATCCGAAACTCAAGGAAACAATGAACAAAGCCGGGGTGATCTCGAAACCGGACTTTGGATATTACCACATCATCAGGTTCAGCGGTGGCGCCAGCCCAAAGCAGTGGGTAGTGGTGAACCACAAAGTAAAAGATTTTGATGCATGGCTGAAGGTGTTTGATAACGAAGGAGCAGCGAAGCGGGCAAGTGAGGGCTTTGTTGACAGGGCACTGGGGCGCGGCATTGACGACCCGAACATGGTGCATCTTGTGTTCAGCGTAACCGACATGGCAAAAGCCAAGGCTGCTATTTTCTCTGACCAAAAGAAAAAACTGATGATGAGCGCGGGTGTGATCGGAACCCCTGATATCAGGTTTTATAACGCGGCACAATAACCCGATTTTATCCGACAAATTTAAAACTGTCCCTAACTAAAGCCAGTGGGTGATCTCCTAACCTGGCGCGGGTGTCGGCGGTGGCCAAAAGCGCCGCAGCACTCGTGCCCCGTTTACAGCTAATAACCTATACATTCCCTTCGCTGCCGCAGCCTCCAGGCAGGCTTGCGGCAGCGAAGAGGGATACCAAAATCAACGATTTACTGCTTCGGATAATCGCTCCAAAGCCATCTTAAGGTTTCAGCAAAAATAGAGCCGCCCTGGCGGAGGCTATGACCGCCGGTTCCAAAAACGTATTTGTAATCATAACCGCTTTCCAATTTGTTTTATCTTGTACCATCTTGTACAAAAAAGGCGGGATATGGCGTACTTTATTTGTGTCAACTGTCCCAAATCCATAGTGTAAAATGAATACTATTTTGAAAATTTATTATTTTGCGGACAATCAAAAACTAAAAGCAATCGAATGAGAAAAGTAATCTTCGCAATCAACACGACCTTAGATGGCTGCTGCGACCATACCAAATTCTATCCCGATGAAGAAACGATGGCGTATTTTACGCACCTCACGCGAGATGCTGACACATTCGTCTACGGGCGTAAAACTTATCAATTGATGGTTCCTTATTGGCCCGATGTCGCGAAAAACCCTTCCGGGGATAGAAAAGCAGATATCGAATTTGCCCGGGCATTTGACGCCATCGACAAAATTATTGTTTTCTCACAATCATTAGACAGCCCTGAAGGAAAAAAAACGAGAATTGTTCGTACGGGCCTTCACGACGAAATACTTAAATTGAAACAAGAACAAGGCAAAAATATTTTAACCGGTGGTGTAACCATTCCTTCACAACTTGCAGCGCTTGGTCTGATTGATGAATACCGTTTTGTGGTTCACCCGATAGTTGTAGGAGAAGGGAGACGGTTGTTTGAAGGTATCAACCTGCAAGAGAAATTACAATTAAAACTTGTTGAATCGACGGTTTTTAAGTCGGGGAGTGTTGCGCTTCGGTACTTGAAACAATGAGAGAAAAATCTGCGGCGGGAAAAATTTACGTTTCACACGAGCACACCGTCGCAGGGTCCCGCTGTTCGTAGACTTTGTCTACGAATTAGCTATGCTTGTAGTCTTAGACTACTGGCATAATGTATCCGAAGACAGACATTCGGACAGCGTCTGCAGCGTCTGCTGAATAAACCGATAATTAATAGACCTGGGCGCTCGCTCAACCGCCCGCATCGGCGAAAGATTATTTTCGCAGCGATCCAACGTGTCGATAAGTGTTGAGGAGAACGCCCGTTGGCGTAGTCTTCGTGCTGATGAGCGCGAGTTCGCGCGCGTCAACGCTGTCCGAAAAGAAGCGTTTGCCGCGGCCCAGCAAGACCGGGTAGACGATCAGCACAACCTCGTCGACCAGTCCCTCCCCGAGCAGCACGGACGTCAGCGTCGAACTTCCCCAGACGATCAGGTCAGGGCCGTCCTTTGCCTTGAGGCCGCGAATACCTTCAATGATGTCCGCGCCCAGATCCCCGACCGGGCCCCATTCGAGGCTGTCAGGTCTGTGGGTCGCGACGTATTTCGTCGCGGCGTTCAGACTGTCCGCCATCGGACTATTCCCGGCCTTCGGCCAGTAGCTGGCCCAGATATCGTAGGTGCGGCGGCCAAGCAGCAGATCAAAGCCCGTGCCCTGTGCCTCGATGACGGCCTCCAGCCCAGCCGGGCTTCGATACGGTACCGTCCATCCGCCATACGCGTAGTCTTCGCCGTGCCCGATCACGCCGTCCAGCGAGATATGTTCAAAGATCCTGATCTTTCTCATTTTGTTTGCTATTAGTTTAATGGTTGTACAAAGTTAAAACGGACGGGGTACACGCATGAGGGGAAATCGTGACAATTTGAGGGGCCTTTTGTGACCATTTGCATTTGTGTAAAGCTAGGGTAACAATTTAAAATCAAACTCTTATTTTTTTACTTTAGCCTTCTTTAATATTTGTGCTAACAACTCAAAAAAGGAGCTAAAGTGTTCAAAAAATCCCCATGTTAGCGCCCTCGAATTATCACTACTTGCTGTCAACTTTTTGCCTGGACGATTAATTACCCAACCTAAACCGCAGATGTAAAACGTTGTTCATTATCTAATAGTTCGTGAATTTTACTATTCAAAATTTTAGGTTCAAAAGGTTTCCCAATAAAATCATCGGCTCCTGCATTTTTAGCTTCATTTCTTTCTTTTTCAAGTACTGAAGCGGAAAATGATACTATCGGAACATCTTTTTTGTAACCGGTTAATTCATTACGTATTTTTCTTGTAGCTTCATTCCCATCCATAACGGGCATATGTATGTCCATGAGCACCAGGTTAAAATTATCTTTCTTTAACTTTTCAAATGCTTCCAGCCCATTGATGGCAGTATCTACTTTAATATTCCATTCTTCCAACATTTTTAAAGCAACAAACTGATTAGCAGCATTATCTTCCGCTAACAAGACCGAAATGTTATCAAATTTAGGAAGGTTAGATACTTGCTTTTTCAATAAATTAAATTCCTTACCTTCTTGTACCACCTGGTAGGTATTGGTAAAAACAAACGAAGTTCCCACTCCGATAGTACTTTCAACTTTCAGCCTGCCTCCTTTTAATTCTATAAGTCTTTTCACTATCGATAAACCCAACCCGGTACCACCGAATTTTTGCCAGGTTTTATCTTCAATTTGTTCAAACCGGGTAAATATTTTATCTATTGACGATTCTGGAATTCCAACCCCCGAGTCCTTAACTATAAATTCCAGTAATACATTGTCATCATTTTTTTCCAACTGCTTAAGGCTAACGCTAACGATGCCCGAATGTGTAAATTTAACTGCATTATTAACCAGGTTCATTAAAATTTGATGTAATCTTAACGAATCAGCCATTATCATCGTAGGTACGTCGGCGCCAAACTCGAAAACAAGTTTTAATCCTTTTTCATTGGCCATTGGCATATTCAGGTCACAAACAGCTTGTATTAAATTAATAATATTAGTTTTTGCTCTTTTGATCACAATTTTACCTGCATCAATTTGTGCGCTTTCCAGTATGTCATTAACAATCCCAAGCAACGACCGGGATGAGTATTCCATCAGTTCTACCATTTCTTGCTGTTCGTCTGTTAGTATAGTTTCTACTAAAAGGGATGTTAATCCAATAATGGCATTTAGCGGCGTCCTTATTTCATGGCTCATGTTGGCTAAAAAGTTCTCTTTAATGATCTTACTTTTTTCAATCTGTTCAATCGCTTTAAGTAATTCCTCCTGGTAATTTTTTAATTCCCGGTTTTTTTTATTTATCTCTCTTTGATAATTAACCAATGTTATCAAAGCGTTAACTTTTGCTTTGGCAATGGAAGGATCAAGGGGTTTAAATAAATAATCTACAGCCCCAATATTCAAGCCTTTTACAACATTTTCAGAACCCACGGCGTATGCTGTTATTAAAACAACCAAAATGTGTTCGGTCAAAGGATTTTTTTTAAGCAGGTCAAGTAATTCAAATCCGTCCATCTCAGGCATATGAACATCGATAAGTGCGATAGAAATATCGTTATCGATACAAATTTGAATTACTTTTTTTGGAAAGGTAGTGGTAAAAATGCTTAGTCCGTCCTGTTCTAAAGATGACTCCAAGGCAATAAAATTATCAGCATTGTCATCAACTAATAAAAGGTTGACATTTTCATGTGATTTCATACTCATCGTTTTTACAATAAATTAACTTATGCTCCACTGAAATACTTTAAGATATTGTAATGGTCCGAAAGATGGCTATGCATCAGGAGTTTAGCTATATCCTGTATAATGTGTGCTTACCTAACACTCAAAACTTTAATATGTTTTACTGCTCTTAGCATCGAATGTTATTTTAATTATTGAGCAATTAAAATAAATAAAACTTTCCCCTGATATTATAGTTCTATATTAACATTACCTCTCAAATCATGGACTTAAAGACTCATGTTAGGTTAGTGATTGAACGCACGACTTGCTCTATAGATCATCAAAAACCATTATTAGCAATAGTTGGAAATGAGATTAAACTCGAGTGTTCCGTAAAGGCAAAAACTTAACGTCGCATGGAAAAACCCCGATGATCACTGGAGTAAAGTTAGTAAATAGTGTTATAGCTATAGGTTGTAAATAAAAGAATAATTTCATTCAATTATTTACGTATATTACAAAATAATATTGTATATTTGATTATCTCTCTACCAGGTTCTACCAGGTTCTACCAGGTTCTACCAGGTTCTACCAGGTTCTACCAGGTTCTACCAGGTTCTATTCTGCAACACTCTGCATCGTTCCTTTAAACAATTGTTATGCTCAACACCGAACCCCACCACATCATTGCCATTGGCGCCTCCGCAGGCGGGATGGAAGAGATCAATTCATTTTTCGATCATACCCCTATGGACGGGGTTTCGTATATAATTATACAGCATTTGTCGTCTGATTTTAAAAGCAGGATGGTTGAATTGCTTGCGAGGCACAGTAAACTTGTGGTTAAGGAAGCTGAAAATGGGATGAAAGTGGATTGCAACCAGGTATATCTTATCCCCAACAGTAAGTTCATGACTATTCGGGATTCACATTTATATTTAACTGATAAAGAAAAAACACAGGCCCCTCATCTTACCATTAACATGTTCTTTAATTCCCTTGCTGCCGATTATGGTAAAAAAGCCATCGCTATAATACTTTCCGGCTTAGGCAGTGACGGTACTGAAGGTATTAAGACCCTTAAAAAAGCAGGCGGAATGGTGATTGCCCGTAACCCGGAAACATCGGCATTTGGCAGCATGCCTTCCAATGCTATCGCTACCGGCCTGGTGGATTTTGTCCTGGAACCCGAATTTATGCCCGGCGCTATAGAAGATTATATCAGGTATGGAGGGGATTTAATGGCTGAAAGCAAAGATGATGAAAAAAATCTCGCAGCCATTATGAATTTAATAAAGGAAAGATCGCCGCTTGATTTTTCGGACTATAAACAAACTACCATACTACGGCGGACCAAAAGGAGGGCCGCCCACAGTAATTTTACCATGCTGGGGAATTATCTCGACTTTCTGAAATCGGCTCCAGAAGAAGTGGAGGCGCTTACCAAAGAGTTCCTGATCAGTGTTACTTCGTTCTTCAGGGATAAAGAAGCTTTTGAGTTTATACAAAAAAAAGTAATACCGGCAATACTCGAAAAGCTTAGCCCCGGCGAAGAACTGAAAATGTGGGTGGCAGGCTGCGCCACAGGAGGAGAAGTTTATTCGCTGGCCATACTTATAGATGAACAATTAACCGGCAAATTAAAGGATACCGTAGTGAAAATATTTGCGACGGATATTGACAGCGCCGCCTTAATGCACGCGGGTAAAGGCATTTACAGCAAGGGCATTGCAAAAGATGTATCACCGGAAAGACTTGAAAGGTATTTTTTAAAAGAGGGTGATAATTACAGGGTAAAACCCGCCATACGCAAGATGGTAATTTTCGCGCAGCACGACCTGGTGAAGAACCCGCCTTATTGCAATATGCACTTTATCAGCTGCCGTAACCTGCTGATATATATGACGCCGATATTGCAAAAGAAAATATTTACCATGCTGCTGTTCGGGCTTAAAATGGATGGTTATTTATTTTTAGGCTCCAGCGAAAACCCTATGCCAATCATCAAAAACCTGGAGATTGTCAATAAAAAATGGAAAATATATAAGAACCTTGAAGCAAAAAGGGTGGTAGGCTTTGATGCATTTTCAATGCCTGAATTGTTCGATACAAAACGTACACTTGCCATTTCTTCACTTGATGACACGTTTAAAAATACAGGCAACACCCTTGCCGATGCAGTGAATGCAAACCTGGTTAACGAACTTGACTACCTGGTTCTTTGTGTTGATGAGAATAACCATGTGGTAAAATCTTATGGGGATACAACAAAATATCTCCTTCAAAAAAACTTCAACTCAAACCTGGACGAGCTTTTACCCAAGCCGCTTAAGGTGGCGTTTAATACACTTGTCTCAGCCGCTTTAAAAACAAATGAAAAAGTTTCTGTAAAAGGGATAAAAATCAAACATGACAAAGTACTAAGTAGAGTAAGCCTGTCAGTAAGTCCATTGCTTATAAAGAAAACCGAGCATAGGTTGCTAATGGTAACCTTTAGTGATGATAAATTGCTTACCCCGGTAAAACAGGACGATCCAGTGTTTGATGAAAAAATGTATCATGACCAATACACAAAAAATTTAGAGGAGGAATTAAAAGAACTAAAAGAAAAGCTGCGTTCCACTGATGAGCAATTGGATGCCTCTAACGAGAATATGCAATCTTTTAATGAAGAGTTGATCTCGGCAAATGAAGAAATGCAAAGCACGAATGAAGAAATGCAATCAGTTAATGAGGAACTGGATACTATTAATGCTGATTACCAGTTAAAAAATAAAGAACTGCTGGTACTTAATGATGATCTGAACAATTATTTCAGAAGTAATATTAACGGGCAATTAATTATTAATAATGACCTGGTTTTAATGAAATTTTCGCCGGGTACGGTAAAGCAGATCAACCTGCTCGAATCCGATATAGGCCGGCCCCTCAGCAATATTACCACCAATATAAAATTTGAAACAATAATTGGGGATATTAAACAGGTACTTGACGGAGAAATTGTTATTACCAAGGAAATTGAGACTAATGATGGCAAATGGTACCAGATGATGACGATGCCATACGTGCAGCAAGCCGATAATAAAAGAACCGGCGCCATTATTACTTTTAATGATATTTCGGAATTAAAAAACGTGCAATCAGAACTCGATAAAAAAAATCAAAGCCTTTTGCGGATCAATGCCGATCTTGATCATTTTATTCACGCCGTTTCACACGATCTGCTTGAACCTTTGGGTGTTATTGAAACAAGTATCAACGTGATGAACCGGATGCCATTAAGCGAACCGAAGCTGATGGATTTTTTGCGCATGATCAATTCATCCATTAAAAAATTTAGTTTACTGATCAAAGATATTGGCACAATTGCTAAAGTAGAGGCTGATATGCTCTCCATGGAAATGATTGATATTGACGATATTATTAATAATGTAGAATGGAGCCTGGCAAATAAAATTGAATCGTCCGGCGCTGTGATAACCAGGGACCTGGAAGTTAAGCACATCTTGTTTTCGAAGAAAAACTTTCGCAGCATATTATATAACCTGGTTTCGAACGCCATTAAATTTAAAAGTGACGAAATTCCGTTAATTCATATCCATAGCATAAAGGAGGGGGGCCATATAGTCGTTACTGTACGGGATAATGGAATGGGTATACCCAAAGCTAAAATTGATAGAATTTTCGAGATGTACGGCAGGC
The DNA here is from genome assembly GCA_036758125.1 of Mucilaginibacter sp. Taxonomy (GTDB): domain Bacteria; phylum Bacteroidota; class Bacteroidia; order Sphingobacteriales; family Sphingobacteriaceae; genus Mucilaginibacter. Next base: position 116,309 of record DAIOXE010000010.1, read on the forward strand.
TTCACCAGGATATAGAGGGGCATGGCATAGGTTTGTACCTCGCAAAAAAAATAGTAGATGCCGCAGGCGGCAACATCATTGTTGAAAGCGAGCCGGGCAAGGGGAGCAAGTTTAGTATATATTTAAAAGCTTTAGCTGAACATTCATTCGCTGGTACTGATCTTACTGGACTGCAAAATTAAAGAGTGGAAAAATGAAAATTATCCAGCCCTTCAGTATTTAGTCACCGGCACGACCAATCTAACCATCACCGCTTTAGGTGTGCCATTACGGTTAATACCAAAATCTTTAGGAATAACTTTTAGATTTCCTTTGAACACCCCCTCGTTACCTTTGTCATCAAAAGTAAAATCGATAGTGGCAGGCCTGGTGATGCCTTTCATGGTCAAATTGCCTTTAGCCAAATAAGCGCCGCCGTTTCTACTTACGGATGTTGATACGAATTTGATGGCCGGATATTCGTCAACGCCCAAAGCATCTTTGGCGTGACTGTTTTTTAGGAAAAACCCGGTAGCAATACTGGAAGCATCGATAGAAGCTGAAAATTTGGCCTGCTCGGGATGTTCCTTGTCAAACAATATATCGGCTTTCAGCCCCTTAAATGAACCGTTAATTCTTCCTGCCGAAAACTTTATTTCTGATTCATCGCTTTTTATTTTCCAATTGGTCATAATTAATGCGAAAGCAGATAGGCTAATGATTGCTGCGACAATTGCGGCATACATGGATTTTTTCATAGGAGCATTCTTTAAATGTTTCATAATTTATGTTCGGCTATAATAAGGGCCTTTCCTATAAAGTACGCTGACTAAGCTCAAGCGGTTGCCTTCCGGGGAAGGCGCGGCGGCGTAAGCAAGGTACTTAAGTTAAAGTTAAGGATTAATACATGACCCCAAACCTAAAAAATGGCATTTACCACCGCTGCCGCCAGATCATTTTTTATAATGTGCTAAATCATTTTTATAGGTAAAATGAAGAAGAACTTTAAATTATTGATCGATTATTTAAAATTTAAAGTTATGAAAAGCGTTAATCATGACCCTGGTAAAAAACAAGGTCAAAATCAAGGAAATCACCCGTCAGCTAATTTAAAAACCGGCAAAAAGAGTGTCTATTCAGATGTAGATTCCGATAGATCAAGAAATTATAAAGGAGGCGATGATCCGGTTAATGGCCCCAACTGGGATTTGCCCAGCAGGGACGAGGACGGCGGCACCGGCGCAAACACAGGTTTTTATAAGTGATGACAAGATAACCGCCTTGCTCAAGGCATTCTAAGCCGAAAATTGTGAGTGTCTTCACTCGCTTGCCGATGCTATTCAATTTGACAATGATTTCAGCGCCAATAATAAATGCATAGCACCTGGTAAATAATATTTGCTGTTTCCCTGGCTTGGTGCGCGGGCCCGTTTCGGCAGGCCCTTGCAGGGACTGCAAAATTACGGGTTGCAAATGCCTGTCTTATAGTAAGTTTCGTTTGCAAAAATTAGGTTTATTGAATTTAACTTTTTACTTTTATTATACAAACCAATTATTCAACCTTAAAATTAAATTATCATGAACCCAACAATTCAATTAATTTTTGAAATCGTAGGCGGGGCCCTAACGCTGTTAACCGTTTATGGAGCATTAAAATCGGATAGAAAATTTTTTCTTTCCGGACTTTGCTACTTCAGCATACTTCCCGTTATTGGTTCGGCCATGGCCTATAGCGATGACAAAGCGCCAGTCCACATACTGGTGATCTTTTTATTTCTCGTTCAGTTTGTATTGGCCCTGCCCATTAAAATTAATTTCGGGCCCGACAATTTAGCGGCTATTAAATTAGCCACCAAAATTGGTTTTGCTTTTCTTATTATTAATGTTGCAGGCGCGGTATTCATTCTTTGTTTAAAAGCACCGGTTCCAGCGCTGGTTGGATATTACCACGTTGTTTTTTCACTTGCCGTAGTTTACATTATTATTAAAAGGTTTAGCAGTAAAGGTATCTCCTGGATAAATTAAGAAAGACTGATCTGACAGTTTCGTTTGTGGATTCACAACTGCATCGCAAATGAAAAACCCGGTGCGACGTCCTGGTAAGTGGGTATAAGCATAGAACTTCTGCCTTGTTTGTCTTTATGTTCAAAAATTTTGCGGATATGAGGGTAAAGTGCATAGGCAGCTTTGACGGAAAGCATGCCAAAACCGGCGCCGGCAACACAATCACTAAACCAGTGGGCCTTGCCATATATCCTCAAAACGCCGGTAGTGGCAGCCATTGTATCGCCCACCACCCCATACCACGGAGATTTCCAGGAGTATTCCTGCGCCAGGAATTCGGCGGCGAGGAAGGCAGCACCAGTGTGCCCGGACGGGAAAGAAAGCCAATCGGTACCATACGGACGTACACGGTGCGCCAGGTATTTTGTGCCATCGGTTATTGTTAAAATCACTCCTGATAACGCCAGCAGCGCCGTACGGTCAACAAACCTGTTTTGACCTTCGTCACCGGCAAGATTTAAGGCATATACCAAAACACCGGGCGCCACCTGAAGATAATCTGAAAGTTTTGAATTATAGTTGGGGTCGGTCCGGGCTACATACCCTTTAAAATAATAGTCGACGTTGCGTATAGGCTTAACAACAAAAGATAGCGCCCCGTAACCTACCAATACAATCGGGACAACGAAGGACCCCGGTTTATGATATACATATTCTCGCGGACCAGGTACAGTTGTAATGTCTTTTTTTATGGTATCGCCCAGCCTTGTCTTGGCTGTATCTGTAACTTGTGCATTTGCCCCGAACGCAATTATACAGAACAATACAAATATTATTTTTTTCAATTTTGCTTTTATTGCATTTAACAACGTTCAATTATTTTTATAGAATAAGGCATTTAACAATACTGGTATTTTTGATAAAATAATGGTTGTGTAAAAACCATCCGTTCAATCAACCTATGGAACAATGAATCCGGGTATTTAAGCCGGTTAAACCTGTAACAGAACTCGTCAAGATATTTTTGCAGATGTTTACAATGATGATGAATGCCCCTTAACCAAGCTTTAAACATCATAATCTGCCGATGCATAAGCGGGAAAGCCCCTCCTTTAGCTGAAACTTCCTGTTTGATACCGGGATATCGTTCTTTTAAAGAAGCGTATCCTTTCCAGCCATCCGTCCTGATGTTCGCATCTTCAGCAATATACTTATCAAAAAACACCTGTAATTCCGCACTGGCAGCAGATGGTATTACCTTTGCATAGCAGCGGTGTATCCCAAAACCGTCTGTCTGAATAGCCATTACCACTTGCTGCTTGGTTTCATTTCCACGTCCGGTGTTACCAGTCTCCGGGCCACCGACATAAAATTCGTCTACCTCCAGGGTACCTTTGAGCGGATCGTTTCCATTACTTTTCATCGCTTCCATCACTTTTTGCTTAAATGACCAGCATGTTTTCTGCCTCAATCCCAACTTCCTGGACAGTTCATAACTGGATACCCCTTTTTTATTTGTTACCACCATAAAAGCAATATAAAATGCTTTTCGCAATGGGAACTTTACTTTATGAAACAGAGTCCTTGCTGTGGCTGATTCCGCATATTTACACTTCCTACATAGCCGTGAGCCAATTTTTTTAATTTCATAATATTCATTATGGCCACACTTGCCGCAGCAATAGCCATTTTCCCATTTTATTTCTGAAAGGTATTTCCTGCAATCGTCATCTGTTGCAAATCTTTCAGAAAATTCTATTATGTTTAGTCCTTTAAACATTTCAATTCAATATTAGTTATTTCTTTTTTCAAATATACTAATATTTTTAGTATTTATAAATGCCTTATTCTATATTTTTATTTACTTCCAACATTGATCTGAAATTGTAAATTTGCCAGGCTGTTAGCCCCTGCATCAAAAATTATGAAAAAAGCATTAGCCTATTTTATTATAGTTGTTATCATAATAACCAATACCGCCAACGCTCAACCCCCAAATCCCAAAAAAGATATTTTCCCAGCCGGCACAACATTTTATAAAAACATAAACTATGCAAATGATACATTAAAAAAGCACCTGCTGGATATTTACATTCCGCCCGTTAAAAAGTTAAGTTATCCTTTGATCGTATGGATACATGGCGGCGCCTGGATGCTGAATGATAAAAATGCCGATATGGGATATATGACCAATACCATAAAATCATTTATGGACAATGGTTACGCGTTGGCTTCCATTGATTATCGTTACAGCACCACTGCCCCATTCCCGGCACAAATACAGGATTGCAACCAGGCTATAGAATTTTTATACGAAAATGCCGCCCAATACAATATTGATGACAGCAGGATAGCATTGATCGGCTTTTCTGCAGGCGGACACCTGGCTTCACTGCTGGCTTTATCAAATAATAATAACATAAAGGCCTTTTATCCTGGTGGAAAAAAACCAAAGTTTAAAATAAACCTCGTTTTAGATTTTTATGGGCCATCTGATTTTTTAACACTTAAAGGCAATGACGATAAAAATTCAAAAAATCCTGTTACCTTATTACTCGGCGCGCCTGCTTCTGAGCGACCCGACCTGGCGAAAAGAGCGAGCCCAGTCACTTATATCGATAAAAAGGACCCTCCATTCCTGATTATCCAGGGAGAAAAGGACGAATCTGTAAATCCGGAGCAATCGGTTTTATTAAGCGACCGGTTAAAGAAGGCCGGCGTAAAAAACGAATTGATCATTGTACCCGGCGCGCCTCATTTCGGGGTAATGTTCGATGCTGAATCTATTAGGATAAGCGTCCTGGATTTTTTAAATGAGTATATGAAGTAGCCCGGTTTACACTACCTTCCAACTTCTTTGCTCTTTCTGTAAATATCGCATCGACCCAAATTTTATAATACAATCCCAGCATCGTCAGTCATTGTTCTTTTCTCTTTCTTCTTTTCTTATCTCTTCCTCGGTTATTTCTATGGCATCTTCAACCGAGTGGCTTTTGGTGGTTGACCTGGCCTTTTGTGTCAACTCTACCAGCTTGCGGTAATGCTCGTACAGGGTGTTTAATTGTTCTTCGCTAAGGTCCTGTATATTCAGCAACCGGTTGCTGGCCTGGTTATTGGCTGCAATCAATTCATTAAGTTTTAATTGTACCGCTATAGATTCCTTATTTTGAGATTTTTGAATTAAAAAAACCATTAAAAATGTAACAATAGATGTCCCGGTATTTGCAATTAACAGCCATGTATTTGAAAAATGGGCTACAGGGCCGCATATTCCCCAAAGTATAATTAAACATACCGCGGTCATAAAAACCGGCGAACTGCCGCTGTATACAGAAACTGCATTGCTAACCCGTTCAAATCCTAAAATATTTTCATTAGTTTGCATACTCATACTTTTTCCTACTATAAACCCGTAAACTAAAAATTGTTTGAACGCAGTTTAAAGTATAAATATGCAACAGCAAATTCCGCCCCAATTTCCAACTTTAATAACGGAACGGCTAATTTTAAGAAAGCTGGAGAAAAATGATGCACCAGAAATTTTTAAGCTTAGATCTGACGATCTTGTAAATCAATATATCGACAGGCCAAAAGCCATTATGCTAACTGAAGCTGTGGAGTTTATTCATAAAATAGAAACCGGCGTGAATAATGGCGAATGCTTTTATTGGGCAATTTCGCTAAGGGACGACAGCAAACTTATTGGGACAATTTGCCTTTGGAATATTGAGAAAGAAAGCTGCCGCGCCGAAGTTGGATATGAACTGCAGCCCGGTTTCCAGGGAAAAGGGTTAATGCAGGAAGCACTTTCTGAAATTATTGACTATGGGTTTAATGTATTGCAATTCAACACCCTGGTTGCCTGCTCAAATTCAGCAAATAAACAGTCAATAAGGCTTTTAGAAAAATTTAATTTTAATAGGGACGCAGTTCTGGAGAACGAATATTATAACAAGGAAGGATCAGTAAAAGACATTATTTATTCATTAAAAAAGCCCGGTTTTAGATAAAAACCAGGCTTTGTGCGTATTCAGACTTTTTACTTATTTAGTTAAAACGGCATCAATACCAATGGCTACGCCATTTGTGCCTAACATATCAAAAGCAATAACCTTTGCCTTATTTCCCTGGCTGTCAGTAAATGTGAGATGTTTATCAGTCACAGATAATGTAAGTAGCTTTCCATCAAGTGTGGTTACGGTTGGTGTTCCGCTGCCCAGAAGTTTAATCAAGGCGGCTTTATCATACTTTCCGGTAAGAACCTCGCCCTTCAAAACAGCGGTCAGTTTTGCGGGGTCGGCCATTAAGCTATCAAGCTTGCCTGATGGCAAATTGCTAAAAGCCGTATTGCTTGGTGCGAGAATTGTGTAAGGACCTGCGCCCTTTAGAGTAGTGCCAAGGTTCGCCGCCCTAATAGCTATTGCGGATGCATCATAATCAGGGTTAGCTGATAAAGTGGCGACCAAGTCAGCGCTGCCGGCAGATGCGGTAGTTGCCGCTGTAGTTTGGGCAAATAAATTATTGGAGGACACCCCTATAGCTAACATTGCTATTACTGTTAAAACTGTTTTTTTCATTATCGAATATTTATTAATGTTTATACAACTTTTATTTATAGTAACGGTTTTTTTAACCTATACATATTTTGACCCTAAAATAAAATTTAAAAATTTTAATAACCAGCGATTACGGAAAATGGTTCAAATGCAATAAAATTGTTACAATTGGTTTATTTTTATTGAACTTAAAATTCAGAAAATGCCGGCTTTCAACAATAAAACGCATAACAACACTTTCGTAAATATCTTATGGATAGGATTATTAACGGGCACGCTTGATGCTATTGCTGCAATTATTTGGAATTATAAAATAAACCCTGCGTTGGTTTTTAAATTTATTGCCAGCGGTGCATTTGGAAAAGCGGCATTTAAAAATGGCCCCGACATGGTTTTATGGGGCTTATTTTTTCATTATATCATCGCTTATTCTTTTACCGCAGTTTTTTATATAATGTATCCATTTTTCATAGGGATACTAAAGAATAAATACATGACGGCTGTAGTTTTTGCTTTGATAACCTGGCTAATCACCAACCTGCTGGTAATTCCCTTGAGCCGCATTGGGTGGCGGCCTATGGAAGCAGGTTTTATTATAACAGGATTTGTGATTTTAATATTTACTATTGGTTTGCCGGTGGTGCTGATTGCTGATAAACATCGAAAATGACTTTTGACTTCAGGCTAAGGACTTTAGACTTAAACTACTGCCCCTGCGCAAGTGTATATCCTATTTTATCCGCAAATTTCATCAGGAATTCTACCGAACACACTTTTACATCATCCGAAAATTCTGAGGCAATATGGAGCAGCTCCTTTTGGGTAACAACCTTTCCTGGTTTTTTTTCAAAACGCACGCGGTATTCATTCACGAGTTCGGTATAGATCGATCCGGTTGGCCAAACCTGCGTACCCCGGTTGGAGATCATCACGAGGTTAAAGCTTTTAGTGAGCACTTTTTTTGCCAGTTCGGCCAACTCCGCGGGCTGCAGGTCGTTTGCTTCCACAAAAATATCTACACCTGCAAGTTCTTCTTTTATGTCCCGGGTTACTGTCAGCTTATTTTTTGAAAGATGATGACGACCGGCGCCGGCTTTAACTTGCAGATTGGCTTTACTAACTACGCCGCCATACGAAGGAACTTTGCCTAAATTAGCGATAATGGCATCGGCGAAACCAATGGTAGTGGCGGCGGGTATGGATTTATTACCAAAATCGCCGGTATGGATGCCTCTTTCTAAGGTATAAAGCAAGGCGTTTTCGATAACCGCGGCATTTTCCGTAAGTCCCATATATTGCATCATTAAAATACCCGAAAGCAATAATGCCGTGGGATTGGCTATGCCTTTTCCCATAATATCGGGCGCGGTGCCATGTACCGCTTCAAAAATAGATATGTTATCGCCAACGTTCGCTGATGGCGCAAAACCGAGGCCGCCTACCAAACCGGCGCATAGATCCGACACAATATCGCCCTGGAGGTTGGTTAATACTATGGCCTCGAATTTCTCCGGATGGGTCACCAGCTTCATGCAAAGGTCGTCGACGATGATATCAGATGATTTAATATCGGGGTATTCTTTGGCAATTTCCTGGAAAGTTTCCAAAAAAAGGCCGTCAGTCAGCTTCATGATATTGGCTTTATGGCCACAAGCTAATTTGGTATAACCTTTACGCCGTGCCATTTCAAAAGCGTAACGTATCACCTGCGCCGAACCGGGACGCGTAATAATTCGTCGGCCAACAGCCACATCGTAGGTTAAAAAGTGTTCAATACCGCCATAAGTATCTTCTATATTTTCGCGTATAATGGTAAGATTAATGGGTATTCCTGCTTTTGAAAAAACGGTTTCCACGCCGTTCAATGTCCTGAAATCGCGCTGGTTGGCATAAGTGTTCCAAACCTTGCGGGCTGTAACATTGATACTTTTAACGCCCCGGCCTTTGGGCGTTTCCATGGGGCCTTTAAACAGGATACCAAGGCTTTCGATGGTTTCCTTGGCGGCAGGCGTCATCCCGGTGGAATGGCCGGCATCAAAGTAGGATTTTCCCATCTCAACAAACTCATATTCAAGCTGTACATCATTTGCAGCAAAAATTCTTAAAACCGCTTCCATTATTTCGGGGCCAATTCCATCGCCCTTTGCAACAGCTATTTTTGTCTTCATTATAAAAGTAAATACGCCGCGAATATAAAAATTATGTCCGGGATATGCCGATGTGCGGATGTGCAGATGTTTAGATTTACAGATTAAAAAATAATTAACATGTCAATAGTTTGCACATTCGCGCGTCAATTTGCACATCTGCATCAACCTGCACATTTGCACATCTGCACATCAATCTGCACATTTGCACATCCGCACATTTGCACATTAATAGTGCACGTCTGCATATTTGCACATCAATATTGCACATTTCTTTTTTAATGAAAGCTTTTTACAGAGACCTTAAACTTGGCATTTTAGGCGGCGGCCAATTGGGCCGTATGCTGATACAGCAGACCATTAATTACAATGTAACAGTAAAAGTATTAGACCCCGACCGCGATGCTCCATGCCGCAAACTATGTGATGAATTTGTTGTCGGATCGTTAGGCGATTATGAAACAGTTTACAATTTCGGCAAGAAAGTCGATATGGTAACCATCGAGATTGAAAAGGTAAATGTCGATGCCCTGGAGCAATTGGAAAAAGAAGGTGTTTTAGTTTATCCGCAATCACGGATCATACGGCTGATACAGGATAAGGGCCTGCAAAAACAGTTTTTCAAGGAAAACCATATTCCAACTGCCGAATTTCAGGTCATATCCTCGCCGGAACAATTAAGACAGAGTCATATACCATTTCCGTATATACAAAAACTTCGGCGCGATGGTTATGATGGCCGGGGTGTTTATAAAGTTATCGATGAATCATACCTGGCAAATGCCTTTACTGAGCCAAGCCTGATAGAGCGATTGATAGATTTTGAGAAGGAGATAGGTGTTATTGTCGCCAGGAATGAAAACGGTGAGGTAAAGACTTTTCCACTGGTCGAAATGGAATTTAACCCGGAAGTCAATTTGGTTGAGTTTTTGATCCAGCCCTCTACCCTCCCCTTCGAAGTGCACCAGGATGCTGCCCTGATCGCCGCTAAAATTGCGGAAGACCTGAAAATTGTAGGTTTGCTGGCCGTTGAAATGTTTTTAGATAAAAAAGGCAAAATATTGGTGAATGAGTTAGCGCCCCGCCCACATAACAGCGGGCACCAAACTATTGAGGGCAATGTAGTTTCACAGTTCGAGCAGCATTTAAGGGCGATATTTAACCAGCCCCTGGGCGAAACAGCTTGCCTTAATAATGCCATAATGGTAAACGTTTTAGGCGAAGCCGGATACGAAGGCCCGGCTATTTACCAGGGAATTGAAAAAGTTTTAAAAGTTCCGGGAGTATATGTACATTTATATGGCAAGGCGTTAACAATGCCTTTCCGCAAAATGGGACATGTAACTATTGTTGATGTGGATAGGGAAAAAGCGATAGAAAAAGCGAGGTTTGTGCAGGGGACGTTGAAAGTAATTGCTTAGTTCATAGTTGATGGTTCATAGTCGAAAGTTAGCAGAATCAAATGATTATAAGGATTTTGAAAAGTAATTAATTAGTAGTTAGTTAACCATAATATGAGTCAACCAAAAGTAGGAATAATAATGGGCAGCAAGTCTGACCTTAACATAATGCAGGATGCCGCCGATGTATTAAAAGAATTAGGCGTAGATTACGAGATCACCGTCGTATCAGCCCACCGCACACCCGACCGTATGTTTAAATACGCACGGGAAGCCGCAGGCCGCGGCCTGAAAGTTGTAATAGCCGGCGCGGGCGGCGCAGCACATTTGCCGGGCATGGTAGCTTCGTTAACCCATTTGCCGGTTATAGGCGTACCTGTAAAATCAAGCAACTCCATTGACGGCTGGGATTCAATACTCTCCATATTGCAAATGCCAAATGGTATTCCAGTAGCCACGGTAGCCTTAAATGCGGCAAAAAATGCCGGTATCCTTGCCGCACAAATATTATCTACAGCTGACGATAAAATCACCAAAAACCTAATTGCTTATAAGGAAAATCTGAAGAAAAAGGTAGAAGATTCTGCAAACGAGATGGAAGAGAAATAGAGATTAGAGGTTTGAGATCAGAGATTAGAGATTAGAAAAAACTGGTTTGAAAATTCATCCTCGGAGTTTTGCACTAAAGACAACTAATCTCTAATCACTAACCCTAATTCAACTCCGGATTCTCGGGGAAATTAGCTATATGAGCATACCGCTGGCCCAGACCAATCACTACCTCGCGCCAAAGGTTTTCTTCGTTTTTGGAGAAAATTATTTCCTTATTTAATTTATCGGCTACTATCCAGCTATCTTCCTTTATTTCATCATCTAATTGTTTCGGCGTCCAGCCAGAATATCCTGTAAAAAACCTGATCTCCTCTGGCTTTAGCATATAGCTGGCAATTAATTGTTTTACTTCCTCAAAATCGCCTCCCCAATATATTCCGCCGCCTATCTCAATGCCGCCGCCTATCTTTTCGGGGCAACAATGAATAAAATGCAGAGTGTTATTTGCTACCGGGCCGCCAAAAAAAACCAGCATTTCCGAATAAGACACCTCCGGCAAAATATCGCCCAGCAAAAACTCACCAGGCTGATTCAAGATAAAGCCCATTGCACCCTCAACAGAATATTCTGTCAACAAAATAACTGACCTTTTAAAATTCGGATCCAACATAAAAGGCTCCGATATCAATAAGCGCCCTGTGGCTGCCGGAATAGTACTAAGCATAGGGGTAAAATTTTTGTTAATATAACAACTTTTGCAAAAAAATGTTGCATTTTCTGAATTTGAAACACATTTACAAAAATGAAATAGCCAAATCATGAACCAAGAGTCGAGAATCAAGAACCAGGAAATAAGTTTTTTGTCATGATTCCTGGTTCTTGACTCTTGGCTCTTCTTTACGTTTATTTAATTTGTAAGTTTGCAGCAATGAACCAGGAACATATAGAAAATTTACGCGAAGATTATAAGGCGGCATCACTATTAGAACATAATACCAAAGCCGACCCTATAAAACAATTCGAGGTTTGGTTTAATGAGGCGCAGGAAGCAAATGTACCTGAAGCCAACGCCATGACCTTATCAACTGCAACGCATGATGGCAGGCCGTCGGCCAGGGTCATGTTATTGAAGGGATTTTATGATGCAGGCTTTATCTTTTATACCAATTATTTAAGCCGTAAAGGAAAAGAGATCACTAAAAACCCGATTGGCGCATTGACCTTTTTTTGGCCAAGTATGGAGCGGCAGGTGCGTATTGAAGGAACCATTGAAAAAGTAAGCAAGGAGCAATCTGAAAAATATTTCCATTCGCGCCCAAAAAGCAGTCAGATAGGGGCATTGACTTCGCCCCAGAGCCAGGAAATAGCCGACCGGGCTGTTCTGGAGAAAAAATGGACTGAATTGGAGGTCGAATATGCTGACAAAGAGATTCCGAAGCCATCTTATTGGGGAGGATATATCTTAAAGCCACGTTTGATCGAATTTTGGCAAGGTCGCCCAGGCCGTCTGCATGACCGTATCCTTTATAAAAAAATCGACAGTAAAAACTGGAAAAAAGTACGTTTGGCGCCATGAATTTTGAGGGAATTAAATTATTGCTGACTGAAAAATTCGGCCCGGGAGCAATTATTGGCGAAGAAGCAGGCGGCCTGCAGCCGGCATTGCTTATTGAGCCCAACCGTATTGCCGAAGTATGCCTTGAGTTGCGCAGCAATCCGAAAACTTATTTCGATTTTCTTTCCTGTCTTACAGGTGTCGATTACGGTGCCGAAACCATGCGCTTTGGCGTTGTTTATCACCTTGCATCTATTCCCTATAAAACTCAGCTAACCTTAAAAACAAGCAAAGAAAATAGCCGTGATCTTAATGATCTGCCCACTTTTCCAAGCATATCATCCGTTTATCGTACAGCCGACTGGCACGAGCGTGAAGCTTATGACCTTGTCGGGATATTTTTTGAAGGCCACCCCGATCTCCGCCGTATTTTGCTGCCTGATGACTGGGAAGGATTTCCTTTAAGGAAAGATTATAAAACTGCTGAATACTATAAGGGAATAAAGATAGATTTTTAGGAGTTAGTCCGAAAGTCGGGAAAGTCCGAAAGTCCGAAAGAAAAATTAACGATAAGCCGAACATAACTTTTTAGATCAAAATTCGTATTAATGACAGACTAATAATTAATTAGCCTAATTAATATAAACTTTATAACAATGAGCTTGCGGTTTAATTATCGCAGGCTTTTTTTAATTACAATGAGACCACTTAACCACTAAGGTTTCACGAAGTTCACAATATTTTTATTTTTTTTCTCTTTGTGTCCTTTGTGAAACCTTTGTGTTCTTTGTGGTAAAAAATTATCCAGCGTGGTTACGGAAGACAGGATATTATTTGTATTCCTGCCAAATTGATTCTTAATTTCAATAAATTTGAAAATTAATACATCCGAAATCGAACATCCGAAATCCGACATAATTTGAGTATCCAAAATCTGAAATATAGCGAAGCATTAAATAATTACAACCAAAAGATCGCTTCGGCAGCTACCGAAGATATGGTGTTGAACATGGGCCCACAGCACCCTTCCACACATGGCGTTTTGCGGCTGGAACTGATAACTGATGGTGAGATAGTTAAAGAGGTTATACCTCACGTTGGCTACCTGCACCGCTGTTTTGAAAAACATGCCGAGAATTTAACCTACCAGCAAACCATACCTTTTACCGACAGGATGGATTACCTCGCCTCCATGAATAACAGCCACGCCTTTGTAATGGGCGTTGAGCGGATGATGGGTATTGATAAGGACATTCCGAAACGGGTTGAATACATCAGGGTGCTTGTTTGCGAATTGAACCGCATAGGATCGCACCTGATAGCCATTGGTACCTACGGCATTGATATAGGCGCCTTTACTCCTTTTTTATGGTGTTTCCGCGATAGAGAACATATTATGGGAATGCTGGAATGGGCGTCGGGTTCAAGAATGCTTTATAACTATATCTGGGTTGGCGGATTGTATTACGATCTTCCTGTCGGGTTTGAAGAACGCTGCCGTGAATTTGTCGACTATTTTAAACCAAAAATGGTCGAGTTAAACCAGCTTTTAACCGATAACCAGATATTTATAAGCCGCACGGCAAATATTGGCGTATTGCCGCTTGATGTGGCTATTAATTATGGGTGCTCGGGGCCGATGCTTCGCGGATCGGGGCTCAAATGGGATTTGCGGCGGATAGATAACTATTCCGTTTATCCTGAACTGGAGTTTGATGTACCAACGGGTAAAGGCGAAATGGGTGCTGTAGGTGATTGCTGGGATCGTTACAAGGTGCGTGTGGATGAGATAGAACAATCGCTGAGAATGATTGAACAATGCCTTGATCGCCTTCAAAAAGAGCTAAAACGAACCCCCGATTTCGATCCACGTGCAAAACTGCCGCGCAAAACAATACCTAAACCGCAGGATTATTATGTACGCTGTGAAGGCGCCAGGGGCGAGTTAGGATTTTATTTTATGGCCGACGGAAAATCGGAGATACCAACGCGCGTAAAAGCCCGAGCCCCGAGTTTTAATAATTTGTCTGTGTTACCCGAAATTACCAAAGGCGTAATGATTGCTGACCTGATTGCTATTGTTGGCTCAATAGATTTTGTGCTCGGCGAAGTTGACAGATAGCATTAAATAAAGAACGCCCCGAAATACATCGGAGCGTCCTTGAAATATATATTTGTTTTTTGGGGAACCTTACTGATTATAAACCTTAACCATAAAAATATAATTCTGTAATTTTTTAATCTGCTGCACGCGGCTTAAACTAGCCAAAACATTTTTAGAATTTAAGTTTAAAGGCTTTTTCAGGGAATCCGAAGGTATATCCTGGATAGCTTTTAGCAAATAGCTTGATTTAATTGCAAATGAGGCCCCTTCAACATGGGTTTCTTTGGCGTTTATAATTCCAATTAAATTACCCTTGTTGTCAAGTAACGGTCCTCCGCTATTGCCGAAATCAACAGGTATAGATACCTGGTAAGTTGTGGTGTCGCCTTTAAACCCGGTGCTCGCAGTAAGGTAACCCGGACCTAAAACCATAGCATCCCGCGGATACCCGATGGTAAATACGTTTTCGCCAATATCGCTTTCAGCCCTTTTAAAGCCATACGGGATCGGGCCCAGGTTGACAAACGAAGTGTCGGTTATCTGCAAAATTGCAATATCGGTTTGCGGTTCGGCATACACCACCCTGGTCTTGTACGATTTCCCGTCGAGGCTCTGAACATATACAGAGTCGGCATCTTTAATCACGTGGTTATCCGTTACAATGTAACCATTCGAAGAAATTGCAAAACCGGTACCCCTGAAATTACCGGGGTTATCAATCCTTGGACGTGAGGGTTTTAACCCGCTTCCCTTTGACCTTAATGTCTGTTGGATTTGACCAACCTCCCGCGATAGTTTTTCATAGTTCGTATCCCTGTTACTCAAATACCCTGTAAAAAACAGCGTACATAATACCGTGAAAATTGCAATGGAAGCGGCTACCGATATTTTTGAGTGATGATTGCGCCATAGCATTACAATCCATGAAGGATGGATCATCAGTTCATCTTCCAAAGCATTTACGTCAATTTCAGCGTGTATAGCATTCAGGCGTTTTTCCAATTCCAGGCGTTCACCATATTGTTTTATCAGGCTGGTAAAGTGCTTGTGCTCTGTTATCTTGCTATTAATATCAGCGTTCTCATTCCGAAGTGTTTCGAAACGCGCGCGTTCCTCCCGGGTCATTTCCCCGTTGAGGTATCTTTCAATTTGTTCTAATAGTCGATCATCACTCATGGCTCTATTCTCCTTATTTCTGCTGAAAAAATAGTTTCCTCAGCCTTTGCAGGCACTTATATTTTTGGGTTTTGGCATTATCCGCATTGGTATATCCAAAACTTTCACAGATCTCCTGCATCGACCTGTTATTTATATAAAAATCTTCTATAATAGCTTTACAGGGTTCGCCTAATAATCGGAGTGCGTCTCCCATTTTGTTAAACTGTATATCCCGCTCGTTATTATTCTCAGTTTCATCGTCAACTGATAAATACTCTTCGAAATCCTTTATATCCCCGCCATACCGGCTTATTTGGCTTAATCTCTTTAGCCAAAGCCTTCTGCAAACCGAATAAATATACGTTTTAAGCTTGCTGCTTAATTCAAAATCACCCGTTTTTACTTTATTATAAAGGATTATAATTGCTTCCTGGTAAATATCTTTAGCATCGTCCCCGTCGCCACTATTATTAATAATTAACTGCAGCACCATCGGGAAATAAGCGACATACAACCGCTTTAACACACTTTCCGAATTATTAAGGATACCCAGTATTACTTCACTATCTGTTGGGATTCCGTTATTTGACTCTTTACTCACTACTTAATACAATTTATGCGAAATTGTAACCCATTATTGGTAAAAAAAATATTTTAGTCGGAAAAGTCCGAAAGCCGGAAAGATACATTTTAGTCCGGAAGTCGGAAAGTCCGAAAGATACCTTATTTAAGTAATATCCTCCCATGGAATCTTTGCGAATCTTAAAATAGCCTTTGGTTCGATTTTTCTCCTTCCTGACTATTTGCAGCTTCTTTCGGACTTTCGGACTTTTCCGACTTTCGGACTTCCCCAACAAACATTGCCTCATAAAATTTGTTAATGATCAGTAGTTTAAATATTTAACGCCATGAAAAATCCATTTAAAATCATTCTTTTAGCAATAGCAGTTTCTTTATCTCTCGCTGCTTGCAAAAGCAAAACGTCAGGAAATTCTGCAGATACGACAAAAGCGGATACTTCCACCTCTGTTAAAAGCACTACTGACACTTCAATAAAAGTTGATACAACAAAACCCGCCACCGACACTTCCAAAGCCAAAACGGATACTGTCAGCAAAACTGTTACAAAACACACCGAGGTTAAGAAAACTGTTGTCAAAAAGAATAAATAAAGTGAATAGTTGATTAGGTGAGTCGTTGATTGAGTGAATGGTTAAAGTATCTGCAACTAATCAACCACTCACATAATCAACCCAATCAACAATAAACCAGCCAATGGGTTACCTTTTTATAATTTTAGGTATTAACTACCAAACATCCACATTTAAAATTTAAAAAATGAAAAATTCATTCAAACTTGGTATCCTTGCTTTAGTTATTGCTGTTTCTGCGGCTGCTTGCAGCGGCAATTCAAAAACCGGCACTACCGACACAACTGTAAAAGTTGATTCAACCGTTAAAAAAGATTCAACTGTTAAAGTTGACTCTACTAAAAAAGACACCACAAAGAAAGACACTACCAAGAAAAAATAAAGTTTAGTTTTTTTCTGTTAATTTTTTTACGGCATTAGGTAACCTGCAATTTTTATTTTAAAAAAACGGGTTACCTTTTGCTTTTTCGGGTATTAAAAGCAAAACTATTTAATCACTTAAAAAAAATTAACATGAAAAACTATTTCAAATTGGGCGTTTTAGCCTTAGCGATCACTGTTTCTTTTGCTGCTTGCAAAGGTAAAGGCGGTGCCGGTAGCGATACCACAAAAACTGATTCATCTAAAATGGACACAGCTAAAATGGACACAGCTAAAAAAATGATGGACACAGCTAAAAAAATGACCGACACAGCTAAAAAAATGATGAAAGACACTGCTAAGAAAAAAATGTAATTTGATTTTTTTTGCAAAAACAGAGACGCCCCTGAATTTTCGGGGGCGTTTTTGTTTTATCGGTTATTTTCCGCGTACCTACAATTACTGGCGCGTTCCGTTTACTCACCCGGACGTCGCTACGCTCGTCCACCCTCTCTTCGCCTTCGGCGGAAAGAGGGTAAATATTATATTTTTTAAAAAAGAAACTTATAAATGTTCTTTTATTTTTTTTAAAACGAATTGAATATCGTTTAATATTAGTTCATTTTCAAATCTAAGGATCGTTAGATTTAAGGATCTCAGTGCTTCATCGCGATTATCATCATATTCTTTTTTTAGCAGATGAATAGGGCCGTCTGCTTCAATGACCAATTTAGCCGTATGGCAATAAAAATCAGGTATGTAATATAAATACCTGCCAAATGCCGACATGACACAAATTGGGTATTGCCTCAAAAACTTTTGATCAAACAATTTCCTATTGCGGAGACTGTCCCATAAAACTTTTTCTGCAGGAGTTTCCCGTTGTCTTAATTCACGACACAATTCAATTATAGAAGGCATCAAGGAAGGTAGTAAAATATTTTTAATTCCTTTTCACCCTCTTTCCGCCGCAGGCGAAGAGAGGGTGATCCAGCGAAGCGCAGATCGGGTGAGTAAACGGAGCGCGTTTGCCGATATAGAATCTCAGCTTTTATTCCCCTTACATATAAACGAATAATTTAATTTTACAGGCAAATATAAGCCATGAGCTCGTCCCTATTCTCCATTAATCACATAACCGTTAGATACCTTAACAACACCCTGTTTACCAATTTAAACTTCGGGGTTAACCGCGGTGAGCATTGGGCTTTGATCGGCGAAAGCGGATCGGGCAAAAGCGCCTTATTGCAGACTATAGTGGGCAGGTTCAACGTAACAGGGGGAAATATTGCATATCATTTTTTTGATGAACTAATAAAACAGTCTGAAAATGGTGACTGCTCCCTCACCTATCATAAACTGATAGCCCTGGTTGAAAGCAAACACCATTTTAAAAACCTTTCGCATACAACCGATTTTTATTATCAGCAGCGTTATAATTCATCTGATTCGGAAGATGCCTTAACGGTTGAACAGTATCTGCATGCTATACCGATAGTAGCCCATAAACCCATTTACTGGAGTTTTGAAAAAGCAATCACCCTTTTAAAACTAACTGATTTACAGGACAAGCAACTGATAAAACTATCGAATGGCGAGACAAAACGCCTTATGCTTGCCGCCGCACTGCTAAAAAACCCAGTCTTATTATTACTCGACAACCCATTAACCGGGCTTGATGTACAAACAAGAAAAGAGTTTAATTTAATAGTTGATGAGATCATTGCGTCAGGTATTTCGGTAATAATGGCGACATCGCCGCATGAAATACCTGCGGCAATTACACATGTAGCGGTGTTAAAGGATGGCAATATTAGTCAAAGATTTCTTAAAGAGGACTTTAAGGCTGAATTGTTCGTTATGGACACTGATGATGAAATTGACAATGAGGAACTTAAAGCCTTACTAAATGCCGGTACTGCCAAAATACATTACGAATTCATTGTAAAAATGACTGACATACATGTTAGGTATGGCAATAAGGTGATCCTGGATAAGATAAACTGGCAAGTAATGCCGGGAGAAAGATGGGCGCTGCTCGGCCCAAACGGCGCAGGTAAATCAACGCTGCTAAGTTTAATTAACGGCGATAACCCCCAGGCTTATGCTAATGATATTATCTTGTTTGATAAAAAGCGTGGTACCGGCGAAAGCATCTGGGATATAAAAAGTAAAATTGGCTTTGTCTCACCTGAACTGCATCAATATTTCCCCATGGATAACAGCTGTCTACAGGTGATTGAATCAGGCTATTATGATACACTGGGCTTGTTCAGGCCGTCACAAAAAACAAAAACTGAAACTGCGCTGCGATGGATGAAAGCTTTGGAAATAGAAAAGTATGCCACCGTTCTGTTAAAAAATATCCCTGCCAGCGCGCAGCGTTTATGCCTGCTGGCCCGCGCCCTAATAAAAAACCCCGATCTGCTGATTTTTGATGAACCCTGCCAGGGCCTTGATGAGCGCCAGCAGCATCATTTTAAAAAATTGGTAGATACGATTTGTGGATTGAGCAATGTTACGCTTATTTATGTAACGCATTACCAGGAGGAAATACCGGACAGTGTGACGAAGGTGTTGAGGTTGGATGGGGGAATTGTTGTATCTTAGATATATGAAAACTATTATCGCGTTTATATTTCTGTTAAGCTTAAGATTTTCTGCATATGCCCAGACAGAATTTATTCTAAGTGATGATTTAACATACGCTGTTATTAAAGACAGTGATGGCTTTGTTAATATCAGGAAAGCTCCAAATACCTCCTCACCTATAGTCGGTAAAATTTATAAATACAATATTTTTGGTTGTGAAACCAATAAGACAAATTGGTGGAAAGTTCTGCAAGTTCAAAATGATAATCATCATAAATCAAATTGGCTTGAGGGCTATATTCATAAAAGTAGGGTATCACTACTTTCCGGCTGGAAAAAAATTAACAAAAAAAATGTTCATAAAGACAGTTGTGTTTTCAAGAATGATAGCTTAAAGGTCGCTGTTAAAAAAGCTACGTTTAATTCAAGAAAACATAAATTATCATATAACAAAACAGAGTTATCACTTATTGACGGTAAAGTTTTTTGGGGCACTGATGGTGAAGTTCCAAAAGAGGTGATAACATCTTTAAAGATTATAAAAAATGGACAATTGATCTTTATCCCTACTAATGCGTTCAACGATCTTTATGAACCTCGTTTAGAAACATTAAGTATTTGCCATGGCCCGAAAAATACAACTTACATTAGTATGTCTGATAGTGATGGTGCAGGAGCATATACAATTATATGGATATTTAAGGACGATAAATATTATACAAGATACATTGATGATAGTATGGTTTAAGCAGTTTCCTTAATAATACAATCGTCAAACTAATATCAATAAATACAACCAATCTGCCAACTTCGTATCTTTGTCTCCATGAACATACCCGATCTGTTGCAACGTGCTTTGCGGTTTGAATTTTTAAGCCAGGAGGAAGGGGTTTACCTTTATAAAAATGCTTCTACGGCTGATCTGATGTACATCGCTAATGAATTACGCAAAATACAGGTGCCGCATGGAAAAGTAACCTGGCAGATTGATCGTAATGTAAATACTACCAATGTTTGTATTGCCAACTGTAAGTTCTGTAACTTTTTCCGCCGTCCGGGGCATGAGGATGCTTATATCACTGACATTGAAACCTATAAGCAGAAAATTGAAGAAACTTTCCGCTATGGCGGCGATCAATTGCTGTTGCAGGGCGGCCATCATCCCGATCTGGGTTTAAAATTTTATACCGATACTTTCAGGCAGCTTAAAGAGCTATACCCTACATTAAAACTTCATTCATTAGGTCCGCCGGAAATCGCGCACGTGGCTAAGTTGGAGGGCATGAGCCATATAGATGTTTTGCGAGAACTGAAAGCAGCCGGCCTTGATTCATTACCCGGTGCCGGCGCCGAAATACTGAACGATCGCGTACGCAGGCTCATCAGCAAAGGAAAATGCGGCGGCCAGGAATGGCTGGATGTAATGCGCGCCGCGCACAAACTTAATCTGCCCAGTTCGGCAACGATGATGTTTGGCCATATTGAAACCATTGATGAGCGTTTTGAGCATTTGGTTTGGATCCGCGAAGTACAATCTGAAAAACCGGAAGGGGCGTACGGGTTTGTAGCTTTTATACCGTGGCCGTTCCAGGATGACGGCACTTTACTGCGTAAGGTAAGGGGTATCACCAACAATGTTACCGGCGATGAATATATCCGCATGATAGCGCTGAGCCGTATTATGTTGCCGAACATCAAAAATATACAAGCCTCGTGGCTAACAGTCGGCAAGCAGGTAGCGCAAATATGCCTTCATGCCGGCGCCAATGATTTTGGCTCCATCATGATCGAAGAAAATGTAGTATCAGCCGCGGGGGCGCCCCATCGTTTCACCGCAAAGGGTATACAGCAATCCATAAAAGAAGCTGGTTTTGAACCTCAGCTCCGCACCCAAAAATACGAATGGCGCGAAATACCTGCACAAATAGAGGAGCAGGTAATTAATTATTAGTCAGAGATTAGTGACTGGAGATTAGAGGTTAGGAAAAGAAAATCTTACTTTTCCCTTACCGTGCTTTTGACTTTAGTCTTCAGACTTCAAAACTTTCCTAATGTATGATATATTTGTAACGGATGGAAGATATAGAACAATACATTGAAGCCCTAATATTTGTTTCGGAACAAAGCATACGCACGGAAGAAATTATTTATTGTTTACAGGCAGCATTCAACCAGGATTTTACTGAAAGTGAAGTAGACAAACATATCCGGCATATTACCGAAAAATATCAAGATGACCATTTCGCCATCGAAGTGGTAAAAATGAACAATGGCTACCAGTTTTTAACAAAGAAAAATTATCACAAAGTCATTAGCCTGCTGCAGGCGCAGCGTGCAAAAAAGAAATTAAGCCAGGCAGCAATAGAAACGCTTGCAATCATTGCTTACAAACAACCGGTAACAAAACCTGATATTGAACAAATACGTGGTGTAAACTGCGATTATTCCATCCAAAAACTGCTCGAAAAAGAACTAATTTCGATAATCGGCAAGTCCGAATCTGTTGGGAAACCTATTCTTTACGGCACCAGCGACATTTTTATGGATTATTTCGGCATTAATAGTATAAAAGAATTGCCTCAAATAAAGGAGTTTACAGACAATACTGCGTCAGTAGGCGAACATGCAGAATAATTTTAAAAAAATAAATAATTAAAAAATCTTATTTTTATGAAAATGATTTTGATTATTTTTACTAAGAAATACAATTAGCAGGGTCAAAAAAAATTACTATTTGCATTTTAATGCATTTAAATTATTATTGAAAAAAGTTTTACTAAAATTCATGGCAATGGGAACTCCAAAAAAACCTGTAAACAAGAAAATCGATTCTCAAAACACGGGCGAGGATGAAGATGATGATGATAGCATACTTGATCAGAAGACTAAAAAAAAGTTTGATGACGATGACGATGATTATGACGGCCCTTTAGACGATTTGGGGTACGAGAATTTTGAAGATTACGACGACGACGACGATTATTGATTTTTTAAATATAAACTAAATTTAAAGCATTCAGATTATGCCTCTGAATGCTTTTTTTATATAGTTGTTTCATCAAATACCCGCATGACGATAACCGAAGTAACAACCAAGGCAGCAAAAGAGGCTTTTTTAAACGCAGCCAGGATAATTTATAAGAATGATAAAATTTGGGTTTGTCCACTTGATAATGATATTGAGGCGGTATTTGATCCGAATAATAATAATTTTCATCAAACCGGCAAATGTACCAGGTGGATACTGGCTGATGAAAATGGGCAGCTTATCGGGCGTATTGCTGCCTTCATAAACAATAAAAAGGCTTACAATTATGAGCAGCCAACCGGCGGTATCGGTTTTTTTGAATGTATAAATAATGAAGAGGCTGCTTTCTTGTTGTTTGATACCGCAAAAATATGGCTAAAAGATAATGACATGCAGGCTATGGACGGCCCGATAAACTTTGGTGAAAACGACAATTTTTGGGGCCTGCTGGTTGAAGGATTTACCCCTCCCTCCTATGGTATGAATTACAATCCGCCTTATTACCAGTCATTTTTTGAGCACTACGGGTTTAAAACATTATATGCCCAGATCACCAACCATTTAGATATACTTAAACCATTTCCGGAAAGATTTTACAAAATTGCCAAATGGGTAACTAAAAAGCCCGGTTATGAGTTCAAACATCTAAAGGCGAAAGAAATTGACAAGTTTGCAGCTGATTTTATGGAAATTTACAATGATGCCTGGAAAGATTTTGAAAATTTTGTCCCCGTAACTCGTGCAACTATTTCAGAAAGCTTTAAAAAAATGAAGCCTTTGATGGATGAAAACCTGATATGGTTTGCCTACGTGAACGGCGAACCGGCATCTTTTCTGATAGTTTTGCCGGATGCAAACCCGATGATAAAACCATTAAAAGGCAAACTGAACCTGGCAGGGAAACTTAAATTTGTATACAAAAAATGGCGGGGCGTTTCGAGGATGAGGGCAATTGTTATGGGCACAAAGCAAAAATACCAAAATCACGGCCTGGAATCGGGGCTTTTTATTACGCTTGGCGAATATGTTTTGCCCCTAAACCAGTATACACAACTTGAACTATCCTGGGTGGGCGATTTCAATGAAAAAATGTTAGCGATGCACAAGGCTATGGGAGCTGTATTCGGGAAAAAACATCTAACAATGCGCTATATTTTTGAAGAAAAATAATGTGATGCGATTTATTTCAGGATTGTAATTAACGACGGTAATATTTCAAACTTCAACCAATGACCTAATGACCTAATGACTAATGACCCAATGACCAATGACTTCCCATCAGGCAGTTACTTTGCTATGGCGCAATTCTTCAAATAGCTCAATAACCTTCTTTTGCAGATCAATAACCTCAGTCTCGCGGTCCATTAGTTTTTTGTTAATAGTCTCCAACTCGCTCACAGATTTTTGATCATGTTCCCCATCACTAAAGGTAAGTAATTGAACAACCGACATCTCGAACAAGATAGCGATTTGCTCAAGCCGCGATAAATTAATATCGGTAATACCAGTTTCAATTTTAGAAAAGGCAGGAATTGAAATATCTAACCTTTTTGCAACATCTTCCTGGCTCCATCCTTTTTGATGCCGTAATAACCTGATTTTTTTCCCAAGTGTTTTCATACTGCTTTACTACGTGTATGGTTTCCCGAAAGTTAATAAAGTTACAATATTATTTAATATCTATCTAATTATCAACAATTTTGAATAAAATTTTATTTTAAGTTCAATTCAAATCTTTTCATGCAGTATTCCGCTGTTTAACCAATTTGAAACATCGATAATTTTTAAGAGAAAGGCTGTCAGATATACTAAGTTTCCAAAGCCCGCTACATCTTTTCCCTCGTAAATTTTGCCGCCACCCATTCTTTATCTTTTTTATATTTGATATACGTTAAGCCATATCTAGCGGCTTCTGCTTTAATCATATCCAAATCAGGTGTTTCATAAAAACCGCTAAAATATATTTCGCCGCCGGACTTTAAAACTTCGCAGTAACGCTGCATTTGGTCGAGTAAAATGTTCCGGTTTATATTCGCTAAAATAATGTCAAATTGTTCATTGGGTATAACTTCTTTTGAGCCGCAAAGCGGAGTTACGTTATTAACCTGGTTTAACTGGGCATTTTCAATGGCGCTTGCATAGCAAACGGGATCATAATCTATAGCTGTTATTGCTGATGCACCCAATTTGGAGGCCATGATGGCTAAAATACCCGTGCCGCAGCCCATATCAAGCACTTTTTTATGTGTAAAATCCGTTTCAAGCATGAGTTCAAGCATCATGGAAGTTGTTTGATGATGGCCTGTTCCAAAAGCCATTTTCGGGTCGATTATGATCTCGTATTTAAATTCGGGCCTGGGCTGGTGAAAGGTAGCTCTGACGAAAATTTTATCAGCAATCGCAATAGGCTCAAAGTTGCTTTCCCATACTTCGTTCCAGTTTTTTTGTGGGATCAGTGTTATTTCGTAACTAAAAGGGAACATTTCCTGGTAAAGGGACAATTGCTTGTCCAGTTTTTTTTTATCAAACTCAGCAGTTGTGATATAAGCCTTAAACCCAAAATCCAGTTCTTCAAAAGTATCAAAACCGATCTCACCCAAAGCATTGATCAGCAGGTCCTGATGGTAGTCTTCAGTTGGCAGGGTAGTGAAAAGGAGTTCGTAGTAGTTCATGGTTTCAGTGATTAGAGGTTGGTGATTGGAGGTTAGTTTATAGGTGGGCTTTCCCCCAACCTCTTATCTCCAACCTCTAATCTCCTATCTCAACAATTTCAGTACAAATAAATTGATAGTCCAGTAAAACAATTGAACAGCAGTAAAAAAAGAAAACAGCTTAACTAAATGATAAACGCCACTGAACTTGTCCCAAATGGCATAACTCATCCCGAAGGAGAATAAAATACAAACCAACACCAGGAAAATCACAGCTCTTATTCTCCAGCTGCCGGATTTATCTTTTGCTTTGCGCCATATCGGAGCCACTATTAGCAGCTGCGTTAATACAGAAACGGTAAATAACAAAGGCATCAAATACCTGTAATAAGCCATAAAAGCCTCGAGGTTTCCCCCTCCCATTTCATTCGGACGGAGCGAAAAATATACGCCACTGTACCTTACAATTAAAAAATAAACAGCAAAGCCGATAAATGGAGGCAAAAGAACTTTTAACAGCTTTTTCATGCTTTTTAGCAGTGATGAGAAGTTGGAGATTGGAGATTAGTCGAAAATTGGTAATGGACGAAAGACATTTGCCAAACCTCTAACCTCTTATTTGTGTTTTTAACTGATCTCTTATCTCCAATCTCTAACCTCTAAAAATTAAACACCTTCACAATATCTACAAAATCCCTTGATTTTAATGATGCTCCGCCAATCAACCCGCCATCAATATCGGGCTGAGCAAACAGTTCCGGGGCATTTTTTGGATTGCAGCTGCCGCCATATAGTATAGTTGTGTTATCAGCCACTTGCTGATTATACATTCCTGCGATTTCTTTGCGGATTAAAGCATGTATTTCCTGCGCGTGGTCAGACGACGCAGTTACACCAGTGCCTATTGCCCATACAGGCTCGTAGGCTAATACCAAATGAGAAAATTGGCTTTCATCAAGATGAAAAATGCCCTCCTGCAACTGGCTTTTTATAATGTCGAAATGTTGATTGGCTTCCCGCTGCTGCAAAGTTTCACCGATGCAAAAAATTGGTTTCAGGTCGTGTTTTAATACCATATCCGTCTTTTTTGCCAGCAACTCATTGCTTTCGCCAAAATACTGGCGGCGTTCCGAATGGCCCAGTATAACGTAGGAAGCCCCAACCGAGTGGATCATTTTTGCAGATACCTCGCCGGTGTACGCGCCTGATTCTGCCTGATGTGCATTTTGGGCGCCTACAGACACTTTGCCATAACCCCTTGCCAGTTTCACCAGGCTGTGCAAATGAATAAACGGACTGCATACCACAGCCTCCTGGTGACCGGTTACCTCATCCCTTACCATATTGATTACTTCCGAAAATAAGCTTAAGCCCTCGTTATAATCAAGGTTCATTTTCCAGTTTCCGGCAACAATTTTTTTTCTCATGTTAATTAGTTGATTAAGTTTATTTTTATGTAGAGACGCAATATTTTGCGTCTCGGACCCTAATGTTTGTAAATGTTCGTGTTGTTAATCTGTAAATGAAATCAATCGTTCAGAGACGCAAAATATTGCGTCTCTACATTCCTGCCTCTAAAACCGCCTAAACTCCTGCGTTAATTCAAATACTTTCCGCAATATATTTTGCTCGTTTTCATCAAAAACACGGTGGTTGCGGCGGGCAAATACCTTTTCGACTGTTTCGAACATCTTCTTTATTGAATAAACTTCAAATCCTTGTGCGCCTCCCCATGCAAAATCGGGCACAAAATTACGGGGGAAACCAGCACCGAAAATATTGGCGCTCACCCCTACTACTGTTCCCGTATTAAACATGGTATTTATGGCGCATTTGGCATGATCCGCCATAATTAACCCGCAAAATTGCAGACCAGTTTTACGGAAACGCTGCATAGTATAATCCCAAAGCTTTACATCATGATAGTTGTTTTTCAGGTTCGAGTTGTTAGAGTCGGCGCCGATATTACACCACTCGCCAAGCACCGCATTGCCCAGGTAACCTTCATGTCCTTTTGATGAATAACCCCAGATCACCACATTATTCAGCTCCCCGCCAACCCTTGAGTACGGACCGATAGTGGTAGCCCCGTATATTTTCGCGCCCATTTTTATCTGTGATTGTTCACAAAGGGCAAATCCGCCGCGGATATGGGCGCCTTCCCAAACTTCCGTATTATTAGCAAGGTAAATCGGCCCGCCGTTAGTATTAAAAGTTGAACATTCAGCAACCGCACCCTCTTCGGCAAAAAAATCATTGCCTATTATAACGTTGGTTGAACTGATTGCAGCGCTTGTGCGTCCTTTAGTGATTAGCTTAAAATCTTTTTGTAATTCAATATCGTTCTTCCTGAAAATATCTTCGGGATAACGGATTATCACCGGGATATGTTCAAATTTAACAATATCGCGGAACGC
Organism: Mucilaginibacter sp.; assembly: GCA_036758125.1. GTDB lineage: Bacteria > Bacteroidota > Bacteroidia > Sphingobacteriales > Sphingobacteriaceae > Mucilaginibacter. The sequence goes on from DAIOXE010000010.1 coordinate 143,963, forward strand.
TCCTTTTGGATCAAAACTTAAGGCATCGCTTTCTTTTAGTTTTACAGCCAACAGCTTGTCTTCATATTTTAGCGCTTCCCCATTTTGCAAACGCCCAATCGCTTCCAGTAAACGCTCATCCGGGCATAAACCGCCGTAAATAAACAAGTTATCTGCTTCAATTTTTATCGGAAATTTACCTTGCAGCCATGTTTGTGTATGAAAAGAAAAGTGGCTGTTTAAATGTTTGGCCCACTTTTCGGCGATGGTAAGTATCCCAATGCGCAAATCGGCAACGGGGCGTGTAAACGTTAAAGGCAGAAGGGTTTGGTGCGCGTTATCGTCAAAAAGGATAATTGCCATGGTGCAAAAATAAAAAAAGTCCCCCGATGTACAGGAGACTTATAAATATTTTAATAGAACAAAATCTATTTTTTGTTGTAACGGGTACGGAACTTATCAATACGCCCTGCGGTGTCAACCAGTTTCATTTTACCGGTATAAAACGGGTGTGAGGTATGCGAAATTTCTAATTTCACCAACGGATATTCGTTACCGTCTTCCCATTTAACTGATTCGCGGGAATCGATGCATGATTTGGTTAAAAAAGCATAGTCGTTCGACATATCTTTAAAAACAACTAATCTATAATTTTTTGGATGCAGATCTTTTTTCATCGTATTAAGCTTTCTTTCTAAAAAGAGGTGCAAATGTAGAGATTTATTTTTAATGTAGGAAGATGTTTTTGAAAATAGTGATTTGCGATGTTGGTGAACGAAATTAGCGGCACCTGGTTAAGGGAATGTAGTATTTTACAAATACGCCGTAAGGTGCAAAAGCTCGGTTGTTAAGCTAATGTGATAAGCCTATGATATTTTAAAAATGCGCCGTAGTGCAAAAGCTCGGTCGTTAAGAAAATGTGATAAGCCTATGATATTTTCCAAATGCGCCGTAGGTGCAAAATATCGGTAGAAAATAAAATTAAAATTATTTACATGCCGTAGGTATGAAACTTGGCGAGTTTTGTGCCACGCATACCATTTTGTAGGTATTTTCTGTAGGGCAGTAAGTCAGACGAAGTTTATTTAAATAACGATTGTAGAATTGATCGGTTTTTCTCAGTTGAGGACTGGGATGTAAAGCTAAATAAACGGCGTACTATTTGGGGGTTGCCTGTGGCCCGTGCTGTACGCTCATACTGCACAGGGCCTTAGTCACAGGCCGGTATCCGCTCCCATCGCTAACGCAAATACAGGTTTTTTCAAACATCTTTATATTTATTTATGCGGCCATTTTATCCTTCTTCCAAGTATTTGGTTTAGTTGCATTGTCTCGTAAGACAATGAATCCCAATCGCAAACGCCGCTGTATGCAGCTGATTGCCTGAATGAGCCAGGTTCTTTATATCCGCCATAGTGAATGATAGATGCATTGTGCTATGAACCATGAACTATGATCCATGAACTTCCTGGCACAACTCCACCAACACCCCGCCCGCACTCTTCGGATGCACAAAACAAACCAGTTTATTATCTGCGCCGTGCTTGGGTTCATCACTTAACAGCACAAACCCTTCCTGTTTAAGCCGTTCCATTTCGGCAACAATATCTTCTACGTCAAAGGCAATATGATGTATCCCCTCCCCTTTTTTGGAAATAAATTTTGCTACCGGGCTATCGCCAGATGTTGCTTCCAGCAACTCTATTTTGTTGGGGCCGCTTTGTAAAAAAGCGGTTTTAACACCTTCCGATGGCACTTCTTCAATTTTGTAGATTGTTGAATTTAATAGCTTTTCATAAAGATTGCCCGCAATTTTTAGGTCGTTTACCGCTATACCTATATGCTCTATCTTGTTCATGTCCAAATATTGTAAATAATTGGCGGGATGATTGTATTTTCCCCTTATTTTTAATGATTTTAAATAAACTTTATATACCTTTGTATTGTTAATCGCTTAAAGAGTATGAATCTTCCTATATATTTAGATAATAATGCCACTACACCTATGGATTCGCGCGTACTGGATGCCATGCTGCCCTATTTTACCACAAAATTTGGCAACGCGGCAAGCCGTAACCATCCATTTGGCTGGGTAGCCGAAGAAGCCGTCGATTATGCACGTGAACAGGTAGCCAAATTAATTGGCGCCAGCGAAAAGGAGATCATCTTTACATCGGGCGCTACGGAATCAGATAACCTGGCTATAAAAGGTGTATTTGAAATGTATAAGGACAAAGGCAATCATATTATAACTTCGGTTACTGAGCATAAAGCGGTGCTTGACGCCTGCAAACACGTAGAAAAAATGGGTGGCAGGGTAACTTACCTCCCCGTAATGGAAGATGGTTTGATTGATCTTGACCTGCTTGAACAAAGCATGAGCAGTGATACCATTTTGGTTTCGATAATGTACGGCAATAACGAGATCGGTGTGATACAGCCAATTAAAGAAATTGCGGCAATCGCCCATAAGCATGGCGCCCTATTTATGACAGATGCCGTACAGGCCGTTGGCAAGATACCGGTAGATGTTATTGCTGATGGCATCGATCTGTTGGCTTTATCGGCACATAAAATATACGGCCCTAAAGGCGTCGGTGCATTGTATGTTCGCCGTAAAGGCCCAAGGGTTAAGGTAACGGCACAAATGGACGGCGGCGGTCACGAGCGCGGCATGCGTTCGGGCACATTGAACGTACCGGGCATTGTTGGTTTGGGCAAAGCCTGTGAACTATGCATGCAGGAAATGGAAAGCGAAGCAAAACGTTTATCAGCTTTGCGCGATAAACTGCAATCGTCGTTATTGGAGCTGGAAGAAAGCTATGTAAACGGCAATACTGAACATCGCTTACCGCATGTAGCAAATATTTCGTTCAAATATGTTGAAGGTGAAGGGCTAATGATGGCGATGAAGGATCTGGCGGTATCATCAGGCTCCGCTTGTACATCAGCTTCGCTGGAGCCATCATACGTATTAAAAAGTTTAGGTCTGTCTGATGATTTGGCGCACTCTTCGATACGTTTTGGTTTGGGAAGGTTTACCACCGAAGAAGAAGTGGATTATGCCATTGAAGTAACAAAAAAATCGGTTATTCATCTTCGTGACCTTTCGCCGCTGTGGGAAATGTTTAAAGAAGGCATAGACATGAGCAAAATAGAGTGGGCGGAACACTGAGGAATTTCGGATTTCGGAATTACGATTTCGGATTTAGAAAATTGCAGGTTTAAATAAATTCAATAATTCAATAATTCAATAATTCAATAATTCAATAATTCAATAATTATAAAAATATGGCTTATTCAGATAAGGTAATCGATCACTACACAAACCCGCGCAATGTTGGCACTTTAGATAAAAGCAGCCACAAAGTAGGTACAGGCTTGGTTGGTGCACCTGAATGCGGCGACGTTATGCGCCTGCAAATACAGGTTGATGACAACAATACGATCACTGACGCTAAATTTAAAACATTCGGCTGCGGATCAGCAATTGCATCATCGTCATTGGCTACCGAGTGGCTAAAAGGCAAAAGTATCGACGATGCCATGAAAATCGACAACATGGATATTGTTGAAGAATTATCGCTTCCGCCGGTAAAAATCCACTGCTCGGTATTAGCCGAGGATGCAATAAAAGCAGCAATTAATGATTACCGCGTAAAAAATGGCATGGAAGCCATCGGAAGCGAAAAAGTGCATCATTAATCAGATGTGAGATGTTAGATGTGAGTATTGAGACTTGCGCTAACTAATTATGTGAACTGATTTGGACTTGAATATTTGAGAAATTAAATCTCAAATCTCAAATCTCAAATCTCAAATCTCAAATCTCAAAAATGGTAACAGTAACTGATAAGGCGAAAAGCAAAATAGAACATTTAATGCAGGATTCGGGGCTCGATGGATCTTACTTCCTGCGTGTGTCTGTCCAGGGAGGTGGTTGTTCAGGGTTATCATATAATTTAGATTTTGATAACGAAATAAAAAAGGGCGACCAGTTTTTTGAAGACAAAGGTATTCGCTTTGCCCTTGATATGAAGTCATTCCTCTACCTTGCCGGCACTGAGCTTGATTTTTCGGACGGGCTTAATGGCAAAGGTTTTAACTTTCATAACCCAAATGCAAGCCGCACCTGCGGCTGCGGAGAAAGTTTTTCCGTTTGATTTCACCGATTTTATAAAAAAGATTACATCGATAACCTTACGAATGGTTTCAAAACACGTCCATATAATGCGTTAGCCAACTAAACTTAGTATCTCCCTGTTCATAAAAGGAGCAGGAAGAATAATAGTAATCGTTTGGATCGGCCACTAAATTCCAGTGTGGCTGCAATGGATTGAAATGAGTATAATCTAATTTCTGTTCCAATATTTTCCTGTTAAACATAACAATTGGCAAGCCTCCTCTTTGCCAAAATTGATGATCTCTGCTGTTTCGGTCAACTTTAAACTTGTTTAGCATAGGGTCATTCGTTTGCCTAAGTTCGTCTAAAAATACGTGAAGTTGCGCAGTACACATACGATGGGTGTTGTTTATATTCGGTGATTCCATTCCTGCTACGGTTGTCTGTGGGGACACAGACAACGGGGAATGGGAGGACACAGACAACGGGGAATGGGAGGACACAGACAACGGGGAATGGGAGGGCACAGACAACGGGGAATGGGAGGGCACAGACAACGGGAATGGGAGGACACAGACAACAGGGAATGGGTGGACACAGGCAACGGGGAATGGGAGTCTGTGTCCCCACAGACGACCCGGAAATAATCGATGTAATCTTTTTCAAATCTGTGAAATCATCGTTAGCTTTGTTACCCTTATAAATCGGGTTAAATTTAATGAGCGCCAAAACCAACAGATCAACCATTCCGGGTCTTATCCACAATATTGTAAAAAACATCCATCCGGATACCCATACTTTTATGACCTACAAGGCAAATGATGTTTGGGAAGAAATTAGTTACCGGCAGGCTTTGGATAAGATAGATCCCATCTCGGCTTGGCTGCTGGATATTGGCATTGCCAAAGGCGACCGCTTAGCCTTAATCATTGAAAACTGCCCCGACTATGTTTATTACGACCAGGCCCTGCAGCAAATTGGCGCTGTAAATACTTCCATATACCCCACCCTATCGGAGACTGAAATAGAATATATTTTAAATGACTCGGGCGCACGCACCATTTTGGTTGGCAACCCGTTTTTATTGCGAAAAGTGCTTAAAATTGCCAATAATTGCCTAGCATTAATACGCATTATCCCGGCATTTGATGACTTTGAAAAATTTACAGACAAACTGCGCCTTAACGCGGGGGTGATCAGCCTTCAGGAATTGATAAAAGAAGGCAATAAACTGCTTGATGAATATCGGTCGGCTATCAACATTGCCCGTGAGGCAATTTTGCCCTCTGATCTTTCGTGTCTTATTTATACTTCGGGCACAACAGGCATCCCTAAAGGGGTTATGCTGAGCCACTACAACCTTACCGAAAATGTGAGGGTTAGCCTTATACAGATACCTATTATTGAACAGTCGGATGTTTTTTTGTCCTTTCTGCCACTATCCCACGTATTTGAACGTACGGCAACCTATCATATTTGCCTTTATACAGGCGCTAAAATGGCCTTCGCCCAAAGCCTGGACCTGCTGGCCAAAAACATGGCCGAAGTAAGGCCCACGGTAATGAATTGCGTACCGCGTCTTTTGGAGCGCATACATGACAAGGCCATGAAAAACGGCACTGCTGCCGGTGGTGTTAAGGCAAAAATATTCCTGTGGTCGCTAAAAATTGGCCGCAAATACAGGGAGGCAAAAGAAGAAGGCAAAAAACCGGGGCTTATATTGAAGCAACAGCATAAAATTGCCGAAAAACTGGTATTCAGTAAAATAAAAGAAAAAACAGGAGGCCGTTTAAAGATGATGTTATCAGGCGGCGGCGCTTTGCCAAAAAACATAGGTGAATTTTTCGGCGACCTGGGCGTAAAAGTGCTGGAAGGTTTCGGCTTAACGGAAACATCCCCGGTTATGTCTATCACCGAAACTGACCGTATCATTTACGGAACCGTTGGTCGCATTATACCGGGAATTGAAGTTGCTATACAAAATGTGGATATAAAAGATATTTACACCATACAAACGCACGATACTTTTAAACCTGACTTCCAGTCGGAGGAAGGCGAGATCATAGTACGCGGCCATTGCGTGATGAAGGGCTATTGGAACAAACCCGAAGAAACCGCCTCGGTTATAGACCCCGAAGGCTGGTTCCATACCGGCGATATTGGCCGTTTTTTCAAGGGCAACCTGCAAATAACCGACAGGCTGAAGAATATGCTGGTAAATGCCTATGGCAAAAATGTTTACCCTACCCCGGTTGAAAACACCTATTTAAAAAGCCCGAAAATTGAACAGGTTTTTTTAGTGGGCGATAAACGTGAATACATTACCGCCATTGTAGTGCCGGCAAAAGACACCTTGCAGGAAGCCTTTAATTTAAATGATGAGTTTTTTGAGAAACCGGAATTGTTTATTGACGATAAGAAAATTGTAAACTGGATAGGTCAGGATATAAAAAGGCTATCCCACGAGCTGGCCAAGTTTGAGCGTATAAAAAACTTCAAGGTAAAACGCAAACCTTTCAGTATTGATGATGGCGAGGTCACCCCTACCATGAAAGCCAAACGCAAAGTGATCGAAAAGAAATATGCAAGAGCTATTGATGAAATGTACTTGATGGAAGCGGATGCGGATTAATTTTTGATTTCGGATGTCGGATTTTCAATTTCGTATTTAACTTTGTGTGATATAATACGCTTATTCAAGTGTGATGTATAAGAAATCAAATTATCTGTTGTTGATTATTGCATTTGCCTCGCTATGCTCTTGTAAAAAGGATGCTCAAATAAACAATATAGTACAAACATCCCCGGTTTATTCGGGGAAATATTTGCTTTTTGATGCAGATGAATCATTTAATAAATCATTTAACCCAAGTCAATCGATATTTCCAAGCCCATATACTTCTATTTATTATTCAAACCTCGATGGTTCAAAAATAACGCCAATTACAGGTTCAGATTCAGGGTATTACAGCTACCGCGCCTCCTGGTCGCCGGATGGAAAGCAGGTTTTATTTATACATGGCAATCAAAGTGGTACCGACCGCAGCCTTTGTATAATCGATATTACCGGGGACAATTTCAAAAGTGTGGTAAAAGGAAATGAGGTGGATTTCGCTTCTTTCTCGCCCGATGGAGAAAAATTGGTTTATGCAAAAAGCTTAGTTGATGATTATAAATACGATGTTTATGTGTCTAATGTTGATGGCACATCCGAGCAACGGATCACAAACTTTGCGAATGATAACGGTGCGGTTGCCAATATTCATTGGTCGTCGGACGGGAAAATATATTTTTACGGCAGCGGCAGCCACACCACTGGAGGCATCTATTCAATTAATGAGGATGGGAGCAATTTAAAGTACATAATGCTTCCCGTGGATTTTCTGGGAATATCCCCCGATGGTAAAAAAATCTTATTTGATTTAAGTAACGGCTTATTTATATGCAACATTGATGGTACTAATATAAAAACCATCATTTCCTACGATAATAACAATCCAAATATGCTCGTAGGCGCATCGTGGTCTGCAGATGGCAATGAAATCTATGTATCAAATGCGGACTACCCGGCAAATTTCGGTCTGTATAAACTTAAAGCCGACGGCTCGGGTTTGCATCAAATATTAGCTGGTTATTACGAATTTCCGGTTGTTTTTTAGTGCTGTAAATAAAACCGGGTATCCTGCTTCGCGTCATTCATAAATTGGCGCTTAGTCTAAGTCTTGAGTCCTAAGTCAAAAATGAAAATAATCCGACTTAGGACTTGCAGCTAAAGACTTTTGACTTATTTATTGGTTCTTATTGTAATTCAGTATCCAGTTTATACCAAATTTGTCTGTAAAAGCTGCGAAAAGGGCTCCCCAAAACTGCTCTTTTAATGGGTCCATTATTTTGCCCCCGGCAGAAAGTTTAGTATAAAAGGAATTAATTTCATCCTCGCTGCAGCAATTCAGAGAAAGGGCAACATTGTTTCCCTTGGTATATCCATCCGGGCCAACCATATCTGAACCTAATAACAATAACGAACCTTTACTTAAAGATGAATGTAGTATCTGGTGTTGCATTGCTGACGGACATTGAGCTGCTATCGGCGACTCTTCAATTGTTTGCAAGGCTAATTCGCCACCCAAACATTCCTGATAAAATCTCATGGCCTCACGGCACTTGCCGTTAAAACCAACGTATGCATTAATTTGTGTCATGTTAACTGAATATTTAAATAATTGTACGCTTTTAAAACGATTACAATACAAACATACAGCCATTTAAACATTTCAAAGGGCGGCATACATGACAATAAGAGGGGGAATTAATGACAATTATAAGTTACCGATAGTTCAGGCTACATCAACCTCAAAACGAAAAAACCTCAATTAACAGTAACCTACTGAGGTCTTTATTATCCTTAAGTGAAATTTTATTTGGTCAGAGGAATTGAACGTTTGATATAATTGTCATTAATTATAACTGCTGCAATTCATGATACTCCTCACCCGATATAACCGGTTGCAAGTCTCTTGTTTCTTCGTCCGTAAATAATCTTGATCGGACTATAAATCTTAGGCCCATTGGTATTTCCAGCGAAAAGCTCGATCCGCGGCCAGGCGTAATATCAATAGTGAGCTGCGTATGCTGCCAATATTCAAACTGGTCGCGGTTCATAAAAAAGCCGCAGCCTTCTATATCGCCCAAATAAACATCGTTCACACCAACTTTAAATTCGCCTTTTTCAAAACACATGGGCTGTGAGCCGTCACAGCAGCCCCCGCTTTGATGAAACATCAGTTCGCCATGTTCCTCGCGCAGTTGCCTGATTATCTTTGCCGCTGCCGCTGTTACTAAAACTCTTTCACTCGTCCTCATAATGATATAAAATTAAAAAAGCACCACAGCAGTACCGTGGTGCTTGCTTAACCAACATTTCAACTAAAAAAATCCCAGCTTCTTCTTATCATAAGATATCAACATATTTTTATTCTGGCGGTAGTAGCTCAGCATCATTTTATGGGTTTCGCGCCCGAATCCTGATTTTTTGTAACCGCCGAAGGGTGCATGTGCAGGATATGCATGATAGCAGTTTACCCAAACACGGCCCGCCTGTATAGCCCTTGGCAACTGGTATAATTCGTGCGCATCCCTTGTCCAAACGCCTGCCCCTAAACCATACATCGTATCATTTGCAATTTCGATGGCATCTTCGATGTTTTTAAAAGTTGTAACGCAAACAACAGGGCCGAATATTTCTTCCTGGAATACGCGCATTTTATTATGCCCTTTTAAAACGGTTGGCTCAATATAATAGCCGCCCGCTAATCCGTCCAAATATTTCTTGGCGCCGCCGGTGAGCACTTCAGCCCCTTCTTCCTTGCCTATTTCGATATATTCAAGTATCTTTTCATATTGGTCGTTTGATGCCTGGGGTCCCATCATTGTTGAAGGATCTAATGGATGTCCCATTTTTATACTTTCAACACGTTCAATCACTCTTTCTATAAATCGGTCGTAAATTGTTTCGTGTATCAATATACGCGATGGACAGGTACAAACTTCACCTTTGTTAAATGCGAACAAAACGGCTCCTTCGATACATTTGTCAAAGTAATCGTCGTCGGCATCCATAATGCTTGGCATAAATATATTTGGCGATTTGCCGCCCAGCTCCATAGTTACCGGGTTAAGATTTTCGGACGCGTATTGCATAATAAGGCGGCCTGTAGTTGTTTCGCCCGTAAACGCCACCTTAGCCACACGCGGCGAGCTTGCCAGCGGTTTGCCCACTTCCGAGCCGAAACCGGTAACAATGTTCACCACCCCGGCAGGCAATACCTCTTTTATCAAATCCATCAGCGCCAAAAGGCTTACCGGGGTTTGTGAGGCGGGTTTCATCACCACCGTACAACCAACAGCAATTGCCGGGGCCATTTTCCAGGCAGCCATCAGCAGGGGAAAATTCCAGGGTATGATCTGGGCAACAACGCCAATCGGTTCCTGGATATTTAACGAAACCGTATTGGAGTCGAGTTCGGTGACAGTACTTTCTTCGCCGCGGATAACACCGGCATAGTACCTGAAATGATCGATTGCCAGCGGAACATCGGCCGCTGTGGATTCGCGGATGGGTTTACCGTTGTCAACTGTTTCAATCGCCGCGAGGTAATCCAGGTTTTTTTCCATTACATCGGCAATCTTTAATAAAACTTTGCTTCTTTCCGTTGGCGAGGCATGCGACCAGGTTTTAAATGCTTTGTGTGCGGCATCAAGCGCCAGTTCAACATCGTCTTTTCCAGAACGGGCGATCCTGATGAACGCCTGACCGTCAATAGGAGAAATATTTTCAAAATACTGTCCGGTAAGGGGGGCCTTCCATTCGCCACCTATAAAATTGTCATAATGCTCTTTAAACGCGGGCCTTGCTACAAGGTGCTGTTCTTCTAATTGGGTTGCCATAATTTTCTAATATAATCGGTATCGTAAAGCTATGGGGGTTAGCGTTCGGATCTATGCAGTATAATATCAGTTTTATGCATTAAAATATTAATCTTCGCATACTGTTTTATTTGTACCTTTATTATAGCCAAATTGATTTTTATTATTAATTAAACATGCGGCCTAACTTTAAGCCAAAATTACTGCCCTTAAGACCCGAAAAGGACCTGACGACGCTGGTAGAAAACCGGTCGGTTTATACGTTAGAACATTGTGAGCTGAATGTTTTTGAGACCAGGCGCCGATCAGAAAAAATAAAGCTTGTTTTTAATGATATAGTTTTGACCTCGATGCTGCGCGGGAAAAAGGTGATGCATCTTTTTGGTACGGAAACTTTTGATTACTTGCCGGGCGAATCTGTAATTGTGCCTGAGCATGAGGAAATGATTATCGATTTCCCGGAAGCTGACGGCAATCACCCCACGCAATGTATCGCCCTGGCCGTGCAGACTGGTATTTTGCAGGATACCTTACAACTGCTTAATGAAAATTACCCGAAAATAGAAAAGCACGATACCTGGAAAATCGACCTCACCTGCTTTCATTTACAAAACACCTCAGGGATCGCATCGGCTGTCGACAGGCTGCTGAACATAAGCACGGAAAATATTGCTGCAAAAGACGTAATAGCCGATTTTACATTAAAGGAGCTGCTCATCCGGCTGATGCAAACCCAGGCCAGAAAATTAATACTTGATAACTACCATAAACACACCGGCACAAACCGTTTTGCTTATGTTGTTGAATTTATAAAAACGCACCTGCATGAAGAAATCACTATCGATAAACTGAGCAGCCTGTGTTATATGAGCAAGCCAAGCTTCTTCAGGTGCTTTAAACGGGAATTTGGTATAAGCCCCGTAGATTTTATTATCCACGAGCGCATGAAAATGGCAAAAAAGCTACTTAAAGACGTGAATGTTACTATCAGCCAGGCCGCTTATGCAGTAGGGATCAATAATTTGAGCTATTTCTTTAAACTGTTTAAACGCTTTGAGGGGGTAACGCCCAATGAGTTCAGGAAGGGTTTGATGGTTTAGTTTATTTTAATAACTCAAAACATTGACTGGCAATTTCCAATTCCTCATTGGTAGGTACCACTAAAATTTTCACTTTAGATTCGGGCTTGTTAATTTCCATTATGCCGCCATTGCGGACATTGTTTTTGTCCAAATCCAGGCTGATTCCCAGGTATTCCATATCCAAACATACCATTTCGCGGGTCAAAGTATCGTTTTCGCCCACACCTGCGGTAAAAATAACCGCATCGAGCCCATTGAGTATAGCTGCATAAGCGCCGATATATTTTTTAATACGGTAGGCATACATATCATAGGCAAGTTTAGCATTGTGATCCCCTTCAAGAATAGCTTTCCTAATGTCGCGCATGTCACTAAACCCGGTTAAACCGAGCATGCCGCTGCGCTTGTTTAATAAATTGCTTACCTGCTCAATATCATACCCCAATTGGTTAACGAGGTAAAAAATAATGGTACCGTCAATATCCCCGGAACGGGTGCCCATTATCAGCCCGCTGAGCGGGCCAAATCCCATACTCGTATCTATAGACATTCCGTCTTTTACCGCCGCCATGCTGCAACCGTTACCAAGATGAATACTTATCAGCTTTGAGTCGCTTTTATTTAAATATTCGGCGGCTTTTTGTGTTACATAATTATGGCTTGTACCATGGAAACCGTATACCCTGATATTATAATCGGTATAAAATGAATTCGGGATGGCAAAACGATAAGCCTTTGGCAGCATCGTTTGATGAAATGCCGTGTCAAATACTGCAACGTGTACAGCTTCCGAAAATATCTTTTCGGCAACTTCTATTCCGCGAAAAGCCGAGGGGTTATGAAGCGGCGCCAGCTGGAAAGTTTGCTTTATTTTTTCTTTTACTTCGGCTGAGATAATTGTTGGGGCAGAAAAGGTTTCACCGCCATGCACTACTCTGTGCCCTACCACATTTATTTCCCCAGTGCTTTCTATCACACCGATTTCTTTGTCAGTAAGCAATGAATCCACTTGTTTTAAGCCTTCCTCGTGATCCGAAACTTCAACCGAATAAGTGAAAACTTTTTCTTCATCATTACTATAAGTTTTATGTGTTATCGTCGAATTTTCCAAGCCAATGCGATCAACCAAACCGCTGCAAACAGGGCTCGACGAAGGCATTTTGAATAGTTGGTATTTGATAGAGCTGCTGCCCGAGTTTATGACGAATATGTTCATCTATAGTTTTTTTAATTTATGCGAACCAGGAGCCAAGAATCAAGACGGGAGAATGTGCGAATGTGCAGATTTCAGATGTGCAAATTATTAAAAACTCATGTCTTTATTTCTTTGATAAATGCCAGCTGGCGGACTACGCTAATTTTTTCTAAGTCTTAAATCCTGGTTCTTGACTTGACTCTTTATTCGCGTTATTTTTCAGTATCCTGGCACTGTATTGCTGTAATTACTACTGTATTAAAAATATCATCAACAGTACAGCCACGGCTGAGGTCATTAACAGGCTTCCTTAAGCCTTGAAGCATCGGGCCTATAGCCAGCGCCCCGGTTTCACGCTGTACTGCTTTGTAAGTATTGTTCCCGGTATTCAAATCCGGGAAGATCAGCACACTCGCCCTTCCGGCGACCTCCGAGCCGGGTAACTTGCTGCTGCCTATTGCGGGATCAACAGCCGCGTCATACTGAATCGGTCCCTCCACTTTTAAATCCGGCCGCTTTAATTTTACGATTTCGGTAGCGCGGCGCACCTTTTCAACGTCCTCGCCTTCTCCGGATGCTCCGGATGAATAGGAAAGCATGGCCACTCTTGGTTCAATCCCAAACCGTTTGCTGCTGTCGGCTGAAGATATTGCGATCTCGGCCAGCTGTTCGGCAGTTGGATTAGGATTGACGGCACAATCGCCAAATACAGAGACCCTGTCGGGCAGGCACATAAAAAACACAGATGAAACCAGTGATGTGCCGGGCTTGGTCTTAATGAATTGCAAAGCCGGCCTTATAGTATGCAAGGTAGTATTAACAGCGCCTGATACCATTCCGTCCGCATCACCTTTGTACACCATCATCGTCCCAAAGTAGGACACATCAGTCATCAGGTCGCGGGCCATTTCGAGGGTAACATTTTTGTTTTTGCGCAATTCATAAAGCGTATTCACATAATCATCGTAATGCACATCGTAAGCAGGGTTAACTATCTTTATTTTATCAAGTTCAAGGTTAATATTAAGCCTCTTTATAATCGCCTGGATCTCATTCGTGTCACCAATCAGGGTTATGTCAACAATTCCCTGGTTCACCAGGCGCGCTGTGGCTTTCAGTATTCTCTCATCAAAACCTTCGGCCAGCACAATGTGTTTTTTCGAGCTTTTCGCCCATTCTACCAACTGGTATTGGAACATTCGGGGCGTGATACCCGAGGGCTTAAAAGTAATTAATTGCTTATCCAGTTCAGCTATGCCAATGTACTTATTAAAGGTGTCAATTGCCAATAGAATTTTCTTTGTGTTATCAGGCGTGATCTTCGAGCGGATGGCGCCTACTTCAACACTGGTTTGAAATGTCCCCGACCCTACTGCAATAATAGGCACAACAGTTTGTAAGCCATTTATCAACCTGGCAATAGGCTCTTCCGGCTCGTACCCGGCTGTAAGTATAATTCCGGCCACTTTCGGATAACTGATAGATAAATTAGCTTGTAATGCGCTGATAATAATGTCGCCACGGTCGCCGGGGGTAATAATGAGCACGTTTTCGCGGAGGTAATTTAAAAAATTAGGCACCTGCATAGCGCCCGTAATAAAATGATCGGCATGGTTTGACAGGAAATCTTTTCCGAATAATAACTTTCCGTTAAGTTTTTCGCATATCTCTTTCATTGTAGGGCTCTGAAGGCTCTTGTCTTCGGGGATAACGGCGAGTAATATTCCGGGTGTAAGCTGTTGTTTTAGCAGGTCCTCTATATCTCTTACATGTTCCTGGGTTACTTTATTGGCTACAATAGCCAGCACCTGTAACTCGCGCGCATCAAAATTATGCATGGCAGTCAACGTGCTGTTAACAACCTGTGCAGTAGTTCTCCCCTCGCCCGAAATAACAATTATTACAGGGGCACAAAGGTTCTTTGCAATCTGAACGTTAATTTCAAATTCAAAAGCTGTACCCTCGCCCTCATAATCAGTACCTTCTACAACAGTAAAATCATATTTTCCCTCCAGATATTTATACTTGCGGATAATGGTATCCAGCATCTCGCCCTGACTTTCGGTTTCCATTTGCCGCATGGCATCTTCCCACGTAAAGGCAAAAGTATCTTCATAAGTCATTGGCAAATCAAAATGGCTTAAAATGGTATCAATATGATCATCCTTTTTTTGAGGCTCGTTTTGATTGATTATCGGTTTAAAGTAGCCTATTTTTTGTGCCTTGCCCAAAAGCATATTCACCAGGCCTATCGAGATAATTGATTTTCCGCTATGAGGTTCTGTACTTGCTATAAAAACTGTTTTAATCATCTTTATCATTAAATTAAATCGGACAAAAATACCATTTTAACATGCTTTTTATGATGGGAATATATCATAATATTAAGCGCGAAAAAGTGATTTAAATCCTTTTTTTAAGATAAACGGCTTGAAACCGCCGATCTAAAGCAAAATTTCAATTTTCGGAACTATTGGAAATAGAGATGCGTATACAGGTGATATTATTTTAAAGACGCCGTCTTTTTTATTTAACCATTTAAAACTTTGAAGTATGAAAATCCTGGTAGCCGAAGACGATCAGTTAATGTTAAAGATGCTTGAGTTCCGCCTTAAAAAAGATGGACATGAAGTCATCGTGACACATGATGGCCGCGAGGCAGTGGCAAAGCTCGATGAATTTCAGCCCGATCTCGTAATAACAGATATTATGATGCCTTATTTAACAGGCCTCGAAGTAGTTGGCGCTGTTAAAAATAAATACCCGGTCGGTACCCCAGTTATCATCCTTTCCGGAATGGGACAGGAGAATGTGGTTCTCGAAGCATTTCAGCTCGGCGCCGACGATTATATCACAAAACCATTCAGCCCAAACGAATTATCAGTGCGCGTACGCAGGTTTGACGCGTCGATAGTTAAGTAATCTCTACCACAACAAACGTATGTTTCTAACAATAAAATATCTGACTTTAAACTCAATTTTACCTGTTACATTTAATATAAAGGTTCATTACCAGGTTATCATCATGTTTTCCATTGCCTGTTTAATAAGCGGCCTTTTGGTTTATATGCTTTTTTATCTTTACATTAAGAATAAATATGAAAAAAAACATGATAAATGGCGGTTGATATCAGATCTGCTTATCCGAAAAGCTGTGTTTTATGAAGATGATGACAGCGATAGTGAAGAAGAAACAGCTATACCGGTTACCGACAGGGCAAAAAAACTAATGCATAATAAGCACTTTAGGAAGCTTTTGACTGCGGAGATTATGTCGGCAAAAAAAAATATAACAGGAACGTCTGCTGATAGTTTAAAACAGCTTTATCAGCAGCTATTACTTGATAAATATGCCTCAAAAAATTTAAAAAGTCGTTACTGGCATATCAGGGCAAAAGCCATACAGGAACTTACTGTAATGGAAATGAGTGAGTTTGCTACACAATTATACACTTTCACAAACGAGGAGAACGAGTTGGTGCGCATGGAAGCGCAAACTGCCCTTGTTCAGTTTCATGGTTTTGAAGGGCTTAGGTTTTTAGATATCATTACGTATCCCATTTCCAATTGGCAGCAAATAAAATTATTGCAACAATTAGCCCAGGAGCCACCTGCAGATATCAGCATTGATGTCTGGCTTGCATCGCCAAATAGTAGTGTTGTTGAATTTGCTTTAAAGCTTGCCCGCAGTTACCACAGGTTTGAGTTACATGATAACATATTACCGTGCCTTGACCATGCTGATCCCCAGGTGCGTTTAGAGGCTATTAATTTCTTTTGTGAAATTTACACCGATGATACCTCTGATGAACTTATATCAAGATTTTTGACAGACAGTTTCAAACATCAGCTCGCAATGATAAAAGCATTTCAAAGTATAGGCACAGAAAAAGATATCGAGTTCTTATTAAGTCTGTTACACGAGAATAATTATGAGATGAAGTTTAGTGCAGCGCGGGCCCTGGCTAAAATTGGTAAAAATGGCTTAACATCTCTCGAGGATCAGGCTAATTCAACCGGCTATCCGCTTAATGAAATGGTGTTGCAAATAAAAGGAGAGTTAGCGGCATGAGTTGGCAGACCTTTTTATTTCATACAATCACTTATGGCATCCTGCTGTATTCGATATTATTGATGCTATGTTATGTTTTTATAGGCGCCTTCTCGATCAGCGAAACGCGCAACTATCTTAATAAAAACAGCTTTACCGATTACCGTGTGATAGCATCATCTACCGAAGCTCCAAGCTTCAGCATACTGGCGCCGGCGTATAATGAGGCCTCTACAATTACCGAAAACGTTCGCTCATTGCTTTCCCTGCATTATAACAATCTTGAAGTGATAATAATCAATGACGGAAGCAAAGATGATTCTCTTGACAGATTGATCGAAGCTTATGATTTGCATAAAGTAGATTTTTTTGTTAATGAACAGCTGAAAACAAAACCTGTCAGGGGAGTTTATAAAAGCCATAACTCGGTTTACCGCAAACTGATTGTGGTGGACAAAGAGAATGGCGGGAAGGCTGATGCCCTTAACGTAGGTATTAACATTGCAAAAAACGAGTACTTTGTTTGCATTGATGTAGATTGCGTTTTGGAGCAGGATGCTCTTTTGAAACTGGCCAAGCCGTTTTTAGAGAATTCAAAGCATCGGGTTATAGCTGCCGGCGGTGTTGTGCGCATAGCAAACAGCTGCGAAATAGAAGGCGGCCGGCTTGTTAAAATAAATTTACCAAAACAGTTTTTGCCGAGGGTACAAACCCTGGAATATATAAGGGCTTTTTTACTCGCCCGCATGGCATGGACTCGTCTGAACGGATTATTACTCATTTCCGGGGCATTTGGTGCTTTTGACAGAGAAATTGTGATCAAATGCGGGGGTTATAATCGTAACACCGTAGGGGAAGATATGGAGCTCGTGGTAAGGATGCGCCGTTACATGGAAGAGCTTAACGAACCTTACAGGGTAACCTTTATCCCCGATCCTTTGTGCTGGACCGAAGCGCCTTCCACCTATAAGATATTAGGCAGGCAACGTAACCGCTGGACCAGGGGGACTATCGAAACACTCCGTTTTCACAAGAAAATGTTCTTTAATCCCCGCTACGGTTTATTGGGAATGCTAAGCTATCCCTATTGGCTGTTTTTCGAGTTTTTAGCGCCAATAATTGAATTTATAGGTATACTAGGCCTTATATTCTATTGTATTACCGTAGGAATGAACTATCCTGCATTATTACTAATAGTGGGTGTTATAAGCTTAGGTATCTTGTATTCTCTTTTTGCGATAATGATGGAAGTATTGACTTATAACCAGTATAAGCAAAGAAAGGACATTCTGCGCCTGGTAGTTGCTGCCATATTAGAGCCATTAATATTCCACCCGTTTGTTACATGGTCAGCCATCAGGGGGAATATAGATATTTTAAGAAAACATAACGGATGGGGCGAAATGACCAGAAAAGGTTTTGGCCCGAAAAAAAAAGTATAAAAAAATAAAAATCATGGAAGAAAAGATATCCACGAAAAAAAATTTAAGAGCTAAATTTACATTAGCTGCCATATCATTTGCCAGGCTTTCTGTTGTATGGTTGGTGATTATTTTGCTTTTAAGCCTGTTCGAACTGACCTATAATGGCTTGATACATCAGTTTCCAAAAAATCTTTGGGGCGCCTCACTTTGGACATTTTTAAACGATTTGATCTTTTGGCTTAAATGTCAAATTTATCTTTTCGCGGCCTATATGGTAATTAATTTATTTTCTCAAAAATTGGCACGTATAATCTTTTCCGTGTTTATAGTTTTAACTGCCATTATCCAGGTTAGCCTTATCGGTTATTTCACTACATCATTGGTACCACTGGGTGCCGATCTTTACGGCTATTCGATAAAGGAAATCAAAGAAACAGTCGGAGCATCAGGGGTTAGTATTACAACCATTATTGCATTTGTTGTGGTACTGGGTGGTACTATTGCCGCTTTATGGGGCTTTGCGCCGCGGATAAAGGTAAAAAAATATTTAGCTATCGGCTTACCGCTCCTGTCATTTCTGTTTGTTGTTATGGGTGCGCAGGCCATGGTCGGCCAGGCCAGTTTTAAGTCTGATTTTGATAACAACCTTGTCATCAATAAATCCGACCATTTTTGGATGGCGTCATATCAACACTTCTTTCCCGAACCAAATGATGTTGATATTTATGCGGATAGCTATATCCGCGACTACAGCAATTCAAAGAAAGACAAATCAGCTGCATTTAAATATATCGATCCGCAGCATTATCCTTTTTTACATAGTGATACCGTTGCCGATGTGTTGTCGCCATTCTTTAAAAGCAACCCGACGCCTCCCAACATTGTTATTGTTGTAGTTGAAGGGCTGGGCCGGGCCTTTACCAATGAAGGCGGGTATTTAGGCAACTTCACTCCTTTTATCGATTCTTTATCCGGCAAAAGCCTGTACTGGAAAAACTTTTTAAGCGAAGGCGGGCGTACCTTCGCAGTGCTTCCATCCATTCTCGGTTCGCTGCCGTTTGCTAAAAATGGCTTTTTAGAATTAGGCGATGCCATGCCAACTCACCTTTCGCTGTTAAGCCTTTTAAAGTACAATGGCTATCATACTTCATTTTACTACGGCGGCGATTCGAAGTTTGATAATATGCAAAGCTTTCTGCAAAAAAATGCCACTGACGAAATAAACGACCAAAAATCATTCCCGGCGGGATATGTACGTTTACCTGCGCCAAATGGCTTTTCATGGGGATATAATGACAAGGAATTATTCAGGCATTATTTGGTTACACGCGATGAAAAGGCGAAGCAGCCGCAACTAAGTGTGGTTTTAACAGTGTCTACCCATAGCCCATTCGTTATTAATGAGGAAGACAAGTATTTACAGCAGTTTGAGCAGCGCATGACCACCCTCGGTTTTAACGACGCCCAAAAGAATGAGCATCGCAATTATAAGCTGCAGTACGCAAGTATATTATACCTGGATGATTGCTTACGCGGCTTTTTTAATGCGTACAGCAAACGGAGCGACTATGGTAACACCATATTCCTGATCACAGGCGACCACCGTATGCCCGAGATCCCGATGAGCGATAAGATAGACCGCTACCATGTACCGCTGATCATTTACTCGCCTTTGCTGAAACGGACTTCGCAAATTGCATCCGTATCAACCCATTTTGATATAAGCCCCAGTTTACTTGCTTACCTGCACCATAACTATAAAACCAAAGGCCCTTCATTGGTAAGCTGGATAGGACAAGGGCTGGATACTAACCGCAATTTTGAAAACCTGCACAACTACCCCTTGATGCAAACCAAAAATGACATCATCGACTTTATAATGGGCGAATATCATTTAAATGGCGATAACCTTTTCAAGCTGAATGCCGAGCTGGGTGAAGACCCTATACATGATGACGATAAAGCAAACCAGTTAAAAAATGCTTTCGACCAGTTTAAGAAAAGGAACAACCAGATCATAACCGGCAACTGGATCATACCCGATTCAATTCATCAGCATTACAACCCCGTGAAGTGATTTCGGATTTCGGATTTCGGATTTCGGAATTGTTTTGATTTGGGATTTAAAAAAGTCTCCCCTACCGGGGGAGATTTAGAGGGGGCTGGAAGCTCGATTTCGGATTTAATTTGAAGATTATGACGGGCAAATCACGTTTAGCCCGTCATAATTTTTTCGTTTTGCCAACCTAAATGGCTTTAGCCCGTCATAAAAATTCTGTTTTGCCAGCCTAAACGCGTTTAGCCCGTCATAATTTTTTCGTTTTGCCAACCTAAACGGGTTTAGCCCGTCATAATTTTTAGAGTGTTTTATCCTGGTTTAAAGCAAAAAAGCCACAAAACTATGATACAACTATTTGTATATCAATATAATAAAATAAATATAGCCAAGCTAACTAAGTGGCATGAAACTTGCTTTCAGTCCTATTTTTTTATTTTTTCTGGAGTTTTAAGAGTCACAAAGGATCCCTGCGACGGCGGCAGCGATTAATATGCAGGTTAAACAAATATACAAAATCCGGCTGATATAATCAGTAAAGATTTGAGGGTTGTTACCACAAGCAGTCATTGCGAACGAAGCAAACCCTACATTTGCTAATCAACAGAACGTAATTTATTTAGAACCCTTGCACCATCATCCGCCTTCACCCTCCACGTGTCATCCTGGAGAACAGCCTGTCCCGAAATGAGTTAAACGCGGAACAATGCATTGAACATTCACACAGGTTCATTGATTTGCATAGTTCAGAGATTGCTTCGTTCCTTATAATGACGTTTTTGTAAATTACTGATGATCAACATATTATTTAATATTAATTCATTGCCGTCCGCTTTAGCGGACGGAATAGATAATCAGCGAAATCAGGCTTTAGCCTAAATAATAGTATGGGCTAAAGCCCTTGACTATTTGCTTTGTATCCGTTGGCTAAAGCCAACGGCAATGAATAAATATACTTTTCAGCGCGTCATTCCATATTTTTTCCATGGTTTGCCCTGGTGGGTACTCGCAATGACGGGATGATGGATAAGAAACAAAAAAAGCGCGCCCGACATCTCCCAATGATCAATGGAGTAAGCTTAGTGCTTGATAAACTCTTTAGGTATCGGATGCTTTTTAAGAAAAGCAGCGGCTTCTTCGTTTTTCTTTTTGAAAAAGGGAGAGGCACTATATTTAGCCTGACGTTCTTGCGAAGACAATTTATCAAAGGGTATTTTCTCTTATCGTCTTTTAAAGTACTCATTGTTTGTTCCTTTCTGTATTACAAAATTAACTAATTGTTTTTTTACAATGAAGATGTCTTCGCTGATAGAAATTTGTTGGAACTGTACTACTTTTCTGATTTTCCCGTTGGGGCCTTCACTAAAAAACTCGTAGTAAAAAATCCCTGGTTCTTTTGTAAAAGAATAACCGTCCTCATTCATTGGCTTCAATTCTACAAAAAATTTAAGTCTTACCCTTCCGTGAGTATGACGGCAGGCCGGTTAAAGGATTTACCGGTGCTTGTTACCTAACACAAAGGGTGGTAACTTTGTTATTGTATAAATATTTCAACATGGACGATAACAATAAATTGATAGCTAACCCTTCCGACCATTTAGCTAACGAGCGCACTTTCCTGGCCTGGATAAGAACCAGTATAGCCATCATGGGATTTGGTTTCGTAGTGGTCAAGTTTGCATTATTCATCAAACAAATCTCATTAGTTTTAAATAACAAACAAAGTGTACTTCCGGGCAAAGGTTATTCTGCTGAAATAGGAATTCTGTTAGTTGCAGTGGGTGTTTTTATGGCTTTTTACTCCTATCTCCGGTATCGGATAACAGAAAAGCAGCTAATCAACAGCGGTTACAAACCGTCTTTTTTACTTTCATTGCTGCTTACACTGGCAATTTTAGTTGTTGGGGTTTTGCTGGTTATTTACCTGATCCCCGGAGTTTAAAAACTATCCCGTCAACATGGCTTGTAGAAAGTAATACCACCCTGGCGCGTGCATAAGGCCATTAAGTTAAGAAAAACTATTTTTTTTGCCCTCTTTTTTGCTTGCAAAAGAGAGGGTGGTCGAGCGAAGCAAAGACCGGGTGAGTAAACTATGGAAGCGGCATTAACGCAAATGCATGGCGCACAGTTTACTCACCCCGAATGCGCTGCGCTGTTCGACCCTCTCTCCCGCAAGCCGGAAAGAGGGTGAAGACGGCGATTTCCCTTAACTTAATGACATTGGGCGCGTGCATAAGGGCAGGCCGTTGAAGGGGTTTACCCGTGCCTTGTCCTATGCCTGATTACCTGATGGCCAATATACCACCTTGCAGATGTTTGACATGCCTTGTTAAACTTAGGCAAAGTAATTTAACCGGCAATAGTTTGCTACATGTCAGCGGAGTACGCCACTTCTTTGGCCTGCGCGGCATGCGCGCGCTTGATGAGCCTTTTCCTATCCAGGTGAGTTCTAATTTTTGTAAATTATGTTTACTCATTTTTTCTTTTTCTTTTTGGGTCCAATGCTTTTTGACTTTGCGGCTTCAATATTTTTTATGGCTTTGTCAAAATCGCTTTCAAAAAGTTTGTCCTGCACAATCTTCCATGGTCATTGGAATGTTTCGCTCCGCCTGCGTTTCGGCATAATCAAGGTACATGGTTACAAAGCGGTCCAAACTTTTTAGTTCCTTTTCACTAAGATAATTTTTTGCTATCGAAACATCAGTTTTGATAATTTTTCCTGAAGGTGCATTTTTCCATGTGATTAAACCCATGCGGTCCTTTTTGCTATCGGCTCGTTTCGTAATTACTTCGGCTGCCGTGTGCCCATGAATGGCGTAATGTAATTTGTTTTGAACTGATGCAAAAAAGTTTTGTGTTACCATGTCATTGGCATCATAGTCAGCGGCAGTGGCGTAAATGTCTGTTATCTTCTGATAAAACCTTCTCTCGCTGGCCCGTATCTCCCGAATTTCCGCCAATAAATTTTCATAATACTCTTCGCTTAAAAATGCCCCGTTTTTTAACCGTTCCTTATCCAGCACATAGCCGCGGATTGCAAAATCCCTTAACACCGAAGTAGCCCATTGCCTGAACTGTGTAGCCCGATGGGAATTTACGCGGTAACCTGTGGCAATGATGGCATCCAAATTATAATGTTTGGTTTTATAGCTTTTGCCGTCCGCGGCAGTTACCGAGAAATCCTCGGTAACTGAATTTTCATTCAGTTCGCCGGTCTTGAAAATGTTTTTAAGGTGAAGCGAAATATTATCAGTGCTGCAATCAAATAATATCGCTATCATTTTTTGTGACAGCCATATTGTTTCATTTTGAAAACGTACTTCAATTCCGTTTTCACTTGCCTGCGAAGTGAAAATTAAAAATTCCGCGGTACTGTTCCGTATTTGTAGCTTTTTATTTGGCATGTTTTTCAGTTGAATACTTCGGGATTTCTAAACAATCTATTGGCTGTTTTGCGAACTATTAAGAAACCCTTAATAGTTGGGCAGATTATTATTGGGGAATTTCTTTCCATTGTTTTTTATTAAAGCCATTTCGTTGAAATCAACGGCATGGTCCTCATAAATTTTTTTGCTAAATTACTTAAAATCATATAGTGAATAATTCAGTTTCGGTAGTATTTTGATTTAAGCGCTGTTCAATTTCATGCAGTAAATCCCCCCGGGCGCGTATAAGGGCAGGCCGGTGAAACGGTTTACTCGTGCCTTGTCCTGTGCCTAATCAGCTGATGGTCAATATACTATCTTGCAGATGTTTGACATGCCTTCTTGAGCTTAGGCAAAGTAATTTAACCGGCAATAGTTTGCTACATATCAGCGGAGTACGAGTGCACCGCTTCTTTTGGCCCGCGCGGCATACTCGCGCTCAATGTCACTAAGTTAAGATATAAATAATTGATTATCAATTATTTAACTTGTATT
>DAIOXE010000011.1:0-107888 GCA_036758125.1 Mucilaginibacter sp.
GCGCTGAAAGCATCTAAGTGCGAAACTAGCCACAAGATGAGACTTCCATTGAGGGCCGTAAGAGACTATTACGTTGATAGGTTACAGGTATAAAGGTGGCGACATCATAGCCGAGTAATACTAATCGCCCGAAGCTTTCTTCAGATAGACAAACGTCATTGGTCATTAGTCATTAGTCATTGGTATATTCAATAACTAATGACACAATGACCAATGACAAACAATAATGCTGTTGTCTTTTCTTCAAAATACTTCTTTCAATTATGTTTAAGTTTATTGGTCATTGGTCACTTGCCATTAGTCATTGGTACTAAGCAGGTTGATAATGATCCTTAAACAAAATAAAAAATAGGTTATGGGCCATATCATAGCCATCAGTCAAAACCAATGACTAATGACACAATGACCAATGACCAAAAAGAAATTCAGGTGCCTATATCGGCGGTGTCCACCTCTTCCCATTCCGAACAGAGAAGTTAAGCCCGCCAGAGCCGATGGTACTGCAGTAAAATGTGGGAGAGTAGGTCGGTGCCAAATCTTATGCTTAAGCTCTTGTCCTTTGGACAAGGGCTTTTTGCGTTTTGGCACATTTTGCAATAATATTGGTAACTTGTTTTACAAATACATAAGTCATTTAAATCCTTTCCTTGCAAAATAAATGTCTGCATCGCCAAAATTGAGGTTGTTAAGGATATAAAACAAATCTTCAAATTTAGGCCGATTTTGAGATAACGATTTATAAGGGAGGAAGACAGAAAACAGCAAAAAGGTGATAAGATACTTCATAATAGAATGATTTAATACTAATGTAAGCACATAGGCCCGGAAGCACCGGGCCGTGGATTTTACTAAATATCCACACTAATTTCTCCTTTTGACAGGTCGATGCAAAACTTGTGCTCTCTTAAAAAGTTGAGTCCAATTACGCCGTCATACTCAGATGTGATTCCGTGCGCTAAAAAATCATATACTTGTACCTCAAAATTCGTCTTAATAATGCCCAAACATTCCAGTTGTTCTATGTTATACCGTTCGACAATAATTATTCCGTTCGCGGTTTCAATTTCGTATTCGCCTTTGCTGTCTTTAAGATCATAGCCAGATAAATAGAGAACATTACTGTCGATAGTAGTATGGGTTGCTGCTGTGTCGAGGGCAAGTCGAAATTTGTATTTATCTTCAATAGAAGCGTTTACGATAATAATGTCTTCGTCAGTTGGAAGATCAAATAAGAAAACCTTCATATTTTTCTTAATATCCCTATTTTTCGATTTTGTTTCAAATCGCCGGCATACGCAATCGTTACTGTTGAAAAGCCTGCTGTTTTGTCCCTGCCGATATAGGAGACCTCCTTTTTATCTTTGCTATGATACAAAACAACGCCACCCAAAACCGATGTGTTTTTCATTTCAGGGTTACCCAAAAGAATCCATTCATTTGGATATATTTTTTTGAGATCATCAAAACTAATATATCGGTTGTCCATCATTGCTAAATTTAGACTACAAATTTACAAAAAATAATAACTTGTGTAACGTATTTTTGTCCCCGCAGAACCCCACAGCAAAAAAAGTCATTCGTAGGCAGCAATAATTATTATATTTAAACTTAGCATGAAAACTTTTTACAAGGCATTTATTTGGCTCGTCGGCATCTGCGCCGGTATTTACCTGGCCGTTTGTACTTTTCTCTATTTCAAACAGGATAAAATTATTTTTCCTGGCTCCAGATTACCAACCGGGTATAGGTTTGAGTTTCAAACACCTTTTCATGAATATACAATAAAAACAGCTAACGGAAATACTTTAAGCGCCTGCTTGTTTACATCATCTAAATCAAAAGGACTTATTTTTTATTTACATGGCAACGGTGGAGATCTGCAAAGCTGGGGCAGCGTTGCAAAATATTACAATGCTTTGGGATACGATGTGTTTATAATGGACTATCCGGGTTATGGTAAAAGCAGCGGCCATTTAACATCGATGAAACAGCTTTTTGATGCCGTAAACACTGCTTATGCTTTTATAAAACCTAAGTATCCCGAAAACCATATTGTCATTTTAGGCTATTCTATCGGCACAGGACCCGCGGCCTGGCTGGCATCTCAAAACCATTCTCAAAAACTTATCCTGCTTGCGCCTTACTACAGCCTTAACGATTTAATTGGGAAATATTATCCGTATTTGCCTGGAATGATTTTAAAATATCATATCGATACTTAT
The DNA here is from genome assembly GCA_036758125.1 of Mucilaginibacter sp. GTDB lineage: Bacteria > Bacteroidota > Bacteroidia > Sphingobacteriales > Sphingobacteriaceae > Mucilaginibacter. Next base: position 2,223 of record DAIOXE010000011.1, read on the forward strand.
CAGTATTTCCAACATACGGCAGCTCCTATTATCATATTTCACAGTGACAAAGATGAGGTGATTTATTATGGATCATCTTTAAAACTAAAGCAGTATTTCAAACGTGGCGATACACTTATTACCCTGCACAACCAACCCCATGAGAATATCGATGAAAACGCGGATTATTTAAATGACCTAAAAAGTATCTTAAACGTTACAAATTCCAACGTTGCAACTTACAACAAAAACTAACCTCTAATCTCCATTCTCCAACCTCTAACTACGAATTCTTCTTTATATACTCCTCCGTAAACTGTGCAACATACTTGTCAACGTTGTTCCTGATCTCTTCCAGGTTGCGATTTTCTACTTTAGCCAATATTTGCATTAACAGAAGATTATTTATCTTGTTATATGCATAGGTTGACGCGGCATTACTTAAAAGCTTTGCGTTCAAATCCATAGCCTGAGCCAGTAAGTCGGTTTTGGTTTTCTCGTTTTCAATTTGATCATTCATGGGAATGTTATATATAATAAGTTTACAAGATTATTTTTAATGGTTGGTAGAAACATTCAACAAAGAAAAACAATTAGTGCAATATTCTATCCTTATTCTTTTAAAAACGTTAATAAGCTCCATTCAGCGCCTGGTAAATTTCGGCAGACAGCAATCCACTACCACCCCCATAATGCTCTACAATAATTACATCGGGGTTTTGAACTCTAAAAGCTACACATAATTTATCTTCACTTTCCCTTTCAATTCCGCTTCCAAGCAAAACAAGTTTAAAATATCGCCTGCTGAAGGCTGCTAAAGCTTCACTATCTGCAACAGCGCCAGTTGCGTGCCAGTCGGGATTATTGTTTATTAACCTTACAACAGTCTGCAGAATTCCCTCGTGCCTGCAGATTACTAATATTTCTATTTGGCTCATATTTTTTAGATGAAGGGTGAAAGGTCAAAGGCGAAAGGTTTTGGCCGCCGTCTTTTTCCGCTTTTTTTAACTTATTCACTACTCACCACTCACTACTCACTACTCACTACCCCCCTTACTGTATCATCGGAACCTCCATTAGCAAAAATTCAGCATCGGTTTCGGCGGTGATGGTAAATTTATCTGTATCCCATATCCCAAAACCATCGCGGGTGTTCAATAACTGGTCGTTTATTTTAACATCGCCGTTTAGTACAAAAACATATACGCCGTTTTCACTGGCTTTTAAATTATACCCGGCGCTAACACCTTTATCAAACTTACCCAAATGAAACCAGGCATTTTGATGTATCCAAACGCCATCATCATCCAGATTGGGTGAAAGTATTTGCTGTAGTTTATTATGCCTGTCTTCCAGGTTTAACGTGATCTGATCGTAACGGGGTTCTACATTTTTTTTGTCGGGATAAACCCAAATCTGTAAAAATTTAACCCGGTGGGCCCTGTCCTTATTGTATTCGCTGTGGTAAATGCCGGTTCCGGCGCTCATCGCCTGTATGTCGCCATTTTTTATAACTGCAACATTATTCATGCTGTCTTTATGTTCCAGGTCGCCCTCAAGGGGGATAGAGATGATCTCCATATTATCGTGCGGATGGGTGCCAAAACCCATGCCTGCATCAACGGTATCGTCATTTAATACCCTCAATGCCCCAAAATGCATGCGCTCGGGGTTATAATAGTTTGCAAAGCTAAAAGTATGATAGCTGTTAAGCCATCCGTGATTTGCATGTCCACGCGTTTCGGCTTTGTGTAATACTGTATTTGCCATGATGATTATTCCTTAATTTTTTATATAACAAAGGTACGGCATGGCAACAGCGAAAAAGATGACGTAGGTTAAGAAAGTGCGGAAGCCCATAGTCCATGGTCGATAGTCCATAGAAGTGCTTTTAGAAATAAAGATTTCAATTAATTTTACTACCGTCTATGGACTATTGACCATAAACTTAATTTTTCTATGGTCTATGGACTATCGACCATGGACTTAATTTTACCATGGACTATGGACTATCGACTATGGACCAAAAAATCAACTCCTCTTCAACATCCCGCTCCTCATCCGGCTAAAAAACTCAGGGGTTACGCCAATGTATGAGGCTATTTGTTTTTGCGGTAAATGCTCAATCAAAGTTGGATAGCGCTTACAAAAAATGCTATAGCGTTCTTCGGCGGTTAAACTCAAGTTATCAATAATGCGCTGCTGATTGGCCACTAATGAATTTTCAATGAGTATGCGAAAAAAGCGTTCAAACTTTGGGATTTCGGTGTATAGCTTTTCCTGGTTTACTTTTGATAACAGGATTGTCTCCGTGTCCTCCAGCGCTTCAATGTTTAATGTACCGGGCTTTTGACTTATCAAGCTGTACATATCGGCAATCCACCAGCCGGGCGGGGCAAAGCTTAAAACATGCTCAATACCATTTTTATCAACTGTGTATCCTCTTAAACAGCCTGCTGTCACAAATATCGAATTTTTACAAATTTTACCTTCACTAAGCAATAATTCTTTCTTTCTTAAGTTTATATACCTAAGGTATGCAAGGAAAATTTCTTTTTCCCTTTCGTTCAGTTGAATATACTTCGAAATATTGTTCAGCAGGAGATCAAGTGGCATACGGGTTTTAATCACAGCAAGTCACAACCATTTAATAATATTTTTTTAAGCATTGTGCAGTAGCTTAAGGCTAAACTTGTGCTATAAAATTAAGGAATAAAAATTTGAAAGCTTCAACAATTTTCAGCATAAAGTTACTAAAAATAGGGATTTTTGTTTTGCTGATCTGTAGTTCCCTAACTGTATGTTGTCAATCCGTTCTGCTCCCTAACGGCTTTGCACATAACGATTATCGCCACCGCCATCCTTTATTTGATGCACTTGGAAATGGATATACCAATTTTGAGGCCGACATTTTTTCAGTGAAGAATAATTTGATCGTCGCCCATATTGACCCGTTTTTCAAAAGCGGAAGAACATTGGAAAATCTTTATTTAAGGCCTTTGTACCAAAGAGTTACATGTAACGGCGGCGAGGTTTACAAAGGGTACAATAAGCCAGTTATTTTAATGATTGACATTAAAACCGGTGCGCAAAAAACTTATAAGGCGCTGATGCCGTTGCTCGAAAAATATAGGCCGATGCTGTCAAGCTATGATCACGGCACAATTACCCCCGGTGCGGTCACTGTGGTTTTATCAGGCCATAAACCGTATAAAATGATCAAGGGCGAAGAAAGCCGCTTAGCTTTTATCGATGAAGACCTTAGAAAGGCCGCGAGTGATACTGTAGCCGACGTGTACACTATGGCGAGCTGTAAATATTCCAAGCTCGTAAAATGGACGGGTATAGGAAATATGCCTGATAATCAACAGAAAAGGCTTTGTGCCTATGTGGCAGCGGCGCATAAATATGGCGAAAAAGTGAGGCTTTGGGCATCTCCCGAAAACTATGCTGTTTGGCAGGAACTGTTAAAGTGCGGGGTCGACCTGATCAATACTGATAAACTGGTTACCTTAAAAGACTTTTTAGTTTACAGTCATAAAACGTATGCTAATTTAGGATCAGTAAAGCCTCAAAGTAAAAGCATAGATTAAATTTTCCAGGTTCAGGAATTACACTAATTATTTCGAATTTGCACAAATCCGGTTCAATTGGCGCAATTCGAAAAAGTTAGTGAAAATTTGTGTTATAATCATAATGAAAATGCCTTTAAATAGGCGTTCTTCCACGTTCCCCAATTTTTTGTGGCACCCGCGAGGGTTTGGCTCAATTCTTTATTATTAACAGGCTTTCCCTTTTTTGGTGGCAATAATGCTTTATCCTCAATCGTCTTGTCGGTCACTTTGGTTGCAAACCATGTAATGTTTTCGTGTGGCAGCGCCAGGCCCAGTATCATTCCGGGTAAACCTGTAAATGATTCCGGCCCGCCCGAAACTGGGATTTGATCGGTATAAAAAGCTACTACATAGACAGAATCGAGCACAAGAGCATTAGCCCTGCGGCAAGTAAATCCCGCTATTTCACGGGTTTCGTCGGTTATTTTCCACCTGATCTTACGTAAGCTGTCCTTAATGAGGAACAGATCGTCAAAAACTTTTTTCTGCCCGACAAATGTTTTCGTTTGCAAGTCTGTAAAAATCGTATTGTTTTGATTGACCATTGCGTTGTTACCGAAGAAGTTTCCAGTGCCATTTTCGTCCTCTGTCGGCACAAACATTGTTTGGTTATCGGCAAAGCTTAAAGTGCTTTTCAGCTTTTTAAACTGCGGCTGGTTTTTTATATAGGAGTCATAAATGGGTTGATAAAAGGCTTCATTATCCTTGTTGATCTGTTTCTTGAGCAGCGCATACATGTTGACAGTCTTTTCATACTCGATAACGCCTGATGTGGTAAAACGAGCATTACTTTGTCCGAATGCAAGGTTGACTGCTAATATCAATATTCCGATAAGAAAAATTATTTTAGTTTTCATAGTTCTATTTTTTTGCTGCAATTGCGCCAAATTTGCTAAAATCCCAAACAACCGAAATCATAAAGTATCTCTTAATGGTGGTATAACTATTTTGAGTGATAAGATTACCGCTTATATCCCTGCTAAAGCCCTTGTTTTGGTTAAGCAGGTCATTGCCCGATAAAGAAATTTTCAGCTTATCTTCTTTTAGGAAAGTTCTGCTTAGCGATGCATTTATTAAAGTGCGGTTAAAATTTGTATTGAATGTTTCCGTTTTGCCCCGCCATTCGTAGCTTCCATCAGAGCCGATCTGGAATTTTCCGGGCAGATAGACCTCAAATGAACCGCGTGCATTAAAGCCTCTTCCATTATTATTGGTTTCGTGGTTTAATGACGAACCGCTAATAGTATAATTTGGGCCGAAGCTAAAATTGAAATCGTATTTCTTTTGCACATATTTTGAGGCCCTGAAGTCCACAGTGTATGTAACCGATTTGGTGAGATTGATGACGCCGTTTGATAAGTTATAATTGCTATTGCCGTTTACATTAAAATCGAAACCGATATACACATCTGCTTTTTCGAGCTTGCGGCCTGTAGAAGAATAAAAGTATATTTCGGACTGGTCTTTTCCCGGAAGGTTAAAGTATTGATTGATGGACTTACCGGTTTTGAAATTCGTTACCAAATTACTTACAATGGGATTGGATGTACGTGAATAGGAGGCATACATGTATACGGACTGTCCGCTTAAAACTTTGTATGAATTATAATTCACGCTAAACCTGTTGGTAAATGACGGCGTAAGGTCGGGGTTGCCTAAAGTAATATTCAGCGGGTCGGTAATTATCGGTACAGGCTGCAGCTGGTCAATTGTGGGTACCACCGTCTTTCCCTGGTAGTCAAATTCGAAGGCTTTCCTGTCCGAAAACCTGTATTGATAACGTGCCTGCGGGTCCCAGTTTACAAAGTGTCTTTTGAAAATATTGCCTGTATACTCATCAACCTGGTTAAAGTTAACGTTGGACACTTTTGATCCGAAATTAAAAATGGTTTTATTTTTTTTAAAGTTTAAGACAGCTCCCACCTGGTTTGATAACTCGTTCAGCTTAAAGTAATTGCTTAATGTATCGACTTTAATGTTATACACGCCGGGGGCCGAAGCATTAAATGAATTGCGGTTCGATGTGCCATTATCGATACCGATGCCGTAGTTCAGGATTGCTGAAAAGCTTTTTGAGATCGGCTCGGTATAGGTAGCGTTCGTTTTTAATACCGAGCTTTTAATATCATTTGTTACAAACTGGTCAATGTGTATTGTACTGTCACTTTCTATTTTACCCTCGGCATTGTAAAAATATGCATCCGATTTCTGGTATCCCTTCGTACTGCTTTGATTAACAGCTTCGCTCACATTTAGTGAAAAAGTGCGGCCTTTCTTCTTAAATTTTTTGGTGTAAAGCGCGCTGGCGTCAAATATTTGCGCATCGCCTTTATTATTTATGTTCCGGGTCTCACTGCTTTTTGTAATACCATTGGCGCCCGTATAGATTTGCTGGTAGCCGCTCCTCGACTGGGTGTTCTTTAGGGTTCCATCGACCACTATCTTTAAGTTTGTGGTAGTGTCGAGCTTTACCTGGTAGGTGGCATCCAGTTTTTGGCGGAATATAAAATTATCAAATATTTCATCGGTATTGCCGTAAATCGCCCCGCCGGGTGCATTGTTTTGCGTTTGAGTACTGCTGATGCCGTTAACCTCCAGCGATCCCAATTTATAGTTGACATTCAGCGATTCTTTATCATTATTAAATTTGCTATCGTAATGAAGTCCGCCTGTGCGGGCCAGGGGTGTCCCATGTCCGTCATAGCGCCCGTTCCATGATGAAAGTTCGTCATTACCGCCGTTTATCATTAAACCTCCATCGTCCATAACCTCTATGTTATCAGATGAACCGTACTTTTGATTGTCCTGCCAGCCCAAGCCCGTTTTCCCATCATTACCAACAGTTGCATAAGCCGAAAATTTTTGTTTGGCCTTAAACTTATTAAATAATAATTGCCCTTCGTAATACCCGTTAGTACCGGCACCGGCATCTGCTTTTCCGAAATAACCGTTCTTTTTATCTTCCTTCAGTTTAATATTGAGGGTTTTTGTTTTTTGGCCGTCATCAATGCCTGTAAATGCTGCCTGGTCACTTTTTTTATCGTATAACTGAACTTTATCCACCATATCGGCCCGTATATTTTTTGTAACAAGAGTAGGGTCGTCCCCAAAAAATTCTTCGCCATCAACCAATACTTTATTTACAGTTTGTCCCTGGGCGGTAATTTTCCCATCCTTATCCACCTGTATACCCGGCAACTGTTTTAACAAGTCTTCTACCTTTGCGTTTGGCTGTATTTTAAAAGCACGGGCATCAAATTCTGTGGTATCGCCTTTTATCTTTATGGCAGCACGCGTACCTTTAATAATTACATCGGCAAGCAGTTTTGCTTTAAGGAGCATATTTAATTTGGCAAAATCATAGGTGCGATTAACTGAATCTAAGCTGAACTGTTCCACATAATCGGCATAACCAGGATAGGTAACCAATAATATAAATTTTCCTTTACTCAGGTTATTTATTGCGAATGAACCATCGGCTCCGGCCCGGGTAAATTTGAGCAGGATAGAATCTTTCGCCTCTAAAACACTTACGGACGTGTTTATGAGTTTAGCATTAGAGGCGGTATCAGTTATTATTCCTTTAATGGAGTAGGCAGTTTGTGCCCTTAACCCGAAGGAGAAAAAGGAACAGAAAATTAAAAGTGAAATTGTGAATTTCATACGTTAAGGTTTATGAAGCTAAGGTATAACTAAATCTTTAGTAATAAAGAAACATTAACATAAATTAACAAATGAGGTGAAAGGCGAAAGGTGAATGGCTAAAAGCAAAAAGCTTTGGACTTTCTGCTTTCTGCTTTAAGCTTTAATGAACCAGCAATTTTTTAAATGCTAAACTATCGCCGTTAAATACATCGAAATCAACGACATATGGAATGCCGTTTACTTTTGCTTTATCAGAATGCTGCCAAAATTCCCAAAGAGCAGTGTCGCCCAGGTTTAATTCAGGTTCAGAATAATGGGCTATCCAAAAGTTATAGTTGTCAAAATAACCCCGTAAGTAATCGCGGTAAAATTTTAACGGGGTATAAATTATAGGTTTAATTTTAGTTTGAGACTCCACCTGTTTTAGAAAGGCGTTTAGCTCCAGGCGCATTTTGGCAGGCGGAACCCTATCCAGTACTTCAATATCCACTGTTGGGGGCAGGCGGCCTTTTAAGCTTTTTACATATTGCAGGAAAAACATGGCCTGTAGTTTACCGCTCTTTTCGGGCCAGAAGAAATGGTAGGCGCCGCAGGTAATACCGGCTTTTTGTCCTTCACGCCAGTTGCGCCTAAAATAAGGGTCGACTAGCCAAAGGCCCTCTGTTGCTTTTATAAAAGCAAAGCCGATGTGTACGCTATCTTCCCGCATGTTTTTTACTTTTTGCCAATCGATCATGCCCTGGTAAAATGAAACGTCAATACCATGAATTTTATAATTTGTCGGTATATGAATGTTAAAGCTTTTGTAAGAACGATAATTAGGATTACCGCCCATATTGCTGATCCAGCGCCAAGCCGGCGCAGCGATTTTTAAGATGTGTTTATAATAGAAGGGCGATAATGCCAGCAGTATCAAAAGGATGCCGGTTTTCCATCGCCCCGGTACACCTTTTTTGATTTTGCTTTTCGGTGAATACTTTTTCTTTTTAGGAGATTTTTTTATTGCAGCAGGCATAGGGACAAAAGTATGAAAAGCATGATCAAAATATTTTCTGCACTTTAAGGTACACCTTTGAATTTATAAAATCACCAAAAAATGTTCGCTCGTCAATGACTTTATAATCATGCAGCCTAAAATACTTTTCAATTTCTGGCAAATGTGATGCTTCAATATTGCAAATCAGCTTAAAAAATAAAAACATTGATTTTAGAAAAACCTTTTGCCACCATTTACCTGTAAGCTGAAAATCACAATTGAGCCACAGGCCACCGGGCTTAAGCAAGCCGTGTATACGGTTAAATACCTTCCGGGTAGTTTGTTCAGTAAAATTGTCGAACAAAAAAGGAGTGATCATAACATCAAAATCAGCGCGAAGCAAAACATTTTCAACCGCATCATTAATAAATATCACCTGGTTGCCGCCAATATTTCTTTTTTTGGATAGCGCCATCATTTTCGGAGCTATTTCCACATAAGTGATGCTTAAACCTGTTGAATATTTTTTTATGATCTCTTCAAATATCCAGCCGGTTCCACCTCCGGCAATCAAAATATGGGCATTTGCAGGAATGTATTGCAGTAAATAAACCTGCGCATTAATTAAAGCCTTTCCATAAATCAAGCGGGAAACGCTATCATAAAACCAGGCAGAATTATTATAATTGGCGGGCATTGGTTGGTTAGTGAATGGTTGATTAAGTTAGATTAAGTTGATTGAGTTACATCCATTGATTATATTTACCTAATCAACTGCTCACTCAATCAACTTAATCAACCAATTAAACTACTACCTTTAAACAAGCATCACGGTTCAAAAAATGAAAGCAACATTTACAAAGATCACAATTATCACCGTTTTATGTTTAAGCGTTGTCAATCTGTTTGCCCAGCAAACTAAGCCTGATGATAAATATAACAGGCAGGAAGTACTGATACCTATGCGGGATGGTATCAAACTTCACACGGTTATTTTTATGCCAAAAAACCAACCGGCAAATCTGCCTTTTTTAATGCAGAGAACGCCTTATGGTGTAAATGATAAACCCAGCCCGGAAAGGAGTGAATATACCAAAGATATGGCGGAGGATGGTTACATCTTTGTTTTTCAGGATATTAGGGGCCGGTATTTATCGGAAGGCAAATTTGAAATGCAGCGGTTTAATCGTGATAAAAAAGACCCCAAAGCGATCGATGAGGCAAGCGATACCTATGATACTATTGACTGGCTATTAAAGAATATACCCAATAATAATGGGAAGGCCGGAATATATGGCATATCATACAACGGGTGGACCGCTATTATAGCAGCAACCGATCCACATCCGGCATTAAAGGCAGTATCGGAACAAGCTACCCCTGCAGATATGTTCATGAACGACGATTTTCATCACAACGGCGCTTTCAGGCTAAGCTATGGTTTTGAATATGCTGTTTTAACGGAAGCTGCAAAGACGGATTCGCTGTACAACTTTGGCCAATATGATACTTATAACTGGTACCTGAACCTGGGGCCATTATCAAACATTAATAAAAAATATGCGCACGGCACGTTGCCGACCTGGAACAACTTTATAGCGCATCCTAATTATGATGTGTTTTGGCAAAAACAGGCGCTGGCTTACCGTTTAGATCACCCCCGCACAGCCATTCAGCATGTTAGCGGTTGGTGGGACCAGGAAGACATGGTTGGCCCTCAAACTGCTTACAAGGTATTGGAAAAACAGGACAAAGCCAGTCAAAATTTTATTGTGCTTGGTCCATGGCGGCATGGCGGCTGGGCAGGAGGCGAAGGCAAAAGCCTGGGAAATATAAAGTTTGATGACCAGGCTACCGGTACTTACTTTAGAAAGGAGATACAGGCAAAATGGTTTGCGTGGTATTTAAAAGGCAAGGGTGATGGTAAATTTGCAGAAGCCATTTCGTTTCAGACGGGGTCAAACCAATGGAAAAATTATACAGCCTGGCCCCCAAAGGAAGCAGTAACAAAAAATATCTATTTTCATGCTGAAGGCAAGCTTTCTTTTGAAAAGCCTTCAGCAACTGAAACTAAACCGTTTGACAGTTATGTATCGGACCCTGCAAAACCTGTTCCTTACCGCGCAAGGCCGGTTGAAGAAACTTACGGGCCAGGGTCAAGATGGTATTTTTGGCTTACAGAAGATCAGCGTTTTGTGGATAACCGCCCTGATGTTTTAACGTGGCAAACAGATACCCTTACGCAGGATATTACTATTACCGGCAACGTAGCCGCAAAACTTTATGCAGCTACTTCGGGCAGCGATGCGGATTGGGTAGTAAAACTAATAGATGTTTACCCACAGGAGTATAAAAAGGAACCCAAAATGTCGGGCTATGAATTGATGATTGCCGATGATGTATTTCGCGGCAGGTTCAGGAAAAGCTTTTCAAACCCTGAACCTATAACACCCGGAAAAGTTGAGGCATATACCATTGACTTGCACGGAGCGGACCATGTATTTAAGAAAGGGCATAAAATAATGGTGCAGGTACAAAGCACCTGGTTCCCGATCATCGACCGCAACCCGCAAAAGTATGTGCCCAATATTTTTGAAGCAAAAGCAAGCGATTACCAGGTGGCTACGCAAAAGATATATCATTCGGTAAGCTTTGCGAGTTGTATTGTGTTGCCGGTGGTAAGCCCCCTCTAAATCTCCCCCGGTAGGGGAGACTTTTAAGAGGTTATTTTTTATTGATCTAAAAAATTACTGCAATGAATGTACAGAATATCGAGCTTGTGATCGAAAAAGACGAAAGCGGAATGTGGGGCCGGGTGAATTATAATGATAATCTTATTATCGAACAGGCTGATAATTTGGATGATCTCGAGTCGAAATTAAAAATGCTATTAAAAGACTTTGAAGGTGTTGCCCCCGAAAGCATAAAATTTGATCTAAGAAAGCTGAGCGTGCAATTCAGATTGTCGCTGCTCCTTTAGGAGCAAAAGGTCGTTAGAAAAGAAATTGTACTCACCATTTTTGCGCCGTAGGATGCAACACTTTACAAAACTATTCATTCCAGGCATTAAACGCTAAACTTGTTCTGAATATTCAACCCAGGCAACACATTATTAATCAGGCGGGCAAAGTACCGTACCTACGGCACGGAATGTCCGCTTACTTGCTTTTCTGCCGACCTTTGCCCCCGATTGGGTCTGCCGCTTGCTAACGGCACCGTCCAGAGAATAGCGACAATCTGAATCGCACCCGAAAGAGGCGACATAATACGGGTCTTTTATAAATAGACGCTTAACCAATTAAACAGCAGCAGAACCAAATACTGCAGTATCAGCACGCCATCCATATAAAAAAAATAATAGTACTCGTTTTTTTTCCATTTTGATTTAAAGATGAGCCAGCCTGTTAAGATAGCAGTGAGGGTTAGCGCCCAAAAATCGGGATTAAAGCCATTATTTCTAAATAAAAAAAGTAAAACGACATATCCGGCAAGTAACACCTGGCAAAATAAATAAGCATTTTTTTCACCCCACACTACCGGAACGGTTTTTAAGCCTGATTGCCTGTCCTCAAAAAGGTCGCGGATATCAAAAGGTACCGTGAGCGCGGCTATAAATAAAAAACGCTTGGCCACAAGTATAGTGGTATCGCGCATGGAAATACTTGTTAAATGGAAGTGCTGGGCTTCAATTATGGGCAACAAAACCGTGCTCATGGTCCATACCAGGGTGATGAGGAATTGTTTTAGACCCGGTATATTACGCAATCCGAATTTTTGATCGCCTGCAGTAAATATAGGAATGCCATAAGAAAAAGATAGGATACTTAAAAAAACCAGGAGTATCCGCGATTCCATAGATATTAAGAAAAACAACGGGATTAATGAAAGCAACGATACAATTGTAAGAGTTACCATGAGCGTGTAGTGCGAAAAAAACCAGCGCACACGTTTATAGGATGATTTATCCGGTTGTTTTGGCTTTGAGAGAATTATACTGAAATTATAAACGCCCATTGTTGAGGCAAAAAGCAGCCAGACTACCGGGAAGACAGGCTTTGCGTCTATTAAATAAAAAGTAACAAGGCCTTGCGCAACTGCGCATAAAGACATGAAAACATTACTGAAGAGTAAAAAATCAAAAACCTGCTGAAATATTTTTTTCATTTATGCCACTGGTGGAAGGGGATTACGATTTGTTAATGTAAATATCGTAATCTCCGGCGATATTCCAATGTAAAGGGGCGCAATTCGGATCGTTGCTCCAGCACGAAACGTTCCTACGGAACGTAAAAATGTTCATTGTATATTTTTCTACCAACCAGTCGTCCCTATGGGACGCTTATCGCATACTACGTCCCGTAGGGACGGCTGGTTGGTAGAATGAAGATTAAATCGTTAAGCGTTCCGTAGGAACGCCTGGTGAGAATGCGGTAATTTGAATGTACATGTAAAGGCTAAATTCCATAGTCCCGATTTATTTTTTATTTATGACTTGAGACTTACGACTTTAGACTTAAAACTTCACTAATAACGGTCATCGTCTAAATCCAGGTCATCTTCATCGGGCTGCAGGTTGAACAGGCTGTTGAACATGTCCGAAAATGCAAAGCCGTTATCGAGAAAGCCCTTGTTTAGTTGTGAAAATTCTGATAAGCCATGCAAAACAAATTCCATTAGCAATAATTCCTGGCTCTCGGTTAAGCGTGGATGAAACTTTTTAACCAGCCCCTTTAATCCTGCTACTGAATTTAAAGCTTTTTTATACTCAAATAGGGGTAACTCGTCAATCACCGACAAGTTATTGCCATCGCCAAACCAGTTAATAATTTCGGCATAGGGATTCGGCGCTTTTGCTTTTTTGGCTTTTTCAGGATCAGGGAAAAGTTGCACCAATAAGGTTTTAATAGCTTTTCCAATCAGGATATTGGCCACTTTCCCGGGGCCTTCCAGTTCACCCTCATAAACCAATTCAATTTTACCGGTAATGGCTGGGATTACGCCCAGGAAATCAGAAATGCGTACAAAAGTGCTCTTTTCATTATTAATAAGCATGCGCCTTTCGGCATTACTCACCAGGTTTTCAAACGCTGATATGGTTAATCTCGCCGACACCCCTGATTTCTTGTCAATATATTCCGAATTACGCGCCTCAAAAGCTATTTGTTCAACAAGATCTTTTACCAGGCCGTCAACTTCAATAGATGAATGCTGCTCCGATGTAAGTGACGCTTCCTGCTGGGTTATTTTGCGCGAAATCTCAATAGATCGTGGATAATGTGTTAATATCTGGCTTTCAATTCTATCTTTAAGCGGTGTAACGATAGCGCCGCGGTTGGTATAATCTTCAGGATTAGCCGTAAACACAAATTGTATATCAAGCGGCAGTCGTAATTTAAAACCGCGTATCTGTATATCCCTTTCCTGTAGTATATTAAACAAAGATACCTGTATGCGTGCCTGCAGATCAGGCAATTCATTTATTACGAATATGCCTCTATGCGCCCTCGGTATCAACCCAAAATGAATAACGCGCTCATCCGAATAGGTAAGCTTCATCGTAGCCGCTTTTATAGGGTCAACATCGCCGATCAGGTCGGCAACGGTGACATCAGGAGTTGCCAGTTTTTCAGTATAACGTTCGGAACGGTGGACCCATGCAATCCGGGTATCATCGCCTTTGGTCTCTACTTCGTGATGCCCGAACCATGAGATGGGTTCTAAAGGATCGTCATATAATTCCGAACCTTCGATATAAGGCACATACTCATCCATTAGGTTAACCAACAGGCGGGCAATCCGTGTTTTGGCTTGTCCGCGTAAGCCCAGCAGCAGAATATTATGACGTGAAAGGATTGCGGTTTGCAGATCGGGGATAACCGTATCTTCAAAACCTATGATCCCCTCAAAACCGCCTTCGCCTTTTTGCAATTGCGCTATCAAGTTAGCCCTCAATTCATCCTTAACCGACCGGCTTTTATAATCCGTTTCCTTTAACTGGCCGAGGTTTTTAATATCTAATTTGTTCATTCGTTAAATTTGATGATTTGAAAATTTGAAAATTTGAAAATGAAGAATTAAAACATCTTCAAATTTTCAAATTGACACATCTTCAAATTAGTTTATATGTAATTACTTACCTCGATCAGGTTTTGATCGGGGTCGCGGAAATAAATTGAAGTGATTTTGCCGGTCGCCCCGCGACGTTCAACTATTCCCTGTATTTGTATGTTTTTACTTTCAAGTTCTTTTTTTACCTGCTCAATCGTATCTGTTACTATAAAACATATGTCAATTGCGCCCGGCGTAGGCAAGTGGGCTTTTGGTTCAAATTCTTTTCCTTTTTGATGCAAGGTGAGCTTTTGATTACCGAACTTTAACGCTTTTTTTCTTGCTGAGAATTCTTCAACCTCCATACCCAATATATCCTTATAAAAATTACAGGTCTCCTCAATATCCCTTACCGTTAAAACTACGTGATCAATGTGGTCGATAGTCATAAATTATTTATTTGAAAATTTGAAAATTTGAAAATTATAACATCATCTCACCGTTTTCCTTCTATTCCGGATGTAATCCTCAAAAATATATTCGCCTAAGCCGTTTAACGAACTGTAAAATGCCTTGCCGCCGTTAGTTTCGGTAAATTTACGAACAAATTGCTGCAGGTATGGATCCTTGGCGATCATAAATGTGGTGATCGGTATTTTAAGCCGCTTGCACTGGGCAGCCATATTCAGTGTTTTATTAACCACTTTACGGTCGAGCCCGATGCTGTTTTTATAATATTTAGTTCCTTCTTTTAAGCAGGTGGGCTTTCCGTCCGTTATCATAAATATCTGCTTGTTATGGGTTTTTCGCCTTCGGAGCAGATCGGTTGCCAGTTCCAGCCCGGCATAGGTATTGGTATGATAAGGGCCAACCTGCAAGTAGGGCAGGTCCTTTAAATTTATGGGCCACGCATCATTGCCAAAAACCACAATATCTAAAGTATCTTTTGGATATTGTGTGCGGATGAGCTCGGCGAGCGCCATAGCCACTTTTTTTGCGGGTGTTATCCTGTCTTCCCCGTAAAGGATCATAGAGTGCGAAATATCTATCATCAATACAGTAGAAGTAAGGGTTTTATAATCCATTTCTTCCACTTCGAGGTCGCGCTCGGTCATCATAAAATCGCCAATGCCGTGATTGATCTGTGCGTTGTGGATTGATTGGGTCATGTCGATCTGATCCGAACTGTCGCCAAATTCGTATTCACGCCGTTCCGCATTTTTTTCATCACCTTGTCCTGATTGAGGAGAACGGTGGTTGCCCTTACCTGATTTTTTTAGCTTGCCGAAAATTTCTTCCAGCGCCGATTGACGGATGCTTTGCTCTGTTTTTGCTGTGATCCTGAATTCGCCTTTCTCGTTCTCTTCTGTGAGAAAGCCCTTTTCTTTCAGTTCGTCAATAAAATTACCCATCCCATATTCGTTATTGGTAATATTATATTGCTTGTCGAGCTCATTCATCCAGGCCAAAGCTTCGCCCGCATCGCCCGATGTATAGTTAAGCAATTCCACGAATAATTTTAACAGATCATCAAACCCGCCTTTGGGAATTTGGCTGGGTTTAAACTTCGAAAATTCAAAACCGCGCATACGATACCCTTTCTGATATAAAGAAACGGATAATTTTTTTTAAAAGTTTGAGATGGGGGTTAATAAATTGAATTGTTATGAAAGTATGACAAACATCTGCACGGAGAAACATTTTTTACCCTCTTTGCCGATTTCGGCAGAGAGGGTCGACCAGCGGAGCGTAGTCGGGGTGAGTAAATTGTGCGCCAAGCATTTGAGTTAATGTCGCTCGCATATTTACTCACCCGGTCTTTGCTTCGCTCGACCACCCTCTCTTTTGCAAGCAAAAAAGAGGGTAGCTTCAATTATTTTAATTTTTTGAAGATGTTTCGGATTCTAATAGGGCAAGTAATTGGGTTTGTTTATCGATCCAAAAGTAGAACCTCCACCCCTTATCCGTTTTTTGGTCATCTTGCATAAAAACATGTTGCTTTATATGGCTGCAATAAAGAAACGCTTCTTCGTAACCGCCATCGACAATTATTGGAGGATTAAATTTCCGTTTTTTCCGCATCGCGGCTTCATGCTTGTCTCTTTTATTCAATACGGGAACAATGGAAAGAAAATATTTAAGAGAATTAGCGCTTTTCAATTCTTTTTTAATAGGTGGATAACCACAATTAAAGGTCAATGAATAATACTTGTCCTTTTGTTTATAAATAATCTCATTTACAATTTGGGTCCAGCTATTCTCGACTTCACATTGGTGTGTTAGTAACGTGTCTGTTGGTTTTCTTAATATCTCACATTCTCCACAGTATGCGTGATAATATTCAATTGTATCGACTTGATTTTTTTGCAAAGAGTCAATTGTATGTGATGCCCATTTTTTTAAGCTGACTTTTTGGGCGTAATTATAATTTATATTTAATACTATCAAAAAGACGGTTAAAAACCAAGTTTTCATTTAAAATCAATTAAAGCTATAAAACACTTTCATCATATATCGGATTCGCCCCCCTTTTCCCCGCAACAAAAGCCCCAATTTTACAAGCTCTTTCCATTATCTGCGTCATGGGTTGCTTTTTTAACAAACCGTTCACAAATGCGGCCAAAAACGAATCACCCGCGCCAACCGTATCCACAACTTGTACTTTAAAGCCCGGATGTTCATAAAATTGATGATCATGCCACACAATCGCCCCGTTTTCGCCCCGGGTAATGCAAATGGTTTGTGCATTGTGTTTCTTTTGAAATTCTATAATGTTCTCTTTAATATTTTCTGTATTTCCTCCAATTAATAGTGCAGCTTCATCTTCATTCATCTTGATCACATTGGCTCCGGCAAGCAGGGTTTCAATGGTTGATAAGGTATAATGCGGCGGACGCAAATTCACATCAAATATTTTTAGGGCAGTAGTTTCGCCTAATAAATTTAATAAAGAGTCCCTTGTAATTACATCGCGACAGGCCAGGCTCCCATACACAATTGCCGAGGCTCGTTTAGCAGCATCCTCAAGCGCATCTTCCAATTGAATATTGTCCCATGAAACTGGTTGGGGGATTATATAAGTTGCATGCCCGTCTTTATCCAATTGAACGGTGACTTCGCAAGTAGGTAATTTATCATCCAGTTGAATCAAATTGCTGTATAGCCCGCTTTCTTTTAAAAATTTAACCAGGCCCTTCCCGGAAGCATCTGTACCAACACGACTGGCAAATAAAACGTTAGCGCCTTGCTGCACCAAATGCCTTGCAACATTCATGGGCGCGCCGCCGGCAACTTTTTCATCGCCAAAAGTATCCCATAAAATTTCGCCGAAACAGAGGATGTTGTTCATTTTTAGGTGAAAGGTAAAAGGTTAAAGGTAAAAGGTTTTTTTGGGAAATTTATTTAAATTGCAGGATGAAGAAAATATTAATCTCCTGCCTCCTGCTTCTTAACACCTGCCTATTATTTGCCCAGCAGGATAAGGAAGCAATTTTAAAAGTTATGGATGATCAGCGCATCGCCTGGAATAACGGTGATATTGACAGCTTTATGCAAAGTTACTGGAAATCAGATTCCCTGATGTTTGTCGGCAAAACAGCGCCTGTGTACGGCTGGCAAGGTACACTTGAGCGTTATAAAAAAACTTACCCGGACAAATCCGCCATGGGCACGCTTACTTTTACTGTTATAAAGGTTGAATTGCTCGATGCTAAAAATGCTTTTATGCTTGGCGCCTGGAATTTGAAACGGGAAAAAGATGCACCGGGAGGGTATTTTACGTTATGGTTTAGAAAGATTAACGGGGAGTGGAAGATTGTAGTGGATCATACGTCCTGACCGAAAAGATTTGACAACTTTTAAAAAGTCGTCAAATCCAATTGCGTTATTTTTTTGATTTTCTATGTCTTAAATACTTACTGAAAATATTGATGTACCTATCATCAAACATAACTTTAGTTATACTTTTAAAATCAATTGATGTTGCCTCTTCGTCAAGATATCCGCTTGGATCAAAATCTTGTACGAAAACAAGTTTCCTGGTTGTTTTGATAATAGGACCAATAGTAAAACCATTTATTTTCGGATTTTCACATTCGACAACCACATTTAGTAGCTGGCTTTTTATGCTTTTAAAAATGGACTGCCAATTATTTAAGTCTATTTTATATTTAATGCCTACATTTTCAATCTCACCTTCCCAAATCATGATTTTGTTGTAGTATTTATCCCATTTGTTAAAGCGGATATTTTTTATCTGATCTATAGGTAATATGAAATATCCTAAAACCTTGAAATCATCTGTTTCCTGTAGGAGTAGAAAATTATTAGAATAATCAACGATATATCCAGTGCTTGTTTCAAAGGCGTTTTTACCAACTTTCCTTGTGATTTAAGCATATTTTTTATTTTCAAAATGATCTTTTATTTTTTCAGCTATCATAACACAAAATATAATTTCTCAAATTAAGCCGCAAAGATTTGATAACTTTCCGAACGTTGTCAAATCCATTCATTTCCTAAAAGCAAATGATTAATCACCATTTAAGATTTCTATTCTCCTAAAATTGCATAAATCAATAAAATCACCCGTGTTAAATGTCAGCAAGTAATCTATTTTTAAACTTTCATCAGATAAAATTGATCGTATAACCCTGTCGACCAAGCTAAGAGGCCTTGTACTGCCAAAAATTTCTGAGAGTGCATTTTCTCTATATCTCAGATCATTAATTAAAAAAGTGTCTGCTTTGTAAATATAAGATTCAAAGCCACTAAGCCATACCAAATTTTTGCTGAACCGGGTATTGATCGTTTCGTATAGTGTAGGCCAGGGAATTAATAAATTGTTACCATGTATTAATTCTGCTAAAAAAATAGCCTTATTATGGTAACGATCTCTTTTGTCATATAATGAAAACCAAAAGCAGGAATCAATTAAAATGGATTTATTCATTCTGCAATATCCGATTCATTTTCGGCTATCATTTTTCCAAATCCTTCCCACGGCGATCTTTTTCTTCCACCAAATAAAAACTTTCCGCCAATGTCTCCGTTATCCTCTTTCCATATTAAATAAAACCGGTCCTTATTAATATCGATATTCACATTTTTCTGTAATAATTCCTGAACCTGAGTATGATAATGAATATTTGTATCACATTCATAGGCAAAGTATGCTAAATTATCCACGCACTCTATCGCACTAACATTGTCTAAAAAGCTAAATAAGCCTTCATAATCCCCTTTTAAACCGAGGTCATACGACAACCAAAATGATTTTCTCTTTTTCATGCCATAAATATTTAACTTTAATATTTATAAAGGTAACCAAATTCACTCGATTTTTAAAATATAAGTCAAAAAGGCTTCCCCGCAGCCAATGCCCTCTCAGCCCTTTTAACGGCCAACCCCTCCCGGTACCTGGCATACCTGGCTTTAAAAGTCATTTTGAGCACACTGTCCAGGCCGCCTTTTACGGCAAGGTTGTATATGCTTGCTGCTTTGCGTGCTATGGAGGCATCCCAGGCACGCAGGCTAAGGGAATAGCCGCCTTCAAGGTATTTCATCCAATGCCAGTAGCCGGTTGGCATAAAAAGGGTATCGCCGTGCTCTAAAAAAACCTCGATGCCTTCAACGCCTTTCAGTGCCGGGAATTTTTTGGTGTCGGGGTTTAGCACATCATAGTCTTCCAGGGCATAAGTGGCGCTGGGAATGCAGTATAAACGGCGCTTCCATTTGTTTTCGAAAAGGATCACATGTTTTTTGCCGCCAAAATGGGTATGAAAGATATGCGGCAAATCTATATCATAATGTAAAAAAGTAACCGAATTTGATCCGCCGAAGAACATGGAAGGCATGCTTTCAATAAAACCACCCATTAATTCTTTTGGGAAAGAGATGTCATTTAATAGCTGCGGGGCCTGCTTAAAGATGTTGAAAAAGGATATCCTTAACTCGGTTGGTTGCGACATGATGAGATAGATATATTCATCAAAGGGCATTTCAGCAGCTGATGAATTGATCGGTTTGGAAGGGTCGGCCTTCGAATTATCATATAGCGGGACTATTTTACTGCCAACGACCTCCTTTAAATATGCGGGTGTCCATTTTTCGCGTCCGGGCCATTTATTGGTTAATCCTTTAATTACTAAAGGTCTGCGTGGCGTTAAATAATGCTTCTTAAAATCTGCAGGACTGATATTTTCAATGGTGTCAATCGGGCGAAAAATAAAGCTCATATTTTGCATCGCTTCCTGGATCAGCACAAGCTAAATGAAAACGTATAGGCCGGAAAAACAAAATAACGAAATAAATTGGGCGATGTGTATTAACAAATTGTTAAAAACGAGTTTGCAGTTGGCAGTTTGCAGTTTGGAAAGCTGCCAGTTTGCAATTGGCGGTTTGCAGTTTCAAAGATAGTTAACAGGTTGCAATGAGCAATTTGCAGTTACAAAAAACGAATTTAAAAGGTCGACTGATAACTCAATAGCTACTGCCTACGGCAAACTGCGAACCGCAAACTTAATTAGGCATTAATACGGTGTTAACGACATGTATAACCCCGTTGCTTTGATTAACATCGGCAATAGTAATCCATGATTTGTTGCCTTTTTCGTCAACGAGGTATAATTTTTCACCCTTTACCATGGCAGTTAAAGTACCGCCTTCAACTGTTTTTAATTCGGCTTTTCCGTTACCGGCTTTAACTTGTGCCCAAAGGTCGGCTGAACTTAAACGGCCGACAACAACATGGTAGGTTAAAATTTTGGTTAAAGCGGCTTTGTTTTCCGGTTTTACCAGATCGTCAACTGTTCCTGCGGGCAATTTACCGAATGCTTCATTGGTGGGAGCGAATACGGTGAACGGCCCGGCCGACTCTAAAGTTTCAACTAAACCTGCTGCTTTTACAGCTGCTACAAGCGTGGTGTGATCTTTTGAGTTTACGGCATTTTCAACAATGTTTTTAGTTGGATACATGGCTGCACCGCCCACCATTGGGTCTTGTGCGTTTGCTTTAGGCGCTAGTGCAATAGCTGCTACTGCAAACGCCGCGATAATTAGTTTTTTCATATGATTTAACGTGTTGTTTGGAAGAAGATACGAGGTTTAGGGAAGTGCGGTTTTTGGTCGGGCGATAATTTTTGTAGAGACGCAATATTTTGCGTCTCTGAACCACGCGATAACTGGCCAGAGACGCAAAGTATTGCGACTCTGCTGCAATGCACCTTAAAAAAACAACCCCGAGGCTACGTTATCCGCATATAATTTACCGGTTTTTGTAAGGTAAATTACATCATCTTTTTGCTCAATCCATTGGTCATCAAAAAAGCGCCGGGCCGCTATTAAAAGCTGATCTGAGGCACCCGCGGCAATAATATCGAGTTTGCCAAGGTTAAGTCCCCACATAGTGCGCAGGGAGGTCATAATGTATTCATTCAAACGGTTGGCTTCGGTTAACAGTTCTGTTTCGGCTGGTATCTTGCCTGTTTCCAACGACTGAATATATTTTGCATTGTTGGCTATATTCCATTGTCGCGTTTCGCCATCATAGGAATGTGCGGATGGGCCTATCCCCAGGTATTTTACTCCCTTCCAATAGTTAGAGTTATGCCTTGAATAATGCCCGGGCTTACAGAAATTTGATATTTCATAATGTTCAAAGCCATGCGATTGCATGGAGTCCATCAATAAAATAAATTGCTTTGCGCTTTGCTCATCGTCCATGGCCTGCTGCTTTTTGTTTTTTATAAAGGATGCCAGCGCGGTTTTCGGCTCAATGGTCATAGAGTAGGATGAAACATGAGGTATGCCTAATTCAAATACTTTTTCAAGGTTATATTTCCATTTTTGATCGCTTAACAAAGGGTAGCCATAAATAAGGTCGACA
Source organism: Mucilaginibacter sp. (assembly GCA_036758125.1). GTDB lineage: Bacteria > Bacteroidota > Bacteroidia > Sphingobacteriales > Sphingobacteriaceae > Mucilaginibacter. The sequence continues at coordinate 24,370 of DAIOXE010000011.1, forward strand.
GTTAAGTTTTCAAGCCCTATATCCTGCGCCCTTTTTACTGATACTTCGGCTTCTTTGCCGCGGTGTACGCGGTTCATCCATTGCAGATCGTCATCAAAAAAAGATTGGATACCGATACTCAAACGGTTTACATCGGTTTGACGAAGGGATTGCAGCTTTTCTTTATTTAGATCATCCGGATTGGCCTCTAAAGTAATTTCGGCTTCAGCCGATACGGCATGCAGCCCGGCAATTGTGCCTATCAATAAGTTTATGTCATCGGCGTTTAACAGCGATGGCGTGCCGCCGCCAAAGTAAATGGTTTCAACAGTTTCGCCGGCCAGGTAATTTTTTTGCAGGCTGATATCTTTTCTCAATGACTGCAAAAGTTCATTCTTATATTTTAGGGAAGTAATGAAATGAAAGTCGCAATAATGACAAGCTTGTTTGCAAAATGGTACGTGGATATATATGCCGGCCATGCGGCAAAAATAGCGATTAATTATGTTTAAGTGTTTATTAAACGCTTAACCCGTGGCCACGTCCGGACATAGACCTCGCTGAGATTTTGTTTGTAACATCAACTTCTAATGATTAATTTTAGTCGCGGTTCGGGGGCGGACGTTTTTCAAACCCCCAGTAATTATAGGTACCGGTCCTTAGCGGCTGGCATTTGGATAGTATTTTAATATCATCTTAAATTTTTCGACATCTAACATGGCTGTAAAAAATCAAATATTTGATATGACCCCTTTGGGTATGAAATTTACGGTCTTACAAACCAGTCTTGACACAAACGGCAAGTCGCTTGATTTACGGTGGGAATTATTGCCCGGATGCAATATGAAGGATCCATTGGTGCATACGCATCCAAATGCTATAGAAACCTATGAAATATTGGAAGGTGAACTGGAGTTTTTTGTTAATGATAAATGGGTATCTGCAAAAAAAGGAGATAAGCTCACTGTTCCGAAAGGAATAAAACACACCTTCCGAAATCCTTCACAGGGTATTGCAACGGTATTTAACACGCACCAACCTGCTCTTAAAATGGAAAATTATTTTGAAGATGTTTGTAAAGTTTTGGACAAACTCACAGACAACAAAAAAAAAGATCTTGAGATGAATTTAAAGGCGAAGCTGTATATGGGTGTGCTTATGAATAATTACCGGAATGAGATCATAGCAAAAAGTCCTCCCGATGCTGCCATTAAAATTCTTAGTTATGTCGGTAATCTGCTAAGACTGAATTATTGACTTGAATAAGTAACTACAGTAAAATACAAAGTTGCATTAACCCCAAGAGAAGAACTACTGTCCATTACTAACGAAAGTCAAAAGGAACCGTGAGCTTGACATACCATCCCGAAGAATAGGGTTGCTTCTTTGTTACTTCCCGAATGTAAACTGCTGTTTATCAACGATTAATTATATTCCAGCAGCTATGCTTTTATGATAGCTTAAATACGTACGAAGCAAGACATGTTTTAATTACTTTTTTTGTAAATTTTTAATGTTCCTTCCAGGATCATTAAACCCAAAATTATCTTGAGCTTTCCACAGTATAAACAAAGCTATCCGCCTTGTAATAGCCAAGATTGTATTCTATCGGCCTTTCCCCCTGGTCGAACACAAAACGCTTGCGAAGGAGGACCGGGCTGCCAACGGGTATTTTAAGTTTTGAAGCAATAAAAGCATCAGCAGCTTTTGCGCTAATCTCTTCTTTAGACAGCGTTGCTATAGTCGAGTATTCATTTTCAAGCATTTCATACAAGGGCTTTTTAAAATCTTCTTCTCCCGTTAGTCCAACCCGGGGATGAAAGTAGGAATGGTGTGTATGGGGTTCACAAGCGATGATAAAGCTTTATGAGGCCGATAACAACGTTAACTGGATTACGTATGCACAGCAAAATATTGATGCTATAAATTCAGTAGATCGTGATCCGGTTAGCCATGGATATTACTACTTCGCAGGTCTGGATGGATCAGGAAAAACTACTACCGACTTTGAAGGAGTTGACCAGGCCTGGATGCAGAGAACCCAGGCAATGTTATCTAAATATAAATAAATAATAATAGTGGTTATACGTTTTGCTGAATACATTGATACCAACCATGAATATTAAATGAACTTATAACAATTTACTTATAAGGTTTAGTTGATCCAATATCATTAATGATATTGAAATGCGTTCCGGGGTGAGATACGGGACGCATTTTTAGATTTTGTCAGGGCATTAATCTGTTTCATACTTATCAATTATTAAGGTAGTTTTGCATTACTATAATTTAGGGTGACCTGCCGATAAAAATGCGTTTTACTTTTTTTTGTCTTCTGTTTATTTCCATGGGATGTTTTGCGGTTTATGGTCAGGGTGACACCTCTGTATCAAAAGGGAGTGCCAACTTGGTTAATATGCCGTTGCCTGATTCAGTCGCTGCGGCAAAAGAGAAAAGAGAACAGTTTATGTCCGACTCGATCGCCAAAGCCTATTTAATGCCCGATTCGTCACGCAGAAGCCAGTTTATGAGCAATTTGCGTAAAAATAATTTTCAGAATTTCTTCTCCAAATCTCAATCACGGGTAAAGAAAAAAAATATATTAAAAAGCGGGCAGGTCCGCAACTCACGCGATCCCTGGGTTATAACGGTGATCATCGGCTTATTAATTTATACTGCACTGTTAAACCTGTTTTTGAGCCAGGACATAAAAAATGTCGTACGATCATTTTACGATAAACTTGCCTTTTCAAAAGTTGACAGAGAGGCAGGCATGGTTAATACATGGGCTTTTGTTGGTTTGTTTGTATTATTTAGCTTAACCGCCGGCATTGTTTTATACCAGGTTATGGTATATGAAAACGTTTACTATAGCATTAGCGGGTTTGGCGGTTTTCAGCTTTTCGTTATGCTGTCTGTTGGGGTCAGTATATTATTTGCGCTCAAATTAATTGTGTTAAAATTTATCGGCTTTGTTTTTGGCGCGGGCCGCCTGGTTAGCGAATACATTGGGATATTGAACCTAACGTATTTTAATATTGCTTTTGTTCTTTTATTTGTGGCACTATGCTTTAGTTTACTTGCCAACCGTTTTATACCATCGTTGCTAGTTTTCACCCTGGCATCAATCGCCATAATATTTGCCTGGCAGTACTTACGAAACAGCGCTAATGTCATTTCTAATTTTCGATTTCATAAATTTTATTTATTTATCTATCTTTGTGCCCTCGAAATTTGCCCTGTTTTGATTTTAATTAAGGCGCTCAATATATAACTTTAGTAGTACACGAATTGAATTTGGAAGATAGAAAGAAAAAGGTTAAGAGCATATTGGTTACTCTGCCCAAGCCTGAAAATGATAAAAATCCATACGCCGAGCTTGCCAAAAAGCTTAATTTGAAAATTGATTTCAGATCATTTATTCATGTTGAAGGTGTACCGGCTAAAGATTTTCGCAAAGAGAAGATCAATCTTGCAGATTTTAGCGCTGTAATTTTCACAAGTCGTAATTCCGCCGACCATTTTTTCAGAATTTGTGAGGAAATGCGTTTTGAGGTGCCGGTAGAGATGAAATATTTTTGCCTCTCCGAAACTATCGCCTTGTACCTTCAAAAATACATCCAGTACCGGAAAAGGAAAATATTCTTTGGCAAGCAAACTGCTTCCGACCTGGCTGAAGTATTGAAAAAACACGCCGGCGAAAAGTTTTTGTACCCTTGTTCGGATGTCGCTGCAGAGGAAACACAAAAGTTTTTGCTTGAAAATGGCTACAATTTTACTCCGGCTGTCCTTTTCCGGACCGTTTGCAGTGATCTCTCCGACCTCGCAGAGGTTTTTTATGATGTAATTGCCTTTTTTAGCCCTTCGAGCATCCAGTCCCTCTATAAAAATTTCCCCGATTTCAGACAAAACAACACCCGCATTGCTGCTTTTGGCGCTACAACGCACAAAGCTGTGGTCGAGGCAGGATTAATTTTAGATATTCCGGCCCCATCCCCCGCCGCACCATCCATGACCATGGCCATTGAACAATATTGCAAGCAGGTGAATAAATAATGTCATTGGTCATTAGTCATTAGTCATTAGTCATTAGTCATTGGTCATTGGTCATTAGTCATTAGTCATTGGTCATTAGTCATTAGTCATTAGTCAGTTGTATTTAGCAAGAATTGTTTATTTATTTAATTTTTATTTAAGCATAATTAATATGAGTAACCGTTTAGAAGATTTAGAAATATATCAACTGGCTGAGTCATTTTCTGATGAAATTTGGTTTATTGTTTTAGAATGGGATTATTTTGCAAAAGATACTTTAGGAAAACAATTAGTGAGGGCTGCTGATTCAATTGGAGCAAACATTGCCGAAGGCTTTGGCCGTTATCATTACAAAGAAAATAAAAACTTCTGCTACTTCAGCAGAGGTTCTCTAATCGAAACGAAAGGATGGATAACTAAAGCCAATACAAGAAAATTATTATCTGAAAGTCAATATTCTGAATATTTAAACAAGCTAAGCGTAATTCATTTGAAGCTAAACACTTATATTAAACATATTGGAAGTAAAATCGAACCTGACTAATGCCTAATGACCAATGACTAATGACCTTAACAATTCTGCAACTATTTTTTGACCTTACCGTATAAGTGCGAAGAATTTAGCATTATTGTAAACGGTGAATTAATTTTAATTATTAGTTTATTAGCTATAAGTTTATGCTATTTCAAAAAAAATTGGCGTAGATTTGACAGAACTAAATGTTTTTTACGTTTAAATGAGGCAAATTTAATATATTCGGGGGTCACAATTGTATTATATTAATCGTAACTGAATTTTGATTTTTAAAATGAAACAGATATACTTTTTAACTGCTGTTTTGGCTTGCGGGATATTAAGCGGCTGCAGCAAAGGCGGAGATAGGGGAGAATTAACGGGCGTTCCCCAGCGTTCATTCAGGGCAGAAGTCCCGTATGGCATGGTATATATCCCGGGCGGATCATTCCTGATGGGGCAAACAGACCAGGATGTCACATTCGCACAAATTGCCCAGACAAAACAGGTTACAGTTCCGCCATTTTTTATGGACCAAACCGCGATCACTAACAGCCAGTACAGGCAATTTGTAAATTGGGTACGCGACTCTATCGCTATTACCAATTATCTTAACGATCCTAAATATTACATGAACCCCGCAAAAGGGGCCGCCCCAAACCCAAGCGGCAAAAAATATATTAATTGGGCGTATGTAAAAAAATACCCGGTAATGAGTCCAAAAAAAGGAGCTGCGGCAAATGCAACAGCCGCTAAACTGCAGGGAATGTATTACCAGGGCGATGACCGTATTTTTGACCGTAATGAACTGGATGTCCGCTTGCTAAAATACAATTATGCAATACCGGTATTGCGTGAAGCCGCTAATTATAAAGATTACAAAACTAAAAAACGTTCGGATTTCATTTTACGAGATACTGTGCCGGTTTATCCGGATACCTTAGTTTGGCTAAGCGATTTTTCATACGCTGCCAATGAACCAATGACCGAAGGCTATTTTTCACATCCTGCTTATCGCAATTACCCGGTGGTTGGCGTAACATGGCGCCAGTCGAGGGCATTTACTGTATGGCGCACCCGCTATAACGATGCTTATAAAGATAAAATACATCAGCCGCACCGCGCACCTTATAAGTTGCCTACCGAGGCTGAATTTGAATATGCGGCACGCGGCGGAAGGATTGGAACCGATTATCCCTGGGGCGGCCCGTATATAAAAAATGCAAAAGGCTGTTTACTCGCAAACTTTAAGCCGGGCAGAGGTAATTACACCGATGATGGCGGAGCTTACACGGTAAGCGTAAAATCATATTTTCCAAATGATTATGGCTTGTACAACATGGCCGGGAATGTGGCCGAGTGGACTTCATCCGCTTTTGATGAATCGGCTTCAACCTTTGTTCACGACCTGGCCCCAACATTTGATTATGAAGCAAAACCAAGCGATCCGCCGGTGCTGAAGCGTAAAGTTGTACGGGGCGGTTCATGGAAAGACATTGGTTATTTCCTTCAAAATTCGACACGTACCTTTGAATACCAGGATACCGCGAAATCTTATATCGGCTTCCGCTGTGTTACTCACTACTTAGGCCGCGATATTAAGGACAAACGATAAATCAGCTAATTAAATTAAACTATTAATAAAACCTTTTTTATATTACCATGACTGGCAAAAAACAACCTTACGGAATTAATAATATTGTATCATGGGGCGCTACGGTAGTTATTGTGGGCCTGATGTTTAAGATACTGCATTGGCCTGGCGCTACATGGTTTATTACAGGCGGATTATCGGCAGAAGCGATATTATTCTTCCTGCTTGGGTTCCAGAGAGATGTGGCCGAAATTGACTGGAAACGCGCTTATCCCGAACTGGATGAGGACTATGAAGGCGAGTTGCCAAAATCGAAGAAATTAGGCGGCGGCGATAGTTTTTCAAATACCGCTGCCTTAGATCAAATGCTCGCTGAAGCAAAAATAGGCCCCGAACTGATAGGCAGCCTTGCCGATGGTTTAAGGACCTTTGGCGATAAGGTAAACTCGATATCGCGTGTTACCGATGCTGGTGATGCTACCATAGCATTTACCAACAAGGTTAAACAGGCAACTGCCAGTTATGATAGCTTACATAATGCTTTTGAAAAAGCGTCTGTAAATATAAATGAAATTGCCAGCACCAACATCGATTCAAAATCATATCATGACCAGGTAAATAAGATGGCTAAAAATCTTACTGCATTGAACGCCGTTTATGAACTTGAATTGCAGGATTCAAGCACCCACCTGAAATCGATGAACAGATTTTACAAAGAAATGGCAACTACGGTACAAGATTTTAATTCCTCGGCCGGCGATGCAAAACAGTTTAAAGATGAGGTTGCCCGCCTGGCCAAAAATATGTCGACCCTGAATTCAATATATGGTAACATGCTTTCGGCAATGAATCATCCGCGTGTGAGTTAAATGATATAAGATTTGATAATTAAAAAAATAATATTTAAAACACATGGCCGGCGGTAAGCAAACCCCAAGACAACGAATGATAGGTATTCTGTACCTGGTACTTTTGGGCCTCATAGCCCTTAATGTTCCGGATAGTTTACTGGATGCCTTTAAACATATAACAGATAGTTTGGATACATCAAGCAAAAACGTGACTAACGGAGTTCAAAGTACTTATGCTGCTTTCGAAAAGACTACGCTTGTACAACAGCACGACAGGGCACTGCCAATTTATAACAGGGCAAAAGAGGCAAGTAAAGTTGCAAATGCGCTGAATGATTATGTTCAGGCATTGAGGGATAAATTGGTTGCCGATGGCGGAGGGTTTAATCCAAGTATCGGTGATGTGAACGCAAGGGATAATCTGGATATATCTCCTCACGTTATGATCACTGGCAAAAAAGGTGAAGAACTGAAACAGAAAATTATAGAAACACATGATAAATTACTTAGCTTATTGAAACAGAAGGACCGCGCCGGAGTTAATTTTTCATTAAATGCTATTGATCCTCCTTCGAGCGCGGGCATTCATAAGAAATGGGAAGAAGCTTATTTTGGAGATGGTATACCTTTAGGTGCAACATTAACTACGCTCGCCAAGATACAAACTGATACAAAAAATGCGGAAAACGAAGTCGTTAAAAAGATTTTAGGCGAAGCAGAGCAGGCACAAGTAAACCTTGATCAATTTGCGGCGGTAGCAGTAGCGCCGACAAGCTATGTGTTGGTTGGGCAGCCTTATACCGCAGACGTCTTTCTTACGGCTTATGATTCGAAATTGTCTCCTAACATTACAGTAGGCGGCTCACCCATAACTGTTAGTGCGGGTAAAGGTAAATACTCAGGCAGTACAAGCACTGAAGGTTTGCATACATGGTCGGCAACGATAAGTTTTAAAGATAACGACGGCGTTTTAAAATCATATCCAACTCCACAGCAAACCTATATGGTTGCAAGGCCATCCGCTGTGGTATCGGCCGAAAAAATGAATGTTTTATATATCGGGCTGCCAAATCCTGTTTTGATTTCGGCGCCGGGCATACCAAAGGAGAATCTTAGGGTAAGCATGAGCGGCGGCAGCATCAGCGGTTCAAAAGACCAGTATATAGTCAATGTTACCAATATAGGCCAGGCTACGATCAATGTTTCGGGTGAATTAACGAAAGGTAAAATATCTCCTTTGGGAAGCACTGTATTCCGGGTAAAACGTATCCCCCCTCCCAAAGCTGAGTTTGCTGGCAAGAGCGGAGGAAATACAAGCGCAGCTAATATAAGGGCGCAGGATTATATTTTTGCCAAACTTGATAACTTTGAATTTGATGCTAAATTTAAAATAACCCACTTTACTTTAATGATTGCCAAGCCACGCCAGGACGTGATTATTATACCCGGTTCGGGAAATCAGCTTACAGCGGCGATGCATTCTGCGATGAATACCGTTACACCGGGTACGTCAGTCATATTTAAAGATATTGTTGAAGTTGGGCCGGACGGTTTACAACAAGGGTTGGACTCAATTATAATAGGTGCAAATTAATACGATTATGAAAAAGAGAATTTTAGTTGTTGTTCTGTGCTTAGCCTGCGTAGCATCCTATGCACAAAAGAAAAAGAAAAGGCCGGTAAAAAAACCAGCCCAAACAGCGCAGCAGCCAACATCGTTAAATAATAACGGTGGTGTAAAGCCATTAACCGATACCACCAAAAAAGCGGCAGTACCGTCAAAACCATTTGAGCGGCCACTGGACGGTTATTATAAAAAAACCAATATCTTAAGCGCCAAGGTTACGCCCTATCCAAATCTGCGCGAATCGGATGTAGCATTTGCGAAACGGGTATGGCGCGAAATTGATACGCGCGAAAAAATGAACCGGTACCTGGCATCGCCAAAACAACGATTGATCGATGTTTTGATGACTGCAATAGGAAACGGGGAACTCACGGCTTATGATGCAAATCCTACCCCTACAGAACCAGGCGGCGATGGTTTTTCAAGGCCTTTAACCCCTGATGCTGCAAAGGGCAAGCTGGCAGATAGCACCCTGGTAGAAAAACGTGATGCAAATAACAACGTCATTAGCTCTAAAATGGTGGCTGGGGAATTTAACCCTGATAGCCTGGTGAAGTTTCGCGTAAAGGAAGACTGGGTATTTGACAAACAGCGTTCAATATTTGAGCCACGGATTATCGGCCTGGCGCCGATGATAAAGATAAAGGGGGCGGGCGGTGCCGCGGATGATTATCAGCCCGCATTCTGGATATATTTTCCTGATGCAAGGCCTATACTGGCAACCAAAGAAACCGTTAGCCGCGACAATGATAATACCGGTTTAAGCTTTGACGATGTGTTTATGAAAAGGATATTTACGAGTTATATCGTAAAAGAATCGAACGACAAGGATGAACGCATAAAAGATTACGCAACGGGTATAGATAAGCTCTATGAATCTGAGCGAATTAAGAAAAATTTGCAGGATTGGGAACTCAATTTGTGGCAGTATTGATAAAGGAGTCCGAAAGTCGGTAAAGTCAGTAAAGTCCGAAAGTAAAAATATTGGAAGCCTTAGTGTTTAAAGCATTAAGGCTTCTTTATTTCATAAAACACAGCAACCCACGTCATTGCTTCGTTCCTACCCATGACATCTGGATTTTCATAGCAAAACAAAGGGTGTCATGGTGCAGCTTGTCGAAGCACGTGCGGTAGCCTGACCGACATGCCTAAACGCTATGCATATCGTAAAGGCATTTGCGCACACCCTTCGACGGGGCTCAGGGTGACAGCCTTTTTTTGTCATTTCTCCTTCAGAATTCTCTAATTTTGCCTCTTATAATGATGGCCTTGTAAGTTATTGATTATCAATGTACTTTTAAATGTTATTTTATTCATTGCCGTCCGCTTTAGCGGACGGAATAAATAGTCAGGAAAATCGGCTTTAGCCTAAATAATAATGTGGCTAAAGCCTTTGATTGTCTCTTTTTTTATCCGTTGGCTAAAGCCAACGGCAATGAATAAAATATGCTTGTTAAATGCGTCATTCCATATTTTTTTAAGGTTTGCCCTGGTGGGTACTCGCAATGACGATTTGTGGGCTATTTTATTTTCAGCCAAAATACTCAATGATCGCTTTTGCCTGTTTACCGTTTACAACTTCCTGCAATTCCTCGATAGATGCTTCCCGAACCTTTTTAACAGATTTAAAGTACTTTAACAGTTTTTCGGCAGTCGTTTTGGCGATACCCTCGATGAGTTCAAGCTCGGTGGCGAGGGTGCCTTTGTCCCGCTTTTTACGATGGAAAGTGATGCCGAAACGATGGGCTTCATCCCTTAAATGCTGGATTACTTTTAGTGTTTCCGATTTTTTATCAAGATATAAAGGGTATTGGTCGCCGGGATAATATAATTCTTCAAGTCGTTTTGCAATGCCTATTACAGTTACCTGTTTGTCAATCCCCAATAATTTAAGGCTTTTTAGTGCCGATGAAAGCTGTCCCTTACCACCATCAATAACAATTAACTGGGGCAACTCTGTACCTTCATCAAGCATGCGTTTATAGCGCCTTAAAACGGCCTCTTCCATTGTGGCAAAGTCATCCGGGCCTTCCACTGTCTTTACGTTAAAATGCCGGTAATCCTTTTTTGAAGGTTTGCCGTCCTTAAAAACAACAATAGCCGAAACCGGGTATTTACCCTGAAAATTGGAGTTATCAAAACACTCGATATGCCGCGGCAGTTGGTTCATCCGCAGATCCTTCATCATTTGCGTCAGCAGGCGTTCGGTTCTTATTTCAGGGTTCAACTTTTCATATTGGTCTATCTTTTCTTTCCGGAAGAATTGCACATTTTTTTGCGATAGGTCAAGCAGTTTTCTTTTTTCACCAAGTTTTGGAACGGTGAACTTCATCGTTTGATCGTCAAGGTCTATGTGAAACGGAACAATGATTTCTTTTGAATGGCTGTCGTACCGGCTCCTGAACTCGGATATAGCGAGGGTTAATAACTCTTCATCACTTTCGTCAAGACGTTTTTTTAACTCGATGGTTTGCGTTTGTATAATAGTGCCGTTCATTACCTTTAAATAATTAACAAACGCATATTTTTCATCTGATGCAATGCTAAAAACATCCACATCAGTAATTGACGAGTTTACTATGGTTGATTTGCTCTGGTAATTTTCAAGCAGGTCGAATTTTCGTTTTAAGCGGTGGGCCAGCTCATAATTTAAATCGGCTACGGCACGGTCCATATCGGCTTTGAGGGTACGCAGCACGGCGCTTATCTTTCCGCATAAAATATCTTTTATTTCTTCAATATTATGATCATAATCTTGTTCGGTCTGGTAATTCTGGCAGGGGCCTTTGCAATTACCAAGCTGGTATTCCAGGCACACTTTAAACTTTCCTTTTTCAATGTTTTGAGGCGTAAGCTGCAGGTTGCAGGTGCGCAGGGGATAAGTTTCCTTTATCAGGCCTAAAATGTTGTGCATCATACTTACCGATGCATAAGGCCCAAGGTATTTTGATCCATCGCGGACGATGCGCCGTGTCCAGAATATGCGCGGGAAATGCTCATTTTTAATAATGATCCAGGGATAGGTTTTATCATCCTTAAGCATTACATTATACCGGGGCTGATGTTTTTTTATCAGGCTGTTTTCCAGCAGCCAGGCATCAATCTCCGTATCAACAATAGTAAAAGTGATGTCGCGGATCTTTGAAACCAGTACTTTTGTTTTGGCATTTACATTAATGTCCTTATTAAAATAGGTAGTAACACGGTTGCGCAGGTCTTTTGCTTTTCCGATATAGATCAGTTCCTTCTCCTCATTCCAGAACTGGTAAATGCCAGGTTTGTGAGGAATGTTTTTTAATGCTATTCTGTAATCAAACTGATTGTTCATTAGTTCACTGGTTCATTAGTTCATTGGTAGGTGAGTCCATTGGTTCATTAGTTCATTGTCGGGTAAGTTCATTAGTTCACTGGCTCATTGTTTTCAAATGATAAACCAACTAACTACTATTGCTGCCTTTATGTAACTGACGATAAAACCCCATCGGGGTTAAATGTCGGTAGAAAATCGATAAGTTAGAAGCCCCGTGCCGTAAGGTACGGAACTAAGCAAGCGTTTTCAACCATATTATACCGATTCAATAGAGCGATGGTGCGGCTCGTAGAATGAATAGTTTGCCAGGTGTTGCACCTTACGGCGCAAAATTGTGTGTTTGGTTATTTTCTACCGACCTGTTGCTCTTACAGAGCAGAACCAAATGAATTCCAGTAATTAATCCTTCAAACAATCAACGCGCCAACTTTCCAACATTACAACCTTCCAACAAATATCAAAACCCCAATTTCTTATCCACATCGTTTGTTCCCTGCTGTTGCTGTTTATAAGCATTGCAGTCTAAAGTAATGCTTACCCCATTTTTCGGAGGGTCAAAATCAACATTCTTTTTAATGCCTAATGATGCGTTGGCATAAACCTTTTTCATAAATAAGGCAAAAACAGGAAGGGCCGAATTAGCGCCCTCGCCAAGCCGTGTCGAAAAGAAATGTATATCGCGGTCTTCGCAGCCTGTCCATATGCCGGTAACTAATTGCGGGGTGACACCCATAAACCAGCCATCGGAGTTGGTTTGTGTTGTACCGGTTTTGCCGCCGATAGGGTTTGTTAGTCCATATTTATATTGCAGCCTTGAACCTGTACCATCCTGTATCACGCCTTTTAGCATGTAAGTCATCACGTAAGCGGTTTGCGCATCCATGGCCTGTACAACTTTAGGGGTATGTGTATAAATCACATTGCCATTTTTATCCTCTATCCGCAGTATAAAGGTTGGCTCTGTCCAGGTGCCGTGATTAGCAAAAACGGAGTAGGCGCCGGTCATGTCAAATACCGAGGCATTAAATACTCCAAGACATATTGAGGGATAAGGCGGCACGTCGCTGGTAATCCCCATTTTTTTTATAAGCTCCACCACCGGCGTTGGCTTAACCTCGTTCATTACATAGGCAGCCACATAATTTTGCGAATAAGCTAAAGCCTTCAGCAAAGTTATGGGCCCGGGTAAATAATCTGACATAGATTGTCCTGGTGTCCATGGCCCGGAGCCGTATCCTGTTATGGTTACCGGCACATTATCAACTTCCATGCAAGGCGAAAATCCGTTCTCAACAGCAACCGAGTAAGTAAACGGTTTTGCTGTTGAACCCACCTGCCTGGTTCCCTCTTTTACCTGGTCATATTTAAAATGTTCAAAATTTGTGCCGCCCACCCATGCTTTTATATAACCGGTGGTCGGGTCCATACTCATTAAAGCATTGCGGAGCATCATTTTAGTGTATACTATCGAATCGATAGGTTTCATCAGGGTATCGAGCTCTCCTCTCCAGGTAAATAACTGCAGGCTGTCGGGCGTGTTAAAATTCTGTCTTATTTCTTCATCCGACTTCCCTTCCAGTTGCAATTGCTTATAACGATCTGACCGGAACATGCCTTCATCAAGCAATAACTTATAGTTTTTGATGGTTTTCCATCGGCTAACCCCTTTCCACTGTGCGTTAAACTCTGCCTGCAAGGTCGGCATGTATTGGCGCTGTGCTTCTTCGGCATATTGCTGCATTTTGGCGTCAATGGTGGTATATATTTTTAAACCATCGCGATCAAAATCATAAGGCGTTCCATCCGATTTGGTGATATTTTGATTTTTAAATACTTTTTGTATTTCCTTTTTAAGTACCGCCCTGAAATATGGCGCGGGCCCTTCATTATGATCCATCGGGTTAAAGTCGAGCCCTAACGGTTTTTTCTTTAATTCTTCTAATTGCCCATCGCTCAAAAAGTTCTGTTTTGTCATCAGCCGCAGAATGAGGTTGCGGCGATTCAACGCCCTGTCAGGATGCCTTATGGGCGAATATGTCCCGGGCCCTCTAACCATCCCGACTAATAGCGCTGCCTGGTCCGGTGTTAGTTTATCGGGTGTAACATTGAAATAAGTACGCGCGGCCGATTTAATGCCAAAAGTATTATAGGCCCCAAAATCAACCGTATTCAAATACATTGTCACGATCTCTTGTTTCGTATAGCGCCGTTCCAATTCCACGGCAATGATCCATTCTTTTAGTTTTTGGGTGATACGCACAAATGGGTTATGGGATATCTGTCCCGAAAAAAGATTTTTTGCCAGTTGTTGGGTTATGGTACTTGCGCCCTGCTTACTTCCAAAAAGGTTCAACAAAAGTATGGTGAATGAACGTCTGAAATCAATACCTGAGTGTTCATAAAAACGGGTATCTTCAGTAGCTATTAAGGCATTAACCACGTTCGGCGATAGCTGGGTATAGGAAACGCTCGAGCGATTTTGCACATAATAAGTGCCTAAAACAGTTTTATCTGACGAAAGTACCTCTGATGCCTGGTTACTTTTAGGGTTCTCCAGCTCACGGAAAGATGGCAGGGGCCCGAACAAGCCAAAGTAGGTGACAACGAGCAGCAAAATAAAAAATGTAAAACAGGCGATAACTGTTCTCCATAAATACCAGTTGTATTTTCTATAATCCTTGGTGGCAGGTTTCTTAATGATCATTGTCAGTAGTTTTTTTGGTAATAGTCTATATAACTATCCAATGTTTTTTTGTCTGCTAATTTATTCAGATTTTCCTGTGTAATGATAAAAAAGCTGTATTTATCCTTTGGCACTTTCATAATATCGGGGAGCAGCGGGATAATTTGCCGCGCATAATCTTTTACGCCTTCAAGAGACAGGAACCGGCCTACATATATCAGTTGATTATCGGCTTCAACAGGCATTAACTGGTGCTTAATGCCTTTGCCGGCATAATTAGCGCGGTTAAACTGCCCTATTCCAAAACGCGATGACGCTAAATTAGTTGTACCGCTGCTTACATTTACTACAAAAAAGTAGTTTGTACTGTCGCGCATTGAAAATATCGAAGACACCTCACCGGGCTTGTTAACTGCCGGTTGATTTGTCTGACTTGTCGTTGATGCCTGACCAGGTTGAGAAGTTGCCGCCGCCTGTTTTCTTCCCTGTGTATTTACCGCGGTCTGTGTTATGCCACCTTGCCTTACCGGGTGTCTGAAAGCGGCTTTTTCTTGCAATTCCGGCGCCATTGAAAATGGTATTTCATTTGGGTCTTCACCGGTCAATATTGCAGCCCTTGCCTGCAGTTCTGTTTGGTTTGCATTAATATAGGCCAAATGCTGCTTAACAAGGGGTGTTACTAATTTGTCGTTAGGGAACCTTTTTAATATTTGTTGTAAGCTATCCCTGAAGGGCCCAACTTTTTCATAATGGCCCGCGGCAATTGTTTGCAGATAATATAATTGGGCCGTTAATTTATTATTTGGATATAGCTTTAACAACTCGGGTACACAGGCAACCACATCTTTGTATTGTTTATGGTCGTACAGGTCAAAAACAACATTATAGGCATCGGTAAATTCAGCATCTGCATCATTCATTTTTTTCGCAAAATCCGGATCGGATATAATTTTTGCGAAGGGGGTATCCGGATAATCTTTCAGCAGCTTATTTTTATATTGTCCGGACTTTGCAGGATCCAAATCGCTGTAAAGCCTGTACAAATTATAATATATAGCCGGTTTATTGGGATCATCCGGGAAACGGCGTATGGTCAATTCATAAATTGCGATTGCTTCTTTTTTATCATCTAAAACATCCCTGTAAAAATTACCAATATCTACATACGCATTATAAATGCGTAGATTGGATTGCACAAGCAGGTCAGGGGTAAGGGGCAATCCCTGGGTCAACTCCTTTCGGTAACTCCCGGCGGTTGATATATTTTTATTATTTTGAGCCTGATTGACCGGCGCGTCAGGATCATTGCCCTGTGTTGAATTTGAGGAATTATTAGTAATGTCGCTGTTTGAGTGGGTACTGCGGCGCCAGTTATCCTCGAGCTTGCGGTTACCCCATAATCGTTTAAAATCTGTATATCCCTGGCCAACTGCGGTTGCATTATCAAAATAAAAAGAGCCGCCGGTGAATGTACCGCCGGGGGTTTCTGAATTATTAGCGGTTGAGGTTCCTGTTGCGGTACTCGAAATAGCCTGCTGTTGTAACACCCTATCGCTAACCATTTTATCGATCAATGCCGAACGTGTTCTTTCATCCATTCGGGCTAAAGCCTGTAAAGTATCTTCGTATGCGATGACCTGCAGACGGCTCGCAAGCAGCTGGAGGTTGTTGCCCTTCTTTTGTATAGCCTGGTAGCCCGGATAATTAGTTGGCAGGGTTGTTAATGTGCTGTCATAATATTTTTTTGAATTTAAATAGTCGGCCTTATTCTTAAAATAAATCTCCGCAAGGCGCAAATACGACAAGCCTTTTTGATTTTGATTCTTGATACTGGCATGAATAGACAGCTTATAATACTTTATTGCCTCGTCAACATTCTTATCGGCTAATTGAATTTGAGCCACCTGGTAATATATCTGGTCTTTAAACTCTTTGTTGTTGGGGTTTTTCAGCAAACTAAGCAACCTGTCAATCCTGTTTATTTTAACGCCATTTTCTGCGTCTTGAATGCGTATGAGGTTTAAACTTGCGTTAAAAGCCATTTCGAACAAGGCGTTGCTTTTGGCAATTTGAGCATAGTTTTTAAGTGCATCCCCTAAATGATTATTAAGCTCCTGCAACTGGGCCAAAATGAATGTCCAACGAAGGCGCTGACTTTCGTCTTTGCAATAATGAACCGCTTTTTTTGCCATTTCTTCGCCGTCAGCGTAATCCTGCACATTAATATCATATTGCAGTTTGGTGGCATATATATCCGCGGAAACCTTTTTTTTGGGATTTATGTTTTGAATGGCGCTATCTATAACCAGCTTTGCCTGCGGCAGCTGATTTAAGTACATTAAGGTGCGCGTTTTCCAAATCAGTGCCTCCTGTAAAAGGTCTTTTCTTGTTGGGAAAGAGCGTATCACATAGCTAAAATATTCGACTGCATTAAAATAACTCCCTTCCAGGTAATTGGCCTTACCTAAAACCAGGTAGGCATCGCCAATGTAATGGCTTTGTTCTTTAACATTAATAATAGTGTTGGCTTTGGCTATGGCTAATTCAAGGTCTTTATCGGGTGTTGAATTTTGTGCGACAGTGTCCTGGTAAACACTTAATATTTCGTTATAGTTATCAATAAATGAAGCAGCATAACTTTCCTGTTTCAGCCTGAGTATCTCTTTAGCATTGAAAAGGATATTATAATGCGCCGTAAGGTTTTGCATACTTCGGTTAAACCCGCTTTGCTTTTCGAGTGAACATCCTGCGATGATAACCATCAAAGCAAAAAGCAATAATTTAACCGGTTTTAGTACAAAAAATACAGAAGTTTGCCTCAATTTAAACGGAGATATAAATGCTGTGCAAAATTACTAACAATTATGCAATAGGATTAATAAATTTGAACATGGCTAAAGATGAGAAAAAAGAAGATAAGGACAACGAGGTTGAGGCAAGCAACCTCGCAAAATTCAGCGGTATTGCTTTCCAGATGATCGTTATCATCGGTGTTTTTACTTTTGCCGGTTATAAGATCGACGAGGCATACCATCACAATGTAAAGTGGGTAACTGCGGCCCTTTCACTTACGGGGGTTTTTATATCTTTGTACGTTGTTATAAGATCAGTAAAAAGTTAGTCTGAATCAGAATTTTCAGAATTTAAAAATTAGTAAGATGCATTTTTATATTCTGAAAATTCTATAATCCGGTAAATTCTGATTCAGACAAAACACCCAAAATCCCCTCGATGAAAATATACCAGGCACTTTTGTTTTACTTATGGTTTACTTTTATTATAGCCATACCACCGTATTGGCTTAACGCATACGGTCATAATAATTTAATAAACCCTCAGTTCTGGCTCATTTTCTTTTTTCTATCCGGACTTACCCTTTTAGTAGTTACTTCGATCCTGATCATCAGGCAAATGTACCCCGGCATGTTTTCTGAAGCCTTTATGGCGGCGACAGCAGTTAAAATACTCGCCTGCCTTATTTTTGTGGTGATATTTTTGGCAAAAAACAAGGTAAATAAGTACGTTTTTTTGGGCGATTTTTTTTACGTATATTTCTTAAACACCGCCTTTGAAGTTTATATTTTGTTACGTACCTTGCGGCACAAAATTTTAAGGTAGAAAACTTCATTTAGATGATAAACGGCTCGATTTTAAAATCAAAAATTTTTAACCTGTCACTCATTTGCGCGTTTTTTTTAACGATAGGCGCATTTCCTGCCAAAGTTTTTTCACAGGAAAAGACATCACCGGTGAAAGAAGAAAAGTTTGATCCGGGGAAAACCGCCATGGAACACATAGCGGACAAACACGAATGGCATTTGATCGGGAATGTTGTGGTTCCGCTTCCTATAGTGCTTTACACCGACAAAGGTTTTGAACTTTTTTCATCAGATAGGCTGCAGCCGCAGGGCACTGTTTATAAAGGCAGGTATTACAATTATATGCTTGTTAATAATAAGCTGAAAGCAGCGGATGAAACAGGAAAAATTGATGAGGCGGCAAACAAAAATGTTTGGGATTTTTCTATCACCCAAAACGTTGCCGGAATGTGGTTATCTGGATTGATTTTAATCTTTGTATTTTTAAGTATCTCATCGGCCTATAAAAGAGGAGTGGGCAAAGCGCCTAAGGGTTTGCAATCATTCCTTGAACCTGTAATACTGTTTATCAGGGACGATGTTGCCAGGCCAAATATTGGCATTAAATATGAAAGGTTTATGCCGCTGCTGCTAACCGTATTCTTTTTTATTTTAATTAATAACCTGTTTGGTATGATACCCTTTTTCCCGGGCGGATATAATCTTACAGGTAATATTGCCGTAACCTTAACGCTTGCGGTTGTTATATTTATAGTTGTTAACTTAAATGGCAACAAATTCTACTGGAAGCATATTTTTTTACCCGACGTGCCTTTTTGGATACTTCCTATTATGTGGGTAGTAGAAATAATAGGTATTTTTTCAAAACCAGGGGCGTTGATGATCCGTTTGTTTGCGAACATGGCAGCCGGGCATATTGTGGTATTGAGCTTAATTTCGCTCATATTTATTTTCAATACTTTGTGGATGTCGCCGGTTTCTGTTGTTTTTGCGGTATTTATCGATATCATTGAAGTACTGGTGGTTTTTTTACAGGCTTATGTGTTTACCATACTTTCAGCCTTATTTATAGGGATGGCCGTTGAAGAACACCATCATGAAGTGATTTAAAATTAATTATCTATATATACACTTTAAATTAATAAACAATGACAAGTTATGGCCCTATCGGTGCAGGGTTTGCTGCAATTGGTGCTGGTATCGGCATCGGCCAGATTGGCGGAAAAGCAGTTGAAGCTATTGCACGCCAGCCTGAAGCAATCTCTAAAATTCAAACTAACATGATCATCGCTGCAGCCCTTGTTGAAGGTGTTGCATTGTTTGCCGTGGTAGTGGCTTTGCTCTAATTTTTTAGGCAAAAAGAGAAAAAACGGCCCGGAGCGGTTGGCCCCGGGCCTGTTTTAAAAAATCAATTTTTAATAATTAGTATAGAATTAAATTAACATAATGGACTTAATTAAACCCGAAGTCGGCTTAATTTTTTGGACAGCCTTATCTTTTTTGATCCTGTTGTTTATCCTGGGTAAATTTGCCTGGAAACCAATCCTGAATGCCGTTACTGAACGTGAGAATTCCATCGAATCGGCCCTATCAAAGGCCGAGGCGGTTAGAGAGGAAATGGCCCGTTTAACCAGTGAAAATGAAGCCTTACTGAAACAAGCCCGTGCAGAACGTGATGCTATCTTGTACGAAGCGACAAAAGTAAAAAACCAGATCATCAGCGAAGCCAAAGAATCCGCCCGTAAAGAAGGCGCACGTTTGCTGGATACCGCCCGCGCGGAAATTAACAATCAGAAATTGATAGCGATAGCAGACGTAAAAAATCAGGTGGCCGCACTTTCATTAGAAATTGCAGAGAAAGTATTACGCAAGCAATTGGAAGATCAAAAGAAACAGAATGAATTAGTTAGGGATTTATTAAAGGAAATAAAGCTTACTTAGAAATTTAAGATTTACGAATTACGATTTTAGATTTATTAATTGATTAATAAGACAGCTTTCCAAATCGTAAATCGTAAATCGTAAATCGTAAATAAAAAGATGTCAGAATTAACAGTAGCAGCCAGATATGCCAAATCATTGATAGATCTTGCCCAGGAGCAAAAGCTGGTAGAAGATATTAAGAAAGATATGGAGCTTTTCCACCATACTTTAAGGGCGAATCCTGAATTGAAGGCGGTTTTGGCTAACCCCATCGTGTCTCATTCAAAAAAAATAAAAATACTCGACGAAGTTTTTTCTAAGAGGGTGAACAAGGTAAGTATTGCGTTTTTTAAGCTGATGGTTAATAAGGGCCGGGGAGATGTTTTATACACAACAGCGAACGAATATATCAACCTTTATGACATTAAAAACCATATTGTACACGCTTCTGTAGTATCGGCAACTGAGCTTTCGGCCGCAAATAAAAAGACCATGATTGCGGATGTGGAGCAGGCAACAGGCTGTACAGTAAAATTAGATGCTAAAGTTGACCCGTCACTGATCGGGGGGTTTGTTTTAACAGTTGGCGACAGGCAGGTGGATACCAGCATAGCCAACGATCTGAAAGAATTAAAGAAAGAATTTTCCAAAAGGATAGTTACTAATTAAAAAACTCTAAATTAATTTAAACAATGGTAGAGGTAAGACCAGACGAAGTATCAGCAATTTTGCGTCAGCAATTGGCAGGCTTCAAGTCAGAATCTGAATTAGAAGAAGTGGGTACCGTGCTCCAGGTGGGCGATGGTATTGCACGTGTTTACGGATTAACAAAAGTACAATCGGGTGAGCTGGTTGAGTTTGGTACCGGCTTGCAGGGTATTGTGCTTAACCTTGAAGAAGATAACGTAGGTGTGGTACTGCTTGGAAAATCTGATGAGATAAAAGAAGGTGATACTGTTAAACGTACTAAAAGGATCGCTTCTATAAATGTAGGTGAAGGTATGCTTGGCCGTGTGGTTGATACCTTAGGGAGCCCACTTGATGGCAAAGGCCCCATAAAAGGTACAACTTATGAAATGCCTTTGGAGCGCAAGGCACCGGGCGTTATTTACCGCCAGCCGGTATCCGAGCCTTTGCAAACTGGTATTAAAGCAATTGATGCGATGATCCCGATCGGCCGCGGGCAGCGTGAACTGGTGATAGGCGACCGTCAGACTGGAAAAACTGCGGTTTGTATCGATACCATTATTAATCAAAAAGAATTTTATGACGCCGGAAAACCGGTAATATGTATTTATGTTGCCTGCGGCCAAAAAGCCTCTACAGTGGCAAACATTGTGCGCGTACTTGACGAAAAAGGCGCTATGCCCTATTCAATTGTTGTCGCGGCCAGTGCTTCGGATTCTGCTACCATGCAGTTCTTTGCCCCATTTGCAGGCGCTGCGATCGGCGAATATTTCCGCGATACCGGACGCCCTGCCCTGATCATTTATGATGATCTTTCCAAACAGGCGGTTGCTTATCGTGAAGTATCATTATTGCTTCGCCGTCCGCCGGGCCGTGAAGCCTATCCGGGCGACGTATTTTACCTGCATAGCCGTTTATTGGAGCGTGCCGCTAAAATCAGCCAGAATGATGCGATAGCACAGGCAATGAATGACCTCCCTGAGTCTATCAGAAGTTTAGTAAAGGGCGGCGGTTCATTAACAGCATTGCCAATTATTGAAACCCAGGCCGGCGATGTATCGGCGTATATCCCGACCAACGTGATTTCAATTACCGATGGACAGATATTCCTTGAATCTAACTTGTTTAACGCGGGTGTCCGGCCGGCTATCAACGTGGGTATCTCGGTATCGCGCGTGGGTGGTAATGCGCAGATCAAGTCAATGAAAAAGGTTGCCGGTACTTTGAAACTCGACCAGGCGCAATACCGCGAGCTGGAAGCTTTCTCAAAGTTCGGGTCGGACCTTGATGCATCGACTAAATCTGTACTGGATAAAGGCGCACGTAACGTTGAAATATTAAAACAAGGGCAATATGCGCCGGTAACGGTTGAAAAGCAGGTCGCGATCATCTATCTCGGCACAAAAAACCTGATGCGCAATGTACCGGTAAACAAGATCAAAGAATTTGAAAGCGAATTTACCAGCCAGTTAGAGGCGCGTCATCCTGAGATATTATCAGCCCTTAAAGCAGGTAAGCTGGATGACCAGATAACCGGCGTACTGGATACCGTTGCAAAGGAAATGACCGGGAAGTATTAATCAGATGTGAGACATGAGATGTGAGTATTGAGATAAAATCACTCACATTTCATAGAGATAAAAAACAGAGAGAATAGAGAATAGAGCATTTGAACCAAAAATCTCAAATCTCAAATCTCAAATCTCAAATCTCAAAAAATGGCTAATTTAAAAGAAGTAAGAAACAGGATAAAATCCGTTAGCTCGACGCAGCAGATCACCAAGGCTATGAAAATGGTTTCGGCGGCTAAGCTAAAGCGGGCGACAAATGCTATTGTACAATTGCGCCCTTATGCTAATAAGCTTAAAGGGTTACTGGCAAACTTGTCGGCCAGCCTCGAGGATGATTCATCACCTTTTATTGTGGAGCGGGAACCGGAAAAAGTGCTGGTTATCGTGGTTTCATCCAATCGTGGTTTAGCAGGCGCTTTTAATGCTAATGTTATTAAAACCGCAAATAACCTGATCGCTGAAAAATATAGTGCACAGCTAAAAGCAGGCAATGTTTCTATTGTAGCCATCGGCAAGAAAAGCCAGGAATATTACCAGCGCCGCAAATACAATGTAATCGGCAATAATAACGACCTGTACCTGGAACTCAACTTTGAGAATGCTTCGAAGGTTACTGAAAGTATCATGCAGGGCTTTTTAAAAGGTGATTATGACCGTGTTGAATTGGTTTATAATCAATTTAAAAATGCGGCGGTACAAATATTAGTTGCCGAGCAATTGATCCCTGTTCCAAAACCTGCAATTAAAAAGGAAAAAGAAAAGGAGCCTAAAACTATCCAGGTTGATTACATTCTCGAGCCGTCACAAAAACAAATAGTTGAACAGCTGATACCGAAAAATATAAAGACACAGTTATACAAAGCCGTGCTGGACTCAAACGCATCTGAACATGGCGCCCGTATGACTGCGATGGATAAAGCCACTGATAATGCAGGGGAGTTATTGAAATCGCTTAAACTTAGCTATAACCAGGCACGGCAGGCAGCAATTACGACCGAGCTTACCGAAATTGTAAGCGGTGCCGCAGCATTATCGAGTAATTAGGCATTTGTCTGAACTAAGATTTGTAGGATTAGAGGATGATAGGATTATAATCACATATGTCAATATCCTAAAATCTTTTAATTCTGCTCATCTTAGTTCGGTAATTAAACAAATCCCATTCCCCTTTGTTATTTCAGCATGACAAAGCCAGCAAACTCAAAAAGACAAACTGTCCCCCGCTGATTCACCTACCAAAAGGCCGGCCGATACCGGCGGTAAAAGTAAGCTAAGAAAATCTGATAAAACTTACCGTGCTAATAAGCCTCACGGCGGTAATATTGCCAAAAAGCATGAAGAGGAAGAACAGCCGGTTCATTCTGCCGATAAGAACTAAACGTCCATGGGCCATAGTCAATGGGCCATAGATTCGGAACAGAATGTCAAACCTTTTCAATTTGCAAATCACCATGGACTATGGTCTATCGACCATGGACTACCTACTTATCCCTGCTGAGTTAAACTGCAAATCATACAACTTACGGTAATAGCCGTGTTCTATGCGCAGCAATTGCTGGTGAGTGCCCACTTCTTTTATTTCACCATGATCAAGCACAATAATTTTATCGGCATTTTGTATGGTCGATAGTCGGTGGGCTATTACAATGGCTGTGCGGCCCTCCATTAGCTTGCTGATAGCGTTTTGAATAAGCACCTCAGTCTCTGTATCAACTGACGAGGTTGCTTCGTCCAGCACAAGTATGGTTGGGTTATAAACCAAAGCTCTTATAAACGAAATTAACTGGGCTTGTCCCGCTGATAGCGTCGAACCTCTTTCCATCACATTATAATCGTATCCGCCGGGTAAACGTTCAATAAATTCATGGGCGCCTACATCTTTGGCCGCTGCAATGATCTGTTCGCGGGTGATAGCCGGATTATTTAAGCTGATATTATTGGCAATAGTGTCTGTAAATAAGAAAACATCCTGTATTACGGTAGCTATCTTTGAACGCAAATAGTTCACATCGTATTCCCTGATGTCGATGCCATCAACCAAAACGCTTCCCTTTGCAATTTCATAAAAGCGGTTCAAAATATTTATAGTTGATGACTTACCGGCCCCTGTCGCCCCAACTAATGCAAGGGTTTTGCCAGGTTTTACATGCAAGTTTATATCTTTTAACACCCAGTTCTCCTCGTTATAAGCGAACCATACATGCCTGAATTCGATTTCGCCCGATAAGTGGGCGGGTTTTAATTTGCCGGTATTAACGGCCACTTCATCCGTATCCAAAACCCTGAATATCCGGTCGGCGCCGACCATGCCCATTTGCAGCGTGTTGAATTTATCAGCCAGTTGGCGTATCGGCCTGAAAAGCATATTCAATAACACAATAAAGCCTGTAATTACGCCGGGTGTTATCCCTTTTGGCGAAGATGAAACAGCTTTCAATTGCTGATCTGTTAAAATCCTTTTACAGCCATACCATACCAGTAAGCCTATGCAACATGCAAACAGTATCTCTACAACCGGAAAGAATATTGAATAATACCAATTAGACCTGATATGGGCGTCCCTGTGTTTTTTATTTACAATTTTAAATTTGCGGATCTCCTGGTCTTCCCGTGCGAAAACCTGGATAATGCTGATCCCCGAAATATGTTCAGCTAAAAAAGTATTCAACTGTGCTACCTGGGTTCGTACTTCCTGGAAGGATGATTTTATGGCTTCTTTAAAAACGTAAGTCGACAAAAGCAGAAAAGGCATGGGTATCAGCGTGATCAGTGCAAGCTTCCAATCAGTGTACATCATAATTCCGATCACAGCGAGTACCAGCAGCAGATCGCCCATGATAGATATTAGGCCCTCCGAAAAAATATCAGCTATGGTTTCCAGGTCTGATACCGTTCGTGTAATTAGCATGCCAATAGGTGTGCGGTCGAAGTATTTTAGTCGAAGGCTGGTAATATGGTTGAATACATTGATCCGAAGATCGCGGATAACGGATTGTCCAAGCGAGTTGGTGAGGTATGTTTGATAATATTGTGCGATGGTTTGGATAATGAGCATACCTGTCATCAGTTCGACCATAAAAACCAGGCCGCCATAGTTATCTTTTAAAATATAGTCGTCAAGTGTTTTTTGGATAAGGATGGGTTGTACAATTGCGGCGGCCGCTATAAAGACGGTTAAAAATGCCGAAATGACGAATGTAACATTATACGGTTTAACATAATGCATTATCCGCTTCAGCAGTTTCCAATCAAGCGCTTTACCTGTAACTTCAGACATTTATTGAATTAGTGAATTATTGAATTAGTGAATTAGTGAATTAGTGAATTATTGAATTAGTGAATTAGTGAATTAGTGAATTAGTGAATTAGTGATGGGATAAGAGACAAATTTAATGTTAAAACCCAAAATAAACCTTTTACCTTTCACCTTTCACCTAATATTTTATTTCCGTTAAATACAGCCCGCAGGCGGGCACCGACATACCGGCATTGCTGCGGTTTTTGCTTTTGATAATGTCGTGCACAGCCTCCGCTTCAATTTCCTTGCGGCCTACCAATAACAATGTGCCGACTATTGCGCGTACCATATTCCGCAAAAAGCGATCAGCGGAAATCGTAAATATAATTCCATCGCCGTTAACAAGCCATTCGGCTTTTGTTATTTTACAAATATTTGTTTTAACCTGTGTGTTTGATTTACTAAAACAACTAAAATCGGTATATTCCATAACAATTCCAGCGGCTTTGTTCATTAAGTCCAGATCAGGCTCATCGCGTAATTCCCACGAGTAACCGGTTTTAAAAGGGTCTTTATTAAAATGAATATGATACTCATAGGTTCGCTGCTTTGCATCGAACCTTGCATGCGCATCAGCCGCAACAGGGAAAATTCTTTTTACAGCAATGTCTTTAGGCAGAATGGAATTTAAACTTCTTAGGTAGTCCATGGTCGATAGTCCATGGTCCATAGAAGCTGCAATTTTATAGTCCATAGTCGATGGTCCATAGTCCATGGAAGCTGCAATTTTGCGACTAACTATTGCTTTGCCGCTGCTTATTTCCTCCATGGACCATGGACTATGGACTATGGATTTTCCCCCCGCATCAAAATGAGCAAAAAACTCCTTCGCATGCACGCCGGTATCCGTCCGTCCACAACCTGTTGTTTCAATTGGCTCCCGTAAAATAACCGACAGTTTTTCATTTAAAACTTCCTGGACGCTTGTTGCATTTTTTTGAATTTGCCAGCCATGATAGTTCGTTCCATCAAATGAAAGTTCAATAAAATAGCGTTGTTTTTCGGTCACACGGCAAAGGTAATCTTTGATTTAGGATTTCGGAATTACGATTTACGATTTGAAAGTCAGATTTTAGTCGGAACTCAAAATTTTAAATCAAACATTCTATCTTTGTGCAATTAATAAAGACATCTGTAACGTTTCAACATTCCAACTTTACAACATTCCAACCTTACAACAACAAAACCATGTTACAACGAATACAAAGTATTTACCTTTTACTCGCCGGCCTGGCAATTTTTGCCCTGTTCCTGTTTCCGCTTGTTCATAATGTTATTATTGATGACAAACTGGTTAGCATTATGGTTACCGGCATTTTCCAGGATATTAACGGGGAGCATGTGCATACACAATTTTTTGTCGCGCTTACTGCGGCGACGGCCATTGTGGGTTTAATTCCGCTCATTATTATTTTTCTGTATAAAAACCGTAAACAGCAAATTACCTTATGTTACAGCGCCATACTGGTAATTATAGGTTATAGTTTCTGGATGGCCCAGGAAGCAAAAAAGGTAATGGGAAACATAGAAATTGATACCCATAACTGGGGGATAGGTCTTTTTCTCAGCTCAATAAGCATCCTGCTGATCATATTTGCACTAAAAGCAATCCAAAGGGATGAAAAGCTGGTGAAATCGGCGGATAGGCTACGCTGATTTCGGATTTACGAATTACGATCTCGGATTTAAAGAACTTCGAAACGCAAAGCTTCGCACATTAAGCTTTCCGCTTTAATTGATTTAAATTTCTTATCCTAACATCTTCAAATCCTACGGATATTAGTTAAAACAAAAAAAGCCTCCCCAAAACTGGAAAGGCTAATAAATTTTCTAAATCCGAAATCGTAATTCGTAAATCGTAAATCGTAATTCGTAATTCGTAAATCAACTCACGCCATTTGCTTGCGAATAATGTTCAGCGCTCCTCCGGCTTTAAACCATTCAATTTGCTGTGCATTATAAGTATGGTTTACGGGAATACTGTCAGATGAGCCATCTTTATGGTGCAGTACTACGGTTAACTGTTTGCCGGGGGCAAATCCTTTCAGGCCGGTAATATCGATGCTGTCATCTTCCTGAATTTTATCATAATCGCTGCTGTCGCCAAAGGTGATGGCCAGCATGCCTTGTTTTTTAAGATTTGTTTCGTGGATACGGGCAAATGATTTTACCAGTATAGCGCGCACCCCCAGGTGACGGGGCTCCATAGCGGCATGCTCACGTGATGATCCTTCGCCGTAATTCTCATCGCCTACCACGATTGAGCCTATGCCATGCGCTTTGTAATCGCGCTGGGTTGCAGGGACAGGGCCGTATTCGCCGGTCAGTTCATTTTTTACAGTGTCGGCCGTGTTATTAAAGTAGTTGATAGCGCCGATGAGCATATTGTTTGAAATATTATCCAAATGCCCGCGGAACTTTAACCATGGACCAGCCATAGAAATATGGTCCGTTGTACATTTGCCTTTTGCTTTTATCAGCAGCTTTAGTCCTGTAATATCGGTGCCTTCCCATGCCGGGAAGGGATCAAGCAATTGCAGGCGCGATGATTTAGGGTCAACCTTAACTTCCACCTCGCTGCCATCTTCGGCGGGGGCCTGGTAGCCTGCGTCTTCAACAGCAAAGCCTTTCACGGGCATTTCAATTCCCAATGGTTCGTCTAATTTCACCTGTTCGCCAAGCTCATTGGTTAGCGTATCAACAAGCGGATTAAAGGTTAAATCGCCGGCAATAGCGAATGCGGTAACAATTTCCGGCGATGCCACAAACGCATGTGTATTAGGATTGCCGTCATTGCGCTTGGCGAAGTTGCGGTTAAACGAGGTAATGATCGAGTTTTTACGGTTAGGGTTATCGGTATGACGCGCCCATTGGCCGATACAGGGGCCGCAGGCATTGGCCAAAACCACACCGCCCATTTCTTCGAATGTAGCAAGGTAGCCATCCCGGTCAACGGTATAACGAACTAGTTCCGAACCGGGTGTAATCGTAAACTCGGCCTTTGTTTTTAAATGTTTGCTAATTGCCTGTTTGGCGATAGAAGCTGACCGGGTAATATCCTCATACGAAGAATTGGTGCACGAGCCGATCAAACCAACCTCTAATTCAGTTGGCCAGTTGTTTTCTCTTACCGCGGTTGCGAATTTGGATATGGGCCAGGCCAGATCAGGAGTGAAAGGGCCGTTTACATGCGGTTCCAGTTCACTCAGGTTTATTTCAATTACCTGATCAAAATATTGCTCGGGAGTAGCATAAACTTCGGGGTCGCCGGTTAAGTGTTCTTTTATGGCATCGGCAAGATCCGCAATATCAGCACGCTTTGTGCCCCTGAGGTATGCTGCAGCCTTTTGATCGTAGCCGAAAATAGACGTGGTAGCGCCAATCTCGGCGCCCATATTACAAATGGTGCCTTTTCCTGTTGCTGAAAGTGATTCGGCGCCATCGCCAAAATATTCAACAATCGCGCCTGTTCCGCCTTTTACCGTTAATATGCCCGCTACTTTTAAAATAACATCTTTAGCGGATGTCCAGCCCGATAGTTTACCGGTTAGTTTAACGCCAATTAATTTTGGGAATTTAAGCTCCCATGGCAAACCAGCCATTACGTCGCAGGCATCTGCGCCGCCAACGCCAATAGCGATCATGCCCAAACCACCCGCGTTAGGCGTATGCGAGTCGGTGCCGATCATCATCCCGCCGGGAAATGCATAATTTTCTAAAACAACCTGGTGGATGATCCCCGCGCCTGGCTTCCAGAAGCCCAGGCCATATTTATCAGATACCGAAGCCAGGAAATCGTAAACTTCTTTATTTACATCCTTAGCTGTGCTTAAATCTTCAGCAGCGCCAACTTTGGCTTGTATCAGGTGGTCGCAATGAACGGTAGAAGGTACGGCAACTTGAGGCCTGCCTGCCTGCATAAACTGCAGCAGGGCCATTTGCGCAGTTGCATCCTGCATAGCAACGCGGTCGGGTGCAAAATCAACATAATCCATCCCGCGGCCAAATGCCTGTTTAGCATTACCTTCGGAGAGGTGGGCATATAATATTTTTTCGGTTAAAGTAAGGTGTTTGCCGGTTGCTTTACGGGCGGCAGCCGTGCGGGCGCCATAGCGGTCGTAAATTTTTTTGATCATATCTAAATCAAAAGCCATTGTATTTGATCTTTAGGTGAGGTAATGTGTAAGAAAATTAAATATACAACCGTTTTTAGCGATTTGCGGCGAATGTACAAAATTTAACAGCTAAATGATAGTAGGGTTTGGGTAAAGTGTTATTTGGAGGAGTTCTAAATTAGCGATTGGAGGTTAGAGATTAGAGGTTGGAGTGGATTGTGATTGGGGTTTGTGTGGAATGAGATGATTTGTTTGATTGAATAACGTTGAAGTGTGTTGGATAGGATTGGGGGATCATAGGTGCCGGCCGGAATAGGTTAAGTTTGGTTGATTAAGAGGGATTAAGCTAATACTGTTTAGATAAAATGATAGTTTTTTATTTTTCAGGAAAGCGGAAATGTTTTAAGAATTTTTTTTACGGAGTTACATTTTTATAAGCGGTCTTCGCGGCATAAATTGGGAATAGTCATAATATGTAATAATTAGGGCATTGCCTGCGGCCCGCGCTATCCGCTCATACTGCACAGGCCTTAGCCGCAATGGCCGGTATCCGCTACTATCGCTAATGCTGGAAGATTCATTTTTTTTTAATTCCATTCGTTGCGTAAATCCTTTAACTGTTGCTCTATCTCTTCAAGCGGCTGTTTGGACATCAAACCTTTATAACTTTAATAGCATCCATCGAGGGGGTATGACGGTCTCCTTTAACATCGTGCAGCCTTATTACCTTTAGTGTTTCCAGGCCCTTCAATAGATTCAACGCATTATCATCAAGTATATCCAATGTTATCGTTTGCATATCTCTTATATTAAAATATAAATTTACGATTTATATTGTTACCTGCAAAATTACTATTATACCACCCACTACCAATCGGCTTTCTGTTAAGGAGTTGTGGGACCAAAACTATACCCCGCCTTGCTCCAAACGTCCATAGCCCGCGGCAAAACATATTCCATCCGCTCTTTCGCCTTCAAACTGTCATGAAAAAGCACAATATCTCCACCTGCCGTATTCTTAAGCACATTTTCCAGGCATTTTTCCGGCTTCAAATTGACATCAAAATCACCGGACAATACTGACCACATAATGATTTTAAGCCCTGGCTTTGCTTCTTTTAACAGTTTTACCTGCGATCTTTTTATACGTCCGTACGGCGGCCTGAACAGGTTGGAATCAATCAATTCATCGGCCTGTAAAAAATTTTCAAGATAAGTTTTATCATCCGTTTTCCATCCGTTGAGGTGGTTATAGGTATGATTACCTACGGTATGACCGTCATTTTTTACCTGCTCAAGAATATCAGGATGTTTGCGTACATTATCGCCGATGCAGAAAAATGTAGCTTTGGCATTGTACTGTTTTAAAATATTTAAAACAAAAGGTGTAACAATGGGTATAGGGCCATCGTCAAACGTGAGGTAAATACGGCTGACGCTAATGTCGATATCCCATATTAGTTTGGGATACAGCTTTTTAAGCAGCCAGGGAGTTTTAACCAGGTACATTTAAGATTTACGAATTAAGAATTACGATTTTAGATTTACAAATTATGAATTACAGTTTACAAATTACGAATTTACCTGCCTGCCGCAGGATCAGATTTACAAAACTTTATTTTGGGAGTATAATAAATCTAAAATCGTAATTCGTAAATCGTAATTTGAATATCTCAAATCTAAAAATATTATACAGAACAACCTCATGACCCAACACATATTAAGTTTTAAAAAAGTAAGGATCTTAAGCATCTTATGTTTCACTTTGTTAAGTATCACTGTTAATGCCCAGCAGGTAATCAGTCTGCAGCAAGCGGTTGACTCAACAATAAAAAACAACCTCAGTATTAAGCAGGCGCAGCTTACCGAAGCCCTCGCTGACGAGGATTATAAGCAGGCCAGATACAACCAGTTGCCCAGCCTAAACGCAAACCCCCAGGGAGGATATTATTTCGGAAAAAGTCAGATTGCAGGTGCATTTGCGTATTCAACATCAGCTTTGAATATTCAGGGACAGGCCAATTTATTGGTTACTCTTTTCCAGGGCGGGCAGCTGCGTAACCAGGTATTGCAAAATAGACTATTGCTTGACGTTGATAAAACCAGCACAGCGAAAGTTAAAAATGACCTGCTTTTAAACGTTGTTACCGATTACCTAACTATATTGACCGATCAGGACCTTGTGATTGCCGCGAAACAACAATTGGACCTTGCCAAGATCACGCTGGACCGTGCCCAGAAAAATTTTGATGCCGGGAACGCAACCAGGGCTGATTTAGCCCAGGCACAAGCACAGGTAGCAACTGCCGGACTGAATTTGACAAACGATCAAAACCAGGTCGATCTTGCAATTTTAGTGTTGAAGCAGTATATGGAAATGGATCCGATGAAGGATATAACCATCGTAAAGCCAGATATCAGCAAATTAACCAATGTACAAACGGTATTTGATGCTACGGACGTTATCAAGACGGCGTTTATCACCAATCCGGATATTCGATTAGCCGAACTGCAGCAACAAACTTATGCACAGTCGATAAAGATTGCAAAGGGCAACTATTACCCGGTATTAAGTTTTTATGGTGGTGTGGGAACGAGTTATTCAAACCAGGCCTCAACATTTATAGGACAAACTCCGCTTGGCACCAACTCACCCATTGGCCTTGATAAAGTTACCGGTGATACGATTATCGCGCCGAATTTTAAATCAAACTTCGCTCCAATTCCATTCAAAACTCAGTTAAGTAATAACTTTAACCAATTCTTTGGCTTAAGTCTCCAGATACCAATTTTCAACCATTTTACGGCCCGTACCTCGGTAAGGAAAGCAAAACTGAACTACGAATATGCCGAGGTAACCACCCAACTTGCGAAAAACACATTAAGCAAAACAATTATACAGGCAGTGCTTGACCTGCAGGCAGCAGAGAAGAGTTATCAATCATCGCTGCAAACTTTTAATTCAAATAAAGAAGCTTTAAATGTTACCAAACAACGGTATGATGCAGGGCTGGTAAATACGCTGGATTATAATACGGCGCTTACTAACTATAACAAATCACAAAATGATATGATAGAGGCACAATACCAGGTTATATTCAGAAGCAAGGTAATTGATTATTATATTGGTAACCCGATAGTGTTGTAGAAGAAGTCTGAAGTCTGAAGTCTGAAGTCCGAAAGAAAAGGTTTAAAAATTAACAGAATAAAATAAATAAATCCGAAATCGAAGATCCGAAATCCGAAATAAAAAGCATCCGAAATCGAAAATCCGAATTCCGAAATAAAAAAGAATCGGTGTAATCAAAATCAAATCGGTGTAATCAAAAAATAAAAAAAGAATCATGGGAAAAACTACAAAATATATTCTAATCACGATAGGCGCGCTGGCCGTTTTGATCATCGTATTAAAAATGACCGGCATAATTGGCAAACCCAAATTAAACCAGGTTGCTACTGAAAAGACTACCATTCGCGAAATTAATGAAACGGTAACTGCAAGCGGGAAAATAAAACCGCATATAGAAGTAAAAATAAGCCCGGAAGTTTCGGGGGAGGTTGTTGAACTGCCGATCAAAGAAGGCGATGTGGTTAAAAAAGGCGAATTGCTTTGTAAAATAAGGCCGGATATATTAAAATCTGAGCTTGACCGCGCCATTGCATCTTATAACACACAAAAGGCAAGTATTGGCAATTCAAAAGAAATGCTGAAACAAGCCCAGGCAACTTATGATAACCAGGCATCTATTTATAAACGCGACAAGGCGCTTTATGACAATAAGGTATTAACTGCCGCTGAATTTGAGGCTGCCAAGGCGAGTTACGATGGCGCAAAAGCAGCGCTTGAAGCTGCAAAGCAAAATGTAATAGGTTCTACTTTCGGTTTGGCCCAGTCGTCGGCATCCGTTAAAGAAGCCAATAGTAACCTTGTTAAAACTACAATTTATTCGCCGGTGGATGGGGTTGTTTCAAAGCTATCTATTCAAAAAGGAGAACGCGTATTAGGAACCCAGCAATTTGCAGGTACAGAGATCATGACCATTTCGGACCTGAACCAGCTTGATGTAAATGTGGATGTAAATGAAAATGATATTAACCGCATCCAACTGGGCGATTCATCCAAAATTGAAGTTGATGCCTTTTTGGGTAAATTCTTTACGGGTGTGGTATCCGAAATCGGCAGCTCGGCTAATGTTGTCGGCACTAACGCCGACCAGGTGACCAACTTTACTGTTAAAGTTAGAATAAGTCCGCAATCGTATAAGGACCTGCTCATAAAAACTGCCGAAAACCCAAATCCTTTTAGGCCGGGACTTACGGCAACTGTTGATATTAATACAAACCATGCCAAATCATTGACGGTTCCAATTCAATCGGTAACTACCCGTGAAGAAAAGAAAACGATTACAACAGTAAACAGTGACAATTCGATGAACACCAATGATAGTAACACCAAGAACAAAATAGCGGCGCCTGTAAAAGAATATGTATTTGTTTATAAAGCAGGAAGAGTAAAGCAGATACCAGTGACAACAGGCATACAGGACGACACTTACATCCAGGTATTATCAGGCTTAAAAAGCGGTGATGAGGTTGTGTCTGCGCCATTTGCTACCATTTCAAAGCTTTTGAACAATAATATGGCTGTGAAAAAAGTTGATAAAAGCAAGCTGTTTACAGATAGCGGGAATTAGGGACAGTTGGCAGTTAGAAGTTTGCAGTGGGCAGAAGCTAACTGCAAACTTCTAACTGCCAACTGCAAACTTTTTTCATTAGATTTGTCCCGTCAGTTTAATCTGGCGGGACATTTTTATTGGATGCCCTTTAAACAGAATTCACTCTGTTTTGTTTATTCTACACTGACTATTCACCATTTACTACTCACCATTGACCGCTCACCACTCACCGCTCACCTCTCACCCAAAGATCACCGTTGTTGGCGGCGGAAGCTGGGCTACTGCCAATATTAAAATCTTAAAGGATAATACAACCGAAAAGGAAATTTTTTGGTGGATGCGCAATGCCAATGCGGTTGAGCATATTCATAAATTTCACCATAATCCAAATTATTTGAGCTCGGTTGAGATCGATATTCCGTCAAAGAATATATCGACCGATTTGAAAGGACTGGTAAGCCAATCTGACTACGTATTGTTAAACGTACCTGCTGCATTTTTAAAAGAGGCATTACACGGAATAACACCGGCGGATTTGGCCGGAAAAAAGATTGTATCGGCCATAAAAGGTATCGTGCCTGATGAAAACCAGATCATCGGTGAATTTTTAAACCAGCATTACGGCGTTCCTTTTGATCATTTCCTGGTGATCAGCGGCCCATGCCATGCAGAAGAGGTCGCGCTCGAAAAATTGTCTTATCTCACAATAGCATCAAGAGATACCGAACTTGCTGCTGAATTTGCAGGGATGTTCAGCACCCGGTATATTAAAACCAATATATCGGATGATATTTATGGTACTGAATATAGTGCAGTGTTAAAAAATATTTATGCCATTGCCGGCGGCATTTGTCACGGTGTGGGATACGGCGATAATTTCCAGGCGGTATTAATATCAAATGCTATCCGCGAACTGGAGCGATTTGTCACTGCCGTACATCCCATCGACCGCGATATAAAGGAATCGGCTTACCTTGGCGACCTTATGGTTACCGCGTATTCGCAATTTAGCCGTAACCGCACCTTTGGCAATATGATAGGAAAAGGCTATACGGTTACCTCGGCGCAGTTGGAAATGAATATGATTGCCGAGGGCTATTATGCAGTAAATTGTCTACACCAGGTGAATAAACAATACAACGTGAACATGCCCATTTGCGATGCTGTTTACGCAATTCTATACCAAAAACACCCTCCGGCATTGGAAATGAAACATTTGGCAGAACATTTGAGTTAATAGTAAAATAAATCTATTTAACCAGATGGGGCTGGCATAGGCTGCATGCAAAATGCAGGTATGATGGCTTCATCGTCAAAAAAACACAAACCAATGAAAAATGTATTTAAAGTTGCGCTGGTCGCAGCAGCAATGTTATCTTTTACGATGGCCCAGGCGCAAACCCACAAGGATTCTACTATTGGCCACAAAATAGGACGAACAGCCAAAAAGGTTGGCAATAAAACCGCTGAACTGGGCGCAAAAGGGGCGGCCACAATTACCGACAAAAAGTATGACGATAAGGCCGGTCCGCATGGAGAAGCCGTATATATTAATAAGCACGGGCATTATTTTTATGTTAATAAAACCGGCCACAAGGTTTATTTAAAGAAATCGCAGTTGAAAAACGAGCATGAAGACTAAAAACTAGTCGTTTAAGACCTTTTTCTTCTAAGCAGCTCGCTGACTTATGAATTTAAGGCCGGATTGAATTGTACCTAAAGTGTGTGTTAATGTACTATACTTATGGCCGCAAAGAAATACGCCCTGCTAATCGCTATATACGCCGCGTTATTTACCGGTGCATGTTTCCATCGTGCAAAAAATAAGTTAATGGGAAAATGGCATTCAAAAGACGGTTCCATTGAACTTAGGATAACTGAGAACGTTTTTATGATGGATGATGGCGACGCTATAGCTGAAAACTATTTTATAAAAAATGATACCATTTTTACTTCCTTCAAGGGCAACCTGCCATACACACCTTTTGTTGTTCAAAAACTGGAAGACCATTACCTTAAATTAGTTGGCCCGGATTCTGTGGCGGTTGAGTATAGCAGGTGAATTGGTCATTGAGTCATTAAGTCACTGGGTCATTAGTTCACTGGTTCATTGGTACAGCTTCACTGCTTGACTGAGGCCGGAATGACTAAATTGCCTGTTTTCACCGGACTATATCATCCGGCGTGAAATCTGTACATATTTTACTACTAACCGGCTGCCTTTTGGTTTTGGTTCTTGATGTGCCCGGCTCGCCACGGATCGATTAGCGCAGTTGATGAGAAAAGTTCAGAAAATGTAAAACCCTCAATCCTTTTAAAAATTGAGGGTTTTACAAAACCTAAACTTGTCCGCCACAAGGCTGACGCTACGCAATTAAAATCTTCTGCGTCTTTCGGGGCGGTCGTCACGGCGTTTTCCTGAAAAATCACGGAATCCGGTACCGGCTGACCCGTTTCTTTCACGGTTACCGTTATGGCTGCCTTCGCGCCTTTCACCACTGCCATTTCTTTCACGGTTACCGCCATTGTAGCCACCTTCACGACGGGGATAACCGCCGCCGCTGCGGTTTTCACCGCTGCCTTCGCCTGATATCTCTATCCTTACCGGGCGGCCTTTGAAATCTGCATCTTTAAAGCCAGCCTGCACCTTTTCAACGTCAGCGTGCTGCACTTCAAAAAACGAATAAACTCCTTTTACATCTATCTTTCCAACGGTACGTCCGCTTATTTTGGTTTGATTGCAGATATAACCCAGCAAATCGCCGCGGTTAAATTCATCAACAGAGCCTAAATTTATAAATAAGCGGGTATAGTCAGATTTCCCTCCGCTATAACGTTCATTTGGGCGGTCATCGTTTCTTTCAAAACGGCGGCCTTCTTCAACCGGCGCATTGAGGTCGGGAGCATTTTTATAATAGTCAAGGAAGCTGTTAAATTCAATGGATGCAAAGCGTTTAATGAACTCTTCTTTGCTCATATCCTTAAACTCTTCCATAATACGCGGAAGGTATTGCTCTATCTGCTGCTCATTAACTTCTACACTATGCACTTTATGTACAATAGAGAATAATTGCTTTTCGCATACATCAAACCCGGTAGGGATCTCAGCCTTAACAAAGCGTTTGCCTAAGCCGCGCTCAATCTGACGTATTTTACCAAGTTCTTTCGCGTTAATTATCGAAACAGATACACCGGTTTTGCCCGCGCGCGCGGTACGCCCGCTGCGGTGGGTGTAATTTTCAATTTCATCGGGTAAGGAGTAATTAATAACATGGGTTATATCACTAACATCAATACCACGCGCTGCAACATCAGTAGCAATTAACAATTGCAGGTTACGGTCGCGGTAGCGTTTCATTACCTTGTCGCGCTGTTGTTGTGACAGGTCGCCATGTAAAGAATCAGCATTATAGCCGTCCTTTATTAATGATTCAGCAATTTCCTGGGTTTCAATTTTTGTACGGCAAAATACGATGCCAAAAATATCCGGGTTAAAGTCGACTATGCGTTTAAACGCGGCATACTTATCGCGGGCGCGGACGATATAATATTCGTGCTCGATGTTTACATTGCCGGTATTTTTTTCGCCCATGGTAAGCTCAAAAGGATCGGTCATGTATTTTTTGGCGATCCTGCGGACTTCA
This sequence comes from Mucilaginibacter sp., assembly GCA_036758125.1. Taxonomy (GTDB): domain Bacteria; phylum Bacteroidota; class Bacteroidia; order Sphingobacteriales; family Sphingobacteriaceae; genus Mucilaginibacter. The sequence continues at coordinate 62,476 of DAIOXE010000011.1, forward strand.
GAAGGCATGGTGGCCGAAAACAGCCATGTTTTTTTGTCTTCGGGTGTGGTTGATAAGATACTGTCAATGTCTTCCTGGAAGCCCATGTTGAGCATTTCATCAGCCTCATCCAGTACTACATATTTAACTTTCGAAAAATCAATGGCCTTACGGTTGATGATGTCAAGCATACGACCCGGTGTAGCGACAACAATCTGCACACCGCGTTTTATCTGACGCAATTGGTCGGATATGTTGGCGCCGCCATAAACAGCGACAACGTTAACGTTGCCCATTTTTTTGGCGTAATTTTTTATGTCGTTCGTGATCTGTAAGCAAAGTTCACGTGTAGGGCACAATATAAGCGCTTGCGGATAATTTTCTTCGAAGTCCAGCAGTTCTAATAGTGGCAGTCCGAAGGCAGCAGTTTTACCGGTCCCGGTTTGGGCTAATCCGACAAAATCGTTGCTGCCTGTTAACAATACCGGAATTGACTGTTCCTGGATTGGTGTAGGGTTTTCAAACCCTAACTCAGAGATGGCATTAACAATATCATGACGGATTCCCAGTTCAATAAATGGGTTCATGAATTTAAATAACGAATCTGGCAACATCGCCAAATCGGGCGCAAAGGTAGGGTTTTTAATTTGCAATTCAAATAGCTGCGCCGCTTATAATGTTCATCGCATCTTTAAATCCTGTAAATCTTAGCTCATCCCTGATGAAAGCTCAACGCATTTCCATCAGGGTCTTTTACCGATAAGAATTTACCCCAGGGTGTATCATCAACTTTGCCGACTTCAATTCCTTTTGAAGTAAATTCCTCAATGTCCTGTTCAAGGCTGTCGGTTTTAATCACAAAACCATGTATGCTGCCCGGAGGCATGCCCGGAAACCAGGTTACGAGGGTAATAGAAGTATCATGACCGGGAAAACCTAATTGCACCCATTTTTGACCATTTCCAAATGGCGCTTCCGCTAAAAGGGTAAAACCCAATTTTTCGTAAAATTCTTTTGATTTTTCCGGGTCAGTCACAGGAATCGAGATGATTTCAATCGTTTTCATTGTTATGTTTCCTTTGGTTTAATAAATTTTCAAGATTTTGCAGCTTGTCTTTCCAGAACTGGTCGAAGAAAACGAGCCCGCTTTTTATTTCGTCGAAGCCGTCCGGGTACTTGTTCAAGCACCATTTTAGTGCCCTCACCATCGGGGCTTATCGTCCAGGTCAGCAGCGTATCAAGCCCGACAACGCCTGGCCTTGGGCCGCCTTTCCAGGTATAAACCAGCTTTTGATTAGGCACCACTTCAAGCACTTCACAATAAACAATGCCAGCCCATCCCATTTTGGGTAATGGCTTGCCGTGGAACTGAAATTTATGGCCGACAACGGGCAGGAAATCGTTTTTCATAAACCATTGGTTTACAAGTTCAGGGTCGGTAAGGCACTCTCATACTGGTGGGGGAAGTTCCACCTAATAACAAGGTCTCTTTTCATAACGCGTAACTTTTGAGTTACGCAAATGTATGTGTAACGTTTGGGTTACGCAGATTTTATTTTATTATTTTTTATGTCATCCCGACAAGGAACGAGGAGAGGCCAAGATAGCGATGCGGGTGTTTCTACAAATGGGTTGAGGCTATGGGTCATAAAATTCGCCTATCCAAAAAACAGCATAGTGACATATATCACATTTCGGGGTATAAACTTTGTATAATTTTGCCCTTTGAAAAGTAGTAGTACGAAATCATATAAGGATAATTGAAAAATAAAAAAATTGAGCTGTTATCGCCCGCCGGTTCTTTCGAAAGTTTGCGGGCTGCTATAAACGGCGGCGCCGATGCGGTTTACTTTGGCGTGGAGCAATTAAACATGCGCGCAAAGTCGGCCAATTCCTTCTCGGTAAAAGACATCAAACAAGTTGCGGGTATTTGTAAGGCGAATGAGATCAACACTTACCTAACGCTGAATACTATATTATACGGGCACGATCTGCAATTACTGCGCAGCATTTTAAATGAAGTAAAAAAGCATCAGATCGATGCGGTCATAGCTGCTGATTTTGCTGTAATTGAACAGTGCAATAAAATGGAGATACCGCTGCACATTTCTACGCAGGCCAATGTAAGTAATATTGAAGCGGTACAGTTTTTTTCGCGCTTTGCGGATGTAATTGTTTTGGCAAGAGAACTAACCTTAAAACAGGTACAGGACATTTGCAAGGAAATCAGGCGACGGAACATTAAAGGCGTATCCGGCGAATTAATGAGGATAGAGGTTTTTGCCCATGGCGCTTTATGTATGGCGGTATCGGGCAAATGTTATTTGAGCTTGCATACGCAAAACGCTTCGGCTAACCGGGGAGCCTGTACACAAAACTGCCGCCGGTCTTACTCGGTTAAGGATGCTGAAACCGGCGAAGAACTACTGGTGGATAATGAGTATATCATGTCGCCGAAAGACTTATGTACAATAGGGATACTCGATCAACTTTTAAATTGCGGCGTTGATGTATTGAAAATAGAAGGAAGGAGCAAGGGCGCTGATTACGTTTCTATTACCACCCAGTGTTACAGAGAAGCTTTGCAGGCCATCGAGGCTAATAATTACACAATTGATAAAATTAACGGCTGGACGAAGCGGTTATCAACTGTTTACAATCGCGGTTTTTGGGAAGGGTATTATTTAGGGCACAAACTTGGTGAGTGGACAAGCCAGCCGGGCTCAATTGCAACCGAAAAGAAAATATACGTGGGCAAAGGCAGTAAGTATTATCCTAAAATAAATGTAGCCGAATTTGTAATTGAAGCGGCAAGTATAAGGCCCGGCGACATACTTATGATCACCGGCCCTCTTTGCGGAGTGGTTAAAGAAGAAGTATCAAAATTGGTAGTTAACGGCAGCGAAAGTGAAGAGGCGGTGAAAGGCGACAAGATAACTTTTCCGTTTGGCACAAAGGTAGGAGGCCAGGATAAATTGTATAAAATTGTGGGAACCGCAAATGGCTAAAATTATTCATTACCGCAATAAATGCATTGGCTGCAATATTTGCTTTGAATTGCAGCCTGAACTTTGGCGCATGTCTATGAAAGATGGCAAAGCAACTTTACTGAAATCAACCAAAAAGAAAGACCTGTTTATATTAACCGCCGGCGATAACATCCTTCAGCGAAGCCTGGATGTAGCAAAAGCCTGCCCTGTAAATGTTATAAAAGTATTATGAACGAAAATATCATCAATTTTATCAAAAAACAAACCTGCGCAACAATATGCTGTATTGACGGAAATGGCAAGCCATATTGTTTTAATTGTTTCTATGCATTTAACAGTGAATTGGGACTGCTTTATTTTAAATCTTCATCAGAGACTTATCATGCATCGCTGATGAAAAAAAATCCAGCTATAGCAGGTACTATTTTACCGGATAAATTAAAAACATTGTTGGTTCAGGGCATTCAGTTTGAAGGCGACTTTTTAAATGAGCCAGATGATTTGGCTAAAAAAGCTGCTCAGCATTACTACAAGAAACACCCTATGGCATTGGCAATTCCTGGTGAAATCTGGGTCATTCAGATCAATCACATTAAAATGACCGACAGCACAAAAGGATTTGGAAAAAAGATCACCTGGGACAGAAATGAACAATTGTTGCCGGTGGAATTAACCATATTGAAATAGGTATCTTTACCGGATGCATGAATTTAATGCGGCTGGTTTACTTATTCCTTTATCGTGAGAACCTTAATAAAAATAGCTGCCTTATTAATTACCGGTACCTTTTTAGGATGTTCATCAAAAACAACCTTTCCAGTTTTGTCTGAAAAAATATATAAGATAAAGGGTGGAGTGAATGATAAATCGACATTCAAACTCAGTTCTTACAAAAGAGATGCACGAATGAAAGCTTATCTCATGGACAGTTCATCCTTTTTAAGGGGAAATTTGAAAGATACGTTATATATATTGGAAGCATATAATTTAGAAACTTCAATGTTTTATGGGAGAATTTGGAGTGAAAATCATGCGGTGAATTATAGTTATTCAATAGGAGTTTTTACGTTTAAAAAACAATCGGTATTTACGGACTACCAGATTAAGATAGTAACAAATTGGGATACAGTACAAATAAGGAAAGAAGAAAGAGATAACGGGAATTGGTTGGATAACGATCTTTTAATAAGTGCCGTTAGGTGTTCCCAAAAAGGGGGTAATTGGAAAATTGACGAGGTATACTTTAGAGACTTTTTTAATAGTAAACGGGATAAATAATTTACCACGCTTGGATTTTTTAGGACCAAGCACAAGTCAAATTTTCCTGTCTTGCTTTCTGATTCGTATAGCATTAACTTGAATGACTGTAAACGCGTTTATTAATTTTTCGCCATATTCTAATAGCGCATGATTTACTATCCTGGCCTTCTCGGCAGAGGTAGTAATGCCCAAGCGTATCAATATTATTCCCAGATGAACTTTTCGTGATCGAAATACCATTTCGCCAAAATCTTTATCCTGAGTGAGCAAAATTCTATTTTCCTCATTAGCTATTTGCAAAACCTTTTCATCTTCTATCCCCCGATCAGTTTCAAGAATATAATGGACATCAAAGCCGGAATTTCTCAACAGGTCAACAATTGGCTTGTCAACACCCTCATCAACTAAGAGATTCATTTCGCCAGCGAATAAATTTCATCCCCTCTTATTGATTGTGCAGCAAACAATAAAGCCTCATGAACCTCATCTTTAGTTAGGTGCGGATGGGCCTGCAAAACTTCATCAATAGAATTACTTTCAGATAAATTTTCTAATATTTGTTCAACGGTAATGCGGGTCCCTTTAATTATTGGTTTTCCCATCATTATTTTAGGATTAATTTCAACATGCTGATAGGCCGTCATAATTTCTTTATTTTTAGTAAAGGTATAAAAAAAGACGGACGGTTATTTAAAATCGATCTCATAGCAAATCAAACAATTCCAAAAGGATTTCTTGAAATTATTGTTTAATTTTTTTTATTATGAAATGAAACCATCATTTTAAAGAATTGATCGAAGCCATTCAGAAAACCGAGGAAATGATCATGTTGCATAAAAAAATGGCACTTTATCGATTATGACAGATCAATACGAAGCGATAAAGGCAAAGCAGATATCTGAATTAATCGATGGTCTTGCTGTACCCCCTTATCAAACAGTTGAAAGCATTTCTGTAATAAAACAAATGCTTGATAAGTTCTATCCGGATATACCCGAAAACTTGGTTAAGCCAAAGGAATTAAGGGAACTGGAAGATGCGATTTAAACAATTTTTCCTTGCAGACATTCCCAATTTTCCGGGTGCACACCAAAAAAACTAACCTTCAATCTCCAACCTCTAATCTCTTCTCACTATCTTTTTCATTTTTTCCTCCAACCTATCATTTTTATTTTAAATTTGGAACGCGGTTGATGAGAAGAAAAATCAGCCGCCCAATTATTTATCGGATAAACTTGGTATGAAGAAATTTTTATTTTTTACTACATGCTGCCAGGTAACGGCGTTAAGCCTGTCAGCCCAAAATCCTGCCCTGGAGCGTGTAGAACCCATGTTTTGGTGGGTGGGGATGCATAATCCTAACCTGCAATTGATTGTTCACGGCGACCATATCGCATCGCGAAAAGTGGACTTAAACTATCCTGGTGTGAAGCTGGTTGCGGTGCATAAAGTTGAAAATCCCAATTACTTATTCCTCGATTTGCGCATTTTTTCGGGCACAGCACCGGGAACGTTCCCGATAAAATTTATTAAAGCCGGAGAAAAGGCCTTAACTTACAATTATGCGCTCAAGAGACGCGACCAATCTCCGGGCCGCGCCCAGGGGGTAACTAATAAGGATTTGATCTATCTCATCATGCCCGATCGCTTTTCAAACGGTGATTCCGGCAACGACTCATTTGCCAACATGCGCGAAACCGGAATACACCGCGATTCCATGTTCAGCCGTCATGGCGGGGACATACAGGGCATCATGAACCATCTCGATTATTTGAAAGATTTGGGCGTAACCGCTATATGGTTGACCCCCGCTGTTGAAAATGACGAGCCCCATGCATCTTATCATGGTTACGCGGTTACTGATCATTATAAAATAGATCCCCGTTTTGGCACCAATGCCTTGTATAAAAAGTTTGTGGAAAAATGCCATAGCATGGGCCTAAAGGTGGTGATGGACCTGGTACATAATCATGCAGGTACCGAAGGTTATACCATTAGCGATATGCCGGTGAAAAGCTGGGTGCACCAATGGCCGAAATATACTAAATCCAACTTCCGTGATGCGGTTGATATGGACCCGCATGCTTCGCCAATGGATAAGAAAATTATGCAGGATGGCTGGTTTGATCGCCGTATGGCCGATATGAACGAAAATAATCCTTATGTGCAGAATTTTTTAACCCAAAACCATATATGGTGGGTGGAATACGCCGGGGTGGACGGCTTCCGTTTAGACACTTACCCTTACAACGATCTTCCATATATGGCTAAGTGGGCTGTGGATGTTAAAGCGGAATTTCCGCATCTCTCTATATTTGGCGAAACGTTGGTATGGTCGGCTGCTAACCAGGCCTTCTTTACCCAGGGCAATACCGTAAACCAGGGGTTTGATACCCATTTGCCGGGCGTAACAGACGGCGTTGTTAAAGAAGCAATTTATGATGCTTTAAATGCCCGCGACGGCTGGACTGAAGGTGTGAACCGCCTGTACTCGGTAATGGCGCAGGATTTTTTGTACCAGGATGCCACCCGGAACACCATATTTTTAGATAACCATGATATGAGCCGGATATTATCAGTAGTGGGTGAAAATATCAGTAAATATAAATCGGCAATGGCTATGCTGATGACTTTGCGCGGTGTACCGCAAATGTATTATGGCGATGAGATATTGATGAAAAACTTTTCCAATCCTGATGGTTTGGTCCGTGAGGATTTCCCCGGCGGATGGCAGGGAGACAAAAGCAATAAATTTACTGCCGCCGGCCGTTCTGACAAAGAAAATGATGCATTTAACTATGTGCGCAAGCTGGCTAACTACCGCAAAAATACAACAGCATTGCAAACCGGCAAAATGATGCAGTACATACCCGAACAAGGCATATACGTATATTTCCGCTACGATAATAAAAAAACAGTGATGATGGTTTATAACAGCCGCGATAATGAGCAAACAACAAGTACTGACCGTTATTTTGAGCGTATAAAAGGGGCTAAAAAAGCAAAAAATGTGATTACCGGTGAAACCATTGACCTGTCGAAATTAACCGTACCGGGAAAATCGACCCTGGTTTTGGAACTGGCCGAGTAGAGAAAAAGAATCAAGACCCAGGAATCAAGAGCCAGGAAAAAAAACAAAATGAAAGAAAGAAGAAAAAAGATAATTCGATATTCGCCACAATATCCTTCTGTCTTGACTCTTGGTTCTTGGCTCTTGGTTCTTAACTAAAATTCATGCATAAAGAATGAGTACTATTAAAGCCTGTATTTTTGACCTTGATGGTGTAATTGTTGATACTGCTATTTATCACTATAAAGCCTGGAAACGTTTAGCGAACGAATTAGGGTTCGACATTTCGGAAGAGGACAACGAAAAGTTAAAAGGAGTGAGCCGTGTGCGCTCACTTGAATTGATACTGCAATGGGGCGGCGTTACCAAAACCAAGGCTGAACAGGAGGAATTGGCTGCAAAAAAAAACGCATGGTATGTTGAAATGATCAGTCACATGACGCCCAATGAGATTTTACCTGGTGCAAAAGAGTTTTTGGAAACGTGCAGGGCAGCAGGGCTAAAAACCGCGTTAGGGTCGGCAAGCAAAAACTCAACGACCATATTGAACAAGATTAACCTGGCAGGTTTGTTCGACGCAGTTATTGATGGCAACAAAGTAAGCAAGCCTAAACCAGACCCGGAGGTATTTTTAAAAGGAGCCGAAGCCTTAAATACTACACCTGCCGACTGCGTAGTATTTGAGGATGCCATAGCAGGGATTGAAGCCGCCATAAACGGGGGTATGAAAGCGGTGGGCATCGGTTCGCCGCAGGTACTTACAAGAGCTAACTTTGTTGTTAGCGGATTGAATGAAATGAGTTTGGAAAAGTTGGGTGCATTAGGCCCCCTCTAAATCTCCCCCGGTAGGGGAGACTTAAAAAGCATTCAGGAAGAGAGCAGGATAAGAAAAAAGAATTCTAAAATAAACTATATATTAATTAACGAACAATCCAAAAGTCTCCCCTACCGGGGGAGATTTAGAGGGGGCTAATAATGAAGGACTACATTGAAGTTGACGAGTGGAAAATAGTAGAAAAAGGCTTTAATCCGCGTCATAACAAAATATCCGAAAGTATATTCAGCCTCGGCAATGGCCGTATGGGCCAGCGGGCAAACTTTGAGGAAGCGTACAGTGGCGAAACCCTGCAGGGAAATTATATTGCCGGTGTATACTACCCTGACAAAACACGCGTAGGATGGTGGAAAAATGGCTATCCGGAATATTTTGCCAAAGTACTTAATGCGGCCAATTGGATAGGGATTGATATTGTGATCGATGGTGAACAACTTGATTTGGCCAAATGCGAGGTAAGCAATTTTTACCGCGAGTTAAATATGAAGGAAGGCTACCTGCGAAGATACTTTCATGCAAACACTGGCAATGGCAAACTGATTGAAGTGGATGCTATCCGGTTTTGCAGTATAGCCGATGATGAGGCAGGCGCTATTAAGTATACCATCACTCCCTTAAACTTTAGTGGTATTTTAACAATTACACCCTTTATTGACGGCGATGTTATAAATAAAGATTCTAATTACGATGAAAAATTTTGGGATGAGGTAAAAAAGGAAACCTGGCCTGCTGGTGGTTATGTGCAACTGCGCACAAAAAAAACCGGCTTTGAAGTAGCTACCGGTATGCAGGTCATCATATTGGAGAATGGCAAACTTGTCGACCCGAAAACGAAACCTGTTGAAAAAGAAAAGTATATTGGTGCCAAGATCGAATTACAGGTAAATAAGGACAAAAGCATCACTATCATAAAATACGCGGCTAATCTTTCCTCACTAAATTATGAGGCCGGAGGGTTAGCTCGTAATGTGAAGGAAACACTTTCACGCATCAGCGAAAAAGGCTTTGAAGCCCTTTTGGCCGAACAGGCAGCAGCCTGGACTGAAAAATGGCTGCGTAATGATATTATTATTGAAGGCGACGCCGCGGCCCAGCAGGGTATCCGTTTTAACATTTTCCAGCTTAACCAAACTTACACGGGCGAAGATGACCGTTTGAATATAGGTCCAAAAGGCTTCACCGGTGAAAAATACGGAGGCTCGACCTATTGGGATACTGAAGCCTACTGTGTGCCGTTCTACCTTTCAACTGCCGACCAAAAGGTTACGCGAAATCTATTGCTGTATCGCTATAAACAGTTAGATAAAGCCATTGAGAACGCCAAATTGCTTGGCTTTAAAGACGGCGCTGCCTTATACCCAATGGTTACTATGGATGGCACCGAATGTCATAACGAATGGGAGATCACCTTTGAAGAAATACATCGCAACGGCGCCATTGCCTATGCCATTTATAATTATGTGCACTATACCGGCGATGAAGATTACCTGGCAGATTGTGGCCTGGAAGTGCTGATCGCTATTGCACGTTTTTGGGCGCAAAGGGTAAATTGGTCGAACGAAAAACAACGATATGTAATATTGGGAGTAACCGGCCCGAATGAATACGAAAACAATGTAAATAACAATTGGTACACCAATAAAATGGCCGCATGGTGCATGCAATATGCCACGGATGCTGCCGCAAAAGTGAAAATTTCCGGACCGGAACAATATACCACCCTGGTTAATAAGCTGAGCTTTAATGAAGCTGAAGAGACGGCAAAATTTAAGGACATCATCGCAAAAATGTATTTCCCCTACAATGAAGAACGCCGGGTCTTTTTACAGCAGGACGGGTATATGGATAAAGAACAAATTCCAGTAAAGGATTTACCCTTGAGCGAGCGCCCCATTAATCAAAAATGGAGCTGGGACAGGATATTGCGCTCCTGCTACATAAAACAGGCGGATGTTTTACAGGGGATATACTTTTTTGAAGATCAATATGACCTGGATACCATACGCCGCAATTTTGATTTTTATGAGTCGCGTACAGTGCATGAGTCGTCGCTATCGCCCTGTGTACATGCAATTTTAGCTGCTAAACTTGGTGATGAGGCCCGCGCCTATGAATTTTATCTGCGTACGTCGCGGCTGGATCTTGATGACTATAACAATGACACTGAAGATGGCTGTCATATCACCTCAATGGCAGGCACATGGATGTCGGTTGTTGAGGGCTTTGGTGGTATGCGCGTCCGCGATGGCAAACTCTCGTTCCAGCCTTTTCTCCCCGCAAAATGGCGGTCCTTCTCATTTCACATCGGTTTCCGTGGAACTTTGATCAATATTAAAGTAAGCAAGGATGGTGTGCAGATCAAAAACCTTTCGGGCAATGAAACAACTGTGTTGGTATATGATAAAGAACAAATGGTAAAAGCCAATGATGAATTGCTGGTTGAGGCCTGATCGATTAGAAAAATGGAACAAACTCCAACTGATAATAAACTCATCATTTACCAGCTATTGCCCCGCTTATTCGGTAATACCAAAGCGGTGAATAAGACCTACGGCTCAATTGAAGAAAATGGTGTTGGCAAATTTAATGACATCAACGACAAGGCCCTGCAGGAAATAAAAAAAATGGGCTTTACTCATGTTTGGTACACCGGTATCATCGAACATGCAACAATGACCGATTATTCTGCATTCGATATAAAACCGGATGACCCTGACGTGGTGAAAGGCCGCGCCGGATCGCCTTATGCAATAAAAGATTATTACGATATTGACCCGGACCTGGCCATCGATGTAAAAAACCGCATTGGCGAGTATGAAGCCCTTATAATACGCACGCATGATAATGGCCTCAAAGTGATCATGGATCTTGTGCCAAACCATGTAGCCCGTACATATACGTCGGATGTTAAACCTGACGGCGTGCGTGACTTTGGCCAGGATGACGATAAATCAAAAGCATTCAGTCCCAAAAATGATTTTTATTACCTGCCGGGGCAGGCATTTATAGTCCCGCCGGGATATAACCCCGGCGGCGGTGATTTTAAAAGCCCGTTGAAAGATGGATGGTTTGATGAAAATCCTGCTAAAGCAACCGGAAACGATGTTTTTAGTGCAAAGCCCGATATAAACGATTGGTTCGAAACCATGAAGCTGAATTATGGTGTTGATCACCTGAACAACTGTACATCGCATTTTGACCCGGTCCCGCCGGTTTGGAATAAAATGCATGATATTTTACATTACTGGAGTACGAAGGGTATTGATGCTTTCCGCTGCGACATGGTGGAGATGGTGCCAATCGAGTTTTGGGCCTGGCTGATCCCTAAATTAAAAGCTGAACATCCCGAACTGGTCTTTATCGGCGAAACTTATAAAATCAATCTTTACAATATCTATCTTGCGGCCGGTAAGTTCGATTACCTGTATGATAAGGTAGGCCTTTACGATGCCGTAAAACGTCTTACCCGCGATGAGCCAGAGGCCACAACCTGGGACATTAACCGCGTATGGAACCAGGATTGCAAGGACATTGACAGTCATATGCTCCGTTTTATGGAGAATCATGATGAACTGCGCATCGCTTCACCTTATTTTTCCGGCAATCCCTGGCTGGCAGTTCCCGGGATGATAGTTACTGCAACTTTGTCAACAGGCCCTGTAATGGTTTATTTCGGACAGGAAGTGGGTGAGCCGGCTGAAGGTGTTGAAGGTTTTAACGGAGACGACGGCCGCACCACAATATTTGATTACTGGGGCGTGCCGGAGCACCAGAAATGGATGAATGGCGGCTTATTCGATGGTGGACAGCTATCCGGTGAACAAAAAGCGCTGCGCAATTTTTACAGTATACTGTTAAATGCCGTGCACAATAATGTGGCTTTACGCGAAGGGAAATTTTGGGAACTGATGTTGGCCAATGAGTATCAAGACGGTTTTGATCAGCATTTATATATCTTCCTTCGTTATACCGATAAACAACGTATATTAGTGATTGCCAATTTTAACCGCAGCGAACGCAGCTTACAAGTTAAATTGCCCGATGATCTGTTAAAACAATTAAATTTAAGCGGGAAAAAGGAGTTTGTCGATTTGTTGAGCGGAAATAAATACAGTGCTAATGATATAGTAAAAGGAATTCAAATAACACTTTCGGCTTCAAGCGGACTGTTACTCGAATTTTAGGTTAGTTCATTGGTTCACTGGTTCATCAGTTCATTGGTAGAATAGTTATTTGAGTTTTTATATGAGTTATTATAATCTTGAAAAAATAGTTGCAGAGACGCAAAATATTGCGTCTCTGAACGAATAATGTCATTTAGGATTGATTATAGAAAAATCAGGGTCCGAGACGCAAAATATTGCGTCTCTACAAAAGATATCTTGTTAGTCCCCGGTTTTAGACAGCTTCCTAATAGTGCACCAATTAGTAGAAAGACCTATTGACAATTTGCGACCTCAAAATTCATTGGAATATCGACTATATCAAAGCAGACCAATGAACCAATGAACTAATTAAATTATGGCAACACGCAGCATCGTTCAAAAACCGAGAATGAGTTTTTGGCAGATTTTTAACATGAGCTTCGGCTTTTTAGGGATACAATTTGGTTTTGCCTTGCAAACCGGTAATGCAAGCCGTATCCTGCAAACATTTGGTGCTGATGTGAGTAACTTGTCATTATTTTGGCTGGCGGCTCCCATTACCGGGATGCTCATTCAACCTATTATCGGGCACTACAGCGACCGAACCTGGACCCGACTTGGCCGCAGGCGGCCTTATTTTTTAACCGGGGCGATATTATCAGGCATGGCGTTATTCTTCATGCCAAACTCCTCTATGCTGGCTGCCATTATACCACCGATAATAGTAGGGGCCGGTATGCTGATGATAATGGATGCATCCTTTAACGTTGCCATGGAGCCATTCAGGGCCCTGGTTGCCGACAACCTGCCCGATACCCAGCATAACGATGGTTTTTCGATGCAAACATGCCTCATTGGTGTCGGCGCGGTAATAGGTTCGTGGCTGCCTTACGTATTTGCCAATTGGCTGGGTATTGCTAAAACCGCTGCACCCGGGCACGTGCCTGATAACCTTTTATTTTCATTTTATGTCGGTGGGTTAGTATTGATATGCAGCATATTATGGACAGTGATCAAAACAAAAGAATACCCGCCCGAAGAATATGCTAAGTTTCATGAGGAAGAAGTTGAAATTAAAGAAAAGAGGAGCGGCATTGCCGAGATATTTTCTGATCTTGGAAATATGCCGCTAACCATGCGGCAATTGGGTATAGTTCAATTTTTTTCCTGGTTCGCACTTTTTTCCATGTGGGTATACACTACGCCTGCAATTGCAGACCATGTTTATCACATAAAAGCGGGCGATACATCATCAGTAACCTATAATAATGCCGGAAATTGGGTAGGTGTTCTTTTCGGTATTTATAACGTTGTCTCCGCGATTTATGCCCTGCTGCTTCCAAGAATTGTACGAAAGACGAGCAGAAAAAAAACGCACGCCTTTTCGTTAACAATGGGAGGTTTAGGTTTGATATCTATGTTCTTCATCCAAAATGATTATCTGCTTATTTTGCCGATGATTGGTATTGGTTTAGCCTGGGGTAGTATACTTGCAATGCCCTATGCAATCCTGTCAAGCTCTATTCCTGCAAAAAAAATCGGGGTGTACATGGGCATATTCAATTTTTTTATAACAGGTCCTCAAATTGTAAATGGAATCACCGGGAAACTTTTTATGAAGTATATTTTTAACGATCATGCAATTTATGGCTTGGTTATGGCTGGTGTCTTCATGCTTCTGGGCGCAATATCTGTGTTATTTGTACACGATGGCAAAAGAATTCAAATAATAGAAACGCCTCTGATACAGGTACCTTAATTTTTAATTGTAAAATAAACGGTTTTAATTGGCACAATTATGGTTTAATTGAAACGGAATATCGTATATTGCGTAAAAGATACACAATATAAATTTGCAATTTAGAATAAGAGACTAATAATTTTAATGGAAGAAAATATACTGAATCAGGAACTGATAGCCAATAGGATAATTGAAGAGGAAGAAGAGTTCCAACACCTTAATAACCCCGCCGACGGCATAAAGCCGATCATAAAAAAATACCTCGGAGTACCAAATAGTGTTGTTCAGTCCGGTAACAAATTTTACTTTTCTGATGGGGACGCCAAAGTTGAAGTAGTAGTTGTTACCGATGAAATTATACGCGTAAGGTTAGCGCCCCATAGTGTTTTTTTGGATGAATTCTCATATGCGGTACCAAAGCTGGAGCAGAAAGCTGTTGTTTTTGCTTTAACTGAAGATGAAAACGAATTCCAGGTTTCAACCAGTGTTATCAACTGCCATATCCGTAAAAAGGATTTTTTTATATCGTTTTCTGATAGCCAGGACCATATCACCAGTGCCGATGCTGTCCCGATGCATTGGGAGGAAAATGTGAAATTTGGCGGATACTATGTTTTTTGCACGAAAACCCGCGCTGCCGAAGAAAGTTTTTTTGGCCTTGGGGATAAACCCACCGAATTTAACCTGCGTGGCAAACGTTTAAAAAACTGGAACACCGACGCCTACTCGTTTGCCTGGAACCAGGATCCGCTTTATCGCAGTATCCCTTTTTACATCAGCCTTAACGAGGGCATAGCCCACGGTATTTTCTTTGATAATACCTTTAAGGCACATTTCGATTTCGGGGCTGAAGATCCCACCAAAACAAGCTTTTGGGCCGATGGAGGCGAGATGCAATACTACTACATCCACGGGCCGCACATGATGGATGTAGTAAAAAGCTACCATATTTTAACCGGAACACATCCTATGCCCCCGCTTTGGGCGCTTGGGTATCATCAGTGCAGATGGAGCTATTATCCCGAATCGAAAGTGAAAAAGATAGCTAACAGTTTTCGGGAAAATAAAATTCCATGTGATGGGATCTATCTTGACATTGATTATATGGATGGTTATCGATGCTTCACCTGGAACAAGAAATATTTCCCTGATCCGAAAAAGATGATAAAGGAGCTTGCCGCGGATGGGTTCAAAACCGTAGTGATCATTGACCCTGGGATACGGGTGGACGATAACTATTCGGTATTCAAAGAAGGCAAGAAAAATAGATATTTTTGCCGCCGGTGTGATGATTACTTTATGGAGGGGCATGTTTGGCCGGGCCGCTGCCAGTTCCCTGATTTCACCAATCCGGAGGTTCGTGAATGGTGGGCTGGCTTGTTTGATGAACTTGTGCAAATGGGTGTAGCGGGCGTTTGGAATGACATGAATGAACCTGCGGTATTTGGTGCCGGCACTTTCCCTGACGATGTGAGGCACCAGTACGACGGTCATCGAGGGTCGCACCGTAAGGCTCATAATATTTATGGGATGCAAATGGTGCGTGCCACTTATGAAGGGTTGCGCAAAACGATGAAGAATAAACGCCCTTTTACCATTACAAGAGCCGGTTACTCGGGTGTTCAGCGGTTTTCATCCGTCTGGACCGGTGATAACGTGGCATCATGGGAGCATTTAAAACTTGGTAATATTCAATGTCAGCGCTTATCTGTGTCCGGTATTTCCTTTTGCGGAACAGATATTGGCGGTTTCAGCGGTGAGCCTGATGGCGAATTGTTTACCCGCTGGATACAAATGGGCACTTTTTCGCCATTTATGAGGGCACATTCTGCGGGTGATACCAAAGAACGTGAGCCATGGAGCTTTGGTGAGCCATATACTTCTATCAACCGCAAATTTATTGAGTTGCGTTATCGCTTGCTGCCTTATTTATATTCTATATTCTGGGAGCACCACAGGTATGGTTTTCCCATATTAAGGCCGATTGTTATGCACGAGCAGGAGGAATTAAGCAACCATTTCCGTCAGGACGAATTTACTTATGGCGATAAAATATTGATTTGCCCTGTGCTTGAGCCGGGACAGACTACCAGGATCGTTTACCTGCCTAAAGGAAAGTGGTACCATTTCTGGACTAACGAAGTAATAGAAGGCGGCCGGGAAGTTACCATACCAACCCCACTCGAAACGATGCCCATATTTATAAAGGCTGGCTCGGTGATCCCTGAATACCCGGTAATGCAATATGTGGGCGAAAAAGAAATAGAAGAAGTCAAACTAAACGTATATTACAGCGATTATGAAGTAAACTCATTCCTTTTTGAAGACTATGGAGAAACCTTTGCTTATGAACAGGATATCTACCTCGAAAAGAAATTTGTGGTAAAAGGTAAACCAAACAAGTTAACTATTCAGCAAAGCATGGAAGGCCTGTACACGCCGCGTTACGAAAATTATGAAATTAAAATTATCGGCCTGCCTTTTAAGCCAGTACGTATCGTGGCCGATAATAAGGAGGTCAAAGATTTTGTAATTAATAAGGACAAATCATTGAAATTAAAGCTGAGAAAGAATTTTACGCTGTTGGTGATAGATTAGCTAAGAGCTGAGGGGCATGAACCAAGAGCCAGGAACCCAGAGTCAGGAATTAGGAAAAGCAGTTAATAGCAGAAAAAAGATACAGTATGTTATATTTGTTTTTTTTCACCATTTGTCTTGATTCTTGACGCCTGACTCTTGGTTCTATTTATTATAACGGAACTTTATTTTTTCTGACCGAATGACTGAACAAGGTTTGCAAAGAGTTGTCGTTGAACACACAGCACCTGAATGTTGCCCGGATTTGAAATTAACAGTTAATAAAAGCCTGCAGGCACAAACATATGGCGAAAAAGAAAGTTGACACCGGTTCGACACCCAAAGAAAAAAAGCCGGCTTCGAAGAAACAGGCCGTAGCTAAAACTATGTTAAAGAACGTCGAAGTTTACAGCCGTTTTACCGATTTTGATATTGGTTTATTTAAATCGGGCAAACATTACAAGCTTTATGAAAAGCTAGGTTCGCATGTGGTTGAATTTAATGGCGTTATAGGAACTTATTTTGCGGTTTGGGCGCCAAACGCACAATATGTAGCCGTTGTCGGAAATTTTAACGGCTGGAACCGTGGCTCGCACCCCTTATGCGTCCGCTGGGACGGTTCGGGAATATGGGAAGGTTTTATACCAAATGTAGGCAATGGCGAAACCTATAAATTTTTTATAAATTCATCAACCGGCGAAGATCTGGAAAAGGCGGATCCTTTTGCCCTGCGCTGGGAAGTTGCACCGCATACGGCATCAATAGTTGCTGATACCTACTATGAGTGGAAAGATGGCGACTGGATGGCTAATCGCTACAGGCATAACGCGTTAGACCGTCCTTATTCGGTTTATGAAATGCACATAGGCTCGTGGGCACGCAGTGTCGAAAGCCCCGATGAATTTTTAACCTACGCACAGCTTGCCGATAAATTGGTGCCTTATATAACGGAAATGGGCTTTACACATGTGGAGTTTATGCCGATAATGGAGCATCCGTATTATCCAAGCTGGGGGTACCAGGTAAGCGGGTATTTTGCTGCATCAAGCAGGTATGGCACACCGCAGCAATTAATGTATCTTATTGAACAATTGCACAAGGCAGGGGTAGGCGTTATACTTGATTGGGTTCCCTCACATTTTCCGGGCGATGTACATGCGCTGTATAAATTTGACGGCACACATTTATACGAACACGCCGATGTGCGTAAGGGCTTTCATCCCGATTGGAAATCGTATATATTTAATTATGGCCGTAACGAGGTCCGTGCCTTTTTAATAAGCAACGCTTTATTTTGGCTTGATAGGTACCATGCTGATGGCCTCCGTGTTGACGCGGTGGCTTCAATGCTTTACCTTGATTATTCGCGCAACTATGGTGAGTGGGAAGCTAATATATATGGCGGCAATGAAAACCTGGAAGCCATATCATTCTTAAAAGAATTTAATGAAGCAGTTTACAGCCATTTCCCAGATACACAAACTATTGCCGAAGAGTCGACTGCCTTTACAGGTGTAAGCCGCCCGGTTTATGCCGGGGGCCTTGGATTTGGCATGAAATGGATGATGGGTTGGATGCACGATTCGATAAAATATTTTTCAACCGATCCTTTATACCGTAAATATCATCATAACCAAATCACTTTTAGCTTGATATATGCGTTTACTGAGAACTTTATGCTGCCTTTTTCACATGATGAGGTAGTGTATGGAAAAGGGTCGATGCTGCGCAAAATGCCCGGAGATGAATGGCAGCAATTTGCAAATTTGCGCCTGCTGTACAGCCATATGTTTACACATCCCGGCACCAAACTGCTCTTTATGGGCGACGAATTTGCCCAGGGGAATGAGTGGAACTACCAGCATTCATTAGACTGGCATGTGCTTGAGTATCCGAATCACCAGGGCATAAAAGAGTTGATTAAAACATTAAATCAATTGTATAAGGATGAACCGGCATTGTATGAAAAAGCCTTTGAAGGGGGTGGGTTTGAATGGGTAGATGGCGGCAATGCCAACGATTCGATACTGATCTACAACCGCAAGGGGCACGATGAAGCAGATGAACTGGTGATTGTTTTAAATATGACCCCTATACCTCATTACAACTATAGGGTGGGCATTCATTCAAAAGGTAAATGGGTTGAAATATTTAACTCGGATGCAGAAAAATTCTGGGGGAGCGGGCTTGAAAATAACACACCCGTTGGTACTGAAACAGTTAGCTGGCATGGACGTGAAAATTCTATCAGCATAACAATTCCGCCATTAGGGGCAACCATATTTAAAAAGCTGAAAGCGGTACCCCCAAAATACGAATTAAAAAAAGGCTGATCTTATTTGCGTGCGGGTAATATTTTTTGCTTGTAAAACTTTTTTTTAGCTTCTGCGTAAAAAGAGAAGACTTTATTAAATAGTCTTTGACGCTATGAATCCGAGATTTCGCCCCATTTATTTGTTCCTGGGTTTTGCAGGACTGATATACTTGCTATACCATTTTATCATTACGTTTGAAGAAGGGTTTAATCCGGGTATTATTCTGCTCATTTCAGTGCCCGACCTTGTGGTTTTTTTTCTGGCGTATAAAACTTATCCGGTTGAATGCGATGGAAACAGTTCGCGTTAAGCCCAGCCTGCCGTTTACTTCACAGAACATTTTGAAGAATATGAAAAGGATTGATTAGCTTTAACGAAACTAATCACCAAGAATATGAACCCCAAATTTCTTGTCCTTTACCTGTTAGCAGGCAGTCTGGCTTTAATATTAGCTATTTACCAGGTGATTGCCACTTATCCGTCTCTTAATATTGGCAGAATAGCCCTCGATTCAATAATTTCTTTATTTTTTTTCTATCTCTCGTACAAAACTTATCACGAGAAAAAGGATAACGAGCTAATGTAAGTGTTCAATATTTCCGGTCAGGGTCAACTTTAAAATTCATCAGGGATATTTTGGTAACATATTCTTCAGGTAGTCCGGCGTCTTTAGCTTGGCTGATTATTTTTTGGTGGTACCAATGATAGGGCAATAAATGGATATTTGTAGCATGTGGTTGTGCAATAAGCGCTTCCGCCTGGTAAATTTCATCGTTCATGTCTATGCAGCTTACCAATTCAGGTTTTAAACCGCTTACCAATGGGTCAAGATCGTAGAAATTTGATTTCTCTCTATTATCAATTTCTATCAAAACCCCCCAAACCAAAGCATCGGGATCAGTTGATTGTATGATGTTTGCCTTTGACGACTGATCGTCATCAGTTCTATTAAATACAAAATCGTAACCGGGCAGCTTGGCCAACCCGATCTTTTTTGCCGATGGAACTTTCTTTGAAAGTTCATCGACGTTCATATTTCCTGCAAAAGCGAATACCAGCATAACTTATCAGTTTAAGCAGTTTTAGTGTTAATTTAACGGAACTATACAGTAGTATATTATAAACAAAAACCGGCATGAAAGCGAGGTTACAAAATTGCCGTTAAGAAATTTAATGATTACCTTTATAAAGATTTTAAATATATGACAAAACAGCTTTTGGAATTGTTAACTGTTGAAAGACTAAAAGAAAGTAAGTTGTTATTGGACAAAAAATGTTTTAGCGGTGCTTATTATTTGGCAGGTTATTCAATTGAATGTGGATTGAAAGCCTGTATTGCTAAACAAATCAATTCACATGAGATTCCAAGTAAATCTTTTGTTAATGAGTTTTATGTACATGATTTGGAAAGGCTAATTAAACTTGCAGGCATAGAAAAAGATCATAAAAGTAGATTAGGGTCTGATTCTGATTTTAAAATAAACTGGAGCATCGTTCAAGAATGGACAGAAGCAGCGAGGTATAAAGAATGGACTGAGGTGGAAGCAAATGACTTGTATAATGCAATTAATAATTTAAAAGGAGGAGTATTAGCATGGCTACAGCAATATTGGTAAATGAGTTGGAACAAAACGCAATTGAGTTAATCAAGGCTCTTGATAAAAAGAATTTTGTATTCACTGTTGCTGCTTTAATGAAAAACGAGGATGAAGACGATTGGCGCCTTGTTTTGGGAGTTCCCGAAATACACACAAAAGGCTTAAGGAACCCTCTAATTCAAATTAACAATATTATAGACGAAAAAAAATTAGATATTTCTTTGTCAGATATAAAATTGATTGATGATCAGGACCGGTTATTTAATTTATTAAGGAGTAAAGTCGATTCTGGCCCGAAAATATCACGTTTAGTTATCACCGGTAATTATTTTGAGGGTATAAGATTTCCTGATTCTATTATCTATGTAGTTAAATAATAGCGATAATTTCAACAAAAGAGCCTCCGAAAATTTCGAGAGGCTTTTTTGTTAAAATAGTTTAATATTTAGTGATTAAATTAAAATTTCGCCAATTCCTGTACCAAATCTATCAGTTTGTTGGAGTATCCCCACTCATTATCATACCATGCAACTACTTTTACAAAGTTATCATTTAGAGCTATGCCTGCTTTCGCATCAAATATGGATGTACGGGCATCACCTTTAAAATCTTCTGATACCACTTCGTCTTCCGTATACCCCAATATCCCTTTCAACTCACCTTCAGAGGCATCCTTCATTGCTTTTTTTATGGTTTCATAAGAAGCGGGCTTGCCTAAACGAACAGTTAAATCAACTACCGAAACGTCAGGTACCGGTACCCGGAACGACATGCCGGTTAATTTTCCTTTTAATTCAGGAATCACCAGGGTAACGGCTTTTGCCGCGCCGGTTGATGAAGGAATAATATTCTGATAAGCGCCGCGGCCGCCTCTCCAATCTTTATGCGATGGGCCATCAACTGTTTTTTGGGTGGCGGTAACCGCGTGTATCGTGCTCATTAGCCCTTCCTCTATACCAAAATTATCGTTCAGTACTTTTGCTATAGGAGCCAGGCAGTTAGTTGTACAAGATGCATTTGATACAATGGTCTGATCGGCAGTAAGTTTTTTATGGTTAACGCCCATTACAAATGTAGGGGTGTCGTCCTTAGCCGGAGCGCTCATTACCACTTTTTTAGCACCGGCGTCAATATGTTTTTGTGCGGTTTCTTTCGTCAGGAACAAACCTGTCGATTCAATAATCACTTCCGCTCCGACTTCATTCCATTTCAAATTAGCCGGGTCTTTTTCGGCAGTAACACGTATAGTTTTGCCATTTACCACCAAATGACCGCCCTCAACGGCAATAGTGCCTTTGAAAGGACCATGAGTTGAATCATATTTCAGCATATAAGCCATGTAATCAGGCTCAACAAGGTCGTTAATACCAACAACTTCAATGTCGGGTCTTTCAATTGCGGCCCTGAATGCCAGACGACCAATACGGCCAAAGCCGTTTATTCCTATTTTCATTTTTTTCTAATTTTTACTTGAATAATATGTTAATAAATTGTTTATGGGTTCTTTTATGATACTTGCAATTTTAAGATTTGCATCGGCAACGGCTTCGTATAAAAGGTTTTGAAAGCCTGCCGCAACGGAGCCGGCAAAATACAACAAAGCTTCGGGATGTTCATCATGCAATGGTAATAAATAAGTGTTTATCATCTTTTCAAAGCCGTTTTTTATGATACCTTTTATATAGTTATCTTCTTGGTTATCAACAAAAAACTCCGTAAAAGAGCTTAGAAATAAAGCCGGCTGCTTTTGCCTGTAAACTTTTTCTAATAAGGTTTTACGGTCAAAATCATAGCGATGAACAAACCTTTGGTGTATATTTTCAGGAAGTGTTTGGTTCATAAATGCTTTTATCAATTGCCTGCCAAGCCAGTTTCCTGATCCCTCATCAGCCAGAATATAACCCAGGCCATAGTTGTTTGGTTTTACTTTTTTGCCATCATACCAGGCCGCGTTTGAACCGCTTCCGCATATACAGATAATCCCCGGCGAATTTTTGCAGCAAGCAATCGCTGCGGCCGTAATATCATGCTCAACCGTGATTTTCCCCGATTTAAAAAAGGAAGATAAGGCATTACGTACGGTGGCTTTACGTTCGGGCGATGAGGCGCCTGCCGCAAAAAAATAAATACGTTTTATTTCTTCGGCATGATGTATTAGGTTAATGTTTTTGCTGAGTAGCTGGATGATTCGCTTTTCATCGTCGAAAAAAGGGTTTATCCCGCTTGTTTTAAAGGTGGCAACTACCCTGTCCTTATCAGCAAGCCGCCAGTGGGCGTAATGTGATCCACTATACACAATCGCAATCATTTATTTAGATTGAAAGTATTTCAGCCATCTGCATCAGATCTTCTTCCAGTTTAAATTCGTGTTGATTAAGCGCCTCTTCAAGGCCGGTTAATTTAATAGAATTGGCTTCTAAACCAACCATCACTTGTGTTTCGCCATTTATTAAGGCATTCACCGCGGCAAAGCCCAAACGGCTGCCCAATATCCTGTCAAATGCCGACGGGCTGCCGCCGCGCTGCAAATGCCCTAAAATAGTAACCTTTACATCGTAGAACTTTACTTCCTTCTGCACTAATTTTGCTATATCATAAGCTCCGCCATGTTTATCCCCCTCTGCTACTATAACAATGCTTGATGATTTTTTATTATGCTGACCGGCTTTAAGATTTTTTATAAGGTCGGCAATGGCAGTTTCTTTTTCGGGCAATAGTATAGCTTCGGCCCCGCATGAGATGCCTGCACGCAGGGCAATCGCACCTGAATCGCGTCCCATTACTTCAATAAAAAATAAGCGGTCGTGCGCATCTGCTGTATCACGTATCTTATCAATCGCTTCAATTACAGTATTTGTGGCAGTGTCAAAACCAAGGGTGTAGGTTGATCCGTAAAGGTCATTATCTATAGTGCCGGGCACGCCTATCACAGATATATCGGTGTATTTTTGTGAAAAACGAAGGGCGCCTGTAAAGGTACCATCGCCGCCAATCACAACGAGGGCGTCAATGTTGTGTTTTTTTAAGTTTTGATACGCGGTTTCCATCCCTTCGTCAGTACGAAAAGGTAAACAGCGGGCTGTTTTTAAAATAGTACCGCCCAAATTTAGTATATTGCTTACCGAACGCGTTTGCATTTCATACATGTCATCGTCAATAAGCCCCTGGTAGCCTCGCCGGATGCCGGTAACTTCTAAGCCATTATATATAGCGGTTCTGACAACAGACCTGATGCAGGGGTTCATTCCCGGGGCATCGCCGCCTGATGTAAGAACTGCAAGTTTTGAAATTTTACGCATCTTTACACTGCTAATTTAAAGGCACGAATATAGTGTGTGAAAATTACACCATTAAATTTAATTTATTTTTTTTTACTTTAGCGGTTAACCATATTTATATTTAATTTCTTAACCTAAAATTTATCGTAGTTTGGAAGAAGTAAAGCTACCTACATTTGAATCAGTTTTTTCGATTGATTGCGTAATATTTGGTTTTGAAGCCGGTGAGCTCAAAATATTACTTATCGAACGAAACGAGGAGCCTTTTAAAGATTGGCTGGCATTGCCTGGCTATATCGTTGAGCAGGACGAGAGCATTGACGATGCGGCAGAACGCATTTTGTATGAGCTTACCGGCTTGCGCGATTTGCATATGCAGCAATTTCATACGTTTGGTGAGGTAAACCGGCACCCGCAAGGCAGGGTGATCACCGTAGCCTATTATGCGCTGATACGTATTAACGGACAAAAAGAATTACGGCCTGTTACTCAATACGCCCGTAAAGCTTTCTGGCACCCGGTTAATGAATTACCAAAGCTGGCATTTGATCATACAGAAATATTTAAAACAGCCTTCAATAAAATACGCAGGCGTTTAAACTATCAGCCCATTGCCTTTGAATTACTACCCGAAAAATTTACGCTTACCCAATTGCAATCGCTTTATGAAGCGATTGAAAATAAGAAGCTGGACAAAAGAAATTTCCGAAAAAAAATGCTTAGTTACGGATTTTTAAAGGAGCTTGATGAAAAGCAAAAAGGCGTATCATACCGCGCCGCCAAACTTTATAAATTTGACCGCCGCAAGTACGCTAAGATATTCCATAACGATCTGAATCTTGATAAATAGAGATTAAGACTGGAGATTAGAGATTAGTGTCATAATAACAAGAGGCCGCAGTGACAGTCACTGCGGCTTCTTGTTGTGTTTTATGGAATTTGTTCGATTTTTCCTTTCCTGGTCACTAATCTCCAGTCTCCAATCTCTTTTCCCAACTAATCTCTAATCTCCAACTTCTAATCTCTATATCTGGCTCGGCGCCAGCTCCAGGTGATATTTTACTAAACTATCTATTGGTGAGCGAATGATGTTTCCGATAACCATTCCGTTTTCTGTAACCACTTCTTCTAAAACGTTCCTGAAATTATAACCAACAGAACCGATGCAATTAAAAGTATATTTTTGATAATCGGGATAATGAGTTACCAGGTTGCGGAAAAAATCTTCGAACGAAGTGCGTACAAGGTTGCGGGAATACTCAATGTGAACATTACTATCGTATACAAATTTGCTGAAGCTGGCCAAAAAACGATTGGCGCGGGGCTTGGTATAAACTATTTCATTTATATCGTCAGGTGTAAGCTTATAGGTTTCCCAAAAATTTTTGCGCACGGCTTCGGGCATGTAGCCTCTTAAATAATCAATTAAAAGTTTTTTGCCGATATAACATCCGCTGCCTTCATCACCCAGGATATAAGCGCCCGAGTCAATATTATGGGTAACCTCTTTGCCGTTATAAAGACAAGTGTTGGTGCCCGTGCCCAATATAGCTGCAAAGCCTTCATTATTGCCCAGTAAAGCCCGGGCTGCGGCGAGCAGGTCATGGCCGATAAATACTTTTGCTTTGGTAAAGATAGCCTTCATTGCTTCCTCAACAATTTTACGCATCTCATCGGTCGAGCAGCCTGCGCCGTAGTAGTTTACTTCTGTTACCTCGTTTCTTTCCAGATCGGTTGGCAAGGTTTCATCAAGCGACTTAATAATGTACGCGGTTCCAGAAAAATAAGGGTTATAACCTTCGGTATTAAAGTATACTTTTTTACCTTCTTCGGTAACCAGGCACCAATTTGTTTTGGTTGAGCCACCGTCAGCAATAATGATCATAAATTAAGTTTAATTTTAAAAAATTTGATAAAAGTATGATTTACTTATTGTAAAAAAAACACTTTGTACTTTTAAAAAGTAAAAATTCGCTTTTTAAGTAAATATTATGCGTTTTTTTTCATTTAATCAGGATTTTTTAAGACCCGAAAATATTTATATCAGTTAAAGATAAGCCTCAATTATTAACTGTATAATTTACATATAAATTGCCCGTTTTCAACGCAGCCGGTTATAATGGTATACAATTATAAACATTATTTGTTAAAATATTGGTTTATTGGGCTTGTTTATTACGGATAAAAGTGATTTGCATTTCAGCCCTATGTCAAGGGCGCTTTCGCCCATGATAAAATCAAGCTTTAAGAAGATTTGAGTAAAATTTTCCGTCTTTGAATTGAAAAAGTTGCTGGAGGTGAACTATGAACCACTAACAATCGTATTTTTGCACGTTATGAGTATTCCTAAAACATACCAGCCAAAAGCGGCCGAAGCTAAGTGGTACATCTACTGGTTAAAGCATGATTTTTTTAAATCGGTACCTGACGAGCGTGAGCCATATACTATAGTAATGCCGCCGCCAAACGTTACCGGCGTGCTGCATATGGGGCATATGTTAAACAATACTATTCAGGATGTGCTGGTGCGCCGTGCCCGCATGAAAGGCAAAAATGCTTGCTGGGTGCCGGGCACCGATCATGCCAGTATCGCTACCGAAGCAAAGGTTGTTGCCATGCTTAAAGAGAAAGGCATAACAAAAAAAGATATATCGCGCCCCGAGTTTATGGCGTATGCCTGGGATTGGCGGGAAAAGTACGGCGGTATCATCCTCGAGCAGCTAAAAAAACTAGGCGCGTCCTGCGATTGGGACCGCACCCGTTTTACCATGGAAGACGACCTCTCTGAAGCCGTTATCGATACTTTTATCCACCTGTATAAAAAAGGACGGATATATCGCGGTGTGCGAATGGTAAACTGGGACCCGCAGGGGAAAACAGCGCTATCGGATGAGGAGGTTATACGTAAGGAAGTTAATCAAAAGCTTTATTTTATACGCTACGCTATTAAGTCCGAAAGTCCGAAAGTCCGAAAGTCCGAAAGCCAGGAAAAGGAACAACGAATTAGTCATGAAGACAGAAATTCGGAAGGCTTAAATGAAGAAATATCAAAACTTTCGGACTTTCGGACTTTCGGACTTTCGGACTACTTAACAATAGCCACCACCCGCCCCGAAACGATAATGGCTGATACCGCAATCTGTATTAACCCGAATGATGAAAGATATTTCCATTTGCATGGTAAAAAGGTTTTGGTCCCGCTTATAAACCGGGAAATACCCATTATTCTGGATGAATATGTTTCCATGGATTTTGGAACGGGCTGTTTAAAAGTTACACCCGCACACGACCTTAACGATTATGAACTGGGACAAAAGCATAACCTGCCCGTTATCGATATTTTAAACGATGATGGAACGCTAAATGAAAATGCAAAGATATTAGTGGGCGAGGATCGTTTTGCGGCTCGGAAAAAAGTAGTTGTTTTGCTGGAAGCAGACGGTTATCTTGAAAAGGTGGAGGACTATAAATCACAAATTGGTTTTTCAGAACGTACCGATGCTGTTATTGAGCCAAAGCTTTCGATGCAGTGGTTCTGCAAAATGGATGAAATGGCAAAACCTGCCCTGGATTATGTTATAAAAGGTGATGTTAAACTGATACCGGAAAAGTTTATCAATACCTACCGCTATTGGATGGAGAATGTAAAGGACTGGTGCATAAGCCGCCAGCTGTGGTGGGGGCAGCAAATACCCGCCTGGTATTTGCCGGATGGGCAGTTTGTTATTGCAAAAACCCGGGAAGAAGCCTTTGAGATAGCAAAACCACTCACCGCTCACCACTCACCACTCACCATAGATGATTTAAGGCAGGATGAGGATGTACTCGATACCTGGTTTTCTTCATGGCTTTGGCCCATATCCGTGTTTGATGGGTTTAAAGACCCCAATAATGATGATATTAATTATTATTACCCAACAAACGACCTGGTAACCGCACCCGAAATATTATTTTTTTGGGTGGCGAGAATGATCATGGCCGGGCATGAGTTCAGGGCCGCGGTTCCGTTTAAAAATGTTTACCTCACCGGGATAGTGCGCGATAAGCTTGGCCGCAAAATGTCAAAGTCATTAGGCAATTCGCCTGATCCTTTGGACCTGATAGAAAAATATGGGGCCGATGGCGTAAGAATGGGCATGCTGTTAAGCTCACCTGCCGGGAACGACCTGATGTTCGATGAAAAGTATTGTAAGCAAGGAAGCAGTTTCGCCAATAAGATATGGAATGCTTCAAAGCTGATCAAAGGATGGAAAATAGATAAAGGCCTTCAGAATAATAACGCGCTGGCCATAGAGTGGTTCGACAGCAGATTTAACCAGGCATTAATTGAGATAGAAAGTTATTTTGACCAATATCGTATTTCCGATGCTTTAATGACAGCTTATAAGCTAATTTGGGATAACTTCTGTTCAGAATATCTTGAAATGATAAAGCCTGGCCTTGAGCAGCCAATCGATAATGAAACCTACAATCAGACAATTAAATTTTTTGAAAATATTTTAAAAATCCTTCATCCCTTCATGCCATTTATTTCAGAAGAACTATGGCATGATGAATTATTTGGACAACGTGCTGAATATGACTGCTGTATTGTTGCACAAATGCCAACTAATGGGCAAATAAATGCACAGTTACTGGCAGAAGTTGAGATAGTGAAACAGATCATTACTCAAATACGTAATATTCGCGACAATAAAAAAATTCCACGTAAAGAAAAACTGGCACTTTCTATAAAAGTAAATTCGAATATTGATTACAGGAAGTTCGAACCTATTATTGCCAAATTAGGCAATATCAGCATCCTCGGCAACGTTAACGATAAAATAGGTGGAGCCTTGCGCTTTATGGTTTCAATTGATGAGTTTTGTATACCGGTGAATGAAGGTTTAGACCCCCTTGCAGAGCGCGCCCGGCTTCAAAAAGAGAAGGAATATTTAATCGGATTTTTGCGGTCTGTTAACTCTAAGTTAGCAAATGAGCGTTTCATGAACAGTGCAAAACCCGAAATAATCGCGGTTGAACTGAAGAAAAAAACGGATGCTGAAGCCAAACTAAAGATTTTAGAGGAGAACTTGCTGACTTTGGCTTATTAATTGTGTATGAAGTTACGATAAATTATTAATAAGTTGAAGCAGGGCGTTCAAATTTTAACGTTCCTTTTATTGCTTATTTTTTATACCCATCGTAATCCACGACAATAAATGAGTAAGGACGTTAGTTTTTTCAACTTTTCAATTAATAAAATCCTCTCAAGTGATCAGTCAGTTCTTGATCAAGCCCGCATTCGGTTGTTATATTATGGATTTCTGATTGTTTTTGTTGCTGTTGGCGGATTATTGATCAGTGTTTATTTTCAGCACCAGGTTATACTTACGATCACGGCCGGGCTCGTGTTGTTCCTGGTAGTATGTTTATTTAAATATCTTACCTACAAACCAAACTGGCAGCAAATATCGCATTCGCTGCTCATCATGGCCACAGCGGTCAATTTGAACAACGTTTTTATTGTTATGCAAAAGGTTGATATTATTACTATTCAGGTGATACTGTTAGTGATACTGTTCAGCTTTTATATGTTCGGCCAAACGTGGGGCTTATTTTACTCATTGATAAACCTTATCCCTGTACTCGTGTTTTTAGTGCTGGAGTATAACGAGAATTATTTTATTCCGCTCCGACCCGAAACGGTTGATCAATCAACTATTATTATCAGCCTGTTCGCCAATTTTATGCTCATTATTTTTATCCATAGTCAGCTCTACAATGCATTTTTCAACAATATAAAACAGTTAAAAGAAACAAGCGAGGAGCAGATCGAACTCAATAAGAAATTAGAGATTGCCATACAAAAGGCCGAAAAATCATCACAGATAAAGTCCGAATTTCTTTCAACCATGTCGCATGAAATACGAACGCCCCTTAATGCCGTTATTGGTATGAGCAACCTTATGCTGATGGGGAACCCAAGGCCCGACCAAAAAGATAATCTGGAAATATTAAAATTTTCGGCAAATAACCTGCTTGTTATTGTTAATGACGTGCTTGATTTTAATAAAATTGAATCCGGCAAGGTAGTATTCGAACATATACGGTTTAATTTGGTTGATCTGATGCAAAATATTTGTGGCGGACAAATATTAAAAGCAGAAGAAAAAGATTTGAAATTTGATCTCACAATTGATCCCTGCCTTAGAAATAAAGTATTATTCGGTGATCCTACAAGGGTTGCTCAAATTCTTTTTAACCTTGTGAACAATGCGATAAAATTTACTAAAAAAGGCAATATCTGGGTAGAAGCTCATTGCAATGAGGACCGCCATAATACAGTCGTCGTAAATTTTGTCGTAAAAGACACCGGAATTGGAATTGAGAAAAATACTCTGGATAGTATTTTTGAGCCTTTTACACAGGAGTCGATAACCACCACGCGACAATACGGAGGTACCGGTTTGGGTTTAGCTATTGTTAAACGTTTATTGGAGCTTCAGGGATTGCAAATGCAGGTATCCAGCAAGATAGGAGAAGGCTCGGAGTTTTCATTTAGTATGGAATTTCCGGTATCTACTGAAACTGCCGATGAATTTGGTGAGAGAGGCGTGTTATTGCAAGGCAGCGAAGGTTTAGGTCATTTGCGTATGCTTATTGCCGAAGATAACCCCGTTAACGTTTTATTGATGAAAAAACTGCTTTCAAGATGGAGTATTATCCCTACCATTGCCGAAAATGGTGAGCGGGCCATAGAAATTTTGCAATACGGCAATTTCGATATTATTTTAATGGATCTGCAAATGCCGGTGTTGAATGGCTTTGACGCCGCTATGGAGATCAGGAAGCTTCCTGACCCTAAAAAGGCAGGTGTACCGATCATTGCCCTAACCGCGGCTGCTTTGTATGATATTAAAGATCAGGTGTTAAACGCCGGTATGAATGATTATGTGTCGAAACCATTTAAACCGGAGGAGTTAATGGAGAAGATACAAAGCCTGGTGGCGCCTGTGCATTGACTCATTTCGGATTTCGGATTTCGGATTTCAGATTTAGTTTTGATTCTGTTATCGTTATCTCGATATCGAATGTTCTCAGTTGCTTAAATTAACTCATTTTATATATCTTCTTTAAAAATTCCAAAATTCCAAATTTTCTTTCTTAATTCCGAAATCGAAATTCCGAAATCCGAAATCAATCACATTTCCCTGTAATCCGGTAACTCTTCAATGAATTGATAATTGCTTTTCTCAAAGTCAATCAGGCAGTAATAATGTTGCAAGCCATTTGTAACCGCCAGCAAATTTACTTTATGAACCATATTATAACGGGCTACCTGGTCGAATGTGTTTTGGTCGATAGGTACGGACGTCGCTTTGCACTCAACCAATAATATCTTTTCCCCCATTGGGTTGTAAACCACAATATCTGATCGTTTGGGCATACCCTGGAACCTATGCCCGCCTTCGAGTTTTATCAATGTTTTAGGATAGTTTTTCTGGTTGATTAGGTACTGTACGAAATGCTGTCGCACCCATTCTTCGGGGGTCAGAACGATATTTTTTTTTCTGATCACATCAAACAGGGTCAACTGCCCGTTTTGATCAGTAATTTTAAACGGATATGGGGGCAATTGAAGCGGAACCAGTAAATCCATTGTACGAAAATGGTTATTTTATAAGCTTAATCCTAATTTTGTTATTGTGAATGGTGAGTAGTCAGCAAAAAAAATTAGCTCACCACTCACTACTCACCACTCACCGTTCACAATTCATCGCTCACCTACTCATAATTTGCCAACTCTGACTTTTCAAAGAAGACTCCTACGGAGTCTTTTCTTGTTTTCTCTATTGTCTATAAACAGGTAACTCCTCCGGAGCCTGACGGGTTCTTCCTAATCCATTTTGACTCCATCGGAGTCCCCGGTTTATAGAAAAATTCAAATAGCATAATTGGCTCCAGCGGAGCCTCCTTTATCGCCGCAAATTCGTAGTTTTATGCCATATATGACTGCCGCAGAAATAATCAAAGATCTTACAAATAAAAAGTATAAACCCCTTTACCTTTTACACGGAGAGGAGCCTTATTATATTGACCTGGTAAGCAATTTTGTAGAGCACAAGCTTTTGCCGGATGCCGAAAAGAGCTTTAACCAAACCGTGTTTTATGGGAAAGATACCGAAATAATGTCGGTGCTGGGCGCATCTAAACGTTATCCCATGATGGCAGATTACCAGGTAGTTCTGGTAAAAGAAGCCCAGGATATGAAATGGGGCAGCGACGATGCCGATAAAAAAAGTATTAACCCTTTATTAAACTATCTCGAAAACCCCTTGCCAAGCACTATATTGGTTTTTTGTTACAAGTATGGAAAGTTTGACAAGCGAAAAAAAACATACAAGGCCATTGAAAAAAACGGACTTATTTTCGACTCAACGCCATTATACGATAGCAAAGTACCCGCCTGGATAGAGGGTTTTATAGCTGAAAAAGGTTATAAAATAAACCAGCAGGCAACATTCATGCTGGCTGAATACCTCGGTAACGATCTTTCAAAAATTGCTAATGAATTAGAAAAACTGCTGCTGAATATAACAGCCGGACAGGAAATTAGCCTGAAACATATTCATGACAATATTGGCATCAGCAAGGAATATAATGTTTTTGAACTGCAAACCGCATTGAGCAAAAAGGATGCTTTTAAAGCCAATCAAATCATTAATTATTTCGAAGCTAATCCTAAAGCTAACCCTATGGTGCTTGTTTTGGGTAATTTGAATAACTTCTTCAGCAAAGTACTTACTTATCATTACGTGAAAGACAGATCCCCGCAAAATTTAGCGCGTGAGTTAGGGGTAAACCCTTATTTTATAAAAGATTATGAGCAGGCCGCCCGAAGTTATAATTACGGCAAAACCATGCAAATTATAAGCTACCTGCGGGAATATGACCTGAAAAGCAAAGGTGTAGATTCAAATGCCGACAATGGAGGTTTGATGAAGGAGCTGGTATTTAAGATTTTGCATTGAAAGCAATTCAATAGGATTAAAAATATCCGTAACCTTTAAGGGCTGCCCTCCGTTTAATAAATATGAACAGAACTGTAAAAATCCTTTTGGCGCTATGCTGCCTGGTTATTGGTTGTGTACTTACGCTGGTTGCACAATCTATGCTTTTATCAGACATCGAATGGCTGATACCCATCTTTTCCGTTGCCGGCTTTATTGTGATAATGGTTGCCGGCGTTTATAGTTTCCTGGAGGTTGCGGAACCCCTTGTGCATTAGCGGAAGACGCAATTCATTGCGGCTCTGTAGCCGCAATCAAGTTTAATCCACAACAGAAATCCCATTAGCATCCGTTGTAAGTATTTCGCTCATAAAGTCAAAAAAAGGGTGCATTTTTTTAAATACATTGTTCGCGTTGTAAAAAAAATCAGGGCTGGATACTTCTTCATCGGTAAACTGATATTTAAGAAGAAATTGCTTATATCGCAGCAGATCAATGGCCGGATGGTCTTTTGCATAGCCCCTCGGCGCGGAGCCGATTTGGTCGCCAATCATCTTCCCAAATGTTTCTGCCAACATTTTGCCGGCAAGCAATTTTCTCCAGGCTTTGTAATTCGTATCAATATCCTGCCTGATCCTTTTCATGTCATTAGGTTCCGGGCCCCAAAAGCCTCCTGCCAAAAATGAATTTCCAGGTTCGATGCGAAAATAATATCCCCCGCGCAATTTTTTTGTCGCCCTTTTGAATGTTCCGCTCCAGTGCGTGTTATAAGGAGTTTTATCTTTGGAAAAGCGGACATCTTTGTAAATCCTGAATACACTTTTTTTCCCTGAAGCCGTTTCGATATCGTCATGCTTACTCATTTCAATCAGCAGGGCGTCGGCAAAAGCAATGATATTATCGTGGGCATTAATGTAACTGTCCTTGTGGATGTTAAACCATTCGCGGTTATTGCTTTTGGACAGATCGCTTAAAAATTTGAGCGAATCTTTTGTTATGATAAAATCTCCCACAGTGATAAATATTGAAGTACAATTTACAGCGTACAAATTAAACATGCAAAACACCCGATATGCTTTATTCCTTGTTGTTATTCTCCCCAAAATGCCTTTCCCTGTCCGCTTTGTTTTCGGCATGGGCCTGGGCTATATCATATTCCAGTTCAGGGTCGATGTTTTGTTCTTCTACTCTTTTTTCTTTTTCCATCAATTCTTCATGATGCGCCTGTAGCCAGTCTAATTGTTTTTTCCCGTACGAAAAGCGGGTAAATAACACATACAGAACAGGTACGATAAAAATCGAAATGGTTGACGATGCGATCATCCCGCCTAAAACCGTTATACCTATAGTATTCCTTGATTCCGCGCCCGCCCCGGTTGCAAAAACAAGCGGCAATACGCCCAGTATAAATGCCATGGAAGTCATAATGATTGGCCGCAGACGCAGGCGCACTGCTTCGAGGGTAGATTTTATAAGTTCTTCGCCACGGTCAACCCTCAGTTTGGCAAACTCCACGATCAGAATAGCATTTTTTGCCGATAAACCAATCAAAGTTATTAATCCTATTTGCGCATATACGTTATTAGTAATGGTGGGTATGGTCCAAAGTGCAACAATGGCACCAAACGCGCTTATCGGAACTGCCAGCATTACCGAAAGTGGTACCGACCAGCTCTCGTACAGTGCCGCAAGAAACAGGAAAACAAAAATGATGGAAAACAGGAATATATAAACCGTTAAGGAACCGGCCCGTATTTCTTCATAACTGAGGCCGGAAAAATCATAAGTATAACCCCTAGGCAATGTTTTTGAAGCCAGCGATTTTAGTGCGTCAAGGGCCTGGCCGCTGCTGTATCCCGGTGGTATCGGGCCATCAACTTCTGCCGAGCGGAAAATATTAAAATGGGTTATCAGCGGGGCAGCTATATCCGGTTTGTAACTGATAACCGTGCTGAGAGGGACCATGCTGCCTGCACGGTTCCTGACATAATATTTATCCATGTTGCCAATCAGGGCCCTGTACATGGTATCTGCCTGTACTACTACGTGATAGGTACGGTTGTATAAGGTGAAATTATTTACAAACATGCTGCCCATATAAGCCTGCATGGTTGAAAACACATCCGAAATGTTAATACCAAGTTTCAGACATTTTTCCCTGTCGACAGTAAGATTGTAGCTTGGCGTGTGCGCTGAAAAATAGCAGAATGCTGTAGATGTAGCCGGGATCTTTTTTGCTGCGGCAACAAATTTTTGTACATTTTTTTCGAAGGCATGTATATCGTCGGTTGAACTGCCCTGTTCAATTTGCATACTAAAGCCGGCGGCGAGGCCAATGCCCTTTATTGGCGGCGGCTGTATAGCCACAACAGATGCATTTTTTATCCCGGCTTTGGCAACGCTTGTTTTAATGGCATCCATTATGCCCTGCACTTTTGTAGCTTTTGTTGTTCGCTGGTCCCAGGGAGTAAGCATACAAAACATGGAGCCGCTATTTGAATTTGCGCCCCCATTTAGTATGTTATAACCGGATACGGCTGTATAATGCAGTATGCCAGGAGTTGACCCGACTATTTTCATCAGTTTATGCATAACATTTACTGATTGAACGGTTGAAGATGCATCGGGCAACTGGAAAGTAACAAAAAGACGGCCTCCGTCCTCTGGTGGCACGAATCCGGATGGCTTGCTTTTAAATAAAAGATACGTGCCTGCACAAATGCAGACCAGCATAATAACGATGAATCTAGAATTTTTTATGCCTCTTTTTACACCGTCCGAATATTTATGGACAACTTTTTCAAAGCCCCCGTTAAAATAATTAAAAAACTTATCTACCCAGTTTGATTTCCTGGTAACGTGATGAGAGGGTCTTAGCAGTAATGAACAAAGGGCGGGCGTTAATGATAAGGCGACAAACGCAGAAAACATTACCGAAATTGCTATAGTTATAGCAAATTGCTGGTAAAGCCGGCCTACGATGCCAGGAATAAAGCCAACAGGCACGAACACTGAAGCCAATATGAGCGCAATTGCAACTACCGGAGCCGAAATCTCTTTCATAGCATTGTAGGTCGCCTCCTTTGGCGACATGTGTTTTTCATCAATATAATGCTGTACCGCCTCAACCACAATAATAGCGTCATCCACCACTATACCTATCGTCAGCACAAAGCCAAACATGGTAAGTGTATTTATGGTAAAGCCCAAAGGTATAAAGAAGCAAAAAGTTGCGAGGATAGAAACGGGGATAGCTAAGATTGGTATAATGGTTGAACGCCAGTTTTGCAGGAACAGGAATACGACAAGGGCTACCAATGCAAGCGCTTTTAGCAGCGTGCCTATTACCTCCTGCATGGATACTTTTATTATAGTGATGGATTCAAAGGGTACTATATAGTCAACATCAGCAGGGAATGACTTTTTTAATTCGGCCAGTTTTGCATAAACATTGTCGGCGGTTTGAAGGGCATTACTTCCGGGAGACTGAAAGATCATCAAAAAGGAACACCTGTTCCCGTCGACAAAAGCATTGCTGGCAAAAGTAAATTTACCCAGTTCGACCCTGGCTACATCTTTCAGGTAAATTAGTTTACCAGTTGCCGGGATTGCTTTCACAACAATTTTTTCGTACTCCGAAGCTTTGTTAAGCATTCCGTTTACAAGTATCCCCGTTTCAAAAACCTGTGAATGATTTTGTGGAGGCGAACCGGCTGAACCCGCAGCTACATAAACGTTTTGTGCATTCAGCGCCGCAATCACATCCGAAGGGGTCAAACTGTACGATGCCATTTTATCAGGGTTCATCCATACGCGCATGCTAAAGTTATCGGTACGTGCGCCTACATCTCCTACACCGGGTACGCGTAATAAAGCGTCTTCAATAAATGTATTGGTATAATTATCAAGGAACGTTATATTATGCGTATGTTTTGGCGAATAAATTGAGACGATCATCAGTTGGTCAGGATTGCTTGCACGCACTGTCGCACCCAATTTACTTACAACAGCGGGCAGCAAGGGAGTTGCTATACCAAGGCGGTTTTGAACGTTGAGGGCTGCAATTTTAACATTGGTGCCAATTTTAAAAGTAACCCTCAAGCTCATACCACCGCTATTTGTACTTGTACTTTGCATGTACTCCATCCCTGGCGTACCGTTCACCTGCTCTTCAATAGGAATGGCAACGGTTTGTTCAACCGTTTGGGCGTCGGCGCCGGTGTACGACGCATACAACCCGACACTCGGCGGCGATATATTAGGATACTGATCAACCGCAAGGTTGAAAATGCAAATGATCCCCGATATCATTAACACTAATGATATAACGATTGCAGTAACCGGCCTTTTAATAAATGTATTGGCGATCATGGCTCATCAGGTTTACTCAGTTCGCGCGACTTATGCAGTTCATATTCTAATTCGGGATCAATATTCTGGGCTTCCACTTTTTTAGCCTTCTCCATCAGGTCTTCATGATGTTCCTGGAGCCATTTAAGTCTTTCCTTACCATAGGCTGCCCTGGTGATCAGTACAAAAAGCACCGGGACTATAAATATGGCTATCGATGATGCGGCGAGCATCCCGCCAAGAACCGTTAATCCAATCGTCCTCCGTGCTACCGCGCCTGCGCCGGAAGCAAAAACGAGCGGCAATACGCCTAATATAAATGCCATTGAGGTCATGATAATGGGCCTTAAACGGAGGCTGACCGCTTCAAGCGTTGATTTGATCAGTTCTTCGCCGCGATCTACCCTTATTTTGGCAAATTCTACGATCAGGATGGCATTTTTGGCAGCGAGGCCGATCAGGGTGATCAGGCCGATCTGAGCGTAAACATTATCTGTGAGTGACGGCACAAG
Source organism: Mucilaginibacter sp. (assembly GCA_036758125.1). Lineage (GTDB taxonomy): Bacteria > Bacteroidota > Bacteroidia > Sphingobacteriales > Sphingobacteriaceae > Mucilaginibacter. The sequence continues at coordinate 100,119 of DAIOXE010000011.1, forward strand.
TTCAAGGGCGAGGATAGCCCCGAAAGCGCCGATGGGAACAGCCAGCAGTACGGAGAAAGGCACCGACCAGCTTTCATATAAAGCCGCGAGGAACAGGAAGACGAATGTAATGGAGAACAAGAAGATATATACTGTAGTGGAACCTGCCTTTAACTCTTCATAACTTAAACCCGAAAACTCGTAAGTATAACCCTCGGGCAACACCCGGGCGGCTACGTCCTGCAACGCCGTTAATGCCTCTCCGCTGCTTACCCCCGCAGCCGGCGAACCATCTATTTCGGCAGTTCGGAATATATTAAAATGTGATATCAGCGGCGCTGCTTCAGTTGGCTTATAACTGATCACAGTGCCAAGCGGAACCATGGTACCTGCCTGGTTGCGAACATAATATTTGTTCATGTCGGTAACCATCGTGCGGAATGCCGTATCTGCCTGAACTACTACATGGAAAGTACGGTTATAGGTAGTAAAATCATTAATGTATAAACTACCCATATAAGCCTGTATAGTTGTAAAGACATCTGAAATATTAACGCCCAGCTTTTCGCACTTTTCGCGGTCGACCGTAAGATTTATATTAGGGGTGTGGGCAGTGAAAAAGCTATATGAACTGGTTATTGCCGGGTTTTTATTAGCTTCGGTAATAAACTTATTTATTACGTTTTCAAATGCATGTATATCGTCGTTCGTGCTGCGCTGTTCTATCTGGATACTGAAACCGACGGTTGAGCCAACCCCGGGCAAGGGGGATGGCTGTATTACTTCTACATTCGCGTTCTTAATGCCTGCATCAGCAATACGTTTTTGTAACACACTGATTATGCCTGGCACCTGCTGGCTTGAGGTGTTTCGCTCGTCCCACGGTTTAAGCTGAATATATATGGTGCCATTATTTGAGTTACTGGCATTGGTTACAACGTTTAATCCTGATAATGCGGCATAATGTGCAACGCCGGGTGTAGCTGCTACTACCTTCATTAGTTTCGACATTACATTAACTGACTGGGCAGTTGATGATGCCGGCGGTAGTTGAAAGGTTACATATAAGTTGCCATCATCTTCGGACGGAATAAAACCGGTTGGCTTTGATTCAAATAAGAAGTATGCGCCTATGCAAATGCACAATAATAAAATGATTACCAGCCTTGAAGCCTTTATGCTCCTTTTTACCCCTTCGGAATATTTGCCCGTTATCCTGTCGAACCAGTCATTAAATTTAGTGAACCATTTATTTAATCCTTTATTCTTTTTTTTCTCATCAGTGGGCTTTAACAACAGCGAACAAAGGGCCGGAGTTAATGATAAGGCGATAAATGCAGATATGAGGACCGATATGGCAATAGTGATGGCAAACTGCTGGTACAATCGGCCTACTATGCCCGGTATAAACCCGACGGGGACAAAAACAGCGGCAAGAATGAGCGCTATAGCTACTACGGGCGCTGATATATCCTTCATCGCCTGGTAAGTAGCCTCTTTGGCCGACATTTTATCGCGGTCGATATAATGCTGTGTCGCTTCAACAACGATGATGGCGTCATCTACCACTATGCCTATTGCCAGTACAAAACCGAACATGGTAAGCGTGTTGATGGTAAACCCCAATGGAATAAAAAAACAAAAAGTACCGACTATCGATACCGGGATGGCGAGTACCGGAATTAAGGTTGAACGCCAGTTTTGTAAAAACAGGAATACAACAAGGGCAACCAGTCCTAATGTTTTTAATAATGTTATTACCACATCCTGCATGGATACCTTAACAACAGTAACAGATTCAAAAGGAACACTGTACTCTACACCCGAAGGGAAGGTTTGTCTTAGCTTTGCTAACTCAGCATATACGCCGTTTGCCGTTTCTAAAGCATTACTGCCGGGCGCCTGGTAAATTTGAAGGTATGATGCCCTGTGCCCGTCAACAAACGAGTTGCTGGAAAAGGTAAATTTCCCCAGTTCAACCCTCGCCACATCTTTAAGATATACCAGTTCGCCGCTGGTTGCGTTGTTTTTAACGATAATGTTTTCAAACTCCGACACCTTGCTTAGCCTTCCGTTAACCAGGATACCTAACTCGTAAGTCTGGCTTGATGACTGTGGTGGGACCCCTGCGGTTCCCGCGGCTACCTGTACGTTTTGCGTATTAAGGGCAGCAATAACATCGGCAGGAGTTAAACGATAGCCAGCCATTTTTTCAGGATTCATCCATATACGCATACTGAAATCATCAGTAAACCTGTTTATACTGCCAACTCCCGGCACGCGCAGCAGTGCATCCTCAATAAAAATATTGGTATAGTTATCAAGGAAGGTAATGTTATGCGAATCTTTTGGCGAATACAGGGCCACCATCATCAGCATGCTCGGGTTAACTGCGCGCACGGTAAGCCCCAGCCGGCTAACTACGGCCGGGAGCAAAGGAGTAGCTATGCTCACACGGTTCTGTACATCAAGTGCGGCCACATCAATATTCGTCCCTATTTTAAAAGTGACATTTAATGTCATTAACCCGTTATTTGTACTGTTGCTTTGCATATACTCCATGCCTGGCGTACCGTTTACCTGGCTTTCAACAGGCGTGGCAACGGTTTGCTCAACAGTTTGTGCATCGGCGCCCGTAAACTGCCCGTTTACCTGTACCACCGGCGGTGTAATATCCGGGTATTGATCGATAGGTAAAAGCAGGATACAAACTGTACCGGTAATTACCAGCACAATAGATATAACTATTGCAGTAACAGGTCTTTTAATAAAGGTATTAGCGATCATACGTCATCATCATATCTAATGCGAATAAAGAGTCAAGAGCCAAGAATCAAGAGTCAAGATAAAAAGGTAAAAAGAAACTTCTTCCCGGGTTATGCGGCGATAATCTGCTTAACTTTTTTCTTTTTATTGAATTTCTTGCTCCTGTAACCATTTTCTTGATTCATGACTCTTTACTCTTGATTCCTGGCTTTTGCTTCCTGGTCCTTGTCTTTTGATTCCCATTTTTTGAAATCTTGGCTCTTTATTCTTGGCTCTTGTCTCTTTAATTTCACTGCCCCCGTCCGCCTCGACCTGCGCCAGCCGGGCTCACTTTATTGGCAGTTGTGATTGGTGAACCATCATGGAGAGATTGCACACCATCAACAACGATGCTGTCGCCGGCCTTAATTCCGCTTTTAATCACTTCATCGGGCCCGATCGTTTGTCCCACCTGTACCTTTTTTTGTAGCGCAACAAGCTTTTTCTTTTTCTTTCCGGGGTCAGATTTGGCTTCAGGGTTGTTCATAACCGTATCTTTTGCCACAAACACAAAATATTCGCCCATTTGCTCCACAACGGCTTTGCCCGGTACAACCAATTGAGGTTCGGTGTCCTGGTTATGCACCCTCACAACGCAACTCATGCCAACCCTTAAAAAACCATCTGGGTTTGGAAATACAAGCCTGATCGTAATAGAACCTGTCTGTGAATCCACAGCGCGGTCAATCACAGATATTTTTCCGGTATGAGGATAAAGTGTGTTATCAGGCATCAGAATAGTAAATAATGAATCAATGGCGCGACCCTTATTTTTTTGCAGCTTTTCAAAAAACGGCAAATTCTTTTCATTTATTATAAAATCAACGGCCATAGGATCGTCCGTCGAAATAGTGTTTAAAATGGTTGAACCGGGGCTTACCACTTCACCCAGCCGCACCTGGCTAATGCCGATCGTGCCATTAAACGGCGCATAAACAACCGCGTAATTTAAATTAGTTTTAGCGGTTTTTACCGCCTGTGCCGATGCTTTTACAGTGTTTTCCGCATTCTTAAGCGTTATAATCGCATGGTCATAAAGCTGTTCGGCAACTGCATTATATTTATTTAAATATACATAACGGTCCGCGTCCTGCCGGGCCTGCACTAAATTTCCCTCTGATACCCTTAAATTAGCTACCGCCTGGTCGTATGCGGCCCGATATATTCGTTCGTCAATTTCATAAAGCTTTTCCCCCTTTTTAACATGCGAACCTTCTTTAAAAAATACCCCGGTAACAGCGCCCGCCACCTGTGGCAATAGGGTTACCTGGCTCAGCGCTTGAGTTGTTGATGGATATTTGTCGTAATACAAAACACGCTGCGGTTTTACTTTTAATAAATTAACAGGAACCTCGGGGTTTGGCGGCGGTAGTTTCTTTTTACACGCGGCCAGCATAAGGCAACTTATAAAAAGGGTATTTAATAGTACTTTGTTCATTAGTTCATTGGTTCATTTGTTCGTTAGTTCATTTGTCCATGGTCGATAGTCCATAGTCCATAGTAGCTACCATGGACTGTGGACTATTGACCATGGACTGCCTTCAATAAGAAATATTTCCCATCGCTTTTTCGAGGTCAATTTTGTTTGACAATACCTGGAACAAAGCATTTAAGTAACTTATTTCTGATGTTATTAAATTGGTTTCGGCTGTAATCATATTTAAATAAGGAACAATTCCCTGCCGGTATTGTAGGCTAACCACAAAGTAAACCCGCTTTGACAATGTCACATTTTTTTGCAGCAATTCTAAATTGTAATAATTGCCTTTATAATTAGCCAGTGCTGATGTATATTCTGAGTATATCTGTGATCTCAGGTCAGTTTCACTCCAATCAATAATGTGCCACTGCAGCTTTGCCTTACGTAAATTGTTAATACGGTAAAATCCGGTGAAAATAGGAATGCTTAATGACAAGCCCACTAACTGGCTTGGATATGAAGTTGCAAAAAGATCATTGAAATTATTGTTTTGAAAGGAGAGATCATAGTTATAAAAAGCAGATACTGTTGGTAAAAAAGAATACTTGTAATAATTTATAGTTTGAGATTGTAAATCCTTATTTGTTTTAATTTCCTGCAGTTCAATACGTTTCTCATATTGTAATTGCTGCGTGGTATCTATATGGATACTTTTCATCATTTCCAAAGTATCAAACGTTACGTTAAACTGTTTTTCGGGAGGGAACCCCATTAATTTTTTTAGCGCCGCATATTGCGGGACGACATTTTCATTTGCCTGCTTTAATTGGGCCATGGTGTTATTTAATGTAATTTGGGCCTGTTCATAATCTGTTTCATCAACAATGCCGCCTTTATATTGATGATAAGCATCTCTCAGGCTTTTGGCAAACTGGGCGGTATCCTCCTTCAAAACATTGATTTGCTCAAGGGTAAGCAGCAAATTATAAAACGATTTACTTACAGCCGAAACCACGAAAATTTTGGTGCTGTCTGAAGCTTGCTGCGCCTGTTTAACATACAGCGGGGCACTTTTATATGCGTATAAAAGGCTTGGGTTAAAAATAGCCTGGGTAACGGATATTCCCGGAATAAAGGTATTCGAATAGGATTGCCGTTGCGTACCACCGGGAGAGATTCCTCCGGCGGTACTGGTACCTGTATTTACAGTTGCTGAGCTTTTTTGTGATTGCTGGATATAATGTATTAAATCTCCGGAGGCATTCACCTGTGGCAACGCTCCTGCTAAATTTATCGCATTAGTTGTTTTGGAGACATCTATATTTATTAGCGATATATTTAATGCAGGCTGATGTTTCAGCGCGTAATCAATGCATTGCCCCAGCGTTAAATATTCACCCGCGTTGTTTTTACCGGTATCCTTCACAGTAACCGGTTTAAGTAAGTTTGCTTTACTTGTATCGGGTACAACTACCGGAGTGGCAACACTTTTTTGAGTTGTATCTTTTCGGATTTTATTTTGCGGATAACTGGATAATGATAAACACAATAAGCTGATAATAAGCAAAAAAGAACTGGTTATAATTGTACTAAAAAAATTATTAGCCATTTTAAAACAGGATGATTTGTGTTTTTATAAATAAAATTTCATTAATAGATATTTTAGATAAATATAATATTAAGAATGAACATATCTTTATAATAGAACCTTAAGTATTTTGTAAAAGTGGGAAAAACATACGGCGCTTGTGGTAACAATTTTGTTAAATTTATATCTGCCCATGTCATAGCAATAATATTGTTACTTTGATATTTTTATATATTTTATTCAAATACGCCATAAAAAGCGGGGAGGCTTTTCATATTATGAGGGCATTAACTGCAGTTATTGCGAGTATGCAACAATATGATTGCCTGTGCGTGGATCATCAGGTAATATTTCCATATCAGGACAGTTAACATATTCGGCATACCATCGTATGGCGCCTACCACATCAAGTGCGTCTTCAGCCATTATGTCGATAGTTTCAAACGCATATAGTTTGCCGTCGGCATAACCATAAAGCTGTATTTCATTAACATCAGGATCAAAAAGCTCTTTATCGAGGCAAAAGACCCTGATCTTTAAATGTGTGTCTCTTGAATGAATAATATCCCTGCAAGGGTTGTTCGGATCGGTCGCTAATAAATAAACATTGTTATCCATATAAATTGTAACAACTTTATCAATGTATAGTTTAGCAGTTTATGATCTTAAATTTAAGTCTAAAGCCTAAAGTCGAAAGTCTTAAGTCATGAACTTTCAATTTTTCGGACTTTAGACTAAAGACTTCAGACTTTAAACAGGGCAAATTCCGCCCTTTATCTGGGAAATGGTTTCTACAATACCTGAATTCAGAGGCTCAAATAAAGCGATTTAAAGCGTGGCATTTTTTTTGAACTAATAATATTGCCCACCCAATGGGCTGTTTTTCATAGGTAGATGTAGAGGCCGGAATACTGCGAGAGTTATCCGGCCTTTTTTATTTGTTCAATGCCTGTTTGCCAAATCTTATCAGGTCGTCAGCATTAAGGAAACCGACTGTTCCTAAAACCGGTTTCCCATTTGGATTGAATATGATAAGCGTAGGATAAGCCCGTATTCCCCATTGGGCTGCAAGGCCGGGTCCCTCTCCTTTTTCCATGTCGATAGCGACATTTACAAAGTTACTATTAAAAAATGCGGCTGCTTTTGCGTTGGCGAAGGTTGTAGTCTGCAGCATTTTACATGGCCCGCACCAGGTTGCATAAGCATCGGCAAAAATATACTTGTTTTTTAACTTAGCCTGTTTTAGCGCTTCGGTCCACGAGTCCTCAATAAAAAAAATATACGGATGATGTGTTAGCGCAGTTTGTCCGGAATTAGTTGTTTTTCCGGTTAAAAACAAACCTGTTAAAAGCAAAACCTGTATCAAAGGTTTATAAAGCCGAAAATTGGATAAATACGTCATATTAATTTTTAAAGCATAAAAATAGCACCATTTAACTGAATAATCAGTGTGGTGCCATTATTATTAATTTATATTTCAATTAACGCTGTTGCGGCGGGTTTTCAGGTTTTTGCTTTTCTTTTTGCTGTTGTTGCTGTTGGGCTGCCCGTTGCCTGGCGGCCTGGTCAGCTGCCCGCTGTTGAGCCTGCTGCGCTGCACGTTGCTGTTGAGCCTGCTGCGCTGCACGTTGTTGTTGAGCTTGCTGGGCTGCCCGTTGTTGTTGAGCCTGTTGTGCCTGTTGAGCCTGTTGTGCTGCACGTTGTTGTTGGGCTTGCGCCTGCTGCGCTGCCCGTTGTTGCTGAGCCTGCTGTGCTGTTCGCTGCTGTTGAGCTTGCTGCGCCTGTTGTGCTGCCCGCTGTTGTTGTGCCTGCTGGGCTGCGCGTTGCTGTTGGGCTTGCGCCTGTTGTGCTGCTTGTTGTTGCTGAGCCTGCTGTGCTGCCCGTTGCTGTTGAGCTTGCTGCGCCTGCTGTGCTGCCCGTTGTTGTTGAGCTTGCTGCGCCTGCTGTGCTGCCCGTTGTTGTTGAGCTTGCTGCGCCT
>DAIOXE010000011.1:107988-155558 GCA_036758125.1 Mucilaginibacter sp.
GCTGCGCCTGCTGTGCTGCCCGTTGTTGTTGAGCTTGCTGCGCCTGCTGTGCTGCACGTTGTTGTTGAGATTGCTGCGCCTCTTGCGGTGCTGCCTGCTGTTGTTTAGCCTGCTGTTGCTGAGGTCGTTGAGCGGCTCTTTGTTGCTTCGTCGCTTGTTGGGTGGCCTTTTGCTGTTGTACCTGTTGTTGGGCCGCCTTTTGTTGTTGAGCTTGCTGCGCCTGTTGTGCCGCCCGTTGCTGAGCCTGCTGGTTCAACTTTTGCTGTGCTGCCTGCTGGGCCGCCCTTTGCTGCTGAGCTTGCTGCTGACCCTGCACCGCTGCATTATTGCCCGGTTGTGCCTGTTGTGTTACAGTAGGCTGTTGATTAGGGCGATTAGCAGGCCTGGCATTATTGGGCCTGTTATTTACAGGGTTAACACGCACTACTTTAGGATCAGGGGCAGAACTTTTTGCAACCGTTGCAAGCTTTGCCGCGTTATTATGATTAAATATAGGTACACCAGCAGGGCCTCTGTTGGCAATCGGGTGGCCGGGATTTTGCTGCTTATATGCAACCGCATCAACTACCCTCGCAGGGCGGGCATTAGGCGCAGCCTGAACTGCCGGCCGGTAAATATTTATACTGTTATTGTGAATATTGTTAACAGTGGTCCTATTGTTAACATTGGTAATATGATACACAGTAATATTTTGATGCGTTGCCTGCCTGATTTCCTGCGGGCGCGGACCGGCAATGTAGGTTTGATTATTATAAATATTAGTGTTATTAATTATTGTGGTGTTATGCACAATAGTAACTGCCCTTGAAGGCGGTACATAATAATTATAAATATCGGGCCTTGTAATATAGTTTTGCGGAGCGCATACCCAGTAATCATCGGGCGGATTGTACCCGCCGCCAATTGATATGCTGATGCTTATGCCCGGCAATAACGGAGCCCAGCCATAATAGCCGCGGCCATGGCGCCAGCTAACCCAGGCGGGCGCCCAGTGATGGCCCGGTATCCACTCCCAGCCATAATAGTCATCATAACGCCAGCGGCCATAATGAAAGGTTGCCCATCCCCATGGATAATCCGAAACCCAGGTGGTGCCATAATCGGTTACTACCCAGTGGCCGCGGGTAGCATAGGGCCTGAAATCTTCTTGAACGTCCGGTACCCAAACATTGCCATAATCAGGATCATCTACCCATGTGCCGTAAGGGTCTAAGGCATCGTAAAATTCCTGATCGGAAATATAGACCCCTTCTTGTGCCTTTGTTGTTTTGGGGGCGGCCAGCAAAAGCAAAAAGGCTAATAAGCCAATCCCCAATATTTTATTTAATGTTTTCATATAAATTTACTTTAATAAATGTCACCAATATTCGACAAACTAATATTTCGACATAGTAAATAATAAAACGTTTAACGCAGCGATTGTTTTAATTATTTATTAAATCGATAATTTTACAACATGCTAAATACACACTCATGGCCACTGTAAATATTCCCCGTCTCGACTTAAATCTTTATATAGAAGGCAATAAGGATCAACGCAAGCAATTTTCGGATGAGATTGGAAAAGCGTTCAACGAAACAGGCTTTGTGACCATTGCCAATCATGGATTGGATAAAGAACTTATCGATAAACTTTATAAAGATATAAAAGCGCTTTTTGCTTTGCCCGACCATGTAAAGTTAAGATATGAAATACGCGGGCTTGCCGGCCAACGCGGCTATACCAGCAAGAGAAAAGAAACAGCAAAAGGTTTTAAGGCACCTGATTTGAAAGAGTTTTGGCAAATAGGCCAAACAGTCACCGATGGCTCATCAGTAAAAGATGAATATCCGGAAAATATTGTTGTTGAAGAATTGCCTTCGTTTAATTCAACCACACTGGAGGTTTATAAAAAATTAGAATCCGCGGGCATATATTTACTGCAGGCAATTGCGGCATATCTTGATTTACCGGAAAATTATTTTGATGACAAAGTTCATAATGGCAACTCTATCCTGCGTACATTGCATTATTTCCCCATTATTGATCCTGGTTCTTTGCCGAATGATGCTGTCCGTGCAGGCGCCCATGAAGATATCAATCTGATCACCCTGTTAATTGGCGCCAGCGCCGACGGACTTGAAGTGCTTACGCGGGAAAACGAATGGTTCCCCGTTAAAGCTTACGGGGAGGACCTGGTCGTTAATGTAGGCGATATGCTGCAACGCTTAACCAATAACAAGCTTAAATCAACAACGCACCGTGTGGTAAACCCTCCGCCTGAGCTGATGAAATATTCGCGTTACTCAGTACCCTTTTTCCTGCACCCTAAATCAGATATGAACCTTGCTTGTTTAAACTCATGTATAGATGATGATCACCCCAGGCAATACGATGATATTACTGCCGGCGAATATTTAGATGAACGTTTGAGAGAAATAGGACTGAAGAAATGAGGTTAGTGATTGGAGATTAGAGATTAGAGATTAGAGATTAGAGATTAGTGATTGGAGATTAGAGGTTAGAGAGAAATTAGAAATTAGAAAGGACACTAATTTTAAGCTCAATCCCAATTCTGCCTTAACTAATCTCTAACCTCAAGTCTCTGATCTCTATTCCTAACTAATCTCTAATCTTCAACCTCTAATCACTGAAAAAACGTAGTTTTGCGCCCATGAAACAAAATTTGTTTGTTTACAACACTTTAACACGCAAAAAGGAAAAATTCGAACCCATTGATCCGCCGCATGTGGGTATGTATGTTTGCGGCCCTACCGTTTACAGCGATGCACACCTGGGGAATTGCCGTACCTACATTTCTTTCGATCTTATATTCCGGTATCTCATCCACCTGGGGTATAAAGTTCGCTATGTGCGTAATATTACTGATGCGGGGCATTTGGAAGGAGACGCAGGGGATGAAGGGGAAGATAAAATCTCAAAAAAAGCTAAGGTGGCGCAATTGGAGCCAATGGAAATTGTACAAAAATACACCGTTGGTTTTCACAATGTAATGCAGGTATTTAATATACTGCCGCCAAGTATTGAACCTACGGCCACAGGACATATTATTGAACAGATAGAACTGGTAAAAAAAATATTGGATAGCGGTTATGCCTATGAAGCAGATGGCTCTGTTTATTTTGATGTTGAAAAATATAATAAGACGCAGGATTATGGTATTTTAAACGGCAGAAACCTGGAAGATCTGCTAAATAATACACGTACACTGGGCGGGCAGGCGGAAAAGCATGGAAAACTTGACTTTGCCCTTTGGATAAAAGCAAAGCCTGAACATTTAATGAAATGGCCATCTCCATGGGGCACCGGTTTTCCCGGATGGCACCTTGAGTGCTCTGCAATGAGTAATAAATACCTGGGCGAACATTTTGATATACATGGCGGCGGAATCGATCTCATGCCCACTCATCATACCAATGAAATTGCTCAAAATGTAGCTGCCTGCAACAAAATTCCCGCAACTTACTGGATACACACCAATATGCTTACAGTAAATGGCCAAAAGATGTCAAAATCATTGGGCAATAGTTTTTTGCCGCATGAACTTTTTTCGGGTGATAACCCCATTCTGCATAAAGGCTACAGCCCCATGACAGTGCGCTTTTTTATGTTGCAGGCCAATTACCGGAGCACACTTGATTTTGGCAATGAAGCAATGGACGCCTCAGAAAAAGGATTTAAGCGTTTAATGAATGCTTTTGCATTAATGGATAATTTGAAACCATCGGCGAAAACGGATGTTGAGATCGCACCTTTGATTGGCAGATGTTACGCTGCAATGAATGACGACTTTAATAGCCCTGTGCTAATCGCCGAACTTTTTGAGGCGTCGAGGATAATCAACTCGGTACATGATGGGAAATTAAAAATCGACGAGGCTAATCTCTTGCTTTTAAAAGACATGATGAATACTTTCGTGCTTGATGTTTTAGGATTAAAAAATGAACAGGCGGCCAATGACGATCTGCCCAATATATTAAACCTTATTGTGACATTAAGAAACGAGGCTAAAGCCAATCACGACTATGCCACCTCCGATAAAATAAGGAACGGCCTTCAAAAAATAGGATTTCAATTAAATGATGGTAAAGAAGGAACCAACTGGAGTAAAATTTAGTGTTTGGTTGATTGAGTGATTAAGTTGACTAAGTGAGTGGTTGATTAGGTTATGTTTATTGGTTGATTAAGTTGATTAAGTGAGTGGTTGAATAAGAACTGGAAACGCAGTCAACTTAATTAAGCTATTCACCGGAGCAATCAATCAACTCAGTCAACCAATATTATTAAATGATGATAAAAAAGGGGCCAACGGGAGTAAAATTTAATTGAGTAAACTACGTTATGATTTTGGCAGATTTGATTGATTGATTGGGTGGTTGATAAAGTTTTTGTTTTTAGTTGATTACCTGAGTGGTTGATCAGGATTAAAAAACGCAATCAACCACTCACTTAATCAAAAACTTAATCAACTCAATCAACTACTCACTTAATCAACTAACTTTGTCGAAAAATAATGAAAAGAATAATATTAGCAGCAATCATAGTACTGGGTTTAAGCAAATTTACCTTAGCACAAACCGCGCCGGCCAATGTAAATACAGCGTTAGCAGCCGAAAAAGACTTTAATAAATTAGTTGAACGCAAGGGTATAAAAGGCGGGTTTTTAGCAGTTGCCGACCCTGAAGGTATTGTTTTTAAGCCAGGCCCTGTTAAAATAACCGATTTTTATAATAATATTGAAAGGCAGCCGGGCACTTTGACAATGCACCCTAACTTTGCACGCATATCGCTAAACGGCGATCTGGCGTTTACTGCCGGGCCATACGTTTATCAAAATGGCAATGATGATACCGATAAGGTGTTTGGCGACTATGTATCGATATGGCGTGAGGGTGCTGACAATAAACTGAAGCTATTAATTGATCTGGGTATTCAGCATCCCGAAGCGGAACAAGAAGCTTTTACGGATTTTAAAAATCCGGACCCGACCAAACGAGTCGCCCCAAGCAAAGACCCTTTTAGTGGTAAACGGATTATCATGACTACTGATAATCTGTTCAATCATTCATTAACATTATCCACTCTGGCCGGTTACAAGGAATTTTTAAGCCCCGAAGGCAGATATTATTTCCCAGGATTTGAACCGATAGTCGGCCAGGATAAGATCATGAAATTTATTGATAATGAAGGCATAACGATTACGGCAGAAACAACAAATGCCGGCCGTTCAACCAGTAACGACCTGGCCTATACCTACGGAAAAGCCCGTATTAAAAAAGGAAATATTGTAAGTAATTATAATTATGTGCGCATTTGGGAAATTGACGCAAATCATAAATGGGATATTTTACTGGAAGTATTTTCGGCTATTGAGAATGAGTGACGTTTAGTCTCTAGTCCTTCGGCTATGCCTGCTTTTTTATTTTGTAATGATCAGCCAATATTTTTTTAAAATCGCTTTTGTTATGTACCCAGGGGAAATGCCCACATTTATCAATAGTATGAAATGAGGCGTCAGGATAGCGTTCTTTCACATATTTTTTACTTTCGCCGTAAATGTCGCTGTCGCCATAGGTGACAGTAATTTTAAATGGCGGGTTTAAATTATTTTTAAGTAATGGATACTTAATTAATTGTTTTCTTGTCAAATTAACCGGAGCGGCTCTTATATATTGGAGATCAAACGACAAAGGCTCTTCCGAAACAAAGCCTTTGTCATAATTTTTTATCACTTGTTTAAAAAGCCTCTGGCATGCTTTATCGCTTCCCAATATACCTAACAAACTGTTTAATCCCATCGCTAACCATTCTGCAGAGCTACATTTTGATCTGTTGAATTTCAATACTTCTGATTCTGTCTCTTTCCATTGCACGCCGGTTCCTGAACCCGGGCTGCATAAAAACACACTTAATATTTTTGCCGGATTTTGCTCAACATATATCTGTGCATACAAGCCACCCCAGGAATGTCCAAACAAATGAAATTTATCTATCTCAAAATGATTTGCGATACAGTCAATATCAGAAAGATAACTTTCTATGGCATAGTCTTTATCTGAACAAGGGGACATGCCTGTTCCACGCTGGTGAAAAGTAATTACCTGGAACTTTCCAGATAAAAATTCTGCAATCATAGTAAGGTCATCGGGAACGCCGGGCCCGCCATGAAGCAATACAACTGATTCACAGTTACTTTTAGGATAAATTTTGGCAAATAATTTTGTTTTTTTATTGTTTAATATAGTTGTTTTCATTATGGTTGGGAAAAGGCATTGGTTTTAAAACCGCTGTTCTTAATTCTAAATATAAATATAGGAGGTTTGATCAAATAAAAATTGCCCTTCTTATCTTACAGAGCCCATTCTCTTTTTAAGATGATCCGAAAGCCGCAGCGTTAATGCAACAAGCGTCAGCGTAGGATTTGGGGCCCCGGCAGTTACATAGCAGGAAGATCCGGCCATATATAAATTATCAATTCCATGAACTTTACAATGGGCGTCGACAACGCCTTGTTTGGGGTCATTGCTCATCCTTGTGGTGCCCATGTGGTGCCAGCCCCCGCCGGTAAACTCCGGCCACGAATTATCATTTTCATCACGCAAATAATCCATCAGTCTTACGCGGCCCTTTCCGGCAATCCCTGCCTGTTGCCCTATCAATTCATAAATTTTGCGGATGCTTCTCTTTTCCAGTGGCGTAAGTTCCCAGTGCAGCATGGCACGTGGCATCCCTAATTCATCTTTTTCGGTGTCAAGTGTGATTCTGCTGTTGGGGTTGGGGGCCTGCTCTATTCTTGTAAAAAGCCCAAAATTTTTAAAACCGTTCTTATGCCTGCCGGTCTTTTCCCTTTTACCGTAATCCGCCATGTTCTTTGCCCTTTGTTTAGGGTCGACTGTCCATATATCAATAAATGCAGGCTGTTTTCTTGCTATTTCAAGGGGAGTAAATGAGGCAGTTCCATTTAGTATTTTAAGTTCTTCCTGTTTTTGTTCGCTGATCCCTAATTCTGCACGGTATTTGGTTTTGCCGAAGTCGATCATGTACAGCTTTAACAGATCAGGTTCCGGAAACCATATTTCAGCCGATTTTATTTCAAGATGCTCCATAAAATAGCGGCCTACCAGGTCGTTATCATTACCCAGCCCTTTGGGGGCCTGGCGATTTGATGCTAATAACAGCCTGGCATTTTGTATGGCGCAGCAGGCAAAAACAAAATACTTCGCCTTCACTGTATGCTGTTTGCCGGCAAAGTTTTTAACTGTAACCTCTTTTATGGCTGAAACATTACTGTTAGCCGTTATATTAGTAACGTTAGCATAAGTGTATAAATGGATATTGGCAGCATTTACAATTGTGTCTCTATACTTCGTACCAAAACGCGTGGGGGGACTAAACTGCCACATTTTGTTATAAACAGCCCGTTGGTCGAAAGGAAGAGGAATTAATGATTTATCCCTTTGTTCAAAGTATTGGGCATCATATTCATAGGGGCCGAGGTCTAAATTTTTTTGTGCCCTTGCGTAAAAAGGGTCCAGGTCCTGGCGCTGTATTGGCCAGCCGCTGTGCGGTACCCAGTCTCTTTTCTTAAAATCTATCGGGTCCAGCGGCGAACAAAAGCCTGCCCAATGCCCCGTAGTACCGCCAAAATAATGCAGCCTTGCCGACTCTAACGGATAATACCGCTGCCCGGTAGTTTTGCCCCTATACAAATCCTGCATTTTAGCTTCATAATCAAACCCTCCGCCTTCCAGCAGTATTATTTTGTATCCGGAATTTATCCACTCAAGCGCCATGCTGATACCCGCAGCGCCCGCACCGACAATACAAATATCACCTTCAATAAGGGTATTGTTATCAATGGTACGGGCGTCAATATGCATTTGCTGTTATATTTAAGATTGTAATATGGAAAAAAGCGCGCATTGCCGTGCTTCGGTTAATGCCAGTATCCAACCATTAACTACCGCAATCCGGCCGGTTTTAAAATCATTGTTAACCTTCTGAACCAGCATGATTCGGATGGCTTTGCTATCGTTATCATCAGACAATGCGCTATTTGACAAAAGCAATTCTTTAAGCCTGTTTTCATCATCTTCTCTTTGATTTTTCATTCTATAAGCATGTCCGGTTTCCATGATCGTTCCGGCATCCACTAAATGTGAAAAAAAGAAAGGCTGGGCTTCAATGTCAATAGCTTTACGGGTACAGCCGGCGGCAAACGGCAATGTTAAAGCAGCTGCGGTATAAGCAGACATTCTTATAAAAACCCTTCTTTGCATTAGCTGTATAATTGGTATTGTAAAAATATTATTTTCCTGAAATATTAAACGCAAAAAATATGTTACAATGGAAATGTTAGTAAAAGCGACATTGTTGAAAACCAATCCGAACTGCAATCGCGGCAGTTCGTATAAAGGCCAATAAATGACCGCTGATATGGCTGAATTAAATCAATTTCAAAGGTCGAGGGATAGGCTTAATGAAATCCTTTATAATCTCATGGGCAAAGGTACCATCGACGAAGAGACAAGTTCTTATAGGAAGGTCATTGAAGTATCAATCAAAACATTAGATCGTAAAATAGAAGAATTTAGAAGTCAGAGATTAGAGGTTGGAGATTAGTGATTGGAGATTAGAGATTAGTTAATTAGAGGTTGGTTAATCACTGTTCTTGCGGACTTTTCGGACTTCCCGACTAATCTCTAATCTCCAGCCTCTAATCTCTAATGCTAATTTTAGTTAAAGTATGTTAAGAGTTGTTAAAACATGCTGAGGTTTAAATAATTAGGTGGAAATTGGTTTGAATTAGTTGATTAAGTTAGATTAAGTTGATTAGGTGAGTGGTTATACGTTGCCTAACCTAATCAACTTAATCCAACTTAATCAACCATTAACTAATTCCCATGCACTACAACAAAATCAATAACCTGTTAGGCTGGCTTTGTTTTGCCATAGCTTCCGCCACTTATATTTTAACATTAGAGCCATCTGTTAGCTTTTGGGATTGCGGTGAGTTTATCTCCTGCGCTTACCGCTTGCAGGTTTCGCACCAGCCGGGATACCCGATGTTTGCCATGCTGGGCAAAGCTTTTTCATTGTTATCAATGGGCGATCATACCAAGGTCGCTTACTTTACAAATATGATGTCGGCCCTGGCGAGTGCGGCGTGTATTATGTTCCTGTTTTGGACCATTACTGCGCTGGCTAAAAAGTTGGTGATCGGCAAGGGCGGCGAGATCAAACAGGCTAACCTTATACTTATTATGGGTGCAGGGCTGGTAGGAGCCCTTGCTTTTACTTTTACTGATACTTTTTGGTACTCAGCAGTGGAGACAATTGTATTTGCCATGTCATCCCTATGTACCGCGATAGTTTTTTGGGCGATATTAAAATGGGAAACCCATGCCGATGAACCCGGCGCGGATCGATGGATCGTGTTTATCGCATATATGATTGGCCTGTCCATCGGTATCCACCTGCTTAATTTGTTAACTATTCCTGCCATAGCGATGGTTTATTATTTCCGCCGGACTAAGAAGATTTCCGTTAAAAGCGGAATCGTGGCTTTTTTTATCGGCATAGCTATTCTTGCACTGGTCCAATTCGGTATCAGGGGATATACTATTTATTTTGTCGCTTGGTTTGATTTTTTCTTTGTAAACTCATTGGGGATGGGTTTTGGCAGCGGCGCCGTCGTATTTTTCCTGTTGCTTACCGGATTATTGGCCGGAGGTATATGGTACAGCATTCGGCACAAAAAACCGGTATTAAACCTTGCGTTTTTATGTTTGGCCTTTATTTATTTTGGCTATTGTTCGTTTGTTTATATCCCCATAAGGGCATCGGCAAATACTGATCTGAACAATTCACGCGCTGATAACGCTTTTACTTTGTACGGGTATGTTAATATGGTTCAATATGGCCAAACGCCCCTGCTTTCAGGGCCCTATTTTGATGCTAAAATTATAGATGAAAAGGAGGGAGGGACTATTTATCAAAAAGGCAAAACAGGGTATGAAAAAGCAGGTAAAAAGATCGACTATGTGTATGACCATACTACCCTGCTGCCGCGCATGTGGAGCACCGAGGCCGACCCATATTATGCCCAGAACGCACAATTCTATAAGCAATGGCTGCAATTGGGCGACGGGCAGGCGCCAACATTTGCAGATAACCTGAAATGGATGTTCAGCTGGCAAATTTACCAGATGTATGCCCGCTACTTTCTATGGAATTTTGTTGGCCGCTATAATGATGCGGACGGGCAGCAAAGCACTGCCGGCATTAACGGCAACTGGACAAGCGGTATTTTTGACGGCGGCAAACATCTGCCAAAGTCAGTAATAAATGGAACAAGTTATAGCCCTCTATATGCGCTTCCCCTGGGGCTTGGCCTTATTGGTGCATTTTATCATTTTAAACGTAAAAAAAGAGATGCCCTGGTAATTGCCTTGTTATTCTTCTTTACCGGGATAGCCATTGTACTTTATGTTAATCAAAATTCGATTCAACCCCGCGAGCGTGACTACTCTTATGTGGTATCATTTTACGCTTTTGCCATCTGGATAGGGTTGGGGGTAATAGCGCTTGCTGAACTTGTCCGGATAAAAATGAATGCAAGGCTTGCCGCGATAACTTCGTTTGCAATATGCCTGTTAGCGGTTCCGGTTTTACTGGCAAGTAAAGAATGGAAGGGACACGACCGTTCGACAAAATTAACACCGCATGATATGGCCTATGATTTCTTGATCTCGTGCCCTAAAAATGCCATCTTATTTACTTATGGCGATAACGATACTTACTCTCTTTGGTACGATCAGGAAGTGGAAGGGATAAGGCCCGATGTGCGCATCGTCTGCATGAGCCTGTTTAGCGGCGACACGTATATCCACCAGATGCAGGGAAAAATGAACCAGTCGGCGCCATTGCCCATTACTTTGCCTTTTGATAAATATAAAGACGGGGTTCGGGATGTGATCTATTACAATGACGCCAAAATACCCGGATCAGTCGAGGTAAAAGATATTTTTGATTTCATAACATCAGACGACAGCCGTACCAAAACAACCTACCAGGATGGTTCAAGCCTGAACTATCTTCCTACCAAAAACTTTAAATTAACGGTTAACCCTGACGAAGTGGTTAAAAATGACGTAGTAACAGCCGCCCAAAAGAACAAACTCACTAATAGCATGGAGTGGAAATATCCTTCGAACTACATATTGAAGGATAACCTGGCCATGCTGGATATTTTAGCGCATAATGATTGGAAAAGACCGATATGTTTTACCGCGACCATGCCCTCTTCAAGCATGTTTGGTTTGCAATCCTATTTGTATAAAGAGGGTTTTGTTTACCATTTAATTCCGTTTAAAACAGATACCGCAACATCAGCGCAGGCAACAAAAACCAATAGCCTGGTGATGTATGATAATGTAGTGAACAAATTTAAATTCGGCAACTTTAAGCATGCCAGGTTACTGGACAATGTGTCCACTACCCAGTTTTACCCTAATATGGCAGCTACTTTCCACGAACTTGCCGAGGGCCTGGTAAAAGACGGTCGCCCCGACCTGGCATTAGTGGCTATCCACAAATTTGATAAAGAAATGCCCGATATAAACCCTGATATTGACACTGCCGTCCAAAAATTCTTCCTTGCCCAAACGGCTTATAAACTGGATGATTTAAAGCTGGGAAACAAGTACATAAAAAACATCGACAATTTTATAACAGATCAGCTTGATTATAATTATACCCTGTTGAAAAATAATGATAATGAAGCTATGGATCCCCGTACCATTCAGCTTGGGATGCAGTTATTGAATGGCATGGCTGATACTGCTAAAAATAGCCATCAGCTTGATTTGAGTAATCAATTTCAGGCGCAGTTGAAGGATTATGAGAATAAGTTTGCGGTGTTAGAGGGGAAATAACGATTACAGGGAAGAAAAACTTAAGTTTAACGCGGTTCTTATAAATTCTATAATTCTGATTCAGACAACAGGTCAAACGCATTAAAATGATTTCAAGCAGGTCCTGGTTGCATAGCGAACGTTAGGGAGGCTCCGATGGAGCCAAATTATTAAGATTGCGGAGTTCTATAAACAGGATAATCCTAAAGGAGTTAAATTGAATTGACAATTGTTATTCTGCTCCATAGGAGCACCCTGTTTATAGAAAAAAAGGGGGAGTTTTAGACTCCGTCAGGAGTCACCTCATAGCGGACTATTTGGTAGCGATAAATAAACGGCATTATTTTTTTAATGCGTTTGCCCTGATTCAGACAATACTTCCCTTGCTAATCTCCTCCAAATTTCGTATATTTACTAAATCATCACACAGTTTTAAAATTGGTCATTGTCATTTAGACACAACAATAAAAGCCCTATAGGCCTGTTTTTTAACCGATTTCTTCGCCTTTCTTTGCAGTTTTTTCGTATACCCAATTGATTTACAATACATTAAATCAATTGCCAATCACAAAATTATGACGGGCTAAACGCATTTAGGCTGGCAAAATGGGAAAATTATGACGGGCTAAACGCATTTAGGTTGGCAAAACGGAAAAATTATGACGGGCTAGATGCAATTAGGCTGGCAAAACGGAAAAATTATGATGGGCTAAACGCATTTAGCCCGTCATAATCTTAAAATAATTACCGGGAAACTGAAAAAACAACCTAAAAATATATTTTACGTAAAAGAATCAGAGGCCATCTAATTCTAAAGTCAAAATGTTTAAATCGTTAAGGATCCCGTTTACTATCCTGGTAACAGGTTTATGCTGGGCTTTATTTAGCGGCCCGGTCATTAGTTTTTTAAGCAAGCGTCAGCAGTCTAAGCAACAAGAACTTTTTCTGGAACTAAATGATATCGTTTTTGTTGTTATCATAGCTTTGGTTTTGTCTTTCCAAATTAAAAGGCGGCTGAGAAAGGTAACAAGGTCGGAGGAAGAATACCGGCGCCTTTTTGAATCCAATCCTAACCCAATGTGGATTTATAACAATGAAACCCTTCGTTTTGTAAAGGTTAATGATGCGGCCGTTGAAAAATACAAGTACAGCCGGAACATGTTTTTAAAAATGACCATTGGCCACATCCGACCCGAAGGCGACCGTGATAAGCGTAATGATTATTTCAAGGAAAGGAATAATAACGATGGTATCCGGCTGGCAGGGATTTGGAAGCATAGGAAAGGAAACGGGGAAACTTTTAACGTCTCGGTTGTTGCCCACCCCGTCTTATTCAGAGGTAAAAATTGCAGCATGGTCATGGCAACCGATATGACCGAGCTTTTAGAAAAAGAACAAAAACTAGAAGAGGCTTATCTGAAAATTAAGGCGGCCAATGACACACTTTTGCAGCTCGCCTGGTCAAATTCACACGAAATCAGAAAGCCGCTTTGTTCTATTTTAGGCCTGATCTCTTTGCTCAAATACACAACAGATGAACAGGAAAGAAATGAATTTCTTGAACTGCTGGAAATATGCTCAACTGAACTGGACGTTGTTTTAAAGGAAAACAATGAAAAAGTTAGAAAGATGGGAATGAGAAGGGATATGTAGTCTTAAGTCAAAAGTCTTAAGTTCTAAGTGAAGAAAAGGGCAAAATTCGATTTCAGACTTTCAACTTACTTTCGACTTAAATGATGCCTCTTTGATTTGTGTTTAATGCGGGCGCCTGTATTACGGCGGGAATGATGATTAGGCCGATGCCTAAAATGAAGGCGCCTAGCTCTTATCGCTTTTTTTATTATTTTAGGAGCAAAATCTATAACTTCCGGGTGCATTGAAGGGTCATACGGGTTATAATAATACATCCCGGCTTTATCATAAAGCGAAAAGTTTGATCTTAAGCGTTCATTAAACGAGTTTTCATCTTTGGCAGCCCGGTCTGTCCAGGCTGCTTCGGCTAATGCTGCTAAACGAGGGTAGATCATAAAATCCAGCCTTTTTTCTGATCCGATGGTTTCTGTCCAGATATTTGCCTGGATACCCAGGATCTGTGTTGATTGCAATTCATCCGATGGTATGAGTTTATCAGGGAAATTATAAATAGCGCTTTCGCTATTAAAATACGTGCTGTTCCATTTCCGGCCCGATACATGATCTTTATTTTGCACAAAATCAAAATATAAGGGAAGCCGGGGGCAAAGCACTACCTGGTAATTTTTTTGAAGCGCCAAATTCAGCTGCGATGGAACATTTTGCCGCCACCAGAAGATTATTGTTTTATTGGCAGGAAGATCGCCATCTGCCGCCTCATCCCAGCAAAGAATTTTGTCATTTAAGCTCATGACAGTATCCGCCATACGCTTAAAAAAATAATGTTCGAGGTCGGGGAGGGAAGTAAATTTATTTTTTACCATCATATCCGTTATGGCTGGCCTGCCTGCCCAGGCCTGGATACCTAAGGCGACTTCATCGCCGCCAAGGTGTATCATGTGCGATGGGAAAAGCGCATTAATTTCTTTAAGAATATCAGCTAAAAACTGGTAGGCTTTTTCGTTTGACGGGTCAAACGTAAAGTTCGGGTATTTCATTATACTTCCCCCGCTAAATTCGGGGTAGGCCCTGTTAGCCGCCGTTGCATGACCCGGCATATCAATTTCAGGAATGACGATTATAAACCTGTCGCGGGCGTATGTTACGATCTCTTTAATATCCTCTTGCGTATAATATTTTGCATCCGCCAGCGAATCGGTATAATTTCCAATGCCTCCCACAGAGGTTAATTGGGGATATTTTTTTATTTCGATGCGCCAGCCGTTAACGTCTGTTAAATGCCAGTGAAACTTGTTTAACTTGTAAAAAGCCATCCAGTCCAGCAACGTTTTAACTTTTTCCTTTCCAAAAAAATGGCGGGATTCGTCCAGCATAAACCCCCGCCATTGATATCTTGGCGCATCAATTATCTCGTTACTTACCAA
Source organism: Mucilaginibacter sp. (assembly GCA_036758125.1). Lineage (GTDB taxonomy): Bacteria > Bacteroidota > Bacteroidia > Sphingobacteriales > Sphingobacteriaceae > Mucilaginibacter. Next base: position 122,922 of record DAIOXE010000011.1, read on the forward strand.
ACTGATAGCGTTACCTGATGGCTGGCTTCTTATCAGTTGAAGCAGCGAAACTATCCCATAAAAAATACCTTCATTGCCCGATGATTGAATTGTTATCTTTTGTGGTTCAATTTTCAATATATATGAACCGGGTAATTGATCTTTATTAACCAATTGAAAATAAATGGTAGCCTTAGTTTCATTTTGGTCAACAGGTATAGTCCATCCATTTGCTTTTTGCAATTCGGTTTGCAGATAATTGGCCTGGGGCAGCAATGAAGTGTCATTCATGCCGATAATGGTATTACTGTTTAGCTGAAACTGACCCATGCCTTTCACAAATGATTTCGGCATGGGAATGATGTTAATGTTTTGGGCGGATAGGAATAGTGGAAACGAAATTGTTACGAATTGAACAAAAACGAATTTCACGAATTTATACGAATAGCACGAATGGATTTTAGACAAACCGATAGTAATTCGCATCAATAAAATTGTGTTCTCAATGTTCAATCAATCAATGTAATTAGAGCACTAAAATTAGTGAAAGTTCGTGGCATTAAATTATTTCTCAAACGGCGGCAATCCTATCAATTGCCTGTATACTGGCAAATCCATTCTTGGTGTTGCAGGTAAATGAAAGTTTTTGCAATAATATACCTGCAGCGTATATTCAGGGCCATTACGGATGATCTGTATATCGGGTAATTGTTTTATACTGTCAAAAAATGATTTAACGTTAGCATTGATAAAAGGTTCGTGATGATCACCAATAATAATGGCATCTTTGCCGATAAGGGTTTTAGGGTCAACCAGAAAAGCAAGGTTCCGCGGGTCAGGATCAAACACTATAATGGCCTTTTTCCCTTTCAGCGCCCAATCGATCTTCCCGGTTAGCCACCAGCGTGTGCTGCCAGTGAATATGTCAGGGTTTTGCAGCCAGCCCTCTTTTTCAAAGCGGGTTTGTATATCGGTAAAATCAACACCCTGTATGGTAGGATCTACCGTATCGCCATGAAAAACGTTCACCACCCATTTTGGGCCATAAGTTGTCCAGAAACCGGTGACCATGTGAATAGTTAAAACACCAATAGTAATAATGGTAAAAAAGATGGAAAAATTAAGCCACCTGCGGGTAAGCCGTTTCTTTTTTCCCTGGTCGTTGAGGCGTTTATCAATCGCGAAACCCAATGGTATAAACAGCATCATATAGCCAGGGGCCTGCCAGTGAAAGTGATATTGCAGATCAGCCCATAAGGTAACTACGGTAAAAAAAACGATGGGTAATACAGCCATCCAGAATATAAAACTGTAAGCCAGCAATTGCGAACGCAGTTTATACGAAATAAAAAGCTGCTTGATAGCAGGGAACCATATCCATGGTAGCAGATACATGGATTGTCCAAGTATGCTCCGCAAAAACCAGTCGAAATGCAGATGAAATTTTTCGCCGGCCCCGGCCCTGGATCCCTGGAAAACAAAAGATACCCAGTTATTATTATAGTTCCACCATAAAATTGGCAGCGCCATAATTATGGTAATCAAAACAGCAATATAAGGTCCCGGGTGGCGTAACCAGTGCCGCTGACTTTTATTGGTGGCTATATACATAAAAACACCGGCGAATAAAAACAATACATGGTATTTGCTTAGCGTGGCAAGGCCCATACTTATTCCTACGGCTATCCATAATAACCAGGTTTTACGGCTGTTGCGTGTGGCTTCGGAGTTTTCAGTTCCGGGGCTCACCATTAATTGAACAATAAAATATGTAGCCACGAGCCAGAAAAACATCAAAGGGGCATCTGGTTGATACCAACAGGCTATAGCAACAGTAAACACTGCGCTTAAATTCATGATCACTACGGCCCAAAATCCTGCTTTGGCCGTGAATAGCTTTTTAGTGATCAGAAACAACATCCAACTTGTTCCGGCAAACAACAGTACGGATGCGAACCTGATACCAAAATTCGTTAAGCCAAAAAGTTTTATGCTCAAGGCCCCCAACCAAAAAAATAAAGGCGGTTGGTCAAAATAACTAAGGTTAAGGTTAAGGGAGCCCCTGAAATAATAAGATTCGCCATTACCTAACCCGGTATAAGCGGCAATAAAGCAACGCAGGACAAAAGTTATAATAATGAGTATGGCTGTGAAAGACGCAGCATTAGTTTCGTTTAATTTCTTCATTAGGGCAGGCACCGGATTTGTGAAGGGCAAATCTCTTAAAAAATTTACGAATTATTTCCCCTTTTTATGGAGATCATCCTCACTGAATAAATCCCGCATACCATTAATGTGCAGCGATCAATTCTTTAGTTGTGTTCATAACACTGGCATCGCGTAAATGGGAATTTGCAGCCGAGATTAATTTATAAGGATGATTGAAGGCTTCTTGTCTTACTTTGAAATGATCGGCCAATTTTCTGATGATCTCTTTTGAAAACCCTTTGCGGTAGTGCAATATTTCGGATACTGTGCTCTTATTTACCTCTAATAGCCCGGCTACATCTTTGGCTTTTAGTTTATTTTCATCCATCAGGTATTTTAATAATTCCACAGGGTCAGCTTCACTTAGGATGCTATGTTCTTCATCCCATTTTTCAATCAAAATAGTCAACAGTTCAATTTCATCTTCCTGTTCCGAATTGCCTTTTTTCCCAACTAATGATTCCAGTATATTGCAGTATTCCCAATACTGGTCTTCGGTTTTGATGATCTTATATTTTAATGCTTCCATGATGCAGATGATCAAACGCTGAAACTATATTGTTAAGGGTAGCCTCTACGAGGCAAATATCGGTTTTATTTTGTTGCTACAAATAGGTAGCCCCGATGGGGCATTTGGGGGGTTAACAAAATTCAAATAAAAAGATATTCTACCTATCAAAGATTTGGGATCCTCAAAAAAAATGCCCCATCGGGGCTACCTATTTGTAGAAAAAACCCCATCGTTCCTTTTTGCCCCATCGGGGCTACCCTTATTAATCAACTGCCGGCATATCTACGTGACATTTATTTTATCCCGAAATCCACTTTCCAAATGGAATTTTATTAATGATAAATACCAGCAGCAATGTTATTAAAAAGCAGATCAATGCGGTAAGCGGGATTGCGATAATCGGTGTACAAAGCTTATAACTTATGCCAAAAAGATCATCTAAAAAATACAAAACAAGCGCATGGCCCAGGTAAATGCCATAATTATACCTGCCGGCAAAATCGCGTATGCGGGTAACGATTGGCGGCACTTTAGGTAGCGTAAGTTTAACAACAATAAAAATACTTGCCGACAGTATTACGACTGCCGGGTTTACCGGTTCATAAAACGTGGTGCCTGGCCATTTGGGATTTGGGATAATCATCCAGGAACCTGCAGCTATAAGGGCTATGCTAAAAATAAACAGGATAATCATCCACAATCGCAGGTGTTTTACATTGAAATCTTTAAAAGCAAGATAATGTCCCAGCACAAGATACCCGGCATAACCGGCAAAATAATGCATGTCGACCGCCGGGTTGTAGCGAGAAAGGTAGGGTTGGGTGAACAGCATTACTGCCATCCAAACTATCAAAAAGTAAAGGATTTCCTTTTCGGAAGCGTTGCGCACAAATTTGCTGATAACCGGTATAAAAAAATAAAGTCCGATGAGCATATACACATACCATAAATGATAGGCGCTGCCATATTTCAGCAAATGCAAAACCTGTTTTATGTTAGCCCAGGCATCATTGCCAAAGCTAATTTCTTCGTTATACCACGAATACCATACATAAACCAAACTCCAGAACAGGAATGGCGCCACTACCCTTGTTAATCGCCTTTTAAGGAAATCGCCAATCTCATATTCGCGGTGCAGAAGCAAAGCGCCCGTTACCATCACAAAAACCGGCACGGCAAAACGAACCGCTGCATTAAAAAGATCAGCTGTCCACCAATCTGATGCCGATGCTTTGCCATATTGCATAAGCAGTGGGGATGTACAATGCAATATGATCACCGCATACAACGCAATCAGTCTTAAATTGTTAATCCAGTCTATATTTTGAGGTTTGGCGGGGAGCATAATTCAGGTAAAGATTTTTTAAAGGTAGTTTATTTTTGGATGCATTTTTAAAAACGTATCCCTATGGTAGCTACCTCGGTGGGTTTAATGACGGCTTTTTCTGTTCCCTGTAATAAACCTCTAACTCCTTCAGCCGCTTCACCTGGCCGGGGCGTGGGTTTATGAAAATGCGCACCTTTCTAACCATATCATACGCTTCCTTATAAGTCATGCTCAGCTTTATAAGATAAGCCATTGCCATAGTTGGACCCCTGCCAAGGCCCTGCCTGCAATGCACGTATACTATACCCTTATTTCTGATTTCTTCATCGATGAAATCAGCGCCTTTTACCAGTACATCCAATGGCGGCGGGCTGTTATCAACCGTAGGCAAATGCAGGTATTTGATCCCCTCATGCACGGCTTCGTTATATGTATTATGCATACGCATATTCACGATGGCAGTTACGCCTAAAGCTTTTAATTTTTTTAATCCCAATAAATTATACTGACTTCCTATAAAAAGATGAGCTGTTACCTGGCACCGGCTTAGGCGTGGCATTCCCGCAATTAAACGGTAGATATTATCGTAAATATAATCTGATACAAGCCAGACGCCAATAAAAATTCTTTTTATCTTTTTTAACATTTTACTGCAAAGTTAAAAGCACAAAGCTTCGGCATGATCTTTTACTTCAATTTATTTGCATTCTCAACATAGTCCATTACTTGTTGAAAAGTAGCGATCCAGATATCATTCCTATTTTTTTGCAGATAATCCAGTAATTCTTTATGCGCTTCGGCAGGGGTAGTAATATAATCGCCGCCTATGCCATGAAACATAAAGACACCCATGCCGCCGCTTTGCTGAACTTTTTTAACAAAAGTTATCAATTCGGCGCCGGTATTATTTCCAGGCAAAGCATAAGCGGGCACCTGCAGGGGATCGAGGTTCTTAAAATCGGTAATAACGGAGTTTTCATCGCCGCCGATCCGCGCATATTTTATTAAACCCGAATGCCGGAGAGAATCAATGTAGCTTGCTCCTCCCACAGCTGTTTCGGTACAGGGATAAGCGTATGTATGGCTCGTTTTACCATCGATGGCATAGAGTAAGTTATTCATCATGTCAATCTCGCGGATGATCATGAAGACTGAGTAGTTTTCAGCAGCATTTGCGGGGTTCCCCTTAACCGATGTACTTAAGCAAGGATGATAAAGGGTATGGTTTGCAAGCTCATATCCCTTTGCGCTTATCGCGCGCCACTTCGGGATTGTTCCGCTGGTTGAGTAACCAGTAATGAAAAACGTACCTGTTAAACGCGCAGAATCTAATTGCGGAATAGCCACATTTAACTGTGAATTCAATCCGTCATCATAAGTGAGCACGATAACGGCTTTTTTATGATTAGGCCAGGTGATTTTTTGCTGCCCGTAAACCGCGAAATTTATCAGCGAAAGAAATATTATAAGCTTTTTCATGAGGGTGTGTTGACAAAAACTAAACGAGGGAATATAGTGGTTATAATCGAATTTTTTCCAAAAACCCCATACTTTTGATAATTAACCAATACACCCCATGGTGCAAAAAGTTATTACGGTAAATAATGGTTATGAGTAGTCGGTAACCAACCGTCATTCAGCCTGCGAAGTAGACAATGACCATAATCCAAGGCATATTTTCCATATAGAGTAATAGACCAATGTCCACAGTCGTTTACATAACACAGTTAACTATGGACCATGGTCTATCGACTATGGACTATCAACCTTTTTCGTAACATTGCACAAAAAAATCTGCTTTTGACTGCCCGCGGTAAAAAACTATTCTCGTACCTGCTTAAACTTGGCATATTAGCGCTTGCCTTCTGGTTTGTTTATCACCGGATATTGAAGAATAGCGGCAACTTACAGAACTTTCAAGTGCTGGTATCCCATATTACCTATAATAAAGTACTTAATACCATTGTATTTGTTGTTTTACTAATGATCGTAAACTGGGTGCTTGAGTCATTAAAATGGTGGTATTTAGCAAAAGAACTATCCCCGATGTCGATAATGCTGGCTATCGAATCGGTATTTTGCGGGTTAACCTGGGCGGTATTTACTCCAAACCGCATAGGCGAATACGCCGGCAGGGTGATGTTTTTACCAAACAGGAAGCGCATACATGGAGTGTTCATGATGGCGGTAGGCTCATTCGGCCAAAATGTGATAACCAATGTTTTGGGGGCTGGCGCATCTGTTTGGTTCTTATACAGTTTTTTAAATCTCAATTCCTGGTTAATGCTCGGTATAAGCTTAGTTGCCATGGTATTTATGGGGCTGATGCTTACCCTTTATTTTAACATTAAATGGATGGTGTATTTGCTTAACAGGGTAAAATTTCTTAAAAAGTATCATCGGTTTTTTGATATCATGGCAAAGTACACAACTGCTGAGCTTTTAAGCATTATGTGGTTTTGCCTCGCCCGCTTTTTTGTTTTTACTTTTCAGTATTACTTAATCATTCATTTGCTGCTGCCGCAGATCCCATTACTTCAAATGACTTTGCTGATGTTTGTTTTTTTCTTTATTCAATCAGCCATGCCATCCTTAGATGTACTTGATATTGGGGTTCGGAGCCTTACGGCGGGCACTCTTTTTAGTTATATTACCGATCAGTCGATCGCTATTGTTGTTGCTGTTTCCCTTATCTATATTGTTAACCTGATTATTCCTGCTATTTTAGGGTCGGTATTCGTATTTAAATTAAAATTCTTTGATCGCACTGCTTAGTACAATATCCTTTCTGCTAACAGGTTTGTACCTGTCTGTATTGATCTACCTTATAAAAGGCTGGAATGGCGTAAAACGCGCCCACCTTAAATATTTAGGCTTTACTACAAAAGTAACAGTGCTGATAGCCGCCCGTAACGAAGAAGGCAAGATACATTTGACAATTGAGGATATTTTAGCCCAGGATTATCCAAAACATCTTACCGAAATAATTATAGTTGACGATCATTCAACCGACAGCACTTCCAAAGTCATAAGCAGTTATGCCCCTAAAGGGGTTAAACTATTGCAGTTGAAAGAGGATAAACCATTAAACTCGTACAAGAAAAAAGCGATAACCGAAGCAATAAAACTATCAACGGGCGAATTAATGGTAGCTACTGATGCAGATTGCCGGATGGGCAGCAAGTGGCTATCTTCCATTGTGGGTTATTATGAAAAAGAACAGCCTGTAATGATCTCGTCGCCGGTAAGCTATTTTGAAGAAAAGTCATTGTTTGAGCGGATGCAGGCCTTGGAGTTTTACTACCTTATCGGTCTCGGCGGGGCATTTATTGGCAATGGCCATGCGTCAACCTGCAATGGCGCCAACCTGGCCTACCGCAAAGATATATTTTATGAAGTTGGGGGCTTTAACGGCATTGATGAACTGGCATCGGGCGATGATGAATTGCTGTTGCAAAAAGTGGCAGAACGTTTTCCCGGGAGAATTGGTTTTCTGAAACTGTATGAAGCAGTAGTATTTACGCACGCAAAACATACCTTTAAGGAGTTTATGCAGCAACGGCGCAGGTGGGCGTCTAAATCAGTTAAGTACAAAGATAAAAAAGTGGTAGCGCTGTTGGTAGGTATATGGCTGTTTAATGTTTCACTTCTCGTAAATGCCTGCCTGGGTTTTTATGATACCTATTTTTTAAAACTTTTTGCACTGCAATTTTTATTAAAGTATTTATTTGAACTGGTGTTCCTGTTGCCGGTCACTTCATTTTTCAAACGCCCGAAACTCATCAGTCTGCTTATCATCATTAGCCCTGTCCATGTTTTTTATTTAATTTATATTGGTTTTATAGGCAATGGCAGTACTTATATATGGAAGGGAAGGGAGGTGAGGTGAGGTGGTGAGTGGTTGATTTGGTGAATGGTTGATTCTGTGAGTAGTTGCACTTGTCTGAAAACGTCTTTTACGATAATCCTGCCAGTATACGCAACTTAATCAACTACTCATTTAATCAACTTAATCAACTATTCTCTATCTTTAACACCAAAAAGAATATCTGATTAAACTTGACTGATCTTAGCCCCTCGCAGCGTACCTGGAAAATATTTAAACGCAATAAAATTGCCGTTGCTGCATTGATATTTATCATCATTACCATACTCATTGCTGTATTGGGGTATCTGATCATGCCCGATTCCACGCCGATGGCTAACAACATGACCATACAGCTAAGCATAAAAAAACCGGGATCCGAATTTATGATGCTGCGCCTTCGCAAAACTGAACCGGTAGACACGGTAAATATTTTTAGCAAGATGCTTTTCGGGCAGCCTTCATTTTACCGGGATATTCCAATTACCGGGTACCATTTTGCAAAAGATTCTATTTATGTTGATGAATATATTGGCGCCGAAGATAAGCCCGAAAAGAAAGCTTATAATATTTTCGAAGTAATTACCGGCCAAAAACCCGTTTATAAAGATGGATATGTATCGTTTTGTTATTTGCAAAATAACTGCAAAAATTTTTTGGCAAGCGAAGAAACATTTAAACGGTTTCGCGAAAAGGTAATCAGCGATCAAATTGTCCGAAGAACTTTCTGGTTTGGCACGGATATTTATGGCCGCGATCTGTTAAGCCGCCTGATATTGGGCAGCAGGATATCTTTGGCGGTTGGGCTAATGTCAGTCATTATCAGTATGCTGCTTGGGGTTACCATCGGCGCCGTGGCCGGTTATTTTGGTGGATGGATTGATGGCGCCTTAAGCTGGCTAATGAATATATTGTGGTCTTTACCTGCATTATTATTGGTTATAGCCATATCATTTGCGCTGGGCAAGGGCTTATGGCAAATATTTATAGCAGTGGGCTTATCCATGTGGGTAGAAGTTGCCCGCCTGGTGCGGGGTCAGGTGCTTAGTTTAAAGCAGGTAGAATATATTGAGGCGGCACGGTCGCTGGGTTTTAATAACACACGGATAATCACCAGGCATATTTTGCCTAACATTGTCGGGCCGATACTGGTGCTTGCCTCGTCAAACTTTGCATCGGCTATATTATTAGAAGCCGGACTAAGCTTTTTAGGGTTCGGGGCGCAGCCACCGATGCCCACGTGGGGCAGCATGATAAAAGAACATTATGGTTATATTGTAATGGATTCGCCGTACCTTGCTATTATGCCGGGACTGGCAATCATGTTTTTGGTATATGCTTTTAACCTTGTAACTGTTGGATTAAGGGATGCTTTTGATATAAAATCACAAAGTACCCGCTTTTAAAGAAAAATATTTTTATTTTGGGCAGCCTTTCTAATTAAATGATGCAAAATATTGACGAAATCTCAGCCGAAGACGAATTAATACGCTTATTGCTTAAACGGCAAACGGAGCTAAACGCATTGCTTGAAGTAACACAGGCTATAAACAAAGATACAGGCACTCCTGTATTGATCCAGATGCTGCAGGTTATTTTGAAAAGTTACCTGCAGGTTGGCAAACTCCGTTTTTTGATTGAAAAAAGCGGTAGTTATGTTTTACTCTCTAAATATGGCGGCGATATTGAATCTGTTGGCGCATTGCACAAGGCTTGTCTTAAATTAAATAAAATTAAATTGCCTGCGCCCCTGGCAGGCCACAAGGACGCCCTGCTCAAAAAGTATGACTATTTCATTCCCATTTACCATAAAAAGAAAGCCCTCGCTTTTGCTTTGATCGGTGATTTTCATACTTCGGGCGAATTGCTTAATAATGATCTGAACTTTATCCAAACGGTAATAAATGTTATTGTTGTTGCGCTCGAAAATAAAAAGCTGTTTCGTGAAAGGCTGCAATCTGAACGGTTTCAGCGCGAAATGGAATTAGCAGTCGAAGTACAAAATATGCTTATCCCATTAAGGGTACATAAAGATATAAGTGTTGAAGTAAGCGCCAGGTATATCCCGCATCAAAATATCGGTGGCGATTACTTTGACTTTATCCGGCTTAACGATCATGAATTTTTATGGTGTATAGCCGATGTTTCGGGCAAGGGAATATCGGCAGCTTTGTTAATGGCAAATTTCCAGGCCAGTTTGCATGCATGGTCGGCAGTGGAGGATGACCTGACCAATATCGTTGACCGTTTAAATAAAGTTGTCATTAATAACACAAAAGGCGAGCGGTTTATTACCCTTTTCCTGGCAAAATACAATGAGAAAACCCGGAAACTCAATTATATAAATGCCGGCCATAATGCAACTGTCCTTTATTCGCATGGAGAGGCCAAAACCCTTAAGCTGGGCACTACGATGATCGGTGTTTTTGATGAATTGCCTTTCCTTAACCAGGGCGAGGTTGATATTGAACCTGGCAGCTTAATTGTAAATTATACCGACGGCCTGATGGATCATGAGCATAGCAATAAGAGTTGGGACGAAGAAGGGCTTTTTGAATTTATAAAAACACACGGCGATCAATGCCCCGACGACTTTAACCAGCTACTGATGGACCACATCAACCTGGTAATAAAAGGCAAACCTATTGATGATGTAACGCTATTGACTTTGAAAATTTTTTAGGGGAGTGTTGTAAGGTTGAAAAGTTGTAATGTTGCAAAGTTGTAATGTTGTAAAGTTAATCCATTCGATGTTTCAATGAAAAAGAAAAACAACATTACAACGTTCCAACATTACAACAAAAAGAAACAACCAAAGAAATGCTACTCTCACGATATCAATATAACCTCCTGGAAGCTGGCTGCGACGAGGCTGGGCGAGGTTGCCTTGCAGGTCCGGTTTTTGCCGCGGCAGTAATATTGCCTGACGATTTTGAACATGATGTTTTAAATGATTCCAAACAATTATCTGAAGATATCAGGTACAAATTAAGGATCGAAATTGAGCAAAAAGCTATCGCATATGCTGTGGCATCCGTTGATAATGTTATGATAGATGAGATCAATATCCTGAACGCTTCATTCCTGGCGATGCATCGCGCTATTGGAAAATTGAAATTAAAACCCCGGTTCCTGATCATTGACGGAAACAGGTTTAATAAATATAAAAAAATACCGCATCAGTGTATCATCGAAGGCGATGCCAAATATTTCAGCATTGCGGCAGCATCAATTCTTGCAAAAACTTACCGGGACGATTACATGAAGAAAATAGCCGCCAGGCATCCTGAATACGACTGGCATAATAATAAAGGTTATCCTACAGTAAAACACAGGGAAACAATTTCAAGAATCGGTTTTACGCCTTATCACCGCCTTACATTCAGGGTAACAGACCCGCAGTTAGACCTTTTCCAGGAGGAAAGTTTATCGTCTTGAGCAAAATGACTTCAAATTATTAATTTTGTTGAAAACCAAATAAGCCAGTGAGGATACTTATTTTAACCCATCGCGTTCCATTTCCGCAGAATGGCGGATATGCCATAGTGGTATGCAATACCATAAGAGGCCTGGTAAACCTTGGTCACGAAGTCTCCTTGGTAGCGCTTAATGCAAAAAAAAACAGTCACCACGAGAACAGCGAAGATGACAATGATTTGCTTTCTAAAATAAATTACAGGTCCTTTGATATTAATACCGGCATATCAGTGCTGCAAGTTGGCCTTAATTTGTTAAGCAAAACTTCCTTTAATATCGACAGGTATTATGACCCTGAATTTGAAAGGCTGCTGATCCGTGAGCTAAAAAAAACAACCTATGATATTATCCAGTTTGAAGGCCTCCTGGTATCATTATATCTTTCGGCAGTACGCAAAAATACCAGGGCAAAACTGGTCTACCGGGCACACAATATAGAAAATCAGATTTGGGAAATGCTGGCGCAGCAAAAAAGCGATCCGTTTAAGAAATCATATCTTAAGATGCATGCCAGGCGAATAAAGAATTATGAATTACAGCAACTGAATAATTTTGATGGAATAGCAGTATTCACCTCGCAGGATAAAAGCACGCTGCTTGAATATGGCACTAAAGTACCAATAGAAATATTACCGGTAGGCATAAACCTTGATCTTTACAAACCCGATTTTAGTAAAACTGAATTTCCGAGCCTGTTTTTTTTAGGCTCTTTAGATTGGCTGCCTAACAGGGAAGGTATAGAATGGTTCCTAAGCAATTTCCATAAGGAACTGACAGAAGGCGAATTGCGTGTACGTTTTTATGTGGCAGGGAACGATATCCCTGAACGTTTTGACGATTACGAGGTGATGGGGAAAATTTTCATACAAGGCGAAGTAGATGATGCGCTTGAATTTTTAAACAGCAAATCGATCATGATAGTTCCATTATTATCAAGCGGCGGTATGCGGGTAAAAATTATTGAGGGTATGGCTATGCAGAAATGTATAATTTCCACCTCACTGGGGGCGGAGGGTATTAATTACGAGAACGGCGTAAATATCCTGATCGCCGACAACCAGGAGGAATTTTATGAGGCTATAAGAATTTGTATAGCCGACGAAGAGTTTTGCAAGCATATCGGCCTCAACGCCCGCAAACTGATAGAAGAACAGCACGATGTGAATAAAGTCACAAAAAAGCTGGTTGAGTTTTATAAAAGCGTGGTTTGAGTTACGAGTTACGATTTTAGATTTACGATTTATTGCCAGTCTATAAGTTACCGCCTGTTCCGTTAAAAATCAAAATCCAAAATCGTAATTCGTAAATCGTAATTCGTAAATCTAAAATCATTGCTACTTTTGCCTCCCATGAAGAATACCGCTTTAACTGATATACATATAAAAGAAGGGGCCAAAATGGTGCCATTTGCCGGCTATAACATGCCTGTACAATATGCTGGCATTAATGCCGAGCATGAAACCGTTCGCAAGCGAGTAGGGGTCTTTGATGTGAGCCACATGGGCGAATTTATTTTAAAAGGCGAACACGCGCTCGACCTTATCCAGCAAGTGACCAGCAATGATGCCTCCAAATTATATGACGGAAAAGTCCAGTACTCCTGTCTGCCGAATAAAGCTGGCGGCATAGTAGATGACCTGCTGGTTTATCGTATTGATGAAAAAACCTACATGCTGGTGGTTAATGCGTCAAACATTGAAAAAGATTGGAACTGGGTTTCCGGCTTCAACACTTTTAATGTAGATATGAAAAACATTTCCGACCGCACCTCGCTGCTTGCTATACAAGGGCCAAAAGCCGCAGAAGCTCTGCAAAGCTTAACTGAAATTGACCTTGCTTCATTGGAATATTATACCTTTAAAAAGGGAAAGTTTGCGGGGATTGATAACGTACTGGTCTCGGCAACAGGCTATACGGGCGCAGGTGGTTTTGAGATATACTTTGAAAACCAGAATGCCGAATATATCTGGAATGCCATTTTTAAAGCCGGCGAACCCTTTGGAATAAAACCTATCGGCCTGGGCGCCCGTGATACCTTACGCCTGGAAATGGGCTTTTGCCTTTATGGGAATGACATTGATGATACCACTTCGCCATTGGAAGCCGGTTTAGGATGGGTAACAAAGTTTAATAAAGAGTTCACCAACTCGGCGGCATTGCAGCAGCAAAAGCAGGAAGGGTTAAAACGCAAACTGGTGGGTTTTGAAATGATAGAACGCGGTATCCCGCGCCACGACTATGAAATTGTTGATGCACAGGGCAATAAAATTGGCAAAGTAACCTCCGGCACTCAATCGCCAACTTTACAAAAAGCTATCGGCATGGGCTATGTTAAAACCGAATTCGCTAAAGAAGGCGCCGAAATTTTCATAGTTATAAGGGATAATAAAATAAAAGCACGGGTGGTAAAACCGCCGTTTAATAAATAAGTCATTGGTCATTGTGTCATTAAGTCATTGGATATTTTGGATATTTTAAATGATAAATAACCTGATGACCCCAATGACCTAATGACTCAATGACCCAATGACTCAATGACCCAATGACCAATGACTTAAATGTTTGCCTCTCCCCTGCGCTCATTCCGCTTTATACGGTTGAGGATTATATTGTTGTTATTATCGATATTTTCCGGGCCACGTCGTCTATTTGCTATGGTATTGAAAACGGCGCCAAGGCAATAATCCCGGTAGCTGAAGTTGAAGAGTGTGCAGCTTACAGCGAAATGGGACTTGATTATTTACGGGCCGCAGAGCGCGACGGCAAAGTTGTGGACGGCTTTGATTTTGGCAATTCCCCGTTCTCTTACACCAAAGAAAAAGTTGCAGGCAAAATGGTGGTGTTAACCACTACCAATGGCACACATGCACTGCACTTATCACGCAGCGCAAAAAAGATTGTCATAGGCTCATTTTTAAATCTTACCGCGTTATGCAGCTGGCTTAAAACACAGGACGAAAACCTTCTGCTCGTTTGCGCAGGCTGGAAGAATAATTTCAACCTGGAAGACGCCCTTTTTGCGGGAGCTGTAATTGAGCAGTTAAAAGGATCCAACTTTAAACTGGACGATGCCGCCATTGCCGCCAATGACCTCTACCAAATTGGCAAACACGATATAAACGAATATCTCAAAAAAACATCCCACAGCGAACGCCTCAAAAAACTTGGCATTGAAAAGGATATTGAATTTTGTTTGCAGGTTGACCTGACCACAGCAATTCCCATTTTGGACGGGGACAGCCTGGTAAAGCTGGTGTAAATATTAACCTACCTCAACAAATTCTTCCAACTCACCAGAGCGCCGATTATCTTCTCCAAATCGCCAGCATTCACACGTTCCTGCTGCATGGTATCGCGGTGACGGATAGTTACCGTATTATCTTCTAATGTTTGATGATCAATCGTGATGCAAAATGGTGTACCGATCGCGTCCTGGCGGCGGTAACGCTTGCCTATGGTATCTTTTTCTTCATATTGAAGATTAAAATCCACCTTTAAAGAATCCATGATCTCACGTGCTTTTTCAGGCAGACCGTCTTTTTTTATTAATGGGAAAATTGCCGCTTTTATTGGCGCAAGACATGGGTGAAGCCTTAATACGGTGCGGCTGTCCTGCTTTTCTTCGGTACTCAGGTCTTCTTCATCGTAGGCGTTTATCATGGTAAGTAGAAACATCCTGTCTAAACCTATCGATGTTTCAATTACGTAAGGGATATAATTGCCATAAGGCTTGCCGGTTTCAGGATCAATTTCAGGGTCAAAATACTGCATTTTTTTACCGGAAAACTTTTGATGCTGGGTCAAATCAAAATTGGTGCGACTATGGATACCTTCAATCTCTTTAAAACCGAATGGAAAATCGAATTCAATATCAACTGCGGCGTTTGCATAATGGGCCAGTTTAGCATGATCGTGAAAGCGGTAATCAGCCGGATCAGTGCCTAAAGCAAGGTGCCATTGCATACGTTTTTCTTTCCACTTTTCGTACCATTCCATTTCAGTACCCGGACGTATAAAATATTGCATTTCCATCTGCTCAAACTCGCGCATACGGATTATAAACTGACGGGCAATCACCTCATTACGAAAAGCCTTGCCAATTTGCGCAATGCCGAACGGGATTTTCATCCTGCCTGATTTTTGCACGTTTAGATAGTTCACAAATATACCCTGCGCGGTTTCGGGGCGAAGGTAAACCAAATCAGCATCATCAGCCACAGCGCCCATCTGGGTGCTGAACATCAGGTTAAACTGGCGGACATCGGTCCAATCAGGTTTGTCTTTACTTATGGGGTCTTGAACATCATATTCAATAATTAAGTCTCTAAGTCCAGCAAGGTCATCTTTTTTTAATAAGGTTTCCATCTTTTCCATTAACTCATACCCTTTTCGGTAATTCTCATCCTGAAGTAAAAAATCCTGATAGGCCTGTTCTTTAGCGATGTTTATTGGTCCGGTTGCAAAGCCATCTTCATAATGAGTAGCAATGCCTCTGACTTTAGCTTCTTGGACTGCTTTTTCCATTAACTCGCTTACTTTACTTTCTGCCTTTGCGATCAATTCGCTCACCTTGTCCTCCAGTAACTGATCTGCACGATAACGTTTTTTGGTCACCTTATTGTCGATCATCGGGTCGCTAAAGCTGCTTACATGCCCGCTGGCCTCCCATATTTTAGGATGCATAAATATGGCCGAATCAATACCGACAATGTTTTCGTGCATTTGTACCATGGCTTTCCACCAGTAGGTTTTGATGTTATTCTTTAATTCCACACCATTTTGCCCGTAATCATAAACAGCGCTTAAACCATCATAAATTTCGCTTGAAGGAAAAACAAAACCATATTCTTTTGCGTGTGCTATAACGTTTTTAAAAAGTTCGTCGGTTGATTTGCTCATAATAGCGCAAAGATAGTTTTTTTGGGAAAGTCCGAAAGTCCGAAAAGTCAGAAAGTAGAAATTGATCTATTCTGGAGGTTTATATAAAAGAAAGCCTAGAAAAGTTTATGAAAGAAAGCATGAAAAGTTCCGACCCCTTTCATAAGGCTGCGAGTAAAAATGAGGAGCCTGTAAAGTTAAATTAACCGCCGATGTCATTTCGACGAGGAACGAGGAGAAAACTTTACCCACATGTATCACGAACTTTACAGGTTGCCAAGTTTTTCCCTCGTTCATCGCCGACTAACATGATTGATGGGATTTGAGCGTGAAATCACTCATTCACTTCATCATTCATAAATCGCCATTCGGGATTTAATGAAGATATTAACAAATTTTTCTTTTCTCGCCTCCATTTTTTTATTTCCTTCTCTCTTTCAATTGCATTATTTATATGAGTAAAATGCTCATAGTAAATTAGATTATAACAATAGTACTTACCGGCAAATGTAGTTTTGCGTCCCTTATTTTCCCGATGTTCTGCTAATCTTCTGCCTAAATCGTTTGTAACACCAATGTATAAAACCGTTCTATCAGGATTGGTAGTGATGTATACATAAAAGTTATAATTCCACATAAACAATCGTAGCAGTTAGTTGTATAAGTTTTCTCCTCGTTCCTCGTCGAAATGACAGAAGTGGTTAATTCAGCACCGGCTGCACATTGGTCAAACTAAATATCTCCGCCATCAAATCATCACTTGGATTTACTTTGAATGATTTTGAGGGCAGTTCCACTAGCATGGCCTCGTCCCTGTCTTTGACCATAAAACGGAGGGTGCAGTTTTTAACCGGGTATTTTTGGTTATTGGTATTGATGAGTTCCTGTATGTTATCAAGTAATTGACTGTTTAAAGCATTCAGGTCAAGGCATACGGTTAATGATTTGGTGAGTTTATCGCGCATTTCCGAAAGCAGGCTTATGCTCAATATCCGCATATCCCAGTTATCCTTCTGCCTGAATTTTTCTTCAATAATGCCTTTCAGATGCAAAAAATAGCCATCCATCATCAGGTTACGGAATTTTACATAATCATCGCCAAAAAGGGCAAACTCGTACGATTCATTATAATCTTCCAGCACAAAAGTGCCGAAAGGCTTGCCGTTCTTGGTCATTTTATGCTGGACGTTTGATACCAGGCCACCCACACATATCTCGCCTCTTTTTCGCAACTGGTTAAATGAGGCCATTATTTCTTCACCGCCCTCGCCTGAACGGGCTTTTTGCATGTTTTTTAAATCGCTGATGCTGGTATTGCAAAACCTTTCCATCTCAACCTTATAATTGTCGAGCGGGTGCCCGGTCAGGTACATGCCGATTACTTCTTTCTCATACTTTAATTTTTCTATCAGCGGCCATTCTTCGGCTTCGGGCATGGCAGGTTCGGGGATATATGAATTTACCGCCCCTCCTCCAAATAAGGATGACTGCGAACTGCTTTGTACATTCTGGTAATCATTGGCATACTTAATCAACCGCTCAATACCTGTTAAAACGCCGTTATCTGTTTTGGCAAAAAACTGCGCCCTTTTTAATCCAAACTCATCAAAACCACCTCCATAAACCAGGTTCTCGTACGATTTCCGGTTTACGCTGCGTGTATTTGAACGCTGCGCAAAATCATACACTGATTTATAGGGCCCGCGTTCCTTGCGTTCCTCAATAATACTTTCCACCGCTTTATCACCAACGCCTTTTACCCCCGTAAGCCCGAAACGTATCTGGCCTTTTTTATTAACCGCAAATGCCATATCCGACTCATTGATATCCGGGCCCAAAACCTGTACGCCCATCCTGCGGCATTCCTCCATAAAAAAGGTGATCTTGTCCATGCTGTTCTGGTTGTTTAAAACCGCAGCCATGTATTCGGATGGGTAATGCGCCTTTAAATAAGCGGTTTGATAAGCCACAAAAGCGTAACAGGTAGAATGCGACTTATTAAAGGCATATTGAGCGAATGCTTTCCAGTCGTTCCATATTTTGGTGAGCTTGTCTTTGGGATGGCCTTTTGCGGCTGCGCCTTCCATAAACTGGGCCTCCATCTTGTTCAATACCTCAATCTGCTTTTTACCCATCGCCTTACGCAAAACGTCGGCGTCGCCCTTGCTGAAACCTGCCAACTTTTGCGATAAAAGCATCACCTGTTCCTGGTAAACCGTAATTCCATAGGTTTCGCCCAGGTATTCTTCCATATCTGCCAGGTCGAAGGCAACGGGTTCCTGTCCATTCTTACGCCGGATAAAGCTGGGTATATACTCGATTGGCCCCGGCCGGTACAGGGCGTTCATGGCAATCAGGTCTTCAAACTTATCGGGTTTAAGATCGCGCAGGTACATTTGCATCCCGTCGCTTTCAAATTGGAACGTTCCGTTAGTATCGCCGCGTTGGTAAAGCTCAAAAGTTTTCAGATCGTCAAGCGGAATGGTGTCGATATCAATCGTCACATCATGATTTTGCTTGATAAGCCTTAAAGCATCTTTGAGGATGGTTAAGGTTCTCAAACCTAAGAAGTCCATTTTTATAACCCCGGCGTCTTCAATAACACGACCGTCATATTGGGTTACCAGCAGTTCGGAATCTTTCGCAACCGCAACAGGTACAATATCGGTAAGGTCATACGGCGCGATAATAATTCCTGCGGCATGCACACCGGTATTACGTACTGAGCCTTCGAGTTTTTCAGCTTCACGTAAAACATTGGCCTTAAGGTCGTTGCCCTTTAGTATTTCCTTTAACTCGGGTACTTGTTCAATGGCATCTTTAAGAGTGATCCCCAAAGTTTCGGGCACCAGCTTTTTAATCGCATTCACTTCGGATAGCGGCATATCCAACACCCGGCCAACATCCTGTATGCTCGTACGGGCCGCCATGGAACCATAAGTAATGATTTGCGCTACCTGGTTTTTGCCGTACTTCTCCACCACATAATCAATCACCTTTTGACGGCCTGCATCATCAAAATCCGTGTCAATATCGGGCATTGATTTACGGTCGGGATTAAGGAACCTCTCGAACAGCAGGTTGTACTTCATCGGGTCGATATTGGTGATCCCGGTACAATACGCAACCACCGATCCGGCAGCTGAACCACGGCCCGGGCCGATGAATACTCCCATGTTACGGCCCTCCTTAATAAAGTCGGCGACAATTAAGAAGTACCCCGCAAAACCCATGGTACGAATGGTGAACAATTCAAAATTGATACGCTCTTCGATTTCGGGCGTCAGATCGATGTAGCGTTCTTTGGCGCCCAAGAACGTTAAATGCTTTAAATACTCCCATTGGTTAAGCGTATCGGCATCCGGGGTTTTATGTATATTAAATTCGGGCGGAATAACAAAGTTAGGCAATAAAATATCACGCTTTAGCTTCAATACCTCAACTTTATCGATTATCTCGTTGGTATTATCCAACGACTCGGGCAAATCGTCAAACAACTTGCCCATTTCATCCTGCGTTTTAAAATAAAACTGGTTATTCGGGAAACCAAAGCGGTAACCCTTGCCGCCTTCTTCATCTGTAGCTATCGGCGTACTTTGCATATCGCCGGTATTTACACAAAGCAAAATATCATGCGCGTTGGAGTCCTGCTGATCCACATAATGCGAATCGTTGGAGCAGATCACCTTTACATTATACTTTTTCGCGAATTTTAAGAGTACCGCGTTTACTGTATTTTGTTCCGGGATGTCATGGCGTTGCATCTCGATATAATAATCTTCTCCAAAAAGGTCAAGCCACCATTTAAATTCTTCTTCAGCTTCGGCCTCTCCTTTACTTAAAATAGCTTGTGGCACGGATGCCCCAAGGCAACATGTAGTGGCTATAATACCTTTATGATATTTTAAAATTAGCTCCTTGTCAATTCGCGGCCATTTGCTGTAAAGGCCCTCGATATAACCCAGCGAGCATAGCTTAACCAGGTTTTTATAGCCCTCGGGATTTTTTGCCAGCATTAGCTGGTGGTATCTTTTATCCTTTTTCTCTTTGGTGAATTGCTTTTTATGCCGATCATCAACCACATAAAACTCGCAGCCTACAATAGGTTTTATATTATGTCTCCCCGCTTCGGCCACAAACTTAAACACGCCGAACATATTGCCATGGTCGGTAATGGCAAGCGCTTTCATGCCATCCGCAGCCGCTTTTTTATATAGTTTTGATATATCGGCGGCACCGTCGAGCAACGAAAACTGTGTATGTACGTGTAAGTGCGAAAAATCCGGCATGACAGCTATATCCTTTATGTGAAGATAGCAAAGTTAATGAATTTCGGATTTCGGATGTTTGATTTCGGATTTAATGTGGAGAAAAAAACGTGGGGTTAATAATTTCGGATTTCGGATGTTCGATTTTGGATTTAGCTTTTCGCCTTTAATTCCGAAATCCAAAATCCGGTGAAGATTTTTGTGGTGTAAAATTGGGAAAAAGGGGCCAGACTAGGAAATGGGAAAAGTGGTGGGGGGGGTAAATTTCATAGACGGCATCCACATGAATAGGATTTAGAACTATATGTTTTGTATATATAAGTCGCCATACATTATGGAATAGTAATCTTTCAAATGTTGACAACTCGAATTCTTTTGATCGCTAAAAGTCATCTTAAAATGGTATCTTTGAATATGGTTTTAGCACAAGAAAGATTAGATGTCGCGATAAAAAAAAGATCAAATTTATTTAATTGGCGAGGGCAATTTACACCTGAATTTGTCGAGTACATTCTTCAAACATTTACCAAACCAGGTGATAAGATATTAGATCCTTTCTCGGGCAGCGGGACAGTATTACAAGAATCCGCAAAACTAGAACTTATGGCTACTGGGTTTGAAATCAATCCTTCTGCATATGCAATGTCCAAATTCTTTACATTTTGCAATATGCCTTTTGCAGAAAGACATATTTTCCATGAAGCTTTTGAAGCGAAATTGAAGTCGCAGCTTCTAAATCTTAATGGACAAAAGGTATATATTGATAAACTTGATTATAGGGAATCTTATTCAAATCTTTTAAATTTTGGAATTAGGTTTAATGATCTTATTCAAGACAAACAAGAAAGGATTTTTTTATTAAACATTCTTTTTCAATCTGAAAGGGATAAAACTCTAACTGTTAAAGATTCAATTTATAAATCGTTCCTATTTACTAAAAAAGCGTTATTTAGCTTACCCTATTCAGAACAAAGTATAAATGCGCATTTGAAAGACGCTAAAAGTGTAGGTTGCGAACTAGAGGGGGAAATAGATTTTCTTCTAACGTCTCCACCGTACATTAATGTATTTAATTATCATCAAAATTACAGAGCAATTATTGAAACCTTCAAATTCGATATTCTAAAAGTGGCTCATAGTGAATTTGGCTCGAATAGGAAAAACAGAGGAAATAGATTTAAAACAGTGATCCAATATTGCATTGATATGGAAATTGCATTAAATTCATTTTGGAAGGCACTTAAACAAAATGGTAAAATGGTGTTGGTTTTAGGACGTGAATCAAACGTTAGGGGAATTCCTTTTTACAATGGGCAATTGATAATCGAAATTCTTGAAAAGTCTTGTGGATTTTCTAATATTAGAACTTTAGAAAGAAAGTTTACTAACAAGTTTGGAATAAGTATTAAAGAAGATATTATCATTGCTGAAAAGATTTCTCATTCAATATTAAATTTTAATCATGGCAAATCGATAGCACTAAAACACTTAGAAAACAGTTTGACGAAATCTAAAGATGAAATTACATTTGATATAATTGATGCAATCAAAACTATAGATCTTATACAGCCGTCCCCTTTATTTAATCCAACTAATATTCTTGTAAATGACTGATGAACAGCTCGATGAATTCCCAGAAGAAAATGAACACACTGTAGAACCAGAATCAACTGAACAGCCACATAAGGAAAGCTTAATTGCAGCTATCCATAAAGAAAAAATCGTTGCTGCTCTTGGCAATCCAAAGGCAAAAGATGATATTGATTTATTAAAAGAAGCCTTAGCTGCATATGAGGTTTGGATAAAAAAAATGGTCGGTTTAACTTCTGTTGGTGAACTGCGAGTGCGGGAAATGACGGCACTTTTAAATGAATATAAAGATTACATTGAGATAGATTTGGTCGCAACAAAAGGCTCTCCTTTTTTGAGAAGACAAAAAGGACAACTAAAGTTAGACAATAGTATTATGAAAGAATTTTTAATTCATTTAGTTCATCCATCAATATTAAATAGCCTGCCAAATTTTGATTTAGAAGCCGGATCGCACACAGCTTTTATGTCTTTAGCATTCAGACCTTCAAGTATTGCTAATTTAAACGAAAAGCCTGAAGTAATTATCAAAGTGAAAGACCAAGATTTTACGATTGGGAAAACCATCCATTACAAATTTTCGTCCGAACCTAAATTTAGCGGGCCGAAAACAATTAGCGGAAAATTTCACTTGGCCGTTTTATCTGCAGAATGTAAAGTAAACTATGATAAAACAATGTTTCAAGAGTGTGCGGGTACCGCTGCCAGATTAAAACATGGTTGTCCGATTGCAAAATACTATGCTCTGGTGGAATACCTCGACATGCAACCTGAAGACACAAGGCTTACTGAAATTGACAACGTATTTCTTCTTCGTAAGGCTAAAAGGCTACCGTTTGAAAAAAGAAGTTCTCTCGAAGAAATAAAGCAACAACATAAAAACTTTCCTATTTCAGCAGATGTCATTTTAATGTTTGTCAAGGAAATACAAAGCTTTATAGATTCAGCTTGGTATGATCCTGAAGGCGCAATAACAAGAGGTTCTTTTCTGTAAAATGCAATAGTAGGGCTTACAAGATGCCTCGTAGCGACTATGTGTTCCTTGTCTCTCCCGGTTCAAGCGTCCCCACTTGAATGATTTTTTTCGAGTGCATAGCTTAATAACAAGCATGGATTTGCAGTTAAAGATTTGCAAAGTTTGTTGACTTGAGTGAGGACGCTCAAAACTTTTCGTGTTCAAGCGTGGTCGCTTAAACAGGCGGGGGGAAATCCCGGAAAATTAATAGTTGACATTAATGTATCAGGTAGTGAAACTATTAAAGAAATGAGGGTTTTTACGGATTTACGGACAAAGAACTTGCCGATTTAAATCAATCGAAGGGTTGGGTTCATCAATACCAACCTCATATGAAGCTGTAGTAATATGAGTTAACTTATGATTTATTAACCAATTGTAATTTACATCATTTTTTGTTTCTTCATTTAATATAATCGTTATAGTTGCACCGCTTTTAATTTTAAGTGAAATTTTAATTTCTAAGCCGTCTTTATACCAACAGAAATTATGAGATTCAAGTTGTTTGAAATCATTCAACGCTTCATCTCTTGTTTGGTATAGGAGTATAATTAGTTTTTCCCTTGAATTAGGACTTCTGAATAATATTTTAGGGTATTGTTTCATGTTATAAAATTAATAAATATACTCATTTTACGCTATGGCAAAGAAAAAACAAAAAGAGGCCAAGCCGAATAACCAGCCAAACCTCAATCATAAAGAAGATTTTTATTTCCATACCTCAATTGGAATATCGGAATATCTTATCTAAACAAACATCATCAGTCGGATACTCTTTGCGAAACTCATTGATTGTATATTTCATTTTACTTATGTTTAGTGTTTATTTAAATATTATGGATGATAATCAATTGAAATTTGAGATCGGTATGCGGGTTTTTCTTTTAAGAAAATATGTCATTGAAGTTATTACCCTATTTATCGCCTTGACCGCTGTTATAATTTCCAGATACCTCGGATTTTTGGATAACGCCACCGTTGGCGCTCTTATTGGCGTAATAATCGGTTACGCTATGTCCGATATGCGCAAACTTCATACTTAGGTTTATCAATTGAAATACCTTATTAAGTATCACGCCCAAGGGTCCTCGCTTGAATGATTTTGTTTTGAGCATCCGCGCTCAAGAACAGGCAATTGTATTCGGAGACAAAGATTTGCATGTTTGCTGACTTGAGCCAGGACGTATGAACAGGCGCCACTATACCGCTATTTTATCAAAGTGGCGAATGGCCGATCGATTAACTTTTCGCTCGGCATGCCACAATTCAAAATTATTCTGCAAATTAGTCCAAAATTGCGTAGTATTTCCAAAAGCTTCTGATAGTTTAACAGCAAGTTCAGGACCAATCCCCAAATGGCCATTGATCACAGATGATAAATTAGCCCTTGCCATATTTAACCCTTTGGCTACTTCCGTAATAGTTAAGCCGCGTTCAGCGATAAACATCTCTTTTAATATCTCCCCCAGATGTGACGGGGGCAATCCTCTTTTTAACATAATTCTTATTTCGGATTTCGGATGTTCGATTTCGGATTTGTTTTTAAAAATCATTGTCATTTCGAACGATAGTGAGAAAACTTATGCGCTATGCATAACTCGCTTTGCATGTCCGATAAGTTTTCTCCTCGTTCCTCGTCGAAATGACAGAGTTTTTTAAATCCGAAATCGAACATCCGAAATCCGAAATCATTTCCCATTCAAATTCGGCAAATCATTATTTCCTTTTAAATAACGCTCCAAAAACTGGAAACTTACATCTTCTATAAGGATGTAGCTTTGCCAGTTGTAAGCCGCGCCATGCGCCCCCGGCGGGTAAATGCGCAGCGCGGCATCTTTGCCCGCATTTGTTAAAGCTGTTAACAACTGCATAGTGTTTGCCGGGTGAACATTATCATCGCTCATGGAATGGATCAGCAATAAACGATCTTTCAGGTTAGCGGCATACGTCATATCCGAGCTGCTGTTATAACCTGTCTCATTATCAGGTAAAGGGGCCATATAACGCTCGGTGTAAATATCATCATACAACCGCCAGTCCGTTACAGGCGAGTTGGCGATACCTACCTTAAATACGCCCGGATGGGTTAGCAGGGTATAGGTTGTGCTGTAACCCCCATAACTGGTTCCCATAATGGCCATTTTCGAGGCATCGACAAAAGGCATTTTGGCGAGGTAATTTGCGGTTTCCACAAAATCATTGCTTTCCCATTTGCCGAGCTGTTTGTAAACAACTTTCATAAAAGCGCTGCCATAATTAGCTATGCCCCGGTTATTAACATCGGCAACAATGTAACCGTTTTGCGCCAGCCATTGCTGCCATATATCTGTCGAAAAACTGTTAAATACCTCATGCGATTCAGGGCCGCCATAAACGGTCATTACTACAGGATATTTTTTGTTGGGATCGAAATTAAAGGGTTTGATCATATAGCCATCCAAGCTAACGCCATCCGATGTTTTAAACTTAAAGTATTCCGGCGCCGAATAAGCATGTGTTTGTAAATATTCATCAACGGCATGGTTATCCTCCAGCATTTTTAAAACCTTCCCATGATCGTTACACAACGCCACATGCAACGGGGTACTGACATTGTTGTAGGATTCGATGTAATATTTGGTATTGGGCGACATGTTGATGTCGTGATAACCTGGTACAGTTGATAGCTTTGTTTTGTCGCTGCCGTCGAATTTGATGGAATAAAATTGCTGCTCAAGGCCTCCATCTTCGGCGGATAAGTAGTATATCTTTTTTGTTTCAGGGTCGATGCCTGTAACTTTTATCATATCCCAATTGCCTTTGGTAACCTGGTTAATCAGCTTGCCATCATAGCTGTACCGGTAAATATGATAATAGCCTGAACGGTCGGATACCCAGAAAAACTCTTTTGATTTCTCAGGGAAATAGACCATATCGTTCACATTGGTATAAAAATTAAAAATGGCTACCCAGGTGGTGTTTTGCTCTTCCAGTACCACATGATGTTCGCCGGTTTTCACATTAAAAAAGTAAAGTTTCATGTGGTTTTGAGCACGGTTAAGGGTCATCATTGCCAAAATATCGGGGTTGCTTGTCCAATAGATGCGCGGTATATAGAAATCGCCTGTTTCATCCGGCGTAAGCCATACTTTTTTGCCTGATGCAACATCAACCACACCAATTTTTACTGACGGATTGGGGTCACCTACTTGTGGTATGGGAATATGTACTTGTTCCGGGTGTATCCCATCATAGTTGGTCATCTGAAAATCGGGCACGGGGCGCTCATCAAACTGCCAGAAGGCGATATATTTACTATCCTTCGACCAGTTCCATGCCTGCGCCTGCCCAAATTCTTCTTCATAAACCCAATCGTAATGACCGTTAAAAGTGCCGCTGTCGCTGGTTGAATCGCTTGTTAAAGCTTGTTCCTTACCGCTTGCGAAATCGTAAACGAACATATTGCCGTTGCGCTCCATACCCACTTTTGTGCCATCGGGCGATAGCTCTGCTGTGCGGGCGTCTTTTGCGGCCTGTTTTAACTGTTTGGTATCTACATTATAATCAAAATAATCAGATATAGCCGAGCGGCGATAGATATGCCGGGTATTGGTTTTAAAAACAAGGTGTTTTGAATCATGCGACCATTGGAACGACTCATATTCAAATGGCTTGGTGCTTTCAGGAAAAGTGATGCCTTTGTTGGTAAATACCAATTCATCCTGCAATGTTTTAGGATCCATTGAACGGATCTCATCATTACTAATATAGGAGTATTTATTCCCCTCATTTGTCCAGTTAACGCTTTGCGGGCCTGGATTGCCAGACAAGTTGCCCTCTGATCTTAAAGCATCCGCTAAACTGCTGTATTGTTGTTTTTGTGCCTTTAGATTATAGGTAAGCAAGCAGCATAGTATGAATATAAAAGTCATCTTAAGCCGCATATGTTGATATTTCATAAAAGGAATTTGATTATTAATAAGCGGCTAAAACTAATGGAATTACTTTATATAGGCAAGGGGGAAGGTGAAAGGTGAAAGGCGAAAGGTGAAAGTGGCCTGTTGCAGCTTCTTTCGGACTTTCCCGACTTTCGGACTTCCTTTTACCTTTCGCCTTTAACCTTATTAACTATCTTTGTAGAAAACCCCGGATCCATGAAAGGAAAAACGCCTAAAGAATCACACACCATAATGAATGAACTGGTATTGCCCAACGATACTAACACGCTTAACAATTTAATGGGCGGGCGTTTACTCCATTGGATGGATATTGCCGCGGCTATATCGGCGCAAAAACATTGCAACCGTATTGTGGTGACGGCTTCGGTTGATAACGTTTCCTTTAAACATCCCATTAAACTGGGCGACGTGATCACTATTGAAGCAAAAGTATCGCGTGCATTTACCACTTCACTCGAAGTAAGGTTGGACGTTTGGGCGGAAAATATACCGTCGGGCACAAGAATTAAAAGCAATGAGGCCTATTATACTTTCATCGCGCTTGATCAAAACGGCCTGACCATACCTGTACCTGAATTAGTGCCCGAAACCAAAGACGAAATGGTATTATTTGATGGTGCACTTCGCCGCCGGCAGTTGCGCCTGATACTTGCCGGAAAAATGAAGCCGGATGATGCCACCGAATTGAAGGCTTTGTTTTTTGGGGAAAATCAAGACTAAAAATGCCCTCTTATCTTATCATGAATTTCCTCATCATATAATTTTCTTAGCTGCCGGTGAATATTTTGAGATAAAGGCGGCAATGAAGATGCGGATACATTTGAATTTACCTGCGATACTTTTGACGCCCCCGGTATTACAGTTGTTACTTCGGGATGATCCAGTATCCATCGGATCGCCCAGGCGGCCATATGTTCATCCGGCAGTTGGGCCTTCATTTTTTCTGCCAGCCTTAGCCCTTCATTAAAATCAATGCCCGAAAACGTTTCGCCGGCATTAAATGCTTCGCCATTTGCATTGTAATTGCGATGATCATTCTTTTCAAAACGGGTATTTTTATTGAATTTGCCGCTCAGTAAACCACTTGCCAAGGGTACGCGAATAATCAGCGCGACATCTTTTTCCTTAGCCTTTGCAAAAACCTCATCAGCAACATGCTGCCTGAAAAGGTTAAATATAATTTGCAGCGAGGCCAGCCCATCCTGTTCAAGGCAGATCAACGCTTCTTCACTGGTTTCAACGCTGGCGCCAAAATGCTTTATTAACCCTTCCTGCTGCAATTTGCGCAGATGGTCAAATACCTTTCCGCGCTTCATTTCTTCTGTCGGGATACAATGCAGCTGCTCCAAAAATAATTGAGAAATACCGAAATGGTTCAGCGAATCTTCAACCTGCCGTTTCATGGTGTCATAGCTAAAGTTTTGGGGCCAGCCATTAATGCCGTCATGCCTGCGGCCAAGTTTGGTAGCCACAAAAACATCCGATGAAACTGTTTTTAAAAATTTCCCGATCACGGTTTCACTTACGCCCATGCCGTAAACATCGGCAGTATCAATAAAATTGCCGCCTGCGCCGGTATAAGCCTGCAAAATTCTGAAAGCTTCGGTTTCGTCAACATTGCCCCAGTCGGCGCTTCCCAACTGCCAGGTTCCCAGGCCAACTTCGGCTATGGATGTTCCTTTAAAATTACGATAGTTCATAATTGCTAAATTCTATTTTTATTTTGAAACTTCCTGCTTCAAAATATCCAAAACCTGCTGTGTTGGGTTACCAAAAAACGAAACACCGGCCGCCCCGTTTTTTAAAGCAAGTTGTATCCCCTGCTGCAATTCATCGTCACTTTTAAAATCGGACAAGTATAGGCCGGCATATAATGGGAATGAACCGGCTAAAAAATGTGTGCCTTCGGCAACCGCGTCACCTATCCAGCGTACGTCTTCTTTGTAAAAACCATGGTATATCATCGGGCAAACGCCATCCAGTTTCCAGTTGGTCCAATCCTGCCGCACAATACGGCGGGCAACTTCGGGTGTTGGAAAAACAGCCGCAGTAATTGCTTTTTTATGCTGACGTGCAATAGCCGATATACTATTTACCACCCTGCTGATGTTGTTATACCTGAACAGCCGCCATGAAAGGCTTGCCTCGGGGTATTGAAGATCCGAAAGATCGATCCCGTATTGCTCTTTAAAATTGGCCCGGCAAACATCGCAATAGCAATAATCATATTCGGGCAATTCCATGGTTTGCTCAATATTGTATTTGGCCCAAAGATTTACAGGCAGTATTACGTCGCAGTACCGCACATAATCCAGGTGGATGCCGTCGATGTAATCTTTATCTAAAATATCGCTTACCTGTTGTTCCAAATATTGCTGTACTTCCGGCCGCGAGGGGCAAAGCCAGCGGTAATGCTTTACGTAAGGGGGCTTGTCGGCGCACGAATCGCCATTCCTGTTTTTGCTGTACCAATCTGGATGTGTATCTACCAGTTCGGCGCGGTTAAAAGTCCACATCCAGCGGTGTGCTTCAAGACCCTGCGCTTTTGCCGTACGGAAGTGGCGTTCGCTGTCAGCCTCAATAAATACCCCGGTTATCCCGGCAGCTTTGTATGCAGCGTATCGCGTTTTAAGCTCATCATCCGTATCTTTTTGGTTGGGGCTTATCCATACCCAGTTTTTTAGCTTTTTCCTCTTTTTGTTGAAAGCATTAACCGATGCATCACTCTTTAAAGGCAACTGCGATGCTATGCCAACCAATAAGCCTGCTTTTAAAAACTCGCGTTTATTCATTTGAATTACGTTTTTTCAACATAAAAACTTTGTGTTCTTTGTGAAACCCTTTGTGTTCTTAGCGGTAAAAAATAAACCACAAGGTACACAAAGGAGGTCACTAAGTTCACTATGACCAATTATTTGGGATCCTCAGGAGTAAGCACTTTTAAGAAGCCAAGTCTTTTACCATCAATGACCCGGATTTATTCGTCTGCCTTTAATTGCCTTACTAATCCTTCTTCATTTATCGACCATGTAACATTGTTTTTCCCATCGGTAATAAATACCATAAACTGGTGCCTTGTAGCTTCAATTTCAAGGCTATTGATGTTGCCGTTAATTATAACGCCGCTTTTAAGGCCAAACTTTTTCAACGATTGGTTATAAGTATGATGCTGCTTGCGCCAATTCTCCTCCCGGTAATAAACCAGCCATAAATATCGCCTTTGCAATTCATCATAAGGCAAAGTAAACGCTTTGTTACTTTCGACGGTTTTACTGAAGTATAAATATCCCCAGCGTTCCGGATAATGCATATTAACAACGCCCTGCGGCGACCAGACCCAATTATGCTCCGGCAAATTAACACCTGCACTGTCTTTTAGTTTAATATATTCGCCGTTAACCGCTTTGGTATCCCACTCCACCCGGGAAAAATTGATGCGCCATAAAGTTCCATCCTTCGGCGCCTGTATATTGTTACCAAGGCTGACGGCTTTGAAGGGTATGGCGATCTCAATGGTCCAGCCCTGGTCGATGTCGGATGAGTTATTTATTGTGCCCTGTACCTTTACCGCCGAACGCATGCCTTCCACATGCCAACTGGTCATCGCGCTGCCGCCGTTTCGGTAGGGTTTGTTTAAAAACAGGTCGAAAACAGTATTCAGGGCATTGTATTCTATTTCAAAATACCGGTGCGTTGTGTTATTGGGATCAATAAAAACCTCAAAATCGTTGTCCCTGAAAACAATATCATCATGGTGCCTTAATGTGGCCCACACATTCGGGTCGTGGATTTGCGCGGCGATATAAAGGCAACTATCACTCCAAAGCATTTTTACATTGGTTTGCAGGGGCGGCATTGGTTTCAGGCTGCCTTCAATATCCACAAAATCATCCGTCCATTTGGCCTGCTGCCAAACGGCGTCGTTTATATCGCCGTCAACTATTGGGGGCGTTTTTGCATAGTTGATTACGTAACTTTTTGGCGTAGTGAATAAATTCTCAAAGTTTTTAAAAGGGGATTGAGCCGATGCTGTTAAAGGCAGCAAATAAATAAATACACCTACAGCTGCCCTTAAAAAATAGTTGATGATTGGCAGCCTTCGATAATGCATTTATTTTACTTCATTTTAAAAAAATCAACTCCCCATTGCAACAATCTTATCAAACTCATCCGCTTTCAGGCTGACGACCGACAACCTGCCCAAACGAACCAGCTGTATATCTTTTAACGCCGGCTCGGCCTTTATACTGGCCAGGGTAACCGGGTTTTTCAGCGGCTTAACGGGCGAAAGGTCAACCACCACCCAGTTCGTGTCATCGGTGGTTGGATCCTGGTAAGCCTCTTTTACCACTTTGGCAATGCCCACCACTTCCTTGCCCTCGTTACTGTGGTAAAACAGCACCAGGTCGCCTTCCGTCATGCCTCTCAGGTTATTCCGTGCGGTGTAATTGCGCACGCCATCCCAAAAGGTGCGGCCATCTTTATTAAATTTTTCCCAGCTGTATTTTTCGGGTTCTGATTTTACGAGCCAATAGTTCATGGTGAAGATTTTTTACGGGCTAAAATTGCGAAAAAGTTGGGGGATTAGGAAATGGGGTTGTGGCGTAAGGTTGGATAATTTATGACTACAATTAACTATCTTGATTCGCATTTGGACAGTAGAAATACCTGGTCTGTGAATTTTCTACTATTCCTTTATTTCATTTTTTAGAATTTATTTCATTTTTAGAAATATTTCTTATATTTGCATCAATGGTTATCCTTATCAAAAAGGCGCTTTCAACATTTGCAGAAAAGCATCCGTTGTCGGCGGCACCATTAAATAATTGGTACAATATTGCAAAGGCAGCTGATTGGAATAAGTTGGCGGATATAAGGAAAGTGTTTAATAATGTGGATTACATCGGCAATGACAGATATGTGTTTAACATTAAAGGAAACGATTTCAGGCTTGTTGCGATGATATTCTTTGATAAGCGGACTTTATTTATACGTTTCATAGGTACTCACAGCGAATATGATAAAATTGATTGTTCGACTATTTAAGATAAACAATGATTGATAAGATAAGAAATGAAGCACAGTACAACCAGGTAATGGCTTTAATAGAAAAATTTATTGAGAAGGCGACAAATGGCGGCGGTTTTAATTCTTTATCTGTACAAGAGCAGGAGGAATTAAGCAGCCTAAGTTTGCTGATTGAGCAATACGAAGATAATATTTTAAAAATAATGCCTTTGCCGGTTACCATCAATGCTCTTGTTCAGCATAAAATTAGAGAATTGAACCTTAACCAGGCCAAACTTGCAGAAATGCTGGGCTTGGGAACTTCTAAATTATCGCAAATATTAAATGGCAAACGCGAGCCTGATGTAATGTTTCTTAAAGCCATACATAGCAAATTGGGCATAAGCGGGGACTTCCTGTTAGAAAATGTATAGAAGGCGTGGAGACGCGATGCATCCCGTCTCTACGGCGTTTTTAAATGGTTTTTTATCCGAACATAAACATAATAACCGCTACAATCAGGGCAAACGCATTAAAATTATTGATGAACTTTTCAGCTGTCAGCGCTTTAATG